>NZ_JBLWXN010000007.1:34240-227501 GCF_048267425.1 Terasakiella sp.
TGCGTCCCAAGGGGGCGCTTGAGGCTGGTTGCATTGACGCTGAGATTAAAAGATACGCAAGCCTTGAAGCTGGATGTCGGACGCGGTCCAAAAGATGTCCCGTTTAAACAATTTGGACCGCAAGGTGTTTTAGATAGTGCACCGCAATTGTTTACCGGGGATGTCACGGTCCGTGCGTTGGGATGGCGGGCCAACGGTATTGAAAAATTATGGCGGATTGAACAAGACACGCCACTGCCTTTTAGCGTGATGTCTGTGGTCGAAGAAATTACAGCAAACGCTTAATCAACTGAATTTATTGAAGAAGAGGAGAACACGATGAGTGAAAACATCGTGATTGGAGACGTGCGCCCGCGCATACAGGCGGTGGGTGACGGGATTTTGTCCACCTTCGTTTTTCCGTTTGCCATTTTTAAGGAAACGGATCTGGAAGTCTATCTGGATGATGCCCGTCAACTATCTGGTTACAGTGTGATAGGTGCCGGTCAAAGCGAAGGGGGAAGTGTTATTTTTAACGTTCCACCACCGGCAAATACGGTGGTGACGCTACGGCGTTATTTACCCATTGAACGTATGAGTGATTTTGCAGAAGGCGGCGCTTTTCATGCTGCCGTGATCAATCAGGAACTGGATTATCTGGTGGCATTATCACAACAGAATGCAGATGAGATTGTTCGTTCTGTCACCCTTGATCCGACGGATGGGGATGTTGGTCTCGTCTTACCTTTAAAAGAGCAGCGGGCGAATGCTTGTTTGATTTTTGATAATGAAGGGGTACCGGTTGCGGGACCGAATGTGGATGAGATTGCACACGCACAGGCAAATGCCGGGATTGCCACGCAAGCAGCTGCGGCTGCTCAAGTCAGTGCAAGTTCGGCGGCAGTTGATCGTGCTTCTACGGAAACGGCCCGCGACCTTACCCTTTTTGCCCGTGATCAGGCTGTGTCAGCGGCTCAGCATACATTTTCCGTTTTTAAATACACTGCGATTGGTGGTGAAACAGCACTCAGTGGACCGGATGATCACGCCAAAACGTTAATCTATACGCCGGGCGTTGTTATCGTCGATATGAATGGTGCCCTTTGGGAAGAAGGAACGGATTATTTGGCATCGGATGGGGCGAGTATTACCAGTTTTTCTCCGCTTTATGCCGGTGATGTGGTTACAATTCGCGCTTTTGGATCTTTGAGCGTTACCGCTGAAATGGACGCCATTGTTGCGGAGGGTGTGAACCAAGTCGCAAATGTGCAAGCCGAAGGTGCAACGCAGGCTGCGGTTGTTCAAGCCGAAGGCACAACCCAAACAGCCAACATGCAGACCTATGCGCAGCAAATGGCGGATATCGTCAACAATACCTATGACGGCGCTTTCTTCGAAATGGACGACAACGGCGATGTCCAACCAACCCTATCCCCGATTTATTCCGAAACATATGAGCTTGACGGCAACGGCGATATTCAGCCGCTTTAAGGAGATTTTGAAACATGGCAACTAAAAATATTGTTCCTCGCGCCAATGGTGAAGGGAGTATTGGCACAAGTGTAAAACGCTGGTTTAAAGGCTGGTTTAACACCCTTGATGTATCTGGGAATGTGACATTAGGTCAAAACATTTACCTATCTGGAACGGATGCATCTATTCGCACAACTGATGAAACTGCCTTTATTTTGCCAAAGACTTCGGTTGGAGATTCATGGCAGCGTTCGGCAGGGTGGTCGTACACAGATGCTGTTGCACATGTATTCCGCGATAAGGATGGGGCAAACATTAAGCAACATTTTCACCCAAACGGGACTATTACTTCTAATGCTGTGTCTAATATTGAGTCATTTCAATCAGTTGCAACAACAGTAACAGACATGACTCCGTTTATTTCTTATATGAATGGAAATGAACGTTATCGGGTGCGACACGATACAAATTCGACATATCAGCAACTAACTTCTGGAACTGGAACTGTAGGACAAATTACCGAACAAACGGACGGAACTTTATTTATTGGCACGAATGGTCGTCCAAACGATCTTGCATTAAATTCAACCGGAACTGAACTTACTTACCTTGGCTATGGTCAAAACTGGGCCAGCCGATTTATTGTGCAATACGATGCAAATTTAGGCGATGCCGCACTTATGGCATATTCCACGGGCGGTAACACATCTCTTCGTTTAGGGACTTCAAACGCTGGTGTTTATAGCAACCAATTCCATATGAATAATCTTGGAAACGTTGGTATCGGGGCAGATGCTGCATCCGAGTTTAAATTGTTAGTTGCGAATAACGGAAATGTAGGAAATACGCAACTTATTCATCATGCAACGGGTGTTGAAAACTTGCGATTATGGGCGACAAACGCATCTTATGCAAGTGCGATGCAACGTTTCTACGCCGCCCGTGTCCAATCGCCTGATTATTCTTATATTCAATGTTACTCCAGTGGCGGTGCTGACCTTGACTGCATGATACGCCCAGATAATGCTTACCACGATGGAGCATGGAGTGCTAACGGTGCCGACTTTGCTGAATATTTTGAATGGGCTGACGGAAATCCAACGAACGAAGATCGTAGTGGGTGGGCGGTCGTTCTTGAAAATGGGAAAATTCGTAAGGCACTTGCTGCGGAAATTCCATTTGGTGTGATTTCAGCCCGTCCAACTGTCGTTGGTGATGCTGCTGAACTTAAGTGGGCTGACAAATATCTGAAAGATGATTTTAACAAATACATCATGGAAGATTATGAAGTTGTGGAATGGACGGAAACGAAAGTTGTTCAGGACGCAACAGAAGCAGTTTACCAAACGATCACAAAAGAACGTGAAGTTCAAGCAACCGAAACAATTACCGAAGATGTTTCTTCCATTGAATTGATTGATGGGAAATATACTAAGGTTGTCAAAACAGAGACAAAAGAAATTCCGCTGTTTGATGAATTTGATCTTTATGAAGATGGTGCAATCGTTGGTGTTCACTGTGTTCCGCGCATGGTCACGGAAACATACGAGGTTGACGAAATTGTATCACCGGCTCAGGAAGAAAAAACAGAGGATGTCCAACATTCTTATGCGGTTGATGAAGTGCCAGATGGCGTTGTTGTTCCAGTGGATGCAACACGCTCAACACAACAACGTCGTAAACTCAATCCTAATTATGATGAAAACCAAGAATACGTTCCACGTTCTGAACGTCCAGAATGGGATTGTGTTGGTTTGATGGGTAAACTTCGCGTGGTTAAAGGTGAAGTTGTCAGCCCAAACTGGATCAAGATGCGCGATGTTTCCGGTACTGTTGAAGAGTGGTTAGTGCGATGAGCGGGCGCAATCTTGGGGAAATGGCGCGCGGCCTCACAGCGGCGCACATTCCGGCTGGCAGTATCACGTCTGATAAGCTGGCCACAAATGCGGTAGGTGCTGCGGCGCTTGATCCCTCGGTCACGCCTGTCACGACAAAGCGCCAAGTTTCTGGCGAATATGCGATAACGGCAAGTGCTGCTATTGATTGGGAACATGGCCTTGACGTTATTCCCCAAAAACATGGCCTGAAGCTGAAGTGTATTCTTGCGGAACGAGGGTATTTAGCGGGGGAAATTGTAGACTTCCCTAACCAGAACATTGGCGTTGGCGGTAATAACCATAACATCGCGGTCAGTGCTGATGCGACGCATGTCCATACAAAAATAGGCACGACAACGGGTGTCTTTGGTGGCGGTGGACCGATCCTGATTATTCGACGTGATAACGGCGGGAGTGAAACTTTAACCTCGGCAAATTGGAAACTGATTATCTGGGCGGAAGCGTAAAAACGATACGATTAGCCTGAAGATAGGTGGCTGTTGACCCGTTTTGCACATTTTTTGTGTGGGGCGGGTCAATTTAGCTGAAGAGAGGAGAAAGGAATGGAGGAAAGTCCGAAACCCATAAGGCGTCGGCAACGGCGAAAAAAAGCATCATCAATTGAAGATGTGCGTAGTTTACTGGCTGGTTTGCTTCCCAATCTTATTCAAAGTGCGACAACAAGTTATGAAGCGTTTTCACGTGCGGAAGAACCCGAGGATGCGAAAGGTTTCGCAGCACATCACGCCGCCTGCAAGGCCGCTTTATCTCATGTGGAATTATTGACCAAACTTGTGCGCTGGGCGGAAAATACAGAGGAAGAAACAACAAAACCTTTGTCGGAGGATGACGAAATCGCAGGTCTTCTGGCAGGTGCGCGTGCAGCGTTGAAAGGACTGGAAAATGAATGCTGATGAATGAGTGTTCATGCTGGAAAAAGGAGAATAATAACAATGAAACAGCGTGTGGCCTTTCCCGAATTTGTCATGTTATGGGATCAGCTCCAGGGATTGAGTATGCCCCAACATCACCTGAAAATTTGTCGATGGCTGGATGAGGCCTGGATGCAAGGCCGGCGTGAACTTTTACTTATGGCTTTTCGTAATTCCGGTAAAAGTACATTGGTCGGTTTGTTTTGTGCGTGGCTGCTGTATATGGATGCAGACCGTCGCATTATGGTGATGGCCGCTGATTTTGCCTTAGCCAAAAAAATGGTGCGCAATGTAAAGCGTATTATTGAACGTCATCCGCTGACAAAACGATTAAAACCAAAACGCAAAGAACAATGGGCATCGGATCAGTTTACCGTTAATCGCCCCAGTGAATTGCGTGATCCCAGTATGTTGGCAAAAGGAATTGGGGCTAATATTACTGGCTCGCGTGCCGATGTGGTAATTTGCGATGATGTGGAAGTCCCCAATACCTGTGATAGTGCGCCTAAACGGCTTGATCTACGGGCGCGCTTACAGGAAATTGATTATGTGATTGTGCCGGGCGGCTTGCAACTTTATGTCGGTACACCGCACACGTACTATACCATTTATGCTGATGAAGTGCGGGAGGAAAATGGCGAAGATGAAGCCTTTCTCGCCGGGTTTGAAAGGTTCAAACTGGCGTTGCTGGATCAAAATGGGGGCAGTCAATGGCCCGAACGTTTTCCTGACAATAACATTGCCGCAATTCAGCGACGAACCGGAAAAAATAAATTTGAAAGCCAAATGATGCTGCAACCGATGAATATTTCTGAAAGCCGTTTAGATCCTGATCTAATGCAGCTTTACGAACGGGATTTGGACTATAACGAACATAACCGGATGGCTTCCTTGTCGTTGGGGGATCGTCAGTTGGTGTCGGCCAGTTGTTGGTGGGATCCGTCATTCGGATCGCCCAACAAGGGGGATGCCAGTGTTATCGCAGCCCTTTATACGGATGATCAGGGGGCTTATTGGTTGCATGCGTTACGGTACATGACCCATGACCCCACGAAATTGGCAGAAGCTGACGAAGCAACCCAGCTCTGTCGGCAGGTGGTTTCTTTTGTCCGGGAATATTATTTGTCTTCTGTTTGCCTTGAAACAAACGGTGTGGGGAAATTTTTACCGGGATTGTTGCGCCGTGAACTGGAAAAGGCTGGGGTGTCTTGTGCGGTGATTGAAAAACATTCTCGTGTGAATAAAGCGGAACGTATTCTATCTGCATTTGATGTTGTGCTGGCATCCAAGGCGTTGTGGGTTCATCGCAATGTCTGGAAAACAAGGTTTCCAACCGAGATGCGGGAATGGGTCCCTTCAGTTTCGGCAAAAGACGATGCGCTGGATGCGGTGGCGGGATGTTTGCTTAGTGAGCCTGTGCGTTTACCTCGTACCCCTTTGCACGAATTGGATGGAAAGAAGATGGCCCACTGGGGAGGGAATGCAAGTTCTGTAAACGCAGATTGTGAATTTGATGTGTAAAAGAATCCTTGAGAGATAGGTTTGCGATGACCATATATTTCTAAACTGTAAAGTGAATGAAGGAGGATGTCATGCAACGTGTTTTTAGTGCATTTATTCTTTTCTGCGCCGTGATGTCCTTCGCCTTCCCATCTGTAGCACAAAGCCTGTGTGGTGAACGTGTGGACATTATTGATGCTTTGAAAGAACGCTATCACGAAGTTCCCGTTTCAATGGGATTGGCGGGGAACGGTGGTGTCGTTGAAATTTTTGCCTCAAACAAAGGAAGCTGGACCATTATTGTTACAAAACCAACAGGCGTTGCCTGTGTTGTCTCGGCAGGTGAGGCCTGGGAAAGCCTGAAGGGCAGAGGTGATAACGATACGGGTGTTTAGAGGCGCAAGACCAGACTGAGAAAAATTAGCAAAGAGAAACGCTTCGGCAGGTGATGCCGGAGCGTTTTTGTTTTTTTAAGGAGATTTAGAAGATGAACGGAAGTTGGAGTATCGACCTGATCTGGTGGATTACGGCGTTTGAATTGCCAGCGATGGCAGGCTTGTTCTGGATGATTTGGCGAAGTCGACAAGATCATGATGATGATCGCGCTGAAATGCGTGAACATACGGAAACCGGATTTGGGAAATTGCGCGAAAACTTATCTGCTTACAAGCTGGAGGTCGCCAAGAATTATGCCTCGATCGCTTATATGAAAGATGTCGAACGTCGTCTGACTGGGCATTTGGTACGAATTGAAAATAAGCTGGATCAACCTTTGCGTGGCGGGGTGTAAGTATGAGTAATTGTCGTTATTCCCGCACACCGGATAAGGCGGTTGATGTGTTGGCGCGGACCTTGTTTGGCGAAGCGCGCGGGGAAAAAGTGCGTGGCCTTGAAGCGGTGGCTTGTGTGGTGATCAACCGGGTTGAAAAAGCCATTCGCCGCGGCGGTTATTGGTGGGGCAATGATGCCGAAGGGGTGTGTTTACGTCCTTGGCAATTTTCCTGTTGGAATGTGAATGATCCCAATCGAGAGCAGATTTTAAAAATTACGGGTGAGAACAAAGTGTTTGCAAGTTGCCTGCGCGTTGCCAGGCGCGCTTTGTTTGGGGGCGTGAAAGATCCGACACAGGGGGCGACGCACTATCACCGCATTGGGTTGTTACCGGCTTGGGCGCGTAATCGTATTCCCTGTGCGGAGATCGGAAATCATGTCTTTTACAAAGATATTCCTTGATTGTGTATAAATGGAAATAAGGTGTTTTTTCTAGGGAAAGGGCATTTGCGTATTGCTTCAAACTGACTCATTCTGTAATGTGCGCCAACTTTTTTCGTAAAATACTATGTATCCTTTTGTGCGGCTGGGTTATATTGACCGCTTGTACGTAAGGGAATGGAAAATCGTGAAGGAACGGTTATGAGTGTAGATTGGACGCCGGAACGAATTGAGATTTTGACTCAGCTGTGGAATGAAGGTATCGCCACCAGCGAAATTGGTCGACGTCTTGATGTGACGAAAAATGCGGTCGTCGGTAAGGTCCACCGTCTGGGGTTGCCTAAGCGTCAATCGCCGATCCAGCGTAAGCCCGCAAAGAAAAAGAAAGCACCGGAACCGGAAGTTATCACAATGGATAAACTCCGTCCGGGTATGTGTGCATGGCCAATCGGCGATCCAGGCACACCGGGATTTCATTTTTGCGGTGGCAAGGCAGTTGAAGGGAAGCCTTATTGTGCGACACACTGTGAACAGGCTTATGTGCGCAGTGTCAAAGACGATAAAAACAATGCGAAACGTGCCTCCTGATTTCTAAAAATACCGAATAAAAGCGCGCCTTTGGTTATGAAGGCGCGCTTTTTTTTGTCCGCAAACAAGCCATGTAAAGGACGATCGTTATGTCGTCACTTTTCCCGGTTTTTTCAAACCTGTTCAGTGTTGGAAACACAATTAGTCAATCATCTAACACTGACCCGAATGACCTGTTGAATACCAAAAACGCCCTTGCTCAAATCGGGGATTATCAGGTGCCGGATTATGGCATCACGGATATTCCCGATATGGGCATGATTGAAGGTCTTAAGAGTTTCCAGCAGAAAATGGTTTCAAGGTCGATGGGATTCTGAAACCTGGTGGCCCGACTGAAAGAAAGATTGGAGAAACTCTCGCTAACCAAGGAAATTCGACGGTGAATCCACTGGCAACCAAGGTGTCTAATCCCAAACCTAAACCGACAAAAATCGACCCATTGACAGGCTTACCGAAAGTCAAAGTGCCGAAACTCAAGAAGCCAACGAATGCCATGTGGGAGCAGGCTGCCAATCAGCAAAAGCCGGAAACAAGTCCTTGGTTTAAATCAACCAAACTGCAACCTGTTTCTAATGAAGCGCATGCTGAGAATGCCGGTACTATGGATGCTATGCTGAATTATTCCAACAATGGATTTCTACCAACGTTGTACGCTGACGCAGTTAAAAACGGGGGCGATCAGGCGATAGCTGAATATGCGAACTTTCTAAACCAACTATCAGATCGCAAGAAAGAACGTGTGGCGGTTTTGAGCAAGAGGTGATGAACAAACTGCCTGATAATCAAAAACAAGTCCTTCTCGCTCTTGCTGAAGAGGGGCAAGAAACAGGCGGCGATACGGTGGTTTATCAGATATCTGATGGTCAAGCAAAGTCACAAGCGACTAACCAAGAAAAAACAGAGGAAAAAGGTAAGTCATCAGTGAAACGAACAGAAGATACATGTCTAAATCAGAAAGTTGATTTCTGGGCTGCCGAAGCAGAATATCAATATGCGCGAGATGCAATGGACACTGTGCAAGAAGCTATTGATGAAGTGAAAGCTGAGATCAAAAATATGGAGTCCTATTCTGTTGAGTATCCACATCCAGAGTGCAGGAATGGAAAAATGGAACTCAACCTACCTCTTGAGCTTGAAAGCGAAACAGAAATAGAAGAACGAGAAGGTATCTCATTTTCAGTGAATGTACTCAGAGGTCGTCTGAAATGGGTTCAGGTTATGCTTTGCTCGATGGATAGGAATGGCGAAGAAGTATTCAGTAAAGAACAAGCAATTAGTGACCTAGAAAACCATTTAGAAGAACTTGAGAGTGTTGAGAGTGACTTAAGCGAAGAGCTACGCCTCCTTAAGCAAGCCAGTGACAATACACTCGAGATTTACAGTCGTTGCACCAAAAAAGAAGGAGAAGACTAGTCTTTATCTGTAGTAGTCGCGACTTTATCTTCCCATAAATATGGAGGAACCCATCGGCGATTTGGACCGCCGATGACCTTCCAATGACCTTTCGGCTTTTCCATTGCATCGGGGTATTTATTGGTAAAGAATAACTGATCCATTTTGCTAATGGTTTTCTTATCTAAAGATGACTTTATTTCTTTAAGATCACCTTCTACATCTGCACCAATCCAAGCCGCATGCCTTAACCAGAAATAATGTTTGGAGGGGTTCGCGGGTAACGTACCATTAGGCGAGTAGGTTTTAGCCATTTCTAAAATTGCTTTATGTTGTCCTTGCTGTGCATACCTAAAAATTATTTTAAAGTACGCTTCTTTCTTCCAATCCTCGGTTACGTCACCAAATTCCGCAATAGCGTCTTTTATAATTTGAAGATGCTTTTCTTTTCGTGTCCCTTTTTTAGACATCATTACAGAAAGTAACCGATCACCTTCACGTTCAGCCACCTCCTTAATTTTCTCAGAAGGTTGTCCCATTAGATCGACGTACCACTTTCTCATATCGTCAACATCAGCAAGGAATGTAGATGAAACGTTCTTGGATTTTAATGCATTGATGGAAGCTCTTGCATATTGATTAGAGTAAGTCAGGAAGAATGCTTTCAAGAAGCGAGTTCTTTCTTCAATTTTTTCTTCGGGGAACCCGACTCCTTCATAAAGCTTAGCAATGGCAGCTAAGCCACTATGTGGAACCTGCTCTGCATACTCAGGGACCAAAACACTGTCGACATTTGGAGCCTCGCCTTTTCGTAAAAAATCATACTTATCTTCTGCATGCAAATTGTCAGATAACATGACCTGAACCATCACCAGAAAAAGAAATATAGTTAATTTCATTTTAGGCACTCCACATCAAATCAATTATATCATGCCCTATGCATAGCTTAGAGGGGATATTTCATTTGGTTTGGGGCTTACGGGTATGTCTAACGACCCTGCCGGGCGTTTAGAATGTCTCGTTGTCGCTGAAATTATACTCTTTTATGGGCGCGCAGGCTGGCAAGGGAATGCAAGGCCAGAGTGCCAACCACAATCCCACCGCCAATAACAGCGTTGGAAGACGGTATTTCATTTAGAACGGCCCAAACCCAAATGGGACCGATAATGGTTTCTAACAACATTAATAAGCTGACTTCGGCAGAGGGGATATATTTTGCCCCTAACCCTAACATGACAAATGCAAAAGCATTTAAACCACCCATCGCCCCCAATGTGATGAGCGATTGTACATTGACGACGAGATAGGGGGCCAGATAGAGCGTGGGAATACAAACGACGATCCCGCCCCAGGCAAAGACATTCAAGACATTGATGGTTTTTTCACTTCTAATAACGGTCATGTTGGCTGCGGTGACGAAGGCGCAGGCCAAAGCAAAGAGCTTGCCGTTTAAACCTGTTGTGTCCAGATTGTCGATAAAGACGATAACAATGCCAATGATCGCGCATCCCATTGCGATTATTGTTCGTAATGCAATTCGTTCTTTTAAGAAGATCAGCGACAAGAGTGCGGCAAACAAGGACATGGTGCTTAAAATGACCAGTGCGTTGGCAACCGTTGTATGGGTGATGGAAAGAACGAAAAACAAGGTGCCGAAACCTGCCAGAATGATACAAAGCCATTCTTTTAAATGGGCGGGCCAAAGAGCTTTCAGGCCTGCGCGACGGCGAAAGAAAATTTGATAGAGAAACAAACAACAGGCAATGATCAGGCCACGCCAGAAAACGATTGTCCAGTCGTGTGCATCGACAAGACGCACAAGCAATCCGTCCGGTGTCAGGGACAAAGCCCCCAGTGTGGCGAGGATAAGACCTTGAATATGGTCGGGACGTTGTTGCATGGTGTGTCAGTCATTTTTCAAAAAAGGGAATATACCGATGGGCTACATAGATCATATTCGGGCATGTAACAATCACGATTTGTCCCGTTTTGTTTCTTTTCAGGGGCCCGCAGGGCAATTCATCGGATGGGTTCGGCGTGACAATCTGGCACTATTGTCAGAATTTCATGACGTTTTTGATTTTACGCAGGATGTCTTACGCTTAAAAAAAGTCGATGACATAACAGTACATATGGCGCAGGTGACACAGGCGTTACAAGATAAAAAACAAATTAACGGATGGCGTGGGGAACTGTACGCTGTATCGCCACGTTTTGGGGAGGAGCCGTTATTTTTAATTGAACGGGCCGCGACACCGTTATTTGGTATTCGGGCTTATGGTGTTCATATCAATGGCTTTGTTCGTGATAAAGGCCAGATTAAAATGTGGATTGCTAAACGTGCGGCTGATAGGATGGTTTGCCCGGATATGTGGGACAATATGGTGGCGGGCGGTCAACCGGCAGGCCTGAGCCTCATGGAAAATATTATCAAGGAATGTGGTGAAGAAGCAGGGATCCCCGAAGATCTGGCACGTCAAGCTCAATCGGTTGGTACGGTCAGCTATATGATGGAAACAGATGGCGGTTTGAAACCCGATGTGATGTTTTGTTATGACCTGGAAGTCCCCAAAGAGTTCGTTCCGAACAATACGGACGGGGAGGTCGCGAGCTTTCATCTGATGGGCGTGGAAGAGGTTGCCGATATTGTTAAAAATACCTTTGATTTTAAATTTAATTGCAATCTTGTCATTATTGATTTTCTCATTCGGCACGGCGTTCTTAATCCGGACGAGATCAGAGAATATGAAGAATTGGTCCGCGGTCTGAGGTGTTAATTTGGAAATATTATAATCTACTTTTACGTATTGTAATTTCCATTGTGAAGTTGAAGAACAACCTATATAAAAGCCAGACATAGCCCACGGGTGCCTGTTTTGATGAAACCAGACAGGATAATCGGGAAAGCGGTGAAAGTCCGCTGCGTGCCCAACGCTGTAACGGGGACTGTTGTGACAATTTTGACCACTGAGTTTTGCTTGGGAAGGTCGTTTACAACGGAATGAACCGAAGTCAGAAGACCGGCCTGTCGGGAAGTTTGATGAAACGGATTGGACGTTCGTTTCTGAAATAATCCATTTAAGGGGAATGAAAATGGATGGAACAACTTTGCCTATTCAGCCTGAAATCGATTTTTGTGAAAATGACCGTCACGGTGTGTACCGTGCGATTTTTGAACGTCGCGACGTGCGCGGGCAGTTCAAGCCGGACCCGGTTGAAGATGATAAACTTGCCCGTTTAATCACCGCTGCACATTATGCGCCTTCTGTTGGTTTTATGCAGCCGTGGGATTTTATGGTGGTGAAGCAGCAAGAGGTGAAACAAAAGGTTCACGATCTGTTTAAAACGGCCCATGATGAAGCAGCTGATATGTTTGAGGAAGAACGCCGCGAAACCTATCGCAACCTTAAGCTGGAAGGTATTCTGGAAAGCCCGGTCAATCTGGTGATTACCTGTGATCGATCCCGTTCCGGCCCTGTCGTGGTGGGTCGAACCCATCAAAAGACAATGGATTTATATTCCAGTGTATGTGCCGTACAAAATTTATGGCTGGCGGCACGTGCCGAAGGCCTCGGCGTTGGCTGGGTGAGTATTTTTAACGAAAAGGCTGTGAAAGAGGTCTTGGGTATTCCGAAAAATATTACAGTGATTGCCTATCTTTGTATCGGTTATGTCAGCCACTTTTATCAAAAGCCAGAATTGGAAATGGCCAATTGGCGCGAACGTTTGGCCATCGAAGATATTCTGCATTTCGATCAATGGGGCCAAAGTGAACAAAATTCACTGACTCAAACCTTGAAAGACCAACAGGCTGCCGCGCAAGAGGGCCGTTTCTTATCTGAAATCCTCTAGCATGTCCCAGACTTGTTGTGGGCTATAATCTTTGTTACGCAAAGAACGGATGGTCAGCGATTTGTCCCGTTTGGCAAACCGCTTGCCGTCTTTGCCATGTAGCAGTGCATGATGATGATATTGCGGAACATTCAGACCCAGTAGGGCTTGTAGCAAACGATGGATATGGCTGGCGTGGAACAGGTCTTCACCGCGCGTCACCAGTGAAATATCCTGTAAATCATCATCAACCGTGACAGAAATATGATAGCTGGTCGGGGTGTCTTTGCGGGCCAGTACAATATCACCGAAAATTTCCGGCGTGGCCTGTTGTTTGCCATGCGCATGATCTACCCAATGAAGGGGGCCTGCGTACTGGCAGGCTTTGGCCATATCAAGACGCAATGCAAAGGCTTTGCCGTCCGCCAGCAGGTCTTCGCGTTGGCTTTGGGTTAAATTGCGACAGGTGCCGGGATAAAGAAGCCCATCGGGACCATGCGGGGCATGTGCTGAACGGGCAACCTCGGCCTGAATGTCCTTGCGTGTACAAAAACAAGGATACAAAAGACCCTGATTGTTCAATTTGTCTATGGCCTTTTGGTAATCGTCCATATGTTGTGATTGAATACGCACCGGTATTTCCCATGACAGGCCAAGCCAGTCGAGGTCGTCATAAATGGCATCGACAAATTCGGGACGACAGCGCCCTTGGTCTATATCTTCGATGCGCAGCAAAAAACGTTGTCCGTGTTCAGCACTGAAGCGGGCGCTGTAGGCATGGCCTAAATGCAGGTAGCCGCTGGGGCTTGGGGCAAAACGGGTGGTCTCTTTTATCATGACAACTTTTATATATTCTGTAACTCCTTTGTCATAGGGATTTGTTAGGGTATAATCATTGATAGACAGGAGGTTAAACGTATGTATGCCTCGCCGATGCATTACCCGGCCCTCGTCCTCAATGCGGATTTCCGTCCATTGAGCTACTACCCGCTGTCTCTATGGTCTTGGGAAGAAGCCATTCGAAATGTCTTTACCGGGCGGGTACAGGTCGTGTCGGAATATGATACCTGTGTGCATTCTCCCAGCCTTGAAATGAAATTGCCGAGCGTTATTGCGTTAAAAGAATACGCAAAACCGGTTTCTCAGGTTGCCTTTACCCGTTTCAATCTGTTTTTGCGCGATATGTTTTCCTGTCAATATTGCGGGGTGCAGTTACCAGCACAGGATTTGACGTTTGATCATGTCCAGCCCAAATGCAGGGGCGGGCGGACCCATTGGGAAAATATTGTGACGGCATGCAGGCCATGTAATACGCGAAAGGGACATCTCAGTATCAAAGACGCCGGGATGAAGTTGATGACACCTCCCTATAGGCCCAGCAGTTTCGAACTTCAAGAGCACGGCCGCTTCTTCCCGCCCAACCATTTACATGAGAGTTGGCGGGATTTTCTTTATTGGGATACGGAACTGGAAGATTGAGGGAAACCGGGGCTTCCCTCATAGCCTTGTTACACTTTTCCCTCGCTTGTTACACTTTTAGACCATTTCGCCATAGCTGCATTTGCTTGGCGTTCTTGGTTTATTCCCTTGCCATAATGTTCGATCATGGCGGTTGTCTTGTGGCCTGTAATTGCTTTGGTTTCATCGACAGAACAGCCTGCCTCCAAAAGCATTACGGTGGCGTTTTTACGCAATCCGTGGAACACCTTGTTTTCAGGAATACCAGCGTCACGGCTGGCTTTCTTGAACACGCGCTTAAAGTTTGAAATACCCCAACGTTGATTGCTGGAAGTCGTCAGGATGTTGACGTTATCCTTGCTCATAGTCGGGATGATTTCAGACAATTTCGGGTGTAAGGGAATTCGAAGGCGAACCCCTGTTTTTTGCTGAATGACAGTTACCCGACCATCCTTGATGTCGCTCCAAAGCATTTTGATGATGTCACCGACACGTTGCCCGGTGAACAGGGCAAACAGAACGGCATACCGCATTTGGACAGGCGTTGTTTCAGCTTCTAGGAAGGTTGTGATCTCTTCTTCTGTCCAAGGGAGGTGCTCCCCGCCTTTAAGGCGCTTAATGCGCTCGGCTGGCGATACAGGGATGTATTCCATATCTACTGCGAAATTGAGAACTTTCTTCATAGTGCGCAAAAGATTATTTGCTGTCCCCGGTTTGTTATGGAATTCAGCCTGCATTTCCTTGATCAAACCGCGTTTAATTTCGCACAAGTCCATGTGCCCGAAGATTTGGCGCAAACGATCCAAATCAAGGCGATATTCCCGGCGAGTACTTTCTTTGAGGTTCAGGAAGTCAGTGCTTTTCTGATACTGCTCACAGAGGTGGTCGAAACCACCTCTGCAACTTTCTTTGGTATCCTCAAAGCTGGCATGAATACGGGCATAGTTCGCCAAGAATTCATCACTATGACGTTCACCTTTGATCTTTTGGAGTTGACCATTTCGGCGGTAATAAAAATCGGAATAGCCGCCGGGGCGTTTATGCTCTGTTACATACTTAAGCTTTTGCCGCATTTGCCAATTTCTCCCTGAAAAGGTTGATGGATTGCGACTGGAAATCAGAACCGCCTTTGAGTTTGTCAATGTATCGGTCGAGATCCTGAATATCCCAAAGCTTACGTTTAACGTCAGGGTGACTGATTGGTTGAGGTGCAGTATGATTTTTGACTAACTTTAGGAAGCTAGTAATTGACAGGCCACAACGCTTTGCGGCTTTGTTGGCAGATAACATTCGTTCGATCATATCAGTAGTCCTCCGTAGAGCTGGTTCAACGGAAGTGCTTGAAATATGAAATGGAGGAAGTTATATTCTTTAGCCGAAGACATCATATTAAAAACTTTCGTAGTTTGTATGGAAGCGTTGGCGCGTTTCCAGATGTTATAAGGTTTACAGGACGACTCGGAGATTATTTTTCCGAGTCGTTTTTTGTTAATAGTTGCATCATCCGATCCATCTTTTCATTCATTTTTTCAAGACGGTTTTCCAGTAGATGGTTTTCGTATTGAACTGCCTCAAAAGCATTTTGAATGTCTTCCAAACTCTTTAAATTCATCTTCATATCAAGCCACTCATTGTCTGATTTGAAATGATAAATGAATGAAAAAAGACCATCAGTTTCATCTTTGAAGATACTGATTTTAGGGTCGCGATTGATGTATTCAAATGCTTCCCTGGGATCGATTTCTAGGTGGATACAGATGATCATAAGCTTAATCGCAGATGGATACTTTCCACCTTCCAAACCAGCGAGTTCATAACGAGCAAGAGTGTTGGTGGTAATGCCAGTGAACTTTGAAAGCTTGACACGGGACATACCTTTTTCACTTCTCTTTTTCCGAAGTAACCAGCCTAAAGTGTACGGAAACTCGTCACCTTCGACCAAGTAATCGGCATCATTTTCGATCTCTACGTTCATAATCTACTTAATTTGGTAGTTGAAAAGTGTGACTATTTTAACTTTTTCTTCTTTTTGCGCAACCTTTAATTCCTCTGAAAAAAGAACGGACCCCGAAGGGTCCGCTGTAAGCCTTAGATTTCCTGATTTTTTCGTAGTTGAAATAATTTACGGTCTGCCAAATCAACACCATCCCCCGATGTTGCCAAACCGCGCAGAATTGGTCGAAGAATAGGAACAAGCTGCTCATGGTTACCCCATGAAAGGCCTAACATTGCGGGCTCTTCGATGTCGTGATCTTCTTTCAACTCATCAGCAAGCCCTGCTAAATCGTCACGTTCGATCAGAAAAAGGTCACAACCCAACAATACTGTATCAAGAATACGTTCCGAAATGTCTCCTTTAAAGGCAACATTGGTTCCGTTTGAATTGTCTTCTAACATTGCAGATAAACCAAAACCGATTTCGGGTTTTTCGGAATAAAGTTTGCGGGCAATAGCTAGTTTTGTAAGTTCATCAGGTTCCATGATAGTCATCATGTCTTTGGCTTGTTCTAACTTGGTAACCAATTTATTTTGATAATTTGTCATTGTAGTTTTATCGCCGCTGCTAATTTCAAATTCACGTTCGCGCATTTGATCAATGGCATTGAGTACATCATCAATTGTCTCTAGCTCTGGTTTCTCATCCTGAACGTTAACGTTAACGGTTTCCGGTTGCTCACTGTGAGTGCTCTCTGTGATATCCTCAAAGATAGCCTCAGAAACACCTTCTGTGTGTTCACTGTGAGTGTTTTCTTTCTTACGTAACGTATACGTATCGGAATTATTATTTTCAGGAGCTTCTTCACCGAGAAGCCACGGCATAGTGACATGGTATAGGTTAGCAAGGTCAAACAAACGAGATACAGGCACATCGGTAGAACCGTTTTCGTATTTTTCAATGCTACTGAGAGGAATACCTGTTTTTTCGTGAACGATTTTGCGAGTAAGACCTGCTTCGTCTCGTTTTGAGCGAAGACGCGTGCCAAGGTTTTTTGCTGTGAATGTTGATGAGATGTTTGTTGACTGTTGCATGATAATCAACCTTTCCATTTAAGTTTACGCACCACATTGGTGCTTGGATAAAACGGGTCACCGTGCTTGCCCACAGTGCCTTTCAGTGTAATAAGCGGGACTGTTCGTCCTCGCTCTAAGCCTTGGTGCTCTGAGATTTCCCAAGGAATTCCGATGTCGGTAAGAGTTTGAAGGACAGCCTCAAAGCCGCCTTGCTCATTAGCAACCAGTAGGTCTGCTGTTTTCTGCTGCTTAACGATGATCCTGAAAATATCGTTGTGAATGGATGCGGAATGTGTTGCTGCGATTTGATCTTCGACAGCAAGTTCTTCGTCCGTTTTTTCTGGTTCTTCGAGATATAGCGCCCGAAGGCCCCGGCTCCATGTTAGTTGACGCGCACCTTTGAAAGCTTTGCCGTATTGGCGGAACAAACGGGCGTCTTCTTCGGAACCTGTATCCTGATAGCTGCGAAGAATTTGCCACGGTGTACGTCCGCCGCGTCCCTTTTTCATATGTGCTTTTGTTAGCTCGTGAGAGGCTCCCCATTTACTGACGTAATCCGCAGCCCCACTTTCATTTGAAACAGGGTCGAAGCGAAATGCATCACGCGAACAAAGGCCATAACCCATCTTGAAAACGCGCTTTTGCCATGTGCTGAAAAGCCATTCAGCGAGATCGTTAGCATCTTGGTCAGAAGCGTGAGATTTAAATAGGATTAATACATGAATATGCGGGTGCCAGCCGTTTTCGCCGTGGGTGATTTCTAACGCACGAACGTCACCGAGCCAGCCACATTCGTCACGCATTTGCTGCCATTTTTTACCAGCTTTTGTTTTACGCCATGCTTCGGATACTGTGTCTTTCAATTCCTTTGGATGCTGGAATTTATTATGTGGCATGGTAAAGGTTGCCATATAAGCAAACCCGCCAGCCTCTTTGTGAGCTTTAAGCAAAGCGTCCAGTTCTTCCCGGCGACCCTCAGTGATTTTCGCGGCACAGACAGGGCAATGCCAAACCGAACCACAGGTTTCAATCCCGCCGAAGTGGGAAGTCTCGTTTTCATGGTGAAGAGTTACGACTTGAGAAGTTGCCCGTTGTCCGCAGGTGTGAACACGTTCGTTCTGGAGTAAACGACCAGAACTACGGCGGAGGCGGTGGCGCTCTTTCTTTCCAAAACCCGGTTCTACGTCCTTATCGCCATCGTGAGGTGAAACACTACTTGCGTATTTATCAAGGGAACTGACTTTGGCAGGGGAGTTGACCTTATCCACGGCGGTGCCGGTGGAAAGGTCTTTGCGAGGGGTTCCCCTCGCGCTCTCCCACTCGCCGTGTGGCAGGGGTGCAGGCACTTCGCCCGTTGGGCTTGACCTGCCCCCCTTGGGGGCAGTGTGTGGAGAGGCCACCGCATCAAGAACCCACTCACTGCGTTCGCTGGGGTTCTTGACCCGGATGTCAGAAGTGCGGGTCTGGGATGCAATGGAGTGTGAAGGAAAGGCTCTCACTGGCTTTGCCCTCCATTTCCGTCTTCGACGTAAACGAGGGGCAGAAGCTGGTCTAAACCGTAATCAAAGCGTTCGCCGTATTTATCTCGCCATTTGTCCGTTAAAAGCCCACAGGAATGCGCAAGAATGTTTGCATGGGTTTCGTAGCCGTCTTCTCTCAACGACTCTCCTGCGATATCTGAGAGGCAAATCCAAAAGGCTAAAATTGATGGTGGTGGTGTTTGCATGCTCATTTGGCACCACCACGAGTACGTTCAGCAAGTTCGGCTTCTCTGATAAGTCGGCGCAAGGCAGTGATCAAATTTCCTTGGCGTGACAAAATAGTGGATACGTTTCCGACGCTTGTTCCAACACGGCGTCCAATTTCCTTATTGGAAAGACCTTGGAAGTAAAAACGGATTATTTGTGCATCGCGTAATTCTCGCTCAGCTGTAACAACCCTTTCTCGGTAAAGCTGACGAACTGATTTCAGGAAACTGGGGTTTGTGTCATGTTCATCAGCGAGAATTGATAAACGAACACGTTGTTCAGCAGTCGTTTGTCCAGTTAAGGCTTCGTCAACGATGCGTCCTAGATTATGAAAACGCTCTTTTGCTTCTTTGCGGTCTTGTTCCGCTAATGCTGCGAATTTTGCATTACAATCGGTACGCTGCTTTCGCATTTTCAAAGCAAGCGTGATTTCCTTGATAAGTATTGGCCCCTGTTCCACAAGAAGTTCAGCGACTTCCCACGGTAGATCAAGCTCGACTGTGCAGGTGTTGCCATATGGCTTTATAGCATTGCTCATAACGCACCTCGCGCAGTGAGCAATGAGGCGATGAAAATGCGAAATGCGGTCATCACCGATAGGCGGATAATCTTAGGGTTTTTTGTTGAAAAGTACCCTGTAAGGTATTGATGCATTCCATCCTCCATTGGAGGGGAAGTGCAGCAAGGCTTTAATATCTAAGATTAATTCCGTTTTTCTTTATTGGGATACGGAACTGGAAGATTAAAGTTCCTGATCTCGTTTTTTGTTTAACCACAAGCCTCTTCGCTATTCGAAGGGGCTTTTTTTATGTGAGGAGCGTTTATCCATGTGGGTACAGATTATTATGGCTGTTGTACAAATGGCGATGTCGATGAAGCAAGCATCGGACCAGCAAAAGGCTGCGCGTAAAAAAGCACAGCAACAGTTGGATGCTCAGGCAAAGCAAAGTTGGACGGAATATGAGCGTAATGAAAAGGAGCGCAAAGATCGTTTAAAAAAAGCACTGGCTCAAAAACGAGCAAAGATGGGAGCCTCAGGCCTGTCAGCTGCCGATGGCTCATCCGGAGCGATTATTCAAGGGCTACGTACGGACGCAGCAGAAGCAAGCCATGAAGAGTTTGGAGATCGTAAAGAGGCGATAGATAGTAGTGCATCCAGTATTCAAGCCAATTTGTTGGAACAATCAGATCAAAACAAACGTAAAATGTATTCACAATTGGGGTCTTCTATTGGGTCGATTGCAGGGAGTGCGATGGCGGGCGATGATAAGAAGAAACAAGGTCAATACTCTCAGGTCGGGAGCAGTTTTGGCGGTTTTTTGGGAGGAAGTCTGTCGTAAGAATCCTTTTGACAAAGGCGCGGAAACCTATATATTGCGCGCCTTATCACTTCCCGGGAACGTTGGTTGTCGTGCAACCACGCCTTTTGGGCCTACCGGGACAAAAAAATGGTTATAAAAGAAGGATTTAACCTATGTCTAAGCGTATTAGCGCAAAATATAAAATCGACCGCCGTCTGGGCGTAAACCTGTGGGGTCGTGCAAAATCTCCGATCAACCGTCGCGATTCCCGTCCGGGTCAACACGGTCAACGTCGCCGTAAAGTTTCTGACTTCGGTCTGCAGTTGATGGGTAAGCAGAAGCTGAAAGGCTACTATGCGAACATCTCTGAGAAACAGTTCCGTCGCTACTACAAAGAAGCTGTTCGTCGTGCTGGCGATACCGGCGAAAACTTGATCGGTCTGTTGGAAACGCGCCTTGATGCGATCGTTTACCGTATGAAATTCGTACCGACTATGTTTGCGGCTCGTCAATTCGTCAGCCACGGTCATGTTCTGGTAAACGGCAAACGCGTTACTATTTCTTCTTACTTGGTAAAAGAAGGTGACACGGTTGAAATTCGCGCGAAATCCCGCGAAATCCCGATGGTTCTGGAAGCGGTTGCTTCTGGCGAACGTGACGTTCCGGAATATATCGAAGTAGACCACAAGAAAATGGTCGGCAAGTTCATCCGCGTACCGAAGCTGGAAGACGTGCCGTACCCGGTTCAAATGGAACCGAACCTGGTTGTCGAATATTACTCTCGTTAATTTGTACGAGACGAAATCGAACGAAAAACGCTCTGTCTTTTGGACAGGGCGTTTTTTTTATTGGCATCTTATTTTGTGTTCATTTCTTTATCTCATCTGGAATAACCTGTAGTCTAAGAAAACGTGATGATGATGTATGTGTGGGATTGATGTCAAAAGAGCAGATTCAGTCTATTTGTCCGGGTAATTGCGATGATTTGACGCAATTTGCCATTACAATGGCATTTCAACCTGTTGTCGATGTCGAAGCGCAAAACATATATGCCTATGAGGCCCTTGTACGTGGCTTAACGGGAGAAAGCGCCGGAGAGGTGTTGGCGGGGATCTCGGAAGATCAGATGTATGCGTTTGATCAATGTTGTCGTGTAAAGGCGATCGAGTTGGCAGCTAAACTCGGGATGACTTGCCGTTTGAATATTAATTTCATGCCGAATGCGGTTTATCATCCACGGGCCTGTTTGCAAAAAACCATTAATGCGGCAAGAGAGTTCAATTTCCCTGCCGAAATGATTACGTTTGAATTTACAGAAAATGAACTTGTAAGCGATCACGCACATTTGAAGAATATCATTCTGACCTATCAGAAAAATGGATATATGACCGCAATTGACGATTTTGGGGCAGGCTATTCCGGGTTGAACCTGCTTGCGGATTTTCAGACGGATAAGCTTAAAATCGACCGCCAAATTATTATCAATATTGATCAAGATAAACCCAGACAAGCGATCCTTGCCGGTATTTTGTTGATTGCAAGGGAGTTGGGTATTTCGGTGGTTTGTGAAGGTGTCGAAACCGTGCAGGAATATAAATATCTGAAAGAGCAAGGCATTCGTTACATGCAAGGATATTTTTTTGCACGACCAAAAATCGAGGCTTTGACCCCAGCATCAGAAATAGACTGGTCATTTTAAGAGTTTCATCTGGATTTCTTTATCATATCAGCATACGATTATAGTTTAATTATTTAAACTTTATTGATAAACGAATGACTTCCCCCTCTTTGTATCATTTGTCTAAAGAACAGTTAATCACACGCCTTGAAGCCTTACAGGCAGAATGTGATCAATTGCGTTTGAAGTCCCTGTCTCAACAAGCGGGTATGATGTTTGGTGAAGCGGTTGAGCAGATATCCGAAGCTGTTGTTATCTATGATAAAGATGGAGGGTTGCTGGCTTGGAACCAAAATTTTGCGGACTTGTACGGTTATACGCCTGAAGAGTTAAAGCCTGGTGTCCATTTTTCCGAGTTGGGCCGGATTGATCTAGAACGTGGCAATGTCGCGGTTGGCGATGAATATGGGGACGGGCAGGAATATTTAAAACGCAAAGCGGAATATCGCACAAAATTGGAAGGTTCGTTTGTTGTTCGTCTAAAAGACGGGCGTTGGATTAAAACAACGGATCGTCCAATGGGTAATGGTGGCTTTGTCAGCGTTCAAGTCGATGTGACAGAATTGAAAAAGCTGGAAGAGCGGATGCGTTACATGGCCCAGCACGACATGTTGACACAAATCCCCAATCGTAATCTTTTAGTGGAAAAAGGCGCGTTTGTTTTGGCAACAGCGAAACGCAGCAACGAAAAATGCGCTGTTCTTTTTATTGATATTGATGATTTCAAGACTGTAAACGACACATTCGGTCATGCCATCGGGGATGATGTGTTGCGTGAAATTGCAAAACGTTTACACAATCGATTGCGTGAAACTGACTTGATTGCACGGGTAGGGGGGGATGAATTTATTGTTCTGCTTTCCCAACAATTTGACGACGTAACAGCACAAAAAGTAGCAGAAGATCTGATTGATCAGATGAAGCATCCTTTTTATCTGGATGGTTGTCAGGGGACAGTTGGTGTGAGTATCGGGATTTCTTACTTTCCTGCGGATAGCGATAATTTGGACGGTTTGATCCAAAAGGCAGACACGGCAATGTATCAAGCAAAAGCCAGCGGGAAAAATAAATGGGCGGTTTTTAAATCATAAACATAAAAAAACCTTCGCATCCGGGATACGAAGGTTTTTCTTATTCAGGAAAGGTCAATTAGGCAGCGACTTCGATGCCTTTGTCTTTCAACAACTGAGCCAGTTCACCATTTTCGAACATTTCACGCACGATGTCGCACCCGCCAACAAATTCGCCGGAAACATAAAGCTGGGGAATAGTCGGCCAGCTGGAAAATTGTTTGATACCTTCGCGGACTTCCGGGTCAGTCAGGACATCGACGCCTTTGAACTTAACGCCCAGATGAGTCAGGACCTGAACGACAGCAGCGGAAAATCCACACTGCGGGAACATGGGCGAGCCCTTCATAAAGAGCAATACGGGGTTATCGGCAATGTCCTGTTCGATGCGTTCAAAAACGGGATTGTCTGTCATGACGTAAAATTCCTTCATAGCTGTGATCGACTAGGGATATGGCTGGCTTTCATCCATTTGTCAAGTTTGCGACGATTTGATTTGTCGTCTTTGATGTAAGGTGTTCACGCTATATAGCGCCAAGCCACACCAGATCAGGGCAAATGTGATCAAGTTGTGTAGACTGAAAGGCTCTTCAAAAATGAAAATGGCCAATAAAAACTGGCAGGTCGGATTAATATATTGCAAAAGACCGACCGTTGAATATCGCAGTTTTCGGGCACCAAAACCAAATAGAATTAAAGGGATTGCTGTGATGGGGCCGGCGAGCATCAGCAAGAGGCTCATATCCCAGGACCCGGTTGTGAAATAAAGTGCATCCTGTTGGGATAAATAGACCATATAGGCCAAGGCAAAGGGGGTGATCAGGGCTGTTTCCAGAAACAAACCAACAGTGGATTCGGCCGGGGCTTTTTTGCGTAACATGCCATAAGTGCCAAAGGAGCAGGCAAGGATCAGGGCAATCCACGGTAACTGACCGACAAACCATAGCTGATAGACCACACCGCATAAGGCCAGTGCAATGGCAAAAGCTTGTGTCCGGCTAAAACGTTCTGCAAAGAAAACCGCACCCAACATAACGGCAACCAGCGGCATGATGAAATAGCCCATGCTGCCTTCAAGGGCCTGTCTACTGACAACGGCGTAGATGTAGAACCCCCAATTAAGGGCGATTAACGAGGCGCTGAGGGCAAAAATAATCAGCTTCCGAGGGGAGCGGACGATTTGCATGACGGCCACCCAATTTCCTGAATAGGTAATGAGAACGGCCAAAAGCAAAAAGGACCACACAATGCGGTGTGCCAAAATTTCAATGGGAGACACCACGTCCAGTGCTTTGAAATAAAGCCCGAACATGCCCCAAAACATATAAGCCGTCATTGCCGATATGACGGCAAGACGGCTATCTGATGGTGATGTGACGGTCAAATCCGAAAAATCTTATTCAGGTGCGCTGGTTTGTAAAGCCAGTGCATGCAGGTCGCCCCCCATTTTGCCTTGCAGGGCAGCATAAACCATTTGGTGTTGTTGAACACGGCTTTTACCGACGAAGGAAGGAGAAACCACATAAGCGGCATAATGATCACCATCGCCACGCAAGTCTTCAATACGCACCTCTGCATCCGGCAGTGCTTCGCGGATCATGCCTTCAATTTCGTGTGCTTCCATAGCCATGATTTAAGCTCCCATTCTCGGTTTGTGAATTCGTTCCTTAGGATATAAGTGAGCCATGTACCAGCGTCAATCTTTTAGGCATCATTGACGTGTTACAAAGCCCCATAAGAAAAGCGCCCCGTTGAATTCAGGGACGCTTTTCTTTAAAAAAATAGGCGAAAGCTATCAGGCGGCCTGATGGCTTTCGCCTTGCTCTGTTAAGATCGCATACAGCGCTTCCGGCGTATCGGAACCGCGTAATTTTTCGCATGCGCTGTCATCACGTAAGAGACGGGAAACGCGGGCCAGTGCCTTGAGATGGTCTGCCCCAGCCCCTTCGGGTGCCAGAAGTACAAAGATGAGATCGACAGGGTCGTCATCAATAGAGTCGAAATCGACAGGTTTTTCAATGCGCGCAAACAACCCATAAAGGCCATCTAGTTCATTGAGTTTGCCGTGGGGGATTGCAATGCCGTTGCCGACACCTGTGGTGCCGAGGCGTTCGCGTTCCAGCAATACATCGAAGATCGCACGTTCGTTCAAGCCGGTGACGCTGCTGGCATGTCGGGCCAACTCTTGCAGAGCCTGCTTTTTACTCGTTGCGCGCAAGCTTGCAACAACACGTTCCGGTGTCAGAATATCAGAGATTTCCATAGTGTATTAATTCCGGTTCCTAAATATAGATGACGGATATCGACGTTAGCTGTTTTGCGGGTCGATCCAGCCGATATTACCGTCTTCACGACGATATACCACATTTACGCTACCATTTGCACTGTTTCTAAAAACAAGTACGGGTAAATCGGCAAGGTCCATTCGCATGACAGCGTCAGCAACGGCCAGTTTGTGGATTTTTTTGTCCACTTCGGCAACAATAGCCGGACCGGGCGCTTCTTCCGCAATTTCTTCTTCAAAGCCGGAGAAGACGGTATATTGCGCTTCTTCGACTTGTAGTCGTTCTGTGTCGCGATGATGGTCGCGCAGGCGGCGCTTGTAACGGCGCAATTGTTTTGAGATCCGTTCAATCCCTTCGTCAACGGCTGCATAGGCATCTTCTGCCTTGCCACGCCCTTGCACGTGAATTTCTTTCCCAACGTGAACGGTAATGTCAGTTTTAAACAGATGTTTATCTTTTGAGACGGTGACTGTACCCTCAACTGCTTTATCGAAATACTTTTCAGTATTTGATTTCAGCGCATCTTCAATATGTGTACGCAGGCTATCGCCAACGTCCATTTGTTTTCCTTGTACCGCAATTCTCATATCAGAATTTCCTGCTTGGTTATTGGCCATTTAAAACAACCGGCCCTTCAAGCGTGTCGTCAATCTCTACAAACGTTACACGTATACACAGCAATGCCAGACTGCTTGTGTGAAGGCCGGGAACTTAGTGGCAGTGTCCCTATATGTCAACAGTATTAATATATGCCATTTATACCCCCCTCTTTTTGATGTTCATCATAAACATGTGGGAAAAGAAGAGGTGTTTGTCAATTTACTTTCCGAGTAAAGCTTTTTTCTCCCGCCTTCTTTGGACAGATGAAGAGATACCAAGGGCTTCGCGGTATTTTGCGACCGTGCGGCGTGCAATATCAATCTGGTCATTTTTCAAAAGCTGAACGATTTTGTCGTCAGAGAGAATTTTCCCAGGGTCTTCACCATCAATAAGGCGCTTTATTTTGTATTTTACCGATTCTGCACTATGAGCATCTCCGCCGTCAGCCCGATTGATGGCGGAGGTGAAAAAGTATTTCAGCTCAAAAATACCGCGTGGGGTAGCGATATATTTATTGGAGGTTACCCGTGAAACCGTACTTTCATGCATCTCGACAGCTTCGGCAATGTCGCGCAAAACGATGGGTTTTAAATATTCAATGCCCTTTTGAAAAAAGGCATCCTGTTGGCGTACAATTTCCGTTGCGACACGCAATATGGTGGTTGCGCGTTGATGAAGGGATTTGACAAGCCAGTTGGCAGTTTGAAAACATTCACTGATGTAATGTTTCGAATCCTTATCCAAGCTGAGTTGGTTGACTTCGGAGTAATATGTATTATCGACCAGAACGCGTGGCAGATTTTCATTGTTTAATTCGACGCGCCATTTGCCCTTCAGGCCTTGTTTCATCAAGATGTCCGGTGTGATGGCTTGAATTTCACTGGTGTCGAAGGCAAGCGCGGGACGGGGATCAAGGGCTTGTATTTCCGTGATCATGTCTTGCAAATCTTCTTCGTCGATACGACAAATTTTCAGCAAAGCATCAAAATCGCGTTTCCCCAAGAGATCAAGATTATCAATCAGGCTTTGCATCGCTGGATCAAAACGATCTTTTTCCTTGAGTTGAAGGGCGAGGCATTCTGATAAGTTACGCGCAAAGATACCAACGGGATCAAGTCGCTGCAGTTTGCGCAAGACTTGTTCCAGCAGTCTTTCTTCACAAGCGAAACTGTCCGCCAGTTCGCAAAGATTGCCTGTGAAATAACCGCTTTCATCCAGATGTTCGAGCATCAATGTCGCCATCAATCGTTCGCTTGTATCTGAGAAATCCAGATTGATCTGTTCAATCAAGTGGTCGCGCAGTGATAAGATGGTGGAAATATTTTGTTCCCAGTCAAAGCCTTCACCGTCGCCACTGCTGCCCGCTTTGGATAAGGACATATTGTCCAAACCGCCGGACCCGGCCAAAGTTTGATCGCCGGGTGTATCGCTGCTCCATTGATTGTCGACGTCTGCGTCAATTGACTCGCTATGGCTGCCCTCTTGATTATTGAGGTTCAGGTCTTCAAGTGCTGGAGAGTCGGGGCTCTTCTCGCCGTCGTTTTTCTGAGGGTCGGCAGGTTCCTGAAAAGGGGCATCTTCGCTTTCATCACGTTGGAGAAGCGGATTGCGTTCCAGCTCTTGTTCAACAAAATCGTTAAGTTCCAGATTGGACATTTGCAGGAGCTTAATCGCCTGCTGCAATTGCGGTGTCATCACCAGCGATTGCGACTGTTTGAGATCTAACCTGACGCTGAGTGCCATTGTTTATCTCAACCTACAAACTGAAACGTTCGCCCAGATAAACGCGGCGGACGTCTTCGTTGCCAACGATATCACGCGGGTTGCCTTCCATCAGGACGGCGCCATCGTGAATGATATAAGCGCGATCAATAATATCCAGCGTTTCCCGTACATTGTGGTCGGTGATCAAAACGCCGAGCCCACGATCTTTCAAGTGTTTTACCAGTTCGCGAATATCGCCCACGGCAATGGGATCAATCCCTGCGAACGGCTCATCCAGTAAAATGAAATGGGGTTGTGAGGCCAAGGCCCGCGCGATTTCAACCCGGCGGCGCTCCCCCCCGGACAAAGCCAAGGCAGGCGCGCGGCGCAGGTGTGTAATCGAAAATTCTGCCAACAAAGCTTCCAGACGGGCTTCGCGGCGATTGCGCTTTGGTTCCACAACTTCTAAAACGGCGCGAATATTTTGTTCGACGGTCATGCCGCGAAAAATAGAGGCTTCTTGCGGCAAATAGCCGATACCAAGTCTGGCCCGGCGATACATTGGTAAGTCTGTAATGTCATGGCCATCCAGCGTAATGGAGCCATAATCAGGTGCAATAAGACCGGTAATCATATAGAAACATGTCGTTTTCCCGGCCCCGTTCGGCCCCAGCAAACCGACGACTTCACCACGTTGGATTTTCAGGCTGGCGCCACGCACGACCGGACGTTTTTTAAAACGTTTCCCTAAACCGTCTGCGACCAATCCTTGATTATCAGTGACGACGTGCGGTGACATCTTCTTTTGTTTCATTCTTTTTTCCGACATGTGTTGCGGTATAGAACCGCTTTTTCGTTCCCAAAGAGATGGCACTATTATTGCATAGTTTTCCCGCTTGGCAAGACTAACCCGCGTACCCGGCTATCTTTTGTTCCGGCGCAAGATTTCAATCGGCTGACATTTGTTTTTAAATTGACGGTTGCCGAACACCCGTTGAGCAGGTTCCCATTCCGTTTGATTTTAACAGAACCGGTCAGTGTCGCAACGGCGCTTTTGACATTATAGACGCCTTTGTCTGCGGTGATATGTTCGGTTTTGGTAGTAATAATCACATTGCCAAATGCGTTTACCCGATTAATTTCGCTGTTGCCTTGTTTGTTTTTACTGAACAGAGAAACCAGAACGTCGGCCTTAATTTGACGGCCTTCCCTGACGGCTGTGGCATTGCCACGTGCAACGGCTTGGGCACGTTCTTCCCAATATTCCAGTGTATCGTCAGCGCTGATAATATCTTGCGGGGTGACCAGTTGTGGTCGCGTGCCAGATAAGACCATAATTGCACGTTTCAGGTCATAAACGGCCTTGTCACCCGTGGCTGTTTCTGTTGCGGATGTGATTTTTACGTTGCCGACGGCTTCTAATCGATGGATGTCTGTCTGACCTTGGGCGCCATCTGCCATTTTATCATTATAGTAGGCACGCAGTTCATCGGCTGTGATGGTTACATCTGCGCGTTTTGCGGTTGCGTTTCCCTGGGCAATAATCAGTTGTTGATTTTGCTGCCATTCAATCCCGTTATCGGCATAGATTTCCAACGGTGCGTTGGGCGACCCGCTGGCGAGGTTAAGGTCTTGGGCCTGCGCAATGGATGTCAAGAAGACCAAGGCAGCAGCAAGGAAGGGTACAGATTTAAACATTAATTTTGTCGTATCCGGTTTAAATAAAGTTTGGCTTGCGACTTGCCTGTGAAGATGATGGTTTTCCCTTTGTCGATCAAGCGAAAACCTTCGGCCTCGATCCGACCAAACGGGCCTTGGCCTGTGACGGGTGTATGTCCCTCTGCCGAACCGTTGGATAAATCAACCCCGGCGGCATCGGTATGCATTTCATAACCGGAGTCGTGAAAGAGGTTAACGGCACCGCTAAGTTCCAGATATTGACTGGGGCGATCATACAACCCGGTTTCCGAGGTCAGGACCAGCCAACTGCCATCATCCAGCGTGATATCTGCTTTGGGCAGTTCCAGCAAAATGCTTTGGGTTTCATCATCGGTTTTTTTGGCAATGTCGGCGGTGATTGCGAAGGGTTGGTTGTCGTCGTCGGTGCCAATATAGCGTGCGTTGATCATGGATGGATCTTTGGCTTCGCTGATTTCGATATTTGAAAAACCAATACTGAACCGCCGGGAATCGGCCTGTAGGTGTGGCCAGATAACAATCATAATAATCAGGATTACGGCAACAGCGGGCAAAAGCAGTTTCATCAGCTGCACGAAACGGGTGTAGCTCCGACTTGCTTTTGAGCGTTTGGTGATGGAAATAGCGTGCAGATCACTGTAGGCCTTGCGAGCGGGCGGTGTCTCGCGTTGTGATGTGCTAGCCAAAGCCATGAAAGCTGTCCATCCTCAGTTTAAAAATATCAATTAAGCAATACCTGCACGCAGGCAATCGTGAATATGTAAAACACCATCAACTGTACCGTCCTCATTCAGAACGAACAAACTGGTGATTGATTTATCGTTCATAATCGCGAGCGCTTCAACGGCTAATGCATTTGCGCCGATTGTTTTTGCGCCCACAGTCATAACGCTTTCTGCTTTTTTACAGATTAAGTCATCCGTCATGTTGCGTCGTAAGTCACCATCGGTGATGATTCCCAACAGTTTTCTGGTGTCATCGACAACGGCAACACAGCCAAAATGTTTGGCGGTCATTTCGAGCAATGTCTCACCCATTGCGGTGTTGAGGCTGACCAGCGGCAGGGCATCACCCGTATGCATCAGGTCTTTTACCTTCATCAATTGATTGCCGAGACTGCCGCCGGGGTGAAATTCTTTGAAGTCGGAGGCAGAAAAACCACGTCGTTCCAGCAAGGCAACGCTTAGGCAATCGCCAAGGGCCAAAGTCATGGTTGTGGATGTGGTCGGGGCCAAGCCAAGGGGGCAGGCTTCTTGGGCGTTGGGTAAAACAAGACTGATATCTGCAGCTTCGGCTAATGTGCTGGTGGCACGCGAAGTGATGGAAATCAGCTTGATTGAGAAACGCCGCGTGTAGGCAATGATATCTGAAAGTTCCGCTGTTTCACCGGAATTGGATAAAGCAAGAATCGCATCTTCCCGCGTCACCATACCCAGATCACCATGACTGGCTTCGCCCGGATGGACGAAGAAGGCTGGGGAACCGGTCGATGCAAGGGTTGCTGCGATTTTACGCCCAATATGGCCGCTTTTGCCCATGCCTGTTACAATAATGCGGCCCTTTACATGGGCCAGAATATCGACGGCGCCAGCAAATTCACCGTTTAAGGAGTCTGCCAGGGCTTTTAAGCCATCAGCTTCAAGCGTGAGAACGCGTTGTGCCGATGCTATATCCTGTTCGGCGGGGCGGGCTTTCGCAGTGCGGGAATGTGGTGCCATTTGAATGGGTCTTCTGGTTATGGTTTTCGACCGATTTTCCCGATTTAATGGGAGAAAATATCAATGTCAGGCCAGCCGCCCAAGTCAAGGCGGGCGCGCGTCGGCAAAAAGTCAAAACAGGCTTGTGCAATGTCTTTGCGGCCTTCACGGATCAACATATCATCCAGAATTTTCTGGAGTTGATGCAGGTAAAGAACGTCCGAGGCGGCATATTCAACCTGCGCCGGGGAGAGTTCTTTTTTACCCCAGTCGGAGGATTGTTGCTGTTTGGACAGGTCAATATCAAGCAGTTCCTGACACAACGCCTTTAATCCATGTCGGTCCGTATAGGTACGCACCAGTTTTGATGCAATTTTTGTGCAGTAAACCGGGGTGCATGTCACACCGAGATACTTTTCGATAATCGCGACATCGAAACGGGCAAAGTGGAAGAGCTTTTCCACGTTCTGATCGGACAGGAGCTTTTTCAAGTTTGGTGCGTCATAGGTTCCTTCGTTGAAATGAACCAGATGTGCATTTCCGTCACCTGATGACAACTGCACAACGCACAGGCGATCACGATGAGGGTTCAGCCCCAGTGTCTCGCTGTCAATCGCAACAGATTTACCAAAATCGATATCGGAAGGAAGGTCCCCGTAATGTACTTCAATCGCCACAGCTAAAACTCACTTTAAATTGAGATGAGAATGGATGTGTTATCCACTTTACAGAAGAATGGTGCCCAAGAGAAGAGTCGAACTTCCACGGCCTTGCGGCCACAGGTACCTGAAACCTGCGCGTCTACCAATTCCGCCACCTGGGCATTCTTCAAAGGGGCGTTGTCCGAGGGACGAGCGGGGTTTTAGGGCTCTGACGCATCGTTGTCAATAAAAATTCTGAAAGTTCCCTTATTTTTTTCAAAAGCAGTCTTTTTTGCTCAAGTCGGAGGTTGTCGACCCGTACGATCAGGTATATAACCACACAAGGAAATCAGTGGCCTTTGATCTGATGTGTCAGAGGTTTTAGTAGTTTTGTTGTAGGAGTATTCAGGTATGGGGCGCCGTATAGCGACAGTCTTTGGGGGATCCGGTTTTCTGGGTCGTCATATTGTAAAACGTTTGGCCTCTCAGGGCTATACAGTTCGAATTGCGGTTCGCGATGTGGAAGCGGCCATGCATCTTAAGCCCAACGGTAATCCGGGGCAGATTATCCTGCAGGCCTGCAATGTACGTAACCCTGAAATGGTTGCCAATTCCGTACAGGGTGCTGATGTCGTGATTAACCTTGTCGGTCTGTTGTCACAATGGGGCAAGCAGACATTCGATGCGGTTCATGTCGATGGCGCAGGCAATATTGCCAAAGCTTGTAGCGATGCAGGTGTTGCCAATTTGATCCATGTGTCTGCAATTGGTGCGGATGAAAATGCTGAAGCTCAATATGCCCGCACAAAAGCAGCTGGCGAAAAGGCTATTATGGCGGCTTATCCGAATGCGACGATTCTGCGTCCAAGCGTTGTCTTTGGTCCCGGCGATGGTTTCTTCAATAAATTTGCCAGCATTATGCGCTTCACACCGGCGTTGCCGGTGATCGGTGCGCCGATGTTCCCAAAAGTCTCTTTCGAAAATGGCGAACTGGATATTAACCTGTACGGGGATGGCGGTGCCAAGCTTCAGCCGGTTTATGTCGGTGATGTGGCGCAGGCGGCGATGAACGCGATTGATAATGCGGATGCCAAGGGCAAGACTTATGAACTGGGCGGACCGGAAGTGATGACTTTCATGGGGATTATGAAACGCATTTTGAAACATACCGGGCGTAAGCGTTACCTCGCCCCGGTATCCTACCCGTTTGCAAAAATTCTCGGTGGGATCATCGGGTTCTTGCCAAAACCGCTGCTGACCGGCGATCAAGTGACCATGCTGGAAACAGACAATGTGGTTTCTGAAGGGGCGCTGACCCTTAAGGATTTGGGGGTTGAACCGACTTTGGCGGATGCTATTTTGCCGACCTACCTGTTCCGTTTCAAAGAATTGAAGAATCAACCGCGCCACGTGGAACGCCGCGTTTAAGGTCTATTTTTCACTTTCTTAAAAAGCCCTGATCGGGAAATCGATCGGGGCTTTTTTTTAGGTTTAAGAAAGAGGGCGACGGTATAAAAAACGATACTTTGAAAAAAGGGTGTTTATTTTATAAAAATTTTAAAGTAACGTTAATAAAATATCAGTGTTATATCGATGTTATAATCGGAAATCATCATGGAAAAGTTTTTTAATAAGACACCCTTTGGCAATATCATAAAGTTTTCGTTCGGCGTTCGTCAGAAGTTGATCGGAGCATTCGCTGTGGTTTCTGCACTTGCGGTGATTTCCGGTATGGTTGCTTTTTTGGCCTTTGATATGGCCGGAGCAGAGTTGAAGAATATTACAGATGAACAAGTCCCTCCGATGTTGACGGCGAGTCGCTTATTAAAACAAAGCGAGCGATTGGCATCTGATATTCGCGCTTATGCATCTGAAACGGAGGCTGAAAAATTAACGCAAGCCAAATCCCATATTGCAACATTGTTTTCGATTGTTCAGAAAGAATTGAATGTTTTGATTGCGACTTTTCCGCACAATGATGACGTCAAAAAAACAAAAGAAATTATGGAGAAGATCGAACAGAGTTTTGATGAAATTTCCGTCTTGCAGATCAAAAGAATTACGGATCAAGCGCAGTTGATCATCAATTTTGATGCGCTGGAACAAGAACGTAAAAAAATTACGGCCAATTTGGCGCCCGCTTATTCATCAACGCGGGGGCAAATCGAAAATGGCAAATTTGTTTTGCAGGAAAAACCGGCTGATTTGAATTCCCCCATCGTTGCGCAACAGCTGTTAAAAGAGGTTTTGACGGCAACGGATGATCGTTTGAAGTATTCAGAACTGGAACGTTTGAGTTTTGAATATGAAAGTGCATTGAAAAATACATTAAAAGAAAACGATCCTGCGAAATTGGCGTTGGCAGGCATTCAAACGTCCGTTCTTTTAAGCAGTGCGCGCGAAATTGCTGACAGCTTCACCCCGAAAATGAAAAATGTTTTCGATGAAATCATTACAAACTTGGCTGTTTTTGCGGAAGGCACGGATGACAAACGTTCCTTGATTGATTTGCGAAGTGATGTCTTGGAAACATCGCAAAATGCGAAAGATTCGATTGCGCGATTGTATGAAAATCTAAATCAGTTGGGTGAGACAGTAGGGACGTTGGAAAGTCGTTTTAATCAAAATATTCAAAATGCGGGTCGGGCTGCGCGTAAAGTCAGCGACCAGATGCTGTTGGCGGTGGCGCTGGCAACGGCGACCAGTCTGCTGGTCTCGGTTTTAACCGTCTGGCTTTATGTTATTAGAAATGTTGGTGCACGCTTAAGCCATTTACATCAAACCATGCGCGCTTTGTCTCGCGGGGATTTAGATGTTGTTGTGAATAGCACAGGAAATGATGAAATTTCAAAAATGGCAAATGCTGTTGAAATTTTCAAAACCAATGCCAAACAGATTGAGGCAATGAAAGAAAGTGAGCGCCATAAAGCCTACAGTCAAAAAATTGAATTGGCAGATGAATTACAGAAAATCGCACATACATTGGAAGAAGAAGTGCAGGACCTTGCCAAAGGTGTGAAAGATCAGTCCTCTTTGCTGCAACAGGCGGCGGATGCGTTAGATGTGGTTGCCGGGGATACCCGTTCACGAAGTCAGGAGGCGGAAAATGCCTCTGAGGAAACGTTTCGGGCGGTGGGGACGGTTGCTGCTGCGATGGAAGAGTTATCGGCAACGATTGAGGAAATTCAACGTCAAGCAACCTATTCTTCCGAAATATCGGTGGCGGCACAGGGGCAATCTGATGACGCAAATCTTAAAGTTGAAGGGTTGATGCAAGCGGCCTTGAGTATTGGGGAAGTTACAAAATTGATTTCCGATATTGCGGAGCAAACCAATTTATTGGCCTTGAATGCGACCATTGAGGCAGCACGTGCCGGTGAACATGGCAAGGGATTTGCCGTTGTTGCGGCGGAAGTCAAGACACTGGCGGATCAAACAACCAAAGCGACAGGCCAAATTTCGAGCCATATTTCACATATTCAATCGGCAACACAAGAAGCGGCAGGCAGTATTTCAAGTATTTCTGAGACCATTGCCAAAATCAGTGAAATTGCACTGACTATTGCCGATACAGTGAAAGAGCAAGGCCAAGCCACTGAGGAAATATCGCAAAACATGCGAACCGCAGCAGAGCGCACGGAAGAAGCCCATGCAGAGATTAATACGGTGTTTCAGGATGCAGAAAAAACCAAATCATTGTCGGCACAGGTTCGTGATGCCTCCGGTAATGCGGCCCAACAAATTGTCGCATTGGATGGCAATGTCAAAATGGTGATTGATCAATTGCGCCAATCTGCCCAAGCGCAAAATAAATCCGCTCAAGAAGCAATAGGGCAGACTGCTTAAGTCGTTTCTCCCGTCCTGTTGTGCCCTTTTTATAGGGGGGCAGGCGTTAAACTAATGGCCTCGGAATTACTCTGAGGCCATTTTTTTAAGAGAACTTGATGATTTAGCTGGCCATGCTGGCGGGCATTTTTACCGCAATGACACGCCCTTTTGCGCAAACGGTTTCACCTGCACTGACGGTGATATCGACAATAACCTTCTTTTCTTTACATTCGATGATTGTCCCGCGCAGTTTCAGCGTTTGGCCCATCGGGGTCGGGGCTAGAAAATCAACATTCAGGTTGGCTGTGACAAACCGCAACGCTGGTTCGCTGCCCAGTTCACGACCGGCGGCCTTATAGGCGGCGGCGGATGCGCTGCCTGTTCCGTGACAGTCGATGAGGGAAGCGATCAAGCCGCCATAGACAAAACCCGGAATGGCGGTGTGTTCCGGCAACGGGTTAAATTCTGCAACTGTTTCTTCACCATCCCAAAAGCTTTTGATCTGATGACCGTGTGCGTTGTTGTTGCCACAACCGTAGCAATGGCTTAAATCGGCGGGATAATAATCCTGAAAGGCTTTCTCAGACATTTCTTATGGTCTCCTTGTTCCTATATGGCGGGCATCATAGGAGGTGTCGTCAAAAAAATAAATATAAGAAATATATAATATTGTAAGCGACCGAGAAGGCTAGGCGTCTTCACCCAATTTGGCACCACTTTGTACAATGATTTCGCCAAACTCACGCAGATAAACAGACCCTTTGACGGTGCGTTGAACCAAGACGCTGCGACGGTCTGTATCATCAACTTTGCGACGCAGAAGCTCCATTTGACCAAGGCGGTCAAGGGCGCGCGTTATGGCGGGTTTGGAAACGTTTAAGCTTTCTGCCAAACCACGCACGGTATGGGGTGGCGGTGTCAGGTAAACGGTCAGGAGCAAGGCCATTTGACGGGCGGACAGATCAGGACCATCACGACGTACGCTTTCGATAATCGCTTTACGCCAAAGGTCCAGTGCCTGAACGGGTTCTAGTTCTACAGCCATTTTACTCGCCATTTGTTACGGGTTCGAACATATTTACTAAGCTATGCAGGGCAGGGCAACGTTTAATATTGATTAAGTTCGATTTTTTATCATGGCAAAGGCCGCGCGAAGGCCCATTGCCTCCCCGCCTTCGGGGCGTCCGGCTTTGGTTGCGGTATTCCAGCCCATGACATCCAGATGTGCCCATGCGATGTCTTTTTCGACAAATTCCTGTAAAAACAAGGCTGCGGTGATTGCTCCGCCATAAGGGGCCGACGATTCGTTGGAGAGATCGGCTGTCTTGCCATCAATCATTTTGCGATAAGGTGCCCAGAGCGGGAGACGCCACATATTGTCGTCTTCTTCCTGTCCGGCATTTAAGAGATCATTTGCGAGTTCGTCATTGTTGGAGAACAGGGCTGGAAGTTCTGTACCCAAGGCGACACGGGCGGCGCCTGTCAGGGTGGCGAAATCCAGAACCATATCGGGTTTGTCTTCGCAAGCCAAAGCCAGCCCATCGGCGAGTACGACGCGACCTTCTGCATCGGTATGTCCGATTTCAATGGTAAGGCCTTTTCGCGAATCGACCACATCCAACGGGCGCATGGCCTTGTCTGAAACGGCATTTTCCACAGCCGGGATAATGACACGCAAGTTTACAGGTAGTTCTGCGCGCATAATGGCTTTGGCCAGTCCCAAAACATGCGCGGCACCGCCCATGTCTTTTTTCATCAATTTCATAAACTGGGCCGGTTTAATGTCCAGTCCGCCGGTATCAAAACAAACCCCTTTGCCGACCAATGTGATTTGAGGACCATCTAATGTCCCCCATTTCAGGTCGATCAGGCGGGGGCGGCGTGTGCTTTCGGCCCCTTTTCCGACGGCATAAACGGCTGGGAAATTTTGTTCGATAAGGTCTTGATCAATGATGACCTGGCAATCGGCCTGAAATTCGTCTGCCAAGTCCTGTGCCGCCTGCGCCAGTTCAACCGGGCCCATGTCTGCGGCGGGGATGTTGATCAAATCGCGTGTTAATTCGATACCTTCAGCCAAGGCGGTGACGCTGAGTTCATCGGCAAACTTTGGTTTGATCAGGCGGGCAAAGTCTTTTGTCGATTCTTTATACCAATCAAAACTATAACAGCCCAAAGCCCAGCCCAAACATGCGCTTGTGGCTTCTTCGCGGCCCAAGCGCCCTTTAATCTTGTAGGTTGCGTTGGGAAGTTTTGCGGGCAGTGCGGCATAATCCCACATGGGGTTATGGATGGAAATACCAACCAAAACATCCTCGATGGTGCCTTTCTTGCCGGGCAGCGCGAGCGTTGTCCCGCCTGTGGCCTTGAACTCGTTGGCTTCGATCCAGCTCTTTGTCTCTTTATCCTGCTTTTTCAGCCATTTCTCGAATTCTTCAGTTGGGACGGGAACCAAAGTAATGGTTTTGTCGTCGCTTTTATCCAGCAGATAATCCAGAGAAGGCATGGAGGCATCCTTTTTCAAATGAGATGATTTGCCGCCATAATGACCGGATTACATTAATCCGACAATCCCAAATGTGAAGGCGATGTAATCTGTATTGTCCTGTGAATAGAACTCTTATAAGTTTATTTTCAAATAAGCGAAAAGGAATGGATAATGTCTGCACTTTGTTTGATTTTGGGAAATAAAAATTATTCTTCTTGGAGTTTGCGCCCCTGGTTGGTGATGAAACATTTGGGGTTGGATTTTGACGAAATTATTGTGCCCTTATTGCAAGGTAATTTTAAGGAAGAACTTCTCACGCATTCTCCATCAGGCAAAGTGCCGGTTTTAAAGGTAGATGGGCAGGAAATATGGGATTCTCTGGCGATTTGTGAATATTTGAACGAAGAATATCCCAATGCAAACCTTTGGCCGATTGATAAATCAGCCCGCGCCCATGCCCGTTGTATTTCATACGAAATGCATTCCGGTTTCTTTAATATCCGCAATGATATGCCGATGAATATGCGTCGTGCGCGTGGTAACTTCCAAGCCAGCCCCATCTGTCAGGCAGAAATTGACCGGGTCCTCGCGATCTGGACAGACTGCCGGGAAAATTACGGACAAAATGGTCCGTTCCTGTTTGGTGATTTTTCGATTGCAGATGCCATGTTCGCCCCTGTCGTCAGCCGGTTTGAGACTTACGATATTGCGGTTGAGGGGTCCGCGAAAGCGTATATGGAAACCATCTTGAATATGGCTCATTTAAAAGAATGGCGCGAAGCGGGTGCTGTGGAAGAATGGGTTATGGATGTAGCGGAAGTATAAAAACGGATGTTTCCTGCTGCTTCCTTATCGCGGGATGAGGAAGACCGACAAGGTCGGTTTTTGTGATGTGATGATCAGGGCGCAAGACGTGCTCGGGCGTTGAGATCCATGAGGGAGGGAAGCGGCGCCTTTTGATCGTTCATCCATGCGAGAATATCTTTCCAGACAAGGGGGCCGTTTTTATCGCGCGGCAACCAGTGCCAGCCGTTTTCATAAAGGGCAACGCGGTGCTGGACCGGCAGGTTTTTAACCATCTTTGCGGTGGGAATGCGCGGGATCACTTCGTCTTTGTCCCCATATAAAACAAGACTGGGTGTTTCTAATTTGGCTGCATTGTGTAAGGCGCGTTCCATTGCTTGTGAAACACCGTAAAGGGCGTCAACGCGTGTTGCGCGAATGACAAGGGGGTCCAAGCTCCAATTTTTCCAAGTTTCTAGGGCATCGGTGGGTTGCACGATGCCACCACCGCTTAGCTTTATCCACGGGACGCTATAGCTGAACATATATAGGGCGGCCTTTTGATACCACGGCCATGTGCTCATGCCCCAAACGGCAGGCGCGGAGAGAATTGCCCCGGCAACAGGCAGGGGTTTAATTTCCGCCAATGTATTTAAAACAATCGCACCGCCCATGCTTTCACCCATGACGTATAAAGGCAGGTTTTCATAACGGCTGTGTACCAGATGAATAAGGGTGGCGAGGTCATTGACCATTGTGTCGGTTCCGGCCCAAATTCCGGGGTGCGGGCCTTTTCCGAACCCGCGCTGATCATATGTAATCAGTAAGATGCCGTTTTCTTGTAAGAATGTCGGCATGTCTGGCATTAAGAAATTGCCATAATCGTTAAATCCATGAACTCCCAGCAAAACGGCCTTGGGTGCCCCATCTGGTTTCCAGATACGCAAGGGCAGTCTGGCCCCATCGGCAGCAACATAAAAATCGCCGTCCAAATTGGGCACGTTTTTCACTGGGCCTGCACCTTCCATATAGGGGGTGCAGGCAACCAGAAACAGGCAAAGGCCAAGGCAGAAAAATTTAAGCGATTTTAGCATTATCTTCCCTGGTCAGACGCAGGAAGAGGTCTTCCAAATCGCTTTCTTTTGTGACGAGGTCGGCAACGGTCAGTTTGGCTTGGGAAACCAGATCCAAAATTTTGGCGATTTCCACCTTGCTAGGACTATATTGGAAGGATAGCTGATTTGGACCTGTCAGGGTGACGTTATAGCCATGTCCGCGTAAAATATCGGGGACGTCGTTCAACGTTTCTGCGACGGTGACGATCAATTCCTTGGCATCCATTTTACTGAGCAAGGTTTTGGTTTCATCACAGGCCACCAAGCGACCGTGGTTGATGATTGCGACTTTATCACACAGTTCTTCGGCTTCTTCCAGATAATGCGTTGTCAGCAGGACGGTGGTGCCTTGACGGTTCAATTCCCGCACATAATCCCACAATTGAATACGCAGTTCGATATCCACCCCGGCGGTCGGTTCATCCAAAACTAAAATTCTGGGGGAATGGACCATTGCCTTGGCGACCAAAAGGCGGCGGCGCATACCGCCAGACAGGGTGCGGGCATATGAATTGGCTTTATCCGCCAAGCCGACAGCCTCCAAAATTTCATCGGTGCGACGTTTGCTTTGCGGGACACCGTAGAGGCCAGCTTGAACTTCCATCAATTCACGCGGAGTGAAAAAAGGATCGAGGTTGAGTTCCTGCGGGACAATACCGATGGCGCGACGTGCGGCGCGCATCTGGTCTTCGATATCGTAGCCCCAGATTTTGGCCTGCCCGGATGTTTTAATAACCAGTCCGGCAAGAATATTGATGAAGGTGGATTTCCCTGCGCCGTTTGGCCCCAATAAGGCGAAGAAAGAGCCTTGTGGAATGGTCAGGGAGACATCGTTCAGGGCATGTTTTTCCGGTTGTCCGTACTGCCCCTTATAGGTCTTGGATAGATTTTTTACCTCAATCGCCCCATTCGGGGTGGAATTAGAGGTGTCATTATTCTGATTTTGCGCTATAGAAGCTGTCACGAAATTTGCTCCGGTTGTAATCCTTTAATGCAATCGGTATCATCCAGTTTAGTTTATGACAATGTTTTTAGGGGGCATTATGAAGCCTGAAGAAATCATCGAGGTTGAAACTGCATCCGTTGCTTGTGATGGTGACGGCGGCGCTGCGGGCCACCCGCGTGTATTCTTGAGCTTGAAACAGGAACACGGCTACGAAGTCGTTTGTCCGTATTGCTCCAAACATTATAAGTTAAAAGAAGGCGTGTCCCTGCACGGTCACTAAGACACGTTTTTGAATAACTGATTTATGCTGAAAAGGATTCCCGTCAAGAGTGGGAATCCTTTTTTGTTGCTTGCAATTTGCGCCTATAAACTTAAAAGTGTTTTTATGGTTTTGTTTGTGACTTTTAAGGGGGCGTCATGCGCTGGTTTATTTTATCTCTTGCGTTATTCATGTTGGTTGTTTCACCTGCAATGGCGCAAACCAGTTGGGAAAAGCTGATAAAGGACATTGAAAAACCGGATATGAGCGCAAATCAACCGGCAGACAACGCAAGCGGTCCTCAAGTATCTATGCCGGATATGGCGGCGCAGTCGTCAGCAAAGGCAGACACCAAAGACGATGTGGGGATGAAAATAGTCAGTTCCTATAAATGTGAAAATCCGGATATCCCGGATTGCCTGTTTGATCTGCGTTATAAACCGCGTTTGGTGGATGTTGAAAATTGTCGGGATATGACCGCGTTATATTTGCAAGCGGTTGCAAGTTATAATCGCTGCGTTGATCGTCGTTCACGCAAACATGCCCGCCGTATTGTGAATTTCTTCAACTGTGCGGCGGCAAAGCGTGAAGAATGCCCAAGTCTTTATGGGGATGATTAAGAAGGCGTCCCTGATATAGAGGCGCCTTCTCTTGAGCTTTAAACCTGATGAAGCTGGCAAACACGTAAATCTTCCAAAATATCGTCCATCATGTTGAAATATTGGTCCGGCCCGCTTGTGCGATCAAACCCTTGTAGTTTGGTTGCGGCTTGCGCACAGTTGGGGGCTTCCAGATTAAAACGCCACGCCAGATAGAGAACATCTGATTTGGGAACGTTGATGGGGACGCTTTTATCGCTCTTTAAGACCTGATGCATTTTGCTTTCCAGCTTTTTAAGCTTGGCAATCAAGGTGATTTCATTATCCAGAATATGTTCGTAATTGTCGGGAAACTGTGTGACCAACATGGCGGACATCCGACGCACAGCCATTTTTGCCAAACGCGGGTCCAGCCAGAATTTCATATCCCCGAAATAGTCTGCATTGTGGGCCGCTTGTGCGATGGGTTTGTGAAAAAGGGGAATGTTATCACTGAGGGTCAGTTCCTTGCGAACCAGTTCAGGATGAGACAGGCGCAAGGGGATGAGGTTGCTTTCATATTTCGGCCCCACCCAAATCATCATATCGGCGCGGTCGATTTTGTTTTTTTGGTCATTGCTCAGTTGCGGATTGTTTAGATCATCTGCATGGGCAAATAATAGGCCGGGTGTCGCAACCCCTGCCATCAGATCGGATACGAGGGAATGAAGGGCGGGGACACTGACCAGAATGTTCTTTTGTTCGGTTGCATGGGCCGTGTGTAGGGGTGATAAGATAGTGAACAGGGCCAGCAGGCCAAGCATAAATATACGCAAGGGAAATCTCCTTGAAGAAAATGAATTTGAAAAGAGGAATAAGTCAGATCAAATTCGTAGGAGGAGATCGTGGAGTCGCAATGCGTGCGTGGCGCTGAGTTGCCGGTTCAATACGGTGAATAAAGGCTTGCTTGATTTGCAGGACATGGGCGCGTCCCAAAAGGGGGAAATCCTTGGGCGCAATGGCTTGACTAAGGTGCTGAAGCTGACAGTAAGGGCAGAAATTCGCAAGCTTGCTTTCTTCGTCTGTTTCACCTTCAGGCAGGGTAACCAAGCCATAGGCGCTACAGATAATTCTGAATTCCGGTGGAAGATCCTGATTTGCGGTGTTTTGTGCCTGAATGGCCAGCGGTGTGAGAACCTGAAACAAAAACGCAAAGACACCAAGGCAAGCGCAGAACAGGCGCTTGTCTAAAAGACGGTGTTCAAGTTTTCGGGTTCCGTGCAAGATTTTTGTCCCTATCTTTATTATGGTTTTAATCTATAGCGAAAAACGCAATCCGGATCAACAAGCTCTCTTGCTCTCTGTAAATTGGACGCTATAGTCTGGAGTATGACTGATCAAGCGACACCACAGGCCAAGCCGGAACACGTTTATCTCATTGACGGGTCCAGCTTTATTTTTCGTGCATATTTTGCCAATATGCGCCACCCGATGAGCCGTGCTGACGGCACCCCTGTTGGGGCTGTTTACGGTTTTTGTTCCATGTTGATGAAGCTGTTGGGCGATACGGATGCAGACCATGTGGCCGTGGTGTTTGATACGGCGCGTAAAACATTCAGGAACGATATTTACGGGGAATATAAGGCGCATCGTCCACCACCACCTGATGACTTGATCCCGCAATTTGCCTTGGTCCGTGAAGCCGTAAAAGCTTTTAATGTCGCCAGTGTGGAAATGGAAGGTTATGAAGCCGATGACCTGATTGCGACTTATGCTAAGCAAGCATCCGCAATGGGCGCGCAAGTAACGATCGTGTCTATCGATAAAGACTTGATGCAGCTTGTCGATGATAATATTTCCATGATGGATACCATGAAAAACCGCATCATCACCCATGATGAAGTGGTGGAAAAATTCGGGGTTGGCCCGGACCGGGTTGTAGATGTTCAGGCCTTGGCGGGCGATAGTTCGGATAATGTACCCGGTGTTGCGGGGATTGGTCCGAAAACAGCGGCGCAGCTGATCAATGAATATGGTGATCTGGAAACCTTGTTGGAACGCGCTGGCGAAATCAAACAGACTAAACGCCGTGAACGCCTGATCGAACAGGCGGAAATGGCACGTATTTCCAAGCAGTTGGTGACTTTGTGTCAGGATGTGCCGATCGAACAAACATTGGCAGATTTTGCAACACGTCAGATCGATGCGGAAAAACTGATCGCCTTTTTTGAAGAACAATCGTTTAAGTCCCTGATCCCGCGCATTACCGCCAAGTTCGGTGTGGAACTGAGCATGGATGAAGACGGGCAGACGCAGGAACGCGCAAGTGGTGAAGTGGCATTGCCCAATATGGCAAGTCTAAGCCCGAAAGAAACCACATATGAATTGGTGCAGGATGAGGCCACATTATCGCGCTGGGTCGAAGGTGCGCGTTTATGTGGGACGGTTGCGGTTGATACGGAAACCGATTCTTTAAATGCCATGTCGGCTAATCTTGTCGGGGTGTCTTTATCGTACGAGGTTGGCAAGGCCTGTTATATCCCCTTGCGTCATAAATCAAGCCAAGCCGCCCAGACGTCTTTGTTTGGCGATGATGAAGGCGATGTGAGTGCCCCGCAACAAGTACCGTTTGATCGGGCGGTTGAACTGCTGAAAAGCCTGTTGGAAGATGAGGCCGTTTTAAAAGTCGGGCAGAATATCAAATACGATATGCTGGTTTTATCGAACCCGGATAATGGCGGGATCAATGTGACCCCAATCGATGACACGATGGTTCTGTCCTACATCAATGAAGGGGCCATGCATGGTCACGGGATGGATGAATTGTCCGAGCTTCATCTCGGACTGAAACCCATTGCGTTTAAAGATGTCTGTGGCACCGGGAAAAACCAGATCACCTTTGATTTGGTCGAACTCGACAAAGCCCTTGATTACGCTGCAGAAGATGCCGACATCACATTACGTTTGCACAAGATTTTCAAACCACAATTGGCGGCACAAAAAAATGTGACGTTATATGAAACGATGGAACGCCCATTGATCCCTGTTTTGACGATGATGGAACAAAACGGTATCCGGGTTGATGTGCAGGAATTGCGCGGGGTTAGTGAAGAATTTGCAGGCCGTATGGCGCAATTGGAAATTAAAATCCACGAACTGGCCGGGCGCGAATTTAACATCGGGTCGCCCAAGCAACTCGGCGAGGTCCTGTTTGATGACCTGGCGCTTCCCGGTGGGAAAAAAGGCAAAACAGGTGCGTATCAGACAGGCGTCGGGGTTTTGGAAAAACTGGTGGATGCGGGACATGAATTACCCGCCAAAGTGCTGCAATGGCGTCAGTTATCAAAATTAAAAAGTACTTATGCCGATGCCTTGATTGCACAGGTTAACGCCAAAACCGGGCGGGTGCATACGTCGTTCCAGCAGGCGGTGACATCGACCGGGCGTCTCAGTTCATCTGATCCAAACCTGCAAAACATTCCGATCCGTACGGAAGAAGGTCGTCGGATCCGCCATGCCTTTATTGCGGATGAAGGCAAGATTTTGATGGCAGCGGATTATTCGCAAATCGAATTACGCCTGTTGGCCCATGTTGCCAAAATTGATACCTTGAAAGAAGCCTTCCAAAACGGCGTGGATATCCACGCTTTGACCGCATCACAGGTCTTCGGTGTACCGGTGGAAGGGATGGACCCGATGGTCCGTCGCAATGCAAAGGCCATTAATTTCGGCATTATCTATGGGCAATCCCAATATGGTTTGGCAAAACAGTTGGGCATTGGTAACGACGAGGCCAAAGAATATATTCAAGCCTATTTCGAACAATATCCCGGCATTCGCAAATTTATGGATGATGCCAAGGAAGAAGCCCGTGAATATGGCTATGTCACCACGTTCTTAGGGCGGAAATGTTTTGTTCCCGGTATTAATGATAAAAACGGGGCGCGTCGTGCCTATGGGGAACGCGCTGCCATTAACGCCCCCATTCAGGGCGGGGCCGCCGATATTATTAAACGTGCGATGATCCGCTTGCCCGGTGCGTTGCAGGATGCTGGTCTATCCGCCAAAATCTTGTTGCAAGTCCATGATGAATTGGTGTTGGAAGTCACGCCGGAAGAACAGGAGAAAACGGCAGAGGTTTTACGTAACGTTATGGAAAGCGCTGTTGATCTGGATGTGCCCTTGGTGGTGGACATTGGCACCGGTCACAATTGGGAAGAAGCGCATTAGAATGATGGTTTCGGGGGCGGATCATGGCAACTGAGATTCGAAAAATAGGTTTCAGTCTGGAAGAGGTCAAAGCAGCATTGATTGCTTATGCCAACCGGACGGGGCGCAAGGTTCCCAAGCGCCCCATTCATTCGATTGAAGAAGAAACGGGTGGGCGAATTGTCCTTTATTTTGGTGAAGACAAATCTGCCCATGTGGGGCTGTCTGCACGTGAAATGATCACGGTCTTGCTGGTTTTTTGTCAGGATCATAAGTTGCCGGTGCCACGCAGCGCGAAAAAAGCGCTGAAGTTGGAAGGGAATATTCTAACCCTGATGATCCGTTCGGTTTGATTGAAACCTGAAATTGCATGTTTCTTTGTCGGAAACTCTGCGCTATATAAACGCGCAGACGAAATTGCTTTGGAATAAAAAGAAGAATGCCGGTCGAGATCAGACGCATTGAATATACCGATATCGAATTACGCAATGCGCTGGCCTTTTTTCATGGTCGAAAAGAAGGTGTCAGTGGCAATCAAACAAATGTGTCTGCCGTCAAAGTCATGGGGGGCGATGAATTCAGCATTGTTGCCAAGGTCTCAACGGCGATTGATGATGATGTATCGCGCAAAGTGTTTGATCATGCGACGACTGTGGCCGCGATGGTTCTTTATTCCAAAAAAGTAGGCATTCCGTTACCGCGCGAGGCCGTCAAGGCTTTAAGCCCAAATGGTTATGGCGGGGTATCCATGACCATTCGCTATGAACATCGTTTTGATTTGGGATAATCAGTTTTTGGCTTTGAACCCGTAAAAAGCCAGTACACACCAACCGCCAATCAAGCAAAACCCACCCAGTGGTGCCGACATGGGGAAGGGGGTTATTTCCCAAAATCCCTTCATGTAAAGCGTACCGCAAAACAAGGCGACACCTGCGGTAAACAGCACACCAGATAAGGTGAGAAGACGGGAACTTTCGCGCAAGGATAACAGGGCTACAGCCAAAAGAGCGAGGGCGTGCCAAAATTCATAACTAACCGCCTTGTCTACCCATAAAACAGCCTGTTCGGATAAGCCCGCATGCGCAGACAGTGCCCCCGCAATAACGGCTTCGGCCCCCATTAATCCGGCGAGTACGATCCATAAACGGCTGGTTTTTGTCATGGCTTTAACCTTGCATCGCCGGACAACCCATGTTGGAACACATTGGGGCAGAAGCACAGGACGGGGCTTGGGGCGCTGTGGAGACACTTGGGGCCATAATGGTTTTTTTGACGTGGCTGGACCCACATTCCGGGCAGCTGTGTTCGCCTTTTTCGCTCATGTCATCAAATTTGGATGAACTGGCAAACCAGTCTTCAAACACATGGCCTTGATCACATTGCAGCTTATATTTGATCATCTTTTATTTCCCGGATTTGGTATTAATAATGTGGCGGAAGGTAAGGGGTATCGTCAATTTCACTGGGGGCAACGGCCTTGACCCGATCTTTCATGGATAGTAGTTCCTTGGTCAGTTTTTCAATAGTCTGCCATTGTTCAAAAACCGTTTTGTTCAACTCATCAATTGTGCTGTCTTGATGGGTGATGCGTATTTCCAATTCGGTTAAACGATCTTCGATGCTCATCAGGTGCTCACGAAATTGTTATTTAATGTGGGGCGCGCGCAAATCATTACCATATTACTATAAGAAACCGGTAACGATTTATGTGAGTACTGATATGTTGATTAAACACACGATTGCAAGCGATCCTAAATCTTTTGAAATTACATCCAAAGCCGCTTACCTGAAGCGACGCGATTTTTTAAAAGCGACACTGGCGCTAAGCGCTGCGGCCATTTTGCCAACATCGGCACAGGCTTATTTGCCGCAAAAGATTGAAGGGGTCATCAAAAGCCCGTTCAGTACCGATGAAAAGCTAAACAAATATGATGAAGTCACCGGTTACAACAATTTCTATGAATTTGGCACGGGTAAGGGAGATCCTTTGGATAACTCCGGTGATTTTCAGCCCAAGCCTTGGACCATTAAGGTTGACGGTTTATGCAACAATCCCGGTGAAATTGGTATTGAAGACCTGATGGGGCAATATCAACAGGAAGAACGCATCTATCGCATGCGCTGTGTGGAAGCGTGGTCTATGGTCATCCCGTGGGTGGGTGTGGAATTGGCCAGTCTGTTGAAAAAGTTTGACCCGAAAACGGAGGCCAAATATGTGGAATTTACCACGCTTGTTGATCCAAAACAGTTTCCGGGGCAGAAATATCCAATCATCCCGTGGCCCTATACTGAAGGTTTGCGTATGGACGAAGCTATGCACCCTCTGACGTTGCTGGCCACCGGGATTTTTGGCGAAGAGTTGCCCCCGCAAAATGGCGCGCCGATCCGCTTGGTTGTGCCGTGGAAATACGGGTTTAAAAGCATTAAATCCATCGTGCGTATTCGCTTTGTCGATAAAATGCCGACATCTACATGGATGCAACAGGCCCCAAGTGAATATGGCTTTTATGCCAACGTCAATCCTGATGTGGATCATCCACGCTGGACACAAGCCAAGGAACGCCGTATCGGTGAATTTTTCCGCCGTCCGACATTGGCCTTTAATGGGTATGCGGAAGAAGTCGCCGATCTTTATAAAGGTATGGACCTGAGGAAGAATTTCTAATGGCAGGAAAAAGAAAAATACCGATCAAACCGTTTGTCTTTCTAGTGTGTCTGCTTCCAGCGTTCTGGCTGGTCTATGGCATTTTCGCGGGCAGCTTGGGAGCCAATCCGATTGAAACCATCCTGCGTGATCTCGGGGATTGGACCTTACGATTTTTGTTGTTGGGTTTGGCGGTTAGCACCGTGCGCCGCCTGATGGGTTGGGCATGGGTAATGCGTTATCGCCGGATGATCGGTCTTTTTGCCTTTTTCTATGCTTTTTTACATTTGGCGGTATATATCGGCATTGATCATTTCTTTGACTGGGCGACCATTTGGAAAGATATTGTCAAACGCCCCTATATCACCATTGGGATGACGGCCCTTTTACTGTTGATCCCCTTGGCGGTGACGTCCCCGAAAATCATGGTGCGTAAACTGGGCGGGGCGCGTTGGAAGAAACTACATAAACTTGTCTATCCCATCGCAATTATGGGTGTTGTCCATTTCTATCTGTTGGTCAAAGCCGATGTGCGGGAACCCTTGATCTATGGAGGGATCTTGCTTTTCTTGCTGGGGGAACGTCTCTATCGACGCTACGGAGAAAATTTTCAACTGGCTAAATCTATCCGTTAATGGCATGAAGCTCCACGGTTTCGCAGGTTGCCGGGGAAGGCAATGCAGGCAGGCTCAGGTGGATGTTATGAATACTTAAAAGATGCGCAATCACTTGGAATTTTTGCTGTACGCTGTCACGTGCCCAGACGGGAACCAGCCATTCCAAAATATGTAGAAATCGATCCGGTCTATTGTTTTGAACGGCAGCCAATCCATTAAGGATGCAACGTTCATGGCTGGAGATGGACGGCGTGTTCATATGAGAAAGTTCAAGTGTGGTGCGGCTGGTCTTTGCCAATTCAAGGCGGAACTCACATAACAATTTACATTCCTGCGGCGCCATATTCATGGAAGCGGCGGCACGTGGGCAAGCGCGTAAAATGCGCAATGCCAGTGTATCACTAAGCGAGATGGTATGGTGATTATAGGGATGGGACATGGCATATCCTTATTGGGAGAAGTTCTTCTTTCTTTAATAGTGCAATTGATAATTATTATCAAATACTTTCTTGAGGCTTGTATTTATGTGGGTTCGTATGGTGGGCAAAGCGTGCGAGAATCGGTAAGTAGTCATGACCTATTTGGGGATTATGCCCGCTCGTTCGGCATATGGAATGAAAGTGGTTGCATATGTGACGAAATGTAATCATTCCAAAATGTGTAACATCAACGTGGGAATAATGGCTTAATTTGTAACGCTTTGTTTTATTTGTTCGTTATCAAATGTTTTATGTAAATAAAATTACAAAAAAATTGCGAAAAATAATGCTTTTATCGTATCTTGCCTGGCGAGGGGGTGCGCTAGACGCGCTTCTTTTTAGTGAGGAATTTAAAAAGAGTCAGGTGCAAAAACGTGAACGCAATTGTTAAAGCCATCGCCGACAGCAGGCATTTGTTGTCCGGTAACGAAGCCCTAGCACGTGGTGTCTGGGAAGCCGGTGTTCAGGTCGCGACGGCCTATCCGGGGACGCCGTCTACCGAAATACTGGAAAACCTAGCCCTCTATCCAGATATTCACGCCCAATGGTCGGTGAATGAGAAGGTCTCTCTGGAAGTTGCCATTGGAGCCTGTGTTGTTGGATCACGATCTTTCTGTGCGATGAAACATGTTGGCGTCAATGTGGCCTCTGATGCGTTGATGTCACAAACATTGGCCGGGGTCAACGGCGGGCTGGTGATTGCCGTTGCTGATGACGTGGGGTTATCGTCATCGCAGAATGAACAAGATACACGTTTTTGGGGCCGGTTTGCCCACCTGCCGATTTTGGAACCTTGTGATTCACAAGAAGCCTATGAAATGGCTATTCGTGCCTACGAACTGTCTGAAAAATTCGGCATTCCGGTTATCATCCGTATGACAACACGTGTCTGTCATGTGAAAGGCCTTGTAACGGTCGGGGAACGCCAAGCCTATGAACATAAAGGATTTTTGGATGATCCGACCAAGTGGGTCATGGTGCCGAACCATGCCAAGGAATTATTGAAAAAACAAGGTTCACGCGACGTCATTTTGAAAGCCTATGTCAATGAATGTGATTTAAACCGCATTGATGAAGGCAGCGATAAACGTATTGGGTTTGTGACGTCCGGTCCGGCTTATTTACATGTTAAAGAAGCTTTCCCCGATGCTCCGGTCTTTAAAATGGGTATGTCCTACCCGGTGGCGATTGAGGCAATCCGCGCGTTTGGGCAAACAGTGGACAAACTGGTTGTGGTTGAAGAAACCGAACCGCTGGTCGAAACGGAATTAAAGGCCGCAGGTGTGGCTGTACATGGCAAGGATATCCTGCCAAAAACGGGCGAACTCAGCCCCCTTATTCTGGATAAACCGATCCGCGAGCTATATGGCGAAAACGTCGATGATCTTGCCGATCCCGATTTGCCGGTTTTCCCGCGTCCGCCAACCATGTGTGTGGCCTGTCCGCATTTATCGCCTTATTATTGCTTGTCCAAACTGCATAAGAAAATCCGCATCGCAGGCGATATCGGTTGTTACACGTTAGGGGCTGGGCACCCGTGGAAAGCACTGGATACGACCACCTGTATGGGGGCGTCTATCTCTATGGCGCTGGGCATGACGCTGGGCGCGTCTGATGAAGATAAAGACAAGCCTGTTGTGGCGGTGATCGGGGATTCAACCTTCCTGCATATGGGCATGCAACCATTGTTGGATGTGATTTACAATCGTGGGAACGTCACCGTGATGTTGCTGGATAACCGCACAACAGGTATGACGGGCGGGCAGGAACATGCCGGAACCGGGTTTGATATTCACGGCAATGAAGCACCGCGGGCTGATTTTGAGAAGATCGTTGTGGCACTTGGGGTGAATCCAGAACGTGTCCGCCGGGTCAACCCTTATGAAATGCCGACCATGTTCAAGGCGATTAAGGAAGAGATTAATCAGAACGAACCGTCTGTCATTATTACCGATCAGCCCTGTGTGTTGACGACACGCTTTAAACGTCAAAACCCATTGAAAGTGATTGATGGCTGTACGGGCTGTGCCAACTGTTTGAGCACAGGCTGTCCGGCAATTATCGTAACGCGGCGTGAAACCGAAACACGTAAATCCGGGAAAGAGGTCGAAAAAGCCTATGTCGAGATTGAAACAACCGCTTGTACAGGCTGTAACTTGTGTGTCAGCACCTGTGGTCCCGATGTGATTAAACCTGTTAGCTTTCTGGAGGTAGCCAAAAATGTCCAATAATGCGGAACTGACCAATATCCTCGTTTGCGGCATTGGTGGACAAGGGGTGATGACAGCGTCTGAAGCCCTGTCAATGGCTGCCATTCAATTAGGGCTTGATGTGAAAAAGACCGAGGTTGCCGGTATGGCGCAACGCGGTGGTGTTGTCACATCGCATGTGCGTTTTGGTGAAAAAGTACTTTCGCCTGCGATCCCGAAAGGCGAGGCCGATATTCTCGTCGGGTTTGAACCGGCAGAAGCGATGCGGTGGGCCAAACATTTGAAAAAAGGTGGTGTTGCGATGGTCAATACATCGCGTATCAAACCCCCTGTGGTCAATGTTGGTCTGTTTGAATATCCAGATAATCCTGTGGAAGAAATGCGCAAAAACGGGGTGGAAGTCTATGACTTTGATGCCGGTGAAATCGCCCGCGAACTGGGGGAAATGCGTTTGGTCAATACCATTTTAATGGGCGCGATTTCTGAACATTTGCCGTTTGATGCACAGGTTTTGAAAGACATTATTGTGGAACGTTTCCGCCAGAAAAAACCTGAACTGGCCGAACTAAACGATAAAGCTTTTGAAGCCGGTCGTAAGGCTGCTGCAAAATCGGCCCAAAGTGCGGCCTAAAATCTTAGGTATAGACAAAGAAAAAGCCCATTGCGTTTTTGCAATGGGCTTTTTTTGATGTTTGTTTACCGACTTAATCGCGAACGACAAAGACGGAACATTTGGCATGGCGCACAACCCGTGCGGAGTTGGGACCAAGCAGATAGTCTTCGAGTTTGGGGCGATGGGCGGACATGATAATCAAATCAATATCAACATCATGGCAGACCCGTAAAATTTCATCATAAACAGTCCCGTTTGCAATGACGCGCTGGACTTCGATCCCATCCGGGATGTTGTCGGCCACAAATTGTTTTAAGATCTTTTTGGTTTCTTCCAGTGCTTTTGCTTCAAAACCTTTCGGGAAGAAAGATCCAACGAGCGAGCTGCCGAAGTCCGGCACCACGCTCATTACGTGAAGTTTACTGTTGAAAGTTTTGCACATCTCAATGGCAGTTGGCAGTGTTTTGTGCCAGGAACTTGGTTCTGCCAAATCGATGGGGAGGAGGATATCTTTATACATTTTACGCTCCTTGTGCGCGGGCTGCGGATGAAGGGACTTCTTTTCGACGACGCGCACGTTGCGCCAGAATAACAAGCCCCAGCAGCACAAATGCAGGGATAAACATGATTTGCTTGGTCGGTCGGTCTGTTTCCACCTGAACGCCACTGATTTCAAAATCGAAATCAACGCCCAATTTGGCTGCCGGACTGTCAAACATGACATTGTCGACAATGGCCTTACCGTCTTCATTGCGCAGTTCAATACCGGCAAAATTCAGACGGTCCGTACCGCTGGCTTTTGGTCCCATCGGGATCATGACAGCTTTGGAAACATCGTTTCCTTGAAGGTCGATACCATTGATTTGAATAGTCAAGCTTCCGCCGTCTTTGACGCCTTCTGCCAAACTCATTAATTCCGTACCCGGACGTTCTTCATAAGGCGGGATGATCATATCCAGCCAGAAGGCAGGACGGAACAATGTGAAGGCAATGAGTAACAAGGCCGCCGTTTCCCAAATCTTGCTTTTGACAAGGAAGTAGCCTTGTGTTGCTGCGGCAAAGGTGAGCATCCCAATGACTGCGACGACAATCACGGTTATAAGATGGAAGGGCCCGGTTATCCCGATCATCAACAATTCGGTGTTGAAGATGAACATAAAGGGTAAAATGGCCGTTCGGATATCATACATGAACCCTTGCAAACCCGTTCGAATTGGATCGCCCTGTGAAATGGCAGCCGCGGCAAAGGCGGCCAACCCGACAGGGGGCGTATCATCGGCTAAAATGCCGAAGTAAAAGACGAACAGATGAACGGCAATCAGCGGGACAATAAGGCCGCTTTGCGCCCCCAATGCCACAATCACCGGCGCCATCAAGGAAGACACAACAATATAGTTGGCGGTTGTCGGTAAACCCATACCGAGGATCAAGCTGATAATGGCGGTGAAGATCAACATCAGCATAACAGAACCGCCCGAAATCAGTTCGATAAATTCTGTCATCACAAGGCCGATCCCTGTCAGGGTGACAGTGCCCACTACGATCCCGGCGGCAGCGGTTGCGACACCGATACCGATCATATTACGCGCACCGGAAACCATGCCATTGAACAAATCAGACAGACCGGTTTTATAGGCCGTTTGAACATCATCGCCCTTGTTGCGGAAATATGCCATCAGTGGGCGCTGTGTGATGACGACAAACATCATAAAGACGGTTGCCCAAAAGGCCGATAATCCCGGTGACATACGTTCAACCGTTAAACACCAGACCAAAACCACAACAGGTAACAGGAAGTACAAACCGACTTTGACGGTCGGGCCAACAGGCGGAAGTTCGTTAATTTCCGGTGTTGTATCCAGTTCCGGGTAACGTGCGGCAAATTTGACCAAAGCGATGTAGATAATCGCCAATCCAAGGGCAACCACCCAACCTGTTGCATCCCCGGCCATGACTTTGACCCATCCCAGCAAGGGCGGCATAATCCAGATCAGTCCACCCAGGATAATAAAGATACTGAGGGCACCGATCAAACTGCCTTTCAAACCGATTTTATGAATGCGGGGCAAGCCTTGCATGTTGGCTTTCATCGCTTCAAGGTGAACGATATAGACCAAGGCGATATAGGAAATAACCGCAGGCAAGAACGCATGTTTGATAACGTCGATAAAAGGAACGCCTGTATATTCCACAATCAGGAAGGCCGCAGCCCCCATGATCGGTGGGGTTAGTTGACCATTGGTACTGGAGGCGACTTCGACCGCACCGGCCTTTTCAGCCGAAAATCCGACTTTTTTCATTAAGGGGATGGTGAACGTTCCGGTGGTCACAACGTTGGCGATGGAGGAACCCGAGATCATACCAGTCATGGCAGAGGAAACCACTGCGGCCTTGGCCGGTCCACCGCGCATATGTCCCATCAGGGCAAAGGCCACGCGGATAAAATAATTGCCTGCACCGGCTTGTTCCAGAAGGGCACCGAACAGGACAAACAGAAACACCATTGAGGTTGAAACCCCAAGGGCCACGCCAAATACACCTTCGGTTGTCAACCAGTAGTGCGACATCCCTTTATTGAGGGAGGCCCCTTGGTGAGCAATTACGTCCGGCATGTAGGGTCCGGCAAAAGTGTATGTCAAAAAGACACACGCCACGACCATTAAGGGCGGGCCCAAGGCGCGTCGGGTGGCTTCGAGCAACAAGATCATGCCGACAACACCGACAATGACATCGAATTGCGTCGGATTACCGGGACGATCTGCCAGTTGATTGTAGAAAAGGAATAAATAAGCGGCGCAAAAAGCACCGATCAAGGACATGATCCAGTCTTGGATGGGAATATAAGACTTGGGGGAATGCTTGGTTGCGGGAAAAGAGGTAAAAGATAAAAAGACAGCAATCGCCAAATGGATGGCGCGGGCTTCGGTATCATTGAGAACCCCAACCCCGAAAATAAAGGGCAGCGGTGAAGCGTACCATACTTGGAAGATCGACCAGCCGAGGGCGGTGAATAATAAAATTTGTCCGGCAAGTCCGAAAGGACGGCGCCCGCCTGTATCGGCTTCAGCGACCAGTTCTTCGGCACTCATCGCCGGATTTGTATTTTCTGTATTTTGACCCATCGCGAATACTCCTTTGCGTCAAAACGATCTGCGCGTATGTAGATGGAAAAAAGGGGGAGCTTGCACACAAGCTCCCCCTTTTTGTTCGCATTTAAAGCATATACTTACTTCAGAAGACCAGCTTCTTTGTAGTACTTGGCTGCGCCGTCATGCAACGGAGCGGACAGGCCATCTTTGATCATTTCTTCTTTTTTCAGGTTCGCAAATGCCGGGTGGAATTTTTGGAACTGATCGAAGTTTTCGAACACAGCTTTGACAACCTGATAAACAGTGTCTGCCGGTGTATTTGTGGAAGAAACGAATGTCGCGCCGACACCAAATGTTTTGGTATCTTCCGGGTTGCCGCGATACATACCGGCCGGAATAGTGGCGATACGGTAGTAGTCATTGTCAGCAACCAGTTTTTCAACAACAGGTCCGTCAACGGTTACGACAACGCTGTCACAAGATGTTGTGGCTTCTTTGATGGAGCCATTCGGGTGACCAACAGTATAAACCATCGCGTCGATTTTGTTATCACACAAGGCTTTGGATTGTTCAGCGGCTTTCAACTCGGACGCCAAGGCGAAATCGTCTTTGGTCCAGCCCAGTGCTTTCATCAAAACTTCCATTGTGCCGCGTTGACCGGAACCGGGGTTGCCGATGTTTACGCGTTTACCTTTGAGGTCCATAAAGTTTTTAATGCCGCTATCTGCGCGTGCGATAACCGTGAACGGTTCCGGGTGTACAGAGAAAACAGCACGTAATTCTTTAAACGGACCGGCTTCTTCAAATTTGCTTGTGCCGTGATAAGCATGATATTGCCAATCGGACTGGGCAACACCCATGTCCAGCTCACCTGCACGAATGGTGTTGATGTTATAAACAGAACCACCTGTGGATTCTGCGGAACAACGGATACCGTGAGTTTTACGATCCTTGTTCACCAGACGGCAAATCGCACCGCCGGTCGGATAGTAAACACCGGTTACGCCACCTGTACCGATTGTGATGAATTTTTGTTCTGCCTGAGCAACCCCCATAGATGCAGCAGCGAAACCGATAACTGCAGCTGTTGCAACAAAGGCTTTTTTAAAGATCATATTTAACTCTCCCGTTTCGGATATGAATCCTGACTTATGCCCGTTTTCACGGGCCTTTATCTGAAATGGCATTTCATTACGCCACTTCAGTATGACTTTGGTTGTTTATTGCCCTAACCGGACGAAAAGCATTTTTGCTTTTTTAATCATTAATGGTAATACCTAAGCATAGTTGAAATAGAACTGCAACAGTTGTTTCTTTCAAATGACTATCAAAACAAATATTTCAACATCCCTTTGAAAAATATTTTTTTATTCTCCAATTGGTCGTTTAATGCGCAAGGATCGTAAAGTGGTGGCACTCATCGGTTCGCGTCCTGTCAACCGGGCGCTGAGGGCAGCTTGTGCGACCAGTTCCCCATTGTTGGGGGCTGTTGATCCATCTGCAAGTAGGCGATTGTTTTCAAAGCCGATTCTCCCATGACCGCCAAGGGCAGCTGTCAGTGAAATACAGGCATTTTCATACTGTCCAAACGCGCAGACGCTCCAATCCAGATCTGGTTGGTCTTTGATCAGGTGATAAGAAGGCAGAAGGTCTTGCGGCTTGGCCAACTGTTGTCCATAGCGCCCCAAAACGATCAGGATGGAAAGATGGCCTTGTCCAAAGAGACCTTTGTTGCGCAAAGTCAGAAAACGTTGAATGTCGTTTTCATCGTAAAGGATAACTTGAGGCCAGATTCTTTCATGGTTCATCCATTGCCAAAACTTAGCAAATGTCTGCTCATCTGCGCCTTCTGGTAGAAGCTCGCGCAGGCCCAAGGAAACAGCTTCGGGCTTGAGGGATTGGACCATATCGCGTTGTTGTTCTGCTTGATACTGTCCGACGGCCTCTGTTGTGACCTGAATAACAATATTATCGCCCATGCGATCCCGAATCGCACGTATGGCATCATTATAACGTTCTGCATCTAAAACATGTCGTTCATTAGAATCACGCACATGCAGGTGGATCATTGCGGCCCCGGCTTTCACGCAATCTTCGGCACAATCAGCCAGTTCGTCCGGGGTGATGGGCAAGGCAGGGTGATCGGCTTTGCCAAGGCGCGCCCCATTTGGGGCAACGCATAACATCATATCGTTTTTCATGAGACTATTCCCGCCCGGTGACACGGTTAAGGGCACGAGCCAAGCGTGATACGATTTCGTTAATCAAGGCTTCATCTGCAATGAAGGGAGGGGCAAGCAGGACATGGTCACCAAGTCGTCCGTCAATGGTGCCGCCATTGGGGTAGCAAATCATGCCTAAATCCATTGCCGCTTTTTTGAGTTTTGTATTTAAAGAAAACTCAGGATCAAACGGGGCTTTGTTTTTTTTATCTTCGACAAATTCGACAGCACGGAACAGGCCACGTCCGCGAATGTCGCCAACGTGAGGATGCTTGTCGAAGGCCTCATGGAGTTTTTTATCCAAGTAGCTCCCCATTTTTTGAACGTTCTCGATCAGATTGTGTTTTTCGATCTCTTTCTGAACGGCCAAGGCGGCGGCACAAGCGATTGGATGCCCCAGATAAGTATGCCCGTTCATAAAAACGCCGGAACCTTGTTGAAAAGCGCGATAGACTTTGTCTGAAACCAATGTGGCCCCAATCGGTTGATAGCCGCCGCCCAATCCTTTGGCAATGGTGACAATATCGGGGACGATGCCTTCCTGTTCATAAGCAAACAGACTGCCGGTGCGACCCATGCCGCACATGACTTCGTCAAGGATCAGCAGGATGTCGTAACGATCACAAATGTCGCGGATTTTTTGGAAGTAGGTTTTTACCCCGGTTTGTGCACCCAATGTGGCCCCTGAAACGGTTTCCGCAACAAATCCGATGACGTTTTCAGCCCCAAGACGTTCGATCTCGTTTTCAAGTTCATCAGCAAGGCGGGTTGCATACTCTTCTTCGCTTTCTTGCGGTTTTTGGTCCCGGTAAGGATAGCAAGGGGAGACGCGGCCCTGTTCAACCAGCAAGGGGGCAAACTGTTTTTTGCGCCATTGGTTGCCGCCAACGGACAATGCGCCGAGTGTATTACCGTGATAGCTTTGCCCGCGTGCGATAAAATGTTTGCGTTCAGGTTGACCGATTTCTAAAAAATATTGCCGCGCCATTTTAAGGGCCGTCTCCACGGCCTCGGATCCACCGGAAACGAAATAGGCGGCTTCCATATTGCCCGGCGCGCGGGCAATGAGAAAATCGGCAAGGTCTTCCGCCGGTTTGGAGGAAAAAAAGCCAGTATGAGCATAGGCCAATTGATCGACTTGGGCGTGAATGGCTGCACGCACGGCTTCGTTGCTGTGACCAAGGCAGGAAACGGCGGCACCACCGGACGCATCTAGATACCGTTTACCGTTTTCGTCGATAAGATAGGGACCGTCACCGCGAACGGCGAGGGGGAGTTTGCTTTTTAAACTGCGATGAAAGACATGTGTGGCCATCGCTTGTCATCCTTATAGTAGGGTGGAAGGGGGGCTATCAGGTTTGATCTTCCCAATAGGCATCAAATTGATCGAGCTGTTCTTTACTTTGGGCAACAGTTTCAACCAGTTCTTCGCCACCTTTTGAAATCATAATGGCGATTAGGCTTTCCACCAGCGCAATACTGGCGCTGGCAGAAGGGAAAAATGTGGGTGAGACATTACGGATCATAAGATTACGATCGCCGGGGCCGACAATGGGGGAAATTTCAGTATCGGAAATCGCGACAATCGTTGCGCCTTTTTTGCGGGCATATTGTGCCGCCTGAACGGTTTCACGGCTAAACGGTGCGTTTGAAATGGCAAACAGCACATCCTCGGGGCCGATATCGCGCAAGGTGTCTGCTGCAATACCGGCTTTGCCGTCGATTAAATGAGCGTTGGCGCGAAACATGGAATAGGCATAGTAAAAAGCAAAGGCAACCGGAAAGGAAATGCGCATTCCCATCACATAAATTCGTTTGGCGCTGAGCAAAAAATCAGCCGTTTCGTCCAAAACATCTGCGCCGATCCCGTGCAGGGTACGATGAATATTTTTTTTGGATGTTTCTTCGATTTCCTCGATCAATTCAAAGGCATGCCCGGCTTGGCGTTGCAAACCGCGTGCCCGTCCGACATAATCTTCCGGGGACAGGCGCAAACGATGTTGAAAAAGATCGCGCATGTCGTTGAAACCTTCGAAGCCCAAAAACTGTCCCAAGCGTACCATCGTTGTGGGGTGAACGTTGGCTTCTTTGGCAAGTTGTCGCATGGAGACAAGGGCGACATCCTCGGCATTGTCTATAACATAACGCGCCGCCAGTTGAACCTGTGGGCTCATATTCTGGTAGCTTTCGTTAATGCGCTTTAGAAGCTCGTCATACGTCATTGAAGGACACCTTTGAATGTGATCTTCAAAAGAGTAGCGCCAAGCTTTTAGTTTTGCAACAATTGTTGCAAAATTATTTCATATGAAGCAATTGTTTTTGGTAAAAGGGGAGGAGACGGGAGCCTCTTCCCCTTTTATCCCGGTTAATGTTGAGGGCCGATGAACAAGGTTTCTGCAATCTGAATATCGTTCTTTTCGGGGTCTGAAAATTGGACATGAATGGGCAGGCGAGCCTGTGTATTTCCCGGAAGGTCGCTTTTGACAATCATGCGGAAAGTCCCGACCTCACCGGCTTTTAGGTGAAGTTTATCGTCTTTTTGCCCGATGATGCGCACTGTAGGATTTGCCAAACCGATCAGGTGTAAAGTGTAGTTTCTGTCTTGTGTGGATTTGTTAATCAATCGGATGGTATAGGCGTTTTGAATTTGTCCGGAACTGAGTTTAACAAAGAAGGGTGCGCGGTCGCGCAGGATTGAAACAGTTGTTTCAGCCCGCATGTTTATGCTGGCGATTGCGGCGATAATGGTGACCAGTAAGATGGTGATATAGACCAGTACACGCGGGCGCAGCAACGGGTTTTGTGTCGCTTCTCCCTTGGATGCCTGTTGGATGTTATAGGCCGAGTCGTAGGTGATCAGGCTGGTGGGAAGGTTGAATTTTTGCATGACTGTATCGCAGGCATCGATGCATAAGCCACAACCGATACATTCCATTTGTTGTCCGTCGCGAATATCGATCCCGGTCGGGCAGGCCTGTACACACAAGGAACAATCAACGCAATGGCCCCGATCGGAAAAATCCCGGCTTTTGCCTGGTTTGGCACGCCCTTCGCCTCGCCAGTCCTGATAGGTGATGACCTTGCTGTGATCATCAAACATGACGCCTTGAAAACGCCCGTATGGGCACATGTAAAAACAAACTTGCTCGCGGGCAAACCCTGCCATCATGTAGGTCATGCCTGCCATTGTCGCAAATGTTGCCAGTGTCCAGCCCGTAAGATTAGCCTGAAATAGATCTTTAGTGATTGTCAATGGATCGTGAAAGTACCAGAGAAAGGACAAGGCGAAAAAGCATGAGATTGCAAGCCAGACGGAGTGTTTTGCAATGCGTTTGATGGTTTTGTTCATGCTGTTTGGCGCCTTGTCCAACCGGATGCGGGCGTTACGGTCGCCCTCGATCCATGCTTCGACCTTCATAAAAAGGTCGGTCCAAACGGTTTGAAAACAGGCAAATCCGCACCATGCGCGTCCAATCAAGGTGGCTGAGACAAAAAGACCGATGGCGGCAATAATCATCAAGGCGCTGAGGATGTAAATATCCTGCGGCCAGATCTCAAGATTAAACAAGTAAATGCGTTCACCTGGTATATCGAACAAGATGGCCTGATCGGGTTTGTCCCCTTCACGTGCCCACGGCAGAAGAGGCGTGAAATGATACAAGACAAGAAACCCCCACAAGGTTGCGTTTTTTAAGGATCGGTAGAACCCTTTGACGGCCTTTGGATGGATTTTTTGCCGGTTGACATAAAGGTCTCCGCGTGCGGCTTCTGTGTCGGCGGAAAGGGAGTTGGGTGACATGGGTTGCATTGTTCATTCCACGATATTCATTCAAACTTGAGGGATAGGCAAAAGCACACAATCCATTCAATTTCAATTTTTTGATCGCAATATATGTATTTGTATGTAAATTAGGATGCATACAAATTGTTATTTCAAAATGGAAACACCAGTCTTTGCCGTCTGTATATGGAAAAACTTATATATCGGAAGAGATGTCTGGAAAGAGAGTTGCATATGGTCGAAATATCCCCGTCTTTTTGGAGTCCGCATCAACTGGACCCGACCCTGCCTGTTTATCTGGCAATCGTAGAAGCGTTGGAAAGCGATATTTTGTCAGGTCGGTTGCAAGCCGGGGAGAAGCTGCCGCCGCAACGCCTTCTCGCACAAAAAATCGGGGTGGATTTCACAACCGTTTCAAGGGCATACAAGCAGGCGGTTGCGCGTTCTTTGGTGTATGCGCAAGTTGGCAAAGGAACCTTTGTACGCGTGGGGGCGCAACCGGGACCGACTATGCAAGGTGGTGTCGGTTTTCGTGAAATTGACATGGGGATGAATATTCCCCCCTTGCCGGATGATACAGCCTTGATTGCCCGCATGAAACGCGAAATGTCCAAGGCGGTTGCCCGGTTGTCAACGCAAGCCTTGTTCGGATATCACGATTTTGTCGGGTCGTCTGCGGAACGAGAACAGGCCGCCACATGGGTTTCACGGCGCTATAAGAGGGCAATAGCGGAACGGATTATGATCTGTCCGGGTACGCAAAGTGCCTTATTGGCCTTGATGATGTATTTGGTGAAACCAGAAGACAAGGTGTGTTGTGAGCAATTGGTTTATCCCGGTTTTAAATCCTTGTGTCAGCGGTTGAATATTGATTGCCTCGGTCTGGAAATGGACGAGGATGGTTTGTGTCCGGATGGTTTTCGAACGGCCTGTCGTGAAAATCGTGTGCGGATGCTGTATTGCACACCGACAATGCAGAATCCGACGTGTGTCACTTGGTCACATGACAGACGCAAAGAAATTGCTGCGATTGCGCGTGAATTTGATGTCTTGATTGTTGAAGACGATGCCTATGGATTTATTTCTGGCTGGGATATCCCTGTTTTGTCGTCTTTTGCCCCGGAACGCAGTTTTCATATTGCAGGGTTGGCAAAATGTGTGTCCAGTGGGGTTCGTATTTCGTTTTTGACGGTGCCGGATGTGAAATATTTTTCCGCGTTATCGATGGTGATGCGTTCCAGTGCGATGATGGTGTCTGCCCCGGCAAAAGCCATTGCGTTGCAACTGTTAAAAAGTGGATGTGCTGAGCTTATTACGCAAGCGATTCGCCAAGAAGCGCGCGCCCGTCAGGATATTTTACAGACGGTGTTCCCCGAAGGCGATATCAGAACAGACCCGGATGGTTTTCATGCTTGGTTGTCATTGCCTGAACATATGGCAGCGCGTGATTTTGTTGCTGCGTTGCGCGCGCGTGCTATCCGTGTGGTGCCCAGCGATGTTTTCGCCCTTATGTCTGATTATCCAAATGGTGTTCGAATTTGCCTAGGGGTGCCGGAAAACAGGTCCCAGTGCCGTTCAGTACTTTTGGAAATCCGTGATGTCTATTTGAATGGGATTGTAAATGATCATAATTTTGTATGAACCGCTTACTCGTAGTTAAAAGGGGCGTCTACGTAGCGGGTCTTCATTAAGTCATCGGTGAGGATATTTTTTTCATTCAACGTCCCGTTTTTTTGCATCAGGGCATAACCTGCATTCAATTTGGTGAGAATATCCGGACGATCTTTGCGGACCCATATGACGGTGGCGTAGCTCAGAAGCGGGCGAAAGTTAAATCGGTTCTGAGCATGCTGTTTTTCAAAATACCAGGTAAATTCTTCAGAACCCCACAATAAATCAGCCCGGTTGTTGATGAACATACGTGTCGCTGTAAAAATATTATTTGCGCTAAAAAGACCGACTTTTTTGTCTTTTGCCCATTGGGTGAGGTCGGGCATGAATTCATAAGGTGATTTCATACCTGCAACCGAGATGAGTGTTTTCCCTAAAACCTGATCCGGTGCGCTTGGGATTTCATCCAGAGGTTTTTCCGAGAAAAAACCGGCAATCCAAGCGGTGTGCCAATCACTTGAAAGGCAACAGTCTTGGAACGTGTTTACATCAATGGTGATTAAGCCATCCACTTGATTGTTGAAGAGTTTTTGATACGCTCGTTTATAGGGCAAGGCCTCAATATGGCATGTGATCTGGGATTGCTCACACATGTAAGCAACAGTTTCACCAATCGTTCCTGAAAATTTACCGTTTTTTGTACTATGAAATAAAGGGGGATATTCAAACGTGGCCAATTTTATATCGTTGTTCTGCGCAAATGAGGGCGTGCTTGTGCAAATAATGCCCAATAAAAATAAAATTAAGGGTTTTATGTTGGATGATTTATGCATTTTCGCCCAATATGTGAAAATCCTATTTTTAATTTTATTTTATAATTGAAGTATATTCAATTTAATTAATTTATGAAGCGCTTTGGTTAAGGTTTATACTCGTTTATTGCTTGTCAAAGGGGGCATCCTGATAACGGATGTCCATAAGCTCGGGGATCAGTAATTTTTTGTAATCCAGAGTTTGTGTCCCCATGAGTTGTTCATAGGTAGCGTTGAAACGGGCCAGAATATCCGGCCGGTCTTTTTGTATCCAAACGACAATCGGACGCACGACCAAAGGTAAAAATGTAAAATTTATATCGTCTGTTTGTTTGTTGAAATACCAATAGAAGTCTTCTGATCCCCATAAGTAATCCGCCCGTTTGTTTAAAAACATACGGGTGGCTGTATAGGCATTGTTGGCGGAAAACAGGGTGAGTTTCTTTTGCTCGCTCCATTCATCCAGTCTGGGCATAAATTCGTAAGGGGAACGCATACCGGCCACGGTGATCAGGCGTTGTCCGAGTATTTCATCGGGCAATTTCGGGATTTCCACGATGGACTTATGAGAGAAAAAACCCGCAATCCACGGCGTTTCCCAATTGGTATGGGTACAACATTTTTCAAATTGGTCAACTTTGATGGTGATTAACCCATCGACGAGCTTATTTTCCAGTTTTTGATAGGCCCGTTTGAACGGTAGGATTTCAATTTGGCAATCCATGTCTGCCAATTCACACATATAAGTGACTGTTTCAATAACAGTCCCTGAAGGATCACCCTTTTCACTGCTGTGAAAAAGGGGCGGATAGGAAAAGGTCGCAAGCTTGACAACATCGTTTTGAGCGTACGTAACCTTACTCGCACATAGGAAGGCAAGGCAGAAGCAGACTAAAAGGGCATAGTGAATTATTTTTATCATTTTATTGTGTTCTTGCCACTGGTCGTTCGATTGTTTTAGATCATACGACTATTGCCTTCAAGTTTATGCTGCGTACCCGTTGGATTAGATAGTCTTAAATGATCGTAAAATCATTTTCATCGACATCGACACCGTTTTCGATATTGGCGATATGGGAATATCCCCCGGCGGTTTGCCCGTTGTTGTCTACATAAATGTCGTTGTTACTATCGCGAATAATAGTGGCGTTTGTTGAGGTGGCGTTGGTGCCGTCATAAACTGTGTCGATGGTTTCAAACGTGAGAGTGGAAATGGAAAAATCATCTCCTTTAATTTGAATATGATCAATCCCGTGTGAAAAATCGCGAATGGAGTCGTCACCGTCGCCGAGTTCAAAATAAAATGTATCGCTTCCAGCCCCCCCGCTTAAAACATCGGCACCACTTCCACCTTGCAAGGTGTCATCACCGCTTGCGCCAAATATATAATCCAGTCCGCTTGCCCCTTTTAACAGATCGGTGTTGGCAGATGGGGCAGCAATGATTTGTCCAACAACGCCTGAGGTTTGCCCCGTCAGGCTGAAATGATCCGAACCGGAGGCAAAAACTTCGATTTCGTTATTTGTCAGGAAATGATTTTTCAGAGTGATGCGATCCCCTGTTTTAAAATCCAGAATCAGATCATTTCCGTTTTGGCTGGCCTGAGACAAATTTGCAATGCTGAAACCCGAGATCGTGTCATTGTTTCCGCCACTGTCTGTGACGATATCGTTGCCGGATGTTTTGGCGAAAACGAAAGTGTCGTTCCCGGTGCCCCCCTCCAACAGGTCATTGCCTTCATGGCCTGTAAGGGTGTCATCCCCGTTACCACCAGACAGGGTGTTGTCCAGAAAATTACCGATTAATTGGTCATTGCCCTGTCCCCCTTTGGCATTTTCAATAAAGGTGCCATAGGCAATGGCAACATTGTCTTCGCCGCTGTAAGTGGGATTGTAAATGCCTGCGTACCAATCGGGCAACTGATCGGAGACGGGATTGTAAATGCCGATGGAACTAAAGGACCCCGGGGTTAAATCAATGATATTGTTGCGGGTGAAATTGCTGGCATCCAGGGTGTCGGACCCGCCCGCATCCCAAATCGTTTCAATAAATCGCCCGTTGGGGTCAAAATTATAAGTGTCATCCCCGGTGCGTGTGGTTGTATTGCTGCCATATAAATGCTGCAAAGTCGCAACATCGTAGAGCATCAGGCTTTCGGGATTCCAGTGATAGGTTGTGTAACTGTAACTGCTGGAATCACCCGTTATATCCACGACTTGTGATTTAGGGTGATTGGTATAGGACATGACCGAATATTGTGTGCTGTCGGTTGCCGAAGTTAATTGATTGTCGCCTTCAAATGTATGGGTCAGACCCGTTGCGTGACCAATTTCATGCAGCAGTGTGTAATAACCGTGGCTGCCATCGCTTAGGGTTTGGTTGGAGGTTTGATTGTTGGCAATAAAGACATCGCCGGATTTATCATTGGCCAGATATGTCACCCCATTGCGTGTGTAGGTCACGCTGGGGGCATAGGCCTGCCCGGCAGATGTGCTTTGGCTACTATTGCCAAAACGAAGAAGCCCACCATCACCCGTGTCGGCAACTTCGGTAAATGTGATGTTGGTAATTTCGCTGAAATGTGCCAATGCTTTGCGCACGGCGTTTTCCTGTGCGCTGGACATGACACTGAAACTATCGACTTCCCCCGGCGCATAATAGGAAGGTAGACTGTCCATGAAACTGTAGGTCAGATTGACAGATGTGCCCACGGATGTATCGGCGTTCCAACGGGAATAGGGATCATCATACAGAACACCTGTGACATAATCGGGTTGCGTAATTGCATCTTTAAGGGCCAGTGTTTGATCGGCAAATTCCAGATTTTCAATATTTTGAAGCGTGGTTGTGCCATCGCGATTGACAACCGTATCGGTGACAAGATAGCCATCTTTAAAAACGGCGACGGTGTATTCGTTGAAGTTTCCGTTAAAGACAGCATTGTCAGTACCGCTGCCCCCATCGAGAAAGTCATTGCCGCTTAGACCCTGGAGCTTATCATCACCATCACCACCAAATAGGCGATCATCGCCAGTTGCGCCGTTTATGGTATCGTTTGTGCCACTGATCCCGGCCAGAATTTGTCCTTTTACCCCGTTTGTTTGCCCGCTTAGCCCGAAATTGTCATTGCCAGAAACAAGGATTTCAACCTCGCTACCGTTTTGAAAATGGTTTTTGAGTGTAATTGTGTCCCCGGAATAAAAATCAAGGATCAGGTCATCGCCTTGGCGTAGGGCATTGGATAGATTTTCAATGGTAAAACCTTCGATCTTATCGGCTGTGCCTGCGCTATCGGTAATATTGTCCTGCCCAAAACCGACCGAAAACAGATATCTGTCATTGCCATCCCCCCCTGCCAATTCGTCATTGCCTGCGCCACCCAACAATAGATCGTCAGACTCACTGCCCGTCAATGTATCTGCATTGTTGCTTCCGGTTAAAAATGTGCGGGTTGCGGCACTGATGTTGGTGCCGCTGCCATTATCGGTATTATCCGTGTTATCCGTGTTATCGGTGCCGTTTGTGTCGGACGCAGGTGATGATACATTTTGAGGTGGGGGCAGATCATTAAGCGGGTTTGTCGGCTTTGGTGCCTCTGGGAAGGGCGCAGGTGGACGCAGGGACGGCAGAATGCTTTCTGTCAGTTCAATTTCGTGCGCGAAATCACCCGTTTGGTCAAAATTCTGCGGGGGTGTTAATCTGGTGTCGTCAGGGTGTGGAGCCTCAAAGCCACTTTGACCCTTTAAATCATGGAGTTGTGGCGGCTCTGTCACGGGATGAGGATCGCCTGCATCATTTTCTGTAAAAAAGATCGATTTTTCAGGGCTGAAAAGATGTGAAGACGGGGCGGATTGCGGGTCCGCAGGTATGTCATCGGAGGAATTGTCTGGCGAAGGGGCATCCGGTGCGAAAAAGGCCCCTGTGTTTTTAAGAAAGTCTTCGGGTTGTGTGGTTAAGAAATTTTGTGCAGCCGAGAGAACCAAGGATTTGGCTTGTTCCGGTGAACTGCCAAAGCTTAAGGCTGTTTGTAAGGCAAGTTTGCTGGCTTCTTGCGGGGATGCGCCGTTTTCAATGGCATTCTCAAAAATAGCATCGACGAAAGCAGCAACTTCCGGGGAAGGGCCGTCTATTCCCTCTCCCGTAATATCAGTTGCTTGAGTGCGCTGTTGTGTTGTGTTCTGCGTCGCCATTTTAAATTTTAAAATATCAATAACAATATACCCAAAGTGTACGTTATCATAAAATAGTTAGGGTTTGTTTAAAGAAAATAGCGACTTCACCTGTGTGACTTGTCCATTATCAACAACGCCTTGACGCGTAGGACTTAAAATGGTTGATAGGCTATATCAGCCGTATATGAAAAAATTCGCAATTACTGATTTGATCCATGTCTCCGCTTTCTTCATTGATGATTTCCCGTATTGAAAACCGATTGGAAGCGGCGCGATTTTTGTTGGATGTTGGGACGACTGGGTTGGTCAGTCTGACTTTGTCTGTGCCAAATCTGACGTTTGATCAGGTTCCGCAGAATTTGGAGAACATGCGTTATTGGGCCCGCCCACAAGAAGGACATTATGTGTTGGGGATGGGGCACGTGGTCATAAAACGGGCAGCTTGCGAAAATAGATTTTTAGACCTGTCGGCGTATCATCGCCAATTAAGGGAAAACTGGCAATGTCTGGACCCGGACAAAACAGGCCGGGGGCCATTGTTGTTTACTGGGTTTGCGTTTTCTGATGATCAAAACCATGAAGTTTTTCCCAATGCCTCGATCATGCTGCCTCTGCTGTTGTTGGAACGCCGGGATGAAATGACGAGTTTGACATTTTCATGGGATATGAAACCGGATGATTGCGCCCATTCGGTCTTTCTACACTGGAAAAAAGCCGTTCGCGATGTGATCGAAGCACTGAGTGTGACGCGTACGCCCCCGATATCTGAAAGCAATCAGTTAACCCGCGTGTCCAGTCATCCTCAGGACGATATCTGGTTGGCGCGTGTTGAGCAGGCTTTGGCAAGCATTGCAGAGGGGGAATTGGAAAAGGTCGTCCTGACACGCCGTATCGCGGTACAAGGCGAAAGACCATTTTCACTTTCCCGGTTGATTTCGTCGCTGTCGGATCATCATGCAAACTGCACCATTATTGCACAATCCGGTGCGCGCGGAATTGCTGTTGCGGCGACACCTGAAGGATTGATCCGACTGGTAAACGGTGTGGTCAAAAGTGATGCGCTGGCTGGGACGATGGGCAACGGATGTCAGGATATTACAGGCAAGGACCGACACGAACATCAGCTGGTTGTTGATATGATCTGCGCACGTCTCATACCCTTATGCGATAATATCGTGGCAGCAGATGAACCGTCTATTTTGAAATTACGCGCGTTGCATCATTTATGGACACCGATACAGGCACAAGCCAAACCGGGGGTGAACTTGCTTGATCTTGCTGCTGCCTTACATCCGACACCGGCCGTGGGTGGCACACCGCAAATCGCAGCTTTGAAATGGTTGCAGCGCCATCAGGAAGATCGTTTGGGATGGTACACAGGTGCCTTTGGCTGGATGACCCCGCAAGGGGACGGCGATTTAAATGTGATTTTGCGTTGTGCGCTGATCAACGGGGATCGGGCTGAACTTTCAGCCGGGGCCGGGATTGTGTCCGGGTCCGATCCGCAAGCAGAACTATGCGAAACAGAATTGAAATTAAAAACCATGCTTGATGAGTTGGAGGGCGCCTGATGGAACAAAGCGATCAGGGGATGCTTAATTATCGTTGGGCCTTTGGCGTGATGGATGGGTTGGCATGTGCAAAATGTTGTCATGTGGTGATTTCACCGGGGGCCCGTTCCACCCCCTTGGTTTTGGCAGCACATAATCATCCGAACATGACAACTCATGTGGTTTTGGATGAACGCAGCGCGGCCTTTTTTGCTCTGGGGCTTGCCAAATCAACAGGTTTGCCCGTGGCCCTTGTCTGTACATCGGGGACGGCGCCTGCCCATTGGCATCCGGCGGTTTTGGAAGCAGATGCAGCCCGTATTCCCCTTGTGTTGTTAAGTGCAGACCGCCCGCCGGAATTGCGCGGATGTGGGGCGAACCAGACAACGGACCAGATTAAACTTTTCGGGTCTGTTGTGCGTGCCTTTTCTGAATTGCCCCCGGCAGAAGATGATTGCATCCACTTGGCCCCGCTCTGTGCACGTCTGGTCAAACAATCGCTTTTCCCCAAAGCAGGGCCGGTTCATTTGAACCTTTCTTTTCGGGAACCCTTATTACCATCATCTATTCCCCAACTTGTGCCCCGTAAAAATGCCGTACAGGTGATGCATCCGCGTATGGTTCTGCAAGATGAACAGATCCATGATCTTGTGCAGGTGATGGAACTGGGCGATGGGGTGATCGTGTGTGGGGAAGGGCCGTTTGATGTAGGTTTTGGCGAGGCCGTCTGTCAGTTGGCAGATCGTTGTGATGTCCCGGTTCTGGCGGATCCCTTGGCAAATTTGCGCTCAAGGGGCGGGCGGGTGTTATCTTGTTATGATGCCTTTTTAAAGAATGAACAAGTGACACAGGCGGCAGCCCCCCGCTGGGTTTTGCGTTTCGGGGCACAACCTGTGTCCAAATCCCTTGGTCTTTATTTATCCGGTTTGTCAGATAGTCACCATTTGGTTGTGGATGGGGGCGGTGGATGGTCTGATCCTTTTGGGCTTGTGGATGATATGATCCTGTGTGATCCACTTGATTTTTGTCTGCGTTTATTTGCACAGCTTAGCCCCCGTAGCGGTGGACAGATATGGCGGACGTTTTCTGCACAAGAACAACGATGCCTGAATATTCAAAAAGAGGTGGTATTGCCCCAAGAAGCGGAAATTATTCAGTCGATTGTGCAAAAGATGGATGCGGAAAACATTCTGTTCTGTGGAAATTCTACGCCTATCCGTCTGCTGGATAGTTTCCTCAATAGCGGAGAGGGGGCGTTTGATGTTTTGTGCAATCGGGGATTAAGCGGGATCGAAGGCAATATGTCCACGGCCTTGGGGGTTGGGGCTGCGCGTAAGACAAGTGTGGTTGCGTTGGTTGGGGATTTAACGCTGACACATGATATCAGCGCCTTGGGGATTGATGAAGGTGTCAATCTGACCCTTGTTGTTCTGAATAATGGCGGTGGCGGAATTTTTGAATATCTTGCTCAAGCAAACCTCGATCCCGATTGTTTTGAACGGTACTGGATCACGCCATCGGCCCCTGATTTTGCACAGGTTGCCCGGGGATATGGCCGCGCCTATTATAAAATTGAAGGTATAAAAGATTTTTCTGATGTTTTTCAGGCTTGTTTGACCAATGCGGGTATAGATCTGATTGAAGTCGTGATAGACAGAAAACAAAGTACGGCGGCACATAAGGCCTATTGGCACGCCGTCACCCAAGCTTAAAACAAAAAAACAGGAGTAAACAGCCCGTGTCGATCCAATGGCAGGAAATCACCGATCCCCAGTTTACAGATATTGAATATCATGTGGCGGATGGAATTGCGAAAATTACGATTAACCGCCCTGAAGTTCATAACGCCTTTCGTCCCGAAACGGTACGCGGCATGTTACATGCCTTTAAAACCGCCCATCGTGATAAATCCGTTGGTGTGATTATTTTAACTGGGGCAGGCGGTAAGGCATTTTGTTCCGGTGGGGATCAACGTATCCGTGGCGAGGCGGGCTATACCGATGAAGACGGAAGTGAAGGTCTGGATGTTTTGGAACTGCAACGCCTGATCCGCACCATTCCCAAGCCGGTTGTGGCGATGATTGCAGGCTGGTCTATTGGTGGCGGTCATGTCTTGCATCTGTGTTGTGATCTTGCCATTGCCGCAGAAAATGCCCGTTTTGGACAAACCGGGCCACGGGTCGGCAGTTTTGACGGTGGTTTGGGGGTTGCCCTGCTGACCCGTTTGGTTGGGCAACGTAAAGCCAAGGAAATCTGGTTCTTGTGTCGCCAATATGATGCACAACAAGCCCTTGATATGGGGTTGGTGAATACGGTTGTGCCGTTGGAAAAACTGGAAGAAGAAACCGTGCAATGGTGTCGTGAAATGTTGGCCTTGTCCCCGACAGCCCTGCGTCTGTTGAAGGCATCGTTCAATGCCGATACCGATGGGGCCGCAGGTTTGCAGGAACTGGCAGGCAACGCGACCGGTCTGTTTTATCAAACAGCGGAAGGTCAGGAAGGGCGCAATGCCTATCTGGAAAAGCGTGATCCTGATTTTACCAAATATCCGCGTATTCCCTGATTAGCTTTGATGAAGATCATTTCATTGACCTATCAACCCTATGAACGGGCGCTACGTCAGCCGTGGCGAACGGCGCATGGGGTCTGGTCGGTGCGTCGCGGCTGGACGGTTGCGCTTTGTGATGACACAGGCCGTACCGGGTGGGGGGAGGCCGCGCCCCTGCCCGAAATCGGCACGGAAAGCTTTTCTGATTGTGAAGCCGGTTTGAAACATATGCAATCGGCCCTGTCAGGACAGGAAGGGGATACGGTCTTAAAGACATTGCCGGCCCTTTTGCCAAACTGCCCTGCGGTGCGGTGTGCGATTGAAACAGCGCTCGTAGACCTTTTGGGATGTCAATTGAATGTGCAGGCGGCATCTCAGGTGCGGTTGAATGTCAGTGCAGGCACTTTGTGTGATTTTTCATCGGATCAATTAAGCACGTTGCATGCCCAAGGGTATCAGGTCATCAAATTGAAAGTGGGTGTGCAGTCGGTTGAAGACGAAATCAAGGCGTTAGAAGCTCGTCATAAAGAACTTCCAGACGGGGTTTGTTTGCGACTGGATGCCAATGGGGCATGGGACTTTGAACAGGCTGAACGTTTCTTAAGTGGCATTGCCGGGTTGGCGATTGAAAGTCTGGAAGAACCCTTGGCACATCCGAATGAACAGGCATGGACTGAGCTGCAAAACAAGGTTCCTTTTGTTTTGGCCCAAGATGAAAGTTTGCAAAATGGCCTTTTCTCAGTGACGCGGCGCGTGGTGTTGAAACCGATGGCCCACGGGGGGCCGTTATCATCTTATCAATTGGGCAAAACGTTACAGAAACAGGGTGTTGAAACCATTGTGACCACAAGCATTGATGGCCCGATTGCAACCCGCGCGGCCTTGATGACGGCTGCTGCGTTGGATCCGGTGGGGCGCTGGGCACATGGGCTGGGCACAGCGGTATTATTTGAGGATCAATCCGGTTTTGATCCGGTCAAGGCCGTGATGAGGGCCTGACGGTCCAGTTTACCCATTGCATTTCGGGGCAAAGCCGCCTGTTTTATTGTTTCTGTTGGACGGTACGGCCCTTTTAAATGTGCATTGGCAAACTGTTGAACACTTTCTTCGTCCGTGTCGCCGGCATAAAGGATAACAAGGCGCTTGCCCCATTCACGGTCATGGCGCGCAGTGACGGCAATTTCGTCTACATTGGGGCAGGTTGATAAGGTGCGTTCGACGGTGGCGGGATGAACGGTTTCCCCCCCGATTAAAAAGGCATCATCGGCACGTCCCATAATTGAAAGTTGCCCGTTTTTGCCAATGTGACCCAGATCATTGGTAATGAACCAGCCGTCCTCCAATCCTTGCCCCATCGTGCGGTCAGGATTGATATAGCCTTTCATAACCGACGGGCCGCGGACTTTCAGGCGCATGTCGTGCAGGCCCACGTCAAAACCGTCCAGCGGTGTGCCAATTTGTCCTTCGCACCAGTCATCGGGCAATTGTTCAAATGTCGAAAATTGCGAGGATGTTTCGCTCATGCCATAGGTTGGGCAAATCGGCCAGCCCAGATCAAAAGCGCGGCGGGCCAGATCAGTGGAAATCGCGGCCCCACCGACCAGTACTCGTTTTAAACGGCCCGGTGGCTTGCGGTTTCCCAGTTTTTCAAGGAAACGATGCAACATAGTGGGGACAAGGGAAAGATGGGTGACGCCATAATCATCCATTGCCGCCAAGGCCATGTCCGTATCAAAACCATCTTGCAAGACAACGCATGCGCCCGCTTCGGCACAGCGCGATAAAATAGACAATCCCCCGATATGAAATAATGGCAGACAGGCAAGCCATCTATCATCCGCATCAAGCCCAATGCGTTGACGTGATGCAAGGGCAGAAACGGCAAGATTACGCCCGCTTAACATCACGCCTTTGGGGACACCTGTTGTGCCACTGGTGGCGATGATCAGGCGGACCGCGTCGAGTGCAGGCGGATGGGGGGCAAACGGCATATCCAGGGAAACCTTTTCTAAAAAAGCCTCGCGGGTGTTTGCCGACATATTCGGATCAAGGGGCAGGAAAGGGGAGCCCGCCATTGGGGCGGCATGAAACATCAAGGTTGTTTGTAATGGATCGCGTGCCTCAAGAACCTGAATAAGGCCCGGTTGTTTTAATTGTTGACTGAGATGCGTGACTTGCACAAAGAGGTCACGATGAGTGAGGCGGTGAGACTTGTAAATAACGGCATTCGCATTTGGATAAGTCTCGCGGTTATGCGCAAGCCATGTGCTTGGGTCTGTTATTTTTATGTCTGCCATTGTCCCGGTGCACCATGTTCCTAGTAAACGTAGGACTGGATTTTTACCAATCAGGACAGAAAGTCAATAACTTACGCTTTAGGCCAAACCATTGTTCAAAGTGACATTGATGTTTTCAGCAACACTGGCCTGCGCCCCGGATGATGAATGGTCGTAGGTGGTATATCCGTTGGACGTTGTCCCCTGTGACCATCCGCTATCTGCAAAAGTAACACTGTCAGAAGATGTTCCATCGATGATGACACTGTCGTTGTTGCTCATGGATGTAATATCGCTGGACTCAAATATCAGGCTGTTGGCATTGCCGTCTGTTTGCAGGTCGATCTGTTCAATGGAATAGATTTGAACACTGTTTGTCGTCAGATCTAGATTATCACCATTGTCCAGGCGTAGCGTATCAGTGCCGCTGCCCCCGTTTAAGGTTGCATCCCCGTCACTGTAGATGATCGTATCATCCCCATAGCTGGTGTAAATGATATCGGCCCCTTCCCCACCGCTGGCGGTGTCGCCATCACGGCCCGTCCAGATGAAATCGTCACCACTGCCGCCATAGACGGTATCAGCGCCTTTCCCTGTCCAGATATTATCATTATCGCCTTCGCCATAGACAGTATCATCGCCATTATCCGTCCAGATGAAATCGTTACCGGACCCGCCATAGATGACATCGTTGCCATTATGCGACCAAATGAAATCGGCCCCGTCCCCACCGCGAATAACATCGGCACCATTGCCGCCGGAAAGCTGGTCGGAACCGCTTGATCCCACAATTTCGCCCGGTGTTCCGGTGATGACTTGATCGGCAAATTGATAATTTTCGATATCGATCAAAGTGTCCTGACCGTCATCCCCATCGGCGGTGTTGTTGTCTGTGATGGTTAATTCGCCGTTTTCGTTGGTGGCAAAGGTATAGTCATCGCGGTTGCCATTAAAGACAGCCGTATCATCCCCATCACCACCATCCAGATAATCATTGCCGCTTCCTCCGGTCAATTGATCATTGCCGGCCAAGGCGGTTATGGTGTCGCTACCTTCTGTGCCACTTAATGTGTTGGCCGTACTGGTCCCTTCTGTAATGCCATCTTCGGCAAAGCTGGCAACGGCTTGTGTCGAAACACTCTCCAACCCATCGGAGACCGTATAAGTAAAGGTCACATCATCGGTGGAATTGGCAACGGGGGTGTAGGTCCAACTGTCATTAGCGTTGTAGGTCAAAGTCCCGCCTGCGTTGGTTTGCAGGTTCTGAATTTGTAGGCTATCGTTATCCACATCTGTTGTATTTGCCAGTAATTGTGCCTTGGTAAAGGTCAGGCTGGTATCTTCTTGTCCGTTCAAGCTTATCGGGGCACTGACAATCGGGGCATCGTTCACGTCAGCAAAATGGACCGTGGCAGTTGTCGCCAATGTCCCACCGTTATTGTCACTGATGGTGTAGCTAAAAGTGACATCATCGATGGCATTTTCAGCCGGGGTAAAGGTCCAGCCGTTTTCTGTTGCAACCAGTGAACCCGATGAAGCCGTCAGGTTTTGAATGACCATGTCATCCCCGTCCACGTCGGTTGCATTGGCGAGCAATTGCGCCGCCGTCAGATCAAAGGCGGTGTCTTCCGTCGCGTTAAAGGACACAAGGTTGGAAATGGTCGGGGCATCGTTGACCGGACTAAGAGTCAAGGTTGCGGTCTGCTGTGCCGATAAAGCTTGTCCATCAGAAATATTATACGTGAACGTTACCGGGGCTGTGCTGTTTGCTGTCGGTGTGAAGTGCCAGTTTCCGCTTTGGCTGTTGAAGGCAAGGCTGCCTGTGCCACTGCTGATGGATAGATTGGCAACACTGATACTGTCTTCGTTCTGATCGTAACTGCCGTTTAAAAGCTGCGCAGGTGTAATCGTAATATAGCCTGCTTCGCCGCCGTCTTCCAAACCACTCAAAGAAACAGCATCGCCAAGGGTGGGGGCAATGTTCGGGTTTTCACCTTCCTGACCTTGGTAGTTGTTATGTACATTGATGGTGGCCGTTGTGGCGGTTTTGCTGGTTCCGTCATAGACGTTATAGGTGAGCGTGACATTATCAAAACATTGTGGGGTAAAGGACCATCCGCCATCGGTTTCACTTGTGTAACCGCTTGAAAATGAAATATCGGTGATGGACAGGTTTGCACTGTCGGTATCAATATCGGTTGCATAAGCCAGCAGTTGCGATTTACTGAGGAAAACGGTGTCTTCAATATAAACGCTGAATGTGGCAGTTCCGGTGATGATAGGCGCATCGTCGACACTGGCAATGTTTACAACCGCATGACCATCGGTTGTGGTGGTCCCATCGGAGACTTTAAATGTGAAAGAGACTTCCCCATTTGCGTTTGCGGCTGGTGTATAGGTCCATGTGGTTGCGTTCATTTTTTGAACGCTGCCCCCATCGTTTGTTGCCAGGTTTTCAATGTTGAGCGTATCGCCGTCCACATCGCTGGCATATTCATTTAACAGTTGATCTTGTGTAATCGTCAGAACGGTGTCTTCCGTCCCACTTAGACTGACAGGTGTGCTTGAAACCGTTGGGGCATCGTTGACAGCACCAAATTTGGCTGTTGCCGTGGTGTCAATTGTCCCTCCGTTGCCGTCGCTGATGGTATAGGTAAAGGTGATATCGGAGGTGCTGTTTTCGCCGGGGGTATAAAGCCAGCCATCAACTGTTTCTTCAAGGCTTCCTTGTTGATCACGACCATCTATCGCAAAGTTTTCGATGCTGAGCGTATCACCATCCACATCGTTGGCATAAGCCAGCAATTGTGCTTTGCTAATGGATAGCACTGTATCTTCTGTGCCATTTAAGATGACGGTGTTGGAAAGGGTTGGGGCGTCATTTACGTTTTCAATTTCAAGCGTAGCCGTCTGCTGTACGCTCGCGCCTTTGCCGTCACTGACGGTGTAGGTCAGGATGACATCGTCGGTTGAATTGAGTGTGGGCGTAACTGTCCATGTGCCATTTCCGTTATCGACAACGGCCCCACCAGAGGTGGCAACGACATTCAAAATATCCAGACTGTCCCCGTCTATATCACTGGCATGGGCCAGTAATTGCGATTTGGTCAGATTAATTGTGCTGTCTTCTTGATAATTGCCTTCGCTGTCACTGGAAAGAGTCACGGGGCCACTTAAGACGGGTGCATCATTCACCGGTGTTATTGAAATTTGTGCCGTCGTGGGCGTTGATTTAAAACCGTCGGAGACTTCATAAGACAGGGTAAGGGTCTCGGTTGAATCCGCATTCGGAGTAATGGTCCATGTCTGATTCCCATTATCTTGTACGGTTGCACCGCTGACCGTAACCTTGCGTACATGCATTGTTTCTGTATCGCTGGCGTTGGCAAGCAATTGTGCTTCACTGAGTGTGATGGCCTTATCTTCCAATGTGGTGAAAGATGTTGGCTCACTTATGGTTGGTGCAGCATTGCTGGTGTTGGTTGAACCGTCGCCATTAACATCCCCGATTGCGGCCCCTTCAATTTTGTTGGTTAAGCTGCTTGCGCTATATTGATTTTGCAGATCGTTAAGGTTGCTATTGTCGCGCACTGCCGTTTGCAGGTCACTGGCGGCATTACTGGCAACCACGGCAACTTGCGCCAGACTGGACAGGAAGTCATTCCCCGTTCCCCCCAGTGCGATATAATCATCAACGACACTGTTTGAGGCACTGATAATCTGCGCACTGTTGGCGGCGGCGGCGTTGGCCTTGGTGAGGTCATCCCCACTGAGCAAATCACCTGCGGCTTGTGAAATAACGGACTGGATTTTTGAAGCGTCTGAGATATTAAAGCTGCTGCCTTGGGTTTTGATGGCATCAGCAATGGCACCGAACAGGGTGTTGCCTGTGGCTCCGGCATCCAATGTTGTACTACTGGAGCCTTCCAGAACAGAAGCCGCTTGAACAATGGTGTTTTGAATTTGTACGCCGACAGCCGCCAGTTTTGCAATATCACTGTTGGATGCCCCGGCAACGGGGTCGGTCGTTGTTAGATCAAGATCGGCGCTGAGACCAAAGGCGGCTTTAAGATCGCTTTCAGAAACACCGTTGGCAAGCAGGGTTGTTAACGGGGTAACGACCGTTGACCTTTCGGGGGCTTGCAAAACACCATAGAAGGCTTTGCCCGTTGCGATGTCTGTTCCGCCGGACATGGATATAATGTAATCATTGGCGCTCGTGCTGAGGGTATAATTCCCGCTGCTATCGGTGATGGTGCGGTCTGTTTCGTTGGCATCCATGACGCCGTCTTTATCCAGATCAATCCAAACGTCAGCCCCGCTGAGATAACCATCCACACCTTTACCGCTTAATGAGACCGGCTCGGGGTCATTATTGACGGGTGTGGTGTTTTCTTCTTCCTGTTTGCCTGCGTTTTCGTCCTCGTCGTTCTGGCCTGTCTCGCCTGTGTAATTTCCACTTTCACCATTATCTAATTGTGCGACAACAATGGGGCCGGATGATCCGTTGTCGTCGTCATTTTCATGGGGGACAAAAACGTGATTGCCGTCTTCGTTGCCCTCTTCTTGTTGTTCGCCATTTTGGGGGCCATCTGTTGTTTTGTCGGCAAATTGGTTGTTGCTTTCCCCCGGATTGGCGTTCGTATTGGCTTCATAGCCGACATATTCACGCGCGCGTTGGAATGCATTTTGCGTGATTTCATAGGCCCCTTGTGCGGCATTTTGTGCGACTTCTGCGGCGGCATTGGCTTGTTGGGCTTCCTCGCGCGCTTCCAGCATAAATTGATAAGCCTGAGTTGCCTTGTCTTCGGCTTGCAGCGCAGATTGCCTTGCGGTCTCTGCATTTTGCCAGATTTGTTGCAGGTTGAATTCCAGCTTGCTGAGCGCCTGTTGCAACTGCAAAATTTCCTGATCCGTCGCGCCGGAGGCTATCAATTCCTGCAATTGTTCTTGTAAAAGCTGAAGTTTTTCTTCTTCTGTTAAAGCTTGTTGTGCCAAGGCATCAGCTTCGAGCTTGGCGTCATCGGCAGCTTGTTTCAAGGCTTGTGCATCGGCTTCGGCCTGTTGGGCCTGTGCTTCGGCATCCTGTGCTTCACGGGCTGCGATTTCGGCGGCTTCTTTCAAGGCGGCTTCAAGTTCTTTTGCTTCCAGTGCTTTTTCCGCAAGACTGGGGGGCAGATGGTTTAACGTGTCGCGTGTGAAACGGTTGATTTCATCTGTGCTGAATTGGGAAGATCTGAAATCATTGGCAGATCCGCCGTCCCAGCTCCACCCCACATTGGCCTGATTGGTGGACCCTAATGGAGAACCGTTTAAGGCAAAAATAACAATCTCGCCCGGGGTGTCGCCTTCCAATGTGGTTTCAATCAGGTTAATCGCGCGGAATTTCCCTTCGGCATATTCCAGAAAGACTTTGGTTCCGCGAATACCAATGGTGGCAACCGGTGTGTTGATGGCGACAGCGTCAGGATTGATTTTGGCGATTTGTCCACTGACATAGCTGGCGGTGCCTTCAATAAGGGAAAGGACCGAGCTGCCTTCTTGGTTGCCGGGATCATAGACCAGTTCATCCAACACCATTTCGGAGTTCTCACCGAGGGAGAATGTGCTTGTGTCTGCAAGGGTAATACCGACACCGCCATCGGTGGATGTTTCCAAACGGTCACCTTGGAAAACGGGATCACCTGTATTTAAAATGGCGCTGCTGCCATCGGCGCGCACAACGCTGACGCTTCCACTGATTTCTTCGACAAGGCCGATTGGCTCGCCTAACGCAACATCACCTTGTGGTGTGGCTTGTGCCGTCTGTAATCCGGGGATGTCAAGAACGGGGGCGGCTTGGGTATATTGGTTGATGCTGTCAATGTCGGGCAGGTTATCATAGGCCTGTGTATTCAGCCATTCGCCGTTTGCTTGTTGTAAATTGGGGCTGTGTTCCTGCTGGTAATATCCCTGAATGAGAAAATGATCACCTTGGGCTGACTCAATAATCATATCGGTGCCATCACGAATGACGGTGGCATCAGACATGCTTAACCCTTCCGGTAATTGAATGACCGGCGTACTCCCTTGAGGTTCGAGCACGTGAAAGGGGTGACTGTCGCCTACATCAAAAACGGTTTTCATAGACAATCCTCATATTGTCTATACCATTCGTTCAGTCTTCGTTTATCGATGCTTTGTTTTCTGACCCTCAAGACTTGGCCCTATTGGACCTCCGCATCTTTTGATAAAAAATACATAACGAAATAGTATTTACTCGGTATTACCTATTTCTAAAGATATGTATTTTTACGTATGTTTCCTAGGTTTTATTTTAAGATTTATAAATCGCTTAATAAGTGTGTAATGTTTACTCTTTATTTCAATGCATTGATGGAAAAAACGTGGGCTTTTAAGGTTATGTCCCGTACTTTTACGAGTGCCTTATTTGAAGGGGAGGCGCCTCTTTATTTTGCGAATCGTTCTTGTTGACGTATTGAAAATCTCTCTCTCTTTATGTCGGTTTGCCTTAGTGACGTAAGTTTTACTTCACGTGGTTTATTTTTTTGAAATAGGCAAACTATCGCTGTTTATGCAACCTAAGCTCACCAACACAATAGTTCTTTTCAAGTAAAAGAGTTTGCCTGTTGCCGCGCTCTCTAAATTTTCATTATGGAGGCTGACAGATGTCTGTTCGCAAACTGGGTTGTAATATGTCTGAAAGCATGAATGAGGGGCATATTCATTCAATCGCTTTTCCCTTTATATTTGTTATGTTGTACGGCACGGGATTTGTTGGTGCAAAATATGGCTTGCCTTATGCGGAACCTGTAACTTTTTTGGTTTGGCGTTTTGCCATTGCTGCCTGCGTTGTTGCAGGGATAGGTTTGTTTTTTAAGGCGAATTGGCCAAAAAGTTGGAGAGAGGCTTTCCATATCAGTGTTGCAGGCATGTTGACGGTCGGTACTTTTTCTCTTGGCGTTTTTGTCGCGATTGACATGGGATTGTCGCCGGCCTTATCCGCATTAATTATTGCCTTGCAGCCTGTGCTGGTTGCTGTTGTTGCCCGTCGTATGTTGGGTGAAAGCCTGAAGCTGTTTCAATGGTTGGGGCTGGTCTTCGGTTTGATCGGAATTGTGTTTGTCGTTAGCCAGAAATTGGATTTTACCTCTGTTCATATGACCGGTCTTGGCATGGCGGTGATTGGCTTATTAGGGTTAAGTTTCGGCAACCTGTACCAAAAACGTTTTTGCGCAGATATGAACATTTTTTCAGGAGGCGCCATCCAGTCATTTGCGTCTTGTGTAATGTGTCTGCCATTCGCTTTTGCCTTTGAGACAATGCAGGTGGAATGGTCCGTGCAATTCATCGGGGCGTTGGGCTATATGTCTATCGGTGTATCTGTTGGTGCGCTGAGTTTGCTCTATGTGATGATCCGCCGTGGCGAAGTCAGCCGGGTGGCCAGTATCTTTTACTTTGTTCCGGTTTCTGCAGCTCTTGTTTCCAGTTTTCTATTTGAAGAAAAGATTGATCTACCAGTTGCAATTGGTATTTCGATTACGGCGCTGGGGGTGATGCTTGTCAATCGTCAGTCAAAAAAATAGGCAAATGAAAAGAATTGGAAACTTATGGCGAAAATATCTTCTGATGACGTGGATCGTTTATCCATTCTTTGGCGGTATTTTTAAGCCAGTTGAAAAAGACTTTAACAGATGGTCGCATGGGACGTTGAGCGGAATAAACGATGTAATAGGCGGTTTCCTCAATTTCCCATTTATTGATGGGGGTGATCAAATCACCTGTTTCTAGCCAGTCGGCAATGAGACAGGCCCGTCCCATAAGTAATCCTTTGCCAAGGCGTGCCGCTTCACAGGCAATATGGCTATCAGAAAAGTGTATATGTTCTTTAAATTGGGGATTTTGGATCCCTTGTTCTTCCAGCCATTTTCGCATGTTGTACTTTATTCCCTTAAGATTGCCCTCGTCGTCGATGATCGGCAAGCGTATGAGATCTTGTAAGGTGATTTCATGTGCTTTTTTCCCCAACATATCTTCCAATAATTGGGGGTGGCAGGCCGGGGCAACTGCTTCTGGCAGGAGTTTGTAGGTTTCTAATCCAAGATAGTCACCCGTTCCATACCGAATGGCAAAATCGATATCATATTTGTTAAGATCACAAAGTGCTGTCGTGGACGTCAGATCAATTTCAATATCAGGGTGTTTTTCTGTGAAATCGTTTAGTTTAGGTAATAACCATAATGTTGAAAAAGAGGGCAAGACGGAAATTCGAATGAGGTTGTTGGAAGATGTATCCATGCCAATAATATGGGATGTTGCTGTTGTAATTGCATTGATTGCGCGCGAGACCTCTTGAAAATATTCACGTCCGCGCTCTGTCAAAATCAACTCGCGCGTTCTGCGATCAAATAGGGAAATTCCAAGCCAATTTTCCAAATTTCGAATTTGCTGACTGATCGCTGAACTTGAAATCCCCATTTCTTTGGAGGCAGCGGCAATGGTGCCGGATCTTGCGACAATTACGAAAGTACGAACGGCATTGAGTGGGGGGAGGTTTTTCATTGCAGGTTCTGTGGCTGTTTTAGGAATTTTGTTACTTAAAAGCTATTGTTTATCGTGAAGAAAGGAAGCTTCAATATGGCCCTTGATCTGTTGAAGGTCATCAAGTATCTGGGGTTGACGTGCATGCCAAAATGTTTCGACGGTTGAAAAGTGTTCTAGAATAAATTTCTTAAGACGATTGGTTTCTTGCAAAATATCGATGCGACTACGCTCGGCGGTATTGTGGGTGATGGTATCGCCAAAATGCTGCGCTTCTTTCAGGCTGACTTCGGAAAAGAGGCTGTAATCTTCAAACCGTTTAAAACGGGGATAAATTCCGAAATCTTGTGAACGCTCATGCATGGGGGTGCGGGGCAAAAGGAGAAGGGGATTGACCCAGCGCGGGATAGCCCCCCGTACCATCGTTTTTTTTATAAAATTGCAGGTATCTTCTTCTGCCCGAGGGGCATCGGGTAAGCCAGATAGCCACCATGTGTAAGGAACAATGCCCGCTTCGACGGCATCGTGGATATTTTCAAGGATGGCATCCATATCACTGGGGCGTTTGATGATTTCTAAAACATGGCGGGAGCCGGACTCCACACCAAAATCAATACTGGCGTGTTTTGCCATGCGGTTTATGGCGTGAAAGCCTGTTTTTGAAAAACTGTTCGGGTGGGCGAAAATGTTGATATGGTCCAGATATATATTTTGCCGGGCCATTTCATCTGCGATTTGAGACACCATTTTATCGCCGCCGATAAAAAGATTGTCTTGAATGGAAATTTGCCGGATACCTTGGCCCATAATATGTTTCATATGGGCGACGATCCATTCGGGGGAATGAAAGTGCAGTTTGTTTCGGCCTTGTAAATTCCCCATGACATGTTCAAGACAGAAAGCACATTTAAGGGGGCAACTTCCCCGGCCTGTGCTGAGCGCGGCGACATGCAGGTTTTTATCTCTGGCTTGTAAAAAACTGTAATCGTAGAAGGGGAGGCTATCTATATTCTGGACCACCTCGGGGGCGATGACGCGGGCGTGAGACTGATTATGACTACATAAAAACAGTCCGGGTATTTGCAGGGGCATTTGTCCTTCGTTTTCCAAATGCCGACACAGGTTCAGAAGCGTTCTTTCCGCTTCTCCATTAACGACGCCATCTGCATATCCTTCTGCGGCCTTTGCCAACTGCCGGGTAAAGAGGGTTGCATGCTGCCCACCGATAACGATTTTAGTGTCCGGGTAGTTTTGGCGGATCATGCGGGCCAGCTCTATGGCCCCTTTGCTGAAATGTACCCAGTTCAGGGCGATGGCAACCAACAAGGGCCGGGCTTCACCAATTTCGGTTATAAGATCATTCAGGCTATGGCTTTTGTTCGCCAGCAAGTTTGGAATATGTAAGCCTTTAGCATCAAAACCGTTTTGATTGAGATAAGCACCCACGCTAAGAAGACCCAAAGAGAACTGCTGATCATCAAGACAGGGGGTGACGTGCGGGATGTTGACGGGGGGCTGAATGATATAAACGCGAGATCGTGGGGCCATTTTCCGAACTTTGTTGTTAGATATTTTTTAAGATCGTGATTTCTTGCGTTTTCAGGAGAAATAAAGAAAGGGATAGGGTCATAACATAGTATGAGAGGTTGAATATCTACAATATCCTGTACGTGATTGTTGTTTTTGGTACGAAATACTTGTAAAATATACAACTTTAAGAAAAAATCATCAATGAAAATATGATATATTTCGATGAATGGCAGAGGCTTTTATGAGCTTTATCTGGCATGTGCGTCTTAACTGTGAGGTGGATAACAAAAGTTTAAGCGTGACTGTGTCAGATTACGCGCAATCTATAAAAATCTTGATTTGGAAACCATTACTGTTTCAGGTACGGTTTCTCTCCAATGTTAAAAATTTGCGGGCATTTCGCCACTAAAAGGATTCGTGATTTGTTTATTCGATCATTTACAAAAATCGCAAGTGTTGCAGCTATGGCTTTGGTTGTTGCTTCCTGCGGTGAAGAACAAAAAGGAAGCGCCGGTGCGGGCGCGCAGCGTCCCGGGGTGGCGGTCAATACAATGGTGTTGAATGCCACAAAAGTCCGTTTGTCTGAAGAAATGCCCGGTCGTACTGTTGCCTTTCGTAAAACCGATGTACGCCCACAGGTGGACGGGATTATTGAAGCCCGCAAATTTGAAGAAGGCGCGTATGTCGAACAGGATCAGGCCTTGTACGTGATTGATCAGGCTGTTTATGTCGCTGCCCTTGATGCGGCAAAGGCGGAACTTGATCGTCAAAAAGCGACATTGAGCCAAGCGGTCAAAACGCGTGTCCGTTATGAAAAATTGATCAAAACCAAGGCGTTGAGCGAACAAAAGTATGATGACGCTGTTGCTGTTGAAGCTCAGGCGCGCGCTGCTGTTGCTGCGGCCAAGGCTAAAGTTGATCAAGCCCAAATCAATATGGAAGATACAACGGTGAAAGCCCCGATTTCCGGCCAGATCGGCGCATCTGCCTTTAACGAAGGGTCCCTTGTTATCGCAAGTCAAGGTAATGCCTTGGCAAGCATTACACAGCTGGATCCGATTTATGTCGACGTTATTCAGGCTGGCGGTCGTTTGATGAAAATTAAACACGCGGTTCAGTCTGGTCGCTTGCAAGGTGTTGATGCCGGTAAAATTGATGTGACATTAACGGTTGATGCAACGGGTGTGGAATATCCCCATAAAGGAACGCTTAAGTTCTCTGATGTGAGTGTGAACGAAACAACAGGGACGGTGCGTTTGCGCGCAGTCTTCCCAAATCCAAAACGCGATTTACTGCCGGGTATGTTTGTGCGTGGAACCGTGTATCAAGGGGAATTGGACGGTGTTTACGTCGTTCCACAAAAAGCGGTGATGCGTCGCCCGGACGGGTCAGCCTTTGTTTATGCTGTTGAAGAAGGTAAGGCGACGGTCAAGCCGATTACAATTGAACAATCCCAAGGTAATGACTGGTTGGTGACGGCTGGTCTCACGGACGGTGTTGAAATTGTCGTTGAAGGTTTACAGCGTATCGCACCGGGCGCAGCGGTTATTGCACAGCCGCTAAACGCGGCAAATGACGCAAAACCCAGTAAATAGGAACAGCGAATATGGCAAAGTTTTTTATTGACCGCCCCGTATTCGCATGGGTTGTTGCCCTTGTGATTATGTTGGCGGGTGGCTTGTCGATCTTTCAGTTACCGGTCGAACAATACCCGACGATTGCGCCGCCTTCGGTTAAGATTAATACGTCTTATCCCGGTGCTTCTGCCAGTACGGTGGAAAATGCCGTTACACAGGTGATCGAAGAACAAATGAATGGTCTGGATTACTTGCGTTATATCTCTTCTGCAAGTGATGCCAACGGTTCCGTTGAAATCACATTGACCTTTGAAGCAGAGGCAAACCCGGATATTGCACAGGTTCAGGTGCAAAATAAACTGCAAGGGGCGATGTCCCTGTTACCGGCAGAAGTGCAGCAACAAGGGGTGACGGTCTCTAAATCCGGCGGGTCTTTCCTGATGGTTGTCGGGATTGTGTCATCTGATAACAGTCTGGATCGTTCAGATTTATCTGATTTTGTTGTGACATCATTACGTGATCCGATCGCACGGGTAAACGGTGTTGGCAGTGTGCGTGTCTTTGGGGCCAAGCATGCGATGCGGGTCTGGCTCGATCCTAACAAGTTGATCAGTTATAACCTGACCGTATCTGACGTGACCTCAGCTATTGCGGCCCAAAACACCGAAGTCACAGCTGGCCAAATCGGGGGGATGCCTGCGGTTTCCGGTCAACAATTGAACGCGACAATCACCGCACAAAGCAAGCTGCAAACAGTTGAAGAATTTGCCAATATCTTACTGCGGGTGAATACAGACGGCTCACAGGTTCGTCTTGGTGATGTTTCCCGACTTGAAATCGGTTCGGAAAATTATGCGGTGACGGCCCGTTATAACGGGCAACCCGCAACCGGCATCGGTGTCACCTTGGCGACTGGGGCAAACGCCTTGGATACGGCTGAGGCGGTCAAGGCCCGGATGGAGGAATTGAAACCCTTCTTCCCGCAAGGCGTTGAAGTGGTTTATCCCTATGACACAACCCCGTTTGTGAAGGTTTCGATCAAGGAAGTGGTCAATACGCTGTTTGAAGCGATTGTGCTGGTTTTCCTCGTGATGTTGCTGTTCCTGCAAAACTGGCGCGCAACCCTGATTCCGACGATTGCGGTTCCGGTTGTCTTGCTGGGGACGTTTGCTGTTCTGTCCGCGTTTGGATATTCCATCAATACCTTGACCATGTTCGGTATGGTACTGGCCATTGGCTTGTTGGTGGATGATGCCATTGTTGTGGTGGAAAACGTTGAACGGATTATGCACGAAGACGGGTTATCCCCGCGTGAAGCGACCCGTAAATCAATGGATCAGATCACAGGTGCCTTGATCGGTATCGCGCTTGTTCTTTCCGCCGTGTTTGTCCCGATGGCCTTCTTTGCCGGGTCTACCGGTGCGATTTACCGCCAGTTTTCCATCACGATCGTTTCGGCGATGGGGTTCTCGGTTCTGGTTGCGATTATTCTGACACCGGCCCTTTGTGCCACGATGTTAAAACCGTCCAAACATAATCCTTATGAAAGAAAAGGCTTCTTTGGTTGGTTTAACCGTGGTTTTGATAAGACGAACCTGTTTTATCAAAACAGTGTCAGTTACATCACGGTTCGGAAATTCCGTTTTCTGGTGATTTACGCGGCATTGGTTGGGGCGTTGATCTTCTCTTATAACCGTTTGCCGGGGTCCTTCCTGCCGGATGAAGATCAGGGGATCATGTTCTCCATGCTGCAATTACCAGCCGGGGCTTCTCAGGAACGCACGGTCGAAGTTCTCAAGAAAATTGAAAAACATTTTCTGGAGAATGAGACAGAAAACGTCAATGGCCTGTTTACTGTTGCGGGTTTCTCGTTCGCGGGTAGTGGTCAAAACACGGGGATTGCCTTTATCAACCTGAAAGACTGGTCGGAACGGACGCGTCCGGATCAATCGGTCAAGGCGGTTATCGGACGGGCCTATGGGATGTTTGGCCAGATCAAGGAAGCAATGGTGTTTGCATTTGCCCCACCTGCCATCATCGAACTGGGGACAGCAAACGGCTTTAATATGCAGTTGGTTGATCGCAGTGGTATCGGTCACGAAGCCTTGATGGCAGCACGTAACCAGTTGTTGGGTATGGCTGCACAAGATCCGCGTGTTGTGGGTGTGCGCCCGAACGGGATGAACGATACCCCCCAATTTGATATCAATATCGATCAGGAAAAAGCCAGTGCACTGGGTGTCAATATCGCCGATATCAATCGCACATTGGCAACCGCGTGGGGGTCCAGTTACGTCAATGATTTCATTGAAAAGGGACGGATCAAGAAGGTTTATATTCAAGCCGACGCCCCTTATCGGATGATGCCGGAAGATATTGCCCATTGGTATGTCCGCAATAACCAAGGGGAAATGGTTCCGATCTCGGCCTTTTCCAGCACGCAATGGACTTATGGCTCCCCGCGTCTGGAACGTTTTAACAGCTTGTCGTCTTTGAATATTCAAGGTCAGGCGGCACCGGGCGTTGCCTCGGGTGAAGCCATGGCGGCAATGGAAGAAATGGTTGCCAAACTTCCCGGCGGGATCGGTTTGGAATGGCAAGGTTTGTCTTATGAGGAACAAGAAGCCGGTGAACAGGGACCAACCTTGTATCTGTTGTCTGCAATTGTAATTTTCCTCAGCCTTGCGGCCCTTTATGAAAGCTGGACCATTCCGGTATCGGTTATGATGGTTGTGCCATTGGGGATTTTGGGCGCCGTTCTGGCGGTGATGTTGCGGGGTTTGCCTGGTGACGTTTACTTCCAGGTTGCTATTTTGACGACGATTGGTCTTTCGGCGAAAAACGCGATTTTGATCGTGGAATTTGCCCGTGACCTTTACGAACAGGGAATGGATGTGGTTGCTGCAACTGTCGAAGCTGCGCGTCAACGTCTACGCCCGATCGTTATGACCTCTATGGCCTTTACCTTGGGGGTTCTCCCGCTGGCCATCAGCAGTGGTGCCGGTGCCGGTGCCCGTATTGCGGTGGGGACAGGCGTTATGGGCGGGATGATTGCAGCAACAGTGCTGGCGATTTTCTTTGTTCCGTTATTCTTCGTGCTGATTATCGGCCTGTTTGGTCGAAAGAAAAAGCCGGAAGATGAAAGTTTAGCTTCATAAGAGAAGAAGCTGAAAAGATAAAAAGGGAGGCGATTATGCCTCCCTTTTTTTATGATGTGATCCTAAATTTCCTTTATGAACAGACCATGTGATTTACGACCGACTGTGATTTTAATCTGATTGGTTTCTACAAAATCGGACATGGTCAGTTGTTGTACTTCATCTGTGACACGACAATCATTCAGCCGGACACCACCGTTTTTAATCAGGCGCCGACCTTCGCTTTTACTTTTGCAGAAACCGATTTCATGCAGAAGGTCATTCACCCGAACGCCCGTGTTTAATCGCTCGTTTGAGATGGTCAATCGTGGTAGGGCTTGCCCGATTTGACCTGTTTCAAAAGTTTGTCGTGCGGTCTCTTCCATTTTTTGTGCAATCGCAGTTCCGTGGCACAGGGCCGTGACTTCATTTGCCAGTCGTTTTTTGGCTTCATTGATCTCGGCCCCTTTCAAGGAGGCCATTTCGTTTATTTCTGATAAGGGAACCTCGGTAAATAACCGCAAAAAGCGTAAGACATCATCATCTTCCGTATTGCGCCAAAATTGCCAGAAGTCCCAAGGGGAAAGCCGATCTTCATTCAACCAAACAGCCCCGGAGGCCGTCTTGCCCATTTTTGCACCGGAGGACGTGGTTAACAGGTTGGTTGTCAAGCCAAACAGGTTTTGTCCGTTTATACGGCGACCCAATTCGATCCCATTGACGATATTACCCCATTGATCGGATCCGCCCATTTGCAGGACACAGCCGAACCGTTTGGAAAGTTCGACAAAATCAAAGGCCTGCAAAATCATGTAGTTGAATTCTAGAAAAGTCAGGGGTTGTTCCCGGTCCAGCCGTGATTTGACGGAATCAAAACTCAACATTCTATTGACGGTGAAATGGGGACCCACATCGCGCAGAACGGACAGGTATTTTAAATTATCCAGCCAATCGGCGTTATTCACCAAAACGGCATCGCTTGGCCCATCGCCAAAGGTCAGGTATTTTGAAAACACCTTTTTGATCCCGGCGATATTGGCGGCAATTTGGGCGTTATTTAAAATGGGACGTGTTGTATCGCGAAAACTGGGATCGCCAATACGTGTGGTGCCACCACCGATCAACACGATGGGTTTGTGTCCGCATTTTTGTAGCCAACGCAATGTCATAATGGACATGAGATGACCGACATGCAGGCTATCAGCCGTGGCATCAAACCCAATGTAAGCGGGTGTTACCTGCTTTGATAATGTGTCAGCAAGTGCGCCTGTGTCACTGCATTGATGGATGAAACCACGGTCCTGCAAAACCTGCAGAAAGTTCGGCGTGTGTTGATTAAGTGTAGATTGGGTCGTCATGGAAACATTCTCCGATTAAACGGCCGATGTTCGGAAAAAGAATGTTTGCAAAGAGGACATGCTACCGAACGTCGGCAGCATGTTGATCAATTTTTAGGAATCGAACGAAAACACCGCCATATGTGGCAGCGCATAATATGTAGTACTATGGAATATACGATCGATCATGGGGATGTCCTACGCCTCTTTTGCATCAAGGTCCAGTAAAATTTTATTCAGTTTTTTTTCCAATCGCCAGATGCTTTCTTGTGCGTTGTGTTTGCCATGAACGCCCCCATCAACATCTATGCGATCCAGAAGTTCGAAGGTATAGAAAGCATCGTAATGAAGATGAACTTCCTCGGGATGAATGGAAAACGGCGGGCCTTGCACAAGGTCTTGATTATATTCGTAGGTAATCAGTAATTGCGGGGCGCATTGGGTTAATGCCATCAAGTGCTTACTATATTGACGGCGCATGCTTTCGGGAAGGGCGACCAGTGCGGCACGGTCATAAACCGCATCAATCGGGGCGATTTGTTCGGCTTTCAGGTGAAAAATATCACCGACAAAAATATCAATATTCGGCGCGTTGTAATGGATCAGATCGTCTTGGATCGTGCGTGTTGGTGTGATTTCCAATTCTTCGAATAACTGGATGATGGCGCTTTCGATTAATTCGGCTCCGACCACACGATAGCCATGCCCCAACAACCATGCAATATCGCGGGTTTTGCCGCATAAGGGCAAAAAGACGCTTTGGTTTGGGGAAAGGTGAAGTGTGTGAAAGTAATTGGTCAGCAGTTCGTTGGGTTGACCTTCATGGAAGCCAAGTTTGTTGTTGTCCCATTTATCCTGCCAAAAATGATGTTCCATATATTTACTCCTGACGTTGTTTATTTCTACAAGTTACTGTAAGCTACAAGCTCAAGTTAACTTGAGGTCAAGATAAAAATGACATCACCTATCATTTTAGATATTGGTGACGTGTCCAAACAATCGGGTTTGGCCGTTTCCACTTTGCGCTTTTATGAAGAAAAAGGCTTGATTCAATCGTGCGGTCGCCGGGGGATGCGTCGTTTGTTTGAAGCCAATGTCCTATTACGTCTGGCCTTAATCTCGCTGGGTAAAAATGCGGGCTTTTCATTGGATGAAATGGATGAAATTTTCACCTTTCAGGATGGTGTGCAGATTGATCGTGATCGTCTTATAAACAAGGCTGAAGAACTGGACCTGAAAATCCGCCAGCTTAAAGCCGTAAGTGAGGGGTTACGACATGCGGCAGATTGTTCTGCCCCCAGCCATTTGGAATGTCCATCATTTCAACGCTTGCTGGATGGAGCGTTGAAGAAAAACAAAGTCAAACGTAAAATTAAGGGCGTTTAGGCGGTAAAAGCCGTAAGGACTTCCGTCCATCAACTGACAAGGCAGGCAGCATTTCGTAAACGAAGGCTTCAATCGCCGTATCGGTTTTCTCACGGGATTGGCGCATCGTGTTGTGGATTTTTTTGATACTCTCCAGATCCAGTGTATCTCGTTTAATCACCTCGGCCAGTTGACTCATAGTCTGATCCATATCTTTGGCACCGACGCGCATGTTTGGGGCATGCTTAGTCAGTAATTGTTCGAAGATGATTTTATCTTGGCCATGCAGGTCTTCACCAATGCGTTTAAACATATGTTCGGGTGAAGGGGGGCCGGGGGGCGGCCTGTGAAATTGTGTGGGGCTAAGAATAATATAGCCAATTAAAATGACATTGAGGAACAAGGATCCCCATGCCAAAAGATTGCGCCAATGGTTTCTCAACATGCCAACCATTCCTAGAAGCCTCCATATAAATAGGAGCCAGCCAAAACGTAGGAGGCGGTTTCTGTATTTTGTAAAAGATGGCCGGCCCATAAGACGCAGGTTGCAAGCCCAAGTACACCGAGGCCAACAAACAACCCATCTTTGAAGGAGAGTGCCCGGAATATTGGAGAGGCCTTGCAGGGGATAGACAAGAGGATACGATCTTCCAGACGCGACAGGCGCGGGGCGGATGTATCGACCTTAAAGGCATCAAGCCAGCGTTTGAGTTGTTGATCAGTTGTTTTTGTCATCGGCCCAGCCTTCTATACCCAAATCAGTCAGCCTTGCTTTTAAAGCATGTCGTGCGCGATGAAGCAAGGCAGTTACCGCACCGGGGGTGAGATCCAATATTTCTGAGATTTGCGGAGCGTTCAATCCTTCGTAATATGAAAGGACAATGACGACACGCTGTTGGTTTGTTAGTTCAAAAAACAAATTTTGGATGATTTCCTGCAATTGTTTTTCGTGGATATGCGATAAAGCATCTTTTTGGCATGAGGGCAAAATATCGATTTGTTCAATCGGTATATGTTTGGTTTGTCGAAATTTATCGATACACAGATTAACAGTTACGCGATAGAGCCATGTCTTAAGTTGTGCGCTGCCTTTTTGGTTCCACGTGGCTGCTTTATGCCACAATTTAATCATGACTTCCTGCGCGATATCTTCGGCACCGTGGCTGTCCATGATCATACGTTCTGCGGTTTTCAAGACGTAAGGGAGGTGGCGTTGTATCAAAGAATGGAAGGCTTCTTGATCACCTATGGCCATGCGATCAAGAAGCTCGGCATCCGTCTTTTGTTTTCCAAAAGCTGCCCTCAAAGCCTTACTTCCATCCTTTGGTACAAACGTGTCTCACAAGTGCATCTTATAAAGATGCAAGGGTCTGTTGCTGCAAAGTTGCCAAATTAGCTGCATTTGCATAGGCGCTACTGGCGTCAGAATAAGCGGAATTGCGATATTGTTCCAATTCCTTCTGGATGAGTTCAAGAATGTCTTCTTCGGTTGATGTGCTTTCGCTTTCATCGGTATCATCCGTTGATGACACAGTGGTGGTATCGTCTTCATCGTTTGTGGTCGTACTGCTTTCTTGCAATGCTTCCAATAAAGCAGACATCATGCCACCTCCCATCATACCTCCGGGCGGGGGTGGGGGAGGTGGTGCAGCGTTTGCAAATTCTTCTTCTGAGACGGAACCATCGCCGTCGCTATCCATTTGGGAAAAAAGTTCGGCAGAAGACGGGCCGCCAGTCGGAGCATCTGCGGGTTTTGCGGCCTCGAATTCTTCCAGTGTGAATTGTCCATCACCATCGCTATCAATTTTGGCAAACATTTCTTCACGACGCTGACGGGCATAGTCAAGCGCACTGCTGGAGCCATAGGAACTAATAGAGTCCATTTTACTCTCCTCTAAGGGCAAAGGAACATGTTCATTCTGAACAAGATGCATACCGAATGGGATGCACAGATAGTTACACGGATGACAAAGTAAAAAACTTACGCAAAAAAATGATTTTTTTGGGCGCAGTAAAAAAAACTTGAATGAAAGAATAAATCCTATAAATTAATAATGATTATTAATTGCAAATAAGTGATTTGAAAACGAGGTGTAGGATGCAATCCGTTCAGGCTTATTCTGTCAGGCAATTTCAGCAGTGGGTCAATAATAATGCCGGATCGTTATTACGGGCGGTGATTTATACGATCGGTCACTTTTTTATCGCAGCAACCTGTGTTTGGTATTTTACCGGAGCCAGCTTCTCGGCAGCAATTACCGATGCGGTTGTGGAACCGTTGATCAATGGCTTGTGGTATTTTGTTCTGGATCGATTTTGGGCCAGTCGGTTTTCGTGATTGAGGCCCCGTTAAATCATTCACACTTTGAGATCACGACTGGGGACCCATGTTGTTGCAAAGCCTTCAACAACGATCTCGCCATCGACTTCGCAGGTTGTGTCCAGTTCGACAAAGTTCTTTTCCGGGATTAATTTACGAACGACCACACGGGCGTTGACAGCATCCCCGATAAACACAGGTTTTCTAAACTTAATCTCTTGATTGACATAAAGGGCCCCCGGACCGGGTAGGCGACAGCCAACAAGGGTGGAAATCAAACTTGCGGATATAAAACCATGTGCAATGCGGGTCTTAAAACGGGTATGTTTGGCAAAATCTTCATTCAGATGAATGGGGCAGGTGTCGCCTGACACGCCGGCAAACATATTAATGTCAGCTTCGGTGACAGTTTTACCGAAACTAGCGGACATGCCAACTTCGATATCTTCAAAACAATAACCGAATTGTTCCTGAATATGGACGGGAATATCGTTCATGGCAGCCTCGCGTTTGCTTGATTATCGGAATGATTATGATAAGCAAGACAAGAGGCAAAGGGCAGCGAACAATTGTGAAAAATTGTATAGGCATAAAAACGGCCCCTTCCTGTAATCAGGAAAGGACCGTTTTTAACATAGATTGTGTCCGCGGACCGGGGAGAATTATTCCGCCGGAACCGTTTGCATTTTCAGGCCGACAACGTCCTGCATCATGCGGATAACCTGTGCGCTGTAACCGGACTCGTTATCGTACCAGACGTACAGTACGAGACGGTTGCCGTCCACGATGGTTGCCAAGGAGTCAACCACACCAGCGTGTGTCGAACCCACCATGTCTGTAGAGACCAATTCAGAAGAGGTGGTGTAATCGATCTGGTCCTGCATTTCGGAGTTTAGCGAAATATTACGCAGGTAGTCGTTCATTTCTTCCTTGGTGGTTTCTTTGCCAAGGTTCAGGTTCATAATTGCCATAGAAACGTTCGGTGTCGGTACGCGAACGGCGTTCCCCGTCAGTTTACCTTTCATTTCCGGCAGACATTTACCAACGGCACTGGCAGCGCCTGTGCTGGTCAGAACCATGTTCAACGGTGCAGAACGACCACGACGATCACCTTTGTGGTAGTTGTCGATCAAGTTCTGGTCGTTGGTGTAAGAGTGGATGGTTTCCACGTGACCGTTTTCGATACCAAATTCGTCGTTGATGGCTTTCAAGACCGGTGTGATGGCATTTGTTGTACAGGATGCCGCACTCAAGATGGTGTCGGTTGCTTCGATGTCACCGTGGTTTACACCGTAAACGATGTTTTTGATGTTGCCTTTACCTGGTGCTGTCAAAAGGACCTTGGAGGCACCTGGACATTTCAGGTGTTGGCCAAGACCTTCTTCATCGCGCCACATGCCGGTGTTGTCAACGACCAGTGCGTTTTTGATGCCGTACTTGGTGTAATCAACTTCTGCCGGAGAATTGGCATAAATAACTTTGATATAAACGCCGTTTGCGATGATGGCGCTTTCTTCCTCGTCTACCTTGATGGAACCGTTAAAGGCACCGTGGACGGAGTCGCGACGCAGCAAGCTGGCGCGTTTTTTCAAATCACCTTCTTTACCGCCACGCACAACGATGGCACGCAGGCACATTTTATTGCCGTCACCGACACGTTCAATCAACATACGGGCAAGCAGACGACCGATCCGACCAAAACCGTACAGAACGACATCTTGCGGTTCATCCAGAATTGTGCCTTTACCGGTGTTGATGCAGCCCAGTTGATCTTTCAGGAAGGTTTCAGCGTCGCCGCCTTTTTGCATGAAATCATAGCACAAACGACCAAGGTCAACGCGTGCCGGTGCCAAATCCATGGTAGACATGGCTTGAACCAGTTCCAGACTTTTGGGAATATCAAGCTCTCCACCAACCATTTGCAAAGCATAACGGTGAGCTTTGATGATATCGATGGCGGAGTTGTTCAGAAGACGGCGACCGAAGATTCTGATTGTCACGCCATTGTCGCGATAGAGTTGGCCAACCAGCGGAATCATTTGTTCAGCAGAGCTTTGCTGTTCTTTCCACTTCGCGAAGTGCGAGGCACTCGAATTCGTCATGCTCAATTTCCCTTTGTCATATAAAGCACATGTAATTTACATGCAGAAATAACCATCACGGAAAAAGCTGCCGAACAGACGCTGTCAGTGTTGCCAGTGCCGATCTTGCGTTTCCAGATGGCTCCAAATTCTGTGGGGTAGATAGCAAAACTGACACAAAAAAGAAACCCTAAACTGCATGGGCCGTGCAGAGGTTGAACGGGATTTTTCTAGAAACCGTAGAAAAGGGGAATAAACAGGCTGAAAACAATCCAGATAATAAAGACCAGCGGGGTTCCTGCGACAATAAAATCTTTGAAACTGTAACGCCCCGGTGCCATGACCAGCAAATTGGTTTGATAGCCAATCGGGGTCGCAAAGGCACAGTTGGCAGCAAAGACGACCGCGACGGCAAAGGCGCGCGGATCCACCCCCAGTTTGTTCGCCATTGAAACGGCGATTGGCGTAAACAGGACGGCACAGGTTTGTGTCGAGAGCACGTTGGTCAATATCGCAATCAGCAAGAACAAGACCGATAAAACGGTACGTGGGCCTGCCCCGTCCAGCATATCGACAACGCCATGGGCCAAAGAACTGGCGGCCCCCGTTGCTTGCATGGCCGCACCCAAGGCAAGAGCAGCTCCTACCATTGTCACAATTTTTGAATCAACAGCACGCACGGCTTGGCGCACATTTAGCGCACCAATTGCCACCATTGCCGTTGCCCCCATCAGGGCACAGGTCACGGTGGGGAGGATCCCTGTACCGGCCAGCACGACAACACCGAGGAAGATACTTAAGGCGCGGCGGGCGTGATGAACAGCGGGAAGTTCTTCTTTTGACCATTCCAGTAAAATCACGTCGCGGTTTGAACGCAGATTGTGAATGTCCCGGGGGTGGCCCTGAACCAGCAAGACGTCGCCTGATTGCAGGCGGATGTCGTCCATACGCGCCCGGATCATACGTGAACGTCGTTGAATACCGATGACCTTGCAAGCGGAACGCTGTGCAAACGTGGTGTTTTGTAATGTTTGCCCGGAGAGTTGCGAAGTTGGCGGCAACATAACTTCGACCAGCATGCGGTCCCGGTTGCGGATAACGTCGTCTTCGCTGTCATTAACCGTTTCATCACCTTCCATTGAGGCAAAGGATTTTTCGACCAATTCGGGATGGTGAGGTTCCAAAAGCCCATTGTTTTGGGTGAGAACTTCGGTAATGACTTTACGTGTAGCAGCAACCACGAGAATGTCGCCGGGTTGGATTTTATGATCTTCAAAGGGCGGCAGAATGGTTAACCCCTGATGCTGGATCATACGTACCGTCATATCGGGCAGTTCTTTGAAAAAACCACCCATAGACCGTTTGCCAACCAGTTTGGCGCCCGGTGCGACGGTCAATTGTGCAATAAAGTGTTTGCCACTGTGTCGGTTTTCGTTTTCTTCACCACTTCGATCCGGCAGCAGGCGAGGCATAACAAAGACGACATAAATCAGCCCCGTTCCGGCCAGAACCAGACCGGGGATGGTAAAATCGAAAAATTTAAACGGCACTTCACCCAGCTGGATCAGGGCGGAATTCACCAGCAGGTTTGTACCCGAGCCGATCAAGGTGATCATGCCGCCTAAAACGGCAGCGGCGCTCAGTGGCATCATGACCTTGGATGCGGATTTGTTAATGCGTGCGGCCAGGGCTTGCATAATGGGAATGAAGATGACAACAACGGGGATATTGTTCAGCATGGATGAAATCAACATGCCGACAATCAACGTCAATAAGATGGTAAGCCATGTATTTTTCCCGCCGAGTTGCAGCAGGAATTGGGCACCGCGTTCCAAAACCCCGGTGCGGACCATGCCTTGGCCGACAACCAGAAGGGCAAGCACGGTAATCAGGCCGGTATTGGCAAACCCCAGCAAGAGATTATTGGGGGACAAAAGGTTGTTGCCTTGGTCATCCAAGACCGGGAACACATGGAAAATAACCATGATGACGCCTAACGTCACCAGAGAGGTCAATTCAACAGGGATGTCTTCAACCGCATAGGCGACCAGGGCTGCGAGAATAATGATGTAGGTTAACCACATCTGGAAGTTCGGCCCGAAGATGTCCATGACGAGTTGCTGCATAGTGCCCCTTGTTTTCTTATTCTTTGTGAATATCAGATATCGCCTATGGCGGGGCTCTACACAAGTATTTTTCGCTATTTTCCTAAAGTTAATCCCATCGGGACGATGTCGTCATGTTCTGTATGATGGGCTTCTTTATCAATTTGAAAGCCGTGTTTTTGATAAAAAGACAGTGCAGGTCCAAGTCGTTTGAGTGTTTCAAGTTCAACTTTTTCAACATGGTTTTCGCGCAGGATGTCCAAGGTATATCTCAAAAGCTGGTCTGCAATTTTCTGCTTTCGATAAGAAGGCAGGATATAAAGACGTTTCATTTCATAGACATTATTTGTCTTGGGACGATAAGCGATGCATCCGCACATATGTTCATCTTTTTTCGCCAAAAAGATAAAAGTTTTATCCGCGCCATATGTGGTGCGTTCTTTTTCATAAGCTGGAAAACAAACGTTTTCATTCAGTTCAATGCGGTATTGTTCGACCAGATCAAAAAACTGATCCAGTTCCTTATCGCTTTGGGCGCGGATAAAAGTCAGAGACATTTTTTAGACCTTCTATGAAATGTTGATATGGCCTTCCAGATAGAGAACAGCTTTGCCGAACAAGTCGACACGATCACCACGCAAACTGCACAGGATATCACCACCGCGTTCAGAAACCTGACGGGCGGAAAGTTCTGTTTTTCCCAGTTTTTCTGCCCAATAAGGGGCAGACACACAATGGGCGGACCCTGTGACCGGGTCTTCGGGGATACCGTGTTCGGGAACAAAAACGCGCGAGACAAAATCATATTTTTCAGAAGGGGCTGTTAGGATAAAGTTGCCCGGCGCGATTTTCATCAGTGTGTTGAAATCCGGTTTTGCTTTGATTACGTCTTCTTCGCTGTTGGTGAGCACAAGGGAGAAAATGCTCTGTTCACAGGTCAGGACAGCGTTCACTTTGGCATCAATGATCTTTTCCAACCCGTCCGGGGTGGCGACAGGATGGGCTTTGCGTGTGGGGAAATCCATGATGAAACCGTCGTCTTTGCGTCGAACGATTAAATCACCGCCCATGGTTTCAAACGTGACGGCGTCAGCGCTATAACCCAGTTTATTATAGAGGAGAAAGGCGCTGGCCAAGGTGGCATGCCCGCACAGGGGGATTTCGACGGTTGGGGTGAACCAACGCAGATGAAAGCCTTTTTGTGTGGGAACGAAGAAGGCGGTTTCTGCCAGATTATTTTCAGCGGCAATCTTTTGCATAAGGTCGTCCGGCAGCCATTTTTCCAAGGGAACAATGGCTGCCGGATTTCCACCGAATAATTCATCGCTAAACGCGTCAACTTGGTAAATTGGGAGATTCACGGGATAGGTCTCCTGTTAGAATTATTCGGCGAAATGAATATTGATACGACGGTTTAATTTGCCTTTTTTTTCGATCTTTCCGATGCGAATGGGGCCAATTTCACCTGTGGATTTAACATGTGTGCCACCACAGGGCTGATAATCCACCTCAGCAATGCGAATGGTGCGCACCTGTCCTTGCCCCATAGGCGGTTTGACCGACATGGTACGGATCAGATCCGGGTTTGCCTCCAGTTCGCTATCTGAAATGGCGGAAACTTCAACGGGTTTATTCGCGGTGATTTCGGCATTGATGGCATTGGCAAGTTCGTCTTTGTCTGGAACTTCCGGCAAGTCAAAATCCAGCCTGCTTTTTTCCAACCCGATGGAGCCACCGGTTACCGCACCGTCCACTTTAGAACACATAATGTGCAGGGCGGTATGCATGCGCATCAAGGTGTAACGACGGTCCCAGTCAATCTGCGCGGTGAGGGTTTCGCCGACGTCTGGTAATGGTGTGCCTTCTTCAACCAAGTGCAAGTGCGCCCCAGTGTCACGATCTTTAACCGTATTGGCAATGGTAATGGTGCGCCCATCGCTGAGGGTGAACGTCCCGCTATCACCGGGTTGACCGCCGCCTGTGGGATAAAAGACGGTTTGATCCAGAATGATGGCATTGTCCTGCACGGCGCTGACAGTTGCGGTGCATTCTTTTAGATAGGAATCATCGCGGAACAATTCTTTGGTCATTATTTTCTTCCCCTCTTTGTTATAAGACGATCGACAGCACCATAATCAGTGCCAGTGATACATAAAGTATGCGGGTTCTGAGCGGATTATCAATGAGAAAGCCGCGCATATAACTGCCTGCGAAAATCCATGTACCACAAACCATGTTGGCGATTGTAAAAACAGCAGCACCGGTCACATTGTCCAACCCGAACGAGGTGGCTCCGGCAAAGGCCATCATCAACCCCTTGGGATTGATCCATTGAAAGGCAGCGGCTTGAAAAAAGCCCCACGGGCGATCATCCGCTTTTTCATCACGGAAGTCGGTTGAAGCCGTGGCGATCTTAATGGCGATATAAATGAGCAATGCCATTGCGACATATTCCAAAACCTCAATGGTTCCTTTGGGCAGCAGGGGTAAAATGCTGCCGACACACAGAAACATAAACCCAAAACCCAGATTGATGCCGAGAAGGTGCGGCAGGGTCCGGCGTATACCGAAACGCAAGCCCGAGGCCATTAACATGGAATTATTCGGTCCGGGCGTAATGGATGTGATGAGGGCAAAAAGGGCGAAATTCAACATGGCGTTTTACTTCTTTTTAGAAAATCCAGCTTTAAGGTATTCAGTGCCAATCCGGTTAAAATAAGCATTGCGGCAAGAATGGTCAGAGTGGAAATCTCTTCGCCCAGTAACAGGGCGGCGGAACTCATACCGAAAATCGGCACAAGCAGGGAAAAGGGGGCTACATAGGCGGCTGGATAGGTCCGCAACAAGAAGGCCCAGACCCCGAAGCCCGCCAGTGTGGCGACAAAAGCGAGATAAAACACACTGAACGCCCCCATCGCATTAATATGACTTAAGGCTTGCCCCATGACATCGCCACCTTCCAGCCAATAAGAGATAGCGAACAGGAAGGGGGCGCTGAGTGCGCTCACCCAGATCATTAAATGAAGCGGGTTTTTACTGGCTGCCTGTTTCATGGCAAGGTTGGCAAGTGCCCAACAGATTGCAGCCGTAATGACAAATAGCAATCCACCAATGGCCCCGTATTCCTGCATACGTTCGCTGACGATTAATCCCAAGCCACCAAACGCAAATCCCATGCCGAGAAGTTGACGAATGCCCGGTTTTTCGTCCAGCAAGAAGAAGGCGAAAATAACCGTGAAGAAAGCTTGGGTTTGCAACACCAACGAGGATAGCCCCGCACCGGCCCCCAAATTCATGCCTATAAATAATAAGTTGAACTTAAAAATGGCGAGGCTAAGTGCAATCGCGACAATCCATTTAAGAGGCGCTGGAGGTGTTTTCCAGATAAAAACGATGGGAAGGCCCGCCAATGCAAACCGCAATGCGGAAAGCAAAATGGGCGGGAAACTGTCCAGACCGACTTTAATAATGACGAAATTGACCCCCCATGCCGCCATGACGCATATGGCCAAAAATATATGTAATGGTCTCATGGTTAGGCTTTCCAAAAGGGTTTGTCAGCTTCGGCCTGAATTTGTGCACGGGTTAAGCCGACATCTATCAATGTCGTATCTGTTATGTGTTTTAATTTTTGGCGATGATGCCAGCGTTCGTGCCAACTCATCACGGTTGTCACAAGCTGGAGAATGTCCGCACGTACCATGCGCAGACCTGCCTTTGCCCAATCGCCCCAGCTTGGCAGCGGGGCAGTTTTTGTTTCGAATGTATCGATACAATCCTGTCTCATCGGTCTAAACTCCGCTTGTGTTTTAAAAATACTTGATGACATTTAACGTAAAATCGATACAATGAGCTGTCAAACATTACATTGTCACCGTGACAATTTTTTTAGGAATTCTAAAATGACCCAATGGAAACCGCAAATTGATCACCGTAAAGGCCCGCGTTACCTTGCGATTGCCGATGCAATCGGGGAGGCTATTCGCGAAGGTAACTTGAAAACGGAAGAGCGTTTGCCCACCCATCGGGATTTGGCATATGACCTTGGTGTCACGGTGGGGACTGTCAGTCGTGCCTATGCCGAAGCGGTACGTCGGGATTATGTGGTCGGTGAAGTCGGGCGTGGGACTTATGTGAAACCGAGTATTGATGAACCTGATATGCCCTTTCATATTCCGGATAATCTGGACCCGAACCTTATTGATTTCAGTATGAATATTCATACCGAAGGCGAAGGCGTTGAGATTCTGCGACGCGCCTTGATGGTGTTGGCGCAAGACCCTGGACTGGGGGCTTTGATGCGTTATCAAGCGGAACAGGGGATGGAACATCACCGGGTTTCAATGGCCAAATGGGCGCAAATGCATGGGGCACCTTATGACCCGGATCGCATTATTGTTTCCTGTGGGGTGCAACATGCTATGACCTTGGCCTTGATGTCGCTGGTTAAAGCGGGAGACACGTTGTTATGTGAGGAATATTCCTATCCCGGTATCAAGACGCTTTCCACCCAATTGGGGGTGAAGATGCAAGGCTTGCCTATGGATGAATATGGCCTGATACCGGAACGCTTGGAAGAGGCCGTGATAAACACGGGCGCACGGGTTCTTTATTGTATGCCTAACTATCAAAATCCGACCAGTGCGACGATGAACCTGCAACGCCGTCGTGATATTGTCGGGATTGCGCAACGTCACGGGTTATGGATTGTAGAAGATGATATCTACGGATTTTTGCATGAAGAACCGGGCAAGTTTCCGCCATTTGCCAGTTTATTGCCTGAACAGACGTTCTATTTGAACGGGGCCTCCAAAAGCGTCAGCCCGGGGTTGCGCGTCGGCTATGTTTTAGCACCGAAGAAAAAAGTACCAATGGTCGCGGCCTGTGTGCGCCTGAGCAATTGGATGGTGGCGCCTTTGAATGTGGAATTGATGTCACGCTGGATCGAAGATGGCACAGCGGAATATTTTATGGATTGGCACCGTAAGGAAGCCGCCGTTCGTCAGGACATTATGCTGGAACATATTACGCGCGGCACCTTGCACCGCGCGCCCAATACTTACCACACATGGCTTGAATTGCCCAAACCGTGGACGGCCGAAATGTTTTGTCTGCGTGCGCGCGAACGTGATGTTTCGATCATGCCCGCCCATGTTTTTTATATCGGCAAAGGCACACCGTTGAATGCGGTTCGCATTTGTTATGGGTCACCACCGACCCGTGAAATGGTGGAAGAGGGTATGTCGAGTCTTGCTCAATTGTTAAGCGAGGAAATTCACGCCTTTCATAATGTTATGTAAAGAACAGGTATAAAAGAGGTAGTAAAACCGCTGTAGCCAAGGCGTTTAACCCCATGCCAAGACCAGCAAAAGCACCGGTGGTTTCATGGACGCTTAATTTACGGGCTGTTCCAATCCCGTGCGAAGCGATACCGATGGCCAGCCCGCGTGCTTTTTTATTTTTAACGCCGACCAGATTCAGAACCATCCCGCCAAAGACAGCGCCGATAATCCCGCACAGAATAACCAGAACAGCGGTCAGGGACGGGGTGCCGCCGATGATTTCGGATAATCCCATTGCAACGGGCGCTGTTACGGATTTTGGGGCGAGTGACAAAAGTGTCTCGCGCGATCCGCCCAATAAAGCAGCGATACCGACACCGCTGAAAATGGCAAAGAGGCAACCCGCGATGACCGTCACAATTATGGGCAAAAGTGCCGCTTTGACATGATGGATGTTTTTATAAAGCGGGACAGCAAGCGCCACTGTGGCAGGGCCAAGCAGGAAATGGATGTATTTGGCCCCGTTGAAATAGGCCTGATAATCGGTTTTGGTGATCATCAGAACGGCTGAGACCAAGACGATGGAAATCAAAACAGGGTTGGCAAGCGGGGATTGCTTGCATTTTTTATTGATCCAGTCCCCCAGAACGAAACATGCGAGCGTCAGGCAAATGCCCAGCAAAGGGGTTTGCGCCAAATGATCCCAAAGTGTGTATAACCTATCCATTGCGTCGATCCATAAAACTCATCATCAGGCCACAAAATGCGATTGTCAGTAAGGTGGCGATAATCAAGGATGCGGTGATCGGCAACCATTCACGCGCAATGAGGTTGAAATGCAAGGTCACACCGACCCCTGCCGGAACGAACAATAAGGCAAGATATTTCAAAAGGCCGCTTGCGGCGTGATCCAGCCCTTGCGGTAAACCTTTGTTGATTAGTAATCCTGCCAAAAGAAGGGCCATGCCGACCACAGGACCGGGAATGGGCAAGTCGGTAACATAGACAATGGCCTCGCCCACCAATTGCAGCAGGCAGATGAGAAAAAAGAACGGGAGCATAGGTTAGAGAGCCTCTTTTAAAAAATCTGCGAGCATTCGAAATTCATCACGGCGCCCTGATGTTTTGCGCCAAACCAGCCCGATATCGCGTGGCGGGGAATCTTGATCTAACGCGATGGTTTTTAGTCCGGTGCCTTGTGTAATGCCTGCCCGTACGGCCATTTCGGGCAACAGGGTCAGTCCCAAACCGTTTGCGACCATTTGAACGATTGTCGATAGGCTGGTGGCGGCAAATTCATTGGCATTTTTGTTTTTGGGCCAGGAACACGCGGCAAGGGCATGATCGCGCAGACAATGCCCTTCTTCCAACAAGAGCAGGTTTTCTTCGAACAGGTCTTGATTGTGAATGGTCTTTTTCTTGGCGAGATGATGGTCCGGTGCAAGCGCGCAATAAAAAGGGTCCTGCATAAAAACCTGACTGTCAATGCCGTCATGTTCGTATGGCAGCGCGAGAATCAGCAAGTCCAGCTGTCCGTCATGCAGGGCATTGAGCAAACGTTCGGTTTGATCTTCTTTTAAATACAGCATCAAATCAGGATAGGCGCTGCGAACCTTTGTCATCAAATTGGGCAATAGGTAAGGGGCAATCGTGGGGATAACCCCGACACGCAATTCCCCTTGCAAGGGCTTGCCTTTGGCATGGGCCAATTCCATCAAGGCATCGGCTTGCAGGGCGATCTCTTTTGCGCGCTCCAGAATGTCGTGGGCCTGCGGTGTCAGCAGGACGCTGCGTCTGGTGCGTTCAAACAGTTGAAGGCCGAGAATGTCTTCCAGTTCTTTGATGGCGGCGCTTAAGGTTGGTTGCGTGACAAAGCAAGCCTGTGCCGCATGGCCGAAATGTTTTAATTCGGCCAAGGTGATAAAATATTTAAGGTGCTTCAGTGTGTAAATCGCATTCATAGGAAATATCTATAAAATATAATGAATTGATTGGCAAACTTGTAGTTGGTGTATCTTCTCTGCAATGTGCGCTTTTTTATGTTCTTTTCAGGTAAAAGGTGGCATAAATTTCTCCATAACAAAAATAGAGAAACTGTCGGAGATAGAGGGTGACATGGGTCAAGAACGATTTAATGAAGTGACGGTCGTTGTGGCGGACCCTGATCCGCGCGCGCGTACAATTGCAAAAAAAACATTGATCCAAGCAGGGTTTCGCAAAATTTTGACAGGGCATTCCTTGGCCTTTGTCAAACAAAGTTTTGATATTGAAATGCCTGAGCTCCTGATTGCTGAAACAGAATTGCCCGATGGGGATTTTAGTGAATTCGTCAGTGACCTGCGCCATCACAAAATCGGCAATAACCCTTTTCTTGTTGTTTCTGCACTGACATCCAATCCGACACCGGAGATTGTGAAGAAGGTTATTCAGGCCGGGGCGGATGATTTGTTGTCCAAGCCATTTTCCGTCGATACATTATTGCGACGTGTTGGGCGCTTGATCCATGAACGCAAACCTTTTATTGTAACAGGGGATTATGTCGGGCCGACACGGCAGGCAAAATCACAAAAAGAAGCCAATGCCGAACGTTTCAATGCGCCCAATACATTAAAAGCCCGTGCCTTGAATGAAGGCAGTGTGGATGAGGTGCAGGCGATGGTGGACGCCGCCATCTCACAAGTGAATAACAAAGCCTTGGAAGCGCATGCCGAAGACGTCAACGAATTGGTGACAATTCTTGCCCCACGTTTGATGGAAGGTCAAATCGATGCCACATCCCGTTTGTGTCTGGACCGTCTGCGCTATGCGTCTGAAGATGCCAACCGTCGTTTGGGAGGTACGGAATATGACCATGTTTCGGATTTATGCCAGACGTTGTTGGGAGTTGTGAACAGTATTCGCAATAGCGGCAGTGTGCCAACCCCGAAGGATGTGCGTTTACTTGATCCGTTGAATAAAGCCATCCAATTGGGGTTTGATAAAAATGCAGATAAGGCAACGGCACGTCAAATCTCGCAGGCAATTTTAGCAAAAATTAACGTCTGAATTTGACGATCTATTCCTTTTCCAATGTGATGTAACGGCTGACTTTTTTGAGCTCGTTCACGCTGGCACCGTCTTTGATCATAGCCTTGGTTTTGGCCGGGTTTTCAATGATGCGGGCGCATAACATATCGATCCCATAATTGAACAGGCGGGGACTTAAAGGGGTCATCGGGCCGACCAGCAGGGTCTGGGCATTTCCTTTGGCATTCAGGAATAACGGCAGGCTATGATCCATAAAAGTATGAGCCGGCAGGATCAGGCCATCATAAGCGTGTGTGCCGAGATGAGGCAGGGCGTTTTCTGTGGAAGTAAAATTAACCTGCGCCGCATAGTCGCGATGGCGCGGGAAATCTCCGACCACCAAAACACTGTCGGTACTGTCTTTAAAGTGATCAAGCCCGCTTTTATCGGGTCCTTTTTGATCGTATCTGTTGGTATGCGCCAACAAAGCGGCACAGCCCAAGGCGTGATCCAGCGGGTCTGCATCTTGATGAATTTTCAAGGCCAGTTCGCGTAAAGAAACCGTGGCAGGAATATCCGTTGTTTCCATTGCGTTTGGATTGGGCGCTGCGCCACATCCAAACGCTGTTTCGATCAAAATGGTTTTTGGGCCGATGGTCAGGCTGTGCACGGCGATGTCCGGGACATCAAGGCATAGGTCTTTATAAAGGTTTGATTTGGGCCACCAGTCCCAAAGCTGATCCATGTCGTGCGGAAGTAAGGTTCCCAGACGTCCTGTAAAGTTATTCCATGTTTCAAGCGCACTGGCGGGTACAGCGACCAGTGTAGGAACGCCGGCGAGGGCAGCAGCGACGATTTCTTCGGCTAATCCATTTCCGTCTTGTTCGCGTTCCCCGAATTTTTCTACGATTAAAAGATCGGCTTGTTCTTCTATGGCATTGTTTAAAACTCTGGAAGTGTCACACAGGCGAGACACGTCAAATCCACAGCTTCCAGCCGCGCGATCTTCTTTGCTGGGGCGGGCAAGGGCAAATCGTTCGCCGGTCTTGATGTCGATGGCATCCAAACCGATTTTTTCACCGTGGCTGTCGTAGGCTAATTCCTGAGTTAAACCGCAGACGTGCCAGCCGCGTTTTTGTAAATCGGTGGCAAAATCAAGCAAGGCATTGCGTTTTGGGGTGTCGGCGGCATAAAGTACACCGCCAAGGCGAATCGGTTTTGCGGTTTGTGTTGACATGAAAGCCTGTTCGCTTTTCTTCTAGAGGTGAACCGAGAGTCCAATCTAACAAAAGAAGGATCAAATTTCTATGGGTGTGCAAGTCGAAATGAGAGTGGCGGAGTTGTTATGTTCACGTTTGTGCCATGATCTTGTGGGTCCGGTCGGCGCTGTCAATCATGGAATGGAACTGATCGAAGAGGAAAATAGCCCGGTTTTACACGAGGCGGTTGAAATGATTGGACAAAGTGCAAGACAGGCCTCTAATCGGCTTGAATTTTTCCGCTTGGCGTTCGGATTGTCGGGCGGGGGAAGCGGTTTGGCATCGATGGAACAAGGGCGAAAGCTCGCGACGGGCTTTCTGGAAAAACACATTCGCCTGGATTGGCCGAAAAATACGGAATTGCCGTGGCAGGATAGCGAGGTGACCGTCCCAAAAGATGTGGTGAAAGTTATTTTGAATCTGATCATGTTGGGCGTGGATTGCTTACCGCGTGGCGGCGTTTTGACCTTGAGCCAAGCTGTTTTACCCGAAGGATTGGGAATTGCTTTGGTGGCGGAAGGGCAAAAAGCCCATGTCCGGGACGATATTCAAAGCGCAATAGAGGCGAATGCAAATTGCGATTCTTTAAGTGCGCGAACGGTTCAGGCCTTCTTTTTAGCGCGGCTGGCAGATGACCTTGGGTTGGATTTCGAACTCTTTAGTCCGCAGCCTGATTGTGTGCAGATTGCCGCAATTATTCCATTAGACCTGTAGGGTTTTGCAGATATATGCACTGCAGCAATAAAATAGTTTCATTGCTAAACTAAAATAAAATAAATATTTCGAATGAGGAATGAAGTGCATTTTTTCTTTTGAACTCAGCAGTTTTTAAGTTATTGCTTGTGGTAAGAGAAATGGTAAACGCGCTTCTTGAGCGTCTTAAATGCGGCCGGATACGCCGGCGTGACAGTAGAAAGGTACAGTCATGGATGATCTACTCAGTGAATTCATAACGGAAACGTCCGAAAGCCTGATGGTGTTGGACTCTGAACTGGTAAGATTTGAACAGGACCCGAATGATACGGAAATCCTGTCCAATATTTTCCGTTTGATGCACACGATTAAAGGGACCTGTGGGTTTTTGGGGCTGCCGCGTCTGGAAAAAGTCGCACATGCCGGTGAAAACGTACTGGGGAAATTCCGTGAAGGTACATTGGAAGTTACACCTCAGGCCGTGACCCTGATTTTGCACGCGATTGATACAATTAAAGAATTGCTGCAAACGTTGGAAGAAACAGAAGCCGAACCGGATGGGAATGATCAGGAACTCATTGATCAACTTAACGCAATGGCTGAGGGCCGTGCCGTTGAAGCGGCTGCACCGGCTGCCGCACCGGAACCTGTCGCAGAAGCTGCACCTGCACCGTCCAGTGGCCCGATTACAAATGATCAGGGCTTCCCTGTTGCCGCTGAACTTCTGGCCGAGGTTGAACAAGCTGTGGCCGCCGGGGTAACCGCCCCCAGTCAGGCAGAAATTGAAGCTCAGATGCAAGCAGAAATGGAAGCGGAGAAAGCGGCAAGTGCGCCGGTGACACCAGAACCGCCTGCGCCAACTCCCCAAGTTCCTGCTGCACCGAAAGAGGCGCCGAAACCGGCTGCGAAAAAAGAAGAACCCAAGAAAGCCGCAGTACCGAAAGAAGCCTCTGTTGCCAGCCAGACCATCCGTGTGAATGTCGAACTGCTTGAAAACTTGATGACGTTGGTGTCCGAGCTTGTTTTGACCCGGAACCAGTTGTTGCAAATGGTGCGTGGGTCCGATGACAGTGTCTTCAAAGTACCGCTGCAACGTTTAAGCCACATTACATCGGATTTGCAGGAAGGGGTTATGAAAACCCGGATGCAACCGATCGGGAATGCTTGGGCGAAATTGCCGCGTATTGTCCGTGATCTGTCGGTTGAATCGAATAAGAAAATCGACCTGCAAATGATCGGTGCTGAAACCGAACTGGACCGTCAAGTCCTCGAATTGATCAAAGATCCGTTGACACACATGGTGCGGAACTCTGCTGATCACGGTTTGGAACAACCGAGTGAGCGTGTAGAAATAGGTAAACCGCAAGTCGGTACCATTACACTGAATGCCTTCCATGAAGGCGGTCACATCATCATTGAAATTACCGATGATGGTAAAGGGCTGAATACAGATCGTATTAAAGCCAAAATAATTGAAAACGGTCTGGCCAGTGAAGCCGATCTGGAGGCGATGTCAGATCAGCAAATCCACCAATTTATTTTCCGCGCCGGTTTCTCAACCGCGCAAAAAGTGACCAGTGTTTCCGGTCGTGGTGTGGGCATGGACGTTGTACGGACCAATATCGAAAAAATTGGTGGTACGATCGAGCTGAAATCCATTGAAGGCAAAGGGTCAACCTTTACCATCAAGATCCCGCTGACCTTGGCAATTGTGTCTGCGTTGGTTGTAGAATGTTCAGGTGAACGTTTTGCCATCCCGCAAATTAGTGTTCTGGAGCTTGTGCGTACGTCTTCTGGCACTGATAACGCGATTGAAATGATTAACGATGCGCCTGTCTTGCGTCTGCGTAATCGTCTGTTGCCGCTGGTTTCCCTGCATGATCATTTGAAACTGGATGAAACCAAAAAAGACCTTGCCAATGATGAGCTGTTCATTGTTGTGACGCAGGTCGGGACCTACCAGTTTGGTATTATTGTTGATCGCGTCTTCGATACAGAAGAAATCGTTGTGAAGCCTGTTGCGCCGATCCTGCGTCATATCTCGCTCTTCTCCGGGAATACAATTCTGGGTGACGGTAGCGTGATTATGATCTTGGATCCGAACGGTATTGCGGCGACAACCGGTGAAGTTGCGATGGGTGGCAGTAATGATGCACACAATACGGCGATGACAACACGCACAGACGGGGAAACAACTTCCATCCTCATCTTCCGTGCGGGCAGCGAAGAACTCAAAGCGGTTCCGTTGGCTCTGGTTGCGCGTCTGGAAGAAGTCGATGTCACGAAGATCGAATATTCAGGTACAAACCCGGTTGTTCAATATCGCGGTCAACTCATGCCGTTGATCCCGATCGATCCGAATCATGTCTGGAAGGAAGAAGGTCGTCAGCCGGTCCTCGTCTTTACGGATCGTGATCACTCTATGGGTCTGGTTGTTGATGAAATCGTCGATATCGTGGAAGACCACCTCAATATCGAGCTGGCGTCTGAGCGTGACGGCTTTGTCGGTTCTGCGGTGATTAGCGGTAAGGCAACCGATCTGATTGACGCCGGTTACTATCTGACCAAAGCCTTCCCGGATTGGTTTGGTCGTGCAGAAACCACTATCTCCTATGGTGATGATTACCAAGGTGGACCGCGCGTCCTGTTGGTTGATGACAGCCCGTTCTTCCGCAACTTGCTGACACCGATCCTATCGGTTGCCGGATATAAAGTTTCCACGGCTGAAAATGCGAAGAAAGCTTTGGAACTGCGTTCCGCCGGTGCCTTCTATGATGCGATTGTCAGTGATATCGAAATGCCGGAGATGAGCGGTTTTGAATTTGCCGAAGCCGTACGCAGTGATACGCGTTGGCAGCATACACCGATGGTAGCAATGTCATCGCATGCAACAGAAGCAGATTTCGAACGTGGACGTGAAGTCGGTTTCAACGACTATTGCGCCAAATTTGATCGTGATGCTTTGTTACAAACCTTGTCTGAATTGCTCGCGCAAAAGTAAGAAAAGTTTCGAACGTTGTTGAGTTTGACGGCCCGCTGCATTAACTTATTACATATGTATGGGGGCCGTCTCTAACCAGAGGAGCCGGTGCGCCAAGGTTATAATGCCGAAGGGAGCCGTAAAATAATGAAATCTTGTCTGATTGTTGATGATTCTAAAGTCATCCGTATGGTGGCCCGTAAAATTCTCCAGGAATTAAGCTTTGAAACAATCGAAGCAGCCGATGGCCAGCAAGCTCTTGATGAGTGCAAAAAAGAAATGCCGACAGCGGTACTTCTGGATTGGAATATGCCGGTGATGAGCGGCATTGAGTATTTGCGCGAATTACGCAAGCTTCCGGGTGGAGATGAGCCGGTTGTTGTTTTCTGCACGACGGAAAACGATATTGAGCATATCCAGGAAGCCATTGAAGCAGGTGCAAACGAATATATTATGAAGCCATTTGACAGCGAGATTATTCAAGCGAAATTCTCTCAAGTCGGTCTTTTGTAATTCTTTTATGAATTGAGGTTCTCTTGTCGAGTCTCATTGGAAAAACGATGTCGGTTAATCAAACGCAAAAAAGTAATAATCCAATCCGGGTCATGGTGGTCGATGATTCTGCTGTGGTGCGCGGGCTCGTTACGCGTATGCTTGAAGCCGATGCCGACATTTCAGTCGTTTCTTCTGTTGGCAATGGAAAAATGGCGGTGGATAGTCTGGCTCGAAACGAGGTTGAAGTCGTTGTCCTTGATATCGAAATGCCGGTTATGGATGGGCTGACGGCCCTGCCCAAATTGTTGGAAATTGACAAATCCATTCGTGTCATTATGGCCTCGACCTTAACGGCGCGGAATGCAGATATCAGTTTGCGGGCACTACAAGCCGGTGCGGTCGATTATATTCCGAAACCGTCTTCCTCGCGCGAATTGTCGGGCGGGCGGGACTTTTCCAAGGAATTGGTCGATAAAGTTAAAATTCATGCCAATGCGCGACGTAAATCAAAAGGTTCCCCAAGCATTTCGATTTCGCGACCGCGCACGACGTTAGAGAAACCATCACCGACGACACCTGCGCATGCCGGATCAAGCTTGCATAAGCATAAAGAGGTGGTTCTACGGGCCCCTTCTTTGAAAGAGCGCCCCGATGTGATTGCGATCGGCAGTTCGACAGGTGGTCCGCAGGCTTTGTTCAGCGTTTTAAAAGGTATGTTCGGGAAAGTGAAGCAACCCGTCATTATTACGCAGCATATGCCGGCGACCTTTACAAAGATTTTAGCCGAACATATCAACCGTATGACAGGGTGGACCTGTTCGGAGGCCACAGACGGTATGGTTGTTGAAGCTGGTAAAGCTTATTTGGCACCAGGGGATTTCCATATGGTGGTGGAAAGTCAAGGGGTGCAAAAGGTTCTAAGACTAAATCAGGATCCACCGGAAAATTTCTGCCGTCCTGCCGTTGACCCAATGTTACGCAGTATTTCAGCCGCCTATGGTCGAAAAGTTTTGAGCGTTATTTTAACGGGTATGGGGGCCGATGGACTTAAAGGTGGCCGTGTCATCGTTGAAAACGGGGGTGACTTGATCGCACAAGATGAAGCCAGCAGCGTGGTCTGGGGGATGCCGGGCGCGGTTGCGCAGGCCGGCCTTTGCAGCGCGGTTCTGCCCTTGGACGAAATTTCTTCATATGTCGTTAAAGTCGCTGCGGGAGGTGCGTCATGAAACCTGATGATTTTCAGTTTCTCGCAACATTAGTTAAGGATCGGTCCGGTCTTGTTTTAACGCAAGATAAAGCGTATCTGCTTGAAAGTCGGTTGATGCCGGTGGCGCGAAAGCGCGGTATGAAAGGTTTGGAAGATCTCGTTTCCTCGTTGAAAGCGCGGATGGATCATGCGTTGGCCGACGAAATTACCGAAGCAATGACGACGAATGAGTCCTTCTTCTTCCGTGATATTAAACCCTTTGATATTTTCCGCGATACGGTTTTACCAAACCTGATCAAAACGCGGGCGGCAAAAAAATCATTTCGAATTTGGTGTGCGGCTGCCTCCAGTGGGCAGGAACCATATTCGATTGCAATGGTGTTAAAAGAGGCTGCTGCACAGCTTGCCGGTTGGCGTATTGAAATCATCGGCACGGATATTTCGCGTGAAATGTTGGAAAAGGCCAAAGCAGGTCTTTACTCTCAATTCGAGGTTCAGCGCGGTTTGCCTGTTCAGCATCTTGTGAAATACTTTAAAAAGCATGATGATTTGTGGCAGATTGATGCATCTTTGCGGGCGATGGTTCAGTACAAGGAATTTAACCTGCTGAACGATATGAATGCGCTGGGCACCTTTGATGTGGTCTTTTGTCGAAACGTTTTGATTTATTTTGATCAGCAGACCAAAGGGACTGTTCTGGAAAAAATGTCAAAACAAATGACGGATGATGCCGTGCTGTATTTAGGTGGCGCGGAAACCGTTTTGGGTATTTCAGAAGCCTTCAAACCCGTTCCCGGCTTGCGTGGTGTTTATGGCCGTACGGGCGGAAATGGGTCTTTAGGGGATGGGGCACCCGCCGCTGGTGCGACGCCAAAACCCGCTGCTGCGCCAACAGGGTTTGCCAAGCCAAAACACATGGTGGAAGGTCGTGCGCCTAAAGGGGCTGACGCACCGGCACGTCCAGCAGCACCCGCCGCGCCGCGTCCCGGTGGAGTGCCACCGCGTCCTGGTGGGCTACCGCCACGCCCGGCAGGCTCATCATCGGGTTCGCCGACACGACCCTTGCCGCCCAAACCCGGCATTAAGAAACCTTAATAGAAAAAGGCCGCCTCACATTGCAGGCGGCCTTTTTCTTATGGGGTTGAAAGTTCTGCGTCAGGCACTCGCCGCTTGTGCTGCGTCGTCGGCATCGGGGTCGCGTAAGACATAACCGCGTCCCCAAACGGTATGAATGTAGTTATCATCCGTTGCTTTGGTCAGTTTTTTGCGGAGTTTGCAGACAAAAACGTCGATGATCTTCAGTTCCGGTTCATCCATGCCGCCATAAAGGTGGTTGAGGAACATCTCCTTGGTCAAGGTAGACCCCTTGCGCAGGGAAAGAAGTTCAAGAATACCATATTCCTTGGATGTCAGATGTACGGGTTTTCCATCACTTTCGACGGTTTGATTATCCAGATTAACACAAAGCTTGCCTGTGCGAATAATGGATTGTGCATGGCCTTTGGATCGGCGCACAATTGCATGAATGCGGGCAATCAGTTCGTCTTTGTTATATGGCTTGGTCAAATAATCATCGGCCCCGATTTCAAAACCCTTCACCTTGGACGGCGGTTGGTCCAGACCGGACAGGATCAGGATCGGTGTTTCGACCTTGGAACTGCGCAGGGCACGCAGGACTTCAAATCCATCGATGTCGGGCAGCATGAGGTCGAGAATAATAATATCGTAATCGTATAGCTTGCCAATCTCGATACCTTCTTCACCGTAGTTGGTGACATCCACCACCATCCCGGCAGATTTAAGCATCAATTCTATGGCTTTGGCTTCGCTTGGGTTGTCTTCAACGAGTAATGCGCGCATGGTGCCCCCCGAAAGTTGGCGTTAACTTTTCATTAACCTTTCGTTAACCATTACCATAACTCCGATTCGTTGAAAATAGTTTTTTTGTCGCAACGCTATATTTTCTCACGAGTCGCAAAAAATATTGAATCCTGTCAAGGGGTTTGTCATTTTTTGCAAAAGGAGTATAGTGAGCAAAGAAAAGGCAATGAACATCCCTGTTTGGAGTATCTATCGTGGCCCTGTTGGTCAATAACGTAATCGCAGAAGTTGACAAGCTTCCCGGCTTTAATGTGTTTGGCCGGGTTGCGGCAGTTCAAGGCCTTATGGTCGAGGTCGGCGGTGTTCAAGGGGCGCTATCTATTGGAGATCATTGCAGAATTCATGTGCGTCGCCGCGATTGGGTCACTTGCGAGGTCGTCAGTTTCCGCGATGGTCGTGCGCTTGTCATGCCCTTTGGTCCGGTGGATGGCATTGCTTTAGGGGATCGCGTAGAAGTTGGGCAGCGCGAGCCAGTTTTATTCCCGTGCGAGGCATGGCTGGGGCGTGTCATTAATGCGATGGGTGAACCAGTTGATGGCAAAGGTCCACTGCCGGTTGGACCCATACCTTATATTATTAAGGGCACTCCACCGTCGGCCCATGAACGGACCCGTGTCGGGGGCAAAATTGATTTGGGTGTGCGCGCGATTAATACCTTTCTCACCTGTTGTCGTGGGCAACGGATGGGGATTTTTGCAGGTTCCGGTGTGGGGAAATCGACCGTTCTGTCGATGATGGCGCGCAATACGGAAGCCGAAGTCAGTATCATTGGCCTGATTGGGGAACGTGGTCGCGAAGCTCGTGAATTTATTGAAGATGATCTGGGTGAAGACGGCTTAGCCCGCAGCATTGTTGTTGTTGCAACGTCGGATGAGCCCCCGTTGATGCGCCGTCAAGCGGCCTATGTCACAATGGCAGTTGCCGAATATTTTAGAAATCAGCAACGTGATGTTCTGTGTTTAATGGATAGCGTGACGCGTTTTGCAATGGCACAACGTGAAATCAGTCTGTCTGTGGGGGAACCGCCTGCCTCCAAAGGCTACACCCCGTCCGTTTTTGCCGAATTGCCGCGGCTTCTGGAACGTGCCGGGCCGGGGAATGCCCAACAAGGCAGCATTACCGGGCTGTTCACTGTTTTGGTGGAAGGCGATGACCATAACGAACCGATTTCGGATGCGGTGCGTGGTATTCTGGATGGTCACATCGTATTGGATCGCGCCATTGCCGAACGGGGACGTTATCCGGCGATTAATTTATTGCGGTCCGTTTCACGGACCATGCCTGATTGTAATGATGATCAGCAAAATGCTTTGGTCTTTAAAGCGCGAGAATTGTTGTCAACCTATGAAGATATGGCGGAATTAATTCGTCTGGGGGCCTATCGTCAGGGAACAGACCCCAAAGTGGATGAAGCTGTTTATTATTATCCGGCAATGGAGGCCTTTTTATCCCAAAATAAGAATGAGCCTATGAATTTGGAAACCGGATATATGGCCTTGGCACAGTTGTTGGGGATGCCATACAAAGATTTTGATGGGGATGTTTCTCAATTGGGTGTACCGCATGAACAGTTGCAAGGGCCGCAATAAAGGGTGATGTATGGGTAAAACACTCGCCAACCTGATCCGTCTTCATAAATATCGTGTCGATGAGAAACGCCGTGTTCTCGGTCAGTTGTATGGCGAGCTGCATGATCTCGAACAAAAACTGGAAGATCTTGAAAACCAACTGATTGAAGAACAGAAGATTGCAAAATCCGCCCCCGATCAGGCTTTATTTTCCTATGGTCGGTTTCATCAACGTGCAATGGGCATACGCGAACAACTGCAACAAGCGATTGCTGCCAAGGAGCAGGAAGTCGAGATTGCACGCGACGATGTCAACGAGGCGTTCCGCGAGTTGAAAGTGTATGAAGAAGCGGAAAAAAATCGCATCAAGCGGGAAGAGGAAGAACGCACCCGCAAAGAAAACATCGAAATGGATGAGATCGCAATGAACTTGCACCGTCGCAAGCAGGATTAAGAAAAGACGGATCTGGTATTATTGCGGCAAACAGGCTTTCTGTGATTTTTTAAAAGAAGGGTTACATTCCCAGTCATTCCCTGAATAATCCAGATGAGCGTTTTTGGGTAATTCGATGTGAATGCAGGTGTTATCAACCTGTTTAAAACCCCGTAGACATTTCCATCCAAATTGATGAGAACGGTCATTGAGATAAGCATTCTTGGGAACCGTGATCAGTTGGCAGGTATTTTGAACGGTACGATATCCACGCTCGCACTCCCAACCGTTTTCATAGGCACTTTCGGATAAATAGGCATTTTTTGGCAGGGTGATCAAAAGGCATGCGTCTTTTGTTTCTTTGTATCCCCGTTCACAGTTCCATGTGTTTCCTGTGTCATCTAAATAGGCATGTTTGGGGACAAAGACAGGGACGCATTTCTCACCCATATGCTTAAAACCGCGCAAACATTCCCATCCACGATCGTATAATCGACCTGTGGCAAATGCATTTTTTGGGACTTTTATTTTCACGCATTTGTTATTGCTCTCGCGGTAACCGTCATCACATAGCCAACCTGTACCGTATTTCTCTGCATGGGCATGGGTTGGAATGTTTTGTGCGCTTGATGGGGAGGACACAGCCATGCAGGCAAATAAAGTGGAAATAAATAGGAGCGAAAATATTCTCGTCTGAGAAGGAATGTTCATTCGGTGCTTTCTTTGAGGCTTGGCATTAGATCGTTTTTACGATTTCTTACCTAAAAAATAATAATCAATTTCCAGATCTTTTAAGATATTGCCATCTGCGGCCCTGTCGCGTTCTAATGCCTGTTTAAGGAGAGACGCTTTTATGGTGAGAGCACGGGTCAAGCTGCTGTTTTTGCTTTTGCTATGCAGATGTATGATCGTTTGGGTGCGTTTGTAGGCAACAAAGGACAAGCCTTCGATCAGTTCCTCATCCGTATCAATTTGATAAGAACCTGCCGGTTGCGTATTGATCGCTTCATCAAGTTTAAAAGGGTGATGAAAGGTAACGGTTTCTGTATGTGTACGAGTGGTCATGGGAGACTCTTTAAGAAGTATAGCCCTGCCTGAGAAATAAAAATATATATGGGATTAAGATAAATGATATTTATTTTTAATTATTATTTATAATATCAGATATTATATTAAATAGATATCTGTATTAAAGTTATAAATATTATTGTTTTATTTTGGGGTATTAAATTGTGGAGATGCGTACAAGCAAATGGGGATTATCCCATTGAGGTTGGCGATCTTCTATAACAATATTATGCGTTATTGTTTGATGGGGTTCTTCCTCGCCAAAGACCTGTATCCAGCGCGCGACCAGTTCGTTATTCATATCTTCTAAAAGAGCGTTTGCCGTCTGTTCGAGGGAATAATCCGGCAAATCAAACAGATGGGTGAAGTATGCGTCTATTTCTGCGGTATCGATAATGACCTTGTCGGGCACGTAACGCAGGCGTAGGCGTCGTGCTGTCCGTGTGCAAGTGGTCTGGAATGTAATGATATAATCATTTACCCGGTTTGGGTTATCTTTGGTCGCGATTAGGCTGCGTCGTTGTGCGAGGTCCATTTTTATACCAGCATGCCGAGATTTAATTCTGTCGATGTCAGATCAACCCCATCGACTTCAATAAAACGAGGGGTGACTTGAAAAGATAACTTACCATCGAAACCGATTGTGTCCATTGCATTTTCATAGATTTCAAGGATGTCGCGCCGGATAAACCCGGCCAATGGTTTATGTGTACGGATAATCAGGTCAAACATACGGTTGCTTTCCTTGGTTAATCCGTCCAATTGCATGGCCCCCAGACGAGAGAGATGCAAATCGATGACAAAACGCACGCCGGGGTCTTCTTTTCCTTCTTCTTTTTCATCCTTGTGATCGCGTTCTGCCAATCTGATTTGGTTTATTTGCCCGTTGTCTTGCAAAGGGATATAGGCGATTTTCCAGTCCGTAGCATTTGGCGTTTTGATCTTGTCGCTGATTTGTGTGAAATCATTTTCCAGTTTTTTCAACAAGTCCGGTCGTGCTTTGGACAAGGCTTTCAAGACTTTGTCATCGGCCCAGTTCTTGAAATTCCCGCGTCCCAATGCCTTTAGAAAAAAGATCATATTGGCGGCGAGGCGATGATCTGCCTTCGGGATCATGGCCTGATGCAGGTTGTCTGCGGCGGTTGGGTTGATTTGCGTTAAAATTTTATCGACTTCTTCGAGGGTCGGCCAATTTTTTCCAACCCCTTGTTCCAGCTTAAGTTCATTTAGAACTGGTTTTGCGTGTGTCTGAGGGTCGGGACGGGTGGCTGACAGGATTTCAAGTTTCACCTGTGTGCCTTCCGGTATCTTGGCCTTGATATCCAATGCAATCAACCCCTGAGCGGTCTTTACAATCGGTTGTCCTTGGGCTGTGTTGCCCATAATCGTCCCCTGAATAATGACCGTATTGGATTTCATCGTACTGCCGGCATTTGTCGTAGATGTCAGGGCGAGGTTTTGGGTTGGTTGCGTCGAGGATTTTCCACCTTGTTGATCCTGTTGAACGGATAACAGGCGTACTTTCAAATTATTTCCTGGCTGCAGCATGGGATGGGTGTTTTGTCCGCTTGCGCTTGGGTTACCTGTGGAGGGCCGAAAAGGATTATTGGAAGAGGTCTTGGCTGTTGCGGATATGCTGACAGGGGAGGGATTATTTGGCCCTTGCATGGCAGAAGTTGATGCGGTTGTTGATGTGAAACCTTGCGCCTGAGATGGTGTGAGAACAAAAGCGCGAAAGCCAGTTGCACTGTTCAAGCTTAATAAGGTTGCGGGACCTGCCCCCGTTGCATTTGCGTTTAAGGCGGAGGGAGGCAGCGCTGTTTGGGGTCGATGTGTCAATGATGTCTGTGCAGCAAATGTGGCAACCTTCGCGGCCGGTATATTGGGGGAAACCGGCTTGTTATTGATCCCGACCAACTGGATTTGAATATTTGGGACTTTTTGGACGAGGCGGAAGGTGGCTTGCGTGTCTTCAGGTAAGACAAAAGGCGCTTTAAACTGAAGCAGGCCTAAATTGGTTTGAATTTGAAGATTGCCTTGTGGTGTGGCCTGTTTGACCAATCCATTAATGAGACTGTCAAGGGCGAGTTTCGACAGTTCGAGAGACGCGACATTTGCCGGGGGTAATGTAACGGTCAATTGCGCAGCCGAACCCCCCGCACTGGGCGGTGGCGGTGGTGGTGGGGGGGCAACGCTTGTCATGGTGTGTTACATTCTAAAAATTGTTCAACAATCGATTGGCAATAGCGGCAATATCTTTGGCAGCGACACAGGAAGGCGCGTGGCTGAGCAAAGGCTGCTGCTGTTTGATTGTATCACGAACACGCTTGTCCCAGCGAATCACACCTGCCAAAGGCGGCGAAATGCCCAAAAATCCTTCGCAGGCTCGGCGTAGTGTGTTGTAGGTTCGTTCCCCGTCGCGGATAGAATCGCTCATATTCACAACGATGCGGAGGTCTAAACCGGGGTGGTCCTTTGACATGGTTTTAATGAAGGCATAGGCATCGGTCATGGCGGTGGGTTCGTCTGCGGTGACGACCAGACAGCTTCCGGCCTTGGATGTCAGTTGACGGGTCGGGCGATCCATGCCTGCCCCTAAATCAATAATGACCCGGTCATAGGATGCGGCCAAGACACCAAGGTCATTTCCCAGATGTTGAACCTGATTGGCCGGAATATGATTCAAAGCGCTGGATCCCGATCGTCCGGCGATGATATCGAAACCGCCCTCATCGAAATGTTGCGCGGCCTGATTGAGCGTAAGATTCCCACCCACCACGCCGGAAAGGTCGTGTTTGGGCATGAGGCCAAGCTGGATATCCACATTGGCCAGACCGAAATCCCCGTCAAAGAGTAATGTTTTTTGACCCAGATTTGCCAACGCATGAGACAACGTCACGGCAAACCAGGTCTTCCCCACACCGCCTTTACCCGATGCAACGGCAAATACATTACCGCCCTTGCGTGCCCTCGGCGTTGGAGTTGTTTTTTTCATAGCTGCAAACATAGCCATAATTTGTACGCCCAAATGGTTACCGAACGGTTAGGTAAAGATGTTCAATTCGTTAATTTCAGGTAGAAAGAGGAGAATGAAAGCCGTGTAAATCCTTGGTTATCAGGCGGTCTTTGTTTTTTGGAAATTATTTATTTATTTTCGAGATATTTTTTTAATTCACCTAATAAATAGTCCCAAACACCAGTCATCATATCCTTGTATGTTTGCGAGGGTAGGTTGGTTTGAATAAGGTTGAGTTGTGTTTGATCACCGGATTCTTGCAGTTCATAACGAATGGTGATGTGGTTGTCTTTAACGTTTTCTGTCCCGTGGTTTTTATTCCAATACGTAAATTGGAACAGGGAATGGGGAAGCAAGCGATCAATAACGCCAATGTCTTGACCGCTGTCCGGTCCGCTAAATACGATGGGGTTACCTTCTTGCCAGTCGCATTCAACATGATCTAACGGGAAGTAACGGATAATTTCGGCAGAATTCGTCAATGCACGATAAACGTCGCGGCAAGGGGCATTAATCTGGATTTCTTTGGTTAATTTCAAGAGAGTTACCTGTAATCAAAATGGGGGGAGGACGGGCAACAGATTTTTTATGAGTTTACGGCCTAAATCTGGCCCAAGGTTTTAATCTTCGCTTTCGGATGGACTTCACTTTGCGAGATCACAGCTGTTGACGGGCGGAACCGTTCGATGATCGAACGCACGTACGGGCGGATCGCCGGGCTGGTGAGAAGGGCTGGTGTTTCACCCATCATGGCTTGGCGCTCAAACGTTTGGCGAATGGCGTTGATAAATTCCTGCATCTTGCTAGGCGCCATTGACAGCTGACGTTCGTCCCCGGACCCAACGAGGGATTCAAGGAAAATCTGTTCCCATTCCGGCGATAAGGTAATAAGCGTCAAAATACCCTGATGGTTTGCCAGCATATCGCTGATTTGGCGACCAAGGCGAGAACGCACATGTTCGGTAATCATATTGATATTGCGGGTATATCCTGTGGCTTCGGAAATACCTTCCAAAATGGTTGGCAAATCGCGAATGGAAATCCGCTCGGTCAGCAGGTTTTGCAAGACGCGTTGAACGCCACCGACACTCATGGAATTTGGAATGATATCTGCGATAAGTTTCTGATGTTCTTTGTCCAGATCGTCCAGCAATTTTTGCGTTTCAGCATAGGACAAAAGTTCAGACATATTGTCTTTGACCAATTCGGTCAAATGGGTGGTGATAACGGTGCCGGGTTCAACAACCGTATAGCCACGAAAGAGGGCTTCTTCCCGGTTGGTCGGGTCGACCCACATGGCTGGCAAGCCGAAAGTTGGTTCTTGCGTTGCTTCGCCGGGCAGGCTGATGTCTTCGCCGCGCGGATCCATAATCATCAGGCTGGCAGGGCGAAGGTCACCGCGCCCGGCTTCAATCTCCTTGATGCGGATAACATAATTGTTGGCCGGAAGTTGCATGTTATCCTGAATACGAACAGAGGGCATAACAAAGCCCATTTCTTGGGCCAACTGGCGACGCAACGCTTTGATTTGATCAGTCAGACGTTGCCCCGATGCCCCGGCGTTGACAAGGGAAAGCAAACCATACCCCAATTCCAGACGCATCATATCGATCTTCATGGTTTCCGAGATCGGTTCTTCAGATGGCGGTGGGGGGGCCTTGGTGTCAGATTGCTGTTGTTTCAGCAATTCGGCAGCTTCGGTTTTTTGGCGTTGACTGACGAGATAGGCACCACCACCAGTCAAAATCCCCAAAAACATAAACGGCAGCACGGGAATCCCCGGCATGGTCGCCATCCCCAACAGGATAACGGTACTGACACCCAAGGTTTTCGGGTTGGCGCCAAACTGGGAAATCAGGGCTTTGTCTGCGGTCCCGGCAACACCGGCCTTGGTTACAAGCAGACCAGCAGCGGTTGAAACAATCAGGGCCGGTATCTGGGAAACCAGACCGTCGCCAACAGTCAGTCGGGTATAACTGTCGGCAGCTTGTGCCATTTCAAGGTCTTTTTGGACAACCCCGATAATAATACCGCCGATGACGTTGATAAAGGTAATGAGAATACCGGCGATCGCATCGCCGCGCACGAATTTGGAGGCACCATCCATCGCCCCGAAGAAGGTGCTTTCGTCCTGTAATTCCTGACGGCGGGCTTTGGCTTGGTCTTCGTCAATCAGGCCGGTGGACAAGTCGGCGTCAATGGCCATCTGTTTACCGGGCATGGCATCCAGTGTGAAACGCGCGGTGACTTCGGCAATCCGTCCTGAACCTTTGGTAATAACGATAAAGTTTACGATCACCAAAATCGAGAAAACGATAATCCCGATGACGAAATTCCCGCCCATGATAAAGCCGCCGAAGGCTTCAATCACCGCACCGGCTGCCGCTGTTCCTTCATGCCCGTTGGTCAAAATCAATCGGGTGGAGGCGAGGTTTAACGCCAGCCGGATCATGGTTGCAATCAGCAGGACTGTTGGAAACGCGCTGAAATCCAGCGGTTTTTCCAGGAAAATAACCGTCATCATAATCATAACGGAGAACGTAAAACTAAAGGCGAGCGAAATATCCAGCAGCCAACTGGGCATCGGGAAAATCAGGACAACCAAGATGGTTGCAATCCCGACGGCCATACCATAATCGCCATTCAAGAAAGCATTTTTTGCCTTCCCAAAAAAGGCATTGAAGGCGTCGCCGCCTGCCTCTGGTTGACCGGTGTTGCTGGGTTCTGCCATAAAACGCTACCTTGTCTTAACCGTTGCCGCCAGCTGCGGGAACGTCGAAACCTTCATCCCCGTATAACTTCAGCTTGTTGCGCAATGTACGGATGGAAATACCCAAAACATTAGCCGCATGTGTTCGGTTGCCAAGGCAATGATCCAATGTGGCAATAATCAGTTTACGTTCCATATCGGCAACAGTTTGGCCTACAAAATCACCCGAATTACCTGTGGCTTGGCCTGTGTCAGCGCTGGATTGTGCGCTGGGACTGCCGCTTAACATAATGGCTTCTTCGCCGATTTCAGTGGGACCGGCAATCAGAACGGCGCGGTGCATTGTGTTTTCCAACTCGCGCACGTTACCCGGCCAACTGTGACGCAACAACTTGTTCAGGCCCCCGCTCGTTAGGGGACGTTCTGCCATGTCATTAGCTTTTGCATATTTTTTAATAAAGTGATCGGCAAGAATTTGCACATCTTTGGGACGTTCCTTCAAAGATGGCAATTGCAGGTTCACCACATTCAGGCGGAAATATAAATCTTCGCGGAATTCACCTTTGGCAACGGATTGTTCCATATTGCGGTTCGAGGTCGCTAAAACACGGACATTGACAGGAACAGGTTTTTTACCCCCGACACGATCAATTTCGCGTTCTTGCAAAATCCGCAGCAATTTGGCCTGAAGACGTGGATCCATTTCTGAAATCTCGTCCAGCAGGATGGTGCCGTTGTTGGCTTCTTCAAATTTGCCGATCCGACGCGCCACCGCACCTGTGAAGGCGCCTTTTTCATGGCCGAATAATTCTGATTCAAGAAGGTTTTCCGGGATAGCTGCACAGTTGACAGCAATAAAGGGGCCATCTTTGCGCCGTGAGTTGCGATGGATGAAACGGGCCATAATCTCTTTACCCGTACCGGATTGCCCTGTGATCAGGACACTGGCATCTGAAGGTGCGATTTGTTTGGCAAGGCGTACCACATCGTCCATGATTGGATCGTGATAGATCATGGCGTGGCTTTCTTCTGCCACCGCGCTTAAGACAGCGCCGATCAATTCTGCATCTGGGGGCAGGGGCAGGTATTCCTGTGCGCCTGCGCGGATGGCGCGCACGGCGGCTTTTGCATCAGTGGCGACACCGCAGGCAACCACGGGTGTGTTGATGCGTTCGCCATTCAGGTTGCTGATGAATGTTTCAATATCAAGCTGGATATCCACCAGCACAAGGTCGATCCCCTTGCCTTGGCGCAAGGTATCCAAACCTTCGTTGATGTTATCGGTGTGAATGACTTTTGCGCCGCGCTTCACCGCGATTTGGCTGGCAGCGCCGACTTGTCCATTCAATGTGCCGACAATCAAAATCTTCATCTGGTCTAGGCCTCTTTAATATCTGCGTTAATCGAAATATTGAACGCGACGGTTCGGTGGCAGAATACTGTTGAGCATCATCTCCAGACGGCGTGGGTTTTCCTGACGTCCGATGGATGCTGTCGCAAGAATATAGAGCTGGTTAATCAGCAATTCATCATCGGAATTTCGCTCCAATTTTGCCGCCAGCGGCATAAGTACCATGTTTGATAGGACCGCACCATAGAAGGTTGTCAATAAAGCAACAGCCATAGACGGACCAATGGTACTGGGATCATCAAGATTGCCGAGCATTTGAACCAGACCAATCAAGGTCCCGATCAATCCCATTGCGGGTGCAAATTCGGCAGCCTTGCGTAAAATGTTTGCTCCTTTATGATGGCGCCCGGCCATGGCTTCCAATTCACCGATCATCATATTTTCGACTTCGTCTGCCGGGGTGCCGTCGACAACCAGCGACAATCCCTTGTAAAAGAATGCTTCGCGGCGGATATCGTCGAGAACGTTCTGTAATTGTAAGACCCCTTGTTTGCGGGCGATTTCGGCAATACGTATGGTTTGAACGGCGACCGTGCTGGCGTTTTGATTTTTATAGAGAACGGTTTTGATGATCAATTGACCGGCACGTAACATTTCGCCCAAAGAAAAACAAACCGTGGTGATCCCGATGGTCCCCCCGATGACAATCAAAACGGAAGGGGGATTGAAAAAGGATTCCGGTGATCCACCCAAGACAATAGCCGCGCCAACCAAGGCAAAGGCCACAATCAGGCCAATGATGGTTGCGCTATCTAAAGAGGCTTTGCCGCCGCCGATACCTTCGCCTTCGCTCATGTTTCTTTTACTCAGCTCCGGTCCGATTTGATAATCTCTGTCATGGTGACGCCGAGGCGTTCTTCAACCACGACAACTTCGCCACGTGCGACAAGTCGGTTGTTCACATAGATGTCAATCGCTTCCCCGACCTTGCGGTCAAGTTCGACGACGGCGCCACGTCCAAGTTTTAAGAGATCGCTCACCGGCATCGTTGCCTTGCCCAGAACGGCAGATACACGGACCGGGATATCATAAACGGCTTCCAGTTCGCGCGCACTGGTCGGTAAATCCTGAACCGGTGCGCCCATGCTGGGGCCGGAGTGTCCCATCTGGCTTTCCGGGGCCATTGGGCCTTCCATATTGTCCAGATTGTTAAGTTCTAAGTTGTTGTCTTCGTCAGCCATCGAATGATGTCTCCTCTATTCCGGTCTGTTGTTCTAACCGGTTTTCGGCCGATACATTTTGTGCGTTTGACAAGGGTGCATCCGCCTGATTATCAGTTTCGCCTTGATTGGTGCCTTGCGTCAAGTTTCGTTCTACAATTTCGTCAATTAGTTGCCACATATTTTCGATGTTGCGTTCTGCGCCGCCTTCCGCCCATTCAATGCGGCAGTCACCGGGCAGGATATCGTCATGTGCCATCGTGACGATCCGTCCGTCAAATCCTAGTTCATCGGCAATTTTAACCAGTTTTTCATGCAAATCTTCACGCAATGATTCGTGGACTTTAACAATGATACGCGGTTCAGCGCGCAAAGGTTCCAGACATTTGGAAACCACGTTTAGAACTTCGTCCAACCCATGTTTTTCTGCATAGGCGGGAATGATTTTTTTTGTAACCGCATTGGCAACGGATAACGCATGGGCTTCGTGATCTTCCTGACTTTTGCTATGGGCTGCAAACACAGCCGGGATGGTTTGTGCCATTTGGGTCAATGCGCTTGCAATCATGCGTTCGAACTGGGCATTGGCTTCCTCCAGACCGGCGGCCTTGCCTTCATCAAACGCGGTTTGCTGGGCAGCGAGAACTTCTTCTTCGCTGAAGGTGGGCGGGGGTGGTGCTTCAACTTCTTCTTCGTCGTCTTCACCTTCGTCCGGCTGGTGTTCCCGGTGATGGTGCGGAGCTTCACCGTCTTCGTCAAAGGCGTAGCTGTGGTCTGCCTCCGGGTCGTAATCCGGGTCGAAGTTTCGGTTTTCGAACATGTATCTTTTGACTGTGCTCATAAGTCACATAGACTCCAATTAGAAGACGAGTTCGTCTTCTTCGCCCGGTTGAGAAATATTGATTTCGCCCGCATCGGCCAATTGTTTGGCGACGACAACGATTTCGGCTTGTGCTTCGTCCACATCGCGCAGACGAACAGGGCCCATGGCCTCCATGTCTTCGCGCATCATCTTGGCGGCCCGTTCGGACATATTTTTGAAGAACAGTTCCTTGACCTCTTCCGATCCGCCCTTCAATGCCATTGCCAGTTTGTCTTTTTCGGCCTGACGCAGCAAAATTTGAATGCCGGACTGATCCACGCGTACCAAATCGTCGAAAGTGAACATAAGGGCTTTGATACGCTCGGCAGACTCGCGGTTGCGTTCTTCCAAGGCTGTAATAAAGCGGTTTTCGGTGTTGCGGTCCAGATTGTTGAAGATATCGGCCATCAATTCGTGGCTGTCGCGGCGTTGGGTCCGCGCCAGGTTGGACATAAATTCTGAACGCAGGGTTTTTTCAACCCCGTCCAAAACTTCTTTCTGGACAGCTTCCATGCGCAACAGACGCATGATAACTTCCATCGCGTAGTTTTCCGGCAATAAGGACAGAACACGTGCCGCGTGGTCTGGCTTGATTTTTGAGAGAACAACCGCAACCGTTTGCGGATATTCGTTTTTGAAATAGTTGGCAAGGACGGCTTCGTGAACGTTGCCGAGTTTGTCCCACATGGTGCGCCCGGCCGGTCCGCGAATTTCTTCCATAATGGCAGAAACGCGGTCTTTGGGCAGGGAGTTTTTCAGCAAACGTTCCGTACTGTCAAACGTACCGACAAGGGACCCGGCGGAAGAAAGTTGATCTGCAAATTCGACGAACAGACGCTCAATAACGGTGGAGCTGACGGACCCGAGCGAAGCCATGATTTGAGAAAGCTCGCGGATTTCTTCATCATCCATCATTTCAAACAGTCGACCGGAATGTTCATCCCCCAGTGACAGCATGAAAATGGCAGCTTTCTCTTGTCCTGTTAAACTGCGGTAATCGTCTTTTACGCGTGCCATCGTATCCTACCCTTAGCCTTCCTGATACATCCAGTTGCGAATAATGGCGAGTGCTTCCTCCGGGTGTTTTTCGACGATTTCGCCGACTTTCTTGACAGAGGACGCTTTCACGCGGCCTTCTACCCGGTCAATATCGATAAGTTCCTCGAAACTGTCGTCTTCATCAGCCACCGTATCGGATGGAACCGGGACACCACCTGGACCAGCCAATGCTTCCTGTTCGGCTTCTGCCAAGGCCGCGGCTTCAGCCGCCGCCTGCTGTTCGAACACACGTTTGATAAGCGGGCGAACCACCAAAAGGATGACCAGCAGGGCAACAAGGCCAAGGACAACCATCTCGGCGTAGTGCATGAGTTCTTCTTTGGTGAAAATCCAGAAGACAATTTCAGGCGCATCGTCAATGGCTTCAACAGCAGCAAAGCGCATGTTAATAACATCAACCTGATCGCGGTCCTGTGTAAAGCCAATCGCGCTCTTCACCAAAGTTGAAATTTGATCCATTTCTTCTTGGCTACGCGGCTCATAGGTCACCGTTCCATCTTGTCCTGCGGTGTAAACACCGTCAACCAGAACGGCGACGGACAAACGATTGACAACGGCGGTTTCGCGAACCCGGTTGATGATTTTTTTAGAGATTTCGTAGTTGACGGTTTCCTGTGTCCGGCTGGCACTCGATCCGGCAGATGTCCCGCCGCCATTGTCTTGCGCATCCGGCAGGTTGTTGCCAACCGTCACAGACATGTCATTTTCGCTTTCGTTGCTCTGTTCGTTTTCTTCCATCGTGGAACTGGAACGAACCACCTGACCTTCAGGATCGTATTCTTCTTCGACGGAGGTCTCGCGCGAGAAATCCATATCGGCATAAACTTCGGCGCGCACTTTACCAAAACCGACGGTGCGTTCCAGCAATCCTTCGATGCGGCGCGCAATAGCTTCCTGTTTTTGCAGACGCTGATTTTCGATTTCCTGTGCCTTGTCGGCATTACCGGGTTGTTCGAACCCACGGGCGAGCAATGTGCCTTTGTCATCGACAATGGAAATACGCTCAGGCTTTAGATCAGGTACGGCAGAGGCGACCAAATGTTGAACAGCCGTGATCTGTTCTTTGCTTAAGCGCTCAGCATTGTTCATTTTTAAAATAACGGAGGCGCTGGGCTGTTGGCGTTCACGCGAAAATAATTCACGACGCGGCAAAACCAGATGGACACGGGCGGCTTTTACGTTGTTGATGGAACGGATGGTTCGGGCGAGTTCGCCTTCCAATGCGCGGACCAGATTGACATTCTGTTGAAAGTTGGTGGAACCGACACTATCGGTGCCGTCAAAAACTTCATATCCGACAGACCCACCAGTGGGGAGGCCGTTTTCAGCGATTTTAAGACGCATGGGGCCAACTTTGTCGGAGGATACAAAAATTTCCGCCCCTTCTTTTGCGATATCGTAAGAGACCTGTTCACGTGCCAAAATCGCGATGATTTGTTGTGAGTCATCTGTATTCAGGTTGGAATAAAGCAATTCCATTTGCGGTGTACCCAAACGGGTCATCAAATAAATGAAAAAGGCAACCAGAGCCAATATGACACCACCGACGACAGCCAGTCGCTGTGGTCCGAGATTTTTTAATGTGTCTACAAAACCGCTCACTTGATGCGTTCCTTCCGATGTACCTGTTTAAGTCTCTCACATAGTTCGCAGGTACGACCCGCGTATGATGCTACATATTAGAATCTAACGCGATTACCCTAAACAAGAGGTTAATAACCCGGCAATTTTTGCCCATTGGATTCTTTAACCGACTCAGCTTCTCTAAAATGGCCTTAAAAGCTCAATGATTCTAGTGTTTTTTTGCCTCTGCAAAAGAAAAATGCCCCGGCGCAAAAACACCGGGGCCAAGTCTTAAAGAGAACCGATAAAAATCGGAGATTGTCAAGAGTGAGACGGGCTTAACGTTTCACTCTCAACAGTTCTTCCAGCATCTCATCCGATGTGGAAATGATCTTGGCCGCAGCACTATAGGCGCGCTGGGTTGTGATCATAGAGGTAAATTCTTCCCCCAAATCGACGGTGGAAGCTTCCAATGCAGACTGTTGTACGGACCCGGATCCGGCAGAGCCGGCTTCACGTACGGTCGGCTGACCGGAGAAATCGGTTTCAATCCAGACGTTACCGGACAGACTGTCCATGCCGTTCGGGTTAACCATTGTGGCAACCGGGATCATAAAGATTGGACGAGTTACACCGTTATCGAACAGAGCGGTTACAACACCGTCTTCACCGATGGTGACCCCGGCAAAGTTACCAAATGACGCGCCGTTTTGAGAAATATAGTTGATTTGGTAAGTGTCACCAAACTGGGTCATACCATCGGCAACGTTATAGTTCCCGAGGGAAACGGACAGGGCAGGGCCTTCGGAACCATCCATATCTTCGGCACCGTTTGCCCAGTCGATTTTATACTGAATGCGAGGGTCGGATGCAGTGGCTTCGTCCGTACCGAAGAATTTGTTCGGTGTACCATCCCCGTTAAATTCAACGGTATAATTGCTGGTTCCTGTCCATGCAACAGAGGAGTCCAAACGTTCAACGGTAAAGGCTTCGTTTTGCGTGACCGCCGCGATACCGCCAGTTGTTAGACGTGAGGCGTTAATTGTAATGTCGTTAGCTGTCGATCCGTTATGGAAGAAAACGCCAGTATCGCCCCCAACACGTTCTGCCCACATTTCTGGTGGTGATTTCGGTGTTCCACCATATTCGTATTGCAGAAGTTTTTGAATACGGTTGGCAACTTCATCCATGACTTGTGACAGAGAGCGGTTGTTAACGTTAATGCTTAATTCCTGTGCGTTAACAGGTGTTAAACCAGCACGTGCCGTGGTTGCAATTGCAGCGCCGGCTGCAAATGTAACGTCACCGCCTGTACCGTCAGTAAATGAAACAGCCACATTGTTTGTTTGCTCGAAAGTAATCACGTTACCAGCCTGCGAGGTCCAGTTTGCCGTGCCGCCAGTTGTATCCATTGCGGCTTCAATTGCATTGGCTAAATTGCTGGCCGTTGTGGTGGTGTCCGGGCCAATGACAACGCGTGTGCGTGTCGGATCGGTCAGGGTGTTGTCACTATCAAACTCGAACGTGGTAATAGTACCGCCGATATCAATTTGATAAGTTTCCCCGTCGGCAGGCTGTGCACCGACAGTAATCGTGTTTTGATGGATGGAGTCCACGTCAGCCGCACCAAATGCGATCCGATAATCCGTTCCGTCAATATTTAGGTCCATTGTTGTGCCGACATCGGGTACACTCTGGAAATCCAGACGGCCAAGGGACATATAGTTATTGCGCGTGGTTGTTTGGTCTTCCACAACCATTGTCGCCGCCCCTTTTGGGGGGATGACGGATAAATCCCATGCGTTTGACGCACGTTTGGTCCAGGTATGATTGATGTTGTGGGCGGCCCCCAATGAGTCATACATCAATACGTCTGTTTTGTGTGACTTGCCAACAGCTGCGGAGGACGGCAGGTTTGCACCCATTGCAATTGTGGTTGTTGAAACAGCTGTACCACCAATTGTTTTCAAGTTAAGCGGACGCAAGTTTGTATTATCAACGATGTTATCGTTAATATAAACCGTATCGCCAGCTGTGTTTTGGTAGGCCTTCATATAGGTGTCGTTGCCCACTGTTTTCTGAACGGCTTGTGTTGAGCCGTCCCAGGTTTGCAACGGCCAGCCTTGCAGGTAATACCCAGATGAATTTTGCAGGTTACCTTCCTTGTCCACACGGAAAGAACCCGCACGTGAATAGGCGTAAAGGTCACCGGTAGATGGGGTCCCAGATTCGTTTACGATAAAGAACCCGCCCCCGGAAATGGCAATATCTGTTGCTGCAGTTGTTGACTGCAGCAGGCCTTGTACATCAACGCCTTGGCGAGGTTTGGATTGCACACCCCCTGCGGAATATTTGGTCAGGGAGGCCTGTTTGGTCACCAGTGTTTGAAAGTTCACTTGTGTAGATTTGTAACCGACCGTGTTTACGTTGGTCACGTTATCGGCAATGGCACCCATGGCACTTGATTGTGCCTGAAGGCCTGATACACCGGAAAAAAGTGCGCCATATAAGCTCATCTTTTATCTCCATTAAGAATGTTTCTTAGCATTCTTGCTTATTGTTTAAGTCACCCATTCTAGGTCACTGGTTCTCTATTCGTTGAAGCTTGTGCTTCTTGTTTGCGTTAGGCTGCGTCTTCGGCAGCCTTTACCGCAGCTTTTGCTTTTGCCAAGGCTATCGAGGCCTCAGAAGCAGCTTTGGAAGCGCGTGCCGCCGCAGCCGTTGCAGATTGTGCAGCCTCCGCTGCGACGTATGAACTGGTTGCGTTTTCAGCCGTCTGGTAGGCTTCATTGGCATCAGATTGTGCTTCCGCAGCTTCGTTTACTGCTTTTTCGGCAGCTGTCAGCTGAGTTTGCACGGCCTCAAGATCGTTGTCTTCAGCCAGTGTAACCAGTGCATTGTAAGAGTCTTGTGCAGCGATAGCACTGTTAACGGCATCTTGGTTTGATGCTTTTGCTTTCAACTGTGCTGCAGCGATTGAGTCAACTTCTGACAATTCAATCGCTTCCTGTTTCAGTGCGATAACATCCGCCAGTTTAACCGCCTGGTTCGTCATGATCAGTTCAGGTTCGTCACCGGCATAAGAGACACCCGTGATTTTGCCGACGGCCGTGGTTGTGATATCAACCGGTGCACCATCTGCGTCCAGTGCGGTTACGGTCAGTTTATAAAGACCATCTGGCAACTGGTTGCCACTAAGGTCCGAACCATCCCACAACACGCCATGCTTACCAGCGGACACGTTGCCTTCACCGGAGAAGACTGTGCGGCCACTACTATCTTGAATATTAATAAGCGTTGCGACTGAATCTTCGTGCAGAACGTAGTTGAATTCAGCTTCGCCGTTGTAAATCTGGACCTGATTGGTTTTGACTTCTGCCATGCGGCCAACATAACTGGCGACAGAAGACAGTTGTGCTGTTTCTTGCGCTTTAATGAGGGTTTCAAGGTTGGCGTTTTGTGAAATTTGTTGTTCCACGCTAGCAAACTGTACCAATTGGGTCGTGAACTCGTTGGCATCCATTGGGTCCAACGGGTCTTGGTGTTGCAACTGCGTGGTCAGAAGCGTCATGAAATCGTCGAGATCATCGGCGAGTTTCTGACGGTCCGTTTCTGCCCGCGATTGGCCGGCAACTGCAGCAGCGCCTAATCCGGAAATTGATTCAGCCATCGTTCAACCTTTCTTCTTTCGTCCTTAAGCGCTCAGATCCACGCCGCCGTAGGCAGCACGTAATTGGGCGCGACGTTCCAGTGCTTCCTGTTCGGCTGTCGTGATGTCTTCGCCGCGTACAGGTGCGTCATTTAATGTATCGTTACCAAGGTTACCGGACCCGTTGCCTTGTGCGGTCTGTTGGCCTTCGTTGTTTTGTTGGCGCAGGTTAAAATTCATGTCGCCCATGTCTAAACCGGCCTCACGCATGGCTTTTTCCAACGCCTTGGCATCTTGTTTCAGCATTTCCAGTGTTTCAGGGCGGTCTGCTGTGACGGTTGCAGTTACCTTGGAACCTGCCATGTCCAACTGCACTTCGATCCGGCCCAACTCCAAAGGTTTAAGCTGGATGTTGATACGGTCTGCGCCAGCCTTTGCAGCTTTTGCGATTTCAACATTGATATGCTCAGGCTTTGCCGTGGTGTGAACATGCTGCTTGGCTTCGTGCGCCGGTTTGGCTTGTTCAGTCTGTTGGGTCTGGTTACTTGCTTGGGTCTGCGTGGTCGTCGCGGTTTGTGTTGTTTCCGTCCCGACTGTTGTTTGGGTAACTTGTGCACCAGTCCCTTTTGCAGCGGCTTGTGCGCCTTTTGCTTCATTCACCATATTGGCGAAATTCTGGTTTTGGGTATTTTGTGCAGAATTGTTTTGATTGTTTTGCACCTGTGCATTCGCGAGACCAGCCTGTGCATTTTGCCCCAGATTAGATTGCGCATTATTCTGCTGCTGTCCACTTTGGGTGGAAATACCCGCCTGATTGGTGCTGGCCGCAACGCTGGAAGCATTAGACAATGAGGTCGAGGTCTGAGACGTGGTTGTCGCAGCCGCTTCTGCGACTTTGACCTGAACATTTGCCTGTTGGTTCTGACCAATTTTTTTGGACAAATCTGCGGCTTGCTGCTGTGCGCTGCTTTGCTGTTGCGCGGCTTGCTGCGGATTAATTTCTTTTTGCTCGCCTTTATTGACCTGCGCTTGTTGTTGAGATTGGTTTTGCGCATTGCCGTGCTGACCGGCTTGTCCTTGTTGGGCGGTGTTTTGTGTCGTCGCTGTCTGTGTAGTTGTGTTTTTTGCGTTTACATCTACAGCCAAGGGATCAGTTGTTTGAGTACCGGTTTTTGCGTTGTTGTTTTGAGTGTTGCTCTGCTGGGTTGATGCAACGGCGGCGACAACGCTTGGGTCTGTTGCACCTTGTGCATTGGCGGCAGCGGCTTGTCCCAGATTTGCATTAGCGGCTGCATCGGCGAGATCGTTACCTTGATTTTCGGCGTTTGCCCCGGCCTCATTTGTGTCAGCCGTCTCGTTTGAGGTGTTGTTGTTGGCCTCAGCAGTTTCACTTTGCTCGTTCTTATCTGCTTTGGGCTTGTCTCCTGCGTCAGCGTCTTTTTGCGGGGCATCGTCGCGTTCTGAACGATCCCGGTTATCATCACTGGCGTCCCGACGCGTATCGTCTGCGCGATCATCCGGGCGATCTTCTGTGCGAGTGTCGTCAGATTTATCAGTACGATCGCTTGCGACATCATCGTCGTTGCGTGCATCGGCTGTTTTGGATGCTTTATCATTGTACGAGTCATCATAGCCTTTGTCAGCGTGCGCATCATAGGCGGGCTCGTTGGATGACTTGGAGGTCGACATGCTTAGGTTCGTGCTCATATTGCTGCTGGAGAAAGCGAGCAAATCGGCAAAACCTGCACTATTGTTGGTGCCTTTTGTTTTTGTTGTTTGGGCCACAGGACCTGTCACCGGGGTAACAGTTCCGTTATTTTTCGCGTTAACCGCTAAATTATCCATGATCGCGTCCTCGCAAGTTCCGGTTCTTCGACGGATTAAATGCAAAGGGTGTGCCAGATGGGTGTTATTGCTTTATCTTATTGAAAATGATGAATTAAATTATTTTTGTTCGTTTTACTTTATGAAGGTTTAGGTAAAAAATTCCTAGTACGCAGGCAATATATTCAGTGAAGGGGTGAGTAAATAAAGAGTACTTTTTTGGTAAGGGCTGTGCTATACTTCATTCTGTCGTAGAATGGGACAGTTTTTCTCGAGAAGGACCTAGAAATGGTTGATATCTTTTCTGCTTTGAAAAACGGACAAGGTGCCGTTAGTATATTTAACGTATCTAAGAATGTATCGCGAAACCAATTGGCAGCGCAGTTGCAGACGGATTTTCAGAACAAGGTCCAAAATGCGGAAACTCAGGTTCAAGATCGTTTAAATGCTAAGATGGCAATTGTGGATCGTAAGGGAAAGGCGTTTTCTGATCTTACGAAAAACTTACGTGAAGCACTGGATGTCCTGCAAAATAGCCGCAAGCGTGTTGAAAGTATTGAGCGTCGTCTTGATAGTATGATGCTAGATGTGAATCGGGCGCAGAAGTCGTTTGATGACCCTGATACAGATTTTCAAGCGGAAGGGTACGCGCGGGCTTTTGACTCGGGCTTTCGTTCCATTGATTTGGCTATTAGTGAAACGCGGGTTTCACCGAACCTTTTGAATAATTCAACATATCCGATGGAATACCCTACGAATAGCAATGGGGGGTATTCCAGTTTTTTTGGTGTCGATTTAAGCGCCAATTATTCTTTGGAAGAAGCTGGCGGTGAAGTCTGGAAATTGGAAAGTTCTGGTTCGTCGATCCGGCGTTATGATGCAGATGGCAATGAAACGAATGTTGTTGCTTCGTTTGTAAGTGGTTTGACGCTCAACAGTATTGATGCCAGTGATAATGTCAGTTTTTCTGTTGGTTCGGATGCCAGTTCGAGTACAACGTATAATGCAACAATTAAACGTGCAGGCATCGGGATCATGCATGCATGGGCGTATGATGATTTAGCGACAGATAGTGGGCGTGCACGTGCGTTGGAGGATTTGTCTTCTGCAAAGAGCATTGCTCAGCTTGAGGTGACACGTTATGAAGTTGTAGAGACTTCTTTGAAGTTTTATTTGGAAAAAGCAAAAAACGAAATTGATGGTATTAATCAGGAAAAAGTAAACCTTCAGCGCGAGTTAATGACAGAACTTTATGATAAGCGTCAAAAGCTGCAACAGCAATTTCAGGCAACTCAAAGTAATCTTGCGCAGGCATTTTTGGTTCGTAGCAATTATGCAAGTTTGATCCCTAGTGGTTCTATGGGTGACTTTTTTAATTTATTGACTTGATTTGTTTGGTTGTGGGGAACCTTAATCGTGTGTGATGGGATCGTGTTACTTGGTTGCGGCGGTCATGCACTTGTTGTTATCGATACGTTAGATGTTTTAGGTGTAAAAATACAGGGTTACATAGCGCCACAAAAAAGCGAGAAAGATAAGTTGTGCGCTTTCGAGCACCTTGGTTCTGATGAAGTTTTGGAAAAGCTTGACTTAGAAGCAATTTCTTTGGTCAATTGCCTTGGCTCTGTTAGATCTACAAACCTGAGGCGCATTGTTTATCAGCAAGCAAAAAGCCTTGGTTTTCGATTTATCAATCTCATACATCCTGGGGCTATAATATCTTCTTCTGCGCATATTGGAGAGGGGTCTCAAGTGATGGCTGGAGCTATTATTCAGCCTTATGCCGTTGTGGGTGAGAATTCTATTGTTAACACTGGTGTAATTGTTGAACATGAATGCAAAATTGGTGATCATGTTCATCTGTCGCCGGGTGTTGTTTTGTCAGGCGGGAGTTCTGTTGGTGAGGGTACTCATGTGGGTACAGGGGCGTCCATTATACAAAATATAAAAATTGGAACAAATGTAACAATAGGAGCTGGCGCCGTTGTGACGCACAATATAAGGGATAACGATGTGGTTGTTGGGGTTCCTGCACATTCTATAGGAAGCAACGATTTATTATCATAAGTAAGATCGCGCCTATATTTGATAAGATATAAGCGTTATCTCTTTAGAAATTTAGTATAGCTGATAAATGAGGATGGTATGTCTGAAGGTGCTTATAATAAAATTTTTACCCTCTTGGCGAAGGCTGGCTGGGAAGAGGATGGTTGGGATCTTGATATTGTTAACCATAATATAGATACTGGTTTCTTTATGGAGGCGGAATCAAAAGTACCTTTTGAGCAATTTTCATCTTCAATTGAGAATTTTTTTATTGGCAGAAATAGCTATATTCTTAATGGCGGATTATATAGCTCCAATACTATTATTGGTCGTTATTGTTCGATCTCTAAAGATGTATATCTAGGCAACACAAATCACGATTTTAACTGCTTAAGCACAAGCTTTGTGCCTGATGATCCTGGGTTTCAATCCCAAAGGGTTAAAGGCTATAATATTGTCGGTTGTGACGTTTGGATTGCAGCTAATAGTATCGTGCTTCAAGGCTTAACGATTGGGCACGGAGCTGTTGTCGGGGCGGGCTCAGTTGTGACAAAGGATGTTCCTCCTTATGCTATTGTCGCAGGTAACCCCGCAAGGATAATAAAATATCGTTTTGCACCTCAAATTATTGAAGGTTTGTTAGAAACTAAATGGTGGACGTTGCCTGATAGCATTATTCGGCAATTACCGGCGCATGATGTGGAAATGTGTATTGAAGGTTTGAGGGCTGCACGAAGAACGACAAGTTAAACGAAGCCTTACCAGGCAGTTAAGCCGCCATCTACGATTAAATTTTGTCCGTTTATATATGATGAGGCATCTGATAGGAGAAAGTTTGCTGCATAAGCAATTTCATCTGCAGATGCCATTCGTCCCAATGGGACTCTTTGGCTGTATTTTTTTGAAAATACGTTATTTTGTCCGCTTTCCACACCGCCAGGTGTGAGTGAATTTACCCGAATACCTTTGTCCCCCCAGTATGTGGCAAGGTATTGGGATAGGCCAATTACTGCAGCTTTTGATGCCGAGTAAACAGCGGGTGTGTTGATTTCACGGTCCATATAATAAGACCCATCGTAAATTCGTTGATCCGGCCCAACAACACCGTAAATGGAGGCGGTTTGTACTATACTGCCAGCGATATTTTTTTCTCCCATATGTTTCCCGATGGCCTGTGCCATAAGAAACATACCGTCAATATTTACGGACATAACCTCTTGCCATGTCTTTAAGTCGTAGGTTTCAAAGGGTTCGAAAAAATCGTTTAGGTTATTTGTTTTTGTCGCTGCGTTGTTGAGTAATCCGTGTACATTTTCAAAATTTGCGCAAATCTGTTCTATTGATAGTGAAACACTTCCCGGGTCCCTTACATCGCACCCAACGCCAATATGTACACCATTTTGTGTCGTGATAGGGAGTTGTGCCGCGAACTTTTCACAAGCTTCTTTATCTAAATCAAGGACTGCAACTTGTGCACCGCTTTGTGCAATGGTTTTACAGAGAACTTGCCCAAGAATGCCAAGCGCACCTGTAATGACAATGTTTTTATTTTGGCAAGAATTAAGGAGATCAGGGACAATTGTGGGCATTGGTTGAGCCTTATGTTGGATTTGTTTCTAATAAGTGCTGAACGATTTTTAAGTCAAACGGCGTGTCAATATCGATTGAACGTTCCTCGGGCATCTCATAAATATAAGTTTGATCGTTAAGAACCCCCCCTTGAGCATTGAGAAGGCTTTTGCGTGTCCATACATAAATTGAGGCATTCATATCGAATACCTTTGGTGCATCCTGCCGCCTCAGCACGTTCTTTTTTGGAGGTTTGGAAAGTTTAACTTTTGAATTCGGTAAAAGCTCAACTTGGTTGAAATAAGGAGAGCGTCGGGCTGGACAGCCAGTTATGACATTAACATTATCATTGTGACTTGCCAAATTTTCATGGAACCAGACTGCACCGATAATATCTTTGGGGAGGCGTAGTGGGGATGTAGCATCAAGGTCCACGCATGTCTTAAACTGACAGTTCAGTTCCTTTTCAACAGCCTGAACACAATGTTGTATGGCTGTTAGTTTTCCAGATGTGTTTGTTGCCAGTTCATCAGGGCGTTTGATGACTAGGTCAGCTCCCCATTCTCTTGCCAATGATAAAAGTTCGGGATCGTCACTGCTGACCGCGATAACTTCAAAAAGCCCAGATTTTTTTGCTTGATCAATGGAATGTGCAAAAAGGGGTTTACCTGCTATAAAAGTAGAATTCTTTCTAGGAACACCTTGGCTCCCTCCCCGGATGCAAACACTACAAATTCGTTTGATTTTGTTGGTCATTTGATAATTCCTTTGCTCGAAGAATAAAGGCTGTTGTTTTCAGACCATTCTCATATGTGCAAGTATTTATATCCGGGTGGTCTTGTAGAAGAGCTTTCGCTTGCATTAGATAAGTATGTTGAATGTTTTGTTGAAATTCCTGAATTTCACCGTTTATGCTCATTTTGCCGTTGATTAAGTTGGCATAAAGCGTTTCGTCAGAAGATAGAACCTCAATATGCCGTTTTGCAATTTGGTCTGTATAATTTAGGCGTATGGATATAGCTGGACAGCGAGGTGAGTTTGCGAGAATTAAGGCTGTATCATCACTGTCGATTTCCAGCGTGCTGAAAGTGCCACATAGAGAAGAAATTAGGGATAAGTCTCCAAATAACCATTGTGCGTAATCTATTTCATGGCTCAGGTCCCAAAGAACTCCCCCACCGCGAATGGAAGAGGCTGAGTAACTACATCGGTAATCTGTTTCAGGTCGCCAGTTGGGTAAGTAGCTGCCGCAATAGATATCTACGGATGAAATATTTTTTGTACTAACCTGTCTTTTTAGGTTTTGAATTATAGGCAAAAAACGCAAGTTATAAGCGACAAAAATGTTATCAGTATGAGAAATAGCACCTTTTTGAGGCATGTTGAAAAGTGGCTTTTCCACTAAAATGCGGATATTTTCCGAGTAAGCCCGAATTTCTAATAATGAAGCGGCATGGTCTGCTGTATCATTGGCGATTATGCATAAATCAGGTTGGAAATTTTGTAAGCCTTCAGTGAGATGACGAAATATATTATGATTATTCTGTGCTAAATGTTTTGATACAGCTTTTACTGTGCATCCCAATAAAGTGAAGGCATCGTAATGCTTTCGACCAATACTTCCCATACCTATAATCAGAACTTTTTTTAACATTTTAAGTACTCAAAAGGTCTTGAAGGCAGTGAATGACAAAATCCTGTTGATCGTCTGTCATCGTTGGAGAACAGGGTAAGCTTATGGATTGAGAGTATAATGTTTCACTAATGCCCGCTCCTATGAAAATCGGATTAATTAGAGAAGGGCTTAGGTGCATTGGTTGCCATAAAGGACGTGTGATTATATTTTTCTCGCTTAATCTTAAAATAATTTCCCGTGCATCAAGTGAGGCTTTGTCTGAAAGGATTTGAATTGTATAGAGCCAATTTGCGGGCTTTACATTGTTTTTAATCGTTGGCGTATTGATAAAGGGGGACTTGGCAAAAGCCTGATCGTATCTGTCACGAATTCGGCGTTTATGAAACAGTATATCATTGCAAACCTCGAGCTGAGCACAGCCAATAGCCGCTTGTATATTGGTGAGACGGTAATTGAATCCTGTTTGATCATGGACGTATTCTTGATTATTGCTTTTGGCCTGAGTTGAAAGATGTCTAACTTGTGAAGCGAGTTGATCATCGTCTGTAACGATCATTCCACCACCACCTGTTGTAATCATTTTGTTTCCGTTGAAGCTAAAGCATCCGCAGGACCCAAATGTTCCGCAATGTTGGTTATTTATGAAGGCACCTAAACTTTCTGTCGCATCTTCAATGAGCTTGAGAGAGAATTCTTCCGCTATGGGTTTAATTTTTTCTATATCGACAGGATTACCCAAGATATGAACCGGTAAGATTGCTTTGACTCTTCGGTTTGTCTTTTTGTTGTATAACTGGTTATTCGTGTAAATGCACTCGTTCTGAATAAAGTTGCGCAGTAGAGTTGGCGATATTTGCCAGCTGTCTTTATCGCAATCAATTAATACAGGATGAGCTCCCGTGTATTTTATCGCATTGATGGGGGCAATGAATGTAAGGTCTGACACTAAAACTTCATCATCGTTTTGGATGCCATTGGCAAGAAGGGAAAGATGAAGAGCAGCTGTACCATTTACAACTGCAACGGCATGCTTTGCCCCGACATATTTGGCAAATGTCTCTTCAAAATGGTTTACATATTTACCTGCAGAAGACACCCATCCTGTATCAAGGCATTCTTTTACATATGCCCATTCGTTCCCTTTTAAGTAGGGTTCGCTAAGGGGAATGATTTTAGATGTTTTGGAATCAGATGACATAATTGTTTCGTTCATAATGATGGATATTCTCTCGAAACCATTCAATGGTTTGTTTTAAACCTTCCTCAAGAGTGATTTCGCTTGACCAACCCAACAACTGCTTGGCTTTGCTGGAATCTGCCAATAAGCGTTCGACTTCACTATTTTTAGGTCGCGTTCGTGTCAGATCTTCCTCTAATGGGTTATCGTTTCCACAAAGTTGGATAATCAGCTTGGCGAGGTCTCCAATAGAAATTTCTCGTCCGGATCCTAGGTTTATAGTTTCGCCGATCGCATCGTTACATTCGGCCGCCATAATGAAGCCTGCAACGGTATTGCTAACATAATTCATATCTCGTGTTGGTGTGACATTACCAAGTTGGATCGGTTGGTTACGTAAGCATTGTGAGATAATAGTAGGGATAACGGCACGCATGGATTGACGGGGGCCAAAGGTATTGAAAGGCCGTACAATCGTAACGGGAACATCAAAGGAGCGGTAATATGATTCAGCCATCATATCGGCTCCTATTTTACTTGCAGAGTAAGGGGATTGTCCTTGCAGGGGGTGGCTTTCATTGATCGGGACAAACTGTGCGGTGCCATAGACTTCTGAGGTTGAAGTATGTATGAGACGCCTGTTTTGATGACGACGTACTGCTTTTAAGACGTTGGTTGTGCCAATAATGTTGGTTTGAATATAGGAATCGGGCGCAACATAGGAATAGGGGATTCCGATTAAAGCGGCTAAGTGGAATACTGTATCCTTTTCTTTGATCAACTGGTCAATGTAATTGGAATCAGTAATGTCGCCCAAAACAATTTCCATGTCGTTTTTCAAGCGGCTATAGTCTAGCCAGCCAAAACGGTTTAATGAGTTGTAGTGTACAAAGGCTGTGACATTAGCGCCTTTTTGGGTAAGGGTCTCGCATAAATGACTTCCGATGAAACCAGCAGCGCCTGTAACGAAAATATTTTTATTTTTCCAATCCATCTTAATCTCTCGTTTTATGTGACTGATGTAATATCGAAGAAGGTCTTTTTCAAACTGTTAGAAGACCAGTCTGTTTGCTGAAGAATGTTAATAATTTTTTGCGCAGTGTTGCCGTTCCCATAGGGCGAAGGGGTGTTTTTTATACTTTGTCTAAACTGATGATTTAATGCGAGCTGAATAGCCGCTAAAATCTCGGTTATATCGCCTGAACAGTCTAATATACTTGGGGTTCTCATGCGACCCCTTTGCCTGTCACCAATGTTTATGCTTGGGATTTTGAGGATAGGGGCTTCGATTATTCCACTGGAAGAATTCCCAATAACAACATCAGCATGTGAAACCAGACTGAGATAATTTTTATGTCCAAGGTTTTCGCACATAACAATTTGTTTGCGGGGAATGCTCTGAACAAACTCCTCTAAAATTTCCCTAACGACAGATGCTCCGGTGTCAGCATTTGTACCCGTAATGACGAAAGTTGCTTGTGGGAATTGTTTTAAGGCCTCGGAAAGGGCGGTTATTTCCTGCTTTGTATCTTCGTAAGACAGGCTTATAGGATGGTAAGTGATAGCAAAAAGTGGAGCCTGCATTTCAATGCCGAGCATCGTTTCCAGTTCGTGACGGGAAAGAAATGCCGTATTTTGAATTGAAGTAGCTGCGAGTGCTCCGACATTAAAGACGCGTTTAGGGTCTTCTCCAAGCTGTAAGACCCTGTTCCGATATAACTCTGTTGCTGTAAAATGAAGATTAGCCGTTTTGGTAATGCTGTGACGGATCGCCTCATCTATTACACCTTCGCTACGTTCTCCACCATGAATATGAGCGATGGGGATTTGCAGGTAGAGTGCTGCAAATGCAGCACTGGCAATTTCATAACGATCACCGAGCAATATGACAAGATCTGGTGCCAAGCGTGAATAAGCATGAGCGATACCATCTAATGCCTGAGCTGCCATAAGTGCAGTATTTAAAGGGGTATCCCCAGAAAAAGGGAGAAAAACTTGCTCGTCAATTTTGTAGCCATCAGCGACAATCTCATTGACTGTCATGCCATGTTTTTGGGACAGGTGCGTACCAGTGACAATCAATTGAAGGGTAAAGTCAGGACTATTCCTTAATAACGACATCAAATTACTGAGTAAGCCATACTCAGCTCGTGTACCTGTTACAACACATATCTTTTTTTTTGAGAAAGGGGTCATGATGCGTTTGTAGGAAGGGCTGGAATAGGTTCATTGAGGGGCGTGTCAGGGGGGTAGGACTGTGAGGCTGGTGTGCCTATTATATCCCAATAAGCAAATGGCGTATTACCGTTTCCAGGCCTTATGATTTGAATGTCCTCTTCTGTAATGATTTGGCCTTTTTTAATGTGGGTGATCGCTCTGAGTGACTTTCGAGCCGGAAGACGGTTGTTCTTTTCGCTGGAAGAAACTTGTTTATTGGAAACGCCAAGGGCGGCTTCAATATTACGTATTGAGCGGATCATTTTTTTAAATTCATCTGGTTCAGTGGACGCAATATGATCCGGACCCTGCATATCTTTTGATAATGTAATATGTTTTTCTATAACTTTGGCGCCAAGTGCGCAGGCGGCGATTGATGCTTCTATACCTTGTGTATGGTCAGAAAATCCGGTCTGAACATTAAAAGTCTGTTCCAGTGTTTTCATTGCCCGCAAATTAATATCTGAAAATGGAGCGGGATAAGATGTGGTGCATTGAAGCAAGGTCACTAAGGAGGAAACCATTTTTCGTCCGGCTGGATTTTGCCAAGAAGTACGAAAAGCTGCCAAGCTAGGGGGAGTGTCGGGTGTTTTTGTAAATCCATACGCCAACACACTAAGGGCGGTTTCGATTTCTGGAATATCAGCCATGCCGCAAGAAAGTAGTATGGGGAGTTGATGTGAGGCGGCTGCAAGTAACAGAGGAGCGTCGACAAGATCTCCAGAAGATATTTTTATGTAAGGCAGGGGAAAGTATTTGACAACCTGGTGGAGACTTTCAGTGTCAAAAGCAGTTGTCATAAAATAAATCTTTCTTTTTTGACAATGCTGTTGAATTTTAAGGAAGTCATCCATTGAAAGTTCTAGTGAGCGCAACATATCAAGTTGAGATCCGGATTGCCCCAAGTTTTGTTCTTGGTAAGAAGCCATGGCTGTATTGGTTGCCACAAGACGAGAGGCTTTGAAGGTCTGGAACTTGATGGCATCAGCCCCACATTCCGTTGCGCAATCAACGAGTTCAAATGCAGTTTGAAGCGAGCCGTTATGATTTACACCGGCTTCAGCAATAATGAAGCAACTCATCGGGGCTTTCCTCTAGTTTTCCACTTTTTTGGCAAAAATACCCTGTTCGATATCTTGCTGGGCTTTTAGGTAGTCGTCATGCTTTCCGATATCTAACCAGTATTCATGGATTGGGAAGTTAATGACGGTTTCGCCTGTTTCGAGTAAAAGGTCAATTAGTTGGGTCATGTCGAACTTATCCCCGTTTTGAGGAATAAGTTCAATTGCGCTTGGTTCTGCAAGGTAAATACCTGCGTTCACAAAAAACGAAATTTGAGGTTTTTCCTTAATTTCGGTGATGTGACTGTCTTTGGATTTGACGACCCCGTAGGGGATATCAATTGTATAACGCCTTACAGCAACACTGAGCTTGGCATTATGTTCTTTATGAAATTGTAGGAATGCTGAAAAATCAAGATTTGTGAGAATGTCACCGTTTATGATCAAGAGTGTACTCTGTCTGTCTGGGACTAAGCTGACGGCACCGGCCGTTCCTAGGGGTTGATCTTCTTTGACATATTGAATGTTGACGCCATGGTTTTGTCCGTCGCCAAAATGGTCGGTGATTTGATTGCTTAAATAATGTGTTGTAATAACGACATCGTAGATGTTGGAGGTTTTTAGCTGTGTAATGATTTGTTCAAGCAGAGGCTTTTCACCGACGGGAAGCATGGGTTTGGGGGTTGAGTTGGTTAAGGGGCGTAAACGCGTACCGAAACCACCAGCCATTACAACGGCTCGAACGGGAAGCTGATTCTCTGAAAATAACTGCTGAAAACCAACGATATCAATCACTCTTGCATCATCATCTATCAATGGAATGCTGGTAATCTTGTATTTTTGCATCAACGCAATCAGTTCAGGTTCAGAAATGGAACTGTGCGCTTTAATGGGTGTTTTATAAGTAGGGTTGGTTTTGGAACTTAAAAGGACACTGAGCGGTTCTGTTTCTTTTACATTACCGAGAATCGATCTTCGGATATCGCCGTCAGTAATTGTTCCGATAAGACGGTTGCACTCATCTACAACGAGTGCGATTTTTGCGGAGTTCGCTTCTATCACACGAATTGCGTCGCTAATTTGATCGCCAAGGTGCAAGAAACACCTCTCAATGTCGTCGCTATAATATACCATCGCAAATCGACCTTCTGTCGTTACACGCGGAAAACCAGTAAAGGCTTTTTTTCTTTCCCGTCCGATAGTTTAGAAAAAAAAATACATTTTGTCACTTAATAAAAACGACGGACAAAAGGGGGGCTCTTATGGTTTACCTGTTTTACAAGAAAAGACGGGTCCGGAAAACACAAGAAGGGTATGTGTTTATTTCTTTTGATTTAATCCAATTCATATGATAAAAAAAGACATCATACGTAGTATGCGTATGAGTAGTCGTGTGGCTACATTTTTCTCAGAAAGAGGAGTACTTAGTTATGGCTGATATTGCACTCTCAAGCGCCGTTCGTTCAAACCTTCTGGCACTTCAGAACACTTCTGGATTTATTGACCGGACACAAGGCCGTCTGTCAACCGGTTTGGCTGTTGCCAACCCGTCTGATGATGCGGTTAAATTCTTCCAAGCGAAATCTCTTAGCGATCGTGCTACGGACCTCATGGAACGTAAGTCATCAATCGACCAAGGTGTGAACGCTCTTAACGCAGCTTTGACTGCCGTTGAGTCTATCGAAGATTTGGTTCAACAAATCAAAGGTGTTGTCGATTCTGCACGTTCTGCAGATAAGACACAGCGTGCAGCTTTCCAGAAGCAAATTGGTGAATTGGGTGAGCAAATTTCTAAACTTGTAAACGATGCATCGTATCAAGGTTTGAACTTGCTTAACTCCACCGCTTCTAAATTGTCTGTTCGTTTTTCTGAAAAAACAGATTCAAAATTGGATGTTAACGGTGTTGACTTCAGCTTGTCCCTGTTCTTCAAAAACTCAACTGGCGCTGCTGCGCTTGGTGCGACCAAAGGGTCTGCTCTGCTGACACATGTGTTCAGTAGTAAGTTGTCTAAATACAACAACTCTTTGGCTACAATCCTTGCGAGCTTTAACGCAAAAGCAGATGCGTTCGTTGCTTCTATGGATTCTACAATTTCCAACCTGCGTGCGGAAGCCGCTAAAATGGCTGGTAATGTTGCGATCCTGGAAGTTCGCTCTAACTTTACAGCAGACTACGTTGGTGTTTTGGAAACTGGTTCCGGTCAGTTGACACTTGCAGACCTGAACGAAGAAGGTGCTAACCTTCTTGCGCTGCAAACTCGTCAACAGATGGGTATTCAAGCTCTGTCATTTGCTGGGCAGTCCGAACAAGCCGTTTTAGGCCTGTTTAGATAATCACCATCCTAAGGTTAGCGACCAGAGATTTTCTCTGGTCGCTAATTTATTTAGTCGGGAAAAAAGATATGCCGCTTAAATTAAATTTAAAAAAAGAACAAAAAATTATTATTAATGGTGCTGTTCTTGAAAATAAATCGGATCGATCGCTTTCTCTGGCTTTGTTGAATGATGCGGTTATTCTACGTGACAGAGACATTTTGACAGCAGAAGAGGCATCAACCCCAGCAGCTCGGGTTTATTATAGCTTACAATGTGCGTACCTATTTAAAGAAAAAAGAATAAGGTATGTTGCTGAGGCAAAGGTCTTTATTGAAGATTTTATGGTAGCGGTTCCGTCTAGCAAAAAAATATGTGAAAAGGTGCTGTCAAAAATCGAAGATGAGGACTTTTATGGTGCTCTTCGAGATGCTCGAAAGCTTATTGATGTTGAAGCCAAAGTTCTAGAACCGCTCCCAGAGACAGAAACAGATTAAATTGTAATTTCAAATTAAGATTTTGTTTAATCTGTTTAACGTAATATCTTTTATAGCAATGTCGTTTTCTTATGATTTTGACAGGCGTTTACACTAGGTATCTAATATATAGGCGGGGAGAGTGATTAATGTCTCAAAACTACGGTGTACAAGGATATCAAACAACGCCTATGCCAGGAGATTCAAGCGCAAGTGAGGCTTGGGCACTGATGCAGGCTGCGCGAAGAATGTATGATTGCCGGGATGCGGAAGACATAGAAGACCTAAATGAAGTCGTCCGGTTGAATTGGCGTTTATGGACAATTTTTCAAGCAGATCTACTAGGCGTTGATTGTAAGTTACCTTTGGAAATTCGTCAAAATATGCTTTCTCTTTGCAAGTTTGTCGATGAGAGAACAACGAAATTCTTTTCTTCTTCTGATCGTACGCTTGTCGATGTTCTTGTTAATATTAATCGGGAAATTGCTACCGGCTTGTATCAGCAATCTGAAAATAAAAAGAAAACATTAGACGATTCTGATGCCGAAAATATCCCGCCTGCGGGATTGAATAATATCGATGTATAAAACTTAAAATCGGGTGTGGTATGACGACGTTGCAGGAAATAAAACAATACATTGCCGCGGATGATTGGAAGACAGTCATCCGAATTTGCGAAGAAAAATCGCAAGATGAAAGTTGTGACCCTGTATTTATCTTTCTAAGGGCGGTGGGCGCATTTGTTGAAGATGACATTGCTCAGGCTTGCCTTATCGGTGAAGCTGCTTTTGCTGCAATGCCTGATGCAAAGCAAGTTGCTGATTTTATGGCTGTCATATCTGTGTTTGTCGGCAAAAGTAAGGATTCATATTATTACGCAAAAGTCCGTTCAGTTCTGGAACCTAACCCGGAAATTGAAGAATTATTGCCGCAGGATATATTACCGGATTATTCCGATGTTTTAGAGGAAATTGTCGAGCATCCGCTATTGGTTAGAGGTGCGGGGGCATATCGGGATGGCGATTTTGAAAAGGCGGAAAACTGGTTTCGTCAGCATATAATTGTGCATCCGGAACATGTGCAGGGCCACCATGCATTGATTGATTGTCTTGTTCTGGAAGAACGTTATCGAGCTGCTGTTGAAGCTTGTCGGTCTGCGTTGCACATTTTACCCGAGAATGCAGACCTTTTGAGCAAGGAAGCCACTTTGTTGGCGCAGTTAGGCTATTTTGAAGAGGCAAAGTCCTGCCATCGTCAAGCAAAATTGCTCGCTCCAAATGACGCAACAATTGCAGCTGCAATGTCAATGGACCTTGTCGATGACCCAAACGTATCTGTAGATGAAATCCGCAAAGATCACCAAAAATGGTGGGATACCTTCGCTTTTAAGAAAAATGATACTTTTACGAAAAAAGCAGATAAAGAGAAACGTATTCTGAACGTGGGCTGTATTTTGATGGGAATTGATCATTTCCGATTTGGGGCGTCATTGGCACACGCATTGTCATATCGAGATCCTTCAAAATATCGAACAATCGGTTTCGGTGCGGGGGAGTTGCATGATCGAGAAAATATGATGTACCAGAAAGCGTTTGATGATTGGCGCTCTGTACGCTTCGACGACCCTCATACACTTGTAGAAAGTGCAAAGGCATTCGACATTGATGTGTTGATAAATTGTAGCGGATTACGCCAACCTGAAGTGCTTAGAACTTTTGGAGTGCGTACTGCCCCTGTCCAAATTCTATATGCTCCTGCCGTTCTTGGTGCAAGAACGGAGACAATAGATTGTCAAATTACTAACTCTATCGTTGTCGAAGACGCGCTCCGTCAAACGATGGAGACAGGGCATGCGATTGCGAATATTGAACAACCGGATGATATGCATTCACGAGCGGTTCCCCGTTCAACGGGTTCGCCGTTTACTTTTGGTATGGACGCAACGTTTGCAGAGCTTAATTGCCAGACTGTAGAAGCGATAGTACGCATTTTGCGCGCGTGCCCTGATAGTATGGTGCTGTTACGCAACCATGACTTTGAGCGTTCTGAAAATACCATTATGTTAATGGAAAAGTTCGGTAATTTTGGTATGGCGCATCGTATTGATATTCTGGCAACGGCAACTTTCCGTGAGTTTGCAAGTGAAGTCGACGTTTTCCTTATGCCTGCCAGAACGCAGCGATTTTATATTGCCGTTGAGGCCGTTAGTGCTGGTATTCCTTTTGTGTGTAATGAAAAGTGGGATCAGGTTGTTGGGGGCATTATTGACTTTGCTAAATCAAATAACTTTTATGACGAGATGGTCGCAAAAGATGAGGAAAGCTATATTGAGTTGGCCAAGAGTTGGTATAACCGCGCTGACGATTTAAGGCAATCACGGGAAAAAATGGCACATCGTTTAATAGAGGGTAACTATTACGAGAATGCTAAACGTATGAATGATTTGTCTCAAATTATTGATGGTCTGTGGGCAAATGCAGTAGAGAAATAGCCAATGCTAAGTTTATTTGAAAAAAATGTAGAGTTTTTTAAAAACAATGACATTTTTTTATATAAAAGAATTGAACCTTATCTAGACAACTTGGCGAAAAATACTCTTCTTCATAATGCCGATGGAGAACCCGTAAATATAAAGTTAGGGCAGGTTAACCTTTATGGTACCGATGCTGATGTTTATTCAAAAGCACAGTTAAAAGATTATTTTGATGCCCCGAACCGTATGGCATTTCCGAGTCCAGATCATTGTAATATTTCGGATGTAAGCTTTGGTTTATTTCGTAAAATGCAGGAATTCGCCAAAGGGAGAGAGTTGGATAAAGGGTGGATCAAGCCGTTACAGGTAGTTGATTCTGGTTATTTTTTCTGTAGTGGTATTGGTTTAGGTTATCATATTTCTGATATTGTTTCGCGTAACCTGACTCGGGTATATATTTTTTCTGAACCTATTATAGAGTTTTTCCTTTTTTCTTTTGATGTCGTAAATTGGGCAGATGTCTATAAGACAGCGGAAAATAATGGTGCGTCTGTCCATATCGTATTGACGGGAAAAGCGAACGAACTCGTATATCAAATTGAGAATATTATTCACAATTATAGTATTTCGTTTATAGAAGGGAGCTATTTTTACGCTCACTATGCATCTTGGGATACTCAGGAAACCCTTAATTTGTTAAGGGAACGTATGGAAGGTTATACAATTTCGTCAGGTTTTTACGAGGATGAACTCCTGATGATGATCAATACCTATTATAATTTTAAACACACAGATTTTCGATTTCTAAAAAAACAAAAAATGTTGGATATTAACTATCCGGTGTTTGTGATTGGTTCCGGGCCTTCGCTGGAATATGATTTGGATCAGATTAAGCGATTAAGGTCAAAGGCTATTGTAATTTCGTGCGGGACAACGATCAGACTATTGCTAAAGAATGGGATACGTCCCGATATTCATGTTGAAAATGAAAACGGCTGGAAGACCGAAAAAATATTAAGTGCCGTTAAAAAAGAATACGGATTGGAAGGTATCATATTAGCATGTTCATCAACGACCTTTCCGGGTGTCCAGCAATTATTTGATGAAGTGTGGTGTTATGTTCGCCCCGCTTTGAGTGCAACGAGTGTATTTGCGAAACCGACAGATTCATTGAAAGGTGTATCGCCAATGGTCGTGAATGCCGGTGCAGGAGTTGCTTATAATCTAGGTTTTCGTAAGATTTACCTTTTTGGTGCAGATTGTGGAAAGGCGAAAGATGCTAAGTCACACCACAAGGATGCATTGTACCATGATGATTTGGGCAAAGAGCTGGGCTTTACTGAAAAACAACTGAACGATATCTATGTGAAAGTTGTACCTGGCAATTTCGGAGGCGAATTTTTAACGTCGCATTTCTTAGATATGTCGCGAATTTGCCTCTCTGATTTAAATCGCCAAGGGCGTTCTAATTTGGTTAATTGTAGTAGGGGGGCTAAAATAGAAAGTGTGCCTGCCATGAGTAGTGCTGCGATTACATTTGATGAATATAATGAGAAAGAACAAGCATTTTATCTGGATAAAATACGTCAGCAATTTCCTTTTTATAAAGCTGGAGACAAGTTAAAAGAAGCGGAGTTAAGTCGATGGAGAGATGCTTGTCCCGAATTTAAGAAAGATTTGAGGAAAAAACTAAAGCCCCTGATTAAAACTGTTGATAATTTTTGGGAAATTGATGTCGCGATTAAAGAATTTTGGAATGATAATATTGATAAATATCGTGGTATTTTAATTATTATATCTGGTTCATATGCCAATATGGTGAGATTGGCATCATATTTGGGAAGTCGAATTGAAAATGAAGGCTTACGAAAAGAATTTTTAATACATTCAATGACCAAATATTTGGAAATTTGCGATTGGATGGTCGATCAGATAGAAGAGCTGTACAATAACATGCTAAATGAGGGTGATCGTATTGAAATGCCTGAAAGATACGAAGGGGGCTATGATACGCATGTTGAGAAAGAAGGCTAATGGCAAAACAGGATACCGATAAAAAAAGGAGTACAGTCTATAAAGATGTACTCCTTTTTTTATCGGTTTAGTCAATCTTACGCTACGATTTATAAATTTCTTGGTTTCAGTTTATTGGGTATTTTAAATTTTGGTAATCAAGTTAGAAATATTATAGGAAGTTAGATAGTCCAAGCTTTTGCGTCCGCGATAAAACTTGATAGGATGCCTGAAGTGCGCGATCAATATCCAGCAGTTCAGTTGTAGCTTCTAACATATCAATATCTTCGATATTGGAGATATTATTTTCCATGAAACCAATCGTTTTTTCTTCGCGCGCGATTGAATTTTTGATTTGCGTTTGTTGGAAAGCGGTATTAAATCTCAGTTGCTCAATACTGCTTACAGCTTCTGCGCCAAAAGGTGGAGTGCCATCTGTTGGATAATTTAATGCAGAGTCTAATAGCCAAAGGGCATCATCAGTCCGGCCCGTATTCTGATCGAGGCCACCAGCCGTGCCGAATTCTCCTTGTGCAATAATGGAAAGTGCCCGTATTGCTTTATCAAAGGCAGGATCGAGAGCGTTGATATTTAAATCAATAACGCGGTTTTCATCAATCCGATGCTGAGTTTCCATGAGGTCGCCGTTATAGTAGTTGCTGACATTGATGGTGCCTGCTTCTGGTCCAGCGGCTGTTGCAGTCTTTTCGGTAACCGTAATGGAGCTGCCGTCAGCACTAACAGCGCTGACTGTAACGGTCATTGTATTGTTGCCAGAGCCTGAGGCAATTTCTAATGTAGATGGAATTTCGACATTACTAAACGTGCCAGCTCCGCCAGCAGCAGTGATGGTTGTGCCTGCATAGGTCATCGTATCAGCGATGACGATCTCTGGGTTTGACCCGCGTTTAATGGTGAAGGTGTCTGCAGAGACTTCATCAGTGAGGTCTTTACGTTTGACGCGGATATGTCCGGTTGTGGTGTCAACAGAGGAAATCGTCCATGTCCCATCATTGGATGTTCCTCCTGATACTGCAATATCATCGCCAACTTTAAAGTTGGCATAGTCAGCCGCCGCATATCCAGCAGCTGTCACTTCCATATATTGGGCGTTTCCACTTCCTCCTAAGGTGAAAGTAAAATTGTCAGATACACCGAATTCCGCAATATGAGCATCGCGTGATTCAGGGTATTTTATTGTATCTCCGTCCCATTTTGTTTGAAAATCCGATAAGTTATTACCTAAACCTAAGTCGGCAGGGGCTTGTGATGTCCGCGAACCTGAAAATAAATAACGTCCGGCAATTGTCTCATTCATAAAGCCTTGAATGTCGCGCAAGGCTTGATAAGCGAACTTTTGAACCAGTTCAACCTGCTCGGCGTCCCGGCGTTCGCCACTGGAATAGTCTGATAACATATCGTACATATTACGAATTGTATCTTCAATTCCGACAAGAGAAATATCTTGAGTTTGCAATCTTAAGTCAATGACCTGGTTGTTGTCGATGAATTTTTGAGACTGGGCAGATAAATGTTCCAGGCGAACCAAACGTTCTGACTGAGAAGGGATCCCTGCATATTCTTGTGTTTTCTTTTCCGTTGCCACTGCAATTTGAGCATCGAACAAATTGCTTTGCAGCTTAAATAAATGAGAGTTCAAAAGCTGGTGGTGGGCAAAGTTTGCAAGTCTGTTTACCATCTTTCTATCTCCTATCTCACTGCGTTTTCAAGAGTTTCGAACATGCCCTGAATAACGCTGATGACACGTGCGGCGGCAGAATAAGCTTGTTCATAGAGGATCAATTGTGACAGCTCTTCATCCAGATTGACACCTTTTTGTGAGTCTGAACGGTTTTGCAAACTGTTCACCAGAGATTCCTGAATTTCGACATCCAGTTCATTATTGGCAGCCTTTGATGAATTTAATGCCAAAATGGAGGATGTGTATTGATGGAATGTTTCCGATACCTGACTTAAACCACCTGCGCCATCAAAAGACTGTGCATTGTTGAAAGTTCCGGCGAGCTCGCTGGCAACTTTATTGTCACCGGCACTCACATAATATTCGCCGCCGGTACCCAGGGAAGCATCCCAGCGCAAGATACCCCGTGATATATTGCCGGGTGTGCTGGTCAAATCATCACGAACTTTCAAGGAAGAAGCCGTGCGTACGTTGGAAACACCGAAACCTGTGTTACTGGCGAAATTACCGCTTTCCTGTACAACCTCCATGTTGTTTCCTTCAACGTTGGTAAAGCGCAATCGTTTACCATCGCCTTCGGAAATAACAGTGGCGCGAACACCTATATTGGCATTATTAACCAAGGTTGCCATGTCATCCAGAGAACCGGAAAGAGAGAGGGAACCAAGACTGGTTAAGCCCCCGCCAGAGTTATCGTAAAATGTCAGGGTGGTACCACTTTCCGCATAAGTGGGAGAAAGAATGCCAGTATCCCAAATATTTTGTCCCAAATCTTCGGTGTAAAAATCGTTTAAACCAAAGAAATCAGAAAAACCTTGATGAGTTCCGGTGACCTTTGTTCCGTCGCCGTAGAAATTGATTGTGGCATCAGCCCTGTCTGATCCGGCTGTTGTACCTGTTTCGTCACGGAAGCTCAGGTATTTAGTAGTATCACTCATGGTGATTTGTAATTTGCCATCGACAAATTGGGCCGTTCCGCCCCCTGCGTTGGCATCCAGCCAACTATCAATTGTCGTGGCAACTTGATCCAACGTCCATGGTCCTGCACCATGATCTGCGGTCAATTGAGTTGTTAGTGAAACAGAACCAACCTGATTGCCATCGCCATCCATAACAGCCATGCGGGTGTCCCCGCTACCAAAAGCAATCTGTTGCGCTGAGGAGTCAATGAAGGCGGTTGTCCCTTGCATGGACTGTGAGCCAGGGAAAGCCATCCCCCGGTTATGAACCGCATTGATCTGATCGCGCAATGCTCCTGCGAGTTCATCTAATTCAGACTGTAGTCCGGGTAATACGTCATCACGCATTTCAACTAAACCGGCAAGTCTCCCGCCTTGCAGATCGTTGGTTATGTCGTTGGCTAAAACGGCTGTACCGGCATAAATACCAGAGAAATCACCTTCTTCATGCGTGGTGACAGCACTGACACTTGCCCCCAGGTTATGTGTCAGATCAACGGCTTCCTGATCAATAAGGACACGGCCACCTTTGGTGAAGACGGAATATTCGCCGTTGGAACGGGGAAAGTAGGTAATATCAATGATTTCCGATAGGGCATTTAGTGCCAGATCCCGTTTGTCTTCAAGGGCGGATACATCGTTATTTGCTACATTATTGCGAACGATTTTATGGTTGAGGTCGGCGATTTCTTTTAGATGATTCTCCGCCTCTTTGACAGCTTGGTGAATGTCGTCATCGGCTTGTTTGCGCAAGTCTTGAATGACGGATGACATATCTTGTAATTGCTGCGCGGTATTTTCTGCCCAGCGAATAACTTCACTTTGTTCCAAGGAACGTTCAGGTGTAACAGACAGAGCCTCTAAAGCAGAGCTAAGTTCCGATATTGTATGTGCAAGGGAGCTATTGTCACCGGGGGCCCCGAATAATTCTTGCATCCGGCTGTAGTATGTCAATTGTGACTTGATGGCGTACAGTTCTGATTTTTCGTCCCGTACATCCTTGAGAAGCCCTTCATCGACCGCACGGGTGACATCGGCAATATTCACGCCTGCGCCGACACCGGCGAGAACGTTCGTTTCAAAATTCACGATCTTACGGGAATAGCCGACGGTATTGGCATTGGCGACGTTGTCGGAAACGGTACCCAGCGCAGATTGAGTGGCCAAAAGGCCACCTGCGGCGACGTGGAGTGCGTGTGTAATTGACATATCTATCTCCCTTGTTTTCTACAAGGCCTGTCTTACAAAGTTTCGTTTAAAGAAATCGGTGACGTGGCTTCTCCACGACGACCGACATTTGCATCCTTGGCATAGGTGCCGGAATGCGGGGTCATTTGCTTGGCAATATCTGCAAATTTCAGCAACACGCGCCGATTTGTATCAATGTTCAGTTTCAACATGCGTGCGTTGTGGGCGATGAGCGCGTCCATTTCCTGACTCAGTTCTTTCAAAGTCGCCCGTACATCTTCGTCGACGGCTGCAAATCCATTGACATCGCGTTGAATGCCACGGGTATGGCGTTCATAAAGGCGACTGAGTTTGTCTTTTTCAGACACAGTCTCTGCAAGTACTTTTGGATTTTGTGCGTCCAGCGCATCATTTTCCTTTTGCAGGATTTCGATCATACGCTCGCAGATATAAATCAGTTCGTTAACGCGTTCTGACATTTCCATAATTATAGTCCTTCCTGTGCGCGTAAAAGTTGGCGCTCGACGTGGTCGGCCAAGCCAATCCCGCCTGATTTTGCAAGCGATTTACCGTATTCGTTGACCAGCATGCTTTGCCACATTTTTTCTGCATGACCACCGCCAAAAGGTTCGCTTGCTTCGATCCCTTCGAACATGGGTTGCATCATCTGGCTGAGGAACTGTGCCTCGAAATCAACAGCCGTCTCATGGATTTTACGTCTTTGTAAAACATCGACTTGTGTTGGGTCTTTGAGTTGCTGTGCGTTCAGTGTTTCAGCAAAGCTTTTGCCTTGGTTGTTGGTGCTGTCGACAAGACCGGCCAGTCCCCGTTTTGCCTGTGCATCCTGAAAGGCAACTTGTGCCTGGCTGAGAAGGGAAAGATCGCTCATTACATCACCTCGATTTCAGCTTGCAAGGCACCGGCAGACTTGATGGCCTGTAAAATGGTGATCAGGTCACGCGGGCCAATACCTAAGGCATTCAGCCCGTTGACCAGTTCTTGTAAGGAAACACCATCGTCCAGAACCGTCATTTTTTTATCTTTATCTTCGTTGGCGTCGATGGCGGTCCGGTCAACTGTTGTGGTGGTGCCCGTTTGTGCAAACGGTCCCGGTTGCGAAACCTGTGGTGTTTCGGTGATCCGAATGGTCAGGCTGCCTTGTGCGATGGCAACGGTGCTGATACGGACGCTTTCCCCCATCACAATTGTGCCGGTGGTTTCGTCAATGACGACACGGGCCATTTGATCGGGGTCGACGCGTAATTGTTCAATATCGGTCAAGAGATTGACAACATTGCCATCGTAACTGTCCGGGATATCCAGTTGTACGGTACCGGGATCGGTCGGGCGTGAGGAACTGCTGCCCAAAAAGGCGTTGATCGCCTGTGAAATACGACGGGCTGTGGTGAAATCAGGATTGCGCAAGGACAATTTGACATCTTCCATTTGCGCCATTTCGAAATTGAGTTCGCGTTCGATAATCGCACCACTTGCAATGCGCCCTGATGTTGGGACACCTTTTGTAATTGTTTCAGCTGCACCTGCGGCTGTAAACCCGCCTACAGCCAATTGCCCTTGGGCGACAGCGTAGACTTCGCCGTCCGCACCGATCAACGGCGTTACCAGAAGGGTTCCCCCCAGCAGGCTGTCAGCATCCCCAAGGGCGCTGACCGTTACATCAAGACGGGAACCTTGGCGGGCAAAGGGTTTTAAAGACGCGGTTACCATTACGGCTGCCACGTTTTTACTGTCCAGACCGTCTTCGGTCGATTTCACGCCGAGGCGTTCCAGCATGGACAGTAGGCTTTGTTTGGTAAAGTGCCCGTCCGCAAGTCCATCGCCTGTGCCGTTGAGACCGACAACAAGGCCGTACCCGACAAGCATGTTGTCGCGTACACCTTCAAAGGTGACGATGTCTTTAATTCGCGAAGAGGCGTGCGTGTCAACAGGACTTAACAAAAGACCAAAGCCGATCAACAGGGCAAGACCCAAGTGGAAGGTGCTGTCTTTTGCGCTCTTAAGCACTGTTATGGTTCTCTTTATGACGGCAGTCATGGTTTTCTCATCTCTTAGCCATTGTCATATTGTGACTTAACTTTATGTAAGTCGTCTTTGTTACGATTTAACTAAGCAATTTCGATGCCAGAAAAGTAATTTTATAAAATTAAGTAAAAACAAAAAGTTAGGTTCGTTTTGGGAAAGTCTTTTTTTAAGTTTAACTGCAAAAAAGGTCTGATACGGAAAGATTTGCCGGGTGAGAAAAAGGCCAGCTTGTGAAAAGAACAAGCTGGCCAGCTGTGTAAATCAGTCGAAAACAGAAAGACTAACGTTTCAGGTCACGTGCGACCTGACTCATTTCATCAATGGTTTTAAAAGATGTTGATCCGATATTATACGCTTTCTGCGTCAGGATCATCGAGGTAAATTCATCCGCCATATCCACGTTTGAAATTTCACGTGCGTTGGGAACGAATTGTCCTGCACCTTGTCCGCCGGCCGTTCGAATGACCGCTTCGCTGGTTGTACCCGACAGGCGATAGACGTTGCCGTTTACAGGATCCAGTGAATTGGGGTTGGTAAAGGTGGCCAGTGGCAACTTATAAATCGGTCGGGTGGTGGCATCGGCAAAATGTCCGATGATTTCCCCGGCATCATTAAAGGTGACATGATGCAGTCGGGCGTTAGAACGGCCATTGTAATCGTAATGCCCCTCGACCAACTGACCTGAGGCGTAGTTGGTGACATCGGAAATATCCAATGTAAAGGTTGGTCCTGTCGTTGCACTGGCAATTTCAAGGTTGAGCGGAGATTGTAAATGACCACTACCATCAAAGCTGACGGTCAAGACGGTTGGGGTTCCATCAGCCGATGCTGCATCAATGGAGAGAGGAACGCCGTCTTCCAAAACCTCTAATGAATATTTATTGTCTTGTACGGCTGCTGCTGTCCCGTCATTGGCGATGGAGGTCTGAGTAATGGCGCCGACTGCGGCGGCAACTTCTGTCATTGAACCTAAGTCAAAGGTAAAGGCTTCATCGTAACTGCCGCCACCTTGTACAGTGACAGATGTCGGTGTGCTGGAAATCGCACCTGTGAGTGGATCGAATGTGACGGTTAGGCTCTTAGGGGTACCGTCGCCGGACCCATCAATGCTTTGTGCGTCTGATCCTTCCAGGACCTGCAATTCCCATTCATTCGGATTGGCCCCTTTTGTCCAGGTCACATTGAATTCTTTTTCATAACCACGGTTGTTATAGGCCGTTACCGCGTTGGTTTCCGTGAAACCGGCGGGTTCCCCACCGGGTAAGGCCCAATTTGGTGTCATGGTTTGGGTATGTCCGCCCAACACAATATTGGACCAGCGCAATTGGTACGTTTGGGCGACTCCATCAGCATCAAAAGCCTTGATAAAGGTCGACTCGTTATATCCAACGGCAGCATTGGATGGAACGTTCAGTCCGATTTCGGCCGTGGTTGTGGCCTCCCCATTGGATGTAAAGGTTTCCGGGTCAATTCGGATTGGGCCAAGCGAGGCTTCATCGGTCGGAAAGGTGGATTGATCGGCATTGACCGGCCAACCTTGGACGTAATATCCGTTCTTATCGACCAGATATCCCTCGCGACTGGTGACCGTATTGCCATTGATTGTTGTCGTGATTTCATCACCCAGGGCCATGCCCAACATGCCATCGCGACCATAATAGGTCGGTCCATTGCCATCCAGTTGGGTATTGAGCACAAAAAATCCGTTGCCATTAATCGCAACGTCTAAATTGTTATCGCTACCCAGCAATTGGCCTTGTTGACTGATAAGGGTTCGGGTTATGCTTTTTACCCCACCAATATCGCGGTTGCTGCCATAGGTTTGTGCGACCATTGTATAGAAATTGGTTTCGCTTCGCTTATAGCCCCCCGTATTCAGGTTGGCTAAGTTTGTGCCTATGGTTTGCATAGCCTTGCTCTGGGCCATCATCGCACCAACAGGCGCGGCGAATAATCCAAGCAAACTCATTTTAAGTCTCTTTTCATTTTCAATTTACACAGTGGGTACAATACCCCATGAATTAATAAGCAAAGGCTGTGCCATTATGTAAATGATTGATAAAAAACAGGAAAGATGATTTTGATGATGGGGAAGACGGGCAAGAGGGCAAGAGTTGCCGGGCAGACTTTCCCCACTTGCCTGAAGGTGTGTAAATAAGTTAACGAGGTAAGAGAAAATAGGCTATACTCCACAGGCTAAAGCAATGAATAGGATGCCAAGATGAAGATTTCCAATGTCGGGTCCAGTAAACCGACCCAGAAGGGACAGAAAAAAGGCAGTGTCGGCAAGTCGAGTGAATTTTCCTCACATCTCGGCGGTACGAGCAGTGCGAGTAGCTCTCATGTTGAACTGTCTGAAGTCAATCCGGTCGCGTCTATGGATTCTATTCTGTCCATTCAGGAAGTGGGGGATGCGACGGAAGAAGAAAACCGCCGGGCCCTCTATCAACGTGGCGAGGATATCCTTGATCGTCTTGCTGAAATTCAGCGCGAAATTCTGTCCGGGGCAATCTCGGTTGAGCGATTGCAGAACCTCGCACAGATGTTGCGCAACAGACGCCAAAGCGTTGATGACCCGCAATTGCAGCAAATAATTGATGAAATTGAACTGCGTGCAGAGGTCGAAATCGCCAAATGGGGCCGGGCTAAAAAATAGACGGCATGAAATAGTATTTCCTAACTCATTATAATTGCAGGTAAAAATAAACTTGCAACTCATCGAAGAAAATTGCTTGCGATATTGTGAGAGTCTTTCTATATTGCGCGCAATTTAGCAGGATGCCTACGTAAGTTAGGGGGTAACGGGATGACCGTCACTTTGGCAAAAGATTACAAGCCGTCTAATGACGAAGAGTTTATGAATGAAAACATGAAAGAGTATTTTCGTCAGAAACTCTTGTCATGGAAAGAAGAACTCATTCGTGAATCGAATGAGACGTTGGAACACCTTCAACACGAAAACAATCAAGCGCCGGATTTAGCCGATCGTGCCTCAATGGAAACGGACCGTGCCTTGGAACTACGTACACGGGACCGGGCGCGTAAATTGATCAACAAGATTGATGCGGCGCTGGATCGTATTGCCGATGGCAGTTATGGGTATTGCGAAGAAACGGATGAACCGATTGGTATTCGCCGTTTGGAAGCGCGTCCGATTGCGACATTGAGCATCGAAGCGCAAGAACGTCACGAACGTATGGAAAAAACACATCGCGACGATTAAGTCGGGGGATGTCGATTTTTAAGAAAAGGGGATGCCGGGTTGGTGTCCCTTTTTTCGTTTGGGAAACTGGGTGTTTTTTAAATAGGCATTGATCTTTACGTTTAATTCGGTCTTATTTTTAATCGTTTATCTTATCTGTTTGGGATGAAGGGCCGTAAGTCATGGCACTGAAACCTATGCACGCCCAGACGTGCGCAAAGAAGACATTGCGGCTGTTTGTGAGGTTTTGACAAGTCAATTCCTGACAACTGGTCCCAAGGTGCCTGAACTGGAAGACCTGTTTGCCCAAAAAGTTGCCGCAAATCAAGCGGTGGCCTGTTCCAATGGGACAACGGCGTTGCATTTGGCCTCAATGGCGATTGGGTTGAAGCCGGGGGACAAGGTCATCGTTCCGGCCCTGACTTTTTTAGCAACGGCAAATGCAGTGCGTATGTGTGGTGCTGATGTCGTTTTCTGCGATGTGGTTAGTGAAACCGGACTTATGACGCTGGACCATATCCGCGAGGCAGAAGCGCGCGGCGGATCCGATATTGTTGCGCGTTATCGGGTGGCGCTGGATGGTGTGTCCTCCTATGTCAAAAGTGTTTTGCCCAGCGGAAACGATGTTCCACTGTTACACCTGTTTCAAATCCTGATTGATTACAAGGGGCTTGGGAAAGATCGTGCACAGGTGATGAATGAATTGTCTGCGCGCGGTGTAGGGACGCAGGTGCATTATATCCCGGTTTCGGACCAGCCTTATTATCAAAATCTTTATGGGGTGCAAAATTTACCGGGTGCCCGTCAGTTCTATGAACGTGTTCTGGCTTTACCGCTTTATTGTGGACTGAGCGATTCGGATGTTGAAGATATCCTTGAGGCTGTTCGGGACGTTTTATTTCGATAAAAAAAAGGCCGAAGTCGGGTGACTTCGGCCTTGAGTTTTCCTTGCGTCTTAGAGCGATAAGAGCCAGGGCATTAAAAGAGTTAGAACGGTGAGACAATATCCAGAATTTGCATACCCCAACGCGGTTGTTGCAATTCGGAAACGTTGCCGCGACCACCGTATGTGACGCGCATCTCAGCGATTTTTGTATGATCAATTGTATTGGATGAAGAAATATCTTCGCGGCGAATGATGCCGGTGATGTTCAATTCCCGCAGTTCATAGTTGACCAATGTTTCCTGACGGCCATTAATCACCAAATTCCCGTTCGGCAAAATTTGTGTAATAACGGCGGCAACGGTCAGGGTGATGGTTTCATCGCGGGCGATTTTGCCTTCGCCTTTGGTGGTGTGGTCGGTATCAAGGCTGACGGTTGATGTATTGAGAACGTTTGATGAAACGACTTTTTTTAAGCCAGCTTCAAAACCGAACAGGTTAGTGATGTTGCTATCTTCGCCGTCATCGCGGGTGCGCTCTGTCTTGTTGTTGATGGTTGCTTTATCTGAAATAGCGATGCTGACGGTCAAAATATCACCAACCGAATTGGCACGATTATCTTTAAAGAAGGCCCGCGCACCGCTGCGCCACAATGAATTCGGGTTGACTGTCGCAACTTCGGGGGCAGGCATCGGCATGCTGACCGGGCGATAGTCTTGGCGCTTGGTCGGGTTGACGATTTCGGTTGTTTTCGGGCCGTCACCGACTTGGGAAAGACGTGTGAAAAGGTTGCAGGCCGAAAGGGATGACATCAAAAGAACGATGGCTGAAATACGGAGAATATTTCTAAATTTAAACATGTCTAGTCTCCTGTAACTATGCTCTAAGACTGAACTCAACGCGCGGTATGTTTTATTGATTTAGGGCGAGTTGAGCGTGTTTGGCCGTCAGAGGTACGACCGTAACGGTTGAACTGCTCAGCACAATGGCATCGATAGTTCGTTTTGTTTTGCTGTTGATAACGCGAATGGTTTCGCCATCTGATCCGTTTTCCATAGCTTTGCCTTTGGAGGTCAGGGTCATGCCGGGCATTTGCAGAATGATTGTTACAACACTGCCTTTGGGAATGACGACGGGGCGTTGTACGTCGCGTGTGCGGATCGGGCGTTCGGCATGCAAAAGACGTTTCGGGGTCATCCCAAGAATGTCCTGTGCGTCAATCACGATATCGCGTTGGGTTTGATCGGCACGAACCTTGATCCAGGTAATGTCGTTTTGTGAAATCACGTCGCCTTTGCTTAAGCGATGAGTCAATGTCGGTATTTCCAACATGGAATGAACGGCACCGGTAACACGCATCTGTTTGACCGGGTTCATGCCTTTTTCACCAATGCTGACCATTGCGGCAAAACGGTTTGTGCGACGACTATAGCTGACATCATTGACTTGAACTTCAGCCATCAGGTCGCTGGGTACGTGCACACGTAGGTTTTTATTGCTCAGTTCCACTTCCGGGTTGCTGGGTAGGTCGTATCTGCCCAGTGCCCTGACGATCGCATCCCGAATTTCGTCTTTTTCAATAATGGCGCTCTCGCGATTGACGACGGTTCGCAGATCGGCGGACAGGGGGCGCCATTGCAAGCCATAGGCCCGTGCAATGCGATAAAGCCAACGCGCATCAAAACTGGCACGACGTCCCGGTTTGGGGGCGTAGGCAATTTTGGTATCGGCTTTGTCCAGCGGGACGTTCGTGAAAAAATCACCCAAGCGGATATAATTGCTGGAAACAGAAATGTTTTCACGTAAAGAAACCGGATCAGCCTCGCCAACAGCCAGTTTGTCTGTTTCTGCTTGTGTTTGCCACGCAAAAAACAGAACGCAGAGCAAACTTAGAAAAAAGATAAAGCGTTTCATCGTTTTAGCCCTCCGTTATCGCATGTTGGATATGGTGCCCATCATTTCATCGGAAGTGGAAATGACTTTGGAATTCATTTCGTAGGCACGCTGTGCTGAAATCAGGTTGGTGACTTCGGAAACCGCATTGACGTTTGATGTTTCCAGAAACCCTTGCAAGATAGATCCGTAGCCAGTGGTCGCCGGTGCAGCAGTAGAGGCCTGACCGGAAGCCGGTGTTTCTAAGTAATAGTTGGAACCTTCGGCGCTGAGACCCGCCGGGTTGGGGAAGTTTGCCAAAGTCAATTGACCAACATTTTGCAGTTGGATCTGACCGTCGATTTTGGCGAGCACTTCACCGCTGGAGTTGATGGTTACATCAACGGCGTTTGCCGGAATTGTGATACCCGGTTGTACCTGATACCCATCGTGGGTGACCAGTTCACCATCACCGTTTAACTGGAAAGTCCCATCGCGTGTGTAAGCGGTTTGACCATCGGGCAGGGTGATTTGGAAAAAGCCGTTGCCTTGAATGGCAAGGTCGAACGTATTGTCCGTGGGGGACATATTGCCTTGTTCGTGGATACGGTAAACGGAGGCCAGTTTTACACCAAGACCCAGTTGAACACCGGTTGGGACAACATCTCCATTGTCTGCGGAGGTTGAGCCTGCGCGACGCAGGTTTTGATACAGAAGATCGTGAAATTCTGTCCGACGGCGTTGAAAGGCCGTTGTGTTCATGTTGGCAAGGTTGTTGGAAATCACTTCAACATTTTGTTGTTGTGCCATCATGCCTGTTGCGCCGATGCTTAATGATCTCATTGTCTTACTCCTAAACTTATTCGCTCTAGTTCAGCCGTTTAATCGGCGCTCTTTATCTATCTGAAATCAGGGTGAGGGCTTTTTTGATCCGCTCATCTTCTTTGCCGACCAGATCTTTTGCTTTTTCATAACTGCGGTGTACATCAATCATGCGTGTCATTTCGATGATCGGCTGTACATTGGACAGTTCCAGCTTGCCTTGAATGACATGGGGTTGATCAATTTGCGTGCCCGGTGTGTCGGAGCTGTACATCGTGTTGGATACTTTGTCCAAAAACTGTGGGTTTTCGAAATTCACGATACCCAGTTTGCCAATTTCACCACCATTTGTATAAATCTGGCCTGTCCGGCTGATTTCGATACGGCTGTCGTTGGCTTGAATGGAAATTTGATCGCCTTCAGCGGTTAAAACCGGATGACCATCACTTGTAACAACAACGCCTTCGTTATTCAGTTCAAAGTGACCGTTACGGGTGTAGCGATTGCCTTGTGGTGTTTCGACGACGAAATAACCGTCTCCATGAATGGCAACATCCAAAGAGTTTCCGGTTTCTTCCAGATTGCCTTCGGACAAATCACGATATTGGGAGACATCACGTACGAATTTGAGCTTGTCGCCCATAATCGCTTCGCCGCCCTTACTGCGCATCAGGAAATCATCGAACATCATGCTTTCACGTTTGTAAGCGTGTGTATTCATGTTGGCGATGTTGTTTGCCACAGAAGTCATTTCACGGCGCAAGGTCGTCTGTCTGGACAGTGCGATGAGTAATGTATTTTCCATTTGGCCAAGCCTCTAAACTTTTTTCGCTCTAGGTGGTGCGACATTTTGCCGCGTTGTTGCCAAAACTATATGCACACACTGTGCCAGTCTGAAAATACATTAAAAAACAAATGGTTAATTATTTTGTGTCGGAAGGAGCGTTCAAAATTTGCCGGACAAGATTGTGGCGGTGCGGCAATAAATGCCTTGCAGGGACGGAAGAAACAGTCTGCATTTTTATGTTTTTTTGTCTCAGGTAAAAAAACGGATTAAACCAGTTGTTAACTACTTGCTTATTATGGTGTAAATAAGGGTAGCTTTACGAGACTGTTATGCACATCCTTGATAAGGTGTGCCATCAGTTGACAAGGCTGAAGCAGATAGAATTTGAATCGAAGTGAGTGAACAATATGGCTGATGACGATCTCGACGATGACATGGGTGACGACGACGATCTGGACGGTAGCGAAGAAGGGGGCTCGGGCGGTAGTAAGAAAAAAATATTGATCCTTGCCATTCCGCTGGTCTTGATTATCGGCGGGGCGGCGGGTGCTTATTTTACCGGCTTGCTTGATCCGTTGCTTGGTGTTGAAGAGACAGCCGCCGACGGTGAAGGGGGCGAAGCCGCGCCTGTTGGTCCGGTTGCGTTTACCGATTTGCCCGAAATTCTGGTCAACCTGAATACCACGGGGCGGAAATCCAGCTTCTTGAAAATCCGTGTCAGTCTTGAACTGCCCAATGTGGAAGATGTGGTTAAGGTTGAAGCTGTGCAGGATCGTGTCGTTGATGCTTTTCAGGTCTATTTGCGTGAATTGCGCGTAGAAGATTTAAAAGGATCGGCCGGGATGTATCGTTTGCGCGAAGAATTGTTGGCGCGTGTAAACGCCGCTGTCGCACCTGTGAAGGTGAATGATGTGCTTTTTAAGGAAATGCTGGTACAATAGCGTATTGGTAGAAGACGAATGATTGATCGAAGTAAAGGACCGCACGCATGACTGTCGCCGACGACGATGGCGAAGATCTCGCCGCCGAATGGGAAGCCGCACTCGGTGATGACGATGATGAGGCTGATGACGATCTCGCCGCCGAATGGGAGTCCATGGTCGGTGACGATGGTGGTGGCGGCGCCGATTTGCTGGGTGCAGTTGGCGGGCGTGAATCTACGCGGGTTCTAAACCAGGACGAAATCGACAGCCTTCTCGGTTTTGATGAAGATCACGACGACGATACAGGGCAGTCCGGTATTCAGGCTATCCTGAATTCGGCGCTGGTTTCATATGAACGTCTGCCGATGCTGGAGGTCGTTTTTGACCGTCTGGTGCGGATGATGTCCACATCGATGCGGAACTTTACATCCGATAACGTCGAAGTGTCGCTGGATAACATTGTCTCTATCCGTTTCGGCGATTATCTGAACTCTATCCCCTTGCCAGCAATGTTAGGTGTTTTCAAGGCGGAAGAATGGGATAACTTCGGTCTGCTGACGATCGACAGTTCCATGATTTATTCTATCGTGGACGTTTTGTTGGGCGGGCGGCGCGGGACCGCGGCCATGCGAATTGAAGGTCGTCCCTATACCACGATTGAACGCAATCTGGTGGAACGGATGGTACATGTTGTTTTGAACGACTTGTCCGCTGCGTTTGATCCGCTGAGCCCGGTGACCTTCCGTTTTGATCGTTTGGAAACCAACCCGCGTTTTGCGACGATTTCGCGACCCAGCAACGCGGCCATTGTCGCCAAGCTGCGTATTGATATGGAAGATCGTGGTGGGCGCGTGGAAATGCTGCTGCCCTATGCGACTTTGGAACCGGTTCGTGAACTTCTATTGCAGATGTTCATGGGGGAAAAATTCGGTCGCGATAGTATTTGGGAAACGCACTTGGCGCGTGAGCTTTGGCAAACGGATGTGGATCTCGAAGCCGTGCTGGATGAACAATATATGGAATTGACCGATATTATTAATTTAAAAATCGGATCACAGATCATGTTTAATGCCACCCCGGACTCAGATGTTGAAATTCGTTGTGGCGGTGTATCCATGTATGTGGGTAAAATGGGTCGTAAAGGTAACAATATCGCCGTGCGTATCGACGACGAAATTACGAAGACGAAAGGATAAGCCTGTGCCGTTTGCCTTGCTCTTGGACATTTTGATTGCGATCTTGCTGATTGCGACCATTGCTTATGCGGTTATGTTAAACCGTCGCCTTTCACAGTTGCGTCAGGACCAATCCGAATTGGAGGCACTGGCTAATCAGTTTAACGATGCGACGTTGCGTGCCGAAGAAAGTATCCATAAACTGACCGGATCGGCTGATGATATGAAACGCGATGTGCAGGACACATTGCGTAAAGCCGAAGCCTTGCGCGATGATTTGAATTTCTTGATTGAACGTGCGGGCGTGTCGGCGGATAAGCTGGAAGAAAAAGTCCGCAATAATCGGCCCGAGCCCCCGGCCTATTCCGGGAAAAAGGTAAAAGACACGGTTGTCCCGCCGAGCAAGGATAAGCCTCAGGCACCTGTTCAGCAGGCGGAAAAAGAGGACGAAGAAGAATTTAAACCGAAAACAGATGCCGAGCGGGAGCTTTTGAAAGCTCTTGAATCAGTGCGCTGAAGACCGGGAGATAACACATGATGACCTTCCTGAATAGATTGAGAGTCCTGCCGGTTACGATTTTTGTGGCTGTGTTTTTGCTGACGATCAAGGTGAACGCGATCTGGGAAGGGGTTGGTGACTGGATGGGTGCCGTGAGCGTTACTCAGGCAGAGGCAGAACAAAAAGTCGCGCAGGATCGTCCGAAAGAAGCCAAAGATATTTTGAATGATCGCCATCCCGCCCCGCCGCGCGTTCTGGAATTGGCCCAAGCCAATACCGAAGAATTGAGCGACGAGGAAAAAAAGGCAATGGCAGAAGAAGATGCGGCCATTGCAGCGGAGGAAGCCGCCAATAATCAGCGCGATACCGGGATCGGTGATGATCCGACGTTCTATACTCAGGCAGAGGTGGATTTGCTGCAAAAGCTGGCGGAGCGACGTGAAGAAATTGAAGCGCACGCCCGTGAACTGGATGTTCGCGAAAACCTGTTGAAGGCCGCGGAAGGGCGCATTGATAAAAAAGTTCAGTCGTTGAAAGCCTTGCAAAAGACGATTGAAGATAAAATGATTAAATATGATGAGCAACAAGCCAGCAAGTTGGTGAATTTGGTCAAAATATATGAAAATATGAAGCCTAAGGATGCCGGGCGAATCTTTGAAGAGCTTGAAATGGATGTCTTACTGGAAGTTGCTGAAAAAATGAATAAACGGCGGCTCGCTCCCATTCTTGCAAAAATGGACCCGAAAAAAGCACGTGATGTAACCGAAGAACTGTTTAAACTACGTAGTTTACCGCAGCCGGGCGAGTTAACGGGGGGGTGATTTATCCCTTTGTGTAAAAAAAATGAGCTAATGCGTTGGTTTCCCTTTTAAAAAGGTTGCGTCATAGGCTAAGCTCAAGTACTAAATTTAATAGATACCTTTTTTATATGTTTTATTGAAAAAGGTATAAGCCGATTGAAAAGATACTTTTATCTGGGAGTGGAGTGCTAAATGGCTGTCAATCCTAATATGCCGATCCTTATTGTGGATGATTATAAAACAATGTTGCGTATCATCCGCAACTTGCTGCGTCAGTTGGGTTTTACCAACATCGATGAAGCAACTGATGGAAGTCAGGCGTTACAAAAACTTCGCCAAGCCAATTTTGACTTGATTATCTCCGACTGGAACATGGAACCGATGACGGGCCTGCAATTGTTGCGCGAAGTCCGTGCCGATGCGAAGTTGAAGCACATTCCGTTCATCATGGTGACTGCGGAAAGTAAGTCTGAAAACGTAATCGCAGCGAAGGAAGCCGGTGTATCCAACTACATCGTGAAGCCGTTCAATGCGGAAACGCTAAAAGGTAAAATGGTTAGTGTTATCGGTGATTTCTAAGTCATTCGATGTCTAATCATTTCTGGTTTATGGAGTTTTCATGTCAGTTTCCTCTAAAGTAGACCCCGATTTGGGTGCACGTCTTGATGAATTGCGCGACACTTATGGTGATACCGTGCAAGTAGAAGAAGTGGTCGAAGTTGTGGATAGTCTTCTTTCAACGATGAAAGGCGATGTTACGTCTGCTGACATGGAGCTCTATAACGAGCTTGAATCGCTGGCTGAGTATATTCATAGCGCTAAAGCCGAGATTGCTCAGCTCCGTCCCGACGATGTGAAGGAAAAATACCTTTCTTCCGCCAGTGATGAACTGGACGCCATTGTCGAGGCGACTGCGGATGCGACCAATAATATTATGGACGCAACCGAAATCGTAGAAGAGGTTATGGTGGGGTTGGAGCCGGAAGTCAGTGATAAACTGATGGAAGCAACAACTAAGATTTATGAAGCCTGCACTTTTCAGGACATTACAGGGCAGCGCATTACAAAAGTGGTGAATGCCCTCAAGCATATTGAAGAAAAAATCGATGCCTTGGTCGATGCGTTTGGTGCGGAAATTGATAAATTCAAATCCGAGAACCCCGATCCTGTTGAGGATGGACCTAAGGAAATAACCGACGAAGACTTACTGGAAGGCCCGCAACTTGAAGGTCAAGGCAGAAGTCAGGAAGACATCGATGCTCTGCTGGCCAGTTTCGATTAACTCATGACATAATAGAAGGCGATGGACCGAATTCAGGTAAACTTTGGTGGGGGCAAAAGACCCGAAAGTGACGCCGGACGGACAATCACGCTTTTTTTGTCACTTTATTTGCTGGTTTTAGCTTTCTTTATCTTGCTTGTAAGTATCTCTTCTACGGAAGAGGTGAAATCGAAAGCCTTAATGGAAAGTCTGACCTCGACTTTTTCTTCCGTTTTACCCCCACGTATGGATCTAACCGCTTTTAATGCGACGACGGGCGACTTTTTGGCCGCGGATGATTTTCAGCGTCAGGTAACCGGGCTGTTTTCGACGGTTATCGGCGTGGTAAAAGTGGATACCATTCAGCCCGGACGATTGATGCGGGTTGAAATTGACGGGGATAGCTTGTTTGAGCTGGATAAAGATATTATCCGCGAAGGCCAATATGGATTTATGGACCGCCTTGTTGCAGCCCTGAGTGCCAATCCGCCGGGTTTACGTTTTGAAATGGAATTCGTCGTGCCAGCCCCTTGGTCCGGTATTCGGACATTACCGACGAAACAAAGTTTACCTGTACGCCGCGCCGGTGCTTTTGCCCGTGAACTATTGACGCGCGGTGCCCCGCCGGGATCGGTTTCCATCGGCTTGAAGGGGAGTAATGAAACTGCATTGGAAATTTGGTTCCATATTCGCGCCCAGGATGAAAATCGTATCCGGTTTGAAGAGTCACCTTTGATTTCCAGTGAAGTGATAAAACCGGCTGTTGTGGAACAGCCGCGTCCCCAACCTGTCACGTTATCACCGCAAAACCCTGCGACCTCCAACGAAAACGGGGGCGTTTTGCCATTGCCCCTGACGCCACCCGTGCAGGCAACACCCTCTGCACCGGCAGGTGCGAACGCACCGATATCATTGCGGCCACCACGATTAGGGGAGGGGGGGCAATGATCCGACAAGGCAGAAAAGTCGGCGTAACATCGTTCGGCGTTTCAGGAAAAGAGGAGGGTGAAAAGACGGGGGCGTGGATGCTGACATTCACGGACCTTGTTTCTTTGCTTTTGACCTTTTTTGTCATGCTCTTTTCCATGTCTACGGTGCAGATTGATAAATGGGATGCGATTACAGACTCCCTATCAACAACGTTAAATCCTGAAAAGAACGAAACTGTCGCAACGGCCACCGCGGATTATAATATTTCAACTGTTTTCCGACAGCGTGCGATAAATTTGGAGTATTTGCAGGCTGTTTTGACGGAAAAGGTTGATAAAGACGATATTCTTGGACGTTCTATGATCCAGCTTTTAGATGATCGTTTGTTGATTTCATTACCGGGGGACCTTCTTTTTGCCAGTGGAAGCAAAAACTTAAGTCCGCGTGCGCAAGAAACTATGCTAAAACTTGGTGATGTTTTACGACATGTTAGTAATCAGATTGTTATAACTGGACATACGGACCCAAAACCGGCTGAAGGGCTGGATTATGCGTCCAACTGGGAATTATCGCTTTTTAGGGCCATTGCTGTGGGAAATGCATTAAGAAAGTCTGGCTTCACACAAGATTTCTTGGCATATGGTTATGGAGATAGCGGTTACGGGCAATTGCCCGATATCGCACCTGCTAAAAAAGAGGCATTGGCCCGGCGTGTGGATATATTGGTTTTGCAGACCGGTGTGTTGAAGTAATTAGGGGACGAACGGCATTTTGAGACAAGGGCGCTCACTCATAGCCATTTTGGCGTTTATGATCGGCATATTTGCCCTGAACGGACAAGTCTGGGCGGAACGTATTGCCGTGCGCGCTGGTGCGCATCCCGGTTATGGGCGTATGGTCTTTAAATGGTCTTTGCCGGTTCGTTATGAAGCTAATATAGAAAATGGTGTTCTGAATTTGAGTTTTGGCGAACCTGCCGAAACCTCCTATAATGAAGTTCGTCGAAATCTGAAGAAATATATTTCCAATGTCACGCCGTCTAATGGCGGGCGCAATGTGACGATTAACCTGACGGGCGATTACGGTTTACGTCATTTCTATACAGGCAGTTATCTGGTTGTCGATGTTTTGGGCGAACCCGCACAGGCGCAACCTGTTCCCAAACCGGCAAGTACGCCTGCGCCACGTGCCGCGAGTCCGGCGCCAGCCCCGACACCTGCACCTGTACAAGCCACACCGGTTCAAACGCAACCTTCTGTCATTCCGGCGAATGGACCATCCGTCCGTGTGCGTAAAGGCGAAAAAGGAACGCATACCCGGATCGTGTTCGATTGGGCGAAAAAGGTTGGCTATACGATCGGGGACTATCAAGGCAAGGCCGTTGTACAGTTTAATGAACTTGCGAAATATGACTTGTCACGTGCCCAACGTGGGTTAACGGGGCAGGTGCGCGGCATTCGTCAAAATGGCAAAAATGTTGAATTGGACGTGACGGCAGGGGCACGGATTAAAGATTTTTATGTCGGGACAAAAGTTGTCGTTGATGTCTATCGCGATAATTTGGCCAACAAGCCACAAGCCCCGACAGCAGAAGAAGCAACAACGCAGGTTGCAACAGCGCCCGCGCCAGCGACCCCTGCACCCGCGCCGGAACCTGCAAAACAGCAAGCGATCCAGCAACCTGCCCCTGTTGCGCAACCCACTGTTGCGACACCGAGCGAGGCCCCTGCACCACGTGCGGCCCCGGTGGAAAAAGTTGCCGCACCGCAAGCACTGGATGATCCCGCAACAGATGGCACGTCTGCTTTGGCCGCTGCATTTTCTTTACGCTTTGAATTTGGTGAACCCGTTGCAGCCGCCGCCTTTCGTCGTGGCGGAGCCGTGTGGCTGGTGTTTGACAAGCAGACTCAGCAGGATTTGAATGCGTTGAAAGCGGCGGCTAATGGCGCGATTGCACAGATTGAACAAATTGCGATCCCGCGGGCCACGGTTTTACGCATGGTAACAGCCGAAGGGTTTAACCCGCGGCCCAAGCGCGAAGGTTTAGCATGGGTGTTTGATTTCGGTAAATTGCCGATGTTGGCTTCGCAAGAAATTGAAGTTCAACCGCAACCCCATTCGCCGGCCGGTTCGCGTTTGTTTATGTCTGTACAGGAAGGTGGTTTGCCGGTGCCTGTACAAGACCCTGCGATTGGGGATAATTTGGTTGTTGTTCCGGTTATTCCATTGGGACATGGCGTGAATACAGCGCGAAATTATCCTCAGTTTGAATTGTTAGCCAGTGCGCAAGGGGCCGTTTATCGACCGTTGAGTGACGATTTACGTATTCGTACGTTGAAGTCCGGTATTGAAATGACGTCGACTTCCAGCTTGAAATTGTCTGATACAGGCAAAAAGGCGGTGGCACAGGCAAAGCTGGGTGGGTTGCGTGGTGTTAGCCGTTTGTTTGATTTTGACAAATGGAAAGTCGGCAGCATGGAGAGTTACCGTGTCAACCGTCAGGATCTTGAAAAAGCGGTTGCCGGGCTAAAGGGACCACGTCGTGATATTGCCCGTACAAAATTGGCGCAATATTATCTTGCCCATGCAATGGGGCCGGAAGCTTTGGGCGTTTTGAACGTTATGGCAAAGTCCAATCCTGACAAGGAAAAGGACCATGAATTCAGGGCGATGCGCGGGGTTGCCAGCTATGTGATGGGCCGACTGGACGAGGCAGCAAAAGATCTTGAGGGAGACGAAGTTGCCGCCAAGGATGAAGGCGCGTTTTGGCAAGCGGCAGTGACGGCTGCTGGGGGCGATTTCAGCGAAAGTGCGTTTGCTTTAAAACGTCTGGGCGGTGTGATCCGAAATTATCCGCCCCGTCTTAAATTCCCGCTTGCTTTATTGTTGACTGAAGCGGCCTTGTCGACCGGGGATGTCCGTCAGGCGGAATCCTACCTTGAAGTGCTTGAGTCAGAACAATTGAATAATCGTCAGGTTGATGCGGTAAAATATCTGCGCGGACGCACCAAAGAAATCAGCGGGGACCCTGACGGGGCCGTGGTGACGTATGAGCAGGTCGAAAATGGCAATCACCGCCCGTCGCGGGCGCGCGCAGCCCTATCCAAGTCCGAGTTGTTATATAAAAACGAACGGATTGATGCCAAACAGTTGATTGAGGCATTGGAGAAACTGCGTTTTGCGTGGCGCGGGGATGATTTTGAATTCAAGCTGTTGCGACGTTTAGGCGACCTGTATGTTCAAACCGGAAATTACCGGGATGGTCTGCGCACCTTACGTCAAGCGGCAACCTATTTCCGTGAACATCCGCAGGCCGAAGCCGTGACGCAGGAAATGATCCGTATCTTTGAAGAATTGTATCTTGAAAGCAAAGCGGATGAGTTACCGCCGGTGACGGCCATTGCCCTTTACGATGAATTCCGTGAATTGACGCCGGCTGGTGAAAAAGGGGACGAGATGATCCGCAAATTGGCTGATCGTCTGGCCGCCGTAGATCTGTTGCGCGAAGCGGCAGAATTATTGGAAAATCAGGTGCAGTTCCGTTTAAGCGGTCAGAAAAAGGCGCAAGTCGGGACACGTTTGGCGGTGGTGTATTTAGCCGCTGGCAATCCTGAACGTGCTATTCGCGCGCTTAAGAAAAGTGCCCAACCCAACATGACAGCGGAAGAGATTGTTCAACGTCGTCATCTAGAGGCACGTGCCTTGATTGATATGGGAAAAACGGATCAGGCCTTGAAATTGATGGATGATGCCGAAGATGAAACGGTCGCGGCTGATATTTTACGCTCGGAAGTGTACTGGAATGCGTCTGATTGGCGTAATTCCGCTGTGACCATTAAACGCCTTGCTTTGGCGAAGGGGGCACGCCGTGCCAAGCCGCTGGATGAAGAACAAGCCCGTTTGATTTTGAATTTGGCAGTCGCTTATACACTTGGCGCCAATGAACGCGGTGTGGCACGTATTCGTGCGGATTATGGCCCGGCGATGGAGCAAACGACTCTGCGTGATGCTTTCCGTCTGATTGCGTCGCGTGAAAATGCAGGCATGCTGGATCCACGCACCATTACCCAATTGGTCAAACCGGCTGAAAACTTCTCCAGCTTTATGACAGAATATCAAGAACGGCTGAAAGCAGGACAGCTCAGTGCCATCAATTGATCCAATGACTTGGTATATGGTGTGTCTGAAAAACTTAAAAGCAACGCTGTTTCAAAAAAAAATAATAATGTTTAAAATTTCACTTGTGTTTGCATTGAATCTCAGGCAAACACTGCGTCCTTATCCGCATATAAGTTTTTGCGGATCATCTATCTACTGGTTTGGAAAGGGTTTAGAATGGCCAAGACAGCTGCTCTTGCCGAACTGGGGATGGACTCGGTACAAGTACCGGGCGAGACCCAGATCCGCGAAAATGTTGATCAACAATCCGGCTTTGCTGTGATTGAAAACAACAAAGACTATTTCATCGAACGCAATGGTATCCGCTACGCAGGCACTCACCTGTTGATTGATTTATGGGGTGCCAGCAAGTTGGATGATATCAACTTGATCGAACGTACCTTGCGTGCGGGTGCTGATGAGGCAGGTGCAACAATTTTGCACTGTCACTTGCACCACTTTGAACCTAACGGTGGCGTGTCCGGCGTTCTGGTTTTGGCTGAGTCTCATATTTCAATCCACACATGGCCGGAAGCGTCTTTTGCGGCGCTTGATGTCTTTATGTGTGGCGATTGTGATCCCCATAAGGCAATTCCGTTCTTACAGGATGCTTTCAGCCCGGACCGTATTGATGTGGACGAGCAACTGCGGGGCAAGGACGTATGAGCCGCTGGATTGGCGAAACGCTCTATCCGTTCTATCAGCAACGTTTCAGCGCAACGGAAGTTCTGTTTGAAGAAAAGACGGAACATCAGGACCTTGTGATTTTCGAAAACGACTTTTTTGGTCGTGTCATGTTGTTGGACGGGGTGACCCAGACAACGGATCGTGACGAGTTCGTGTATCACGAGATGATCTCTCATGTGCCGATTTTTGCTCATGGTAATGCCCAAAAAGTATTGATCATCGGCGGCGGCGATGGTGGCGTGTTGCGCGAAGTGCTGCGTCATAAAGACGTTGAATGCACGATGGTGGAAATTGATGCCTCTGTGGTGGAAATGTCCAAAAAATATTTCCCGCAACACAGTGATGGTGCCTTTGAAGACCCACGGTGCAATCTGGTGATTGCGGACGGCTTGAAATTCGTTAAGGAAACGCAAGATCGTTTTGACGTGATCATTGTCGATTCAACCGATCCGATCGGTCCGGGGGAAGTTCTGTTCACCAGCGAATTTTACAGTGATTGCCACGATTGTCTGTCACAAGGCGGTATCCTTGTGACACAAAACGGCGTGCCGTTTTTCCAAGAAGACGAAGTGACAACCACACAAGGCCGTATGGCCCCTCATTTTAAAGATATGTCTTTTTATGTGGTGGCGGTGCCGACCTATATCGGTGGTTTTATGACTTTGGCCTGGGCAACGGATGATGTGAACAAGCGTCAACAATCCATTGCAGACATTCAGGCGCGTTTTGATCAAGCCGGTTTTGAGACCAACTATTACACACCGGGTGTGCATGTCGGGGCGTTTTCATTACCGCGTTATATAGAAAAGTTACTGAAATAGAATAAAGTTTCAGGGAACTACGTTTTTTAAAAGCGGCACCTTCATTTAATGAAGTGCCGCTTTTTTCATTCCAATATACCTGTGCCGAAACTTTTCACCAGCGAGCCGACCAGCATATACCAGCCATCGACCAGCACGAAGAAGATGATCTTAAAGGGCAGGGCGATAATAACCGGGGGTAGCATCATCATCCCCATAGACATGAGCACTGATGCAACGATCATATCGATGACAAGGAAGGGGATAAACAACAGGAAACCGATTTCAAAGGCGCGGCGGATTTCAGAAATCATAAAGGCAGGGATCAGCGCCTTTAAGGGGACGTCATCGGCTTTAACATTTATGTCTGCTTTCGCAATTCCCATAAACAGGTCCAAATCTTTGCTGCGCACATGCTGCATCATGAACCGTTGAAAGGGTTGGACCGTTTTTTCGAATGCGGTGATTTCTTCAAGGTCACCATCCATATAGGGTTTAATCCCTTGTTGATAGGCGGCATCAAAGGTGGGCATCATAATGAAAAAAGTTAAGAAAAGTGCGAGAGAAACCATCACTTGGTTGGGGGGCGCTTGCTGCGTTCCCATCGCGGTTCGCAGAAAACCGAAAACGATAATCAGTCGGGTGAATGACGTCACCATAATCAGGATGCTGGGTGCCAGTGACAGTACGGTTGTCAGGGCGACCAACTGAATGATGCGTGATGTTGTACTTTCAGGACCGCCAACATTTGGATCGCCGAAATCCAGCGTGAAGCTTTGGGCAAGAACGTCAGAATTGAAGACGGCTAAAATCATAAAGCTCAAGCCAAAGAAAAGGCTACCGCTTAGGGAAAGTTTCAATATTTGTTTTTTTGTCATTGCGGGTCCCCTTCATCCATCTTGTTTTTGTCAGTGATGTGAGACGTTGCGGCAAGATGTTCGCTGAAGTTGAAGTCGTCTTCCATGATGTTCGTTTCGACCACCAGATCGTTTGTACCGCCGATAACCAGAAGGTGTTCGCGCCCGTCGCGTTTGACAAGGACGAGGCGACGTTTACCGTCTATCGGCATAATTTCAGAAATGCTCAGGCGTTTTTTAGCTGTTCTTGGTACGTGGCGATAGCCCATACCATAACGTTTGGCAATAAATGCCAAAATGCCAATGAGCGAGATAACAAAGGCCAGCGCGAACACAAATCGCAAATAATCGGAGATATCCATCGTTTATGTCTGTGCCTTGTCTATCTTATGTTTCATTGTCATCGTCACGGATTTCCTGCGCCATAAGAGGATTGACACGTCCGTCGCTCAACTTCAAGCGTTCTGTTAATTCGTCATGTTGAAGGTTGATATCTTTTTCCAGACGTTCGACTGCCTCAAACAAGGTGTTCAAGTCTGTAAGGTACGTGCGGGCTTCGGCCTGCGGGCGTTTTTGGATGTCCTGGCACAGGTGATTGATGTGGCCTTGAAGGGCCGCAATATCTACCATCTTCCCGTCATAGATCAAACGCTCGGCCGTCTCGACAAAAGAGAGGATCTGTTCAATTTTATTCTTAATATCACGCACCGTTTCAGTCATTACGTTTTTTCGGTTTCGGAGTTGAAGAGGGACTATTTTGTGGTTTTTCAAGGGGAACGTCAATGCCGGGCATCGGCTGACGATTGGCTTGATAAACATATGTCAAAATCTCTGCAACGGCACTAAAAGCTTCGACTGGAATTTCGCGGCCCACATCCAGAAGACTGAGGATTTGCGCAAGATCGGCATCTTCGCGCACTTTAACGCCCTCATCAAAGGCGATCTGTAAAATTTGTTCTGCAACGGCACCGCGCCCGGACGCCACAATTTCCGGTGCTTTGCCTTCAACACCTTCATAGGAGAGGGCAACCGCAATCTGATCGGAATTAACAGGTTTTGCAGGTTTGTTTTTGGGCTCGTTCACGTCGGGGTCCAATGGTGGTTTCTGACAAGAATATCCTATTTCAAACTGTTTTAAAAAACCTTAAAATAAGCGTTTGCATAAAAAGGCTGACATAAGGCTTTACTATTTGTTAATATGGGTGTTGCATAGTAGAACTGTGCCCCTAGGTATTATTTGCGGGTATGGTTTGACGATGTACTGATTTTTGTTCTTGGGAGGTCGAGGGCATAATTCAGGTTAGGAGTTCGAAATGGACTTAGGCAAAATGTCGTTGTTCGCTGTTTTGAAAAAGCGAATGGACTACATTGGTAACAGGCAGGAAGTGTTGGCGGAAAATATTGCCAATGCGGATACGCCTAAATATATCGCCAAGGATTTGAAGCCGTTCAATTTTAAAGATTTGATGCGGCGTCAGGCGATGCATGTCAGCCCTGTTGGCACCGACTCGAAACATATCGGGACGGAGCCTGCACGCATGCGTGAGTATGCGGTTGATGATCCCAAGCCTTATGAATCGACGATTAACGGCAACCAGGTTGTTTTGGAAGAACAGATGACCAAAATGTCGGAGTCGCAAGTCGATCACGAACTGACCACGGAAGTTTATAAAAAAAACATGCGACTTTTCAAAATTGCTTTAGGCAAGCAGTAGGTTGTTTTTTATTTTTCTGTTGGATGAGAGTCAAAGAGGTATAGAGGTCCACAATGGATGACCTATTTAAAAGTATGCGAATTTCCACGGCCGGTATGAAAGTACAGGGTGCCCGTTTGCGTGTTATTTCTGAAAACGTCGCCAACGCGGATTCCTTGCCAACGAAGCCGGGCGAAATCCCCTATCGTCGCAAAAAAATCCTGTTTAAAAATGAGCTTGATAAAGAGATGGACGTGAACCTCGTACATGTTCATAAGGTCAAGGAAGACAGCAAAGCGAATTTTAAGAAGTTTTTTGATCCGGCACATCCGGCAGCGGACGAAAACGGGTATGTTCTACGCCCCAATGTCAGTTCGTTGATTGAAATGATGGATATGCGCGAGGCACAACGTTCTTATGAAGCGAACGTTAATACGATTAAGGCCAGTAAAAAAATGCTGCAACAAAGCATCGGTATTTTGCGTTAGGTTTGAAAAAAGGACAAAGGTAAATGGCTGACAATATGATGGCATCTGCGGCGGCTGCCTATGCCCGCCAAGCGGACTCGATCAACAAACTTCCATCATTGAACGAGACGAAAGAAACTGGTGGTGAAGATTTTTCCGACCTTTTGAAACAAGCGGTTCGTGAAGCGGCCGATATCGGTTACAAAAGTGAAACCATGTCTTTGAAAGCGGCGGCAGGTCAAGCCGATGTCAACGAGGTGGTGACAGCGGTTGCCGAGGCCGAAGTGACCCTGCAGGCTGTAACCACGGTGCGTGATAAGGTGATCCAAGCCTATCAAGAAATTATTAAAATGCCGATTTAAGTGATTTGATGAGATGAACGAAATTGGGGTTATAGAAATTGGACGTGAGGCATTCTGGGTGATCTTGATAACAGGTGGCCCTATTTTGATAGCTGGTTTGGTCATCGGTCTGTTGATTGCATTGTTTCAGGCTTTAACGTCCATTCAAGAAATGACCCTTGTATTTGTGCCTAAAATCATTGTTATTTTTATTACCCTTGTATTGATGTTGCCTTATATGATCAGTCACATGATGGATTTTGGGGAAGAGATTTTCGACAAAATCATCGCCCTTGGATAAGGGGCATTTTTCATGTTGAGCGATATTTTTACGTTTAATATTTTTCATTTTGGATTGATTTTTGCGCGTATGAGCGGGGCATTTATTGTGATGCCCGGGATCAGTGCGCGTTTTGTACCTACACGTATCCGGCTTTTGTTTGCCTTGATGTTGGCGCTTATACTTGTCCCCGTTGTCTCCAATAATTTCCCCCCTTTTCCAATTCACCCTCTGGAACTGCTTATGTTGTTGGGTGGAGAAATCTTAATTGGTTTTTTCTTCGGGGCATTGATGATGATTATGCTGAGTGCAATGCAGGTTTTAGGGATGATTATTGCCTTTGTTGCGGCGCTGTCTAACGCTTTTTCATTTGATGCGGTTTCGCAATCTCAAAGTTCTGTTGTGTCGACGTTTTTTGTAAACTTAGCTATGGTTACTATTTTCGTAACGGACCTACATCACTTGATGTTATCTGCGGTGGTGGATAGTTATACTTTGTTTGTTCCGGGGCAGTTGCCCCCGATTGGTGATTTCGCGGAATTTATGTCACGAACCGTGGCGGGTTCTTTTAAAATTGGTGTTGAACTGGCGGCGCCTTTTATCCTGTTATCGTTTGGTTTTCAGCTTGCTATGGGCTTGATCAGTCGATTAAATCCGCAATTCCAGGTTTATTTCGTCGCGATGCCTGCGCAGATTATGGTAACGCTTGTCATGCTTATGTTTACAGTTTCGGCCATTATGATGGTATTCTTGGAATATTATCAAAAAGGTCTTATCGGTTTCTTGGAACCTTAAGGATTTTGAGGGGATAGCATGGCTGAAGAAGACGAAGCTTCAAAAACGGAAGAACCGACGGACAAAAAACTCTCGAAAGCACGAGAAGAAGGTCAGGTTTCACAATCTCAAGAAATTAAAAGTTGGGCCTCCTTTTTTGCCGCGGCTATTTTTGTTTTGTTTTTAGGGCCAATTTTTGCAAAAAGTGTTGTTGAACCCATTATTTATTTCTGGCGTGACGGCTATCAATTGTCCTTGGATCGTAATTCTGTAGGCCTGATGTTCGAGCGATTGCTCGGGGATATGGGGTTGCGGGTTTTACCGCTGTTGTTTGTTTTGATGCTGACGGCTGTGATGTCAGGTGTATTTCAAACCGGACTGATTTGGGCGCCTAAAAAAATACAACCCAAACTATCCAACCTTTCTTTAAAAAAAGGTTTGAAAAAAGTTGCTTCTACACGATCTGTTGTTGAGCTCATCAAAACAATTTTCAAAATGGCTCTGGTCGGTGGCGCGGCCTTTTTGGTTGTTCTTCCGATTTATATGAATGTTGAGTTGCTGCCCGAGCACGATGTTTTTGCCCTTTTATCCTTAATGTATGATGTCGCTATTTATATTCTGATTTCTGTCACGGCTTTGATGACGTTGATTGCCGGGCTGGATTTTGCCTATCAACGCTATACGTTTATGAAGCAAATGCGGATGACGAAGCAGGAAGTCAAAGACGAACATAAACAGTCAGAAGGGGACCCGCAGGTCAAAGCGAAAATTCGCCAACTCCGAATGGAACGGGCACGCCAACGTATGATGACAGCCGTTCCGACAGCGGACGTCATTGTGACAAACCCGACCCATTACGCCTGTGCGCTGGAATATAAACAAGACTTAATGGGGGCCCCTAAATTGGTGGCGAAAGGCATGGATAATCTTGCGTTTCGTATCCGTGAAGTTGCCGAAGAACACGAAGTGCCGATTGTTGAAAACCCGCCCTTGGCGCGCGCCCTTTATGCCTCTGTTGAAATTGACGAAGAAATTCCGGCGGAACATTACGCTGCTGTGGCCGAGGTCATTGGCTATGTCATGCGTCTGAAGGGGCAGATGAATTGATGCTGGCGCTGTCTTTTTCCATGCGATTACGTCGTCGATTAAAACGTGTTGTCCGCCAACCTATCAGTTGGGCCGGTGCGGCATGGGTGATGTTTTTAATAACGACGATCAACCATTTTGTACTTCAAGCAGACACTACGGTGACATATGTCAGTCTGATTATTGGCATTGGCTGTATGGGGATGTTCGGCTGGGCGGTCGGCTCGGCCGGAAATGCGGGGGCGTTTGGTGATCTGTTACGCCGTGCCATTGATGTTTTACCCGAAGCTCGATTAATCACGGCACGCGATGGATCTACTGTCTATGCCAACCCGGGTTTTAAACGGCTTATGCCGATTATGCCCGGAAAACCTGAAATTACAGGCATGGTGGATTTACTGGACGGAGAAAGCGCACAGGCGGAGTTTAAGCGTCTGCGCGGGAACGCCCGTAATGGCGTTGGTGATTATTGTGAAGTTCCGGTTCGTTTAAGGGATGGCAGTCGCGAATGGCGACGTATTTCTGTGGCACCATTGGGGAAACCTGCGGGCTTTACGTTGTGGTTGGTGCGTGATGTCAGTGCACGGCGCGAAATGGAAACAGCGCAACGCAAAGAATTTCGCCAAATGTTCGATTTCCTCGATAATCTGCCAGTGGGTTTTTTTAGTTCTGATCAACAGGGGCGCTTTCGATTTGTCAATCAAACCTTGGGGGATTGGCTGGGGGTCTCCCCTGAAATGGTGCGCGCAACCGGATTGGGTTTAGCGGACTTCGTTCTGGATTTACGCGATGGTCCCAATGGGGTGATGAGCTTGAAAGGCGCAGATGGTCGCCCCTTTGACGTTTTTGTACGTCAAACCGAACTCTATGATGATCAAGGTAATTTTGTGCATAACCGTTGCCTTGTCTTGCGCGATGGGATTGAACAGGGCCAAGTTGCCCAACAAAGACCGGAACGTAGCTCAAGCAAAGCCTCGCTCGGCTATGACCCGCGTGTGCGTTGGTTGTTTAAGGAAGCACCAGTCGGTATTGCTGTGCTGGATCTGGAACGCAATGTTGTGGATTGCAACCGCGCTTTCCTTAAAATGCTTGGTCGCCATCAGGATGCGATTGTCGGTCGTTCGCTTTTTGATCAAATCAAACCTGAATATCACGACGATGCCAGCCGACAGCTCGGCAAAGTCGCGATGGGGACAATGGCTGCCGTGCGCTTTGACGTGCAAATGCCGACAGCGCGTGCGCGTATGCTGACGGTCAGTGTTTTTGCAGGCCACATGGAAGATGAAACCGGGCAAATCAGCGGCCTTGTCTTGCACTTTATCGATGCGACGGAACAACGGGATCTGGAACTGCAATTTACACAAGCTCAAAAAATGCAGGCCATCGGTCAACTGGCCGGTGGGGTTGCCCATGACTTCAATAACGTTTTGACCGCACTGACAGGTTTTTGCGAGATTTTGCTGGAACGCCACCCCAAGGGCGACCCGGATCATCAGGAACTGCAACAAATTTATCAAAGCGGAAACCGGGCAACGGACTTGGTGCGTCAATTACTCGCTTTTTCACGCAAGCAGACTTTGCGGCCGAAAATTGTCGATATTTCAGAAGTTATTTCCGATCTTTCAGCCATGTTGAACCGTTCGTTGGGGGAAACGGTTGTCTTGCGTATTGATCATGGGCGCGACCTGAAACAAATCCGTGTGGATACGGGCCAACTGGAACAAGTCATTGTTAATTTGGCGGTAAACGCCGGGCACGCGATGAATGGCGATGGCGAGGTGATGATCCGTACTAATAATGCGCTTGTCCACGATCCTGTGGAACAGGCCCACGATATTATGCCGCCGGGATCCTACGTTTGTATCGAGGTTTCCGATACAGGTTGCGGGATAGCACCGGAAAACCTGACCAAGATTTTTGAGCCTTTCTTTACAACCAAGGATGTGGACAAAGGAACGGGTCTTGGCCTATCGACCGTTTACGGGATTGTCCGTCAAACCGATGGTTATATCTTCGTTGACAGCGTGGTTGGCAAGGGAACGACCTTCTCGATCTATTTCCCGGCAGTGGAGGAAGAGGCGGTTGCGAAGAAAGTGGAGAAAAAACAACCGGACCTGTTTGATCATGCTGATCTGACCGGGACCGCCACCATCTTGCTGGTCGAAGATGAAGACCCGGTCCGTCTGTTCGGCGCACGTGCCCTAAGTGCCAAAGGATACGAAGTGATCGAAGCGCCCAGTGGCGATGCTGCGTGGGATATCTTTAAATCTCAAGCCAATAAGATTGACCTGATTATTACCGACGTGGTCATGCCCGGCATGAAGGGCCCGGACCTTGTTGAACTCGTTCGGGCAAGCCAACCGGATATGAAAGTTATTTTCATGTCAGGATATGCCGAAGACGTGATCCCCGACGGGATCGAAAATGACCCGACCATTCATTTCCTGCCCAAACCCTTTAAGCTCAAAGACCTCGCCTATAAAGTCAAAGAAGTTCTCGGTGAAGCGTAAGTGTGTTTGCTACATAATACCGCATAATACCGTACATAATACCGCATAATACCGGAGTGATTCGTTCCGATATTTGCGATTCGGTTAGAACTTTAAGAGAACATATTTTGTAAAATCGTTTAAAAACAATAAGTTCGCAAATGTTCTTGTTAATGAGAACATTTCATGTACTTTTAAATGAATTGCAACGGCCCCGTTACTTGTGGAATAAGGGAGCATAGATATGTCTCAAACGGCACTCAAGCTTGTGGATAAGGATACGATGGATAAAAATAAGGCATTGGAAGCGGCAGTCGCGCAGATTGAACGCTCGTTCGGTAAAGGCTCCATTATGAAACTGGGCCAGCGCGAAAATGCGGTGGATACGGACGTTATTTCGACAGGATCTCTCGGGTTGGATATCGGTTTGGGGATCGGCGGGATGCCGCGTGGTCGTGTCGTTGAAATCTATGGACCGGAAAGTTCCGGTAAAACAACGCTTGCCCTGCATGTGGTTGCCGAAGCCCAGAAAATGGGGGGCACGTGTGCGTTTGTGGATGCTGAACATGCGCTGGATCCGGTTTATGCCCAGAAATTGGGATGTAATGTTGATGAACTGTTGATCTCGCAACCGGATGCCGGGGAACAGGCCCTTGAAATTACCGATACCTTGGTGCGCAGCGGGGCTGTGGATGTTTTGATCGTTGATAGTGTGGCCGCTCTTGTCCCGCGTGCCGAACTGGAAGGTGAAATGGGCGATACGCACGTGGGCCTTCAAGCACGGTTGATGTCTCAGGCTTTACGTAAGCTGACGTCTTCGGTGTCGCGCTCCAATACCTTGGTGATCTTTATCAACCAAATTCGTATGAAAATCGGGGTGATGTTTGGAAACCCGGAAACCACAACGGGCGGTAACGCTTTAAAGTTTTACTCTTCCATCCGTTTGGAAATTCGCCGGATTGGTCAAATCAAGGACCGCGACGAAATCGTTGGTAACCAGACCCGCGTTAAAGTCGTGAAAAACAAGATGGCTCCGCCGTTTCGTACGGTTGAATTTGACATTATGTATGGTGAAGGTGTTTCCAAAATGGGGGAACTGCTGGATCTTGGGGTTAAGGCCGGTGTGGTTGAAAAATCCGGTTCCTGGTTCTCGTATAATTCGACACGTGTGGGGCAGGGGCGTGAAAATGCCAAACAATTCCTGCGTGAGAATGAAACCATTGCTCAGGAAATCGAACGTGCCATTCGTGAAAATGCCGGTTTGATTTCCGATGCAATGACCACAGGTGAGCCCACTCCCGCCACCGACGACGAATAAACATATAAAATGTTTTCAAGCGCTTTTCCTATGGGAAGAGGGGTTGAAAAAGGTAGTCATTCAGGCGCCATCTTCCAGCAGAGCGGGGAGGTGGCGTCTTTGTCTGAAAGAATATTTCAGAACGGGCGGGGACTTCCGCTAGACATGAACCAAAAGGCAAGGTAAAACCTACCTTCTTGACGTGATAAACAAACGAAGTGAAGCCCATGCAAAGCGCGAATGATATTCGTAAAACGTTTTTGGAATATTTTGGTAAGAATGGCCACGAGATTGTGGACTCTTCTCCGTTGGTTCCGCGAAACGACCCCACACTGATGTTTACAAATGCGGGGATGGTTCAGTTTAAAAACGTATTTACAGGTCTGGAACATCGTGATTACAGCCGTGCGACCACATCGCAAAAATGTGTGCGCGCCGGCGGGAAACATAACGATCTTGAAAACGTTGGTTTTACAGCACGTCACCATACGTTCTTTGAAATGTTGGGAAATTTCTCATTCGGTGACTATTTCAAGGATATGGCGATTGAGCTTGCGTGGAATTTGATCACCAAGGAATTCGGCCTGCCCAAAGATAAATTGCTGGTCACTGTCTACCATGAAGATGACGAGGCATTTGATCTTTGGAAAAAAATTGCGGGCTTGCCGGACGAAAAAATCATTCGTATTCCGACCTCGGATAATTTCTGGGCAATGGGGGATACAGGACCGTGTGGCCCCTGTTCCGAGATTTTTTATGATCATGGCGACCATATCTGGGGCGGGCCTCCGGGTTCAGCAGAAGAAGACGGCGATCGTTTTATTGAGATCTGGAACTTGGTCTTCATGCAATATGAACAGACCCTTGAAGATCGACTTGAACTGCCCAAACCGTCCATTGATACCGGCATGGGATTGGAACGGATTGCCGCTGTTTTACAAGGCACACATGATAACTATAACGTGGATTTGCTGCGTAAGTTGATCGAGGCCTCCGCAGATAAAACGTCAACAGACCCGGATGGTGATTTCAATACATCGCACCGGGTCATCGCGGACCATTTACGGTCTTGTTCCTTCTTATTAGCCGACGGTGTTCTGCCGTCCAACGAAGGTCGCGGATATGTTCTGCGTCGAATTATGCGCCGCGCGATGCGTCACGCCCATATTATCGGGGCGAAAGATCCGTTGATGCATAAACTGGTTCCGACCTTAACCGGATTGATGGGGCAAGCTTTCCCTGAACTGCTTCGTGCAGAAGCTTTGATTACGGAAACGCTGGAACTGGAAGAAGCGCGCTTCAAAAAATTGCTCGACCGGGGCTTGTCTTTGCTGGATGCGGAAACCGAAACCCTGTCAGAAGGGGATGAACTGGCTGGTGATGTGGCCTTCAAACTTTATGACACATACGGTTTCCCGGTTGATTTGACGCAAGATGCCTTGAAACCCAAAGGAATTCATGTGGATATGGATGGTTTTGATGCCGCCATGTCCAAACAACGTGAAGAAGCGCGCAAAAACTGGGCGGGTTCTGGTGAAGCCGCGGATGAAAGTGTCTGGTTTGATGTTCGTGACAAGGTCGGGGCGACAGATTTCCTGGGTTATGAAACCGAAGAGGCAGAAGGTCAGATCGTTGCGATCATTCAAGATGGGCAAATGGTCAAACGGGCGGAACCCGGTAGCGAGGTTGCCATCGTTTTAAACCAAACTCCGTTTTATGGGGAATCTGGTGGTCAGGTGGGTGATAGCGGCCTGTTACGTGTCGGAGATACAGCAACGATTGAAGTACGTGATACCGCCAAAAAATTGGGCGATTTACATATTCATCTGGGCAAGGTCAAGGGCTGTTCCATTACGCTTGGTGAAGATGTTCATGCGACTGTCGATCCGGTTCGACGCGGTGCTGTACGATCAAACCATTCCGCCACTCACCTTTTGCACAAAGCTTTGCAGGAACGTCTAGGCGAGCATGTGACGCAAAAAGGGTCTTTGGTGGCCGAAGAACGCTTGCGTTTTGATATCGCGCACCCCAAAGGATTAAGCGCTGCGGAAATGGCGGATGTCGAAGCACGTGTGAATGAACAAATTCGCGTGAACACCGAAGTTGTGACCCGTTTGATGACGCCGGATGAAGCCATTGAACAAGGTGCAATGGCGCTGTTTGGCGAAAAGTATGGTGACGAGGTCCGCGTTGTGACGATGGGGACTGACAAGAATAAAAACTTCTCTGTGGAATTATGTGGCGGAACGCATGTTAAGCGCACGGGTGACATCGGCTTGTTTAAAGTCGTGAGCGAAGGGGCCGTTGCCGCAGGGGTTCGCCGGATCGAGGCCTTGACCGGATCTGCTGCTATTGCCTATCTGGCGGAACAGGAAGACCGTTTAAATCAAGCGGCGGCCATGTTGAAAGCCACACCGGCAAATGTGCCTGGGCGTGTGGAAGCTTTGCTGGAAGAACGCAAAAAAATGGAACGTGAAATTTCCGATTTGCGTAAAAAACTGGCCACAGGTGGCACAAGCGGTGGTGCAGCGGATATCAAAGACGTAAATGGCGTAAAATATCTGGGGAAGATTCTTGAAGATATCCCGGGTAAAGAGCTGAAATCGATGGTTGATGAAATGAAAAACCAAGTCGGTTCCGGTGTCTGTGTGGCTATTGCGATTAATGACGGTAAAGCTTCCATTGTTGTTGGTGTAACCGATGACGTGAAAGACACGCACAGTGCCGTTGATCTGGTGCGTATCGGATCGGAAGCGTTAGGCGGCAAAGGCGGCGGCGGGCGTGCGGATATGGCACAAGCCGGTGGCCCGGATGGCACAAAAGCAAATGTTGCATTGGCTGCGATTGAAGCGGCACTCGCCGGTTAGAGTGAGTTTATTGTAAAAGAGGCGTAACGATGGAACTGATCCTTCTCGGTCTAATAGTCTGGAGCGGTGTTCATTTCGTTCCTGTCGTTGCGCCTGATTTTCGTCAAAGCTTGATTGAGAAAGTCGGTGCGCTGCCTTATCGCGGGCTGTTTGCATTTGTAATTTTGGCAAGTGTCGCCCTGATGGTGGTCGGCTGGCGCTCAATTGAAAGCGTGACGGTTTTATACGATATTTACGACATCGTCGTGGCACCGTGTTTGCTGCTGATTCTGGCAGGGTTTGTCCTGATGGCGGCATCAAAATTGAAATCCAATTTTTCACGTACAGTTCGCCATCCGCAATTGACGGGGTTTAGCCTGTGGGCAGTCGCGCATACCTTGATGAATGGGGATTTACGCGCGGTTGTCTTGTTTGGCGGCTTGGCATTATGGGCCATCGCAACAATCGTTTTAACCAACCGGCGTGACGGTGCGTTTCAGGTACCGGATAAGCAGTTACCCCACAAGGGCGTCATTGTTTTTGCCGTTGGTGTCTGTGTGTTTATAGCAGCTGTACTGGGACATGAATATCTGTCCGGTGTGGACTTAACCGTTAAGCGCTAATCGGTTTTAAAATATTGCCCGGGTGTGACGCCGAGTGCCTTTTTAAACATGGCACTAAAGGCGCTTTGTGATGAATAGCCTAAATCCTGCGCGATATGGGCGATGGGCTGTTGATCGGCCAGCCGACTGAGGGCTTCTAACAAGCGTGCCTGTTGGCGCCATTGACCAAAGGTCATCTCCGTTTGCTTTTTAAAATTGCGTGCCAAGGTGCGTGACGTGGTCCCCAATTCTTGCGCCCAATCTTCCAGTGTTTTTTCATCATCTGGATTTTCTTTTAAAAAGTCTGCGATGGTTTTTATCATCCCTTGATCCGGGACTGGTAATTGCAACGGGGTAGACGGGGTTGCTTTCAGGCAATCTAACAACACGCGCATTAAACGCCCTTCCGGTCCATCGGTGTCGTATAGGGGAGGGAAACGAACGGCTTCAGCAATAATTTCGCGCAAAAGCGGGCTGATGTGCATGACCTGACAATGCTTAGGTAAGCCTTGCATGACAGTGGGGGAAATGTAGACATTGCGCAGACGAACTTTATGGATAACCTTAATCGCATGCTCCACATTTGGTGGAATCCAGACCGCGCGTTGTGGGGGAATGACCCAGATATGTCCTTGTGCCATAACCTGCATGACCCCGTGTGAGGCATAAAGAAGTTGTCCCCAGATGTGCTGATGGGGATGGATCTCATGGTCCGGGAGCCTTAGAACTTCCTTTAAATTGATGTCACGGGGGAGTTTATCAAAATCATCAATTTCCACACCATCATGTGTGAGGAAGGGGCGAAGACCAAAAACAGGTGTCTTTTTTGCGATGTTTTTTGTCATAAACCACTATATACGACATTTTTGTTTCATTATAAAGTATGAAAGTTGATAATGAATAGAGAATAAGGTCATTGTAATGTCTTCCCCTCAAACATGGAAAAAACCGGAAAACCTGCTTTACGTTATGGCGATTGCAATGGCATTGGCTTTTGGTGTTTGGCAGGCTTTGTTGAATAACTTTGTCATTGAACGCGCGAATTTCAGCGGTGTCGAAATTGGCATTCTCCAATCGTTGCGCGAAATTCCGGGCTTTCTGGCTTTTACGGCTGTGTTTTTGTTATTGATGATGCGCGAACAGACGTTGGGGCTGGTTTCCCTCGTCTTTCTTGGAATCGGGACGGCGATTACAGGATTTTTCCCATCTGAAATCGGGCTTTATGCCACAACGGTTTTGATGTCGATCGGGTTTCATTATTATGAAACGGTCAATCAGTCACTGTCTTTGCAATGGTTTGATAAAAAAACAGCCGCACACAAGATGGGTAAAGTGATTGCGATGCGTTCTTTTGCCTCGTTGATCGCGTTCGCTTTGGTCTGGGTTATGTTGGACATGCTGAAAGTTGACATGGAAGTGGTCTATGTGCTGGGCGGCGGGGCTTGTGTGATTTTGGCTCTGTTCTGCTGGTGGGCTTTTCCGCGTTTTAATCAGGGGGTGGAACAACACAAGAAGATTATTTTACGCAAACGTTATTGGCTGTTTTATGCCCTGACGTTTATGAGCGGGGCACGCCGTCAAATCTTTGTTGTCTTTGCGGGCTTTTTAATGGTGGAAAAGTTTGGATTTGATGCGGCCGCCATTTCCATTTTGTTTTTGATCAATGGGGCGATGAATATGTTTTTTGCCCCGCGCATTGGCAAATTGATTGGGCGATTGGGTGAAAAAAGCTCGTTAGGTTTGGAATATATCGGTCTGATTTTGGTTTTTGTCGGTTATGCCTTTGTTGAAAGCCCGTGGGTTGCTGTGGTGCTGTATGTGGTGGATCATTTGCTGTTTTCGATGGCGATTGCGATCAAAACCTATTTCCAGAAAATTGCTGATCCGAAAGATATTGCCCCGACGGCAGGGGTGTCCTTTACCATTAACCATATTGCAGCCGTGGTTTTGCCGGCGCTTTATGGTTTGTTATGGATAGCCTCGCCGGCAGCAGTCTTTTTAACCGGGGCGGGGTTGGCGGTTCTGTCATTGATGCTATCTCGCCTCATTCCAGATAATCCAGAACCCGGTCTGGAGGTTGTCTGGACACGCTCCACTCCAATCGAGGAACCCGCAGAGTAAATGCTTATGGGCGTATTTTCTGGATGATAAATATAAAGGGCCGTAAACCAATTATGAGTTTACGGCCCTTTATATTTGATGAGGTTATCTGCTGGTAGAAGCTTTATTCTTAAGCCGCACGTGCGCCAGACAATGCTGTTTTGGAAACAGGCAGAATGTCGGCGCGTGTCAGGCCGATATCCATCAGTTCACGTTCGCTCAATTTTTTCAGTGCATTGTATGTGCGAACAGAAGAAACAACATTTGCTGTTTTGGCAATGATGAAGTTTTCGAATTTGTCCAACGCACCACCGGTCAGATCAACATGGTGGCTGGCGTAAGAAGTAATCGGGTAAGGTAAGGACATGGTGTTTGTCTCTCTAAGGGGTTGTGTGATATTTGCGCCCTCTTTACGCCTGCTTGATGTGGACAACAATTATTGTTTTTGCAGGTGTGATTTACAGAAAATGCATAGCTCATAATCTTTCTAAACTATATGCCGGGACGTAAGAAAGGGAGGCAAATGCCTCCCTTTTTGTTCATGTTGATGATGTGGTTTTAGGTTTATTCTGCGGCATCGATCTTTTTATAAATCTCGCCACCTTCTTTTTTGAACTTCTCCGACATTTCGGCCATGCCTTTTTGCGCCTCTGCTTTCACTTCATGGCTGATGCGCATGGAGCAGAATTTCGGCCCGCACATGGAGCAGAAATGCGCGATTTTCGCGCCTTCCGCCGGCAAGGTTTCGTCGTGGAATTCCAGTGATTTTTCCGAATCAAGCGCCAAATGGAACTGATCGCGCCAACGGAACTCAAAACGCGCCTTGCTCATCGCGTCATCACGCAGACGCGCACCGGGATGTCCTTTGGCCAGATCGGCAGAATGGGCGGCAACCTTATAGGCCATCACACCTTCTTTCACATCGTCCCGGTTGGGCAGGCCCAAATGTTCTTTCGGGGTGACGTAACATAACATCGCACAACCATACCAGCCGATCATTGCCGCGCCGATGGCCGATGCCAGATGATCATGACCCGCTGCAATATCGGTGACAAGGGGGCCTAGTGTATAGAACGGCGCCTCGTCACAGACTTCGAGTTGCAGGTCCATATTTTCCTTGATCTTGTGCATG
>NZ_JBLWXN010000008.1:0-205382 GCF_048267425.1 Terasakiella sp.
GTCCAAGAAGATTAACCCGACAGGATAGTCCGCTCTTTTCCAATCGTTCAGAATCAGAACAAAAATCGAGATGACATGTTTGAAAGTCACCTGTTTCTGCAACAGTCACACCATAAAGATCAAGATATTTATGGGCAGCCCTCGTCTCGAATGCATTTGACAGCCCGTGCAACGTCACGCGCGGGAAAGTAGCCTTGCTTTGGAAAACGGATTCAAACACGCTATAGGCCAAGGCCGAAAGCAATGTATCAACGCAAAGATTAGCATCGACTTCGACCAGATCTTTTTCATCCATATCGATAAATCGTTTATCCACCTGTGCACAAACGCCCATATAGCGTTTAGCCCCTTTGGAACCGATAAAGCCATAAGCCCCGAATAGTTTATCATTCGAGACAACATCAATGGCCAAACGGTCACCTTGCAGGCTTTGCCCTTGTTCAACCAATGTATTCTTGAGCGGCCAATCAAAATACAATTGCCGATCAAATCGTGCCGCAACCGGTGTAATATTGGGATCAGGCAAGCGGGTCATGTGCGGGACCCATCCTTTTTGTTCACGGATATGCAAGACCGGCTGCTTACTGTTCATCCAGTCCGTCACGGTTTCCAACAGATCATCAACACGACCGTAAACCAGACGAAGGGCATCTTCGTACCCTTCTTTTTCCAAAACTTGAATAAAGCCATGCAACATATTGGCAAGATATCCGGTAGCCTCATTGTCTTGGGCAAGAACAATCAACAACGTTGCCCCACTATCCTCGTGTAATGCCGTTTTGATATGATCAAACAAAAGCGTTTCGATCTGTGCCACCGGTTGATTCAAATCATGTAGGAATAACAATTTATTATCTGCATCCTCGTCCAGATAAGGGACCAAGCCCTCAACAGGGGCAGAAGCCGGATGCAAGGCATATTTTGTCACTTCAGCACTTTGTTCTGAGGGGTGTGCCTCCCATTGACAGGCATAGCTATCCATCAGTTTTTTGGGTTCTTGCGCCAGCGCAATGAAGCGGATGCCCGCACCATAAAAGACCAGCGCTCCATCCGTCGTATTCACCCAAATATTCAAGCGAATTTCCTGCGCATCCATCTGCGTAATTTCAACCACGGCCTCCAATTCAGGCACAAGTGGTTGCAACAGGCATAAACGTTCCATCGAAAAAGGCACGTAACTTTTACGATAGGTGCTATCAGTTACAATCATGGACAAGACGCTTTGGAAAACACCATCCAGAAGCGGCGGATAACAAGCCCCACCAACGTCATGTGCCGGTGCCTCCAGACGCATGCGCAGGGTCTGGTCACCCACATACAACTGTTTGATGACCTGAAAAGCCGGACCATATTGAAAACCGATCTCCTGCACCTGTTGATAAAACTCATCAACGTCCAGCTCTTTTTCATTCTGTAGATCAGGAACAGGGGCAAAACCTGTTTCTGTGGGAGCATAGCGGGCAACAGCATTTAATTGATGGGCATATAATTGGTTACGCACACTTGTAAACAGTTCCATCTGCTGTGTGGCGCCATCAACTTTGGTGAACAAGGTGAAATTATCATTTTGATTCAGCAGCCACATGGCACGCAGTTCAACCTGATGCAATTCAACGCCGATATCGGCTGGTACCATCTGCGCCGCTGCGCTGAACATGGCGTCGAGATATCCAGCACCGGGGAATGTCGCCTCGCCTTTGACTTTATGGTCAAACAGCCAAGGGAAAAAACCGCGCGAAATATCACCTGCCCAGACAATGCCGGGAACGTTCACCCGGTTCAACAAATAAGGCGATCCGGGCAATCCAAATCGACATTGCTTGGATAAGGCGGACTCCACCCACAACTGTTTTTCCACAACCGGTGCAATCGGTACCGGACAAACAGAACGAACCGGATACCAGGCCGACCAATTCAGGTTAAACCCGCTGTTGTAGAAATGTTTCACAATATCGTGCAGGCGTTCCAATTCATCTTTTTCACGATGCAGGCTATAAAGAACAGGAACATTTTTTTGTAGATGATACAAATTTTCCTGAATTGCCCCGGTTAATACCGGATGTGGCCCGATCTCGAGAACTTGAGGGGTGAATGCCTCAATCATGGCGCAAAATCCGGCCTGAAAAGCAACAGCCTGCCGGATATTGCCCCACCAATAATCTGCTGGTGCGACATCCCCTTCAAAAAGCTGTCCACTGACGGTGGAATAAAGTGCAACATCCGGTTTTTGAAACGAAATATCAGCAAGCCCAAGACGCAAATCTTCTTCAATCGCATCCATATAATGGCTGTGATAGGCCACTTCCACCCGCAGGAAACGATTGAATATACCGGCCTTTTCCAATTCTTGTGCAATCAGGCCAAGTTGATCCAGATTTCCGCCCAAGGTCACCATATTGGTGCTGTTTTGCGCGGACAGGCACACCCCGTCATAAGCCGAGATATAGACCTGTGCCTCTTGCACATTCAGCGCTGTGGCAAGCATTCCGCCCTGCCCGCGCAATCGTGCTTGTAAGCGGCTGCGGTGATAGACAACACAAACGGCGTCTTCCAACGTCAACCATCCACTGGCCCAGAAGGCACACACTTCACCCAGACTGTGCCCCATGACACAATCCGCCTTTAATCCATAATGACGCAACAGCGTTGTCAAGGCGACCTGAAGACCAAAGCCGCAAGGTTGGTCAATTTCTGTACGCCCGATCTGGCTGTCTTCTGACGAGCTTCCCATCGCCTGAATAAACGAAAAACCGGACAGTTTCTGAAACAGTTCATCCACATGATCCAACGTATCGCGAAACAAAGGCACATTTTGATAAAGGCTGCGCCCCATCCCCCACCAATGTGGCCCCATACCCGAATAGATCAGGGCCAGCGTGTTATTTTGAACACCGGGCAAAGCCGGTTTCTCACTCAAAATTTCGTCAAGCTCTTGAAGCAGAGATGCCTCGTTTTTATACCAGATCAGCCTGCGATAGGGCCCGTCTGCATTGCTGTTGCTCAGGGAATATAAATAAGAATAAACATCCGTCGTTTCTTTTAGATCACCCTGAACCTTGCGCACATGTTCATGCAATCCATCATAACTGTAAGCCGACAGGGGAAGCGGTTTACCCTCTTCGCTTTTTACACAAGGTAAAACAGGGATTGAAGACCGCAGCGGACGTTTTACAACAACCATCGCGTTCGTCCCGCCATAACCGAAGGAATTGACAAGAATAGCTGGCTTTTTATCCAGTTTGTCGTGACGGATATAGTCTTGTGGAACCTTGAAACGGTCATCCCATGCCAGCGCGGGATTAAACCTGTTCAGATGCAGGTTTGCCGGTAAATGCCCATGTTCTAGGATCAGAAGGCTTTTAATCAGCCCCGCAATACCTGCAGCGGCTTCGAGATGCCCGATGTTGGTTTTAACCGACCCGACGTACAGACAATCCTGTTCACCAAGGCAGTCCCCGAATACATTTTTTAATGTTGTGGTTTCTGCCGTATCACCAGCTTGCGTTCCGGTGCCGTGGGCTTCCACATAACCGATATCATGGGGGCTGAGATCGCTCTTATCAAGCAAGTCCTGCAACAGACGGGTTTGTGCCGCCATGCTGGGCAGAGTAATGCCAGGGGTGTGACCATCCTGATTAATGCCACTGGCTTCAATCACACCCAAAACCGGATCGCCATCACTCAGCGCCTGTTCATAGGGTTTTAGCAGGACCAGACCGGCCCCCTCCCCGCGCACATATCCATCGGCCTCCGCATCAAAAGTGGCGCAGCGCCCATTGGGGGATAGAAAATGCCCCTTGGACATCGCAATATAATATTCCGGCGACATAATCACGTTGGCACCACCCACAATCGCACAATCGCATTCACCATTTTGCAGACTGCGCACCCCTTGATGCAGCGCAACCAGAGACGACGAACAGGCGGTATCCAGCGAAAAACTCGGTCCTGTAAAATCGAACGTATGGGAAATACGATTGGCCAACATGGTCAGGGTGGAACCTGTTGCAGTATGGGCGTTAATCTCGTCCCAATTGTTTGGCCCAAGTTTCAGTAGCAGATTATCAACACAAAATCCGCCGATAAAGACCCCAACGGGCTGATCCTTAAAAGTTTGTACGCCATACCCGGCGCGCACGAAAAGTTCCTGTGTCAGTATCAGTAAAAGGCGTTGTTGCGGGTCCATATTCGCCGCTTCGCGTGGTGAAATATTGAACGGTGCGGGATCAAAACTTTCAGGGTTCCAGTCGAGAAAGCCCCCTTTACCAACATAACTGTTACCGGTTTTCTCCGTATTGGCATCAACAAAACGCGACGCATTAAATCGACCGGACGGAATATCGGAAATGGCATTGCCTTTATTTTTCAAAAGCTCCCAAAATTCCTCAGGACTATTCGCCCCGCCCGGGAAACGGCAACTCATTGAAACGACGGAAATTTTTTTATTTCTATTGGACATTTTCTAAAGAACCAAATCCGGAAAAAGGGACAGTACATCTGCGCGACATTGTTTCAGAATATCAGCCTGTGCAGATGATTTCATCAGCTCGTATTCTTTTTTGGATATTTCAATATTTCGGTTCAGCGGTAAACTGTGCAGGACACAGACATTGCCCGTTTGCAATACCACAACCCCATAGCGATCGAAAAAGTTCTCGTCCTTCAAATCACCTGTTATGCGAGGCGGCTTGCCAGTAGGGGTCAAAATGGACCATTGCGCCCAATGATCCATTCGTCGGGCAATGGAATCCCCAAAACGCATGACCATAATTTCCGGTTCTTCTACAGGGGACTTCCCGTGATGCGGCTGGCTTAGATCCACCAGTTCCATTTCCGGCCCATTGGCCGTAAAATAATATTCCAGTTGATACACACGGCGTTCTTTTTGTGCAGCCAGTTTAAAAACACCCGCGGCAAGTGCCATATCACTCATCATAAAAGGGACAACCTGTTTGTGGGTCAGACGCCCCCCGGCAAGAACCGTATCGGGCAAGGCAATCAGCAAACGTCCTTCGTTCAACGCCTTTAACAAGTCAACATCAAAACGGGGACTGTCCACATCCAGAATTGCATTGCTGTAATATGCCCGCGTTTCCCCCGACATATATCGCCGTTTTTTATTGAGTAATTTTTCCACCACGGACGTATTGGCAATCAAAACCACGTCTTGTCCCATTTCCTGTACAACATAAAGAATGTTTTCAACAATCCATTCCCAGCCATGCATATGGGCAAGTACAAGGACACTGCCGGGTTCCACCCCATGTAATTTATTGGACAGATGTTTATAGTCAGCCGGAAAACTCGTTTTCCAATCACGCAATATTTTTTGGAAATTGGGCAAATACCAGAACCAGTTGGTATAAAGATGCTCACGATAAATTCTCAAGGCGATATTTAACAGTTTAGAGGCCTTTTGTGGCAGGAAAAAATAAAGCCGCTGACAAATATGAATGACCTGATAGGGGTTATCTTCCAACAGTCCGCTAAACCCGATGAAATCATCATAATTTTTCGCAATGGTCTGCCAGTTTTTTATGCTGATATCCCGATCCTGCGCCGTGATCTCAACCCGTGAAACCGCCTGTACGTCCTTGCTTTCATCCTGAGTGATGTTTTCAATCTGGGCATATAAATCCAGAATGGTTTCAGGAACCTGATCCAAATTCAAAGTCAGGTTAAAGTTTTTTTCCAGTTGAATATCAAGTTGCAGCAGATTGAGAGAGTCAAACCCCAAATCGGCAAGGCCGCTTTGAACCGTCAATTCCAGAGGATCTTTATCGCAAATTGTCGCAATCAGATTTAACAGATCTTGCGGTCCCAGACGGGAGAATTCAGCATGAGGATCATAGGTATGTACAACATCCAATGCCGATTTTTCAAATAAAGCCCGTGTCTGTCGGCGTTGTATTTTTCCACTGGACGTCACCGGCAGGCTGTTATGTCTGACAAAAAGAACTTTGTGCAGTTCGATCCCCATCTCCAGCAAAACCAGACGATATATCCGGTGTGCCGCAGACCCCAGTCGATCCGTGTCCAGCCCGTGATTTTTTTCAATACATAAAATCACATCACTTTCATTGGACAGGGCAAATGCAGCCGCACGGTCCACATTTAGGGTCTGGCGAACAAGATGTTCGATATCGTTGGGATGGAAATTTTCCCCATTCAGGATAATCAAATCCTTAATCCGCCCGGTAATAAACAAATGCCCGTCATACAGAAAACCCAGATCACCGGTGTGCAAATATCCGTTGATAAAACTTTTCTGCGTTTCATCCGCACGGTCCAGATATCCGCTGGAAATAGACGGGCCTTTCAATATCACCTCGCCGATCCCCCCCGGTGCACGTTCCGCATGGGTTTCGGGATCGACAATCCTGACCTCTATTTCCGGTATTGGTTTACCACTGGACACCAGTTCTATCGCATCTTTACGCTCGTGTGCATTTTCCGCACATATGGCCTGAGACTGACGATAGGCCGATTGCTTAAAGAAGGCCCGTAACGGTCCCTGATTTAAAGGGGTAGCCGAAACAAATACCGTTGCCTCGGCCAGTCCGTATGCCGGCATCAGGCTTTCCCGTTTAAAACCTGCCGGACGGCATAACTCGTAAAACTGATCCAGCGTTGACAGGTTGATCGGTTCTGCGGCATTGACGGCCGCTTTCCAACAGCTCAAATCCAAATCCGCAATCTGTTCCGCCTTAATACGTTTTACACAATTGCGATAGGCAAAATCCGGTGCACTGGAATAATCGGCACGGTAATCCGATATCGCCTTCAGCCAGCGATAGGGTGAACGGATAAAATCGATCGGTTGCAAAATAACCAGATGCCCACCAACCGATAAAGTTGAGAGTAAATGACTGAACAATCCGAGATCGTGATAAGGCGGCAACCAACTGACCACCGTCGGCGGATCTATGCGGGTGAAATGCAGATGCTGATTGATTGCCCTCAGATTATGTAAAATCTGTGTCCCGTTCAGCACCACCCCCTTGGGATCGGATGTGGACCCGGATGTGTATTGCACCAAAGCTGCAAGCTCCCCCTCCCCGCTTGCAATCTCATCATAGGAAAGCGGCGGTGGGTTCTTATCCAAAACATTCTGGACACTCAGATTTGCGGCCTCGATACCCGAAATCGGTGAGGAGGAAAGAACCAGATCCGGTTTAAAATTGTCATAAACGGATAGAAAACGTTTCAGGGTACGTGAGTTAGCCGCCTCAAATGTCGGGGCGACAAGGCGTCCCGCAAGGAAGCAACCCAACAAACCTGACAAAAAGGCGATGCCCGGTTTTTCACAAAGCAGAATACGGCTCTGCGGTTTTGTTTTCCGCTGTAGGAATTTAGCAACCTTTCGGCTGCATTCCATCAAATCGTCATAGGAAAAACATTCCTCGCCCTGAGAAGACAAAACGCGAAGCGCCGGCCTCTCCCCTAATTCAGAGAGTGACTGCCAAGCCCATTGTGCAAGGTTTTCAGGTTCTTCTGACATTTTGTTCATTGATGGAAACAGGCAAGAATTTCAAAAATAAGGCTTAGGCGGCGATAAAACGCCGCCTAAGCCCTTTGAGCCTTATCGTTTTGAAACGATTAAGTCCCCGGAACGAGCGGGATAACGTTGATGGCGCACGGACCGCAATCCGCACCGCCAAGAATGTCAACACCACAAACGTTGCCGGCGCAAACACCGGCACCCAAGGCCGCACCGCACGCATCACCAGCGCACGCACCGACACCCAAGGCTGCACCACAGGCCGTACCGACACCGGCAGCCGCAGCACAGGCATCTGCACCACAGACCGAACCGACGCCCACGGCTGCACCACAAGCGGCTGCACCACAGGCCGTACCAGCACTGGCATCGGCACCACAGGCAGCTGCACCACAGGCCACGCCTGCACCCGCAGCCGCACCGCAACCATCAGCGCCACATGCAGTTCCAGCCGATGCTTCCGCACCGCAACCTTTACCACCGGCAATCGCTTCAAGCTGATCGTCCTCAAGCTCCATATCCAGCTCGATTTCGTCATCCCATTCTTCCAACTGGTCTTCAGAAACCAATGTACTGTCACGAAGAACAATGTGACGAAGAATTAAACGGAAATCATCATATTCGCTTTCGATTACCGTATCGGGTTCACCGATCAACCCTTCTGAGATCGCACACGCACCATTGGCAACTGAGATCGTATAATCAGCTGCACCAGTGACTTTAAAGTGAATATTGGTTTCCCAATCTCCAGCATTTGCGGGAACGAAACACATCGGCAGAACTTTTAAGAACAAAAGATCTGCTTTTTCTTTTGCAGGAATGTCATCTGTTGTTTCTACAACATGATCATCTTTTTCCTGTTGTTGTTTTGCAACGTTGACCAACACTTCCGGTTTAGCCGGAAATGCGCGTTCAAACATTCGCAAATCGTCGATATTTGTTGTCTTGATCTTACCCGCCATAAAAGCTGTCTGCGGGTCAAGAATATGAACATCTGCACCAAATGGCTTGTCTACATATTCCATTCACAAGTCCCCTTCTTTGAAAAGAATTAACTGTCCTGATTGAAAACCGGTTTCCCGGCACTCTCACAGGTGACTAAGTATCATTACTGATTTTCGGTTTTGCCTATTGTCTTAACCTGCGGCAACCGCAGACTTCGTCGTAAACAAGCCCGAGTCCGTGTGGTTTCGCCCCACCTCTTCTGTTGTCGTACGGCTGACATCCAAGATATCATTTGCCGAGATTATCCCTCGTTTCTCGGCCCGAATGAGCAAGCGTTCGTTGATATTGAACTTCCAGCTCGGGCAGGGGAGTGAACCTCCCTCTCCTAAAGTTTTATCTGTATAAATAAATTTATATGCACAGGCCCCTGTACAGTTCGGCAGGATTTTGCAAGTCCGGCACGTTTCGTTCATAAAGGGCGACCATTGCATCCATTCATTATGAATGGGGCTGTCCAACGACTTTTCCGGTTCAAAAATTGTGCCGATCTTCATCGTGGTATCATTAACCGTGTCCCAGCATTTATGGAGTTCACCATTGGGAAGAAGAACCAGACCATTTTTGCGAACGGCCGCACAGTTACCATGCATTACAGGCGGACGCGGCAGGCCTGTCAGCCCTTTTTCAAAGGCATAGCGATATAATTCGGCTTCCATGGATGCATATTCCTGCTTGCCCATAGAAATATCATTACAGTTATGGCAGGCCTCTGTAATCGATTCAACCGGGGCAAAATACATGCCCAAATTATTTCGGTTTGAAAAGCCGCGTTTATGCAAATCATCAATCAAGTCAATAATATTGTCCTTGTTATGATGATCAATATTCACCCGCAATGAAACCTGAATAGGGGTACGTTCAACGGCTTCGGCCAAATTGTCCGCAATACGCATATAAGTCGGACGGCCCGACAGCAACATGCGGCGTTGATCGTGCGTTTCCGCCGCCCCGTCAAAGGTCACCTGACAGCTTGTTACGCCAAGGCTATAAAGTTTTTCAGCCGTTTTACCATCAAAGAAATAACCGTTCGTAACGATAAAGGCGCTATATCTCGTATTGTGTTTTTTACAAAGCGCTACGATTTTTTCCGTCAATGTCTCAATCGTAGACAGCCCCATCAAGGGTTCGCCACCATACCACGCAATATGCAACAGATTCAGTTCCGGCAATTTGCGATCCAGATAGTCAAGCAAGGCATCCTGAACAAATTGAGGCATTTTTTCATGCGGCTTGTCGGCACCTTGGAAACAGTAATCACAGGCGAAGTTACAGGCCATAATCGGCGCAACCGTCATAATCATGGTTGCCGGATCATTACGGGCTGCCATATAACGGCTTTCCAGCTCAAGGACCTCGTCCGTCTTGTTGCTCACCATATATCCGCCCGAGATGAAATCGCTCAGTTCCGGGTCGGTGACGGAACGTTTCTGCGTTTCGATGGATTTATAAATTTCCATATCCTGCGCATTCCAGACAGCAAAAGCCCCGGTCAGCGTGTTGTACACAAGATTGCGATCACCTTCGATCGGCACAAAAAGATTGTAAGTAGAAGCTTTGGCATGACGTTTTGAAACATCTTCGCCCGCGGTTACTGTTTTTTGCAAAACGGCATTGGATTGTTCAGCCTTAATTTGCGCCATGATAGAGGCCCGAACGATACTTCCTGCATCACTATATTCATTCATAAATTTGCTCCGTGTTAACCGACCCGCTTTTCTTATTCTTCGGGGCAATTGATAGATTTGTTACATGCGAACCTTTTACGGTCCGTTTTCGAAATATTAAGTTACCCTCAGCGTTCTTTTTTTATAATAGATGTAAAGCAGACTTCCCCCCGCCAGACATCCCAGCGCAAATACCGCGTAAAACCATGTTATTTCAATACGTAAGCCAACCGGCGGCAAGAATGAATTGTTCAACCAGTTCATGGTACCATGAGCGAGCGTCAAAGCGATGATGCCTGCCCCGCACGCTCTGGCAACCGAAAACAGGAACCCGACAGCCGTTGTCGTTAAAACGGTCCCCCAACCTTGTTGGATATGGTAAAGGCCGAAAATCACCGCACAAACACATATCCCGACAAGGGGCGACCCTCCCACATTATCCTGAAGAATGCCCCTAAACCAAAGCTCCTCAACCAATGCGATAAATATCATGTAGCGAATCAGGTCAAATACAGAGAAGTTGCCGGCCGCAAAAGAATGCACGTTCGTGCCATATTGCAGCATTTGAACAATTACCAATATAAATAAGGCAAACTGGAAATTCCCCAAAGTCACCTTTGAAATCGGATAAAGCCAGGCTGCCCAAACAAGCTGAACAACCATCAATCCCCATAACAAAGCCTGCCCGTGAGCGAAACTGCCACTGCGCAACAGCCCTAACCCGACAAGAGTGAGTATAAAGAACAATACAACATGTATGATCGGTCTTTTTCTCATGACACAATAATTACCCTAACTTAATTATTCTCTGAATTATTCATTAGAATTAAATAATAATGATACTCTGTCTAAAAAAGGCAATATACGCTTGAACTATACATGATTTTTTTTACTCCGAATACCATAAACAAGAGTCCCTACTCCAATTAAGATCATTAAAATATAGGAAAAGCTAAATTTCATTCCGTCATATTGGCGCAGGGCAACCGATGCCTCGTTCGTCATCTTATCATCCCCTTTTCTGACCAATGTGATTCGCGTTTCAAGACCTTCAAACTCATCCAATGACATCAAACGATAATAAACATGATTACCAAATTGATTGCGGAAGTTAACAATCTGAAAAGACGTGTCTTCATTTTTAGATAAGTCTCGATTCAAGGCCTCAACTCTGACCAATAATGAAATATCGGTATACTCGATCTGACGATTTCGAACTTTTAGCCATAAGCTTTGATCCGGTTTAATCACGCAACTGTCACAAACCGTTTGAACAGAATCATCGGTCAATGAAATTTTGTTCAATTCTTCAGATGTATAAAGGTTGGACGCAAAAAGAATGATGGATAAAACCAGACCGGTCACGCTCAGGCCAAATCCAACCACGATCAAAATAATTTGCTTTGCCGTCATATTTTTGAAATCAATTTTTTTTCTCATTGCTTTCAACCTTTACTTTGCCCCTATTCTATATTCAGAAATTCCATGACCGTCTGGTTCAACGCACCACGGATATAATTGATCTGGGTTTTGTTCTTTTCGAAATCCACTTTTGCCGAGGCTTTTTTATTCTGCGCCACCGCCAATTGCTGAGCCGCATTCAAGACATCCGTACTTGTTTGCTGACCTTGATTGAACTGCTGCACTTCGGCACGATAAATCCGTTGTGTGATTTCTTCTTCTGCAATCGCTGCCACGAGTTTACGATAACTCTGATAAATACTGTTCAAGGCAAGATCGACATTTTTTGCAATGGTTTGACGTTGTGTTGCCAAAGAGTAACGAACGGTTTTCAAATTAATCAACGCCTGTTTATGGGCTTCGTTATCCGCGCGTTGCATAAAGGGATAAGTTAACGTTAAGCCTACCGTCCAATCGTCTTTTTCACTGGAATTGAACTTGACCGATTTATTATCTGTTTTCCCATCCGTCTCCGTATAGGTGGCGTTAAAATCAACTTCGGGTAGCAACTGATGCTCCGCCGCCTCCAAGGTCATTTGCGCAGAATCAGTTGAATTTTCCAGAATTTTGATTGAAAGCGAATTATTCAACGCCTCATCAAGCAATTGCCTTTTATTCAACTTCGGTTCTGTAACTTCCGGCTCGCTTGTCGGTTGGATCAAGGTATAAATTTCTTCGCTTTCCTCACTGCTGACCAGTTTGGACAGGACATTGTTTGTCGCAATAATATTGTTTTGCGCCTGTAAAATCGCATCCATTCGCTGGGCAACACCGGTCTCTGCCCGTAATACTTCCACATTTGCCGCCAAACCGGCATCCGCCAATTTTTGCGCCAACACGGTCTGCTGTTTGGCCAGTTCATATTGTTCCAGTGCAATATTCAACGATTGAAAGGCCAGCCAATGATCCCAATAAGCATTGGTAACCGCAAGATATTTACCCGACATTGTATCAATATGCGTCATTTTCTGACTATCAAACGTCTTTTCAGCCGTCCGGATCGACAACGCATTCACCACCCCACCGGCATCCTTTAATAAAGGCTGGGTAAGACTAACGGATTTAGAAACCTGATCGGTGGCCAGATCGTTCGTATTGGTTGTAGAATCAGCCTGAGTATAACTGCCCGATGCGGATAAAACCGTACCGGTCTGAAAAGCTTTGCTGACGGTTAAGCTGGCCGTATCGTTAACTGTTTGTGTCGGTGTAACTTCATTTTGCGTCGACGATCTGGTCGTGCTTAACGTAACCGTTGGATCGAAACTCGACTCTGCCGAAATAATTTCCGATTGTGCCGTGTCGATAGCCAACGCAGTGGGCTGCGTCACCAGCTCGTTAAGGAACGTTCTTTGCCGGGCGGCACGCAGGCTCATTTGGACCCTGTTCCCTTGAAATTCAAAGTTATTCCAATACGGGGACAGCGCCCTCAAATCAGCAGCCTGCGCACCTTGCGCTAAAAACATATATGTTAAGATACCCACAAGGGCCTTTTTTTTCTTTATCACGCTCGCCTCATGCAATCATCATTTTAGTCTTGAAGTGAAACTGATTAACCATTTTTCATTTTATCAATTATCACTTTGAAACGGGCACCGGCCAAAGATATTTTTTCCAAAACCTGTTCATCGATTTCATCATCCAGAATGTCATCGTCATCGAACTCTTCAATATCGGCGGTATCCCCAACAGTTAGCTGCAAGTTGATACTTCTCAGACGTTGAGCAAGGAAAACACCCAGCGCTTTATATAGGCGCGCAGCAAAACGATGGTTGGAATCCAGCCGGGCCTGAAGGTCTTTAAAATCAACTCGCAAAACAATCGAGTTGGAACTCGCTGTAATCGTTGCAGAAGGCGGGCGTGAATCCAGCAAGGACATTTCCCCCACCACTTCGCCAATCGTGATTACAGCAATTTTTTTGCCGCGTACCGAAACATCGACCGTCCCGTCAACCAGAATGAAAAAACTGCCACAGGGCTGGTTTTCGGTGATCAGTACATCGCCCTCATTCAGGTGTTCACGATGTCCAACGCTGACCATCCAGTCGATATCTTCATCTTCCAGCAGGCCCAAAATATAAAGTACTTTTTTCAACTTATTCCTCCTCAGTGACGGATTGACGCCTTGCCATAGAAGCAAAGAGGCCGTCTTGTTTGACAAGTTCTTCGTATGTCCCTTCTTCGAGTACTTTCCCCTCGCCCAGCACCACAATTTTATCCGCGTCTTTAACGGTCGATAAACGGTGCGCAATCACCAGACGCGTGATTTTTCTGCGTTGCAGGCTGTCTGACACAATTTTTTGTGTTCTGTTATCAAGGGCACTGGTCGCTTCGTCAAAAAAGATAATTGACGGGTTTGCGGCCAAGGCTCTGGCAATCATCAAGCGTTGTTTCTGACCACCGGAAAGAGTTCCACCGCCTTCAGGCACGACGGTATGTAATTGCATAGGCATTTCACGAATTTCATCGGCAAGACCAGCATCTTCGGCCGCCTCCCACGCTTCTTCAAGCGTCAATTTCGTCGCCCCGATAATATTGTGATAAATAGTACCGGCACTAACGGAACTTTCCTGAAGAACCACCCCAATCTGGCGGCGTATACCCACCATATCAAGCTTGCCCGTATCGTTTTTATCATACAGGATCTGTCCGCTTTCCGGCACTTCAAACCCTAGTAGAAGCTTAAACAATGTAGATTTTCCGCACCCGGATTTACCGACAAATGCGACAAACTGCCCGGGCAGGATTTTAATATTTACCTTGTCAAGAATCGGCGGCAAATCCTCGCCATAAGAAAAACTGACATTGGAAATTTCAATCAGCCCTTCCAGTGGCGGTGGTGATTTTTTGCCTTCGCCGGTTTCAACTTCGGCTTCTAAAATCGGGCGGGCCAATTCACGTTTTGCCATTTGTTGATGAATGGTGATGAAACTGGAAAAGAAACCCACGATCCCACCGACAACCGAACTGAACGCCCCTTGAATGGCAAAAAAACTGCCGATGGTTAACAGCGCAGGCGCCATCGGATCCAGCGCACGCAGGGTTTCACTTTCCTTAATCATGGTTCCTGCAAAATAATAAAGCGCAATGGTACTGAACGTCTGAATGAACATATTGATCATTGACGAATATTGCCCCAGTTGCGCAATCCTGTAAGACCCATTCAACTGTTCACCATAGCGTTTGCTCCATTGTGCAAAAGCATGGGCTTCAGCCCCGGCAATCTGCAACTTGGACACCCCGTTGACCATCTGCACCATAAAGCCGAACAGGTCGCCACTTTTACGTTCCAGATTCAAGGCGAGTTTACGCATGACAAAAGAAAAACTGATCGAGAAAATCGACGTTAAAACCGCAGCGATTAAAGCCAGAAAAGCCAGTTTTGATGAATAATAGAAACACATCAACAACATCATCATCACTGACAGCAACGAAAACATTGCATTGATGACCGTGTTGGAAAAACCCGCACTGATTTCAGAAATCATCATGGCCCGGTTTAGCAAATCCCCACTGCTGAACTGCCGGTAAAATTTTGCCGGAAGTTTCATCAGGCGATCAATAATCATGGATTGCAACTGCGCCGTCATGGCCGTTTGGATCCGTAAGGAAATCAACCCTTGCGACAACGAAAAGAAAAATAGGCCCAAGGACATACAGCTCATCCCCACCGCCAGATCAATCATGAGATCCTTGTTGGCATCAGGGATCACCTTGTCAATCATCAGGCGATTGGCAACCGGAACAAACATCCCCAGTACACCCGACAGAAAAGACAGGCTAAACATCAAAATGAAGTCGGTTGTAAATGGCTTGTACGTAAATCGAGCAAGCTTGAAGAAACTCGTCGCTTCTTCCTTATCCAACGGCATCGGACGAATGAAGTAAAAGGCGTTTTCATTCAGATCAATTTCCATATCCGGATCAAAATCGATCATCTCGCTGGTTTCAGGATCAAACAGCACATATTTGCGCACCAATCCACCCTTGATCGGTAAATTCACAAGGGCCATCGGCTTACCGCTGACATTATCGAAACACAAGACCTGCCCGATATCATCCTTCCACCATTCCCCGATCAAGCGGACATGGCGATAGCGCACACCGGAATCGCGACAGATTTTATCAATTTGATCATCCATGCTGCCATTGACGTCAAAATTGGATTCCATATTGAAATCAATTTTGGCGTAATGTCCAACGACCTCCAGAACGGACAGGATATCATGCTCATACTCTTGCGCCTGCCATTCTGCGGGACCGGTCAGCTTGAGATAATCAATCGCTTTTTTCTTTTCTTTCTTCAGTTCCTTTTGCAAACGTTGAAAGCGTTTTCTTTCCGCCATTTCGGATTGGCGTAACTGATCGAAGAAAAGAGAAAGTAATGCATCTTGTAAATAGCGCACACCCATTACATCTTCAGATCTCGCCTGTTCGACAGGATGGATAATCGCTTTCAACGGTTCCAAAACGCTAAAGTGCATCACCCCTGTGGAATAGAACAGAATACTTTGATCTGCTGCGGTAATATCCTGACTGATCCCCGGCGCAATGGAAAGCGCGCCCTGTTCAATATCTATACGATAAAATCCTGAACTTTCCGGGCGGAATTTCTGATCTGCCGAATATTCAATTTCCTCGTCAATCAGGGCTTTCTCAGAAAAAGTATGATCGCGGAATTTTGCGATAAAATTACATATTTTCTCGCACCAGGCCTCCAACGCATGGGAATATTGTGCGCCGTTGGGACCGTCAAAAGCTTGCGGTCCCACTTTTTCAATAGAGGCTTTTTCGACCGGTTCGGCAATCATGATTAAATCATGCCCCCCGATCTGCGTTACCTGCCCCCAGATCAAAGAACCTTGATGGCAAGTCGTCAGATAATGGCGCTGTCCTGTGGCCTTATTATTTACAAGTTCCACCATATATAAAGACAAGGAACCGGACTGAACCACATAACCGATATTGGGGTCATCCAGTTGCAGATCGTCGTGTCCGGTAAGTTCCAACAATTCCATATCGTTCATCCTACTGCATCTTGACCAGACGGGTGTAGCGACCATCCAAGGCATACAGGGTTTCGTGATCCCCCACTTCCATAACCTTGCCCTTATGCATCACCAGAATTTTGTGACAATTACGAATAGTGCTGAGCCTGTGCGCAACAATCAATGCACTGCAGCCGCGTCGGTGAATATTGCGCATGATCTGTGCTTCGGTTTCCACATCCAGTGCACTGGTAGACTCGTCCATAATCAGGAAAGTCGGTTTGCGTACAAGCGAACGGGCAATTTCAAGCCGTTGACGTTGCCCCCCACTGAGGTTTCCACCGCCTTCTTCGATATCAGCATCAAGCCCACCGGCCATAGCCAGCACCTGATCCAGAATCTCTGCATCCGCCAGTGCTTCTTTTAACCAATCATCAGAAATCGTATTATCCCACAAAGTCAGGTTATCGCGCACGGTGCCCGGAAACAGCAAGAATTCCTGTTCAATAAAGGCCACCGAGTTTGTCAATAGTTCGCCCGGCACATCTTCCCGGTTAACCCCGTTAAAGCGAATTTCACCAGACCAAGGCGGGATCAGACCGGCAACAAGACGGGCCACGGTGGATTTACCGCAACCGGAACTGCCGACCAAAGCAACCCGTTCACCGGGTTGTATCTCCAGATTAAAGTCTTCAATCAACGGTCCTTCAATGGGACTATAACCATAATTCACGTTCACAAGCGAGACAGAGCCGTCCAGCCGCGTGCTTTGATCAACAAGCTGACTGGCATCCACTTCATCCTCTCTATCAGTAGAAACTTCCCCTTCTCCCTCCGTTTCTTGAGAGGAGGTGGGAAGAGTTCCTTTAGTGCCCTTAAACATTTCATCACGGGTGGGGTGGTCCAGAACATCTTCCAGGCGGACCACATTCCCGCGTATTTCCTGCATCTGCACGGCCAAATTCAACACATTGCTGATCGGGCCGAGGAATTGGCCCATCATCAGGTTGAAGGCCATCAGGGTCCCCATTGTCATGTTACCGTTAATAACTTCCAGACCGCCCAGCACCAACGTAATCGTGCTGACGATGGATTGGGACAAGGTCGGAAAGATGGAGAACATCCGGCTATCTAATGAAAGCTTCAGTCCTGCATTGGAAGAGGCAGCGAAATATCCGGCCCATTTTTCAAAAAAGGCATTTTCCATCCCAGAGGCCTTGATCGCAGAAATATTCTGGATCGCTGCAATTGTCGCGCCCTGAACTTTACCCTGTTCTTTGGCGATACGCATGTTGGCTTCAATCCGGCGCGATGACATGGACCGGATCAGGGCGAAGTTAATCAAGGTGGAAAGCACCCCGATTGCCGTTATCTGGGCATTGTATGAAAACAGAATAATGCCGAAAAAGACCATACTAACCAGCCCGACAGCCGTTTGTGTCAACTGCCCAGCCATCAGAGACACCACCATATCATTCAGACTGCTGCGGTTTACCACATCCCCGACATAACGTTGCGTATAGAAATGATAAGGCAGTTTCAGGATATGCTGGTAAAATTCCGCATAAAGCTTGGCAGACAACCCCATGGTTAGTCGCCTTGAAAACAAGCCGCTGATCGCTTGCAAAATAAGCTGGAATATCATCACCGCGACCATCGCAACCAACATGGGGCGGAGCCATTCATAATGGCCGTCGGAAATAATCGCATCGACAAAGAATTTGGAAAAGACCGCCTGCACCATGCCGGGAATAATCCCGACAATGCCAGCAATCATCATAAAGGTAATCGCCCGTTCACTGCCGGCAATCCGTTTTAACAGTTGCGGCAACGGGTTGGGTTGGGAACCTTCGGGTTTAAAATCTTCGCCCGGTTCAAACGTCAACACAACGCCGGTATAACCGTCGCTGAATTCTTCCATCGTCAGTTTACGGTGCCCGCGTGCCGGATCATTGACATAGACATACTGCGGGGTAATGCGCTCTACGACCAAAAAGTGGTTGAATTCCCAAAAGACAATCACCGGAAGTTTTAGTTCTTTGACTTTTTCCAGCCCCTTACTAAACCCTTTGGCTTTTAAGCCATGTTTACGTGCGGCCTTTAGAATATTGGACGCCTTGGACCCATCACGCGACACCCCACAATCTGCACGCAACTGCGTTAAGGGGATAAACCGTTTGTAGTAACCAAGGATCATGGACAACGAGGCCGCCCCACATTCCACAGCTTCCATTTGCAGGACGAACGGCGTCTTGCCTTCATTCAACGCAGCCGATTTCCCACGCAACAAAGCTTCAAGAAGCAAGGGAACAAGACGGGATGGATTCAGGTATTTCAGCCAACGCACATTGATCTTTTTAAGGCGATCAGATAGGAGGTGCATCATTGACATCCCCCATCAACCACTTTCTCATTAACGGAACGACGAACGAAATAGGTGCACGTTCTTCAATTGTGATGCGGCACGTCGTTGTTGTCCCCGCCGTAATTTCACGGTCATACCCTTTGGCCGTCCACGCATAACGTTTTGGATCGTCTTCGTCATATTTTAACTGTGCATTGACCAGAATAGTCCCGCCTTTTTCCAGAAGAGCGGCGGCGACATCTTTATTCCCTGTCAAATTCAGAACGCCTTCAGACGTAACAGGATAAGCCGATACATCTGTGACTTCTCCAATAATACTTCCGTAACGTTGGCGTTCCACGCTGGACGGACTAATCCTGATTTTCATTTTCGGAACGACTTTTTTCCCTTTGCCAATCGGGAAGAAACACAGGTGTTGCAAATCTTTATTCTGTACCCTTCCTCCCAAATTCAATGCCGTGGCAAAAGTTGGAATATTGGCATCATTGAGAAGGTCTTCATCATTGATTTCGAGGAACAGATCAGCATCATCCGAAAAATAAATATCAAATTCCAGTTTGGACGAGCGCGGTTTAACCTGCAATGTGTCAGGTTGCGCAATGGCTCCGGTAGATAACAACGCCTCTTTTATGCTCTGCGCATTTGCCGGATAGGAAACAGGCTGTCCTTTGGACCCGTTCAGCGTAAAGGAAAATTGTCCCTTTGCGATATCTTCCCCAAAAACAAGCCGTTTAAACGGTTCGACTGTTTCTATTTGCAAGATTGCGACCCGTTCCCCGCTGGAAACCGTTTCCCCAATGGATGTCGCAACCTCCAGCGTTTTACCGCTATAGGCACTATGAACGATTTGTTGACGGAAATGGCGTTCTTTCGTTAAACGTATTTTGGCGGCCAACTCGCTCAGCTCCATGCTTTTACGGTGCTTTTCGAAATCAAAATCCTGCTGAATTTGCTGGCGTTTAATAATCTGTTGTTGTAACTGGGTTTCCAGTTGCGTGAGTTCCTGTTTCAGGCGCAAATCCTGCTGTTCTGTATCAATAGAACGAAGCTCTGCGCTGTTTTTACGCAGGTTCATATCGGACATCCGGCTTTCGGTATCCGTCAAAGTCGCCTGCATCTGCAAACGTTGTGAATTAGAGGCTGCCCCATCGCGGATCAGTTTTGTAATGTTTTGTAGCTGTTTCTTTTGGGAACGATGAAGGTCGCTTAAAAGTTTTTGGTTACGTTGCAGACTTTCCGTTTCTTCACTGACATTCTCGCGCATTTGCTGGCCAAGGCGTTCACGAAGATCCGCGATTGCGGCCTTGTCAGTTTCAATCGCCGCAATACTGTTGTTGACCAGATCAATTTCCAGATCACGCTTTGTTGCAGAAATGGCAAGTGTGCGATCATTAAAACGGCTTAAGGCTTCATACCGCGCAATATCGATATCCAGTTGGCGATCCTGTTCCGGATTATTCAAAAGAACAATCGGATCCCCGGCGGTTACCTTACTGCCAACTTCCGTTCTGACGGAAAAAACAGTACCACTGCCGATCGCCTGTACGGTCTTGATGCTTCCGGGTTTTACCAGAATACCAAAACCATCCACTGTGATCGGAATACGGGAATAAACACCCCATACGAGACCGACCAGCAACACGACAATCAATGAAACGAGTGTCCAGACGGAACGCGGCGTCACCACGACCAGTAACTGGTCCAGACTTTCCGGTTCATGCAGTTTATCCATGGACTTCTTACGAAACATATTTATCCCTCATAACCTTTGAACGGCTCTTTTCCTTCATATCAAATCCACACGGCCTCTTGTTCCTGATGTAAAACTTTGAAACTACCCATCGAATAGGTGATCTCATCACATAAGGGGCTCAGCCACTTTTTACAGAAATCTTGCATTCGCCCGTGTTGAACGGCAACACCCATACGGATGATAGAGTAAGATGTTTGTTTCATTTGCATGGCCGCATGGTACCAAAGCCTTGCCAGCACCATATTGGCCTGTTGATCGGGATGGACATAGCTCACACTAAAACGCACCGTCTTTTCATCCAGACGGTGCGAAAAATGCCACCCGATAATTTCCCCTTTTAATCGACAGACGAAGCACAGTTCGGGAAGAACCGCCGCCCCGTCAATCCCTTGGGATGCATGTACTGAAGGTTTCAGTTCCTGCGGGATCCAGTCCTGCTGTTCTAACGCAGCACTTTCTTGCACACTGACACTGTTCCATGCGGAAACAACGCCCCCGTCCTCACCTTCCAGAAAACGCTTAACCCATTGGGCTTTTAAGACATTATCCACATGGGATTTAAACAGGATCATGCGCAAGCTGGCTTTTGGCCAGCCCGCTTTGCTCAGACATTTTTCAATTGCCGGAGATGTTTTTTCAGATTGGGAATATTTGGTTTCAATGGCCCGCACGCCTAAATCCCCCAAAAAGGTCTCAGCCTGCTTCAACAAAGTGCTTCCGATTTCTTTTTGGCGTAACGTTTTCAAAACAAAAACAGATAACAGTTCCGCATTCGCTTTATCGGGATTGGCGCTCAACAACACCAGCCCCGCTGGACGCCCTTGATACCACGCGCCAAGCGCGTAAAGGTTCGGATAGTCGCGACACCGTTTTAACATTGGTCTAAAACGTGGAAAGGTCATGGCCTTGAAATGACCGACCTCTTCATCACGGATTTCCCGCGTTATGATTTCGATGTGAGAAGTCACCGATTGTAATTTCGAAAGCAACTGGATCACACAAAATGTGCGTTTGCCCACCAGCCCTTTTCGCCCCTGAATATTATAAAAATATTATAGATTATCGACGTTGTTTTATATTTATAACCTTATTGTATGCGAGTTTTTAATTGTTTTAAACAGACAATTTCCGAAATTTATGTGTTTATTTGAAAAAAAATCAGAAATAGTCATAAACATTTATATAAGATTTCAGAATTTCGCTTAATAGTGTTCATTTCCTTACACTTCATTACAACTCATTCATTTCCTTTTTTTTCAGGTTAGCTGATCGGTCTGTTTTGTTCTTTCAGACATCGCACTTACACAACGTTCAATCATCACTTTTGAAGGTCCGTCATAACCACCTCTGGCTTTTGCGGTATCATTAAACATCTCGATGGCTTCGCTGTAGAAATGACGTTCCATCATATCCAGACCTTTTTCATAAATGGCAATCCATTCGAATCCGGGAACTGCCATACCGGGACCGGGACGTTCACTAAGTAATTCATAAATGGGTGTTTTCTGATCTTTGCCTTTGACATTGACCGAATCGACCTTACGGATAACCATCTCGTATTTAGAAAACTCAAAGGTCGTTGCACCGATGAGAATGCGGGTATCATATATTTTGTTCAATGCTTCCAGACGGGCTGCCAAATTCACTGGATCCCCAAGGACCGTATAATCCATACGTTTATCCGACCCGATATTACCTACAATCACACGCCCTGTATTGAGGCCGATACGCGCGCGAAAGACCGGTTTTCCGTCTTTTTCCGCCTGTTCTGCCTGTTGTTGTAAAAGACGATTACAGCGCAATGCGGCACGACAAGCATCCGTTGCCTGATTGTCATTGACGTTGGGCGCCCCCCAGAACGCCATGATCGCATCCCCGATAAATTTATCGATCGTGCCGTTTTCCGCATCAATTTGAGCAGACATATCCTTAAGATAATCAGACAGATACGGAACAAGGCCCGGGCCCAGTGTTTCTGAAATCGTTGTAAAACCTTCCAGATCGGAAAAGAAAATCGTCATGGTCCGATTAATCCCACCGACTTGTGCCAACTGATTATTTTTAACCAGAATTTGCACGAGATCGGCCGGCAGATATTTCTGGAAAGCCGCCAATCCATTCGACATCTGTTTAAAGGCTGTCGACAAATCGTCCAGTTCCGCAATATGACTGCCCACTTCATTGACATGTTCGAGATCAAATCGCTCAATGGCCTTGGTCTGCTTGATCAATTGGGAAACAGGTTGAACAATCAGTTTGCGAGACACATAGATTGCCAAAAGAATGACCAGCAAGACTGAGATCGTAATCGCACCAATCAAAATTTGGTTATTACGTTTAATAGAATCCAAAAAGGCAGCTTCGGGAATAATCGTTGTTGCAATCCAGCCTTCACGTCCGATCGGGGAAAACGTGACAAAATACGTCCCGTTCACACCACTTACGTCAACTTGGGCTGTTTCTTCCAACGTGCTTAGGTCCAGATTGCTCTCTCGCAACGCCTGTGCCGCAACACTCAATAACGGATGATAAGAATCTCCCAGCTTGCGCAATTGCAGTTTCTTATTTTCCTTTGAGGTCATAGTCACCTCGCTGGCATCCACAAAGGCAAGCATGGACTGGTCCGGGCGTATGATAACCGCCGTCCCCGGTTTATCCTTAAATTTTTCTTTCAGGTATGAAGACAATCGTTCCAGTTCGATCGCAATCGAAACAACCCCGACATCTCCAGATTTTTTTTCAAGCCGAAGGGCTGTATTCAGCCCAGGTCGGCTGTTGGTGGCAAAGACATAAACATCCGTCCAGATTGGTACAGAACCAGCTGTCTCTGTCTCCATTGCCCGCTTATACCACGGGCGTTCACGGGCATCGTAGCTTTGCTGTTCAAATTTACGCTGGATCAAATAATTGTTGTTATCCTGCACAACATAATATTTCCAGGAACGCTCCGCCTGCTTTAACGTCGGACTCCAAAGACTTTCAACGGAACGGAATTTATCGCCATCAATTCGGTTAACGCCCAAAAAGTCCCCATTCGCTTTACCAAGACTGATCCATGAAAAATGGTCCTGCGTTTTAATAAAGGGCAAGAACAGATTCAAAACCTGTTCGTTTGACGTGACATCAACAACACCATCACGTAGCGCTTCCTTAATGGATTGTTGAACATTCTGTGTTGAGGAAAAAACATCGCTGACTTCATTGGAAATACCTGAAATAATTTCTGTATTCAGTTGTGAAACCAGATCTTTGATATTGTTTGTAGCCGTATAATACCACGGCAAATGGATCGCCGCCGCCGATGCCAAACTGACGAACAATGTTACAAGGACAAAACTGATTTTCAAACCAATACGAAAGCGGATTTTCTTCCTTACGTCTGGCTCTACTTCCAAGGAAGGCATGGACATACTTATCTTTCTATCGAAAGGCTTATCGGGAGAGGGTTCAATAACAGTTGGTACTGTTTCTTTCTCTACCTTAGCTTTTGTTTGTTTCTCTGGCGTTTCTTCCTTGTTGATATCCATCATCCGTTTCCTTTATCTTTAAAAAGAAGAAAGGTCCTGCTTGCCAACTTTCCCCAAGTGCATATACTACTGTAAAAATAAAAAAAATTCCTAGTATTTTCTAGGGCTTGCCAATGCGTCTAGTATGATTTTAAACGCCAAGTAGAATAACTCCTGCAAAAAGAGAGTTATTGCAAATCACTGGATGGGGAGAAAACCCTTTTGCAAAAAGTCAACGAAGTCCGCAGCAATTCAGCCCTGGAATTACACAAACTCCTTTGCCATGCGCAAAAACACATGCGCGTTGCCGTAGTTTATTCTGGTTGCAAAACAGACCCGGGACGGGTTTTGTTTGAAGGTTATAATACACGCCCCTGGAAAAGTTATGAAGAAGTTGCAAACAATATTGCAGACACCCTGAAACAAGCCGGTTTCCTACATGTATCCATTTTTCCAGAAGGCGTGGATCTTCTGGAAAAACTGAACCGGCATAAAATTGATGTGGTCTGGATCAACAGCGGTGGCGTACAGGGAATAGACCCTGTCTGTCATTTACCCGCCTTGTTGGAAATGGCGGGTATTCCCTATATCGGGCATAATCCGGCAAACGCTTCAATTCTGGATAACAAACATTTTTTCAAATGGGGACTGGTTGCAAAAGATATCGCCACCGCCCCTTTTTTAGTCTGGAATAATTTGCGGGGTCGTTTTCCAGGGAGAGACACCCCCCGGTTTCAACGCAATTTCGCTGATTATGACGGCCCATTTATCGTGAAACCCATCTCAGGTCGCGGATCGGTTATGGTTGAAGTTATCGACAATATTGAAGATTTGGCCGACTGTATCGAACAGATTACACAGGAAACCCACAATCCGGTTCTGATCGAAAAATATTTAACCGGTGCAGAATATACGGTGGCCGTATGCGGCGAGGTCACCCATAAGAACCAACACCTTGAAATCGGTGATAGCCCTATGGCCTTTTCCCAAATCCGACGAAACCTGGACAAAGACGAACGAATTTTCACTTCAATGGATGTCAAACCCATTACCAATGATCGCTTCACCCTGCTCGACCCAAAACATGACAAGAAACAAGTTGATCAATTGATTGAACTGGCTCATCGGATTTTTATCGGTTTCAATCTGGAGACTCTGGTGCGGATCGACATTCGAGCCGATGAAAACGGAAAAATGCATGTAATCGAAGCAAACCCCAAACCCGATCTTAAAAGGCCGTCTCCTGAAAAAACCAGTCTGGTCGGCAGCGGTTTACAGAAAATCGGTATGACTTATGACGATTTAATCCTCTCCCTATTTGCCCATTGCTTGCATAATCAATTAAAGAGAAAGACAATTTACCATTGTGCGTAAACAAAAATATCATCTTTCTCGAAACAAGGATGTATGAGAAATGATCAAGCGGATCAAATCAACCCTGCCAATTATCGCGACAACAGTACTTGCATTATTAATGTTGGTTTACGTCGGATATGGCGAAACGTTACGGACCGCACCGAAGTTTGAAAAAGCCAAACTTCAAGCGCAGGCAGAAGTGATCCAAACCGCAATGGAGGCATTTTTACAATCCGGTCTCCCCTTAAAACAATTCATCGGTTTTGACCAATTGGCGCAATCCATTCTGGACACCGACAAAACCATCCAAGCCATTGTTGTCAGAAAAATGAATGGTACAAAAGTTTTCGACGCCGGACAGGCAGACGCGCCGCTTCTCCCGTCTCAAGACATAAGTGATATTGTACAAAAAACGGTCAATAAGGCGGCAATTGATGCCTCTGACAATAATAATTTCAGACATATTCTCCTTCTTCGAAATAAATTTGAAACCCTTGGCGTGTTGGAAATTGTTTCCCCGACCCAAACCATGTCAGCACGCATCACCGCTAAATTCAAAAGCCTGATCCCCGCCCTAGCCCTCATTGTGGCGCTGGTTTTTGTGGTTTCCTATGTCAGTGCTGCCTATCAAAAATCCAGTGTCTGGCTTCAGGAAATTGCCTTTGGCCTAGCCTTTCTCGCAGCCGCTGGCGTTATGGTCGCCACTGTTCTCCCCATCTATTCAGACGGTGTACAATCCAAAACGCGTGCCTTGGCCGATAGTTTGGCCTCACGCCTTGGCATAATTTCTGAATTACAACTGGATTTTAACGATTTTTCCGGCATTGACCGTATGATTGCCGATTATCAGAAATTAAACCCCGATATCAAAACAATCTCAGTCAATTTCAATTCCAAAATCCGTTTCAACACCGACACAGCCAAAATCGGAACCGTCTGGCAACCCGATCCCGAAGCTTATGAACATACCGCGCGCCTAAAAAATGCCGCCAACAGTCAAATTGATGTCAGCGTCGGAATTGCTAAAAAGACTGTTTACCGTGCCATTGTTCAAAATATCAAAAGCTTCATTTCCCTGTTTGTAGCAACCGGATTTATGGCGGTTTTATTTATTCAGCTGTCCGCGACCCTGCAACATAAGGTCCGCGCAATACAAGACCCTCAAGCCCGCCAGCATGACTACGATGATATGATGCTTCAGATGATTAAACCGGTTTATTTGATCGGTGTTTTTGTCGAAACATTGAACGCTTCTTTCTTGCCACAATACCTCCGTTCCATTCTATCTGGGGAAACTGTTGGGCAAGGTGCTTCCGCTGCAATTTTCGCTGTCTTCTTCGTCTTTTTTGCAGCTGTCCTTGTCCCGGCTGGTAAATTTGCCGAAACACGTGGCGCAAAGCCCTTATTACTGGTCGGCGCCCTTTTATGTGCCGTTGCCCAATTTATGCTGGCAAATGCATTCGGATTAGAAATAGCCCTCATCGCGCGCGCTTTATCCGGTGCCGGACAAGGCATTTTCCTCATTGGCATTCAGTCTTTTATTCTGGAACATTCCGCCGGCGGCAAAACAACACAAGGGACCGGTATTATTGTCTATGGCTTTAATGGCGGGATGATTTCCGGTGCAGCGATCGGCTCGCTTCTGTCTGTTTATATGGGCATCAGCGGGGTCTTTTATTGTGCCGCAATCATTGCCATTATCCTGTTTGTTTATGTTTACATGCTGGTTCCGGCGCGAACCGTTACCCCGGAACAGACAGAGGTAGAAACCGATCCTAACACACAAAAACGCCCCGTATTCCAGATATTTCACGATATTTTCAGCTTATTAAAAGACTTGGAATTTATGAAAACGATTTTATTCGTGGGCATTCCGACCAAGGCTATTTTATCCGGTGTCAGTATTTATGCCCTCCCCCTGATTCTGGCTGAATTCGGTTATGAAAACGACAGTATCGGTCAGGTCATCATGTTTTATGCTGCCGGGGTTTTACTGGCGAGCCATTTTGTCTCCAAACTGGTGGACAGGGTGCGCAAAACAGTACTGACCTTATTGATCGGTTGTCTGGTCGGCGGTGTGGGATTGCTCCTGATCGGCCTGCTTGGTAGTGATCTGGATGCATTGGGTCTTGTCTTTGCAAATCGCGAGGCTGTGTTGGTTGTCACCGGTATGTTTATCCTCGGTATCTCCCACGGCTTCATCAATGCCCCGGTTGTTACCCACGTCGTGACCACAGATGGCGTCAATAAAGTCGGCAAGGCCACATCCGTTGCGACTTATCGCTTTATTGAACGGATCGGCCATGTCATTGGCCCGATTGTAGTTGCCGCAATCCTTAGCAGTATGGGTGGTAGCCCCCTTGCCATTATGTATATCGGGGGGGCTATTGTTGTCTTCGGTCTGTTGTTTTCTCTGCCTGTGGGACGCGCCAAACCTGCAAAACCGCAAGGGAGTGTATAATCATGCCTATGTCATCATCCCGGTTCTTCCTTGTTTTATGCCTCGGTATTGTTTTGACCAACACAGCTCTGGCAGCGCCAAAACGTCATATAACCGACTGGCTGAGCCTTGATAGTGAAAAAACAAAACAATGGTCAACACACCTGCGCGCCGATGAACGTTATGTCGACATATCCCCGACCCAAAGCGGAGAAGTTGACAAACGCATCCTTGTTTTAATGGAACGCCCATCTTCTGCCTATGACACCGCCCTATCACAAATACTGGCTGTTTTTGGCAATAAAAACATCAGATCCACCTTTGAAGTTGTTCGCGTCGGCAAAGACCTGCCCTTCATCGAAGCTACACTAAAAAAGGCTGAAACAGACGGTATTGATATGGTCTACGCCCTTGGATCATCCACGGTTGCCAATGTCTATAAACTTTATAAAAACGGCGCTTTGCCCGTTGTCAGCGTCTGTGCCAAGGATCCTGTTCTGCTTGGACAAATGTCGGGATATGAAACCGGTAGCCAAAATAATTTTGCCTTTACCTCTTTGAACGCTCCTGCAGAAACATTGTTTAAGTATCTGCTTAGCCTTAAACCTGACTTGAAAAATGTCGCCGTTTTATACGCCGAACAAAACACCTCATCTGTTCAAACCCAATATAAACCCATGATCGACCCTGCCCAAAAAATGGGTGTGTCCATCATCGGGGTCGGTGTGAAAGATCGAACCCAAGCCGCAAAAGAACTGCGCACCCTGATCCCCGCTGCAATCGCACAAATGAAAGAAAGCGATCCAGCCTTGCAAAACAGTGTGTTCTGGATTACCGGTTCAACGTCGGTCTTTCAGGAAATCGCCTTAATCAACAGCTATACTAAAAACATTCCGGTTTTAAGCGCGGTCACGGATGTTGTGCAGCCGGGGCTGGACAGTGCTGTCTTATCGATAGGCATCGGTTTTGACACCAACGCCCATCTGGCAGCCATTTACGGACTGGATATCTTATCCGGGCGTCCTGCTGGCGAGTTGCCCGTTGGACTGGTCAGCCCGCCTGATATCGCGATTAATTTCCTAAAAGCCCGCCAAATCAACATGAAAATCCCCTTCGACTTCTTCGAAATTTCCAATTTCATCTACGACCAAAATGGACAACCTGTCCGTATGAGTGGCGAAAAAGTCATGGTTAAAAAATGAGGCTCTTTGCCGGTCCCAATTTGATCAAGTTATTGATCCGTGTAATGGTCTCACCATGCACTTTCTTCAATAAGCGATCTGGCAACGAAGCGATAAAGCCTAAACATGAGGCTTTCTGACTTTCCGGAAAACCGAACTAAACCACTGTGGGCAATCGCAGGCACCTTTGTTTCATCAAGCTCCAGAATAACTTTGTAGATGCTTTCATCCGGGTGCAAACCGGCCTCGTCCTGACGCACCGTAATAAGCCCGCCATTCATTGTCGCCAGTTCCTTTTGATGCAATAAACGTGTTGGGAATTTCTCAATTTCAAGGATTTTACAGTCATAACGCAATTTTGGTGCAGCCAGACTATAATATGCACAGCTCGATTGTGTGCTGATACGTTCCATATCGCGCTCAAGAACATAGGCGTTCAGTTTTAACTGTTCAAATGATGTGATCCGTCCAAGGTGTTGACCTACGCCGATCCATTGCCCCGGGCTCAACCCCGTTTCACTATCCAGCCAGACCCCATCATGCGGAGCTTTCAACATCAGGGCCTGTTTGCGTTCATTCAGGATATTTTGCTCGACATCCAATTGGACAAGGTTTGCATAAATACTGTCACTTTGCCCTCTGTAGTCGGCAGAAAGCGCTGTTAATGTCTGTTCATATTCCAGTCTTTTTTTGCGATATATCAAGACCTGTTCTTCTTCTACGAGGTCCGGGTCTTGCAAACGGGTCAGGATCTCGCCTGCTTGAACGGTTTGTCCTTCGTGAACTATTTTATCTTGAAGGATCCCTGAAAACTGGCTGTAAATTTCCGTTGCTTCACCGGCTTTTACAATTGCCGAAGCCGTCACCCCGGTGGACCACGGAATAAAAGCCATCCCAAACAACAGAAAACATCCCGCCAGTCCGATGTATCCCCGTTTTTTCCCTTTAATTTGCTCGCGTAAGCCGTACCAGACTTTCAATTCGTTAAAGACAGGTTTCAGCACAAACCATAAAATTTCAATTACAAACAATAAAATGCCGATTAGCTTGATAAAAAAACTGTAAACCAGAACAGCAATCCCCAAAAACAGCGTCAAACGGTAAATCCACACACCATAAGCAAATAAAATGAGGAAAAGCTGTTTTTTCGGTTTAAATTTTTCCGGCACGGGATGGTTCAGGTTGAATAAAATCTCGCGCATTTTCCAGCGCCCCAAGGCAAAGCTACGTTGATGCAGGTTGGGCATTCCCAGCCAATCGGACATAAGGTAATATCCATCAAAACGCATAAAAGGGCTGATATTGATCAACAGGGACGAAACCCATGTTGTGGTCGCCGTGACCAATGCCATATCGCGCCATGCCCCATTGGGCAGGAAAGACCACGCCAGTGTAGCAATTGCAGCAAACCCCAGTTCCACACACATTCCTGCGGCCCCGACATTCAAACGCTTGCGCCGCGATTTTATTTTCCATGTTTGATTGGTGTCTGTGTAAAGCATGGGCCATAACACCAAAAACGCCACCCCCATCGCCGGAACGCGACAACCATACAGTTTTGCCGTATAGGCATGCCCCAGTTCATGCCCGATCTTGCTGATACTCAAGGCTATTATAAAATAGACTAATCCCTTAACGGACAACATATCGACAAAACTGGTGATAAAAACATCCCATTGACGCGACACTAAAAACAGACCGGCTGCCAATGAAAAGAGCAAAACATAAAACACGCCCTTGCTATATAAAGGACGCACATATTTTAAGGTTGCCTGTAAAAAACGATCCGGTTTGACCAGCGGAACGCGAAAAAACAGATAATGATGCAATAGCCATAGATACCAAGTCTGTTTTTTCTTTCGCTGTTTGGTCAAGGTTTCAACCGATTTTCCCTGCGACAGACGGACAAGCTGGTTCTGAATTAAAAAAGTGCCAAAACCATCTACAAAATCTTTCGAAACTGTCTGGGAGGTTTCCTTATTCACCTCTTGAGCAATGAGTTCCGCATCTCCAAGATGCCAGCGACACAAAACTTCGAATCCTTTTCTATCCAATTGGAAGAAACGATTGGTCGCAGGATCTTCAATAACCCAGGTCGGTTGTCCGTCATATGCCGGTGCCCCTTCATGTAGATCGAGATCTTCACGCAGTGATTGCCAGCTTGCTGATTGCGTCATTGCCTATATCCCGAAGAACTGCCGGACGACGGCAATCGGACGACGAAAGACCCAATAAAAGACGCTGACACGTTCCCCTTCGATACGGGCAGTACCCTGTGCCCCCAGACGGGCAACATCTTTGCCCTGTGTGATCGTAGCCACGATACGGTGGGCCATAATGCCGGATGGCAGTTCCTGCGCCTTGAACGAGACACGCTTGATCACACCTTTTATCGGGGATAAGGGACTTGCATTCAAAAACAGTTTCAATTCACTGTCTTTTTTCAATTCAATCGCATCCGCCACTGCGAGCCATGCCTCAATCTCAACTTCATGTTTATCAGCCAGTGAAAGAATTTTTTCGCCGACCTGAACCGGTTTGGCACTCCATTCCTGTGCATCATCCAAAATAACCGTGGCAGCATGCGGCGCGTGGATATGTGCCCGTTCCATCATATTGGACAGACGTTTTAAATTTGCCTGCTGTTCCTTGATCTGTGCCGCCAGAATAACCAGCTTCGCCTTGCCTTTGGGATCGATCAGCGCCAAACGGGTGGTCTGTCGATATTCAGAACGCAGACCATCCAGTTTTTTCAGGGCAATTCGTTTTTTATTTTCAAGGTCTGTTATATCCATCTGGACCAAGGATGTCCCTTCTGTGACATCCTGATTAGGGTGAACATTAACCGCTTCCACAATACCGTTCATCGGTGCCCGAATGACCACGGGGTCTTTTGCAATGATTTCCGCCTCTGCCAGAACATTGAGATGAACCGGAAAAAACAGAACAGCGACACAACCGATCAATGCCGCAATTTTAACTTTGCGTGGTATATGTTCTATCCACTTTTTTCGTGGTAGCGGCATAAAATACGACCAGCAATAAGCACATGCCCCCATTAAATGTTGCAATAGGGAAATTTCCGCCGTCGTCCAATTCTGATCACGCGACAACAACAAGGTTCCATAAAATCGACCTTGCGCCGTTTTAATCGGTAACAACAAAACATAATTTGCCAACCAATCAGCGGCATCACCGTCAAGCTCATGGCTTGGTTTACAAAGCGGTGCGTCTAGTTCGTCTTCTACTTGTTGTTCAAGCCATTGCACAAAGGGGGTATTGCGATCCACATTGGCGACACCGGATAAAGACACGACCTTATTATGTGCATCAAACAAAGCCGCCTGTCGATAAGGGCTCAGACTGTGAGGTTCGTTAACGAGGAAGTAAAATAACGCGTTAACATCTTCACATGCCCGTGTCTGTGCCTCCAAAGACAATAAAACGGATAAGGGGTTTTCTGCGGCCTGTGTCATCTCATGGAAGGTCCTGTAGCTGGATATAGCCACTCATTCCCACGATAAGTTCCGGGTGAATGTCATCAAAGCGACCAATCATCGTCACCGTGCGACTGACTGGATCAACCACACCACCGGGACGGATAATTTTGGCCCCGTAACTTTCTTGGGTTTCCCCGACTTTAAACTGAAAGGGGCTGCCCTTTGTCAGTTTCGCAATCCAATGGGACGGCACGATAAATTCAATTTCCATATGGCCGGTTTCGATAATATCAATAATGGCCTGACCGGTTTGGACAAATTCAAACTCCCCGGCTTTTTGCATAACGACCCGCCCGGTGTAAGGAGCCTGCAATTCACATTTTTCAAGCTTGGTTTGTATGGCTTTGACCTCGGCGCGGGCCTCCGCCATTTTTGCAGTGGCGAGATCCAGTTCCAGTTGCCCCCCCGATTGCAATGTCATCAAACGTTTCTCAGAAGCATATTTCTTGCGTGCCCCGTCCAGAACCGCACGCGCTTTATCTTGTTGCGCCATAAGTAGGCTGCAATCGAATTTAATGAGAATATCGCCCTTTTCAAAACTTTCCCCGTCCCGAAAAGGAATTACCTCAATCTTTGCCGGGAATTCACTGGACAGGGTTGCCCTGTTACGACTGCGAATATGACCATACACACTATCGCCATCCAACGCCTGAAGTTCTTCCTCACCCAATAATGCAGGTTCCTGCCCCCGTAAAGAGGCAGGAACTAACAAAACCGTGATGAAAGAAAACAGGATCAGGATTGAAGAGCTTGAAGCTTTTTGCATTCTAGCTTGCCTTGCATCAGATATATTTTATGTATCCACCCCACCCGGTTAAGTCCATCTTCGTCTTTACCGGACAGTTCAACCCAACTGTCTTTTTCCACATCTGTTTTCAACGAACCGCAAGCCAGTTTTAAATTATAAACCGGCGGTGTTCCTGGTCCGTTATTCAATTTAAATTCGACATAAAGCGGTTTTGTCTTAATCACTTTTTCAACGGGTTTAACAGGGGTGCTTTTTTCCGCACCGCGTTTTTCTGTCTCGGCAATCGGTGTTTTCTTTACAGGAGTTGATATTGGCGTTTCCGCTTGTGCCTTTACCTGACTTTCCCCCGTATCTGTCATTTGTTGATCAACAATTTTTTCGACTTGTTCAGCCGAATTCGCAACTTCGGTTTCCGGTGCGTTTCTCTTTTCTTCCTGCACAACAATCTTGTGCATCGACTGAACTGTGGCTGTAATCGCCTTGCCTGTACGCCAATCACTCATGGCTTGCGCAACAGCTTGGCTCAGACTAGACACATTATCAGCCTGTGTTCCTTGGGGCACAATGCCGATCCCCAATGTGGAATGAATCTGCCCGATCGAAGCCATTACATCGGCATAGGCCTGATAACGCATCAATTCAGATGCAATGGTCGCTGTTTCCTGAGAAATCCGATCCAGAACCCCTTGGCTGGTATTGTTCTGGCGCTTGGATAAATGGAATGTCAGACGTTTATCCACATTATAAAGTTTGTTTAGCTGTTCAAACTTTTGGACGGCGCTGTAATACTGGCGATCCGCTACATGAACCTGTGCCAGAACCGCCATACGCAGGGCTAATCGCTGCACTTCCGCCAGTCTTTCATTCGCTTCGGAAAATTTCATACGCGCGGGTAATTTAAAGACATTGAAAATATTCCAACTGATCGCCGTGCTGAATTCATACCAACGGTTTTCGTCCAGATACGAATTGTCATCATAATTACGCCCGTAATCCAGATTAATTCCCGGCAAGAGGGACAAAAGTGACTTTTTGGTTTCATCCAGTGAAATACGCGTTAAATACATTTTTTCGCGCAAATCGGGATTGTTATGAAACGCCAACAGTTCCATATCCGCGACCGACGCTTCCCATTTAGGAACATCAAGGGTCTCTTCCGCGGGCAGTGCGACACGAAATGAAGTATTGGGTGCAACGTTGATCAAAGCCGCCAATTCAAATTTGGCCGTGGCGAGTTCTTGATTAACCGTTTCCAACTGCCGCAAATTTTGCAGTAATCGTTTTTGATAACGCAATGATTCTTCAGGCGCACGCAAACGTTCCAATTCAACCCGTTCTGCCTGTGCCAAAGCACGTTTGGCATTGGTGATCGTCATTTTTACGCGAGTTTCGAGTTTCTGCGCTGCCACCATGCGCCAATAGGCACGCTGCACTTCCTTAACCAGATTATGAATAACCTTACGGCGACGTTCTTCCGCAATCAAAGCACGATTGCCGTTCTGTTTTGCATTGAAATAACCGACGCCAAAATCCAGCATATTCCAACCCATCGTCAAATCAGTTGTCACCATGCCTTTGTCCGCAGAATAGGAATAAGCGCCCGGCGGCGTGCTTGAACCGACATCCTGACTGTTGGTCGCATTATATTCAGAACGGTGTGAATAACCGGCATTCGCTGTCAAAGTGGGCAGAAGTTCATATTTTTCCAAATCAGCTTGCGAAACAGACAAGGCTTGTTCCATCGCGCGTGCCTTGTGATCCAGATTATACATCAAGGCGCGTGCAACAGCATCTGAAAGCGTCAATTCCCCATTGATTGCTTCATTATCGCCAAACATTTTTTGTAAATCCTGTTCAGCGCTTATTGTTGTATCTTCATTTGTCAGCGGTTCCGACGTCAAGGAACAGGCTGATAGAAAAGCGACCATCGAAGCCGTTGCCAGAAGCTTTGTTTTATGTATTTGCATATCGCTAGTATTCTCCCCTAAGAGCTTATGCCTGTTTCATTTTTAAAATTTGTTCATTTGCAGATTGAAGCTGACGTGCTTCATTCTTCATTCCCAATGCACCAGCCTGCGCCAGTTGGGATGTAAAGCTGGAACGTCCTGACGGTTGCAACACCGCCTGTCCTTGCCCTGTTGCAGATAAGGGTGTTACCTGCAACCCTGATGCCCCCTCATCTAGACCATCATTTTCCAAAGGCGTATCGTTCACCGGGGCAAAGATGGAACGCCCATCAAACCCATTGCCCAAATCACCGATACCCCCTGTGTCAACGTTACCAAACCCGACACCTGACGATAGACCACCATTGCCCACGCCCGTATCATTTACACCCCCCGGCCCAAAGGAAGGCGACGGATCATTTGTTATCTGACGAACGATTGTGCGGAACCCGTCCCTGCCCAATCCATTTGTCCCATCGGAACCAATAAATGTACGGGTACCGTCTGCCCCCAATGTACCTTGTTGCGCTGTATTTGAAATAAAGGTTTGTGTACCTTCACCGCCCACTCCATTGAGGCCAGCAGCAACCTGTCCGACAACAACCGGGTCGGTGTTGATCCCAACTGGGGGAATGCTATCCTGTTTTGTATTTTCACCTGTAGCCGGTGGTTGCGGGTTAACCTGAGTTTTATGAATATCGATAAAGACGGATTTCGATGTACTTGCATAATCAAAACCATCAGAGCCGATCCAACGGAAACTGTCACTGCCCCCCTTTGAAGGGAAATAAGTCAACAAGCCTATATTAGAAATGCTGATTTCATCCCCGACTTTGACCGCTTCCCCTTTAAAATAAAGGCCTCCTGTTGTTGGCAAACCGACAATTTTAATGGTTTGGATCGTTCCTCCTTCAACGTCGGAAAACGCCGCTGCGAAATCCTCGGCGGTGAAATTAAGTCTTTCCCCAAATTCCATTTTCTTTTGAATATCTTGAAGGATGGGTAAATCATTCACCGACGTAATAACCGTTTTGACCTGAACCGAAGATGAAGCAACGGCAGAAGTCTGTCCATCGCTTGTCGTATCAAATGTCTGACGGTTTGTCCCGCTTGTGAAGGTTAGACTGGCGGAATTATCAACGGCATGAACGTGTAAACGTCCGGCTTCTCCATTAAAGTTTGCAGCTGGTACAAAACGTATCTTACCGGACGCATCCAGAAGCAAACCGGCGCCTGCCGACACTGTCCCCACGTTATTCCAGCTCAATCCGTTATCTGTAGAATATTGCCATAGGCCTTCCGCAGTAGAATTCGCGTCATTTCCGGTGATGACAATGCCGCTCAGGCTTGAAGATGGATCAATATCGCTGAACAGCGTTGAGAACAAGGATGTAACCGTTGCCCCGTCCGGGTTGCTTGCATCTTCCAACACAGCCCCCAAGACGGCCTTATCGGTAAAGGTCGGGGCATCATTGGTATTTTTGACCGTAATCGATAGACTATCAGATGTGCTTTTCGCACCACCACTGCCTACCCCCCCTTGATCGTTTGTTGACAGGGACAGGGTCGCCGTACCGTTAAAGTTTGCAGTTGGCGTAAACTTCATACCATCAAGAGCACTATTGACCGCAGCAACAGTGCCGGTAAATGTCATTGTGCTATCAGATGTACCGTCACCTGTACTAAAGATCAGACCTGTTGTTTGCTTCAACGACAGAAGACCGTTTGTAATGCTCAAGGTTACTTGAACATTATTACCCGCAACATCCACATCCGAGATGGAAATCAAATTGGAATTGGCCGTACTAAAGGTCAGGACGCTATCCTCATTCACCGATACAGAAGACGGCAGGGAATGAACAGGGGCATCATTAACAGCCTGAACACTCGTCCCCAACGACACAGTCGTCGCCCCAACATGGGATGTCGCATTGTCTGTCGTTGTATTGAATGTCTGACGCGTACTTGCGGTCGTGAAGATCGTGTTGGTTGACGTATCAACCGCATACACATTAAGCGCACCCGGGGTTCCGTTATAGTCTTGTGCCGGTTTAAAACGCAATTTGCTTGTTGCATTCAGCAGCAATGCCGCATTATCGGATACGGTTCCAACATTCGCCCATGTTGTGCCGCCATCCGTGGAATATTGCCATATCCCTTGTGCAGATGTCGACGCATCCGAACCAATTGCAATACCGGATAGGAAGTCATCCGCGTCAGCATCTTGAAACAGATTGTCAATAATGGCGTTTATTTGCACCCCATCGGGATTGGATAAATCTTCGTTCACCGCGCTTAATGTCGCGTCACCTGTTAGGGTTGGGGCATCATTCACGCTACGTATGGAAATAGCGATGATGTCTTTATCAACACCAACATCACCTGCGCCATTATTCCCTTGGTCCGAAGTTGTCAGCACAATCTGGGCAGAGCCGGAATAATTAGTCGTCGGGGTGAAGATCATACCGTCAAGCGCGCTATTAATCGCACTGCGGGTCCCTGTAAATGTCATTGTTGTATCGGAGGTACCGTCCCCTGTATTGAAGGTCAGCCCGGTTGTCCCCGATAAAGACAATGTCCCGTTTTCAACCGACAGCGTTACCGACATAGCGTCATTTGCCGCATCCACATCATTGATGGAAACCAGATTACCATTGGCGGCGTTAAATGTAATCGCAGTATCTTCCTGTGTAATCTGCCCTGTCGATACGGAATTAACCGGCTTGTCATTGATCGCATTCAGCTTGATGGTAAAGGTTTGACTGACCGACTGGTTTGCACCGCCATTGGCCGTATCACCATTGTCGGAAACAAAAACCGTTACCGTTGCTGTCCCATTGGCATTGGCAGCTGGGGTGTAAGTCAAATTCCCGTTTGCATCAATCGCAGGCTGAACGCTAAACAATGAATTATTGTTATTGGTTACGGTGAAACTGATCGTCTGGTCACTTTCGTTATCCGTCCCTTTATCAATATCACTTGCCCATCCGGTAACGGTGACCACATCGCTGTCTTCATCAACAACCTGGTCTGCCCCTTTGGTAAAGCCCGGTGCGTCATTTACCGCTGTGACTGTAATGGTAAAGGTTTGCGTCGTCGATTTATAGACCCCGCCGTTTTCAGTCCCGCCGTTATCTTTGATATAAACGGTCACTGTTGCCGTGCCGTTGGCATTATCGGCAGGGGTATAGGTCAATTGACCGTTTGCATCAATGCTCGGCTGTTTATCAAACAATGTATTATTATCATTACCGACAACAAAGCTGATTGATTGACCATTTTCGTTATCTACCCCTTTTGACAGATTGGTGGCCCAATTTGCCACGGTCTGCGCACCGGCGTCTTCTAGAACGGTCTGGTTTGCCCCTTTGACAAAGCTGGGCGCATCGTTGACAGCACTGATATTGATTGCAAATTTAAATTGTTTTGTTGTGGCGTTATCGGAACTATCTGTAACAGTAAATTCGAACCCATCAATACCGTTGGCATCACCTGTCGGGGCGAAACTGATCCGCCCGGCATCAATATCGGCCTGTGTAAAGGTATCATTCAAGCCCAGTGCCGTTTCGTTATTTGACAACGCCCCTTTTGTCGGAGCCGATTTGATGGTGTAAACCAGCTGACTTTTATCGGACACATCCACATCACTTGCACGTAACATGGAAGATGTCAGGGTTGTTGCCCCTGCATCTTCTTTAATATTCAAACCGGACGCAGCTTCTATTTTCGTTTCATCAGCTTCCGGATTTACAATAATGGTAAAGGATTTGGTTTCTGACTGGGCAACCCCGCCATTTGCCGTTGTACCGTCATCGGTAATATACCCTGTCACCGTCGCCATACCATTGGCATTTGCCGCCAAGGTAAAGACCAGATCACCATTTGCATTGATGGTCGGTTGTGATGAGAACAAGGCCGCATTATCAACGTTAAGCGTGATGCTCTGAATGCTTTGGCCGCTTTCGTTAGACGGTCCAAAGCTGAGATTAGAGGCAAAGCTGGTTCTTGTGATTGTACCCGCATCTTCGTTCACGACCACCCCGTCCCCAATATCAAAGGACGGCCTGTCGTTAACGGCTGTCACTGTAATATTAAACGTCTGAAGGGCAGATTGGTTCACACCGTTATTATCGGTATTACCGCTATCTTTGACATAAACACTGACCACAGCCGTCCCAAACTGGTCTTGCGCCGGTGTGAAAGACAGATTTCCAGAACTATCAATATAGGGTTGTTCGGCAAACAGATCGTTATTGTTGTTGCTGAGTGTAAAGCTGAGTTCCTGTGAATTTTCATCACTGCCCCCGCCTGCTACAAGCGAGGTCGCCCAGCCATTCACCGTAGTTTTACCGGCATCTTCCAGAACAGTCTGGTCCGCCCCTTTGGTAAAGCCCGGTGCATCATTTACATCACCAATCGAGATATTAAAGGTCGATGCCGCCAGCGTTGTCGCCCCGTCACTGACACTGAAGGAAAAAGAGTCACCGCCATTTTTATTTGCACCCGGTGCAAATTTAACAAGGCCCGACGCCAAATCAGCTTGTGTGAAGGTGTCATTTGTATTCAACGTAACACCGTTTTTGGTCAACACCCCTTTGGTAACATTTGATGTGATTTTATATGTGATTGAAGCCGCACTGGTATCCTGATCCGATACATTCAACATGGATGTTGTCAGGGGCGTTGCCGCAGCATCTTCTAACACGCTTAGACCTTTATTTGTCTCGATGATTGGCGCATCGTTCACCCCAACCACTTTCACCGTTACGTCAGCATTAGCGCTGCTCGCCCCATCACCATCGCTCAAGACAAAACGAACTGTTCGATCACTTGTCGTCGGGGCAACTGTATCACTGTTGGCGTAAGTCACATTGCGCATAACATTGCTGACAACAGTGGATGTGACGTTTGCGTTAAACGTAATGACAAGGGCCGATGTTCCTGTTCCCCCTGCGATCGTACCGATTTCGGTTCCGCTGTAAGTCAATGTCGTACCGGACACGCCGATTAACCCCGCGCCTGTCCCCTGATTAAGGATCGACAGGATATCTTCGGCGCTATCCCCACCGGAAACGATACTGACGGTCAACGTGCCGCCATTAAAATTAGAAGAGTCCACATCTGCAACAGACAAAGCGTTCGCTCCATCTATCAGAATGATGGTGTCACTATCTTCGGTAAAGGTGACGCTGTCACCATTCAGGTTCGACACCGTCGGTGCATCATTTATCGGCACAACGGTAATATTAAACGTCCCGGTTTGCGCAGTCGCCCCGTTTTCACCACCATCTGCCAGACTGAAACCAAAGCTGTCCGACGTGGTTTCCCCACCGTCATGTACATAGCGCACTTTATTATTGGCAAGATCGCTTTGTGTAAAGCTGTTGATCGCAACACCGGGGTTTGTTGACAATTCCAAACGACCATGCGCCAAGGCACTGGTGAGCGTATAGGTCAATCCTGTCGCATTATCATCAACATCGCTTGCATTCAGCATATCCGTTGTCAAGGTTTTGGTTGCGCCTTCGTCCAACGAGGTCGCGACGTTTTTCGTTATTTCCGGCGCGTCGTTCACATTGCTGAGTGAAATGTTAAATGTCTGATTCGTTAGCGCACTGACACCGTCTTCACCGCCATCGGCGAGATTGAACTTGAAGCTATCGCTCAGATTTTCCGAACCGTTATGGGTATATTTCAAACGATTGTTATCGATATCGTCCTGGGTAAAGCTTTCCCCACTGACTAGTTTTTCGGCATCCCCATCGACAACACCATTGTTATTACTGTCAATAAACAGCGTCCCTTGGGTCACGTCCGAGGATAACGTGTAAGTCACACCCGCCCCCTCATCATCGGGGTCGCCTTCGTTCAACTTTGTATTATCAATCGTAATCGTCGCGCCTTCATTACCGTTCAAAGTATTGTTTGCCTGAAGTGCGGGTGCGTCATTCACCGCCTTAATCGTAATCGTGCTTGTCCCGGACCCGGTTTCCCCATCGGCGTTTCGTGCAGCCCAAGTCAGGTTACGTGCACTGGTGGTCGGATTGTCTGAGCTGTTCTGGAAAGTGACCAGACGCGCAATCCGACTGAGTGTTTGATCATTCAAAGTCGGTTTTGAAACATTCAGTTGCAGATTATCCACATAAAGGGTTGCACCGACACCACCGCCGCCAGACCCGTCGTACGTACCGGAAACAAACTGGAACTTATATAAACCCGATGCAGCAAAGGTGGAGGTTTCCGTTACCCAGGCACTCTGAATATCCCCACGTTGGCCAAACAGGCGGGTGGAGGTATCGTCTGCGGTGTTAAATTCACCATCATTCCCGGCACCGACTAAAAAGCCAAATACTTCAAAATCATCACTGCCGCCAACAGCCTTCCAATCCACGTTTAAGGTGCCACCTTGGCTAGCATAAAACACATTACTGGTGACATAAGGACCATGCAGGGAATAATTTCCATCTTTCTGGACTGTATTGGTGAGTGCTGTACTGCCGGAAATCGTCAGTTTCATCGAACTGTTTCCCGCAGACGCATAATCTGTAGAAACCGAGACGGATGAACTGGAGCTATTGTAACTGCTGCCTGTTGTATTGGTCGTGCCTGTGCCGCTACCAGCACTGTTGCCGCCATTGCCGTCGCCAACATAGGAATAATTGATGGTGGTTCCGTTCAGCCCGCTATATTCTTCGTTTGTAACGGTCCAGCCATCAAGGTTGGTTTCAAATGTGGTATTTGCGATTTCCGAAGACAGGTTAATGCGAAGTTTTTTACCATTGGTCCCGTCAAATGTTTCATCAACAGTCCCGATAATGTCGCGCCCACTACCATTGCCTTGATAAACCGTATCCCCGACGATGGAAATTGCGCCGCTTGCATTAACATCGCTTTCACTGGAAAGGGCAAGCGTATCGGCATTGGTACTTGAAGACAGATCAAATTCCACATAGCCGCCAACATAACTATTGTCACCGCTGAATGTGATATCATTGTCAATAATTGTAGCTGATTGCTGTTCCGTAACGTTCAGATCCGATTGACCCTGGACAATGGGCTTTCCATTAATCCCGGTATCCACCACGACACCCGTTGCCGAAACAACAGATGTTTCGTCATCCCCGGTTGTGTCAAACGTTTGGCGTGTCCCACCGCTTGTAAAGTTCAAGGTATTGGTTGTTTCAACAGCATGTACTGTCAAACCGCCGACAACCCCGCCAGCAAAGGAATTATTGGGCACAAAACGCAATGTTGCCGTTTTATCCAGAACCAGACCAGATGCCGCGGAAACGGCACCAATATCGAACCAGTTATTCCCATCTGTGCTATATTGCCATATCCCTTGCGCAGATGTTGCGGCATTACCAACAATAACAACACCGCCAAAAGCCGTATTTTCCTCATCGCTATATTTAGACGACAGCAAACTTGCAACGGTTTCCCCCGTGGGTGATGCAACATTTGCATCAATCGCGGATAAAGAGGCCCCTTCCCCAAAGGTTGGTGCTGCATTTGCCTTAAGCACATTGAGCGTGCGTGTTTCAACGCTTTGATTTGAATATTGATCGTTTAAGGTAAAGGAAACAGTTCGCGCTGCTTCGCTCGGATCGGAAGATGTATTGTTGAATTTAATTGCCCGCACCACATCCTGCACCAATGTCGTTGTCGCATTGGCATTAAAGGTAATGGTTAAACCGGTTACACCGCTGACTGTCCCTTCACTGGCGCTCAACGTTCCGATTATAGTCGTACCGTTTAACAGATTGACCCCGTCAGTATGGATCCCCCCCGTTATATCGGGGATGGACAGCACATCATTTGCCGTACCGTTTGCACTAATCTGAACCTTAAGCGTTCCGCCGTTCCAATCGGTTGACCCTTCATTGACAATAACAGACCCTCCTGACGCGAGGGTGATTGCCGCATCACCTTCGGTATAGGAAAGCGCACTACCACCAATAGAAACAACAGGTTCGTTATTGATTTTGGTGACATTTACCATGCGCGTATCGCTGGTGCTGGCGTTATTTTTATCCGTGGCTGTAATAGTAATTGTGCGTGGTGCAGATGATGGATCACGTGAGATGCTGCTGTAACTAATCGCTTGAAGCGCATGCTGAACCAGTGCATTTGTGGCATTGGCGTTAAATGTAATCAGCAAGGCTGTTGCACCACTTACCGTCCCCTCACTCGCACTCAGTGTGCCGATCACCGTTGTACCGTAACGTAAATTCGTTCCGTCCGTATTGATCCCATCGGCAACATCCGGGATCGAAAGAAGATCACTAGCTTCTGCATTGGCACTTATCTGAATTTTCAGCGTACCACCATTCCAATCCGAACTACCGTCACTATCACTCAGCGTACCTGTTGATGCGATTTTAACCGCATTGGACAATTCCGTATATGACGTTGCTGTATCATCAACCGATAAGGCCGGTGCAGCATTGGCAACAGGACCATTGGCCCCCACGGTCAGAATAAAAGATGTCGAGGAATGCACACTATCTTGACCAACAGATGATGTTTGCTCGGTTGGGTCAGCGTCAAAAGCACCTGAAACAACACCAGTAAGATAGCTGGTGCCATCGGCGGCAACATCAAAATTCATATTAAAGAATCTACCGTAATCCTCCATATAATATAAATCATGATAATAATCATCATAACCATAAGGCCCTATGTCATAGTAATAAAATTGTTCTTTTTCCGTTACCCCCTTGAACTGAGCATCCCAGACATAATTGCCAGATGTATCCAGTTTAAGAACGAGTGCCAGCGGATATTCTCCGCTCGAAACAGTTTTATTTGTTGTATCAGGCGATATTTTAACTGTATTTCCATTCGAAAGAATTACTGAAACATATAAATTCCCCGACGCATCGTTTCCGATCATTAAATTATTGGGAGAAATATAGGTGCTACTAGCTTCTTCTATTAATCTTGTCGTCCAGAGGGTCGTACCGTCACTGCCATATTTGACAAGGGCAAAAACCTCTTCTGTACCATAGGAAACCGTTTTGTCGTTTCCAAAATCAATATCTCTGTTTTCATTACTTCCTGAGATGTAATCGATAATAACAACATCATCATTGTTATCCACCGTAAACGAACCCAATTGAACGCCGCTGTCTTTGTTAAAGACTTTATGCCAAAGAAGCTTGCCGTTTGCATCATAACTGGCAAGCAGGTTATTCGTATAAATATACTGGTCGGCAACAATTGTTGTATCAGTATTGCCTGGATCAATGTTAAGCGTTCCCTCGACTTCCCCTGTCAAAATGACACCACCGCTGGACGTCGTTTCAATCTGCGAGATTTCAACCTCTTCATCTGAACTAAAGACTTTGTGGAATAAAAGGTCGCCGTTGCTACTAAATTTCGCCAGAATTCCGCTATCATCTGCCACATCCACATAGACTGGTGACGTGGCCGTACCCAGATTTACCTTCCCTTCCAACGTTGCCGCAAACCAGAAAGTTCCATCCGCCGCAACCTTGACCATTCCGTTATCCAAAGAGGAACTGTATTGGTAAGCTTGACTCTCCATCACATCAAAGACTTTTGACCAAGCTAGATTACCAGAATCATCCAGTTTAATGATGTGGATACCGCCCTGATAACCCTTGGCGTCTTCCGATAAATTTGCAACTCCGTCATTGGGATCACTATCAACAGTACCGTTTAAATAGCCAGACAAGTAAATATTGCCGGATCCGTCGAGATCCATCGTTTCGAGGGTAAACCGTTTTGATCCTGTAAAAGACTTGGCCCAAAGGAAGTTACCATCCACATCAAATTTTTGAATAGCAGTGCTTGTCTTCGAGGTTTCCCCATGATTATCAACACCATCGGTGGGATCCAAGTCTTGCACGCCATAAACTCTTGGAATCAATACATATTTATTGCCGTCATTATCTGTAAGGACCGTCTCATAACTTATATAACTATAGGTATAGTCCTGCCCTACGCTTAAATCGTTGGTAAATGCCTCCAGATCATTCATATCCAGTGCTGTCGAGGCTCCAATTTCTCCCTTCTGAACCTCCAACTCCCAATCACCGGAGCCCCCCGTGGTATCGTCAGAAGCCGCAACATCTGCACCACTTAAGTCAGCCAATGTTTCGACAAAAGCTGCCCCTTGACCATCTGCACCAACGTCACACCCATATAACAAAATATCGCCTGTTTCAGACAGGCTATCTCCGATCCGTCCAAGGGCCGACGTATTCGCAACCAGCCCGCTCGTATCAATAATTGTATCACCTAGTGCAATAAAACCGGTACCACCATGCGATAGAATGTGGATTGTATCCAGCCCCTGTTTGCCTGACAGAAGAGTAGCAATATCGTTTAAGCTCGCATTTTCACCCAGCACAATGACATCGGCATTTCCATCCACATTGGTCAACAGGGATTGATAATCCTGTATGCGAGGGTCGACGATAACAACTTCCTTGCGCGGTTCTTGTATAGCCGCGGGGCTGACATCATCGTGATCAGCGCTATCGGTTGCATCGGCAACATCCGCCACTGCGGCCCCGTCAAACATAATGCGTTGTTCCAGCGCAAAAATACCTTGCCCATCAGACATTATTCTTCCCTCGCCCATTTCAAATCTAAGCCAAATTATTGATGTTCTTTAATTTCTCTAACAACGCGGAAACCGACCGCATTAGATCGCAGATCTATACTGGCGTTATAACGGAACGATACACTCGCCCCCTGACTGACCAGATCCCATGCCCCACCACGCAAGACACGATTACAGGTGTTTTGGCCATTTTTATAAGGAGCGGGGTAAGAACGGTGGGTTTTGTATGTATTTTTTGCATAACAATCTTCAACCCATTCCCAAACATTGCCAACCGTATCGAACAACCCGAACGGGTTGGCCCGAAACGTCCCGGCAGGTGCGGTTTTTTTGCCATCAAATTGTGATTGGCAATTGGCACAATTGGCCTGATTTACACCGACGTCATCACCCCACCAGTAATCCCCTGTCGTACCGGCGCGTGCAACATATTCCCATTCTGCTTCACTGGGCAATCGATAGGTCTGTCCGGTTTTCTGCGACAGCCATTTCACATATTCCTGCGCATCTTTCCAGCTCACATAAATAACCGGTCGGTTCGCACGGCCCCATTCCAGATCATCGGGGTTATACCCATCACATCCCCCGTCCGCAACACAAGCATCCCATTGGGCGAAGGTGATTTCACTATTGGAAACGCCAAACTCATAATCAATTTTAATGCGGCGCAACGGAGCGTCACCATTAAGACCACCCGTCTTATTCCCCATGACAAATTCCCCAGACCCAACAACAACCAGTTCCGGGCAAGTCGGGCAATCTTTGATGCGATCACCGGGCAGGTTCATTTCAATAGATTTCGGGGCCGCTGGGACTTTTTCTGCTTTAACAGGCGGGGTCTGCGTTCTAATTTTCTGCAAAGAAACGCTGTATGTATTTGCACCACATGGTGTCACGGCAATACGCCCACCAGCCGGATGATACCCTTTTTTGCGCACAGACAACTCGTGCCCACCGACCGTTGCACTTAAATTTTGCAAAGAACCGGAAAGGGCTTTGCCGTTCAGACTGACTTCTGCATCCTTCGGCTTGATATTCAAGCTAAACTGCCCGATCATCCCACCTTGTGTAGAAAGGTCCAGAAGGTTCTGTCCTTTCTTGAGCAGAACATTTTTACTTACAGTCTTTGTATTGGGGCGCAGATGATTGACTTTAAGCCAGCCATCCCGATTAAAGGCGGGAAATTCGACACATTGAACCTGACCTTGCGGCCCATCCAACATAATCACAAGTTTCGATTTAGTCGTTTCTGCCTCTTTTGCCCCGCCTGCATGTGCAACATTAATCAGGTTCGTCACACCTAAAACACAACACAATCCCCACAAAACCCAATTTTTCATTCCAGGCCCTACACATTTAATCGATTCAAATTGATACTCTTAAGAACTACCACAAAAACAGCTTTCTTTAGAAGCGGAGTATTCTTACAAATTCTTACACATAAGCGCTTCTTAAAGTTGTTTAAGATTTTGTTTTTATTTAGAATTATATGAAAGCTATCAATTATTAATTATTGATAAGCCTACTTATTCAGAATACCTTCTCATTCAACGTATTTTTATTATAAAAACAGATCAATGTGCGTTTGCAACACCCGTAAAATGAAATTAACTGTATGCTCGATATTAGAACTCTTACGGTCGTTTTAGGCGCCGTTTACACCATATCCGCCGTTATGGTCTATTTTGCCTATCGCCAAAATAAACAAATCGATGGCCCACGCGAATGGTCTGTGGGTTTAATGTTTTTTGCGTGCGGTTTTTTATTGCTTCTTTTACGCGGGATGATCGCTCCCTTTGCCTCCATCGTAATCGCAAATTCCCTGATTGCGATTGGAAACGCCATTCTATTTTTGGGTATTCAAAAATATCTAGGCCTAAAACCCAACTACAAATTGGCTATTGCCATTAATGTTATTCTATTTGTCGCTTTTCTTTTTTTGTATGATGACAACCGCAACCTAAATACCCGCATCCATCTTATAACCATAATCAATCTTATCTTTTTTTTAGGCTCGGGGTTTCTTTTACTTCAACGTTTTGCACAAACAAAAAGCAGTGCCTACCTGTTAGCAGGTGGTGGTTTTTTATTTGATGGCAGCAATTTGCTACTCCGTAGTGTCTGGATGATTGTCAAAAATGAAAATGTCACCTATTTGATGAATAACAGCACATCAACTGCTTTTCTTTTCCTTTCTATCAGCATGGGGCATATTTTAATTACCGTCGGACTTTTGATGTTAATTTCCGAACGCCTGCAAGAAAACCTCGCTTCTGCACTGAAAAGTGAGAAACAGGCCCGCCTGGAACAAAACAACTTCTGGGCGATGGTCTCACATGAATTTAAAACCCCCTTAGGGACCATCTTAAATTCCACTCAGTTAGTTGAAAACCTTGAAAAAGATATTCAGGCAGTTTCACGTGACGCATTAGACCGTGTACGCAGGGCTACTTTCCGCTTATCCCGCCTTGTTGACAAATCTCTGATTCATGAGTGGACCAGTTCAACGACAAATGACAACATTCGTCAGGTGGAATTCAGTCTTACAGAAATCTTGAATAACCTATCATTTGAATATGAAATCCCGTTCCACAACCACAACAAAGACCATAACGACATTCTCCTGCAAGGGGACCCTTTCTTATTATCCACGGCTTTTTCTTGCCTGATAGACAATGCATTAAAATACGGGACGAACAGGGACAGTTGTTATGTATCTATTCAAACGGAAAACAATGACACCGTTATTGTCGATGTTTTCAATGAAGGGGCAGAAATCCCAGTAAATATACGAGAACGTATTTTTGAGAAATTCTATCGAGCCAAACAGCATGCAGGCATTTCCGGGAGTGGCTTTGGACTTTACATCACTGAAAAAATCATCCATTTGCATAAAGCGCACATTGAAATTCTCCATCAAGAAGGCACAATATTCAGAACGACCTTTAATCAAGAAAGAACGACAAAATGACGCAGTTGATAAAGACAATTCTGGTCGATGATGATCAGGACTATTTAGCCTCTATGACAGCCTTATTGGCAAGTGAAGGCTTTGAAGTTTTCCCTTTTACGTCATTCCGAGAAATGAACAAAGTTATCCACGAGATCAATCCCCACATTCTGATTTTGGATGTATCCCTGCCCCATGAAAGTGCCTTTGAAGTTTTGCCCACTTTGCGTAAAGAAACAAATTTCGGTTTGATTCTCGCCAGTGGAACCCGAAACCTGGAATTCCGTGTTGAAGGATTGGAACGTGGTGCAGATGTCTATCTGACCAAGCCCATAGATATTCGCGAATTAAAAGCAACGATCCATTCCTTGTACGAACGTTTATACGCACAAAATACAGGCCAATGGATCCTGAATGAAAGGCTGTTGTCTCTGCTTTCCCCTGAGGGACGGTCCCATGACCTCACTGAAAACGAATGCCATTTTCTGAACCTTCTCTTCAAGGCAAAAGGCGAACCTGTTGATAAGGAAAAAATCCTTGAAGCCTTAGGCAGAAACACCTCTCCTTTTGAAGAAGGTTACCTCCATACGTTACTATCCAGATTACGTAAAAAAGTGAGCATAGAAGGTGAAGAACTTCCCATCAAAACAATCCGCAACATCGGCTACAGTTTTCATGGAGACACACGGATCGAATAAATGCCCTTGTGGATGCCATTCAGTTTTCCCGTTTCCCACACAAAATAAACATTTATACAAACGTCCAGACTGCAGAACCAGACAAGGCCTACGCTGCAGGATTGCGCAAGAACGTAATATGGCACGGTCATTGTGACACGTCTTTACATCTGTGCCTATACGGTATGCGGAACAAAGCTTTATAAAAATTCGATATAAGTCCTTAATTGAATCTTCTTGACTCTTTATTTCACTGAATTATCCTAAAAAAGAACAAATAGTGAATATAAAGATGAATAAATTAGCCCTTGCTCGACAAATTTTATATGATCAAAGCCCTCATTCCCCTGTCTTAACACAGAAAAGAGAGCAAGCTTTGTCATGGGGTATACCGGATAGGGAGCACCATATCCCTTGTAAGACAATGGACAGACCGGCTCTGCATGAGTTTTTTGGGCAGATCGGGCATGGAGGAAACAGCCTTTATGTCATTCGACTTGCCGCACAGATCACAAAAGGAAGCAAAAGCAGGAATATTTTCTTTATACCCTCCCCCCATCAACAGGAAACCGGGCTACTCAATGCTATCGTTCTTCCCGTTGCCTTACAGGCATCCGCGATCTTTATTCATCCTGCACATTCTCGCGATATTTTATGGGCATTTGAGGAATGTTTGCGTTCAGGCCAAGCGGCTTGCGTCATTGCGGAGGTACCTTTTCTGGACCTCAAAGCCTCGCGCCGTCTGCAACTGGCTTGCGAACGGGGGCAGAGCTACGCCTTTGCCCTGTGTCATGACACCCGAGGAATGGAGAAAAGCTCGGTGGCCCGTACCCGCTGGCAGATTAGTGGGAAGAGCCAAAACCTCTGGTCTCTCAACCTTTTTGGCGGGAAAGGCGTTCGCCCCCATCAGTGGATAATGGAGCGATGACCCAACGTTTTCTGTACCTCTGGTTTCCCCAACTGGCTGTGGGGCGTTACATTCTTAATGCATCTTCACCTGAACAGCCCGCCGATCTGGCTCAATCCCCTTTTGCCACAACGGCCAGCGATCATCGTGGTACCTACTTGTGCGGTGTGAACGCACTTGCACATAAAAAAGGCCTGCGCCCCACCATGCGATTAGGCGATGCCCGTGCCATCCTGCCTGAACTCAAGACCCTGCCCAATGCGCCCGAACAAGATAAAGCCGAACTTTTAAAGCTTGCCGCGCTGGCGGATCAATTCTCCCCTTGGATCGCGCTGGACGGCCCCCATTTGACAACTGGCGAGGGCGGCCTGTGGTTGGATATGAGCGGGGCGGCCCATCTATTTGGCGGGGAGGAGGCTTTGCTTGAAACGGTTGAGCAAACTTATGCACCCACGGTCACAGCCTTGCACTTAGGGATGGCCGATACTGCCCTTGCCGCTTGGGCGAGCGCCCGTTTTCACACAGGCAATCCACGCTTAAAAGAAGGGGAAACCCTTCAAGAAACACAAGACTTTCCCTTAGCTGCTCTCGACATCCCTGCCCAGACGGTCCAGAACTTAAACCGGTTGGGCCTACGCACCTTGTCTGATTTACGCGAACTACCGCGTGCCAACCTGACCACGCGCTTTGGTCCCGATCTTTTGGACCGTCTGGACCGGATGGTAGGTTCTCATGCGCCTTCCCTTTCCTTTCTGCATACGGATAAACCCTATGAGGTGATCCGCTTTTTCCCCGATCCCCTCGGCAGTCAGGAGATCGTCCGCGATACTGTCGTAACGCTCTTAACAACACTCTGCCACGACATCAAAGAAGCCGGATTTGGCATCCGTATGCTGGGGATACGTTTTAATCGGGTGGACGGCCATGTCATTTCTTTTCCTCTCAAAACCAGTGCACCGGTGCAGGACGTCTCTGCCCTGATGCGGTTGCTGGATAATCAATTACCAGGTGTGGACCCCGGCTTTGGAATTGAACAAATTCACATGCGCGCCCTGCACAGCCAATGGGTTGAACAGACGCAAGTCACCCTTGGTAATGATGAAGAACAGAACGCAGATAGCGGTGCCCTCAGCGGCCTGATCGATCATTTGCGTCAACGCTTGGGCTCTCAAGCCGTCACCTATATGCATCCTCAGGCCAGCCATCTCCCGGAACGGGCATTCACCTATAGTTCCCAACCGTCAAAAGAACATCAATCATTTCCCACCTTGCCAGAACGCCCCATCCGGTTGTTGAACAAACCGGAACCCATCAAAATCGACAATTCCCATCAAAATACTGTTCCTCAGTCTTTCATCTGGCGCAAACAGCGTATTGAAGCCCAGCACATTAGCGGGCCAGAACGCCTGACGCGGGAATGGTGGCATGACCTGAAGCTTGATTTCTGGAACGCTCGCTTAGGCATGCGTGATTATTACCGCATACAGGATCAAGCGGGCCGGGACCTCTGGCTCTGTTGCAGTTACGCCCAAGACAATCAAGCCCGTTGGTTTGTTCATGGCTGGTTTGGATAAAGGTCATGGTTGAATATGTCGAACTTCACTGTGTCAGCAATTTCAGTTTCTTGCGCGGCGCCTCTCACCCTGATGAACTGATTACCAGTGCGGCTGTTTATGGCTTGGATGCATTGGCTCTCACGGATCACAACAGTTTTGCCGGGACCGTGCGTGCCCATATTGCTGCGCGTGATCACAACATGCGTTTTATCCCGGCCATGCAGTTGCTCTTGCGTGATGCCCCGCCATTATTGTGCTACCCCACTGACAGAGCCGCTTATGGACGCTTATGTCAGTTGCTCAGTATCGGTAAACGTCGCGCGCCCAAAGGGGACTGTGAGCTTTATTTCAGCGACCTGCTTGAATTTTCTCAAGGCAGCTTATTTATTGCTGTGCAGCCCGTGCGACCACAAGAAGACTTTATCGACACGCTAAAACGTATGCAAAAGGGGCTGAGTGATCGCTTATGGCTTTCTATCAGTCGTCATTTTGATGGCTTTGATGAGGCCCGTCTTTTGTTCAGCGAACAAGCCGAAGCAACCCTGCACCTGCCTATTGTCGTAACCAACGATGTCCATATGCACACACGCAATCGCAAAGCTTTGTTAGATGTGTTGACCTGTATTCGCAACCATTGCCGCTTGGAAGAAGCCGGATATCGCCTTTTTCCCAACGCTGAACGGACCCTCAAGTCCCCCACAGCGATGGCGGCCCTTTTCCCCGATCATCCCCATTGGGTGGCTGAAACAGTGCGCATTGCTGAAGCCTGCCAATTCCATCTGGATGAATTGCGTTATGAATATCCGTACGAGGAAGAAGACGGGGAAAGCGCACAAGACCGCCTGATCCGCTTGACATGGGAAGGTGCACACAAACGCTATCCGGACGGCTTGCCGCAAAAGGTGGAAACGAACCTTCATCACGAACTGGACGTGATCGGACGACTACACTATGCCCCTTACTTTCTGACTGTTTACGATATTGTCCGTTTTGCACGTTCCCAAAACATCCTCTGTCAAGGACGCGGGTCGGCGGCCAATTCATCTGTGTGCTATTGCTTGTTTATTACCGAAGTGGCACCGGACCGGATTGATCTTTTGTTTGAACGCTTCATCAGCGAACAACGCGGCGAGCCGCCCGATATAGATGTGGATTTTGAACATGAACGCCGCGAAGAGGTCATCCAGTATATTTATAAACGTTATGGTCGGGAACGTGCTGGCCTGACCGCCACAGTCATCACCTATCGTTCGCGCAGTGCTATTCGCGAGGTGGGTAAAGTCTTCGGCCTGAATGACGATACCTTAAGCCGGATGACCAAGACCATATGGGGTTGGGGCACCAGCGGCATTAAGGAGGAACAGGTGCGCGATGCGGGGCTCTCCCCTGACGATTTGCGCATCCGTGCCGTTATGGAACTCAGTGCCGAACTGATCGGTTTTCCCCGTCACCTGTCACAACATGTCGGCGGTTTTGTCATCACGCGTGGGCCACTTTATGAACTTTCACCCATTGCCAATGCTGCGATGGACGGGCGCACCACCATTGAATGGAACAAAGAGGATATCGAGGAACTCGGCATCCTCAAAGTCGATGTATTGGGCCTTGGCATGCTGAGCTGCATCCGCAAATCCTTTGATTTATTGCGTGATCATAAAAATATAGACCTTGACCTGCCAACCTTGCCCAAAGAAGATCCCGCCGTTTATCAAATGTTGCAAAAGGCCGATGCCATCGGGGTCTTTCAAGTCGAAAGTCGGGCGCAATTGTCCATGCTACCACGCCTGAGACCCAGAGAGTTTTATGACCTCGTCGTACAAGTCGCCATTGTGCGACCAGGTCCGATCCAAGGGGATATGGTGCATCCTTATCTGCGCCGGCGAACGGGCAAGGAAAAAGTCGATTACCCGTCAGACGAACTGAAAAGCGTTCTGCAACGCACCTATGGCGTGCCGCTATTTCAGGAACAAGCCATGCAGGTCGCGATTGTTGGAGCGGGCTTTACACCGGAAGAAGCTGATCGCTTGCGCCGGGATATGGCCTCCTTCCGGCGCATCGGGCAAGTGCAGCAGCATCGTGAGAAATTTCTTGCCGGGATGGAGGCCAAAGGATATGCGCCCGATTTTGCCGAACGTTGTTTTCAGCAGATTGAAGGCTTTGCCGATTATGGGTTCCCCGAAAGTCACGCTGCCAGTTTTGCCAATTTGGTTTATGTCTCCGCTTGGCTGAAACATCATCATCCAGAGGTGTTTACTTGCGCCTTGCTCAACAGTCAGCCCATGGGATTTTACGCCCCGGCTCAGTTGATCCGTGATGCGCGTGCCCATTACGTCAAGGTACAACCGGTTGATATCAACCACAGCCATTGGGATAACCGGATTGAACATGGGACCTTGCGCCTCGGTTTTCGTCAAGTCAAAGGGATCAACGAAATGGATGCGCTCACACTGGTCAGCTTGCGTCCCGAAGAAGGTTATCGTGATCTCTATCTGCTGGCCCGGCAAACCCGCCTTTCCCCCGCAATGTTGGAAAAGCTCGCCAACGCCGATGCTTTTGCCTGCCTCGGCCTATCACGCCGCGACGCCCTGTGGGCCATCCGCCGGTTGGGGCAAGGACGCAAGGCTGCCAGCCCCCTCCCCCTTTTTGAAGCGATGGACACAAGGCACAATTTCGGCACCCCCGCCGAGTTCGGAGTTGAACAAACCGTCGTGTTGCCACCAATGAGTTTAGGGGAAGAAGTCATTGAAGATTATGCCGCCTTGCGCCTATCCCTAAAGGCACATCCGCTTTTATTGTTGCGCGATAAATTGACACAGGCCGGGGTGAAACCGGCCAAAGATCTAATCAATGTCACCAAGGATAAAAAGGTCACTGTCGCCGGGTTAATCATTGCGCGCCAACGTCCGGGGACCGCCAGTGGCGTTGTGTTTGTCACACTCGAAGACGAAACCGACATCGCCAACCTGATCGTCTGGCCCAAGGTGTTTGAAGACTATCGCCATGTCCTGATGTCCGCCAGCCTCATGGCGGTGCGTGGCAAAGTGCAGCAGGAAGAAGGCGTCATCCATGTGATTGCGGAAGAACTGCTTGATCTTTCCGGCCTGCTCCATGAGCTCAGCGAAACGACCACCATCCACAGCCGGGCGCGCACGCATCCGCGCAATATCTCCTGGGCCATTACGCCACAAACCAAAACGATCACCGAATTGGCCGAAGAAAGCAAAGACCAAAAAGCCCCGTTCAAGGTGGATAGTCGGGATTTCCATTAGGCATCAAAAGGCACTTTTATTTTACAATATATTTTTGTAATAAATTTTCTTGCTAATTGACATTGATACTAATAATCATTATTAAAATAAGCTCTATGCGAAAAATTGAACGTTGAAATTATAATGATACAAAATTGTAATGTTGAGTATTTATATAATGAGCACAATATTTGGTTGAAAAACTGGTTATACACAAAATTGAATTGTAGTTATCAAGCTGCTGATTTAGCTCAAGATACCTTTGTCCGCGTGTTAATGCGACGGGACGAACTCAATATTTATCAGTTACGTAAGCCACAAGCTTACTTGAGAGTAATTGCAAAAGGTTTGCTCATTGATCATTTCCGACGCAAAGATGTGGAGAGAACTTTTTTAGAGGCTTTGTCTGCACTCCCGCAGCCGGAATCCATTTCCCCTGAATCACAAAAGATCCTGCTAGAAACAATCCAACATATTGATTGTGCGCTAGATCGCTTACCCACTCCTGTACGTAAAGCCTTTCTCCTTTCCCAACTGGAGGGAGCAACCTATCAGGAAATTGCCGATTTGATGAATATTTCCACGCGTACAGTCAAACGCTACATGCAAAAAGGCTTTAGCCAATGCCTGCTCGCACTCGCCTAAAGACCATGCACAAACCCTCACGCAAAATTATGGAAGAAGCGGCAGAATGGCTCACCATTATGCAGGACACCTCTTTAACACCATCAGAGCAGACAGCATTTAACAATTGGCGCACCCTTAGCCCCCAACACGAACAAGCTTGGTTAACGGCTCAAGATTTAATGGGGATGATTGATGCTGTGCCCGCAGAGGTTGGTAAAACCATATGGGGTCGCAAACGCCTAGATCGCCGTAGCGCGTTTAAGGCGCTCGCAACCCTTCTATTTATCGCTCCCGGCGCAAAAATCCTTTGGGATGAATGGCCTTCCCTCTCTGCCGATTATAAAACAAGTGTAGGTGAGACACAAAAAATCACTCTGACCGATGGCAGCAGACTGTATCTAAATACAGCGAGCAGTGTAAACGTAACATTTAATGCGACGCAAAGAGTTCTGCATTTAATAGAAGGTGAAATTCTGGTTGAAACAGCAAAAGCTAAATCAGGAAAATCGTTCCCCCCTTTTGTTGTACAAACCAAAAGCGGCCGTATCCGCGCATTAGGGACCCGTTTCTCTGTACGTCAGTTTGAAGATCGTGAAGAAGTCCGCGTAAATGTCTATGAACATGGCGTTGCAATCACACCGACATCACAGGTTGCAGAAACGCGGTTAAACAAAGGAAACACGCTCACCTTCAACTCAAATAAAACGATGAAGCTAACCACACTCGATCACCCTACCCCTCTTTGGGTGAGTGGACAAATCATCAGTGACAACATGAAGCTTGGCGATTTAATTGCTGAAATTTCACGTTATCGCATGGGGGTTTTACGATGTGATCCTGCCGTTGCCCACCATCGAATTTCAGGTGTTTTCCAACTGTCAAATACGGACGTTGCACTGAATGTGATCGCAAGCACCTTGCCTGTACGTGTCTCCCGCCTCAGTCCTTACTGGGTTTCTATTGTCGAAAAATAAAGTCACTTTCCGTGTCCCCTTTTTCCTTCTCACTCGGCATGTCCAATAGAACCAACAAACAAATCTAGATCGAAGGACATAACAGGCAAATGAAAACATTCAACAACGGTTCTCACTTCCCGAGAAATCGTACACTGCCCCTCACACAAAAACGCTTCACCACTATTTTCAGCGCTGGTGTTTTGGGTTTCGCCGTCACGCTCACTCCTGTCATTACAGGAAGCGCCTACGCACAAGCTCAAATCACCAACCAAAAAACCTACGATATTCCAAGTGGTTCCTTGAGTAGCTCACTCACAGCCTTTGCAAGTACCGCCCAAATCACCCTTTCCTTTTCACCTGAGCTTGTCACAGGAAAGACAGCCCCTGCCTTATCTGGTACTTATGAGATAGAAACGGCCCTACACCAACTTCTTGCAAACTCCTCATTAAGTTTTGAACACGAAAACGGTGCTTACAAGATTAAAAAATTACCAGAAACATCAAGCTTTCAGGTGGCCCCGATCAACGTATATGGTCGACAAAAAACAGACAGCGTCAAAAACATTCCACAAAATATCCACCTCATTGACATTGAAACAGTAGAACTCGCCCAAGCCGATACCGTTGGCGAGGTCATTCGCCTTGTCCCCAGCGCTTCGCGTTCGGGTTCCGGACAAGATATGTTTGCCGATAACTTCCGCATTCGCGGGTATGATACCGCAGAAACCTCAAACGGTTTGGGATTTAGCCGAACAGATCATCCAACCGACCTTGCGAATGTAGAACGCATTGAAGTGTTAACCGGTCCCTCTTCTGTCCTTTTCGGCCAAATGGAGCCCGGCGGAACCATCAACGTTGTGACGAAACAACCTCTCCCCTATTTCTACGCTGATACCAAAGTTAACGTCGGGAGTTACGACAGCTACCGCGGTACTTTTGACATCACCGGTCCCTTGAGTGATCGGGTACGCGTTCGATTGAATGCCGCCTATGAAGAAAAAGGTTCCTCACTGGACAACTGGGATTTCAATCGCAAATTTTTTGCCCCGAACATTACCGTGGACTTGACGGATGACACGAACCTCACCATCGAGGGGAGCTATTCGGAAAACTCATGGAGTGCGATCAACACAGGCACACCATTCGAAGGATCAATCCTTGGAAATCCGAACGGTGACTATCAAAAATCCGTGAATATTGCCTCTAGCGACAGCTATACCAAGCGAGACTCATTTAATGTCAATACACGCTTAACCCACGCTTTGACAGATGGGCTTGATGCGCGTTTTAGCTATACCTACACAGAAAACACTTCCGACTTTATGGAATACTATTCACGAGGCTTGAACGCAGATAACAAAACAGTCAATCGACGTGTCTTTATTGGCGAAGATACGCTCAGGACCGATCATGAAATCATCACGGATTTAGCTGGTGAGCTGCATACAGGCAGCCTGAAACATAAATTTATCGTGGGGGCTAATTATCGTTATTCCGAAGATGATCGTCCTACGAAAATTTACAATGTGGACAGTATCGACCTTTATAATCCGACGTATAAAAAGGCCACTTTGACATTAGCTAATCAGGTGCGTGATAGAACAACGCTTCAGGAAAGCACCATTCTTTCCGCTTTTCTTCAAGATAGGATAACATGGAACGACACCTTCCACGTGCTGGGTGGTATCCGCTACATAGATTCAAAGCAAACACAAAAAACAATCAACAACACAACGGCCGCCGTATCCGTGGACGAAATAAGTCAACGAGATTGGACAACTCAATTCGGTCTAATTTATGACTTGAGTAAAGAAGCCTCCATCTATGTCAGCCGTAGTGAGTCTTTTGTCCCCCAACAAGGAACCACGTCGGGCGCACGCCCACTAGAAGCCGAACAGGGAACGCAGTATGAAATAGGCACCAAGCTTGATTTTGGGAACATACAGGCAAATCTCGCTGGTTTCATTCTAACCAAAGACAACATTGCCATTGAAGATCCGGTAAATACTAATTTCGAAGTTGCAGAAGGCCAATCTCGCTCCAAGGGGATTGAATTTTCCCTCTCTGGCAATGTCACTCCAAATCTCTACCTCGCCACAAACTATGGATACACTAAAACCAGCATCCGCAAAACCGACGATCAATCCCTTGTCGGCAATAGTTTTGCAAATGTCCCGACCCATACAGCCTCACTTCAAGGTCGTTATGATATTGAAAGTGCACCCGGCCTGAGCCTTGGCGGCACACTCTCTTACATCGGCAGCAGATTTGCACAAGATGCAAATACAACAAAAATATCGAGTCATCTGCAGACCGATCTCGGTGTCTATTATGCACTGAATGATGCTCTGCAAATTGATTTTCTGATCAATAACGCACTAGATGAGGAAATTTATTCGCCGGGATCCATCAACGGCATCGTTCGTGAAGACGGTAGAACCTTTAAACTCAGTGTAGATTACACCTTCTAACATGAAAATCAGACAGAAACTGGTTCTTCTGCATAGATACGTTGGGTTGGTTATGGCGGGTTTCCTGATCATAACCAGCCTGACGGGCTCTTTGCTTGTCTGGTATCAAGAGATTGATCTATGGCTGAATCAGCCAGTTGAGAAAACGCCAGAAACAAACCTCTCTCGCCCCCCGCTCAGCGCGTTTGAACTCCGTGATCATGTCGAAAAAAAACTTCCGCATGTTCGGGCGAACTGGATGCTTCTGAAAAACTTACCCAACACCGATATGACTTTGTTTTTTATCGAGCCAGAGACAAAACAACTCCCGTTGAACTTTAATGAGGTTTTTGTAGACCGTTATACCGGAGAAATTGTCGGAAAAAGAGAATGGGGAGACATCTCGCAAGGCTGGACCAACCTGATGCCTTTTATTTACAGATTGCATCAATCTTTAACTTTGGGGCAGACGGGCAGCTACATATTGGGCGCTATATCTATTTTGTGGCTAATCGATTGCTTTACTGGAATTTTCCTGACTTTACCTGTATCCACAAAAAACACTAAATCCAGAGTACAAAAATGGAAGAATTTATGGAAAATCAGATGGAAAGCGGGCTCACACAAATTTACTTTTGACCTACATACGGCATTCAGTCTTTGGGCATGGCTATTTTTAGCCATGTTTGCTCTCAGCAGCCTCTCAATGACACTTTATTCAGAAGTATATCGCCCGGTGATGTCAAATTTCATCACATTTGCCGATAAAAAAGATAAAATCCCCTCCAATAAAATACCTTTAAAAAATGCGCCCGAAATCGGATGGGAAAAAGGCTATGCGCTCGCTGCCGACTTCTTGTCCCAATTAAGTCAAACGTACGATTTCGATATTTTTGAACACGAACGACTTGCTTACTACCCTGATCAAAATGTCCTAAAACTCATGGCACGCACAAGCCTTGATGCAAATGATACCTTTGGACAAACCTGGGTCTTTGTTGATGCTTCTACTGGCGTGTTACGAAACTACTCTTTACCTACCGGCATTGCCTCCGGTGATACTTTCACCTATTGGTTGACAACCTTGCACATCGCGCGGATCGCAGGACTGCCTTATCGGGTTCTTGTAACACTGATGGGGATCCTCATCACGGTTGTTACCGTAACAGGCCTTTTAATCTGGTGGCGTAAAGACAAAGCCAAAAAAGGCCGAGGAGCATCTTCTATATGAGGGATTTTGCTTCTAATTGGTTCAATTCTATTTGCTTCAATCACATCAGAAACAAGAAATCCTATTTGTTGGAAAAATTTTAAATTGTTTACTGTCTCCCAAAATCTTAATTTTGGAAATAGCCCAAGGCAAATCAAAACCAATAACGATGGATAAGACCAAGGATCACTTAACATGACGGATATAAACTCCCACCATGTTTTTAAGTCGCCCGGAAATCCAGCAACACGGACTATATCGTATAACAGTAAATTCCACTGGCATGCTGAAGACCTTGAAATGCAGCCTGTTTATATCAAACCTCGAGTCCACATTTGAACGGCGAAGTCGAGCGATCACAGCTAAGGCATAAATTCCCGTGTGCCTTCTGGGGCTTGTAACAATCCACGATCAATTGCGGAAAAGACTTTACCTTCACACTGCGGGTTTTCCAAACTACACCAGAGAACCCTCGCCAAATCTGTTCGATTGATCCGCCCATGAACGGCCGGACTTTCATATAAAGCCCCCTGCCCGCTCGCCGGCTCATTGATTAACCCGCCGGGGCGCACAATGGTGTAAGAAAGTCCACTTGATTGTAAATACTCTTCTGCCTTGGTCTTTTGTGTCAAAACAGGCCCAATCGCATCCAGCAGGCGTTGACTGGCAAATTCCCGACTATTGCCGCACCCCAGCGAACTGACCAGTAAAAAATGTTGGGCACCGTCTTTACAAGCTGCATCAATAACAGCAACATTTCCTTCGTAATCCACATTATCGGGACCACCTAATGTGCTGACACCGATCCAGTTTGAATGGGCTACCGCAATCGCATTTTCAACCTGTTTCGGGTTTAAGGCATCGGCATAAACCACTTGTACGCCCCATGCCAATAATTCGCTGGGATCGCTATCGGGTCTGATTACGCCAACGACGTTACGTTCCGCCCCTCTGGCAATTTTTGCCAGTTCAAGTCCGGTGCCCGTGCGGGCACCGAAAATGACAATATCGGGTGTCGTCATCCCCATTGATCTAAGCCGCCTGTTGGCTCAAACGATCACGTAACGCATCAAAACGCACAATTTGATCCTCCAGAAGTTTTCGTTTTTCATCACGCCCGACATATACTTTAAACATCGCCTCGCCTTCCTCATTCATAAATAGAATGGCGCACGTATCCATTTTCATAAACGGGCGTTTAACAAAGTGAATGGATTTGCAATGTTTGTAGCGCAAATGCCCACCAATCGCTGTATGCCCTTCAAAATTAAAAAACTCACCTGCCGGTTTACCTGCCGGAACTGGCGCTTTGCTTTCCAAAATAATATCTTTGGTATGAACCAAAAATGTAACATCCCCCCAATGGGTCAAGTCCTCCATCACATCCACAAACGCGGACCCATCTACACCGACCTGATGGCCTTCTGGCAAACATTCCAGAACATCACGTGTGCTCAGTTGATGGTTAGCCGCAATGGATTCTAAAACGCCATCCTGACTTTTAACCAGTTTTTCGCGCAATTTTGCCAATTGTACCGTCTTCGTATTCTCATCAAGCATATTTCTTTCCTTTCTCAGTAAATGCAAAACGGGGTTTTTCCGCTTTATTTCCATCTATAAAAACGCCAATCAGTTCAAAAAGACTGCCAACCAGATTGCAATGCCAGAACCAACCGGGTGTCTTCAAAACGGCAACTGTCCCACTCAGGCTAAGCAGTCCCGCCTGTTGCCATTGTTCAAATAAGGGATACAAGGCTTCTGTCAGACCCGGTGCAGTGCATCGTTCCAGTTCATTCAGATCAAGACGCCCCCCTTCCAAACTGCCCATAATCAAATCACGGGCATGGTGATGGCGTGCGGCCGGCAACATCATCGCAAGGGGTTTTTCACCATTTGCGATACGTTTTTGATAAGAAATCCGGTCCCCATCAACGACATACCGCTGTCCATCCAGCAATCCACCCGCCCCTGATCCATAGGCAATGCAATCGGCACCAGCCTTCACCAGTTGATTATAAAGATTGCGTTCACGTGTGTTTGCCGCCCAATGCGCCTGATTGAGATGGCGCCAACCAGCGTGTTCAATAATCTCCAATCCGGCCTGATACATTTGCGCCATTTCAGAAAGCGGGGCTTGCGTGGGCAAGGCGCCCTTTTCAATCGACATTGCCAACGGTCCTTTATCATGGACCGTCAGGCAATAAAGATCGACACCATCCAATCCCAACTGACTGCATAGGCGTACATCATCCTGCCAACCTTGCATGGTCTGACCGGGTAGGCCAAAAATCAAATCACAAACAACCGCCCCCTTGTTCCGTGTACTCAGGGCAGACAGGAACTCCAACACCCCTTCCTGATCCGCCTTGCGTCCAAAACGTCTGCGAAGTTGGGTGTCAAACGCTTGTACACCAACAGAAATTCGGTTCACACCGACATCAAAACAGGCATCGACTTTTTCAAGATCGAAACCAGCCACCCGGCCTTCCACTGTAATTTCACAATCCGGGGCCAACGGCAGGTTTTGACGCAAAGCGCGAATAACCCGTTGCAAATCCTGCGCAGACAGGGCACTGGGCGTCCCGCCACCCAAATAAACCGCATGGACGGTATCAACCCGGTTTTTCACCGGGTCCATTTCAATCTCTTGCACCAGATGATCCGTATAGTCGCGCATGGCTTCTTCTGCCGAACGATCACGATAAAACCCGCAAAACAGGCAATGGTTTGCACAAAACGGAACATGCACATAAACAACGCATTTCCCCGATTTTTTTTCTGAAACCAGCTCTTTATAATTCGCCCGCGGATCAGGGAACGGACGCATCGAACGCTGCAACCACGGAAACAAATTGCGCCGATCAAATGCCCTTTCCAGGGGATGTTTCCCATTGGCGAAATGATCTTCGAGAACAAGATGCCCACTCATGCGTTTGCCCCCATTGCAGCCCTTGATGGGTTGGAGATCGTATAAGGTGCCGTCACAATGCTCAGTTGATCGTTTATGGGATTGCGTGTCAAACATGAAGACAAACCGAACACCGATTGCATGACATCAGGGACCAGCACATCTTCGGGCTTTCCAAAGGCCACCAGTCGCCCCTGATCCAAAACACCAATTTGATCAGCATATCCCGCCGCCAAATTTAAATCGTGTACAACAGCCAAAACGCCGGCTCCTTCCTCTGCAATATCTTTTGCAATTTGAAACATGCCATGTTGATGGGATGGGTCCAGACTGGCGGTATGTTCATCCAGCAACAACAAGCGTCCATCATCGGACTTTGGCGAGTCAATTTGCGCCAACGCCCGTGCAATTTGTATCCGTTGACGTTCTCCACCTGACAGAGTGGGATACAAACGATGAGCCAAGTCCTGTGCCTGTACCCGATCCAGCGCTGATAAAGCTGCTGCATAATCGACTTGCCGTTCCATAGAACCGGACAAATGAGGGGAACGACCCATCAACACAACCTCCAACGCAGAAAACGCAAAATCCAGATGGGTATCTTGCGGGACCACGCCACGACGGCATGCCAGCGCCTTGCGGCACCAATCCGTCAACGCTTTTCCGTTTAATTTTACCTCGCCCGAAGTCGGTGCAAGTTCCCCCGACAACAGGCGCAGCAAAGACGATTTCCCTGCCCCATTCGGACCAATCAGGGCCACAAGCTGCCCCCGTTGCACAGACAACGATACGTCTTTGACAACCTCCCGGTTCCCTAGGCGTAGTGTTATATATTCAGCTTGAAGATTTAACATGCGATCCTCCCTTGTTTGGCGCGTCGCATCAGCAACCAAATAAAAAACGGTCCCCCTAGACTTCCTGTAATCACCCCGATTGGCAGGTCCGCCGGGGCAACGATCATGCGTGCAAAAATATCGCATAGGGCAAGAATGATTGCCCCAGCCAAGGCCGATGCCGGTAAAACGAAACGATGATCTGCCCCTCCAATCAGGCGAACGACATGCGGGGCGATCAATCCGACGAAGCCGATAACGCCGGAGACCGCCACCGCTGCGCCCACCGTAGCCGTTACAAGTAAAACGGCCCAGCGATTGACCCAAACCGGATCAAATCCCAAATGAACAGCAACGCCGTCCCCCATCAACATGGCATTCAAGGCACGGGCAAAACGCGGCAGGATCACAACGGGTATAAGGATAAAGAAACCCAGCGTAGCGATCATATGCCAGTTCGCGCCCCCCAAACTGCCCATAATCCAGAAGGTAAGACTTTTTAATTCTTCGCTATCGGAAATATAAACCAATAAGCCTGTACCAGAACTGGCAGCCGCGTTGACCGCAATCCCGGCCAGCAACATGGTCGCCTTGTCCGAACGTCCATTGCGTCGTGCGATGGCATAAACAATCCCGGCCGCAAATAAGGCACCGACAAAGGCCGCTAGCGGTAAAATAAAACTATGTAAATAGGCACCCAACGACCCGAACCATGCAGTTCCCAATACGATCACACAAACCGCACCCAAGGCACCACCGCTGGAGACCCCCAAAAGACCGGGATCGGCCAACGGATTACGAAACAACCCTTGTAAAACGGCACCACCAATCCCCAATGATGCGCCAACCAGCATCGCCAATAAAATCCGTGGCATTCGAATATTTAATAAAATAGCCGATTGCTGCGCGGTGAAATCACCGAACCATGACAAACCAATCGCATCGGTAAGAACAGCCAATGTCTGAGAAACAGGAATTGCAACAGGTCCGATCCCGATCCCAAACAAAAAAGTCAGAAAGAGTACCCCCCACAACCCGATTATCAAAAAATAAGTCCGGGGACGAATAATGTCGCTAGACATTTTTGCAGGTGAATGAGAAAGAGACAACGTTTGAACGTTCACAATCATGTCCCTTTTTCTTTATGGATTGCATCAACAAGGAGCTGAACCCCTTCAGCAATACGTGGCCCCAGCCCCAACATTAACGAACCGGGTAATGCGACAAAGCGATTATGCGCCCCTGCCGGGGTATCCATCATGCCGGGCAGTTTTTTCATCCCCTCTGCACCGCCCATACTTTCCCAGCGTTCATCCACACTCAGCACCACATCGGGGGCAAGAGATGTAACCATTTCTGAATTTAGCGGCTTATACCCTTTCAACTCCTGACCCACATTCACCCCACCCGCCAATGTAATCAGGTGATGCACCACGGTTCCACGCCCGGCCACCAGCATTTGTGACGGGTCGTAATTCAGCAAAAACAAAACGCGCGGCTTATCGGTTTTAGCTGCGACTTTTTGCGCGACCGCCCCGAGATCGGATTTGATTTGACGGGCCAATTCATCCGCCTTTTCAGGTGCCGACAATACATCACCGATAATCGCGATATTTTCAAACAACGCTTCCTGAGGGGGCGTACGGCCAAATGTCGTGACGAACACGCCCGCATCCTTCAATTGTTGGACGGCGGTTGCAGGTTCCGTGTCCTCATAGGCGAAAACATGGGTGGGGGTCAGAGACAGCACCCCTTCTGCCGAGATTTTTTTGTAAAAACCAACCTGCGGAAGATCCTTCACTTCCGGTGGCCACTGACTGGTTAAATCCACCCCGACTAGGTGGTCCTGCTGCCCGAGGGCATACACAATTTCAGTCAGAGATCCCCCAATTGTAATCACACGAGGGGCTTGTGCAAACGCATCGCTGAAAGAAACAGCAAGAAGGCCTGTTAATAAAAGTTCACTCGTCATTTTTTTGAAAAACATGGTCATTCCCTCCTTAAAAATCCGCTTCAACTTTAAGAAGGAAACTCCGTCCGGGTTGCTCCATCTCATCCGGTGACGTCTGATAGGCATGATCTGTAATATTCAACAGGTCCAACCCCAGACGATAATCATCGAAATAGGCATTGAACGACATATTGTATGTTTGCCATCCCGGTACTTCGGCCAGACTTAAACGCCCGGAAGAAGATTCAGATAATTCATCCGCCCGACTTCCCGCACGCACATAAAAATCACTTGTCAAATCCACTTTTCCCCAAAGTTTGGTTTCATGTTTCAAACCGAAACGCCCCGTTGCGGACGGCACACCTGTCTTGTAGGTATCCAGATTGGCAAATTGATACTGACGACGCAGATAAGACCCGGAGAGGTACGGCGAAAAACCGGTATCGGCAATTGTATATTCAACAGCCAACTCACCCCCAAAAGACTTGGCCTGATCAATATTCACATAAGTGCTTTCACTTGCACCACACGCCACACTGGGAACGGATGAACATTGTGCACTGGCAATATAATCCTTGGAAATAGACCGGAAGAGCGAAGCGTCTAATGTCAATTGTTTATTTTCGTAGCGTGCGCCAACTTCGTAGTTATCCGATGTCTCCGCCTTCAACCCCGGATTGGGACGCACCGTTGCCGATGTACCAAAATAAGTTCCGGTAAAAGCTTGCAACAATGTCGGATAGACATACCCTTGTGAATATCCAGCCCGCAATGTCGTTGAATCCAAACCGGAATAAGTCAGGGCCATGCTGCCGATTGTCGCGTTGTCACTCGTTGACCTGACCTGAAAACCGGTATCATTGGTATCCAACTCATCCAATGACGCTTTGATACGATAATGGCGCACCCCGGTCGTCAACGCGAGATCAGCCGGTAGCTGCCATGTATCCTGAGCAAAGACAGAAGCCGTTGACATGGAGGCATCCATATTTGCATAGCTATTCACAGGCGTTGCCAGACCGATCCCACGCGCCCCTGTTCGCGTCAGGGATTTATCAAGGTCGTCATGCAGATATTGCAGCCCCGTAATCACCTTGTGATCAGGATGCGGCGTCCAGTCGAGCTGCCCCAAGAGACCAATGGTCGTCTGGGTGTCTTCATCCACATGCTTGTAATCATACCCCATAATCGCCGGAATAAACGGACCACTGGCAACGTTTTGGGTAAATTTGCGATCAATAACTTGATGATAGGCGTCAAAATGAACTTTTGAAATCAGATCGGACGGCTTATCCCAATCATATGTTGCCGCAAGTTTTTGCATATCGCGCTGTGGCATATCCAGTTCAAACTTACTGAAAGCCGTCCCCAAGGCATCGGGGCTGACAAACGATCCACTGGACGATTCATAATAATCTGCCGAAAAGCCAAGCTTGTGATTATCCCAGCCATACCCAAGATATCCTGCCACGCTGGTATTATCGGTTCCGGTATTGCTGAGCTCCCCATTCGGGGTTTTACGATTGTTTTCCTTGGTACGCCCGGCAAACAGACGATAATCCCAACCCGATTGCGCCCCCCGCAATGATGCGTTGACTGTATGACCTTTCGAAGCGGAGATATAGCTACTCGACACATTGCCTTCGAGCGGCTTTTCCCCGCCTTTTTTGGTGATAATATTAATCACACCACTGATGGCTTTTGACCCATACAGAACAGATTGTGGCCCACGCACAATCTCGATACGTTCAATCAGTTCCGGGTTAATCAGAATGGGTGAACCATAAGAGGTATGATCCGTCACTTCCTGTCCATCAATAAGGACCCCACCTCGACGCGCCGCTTCCCCCCGGATTTTCAAACGTTTTAGACCGGCCAACGACGATTCATCAATTGTAACGCCGGGAACATCTCTCAGGATATCTGCGACACTACTGCTGTTGGACTTTTCAATTTCAGCGGCGTCAATTACCGTAATACTTGCCGGACTTTCCTTAATGGATGTTTCCGTGCGCGTCCCCGTAATAACAACCGTGTCCAATTTAACATGTGGCGCAACCTCTTCTGCCTGAACAGAAGTAACAGCCATTGCGCCCGCGATCCCCAAAGAGAGTACCCTAACATTCCCGTAAGTCATTTTGATCTGCCTTTTTATTGCGAATGATTCTGATTTACATTTGCAATAAATAACATTCCTTGACTTTCGTCAATGGGTATTCTGATAAAATTCCGCAGAAAGGCTGGGGCATATCGAAAGGTGAAAACCTTTTCATGCAGTTCTCCCATGCCGTCAATTACATGCAAAAAGTCACAATAGCTTTATACACTTATTGATTTAATTTCTTAATCTTTGAACGGTTTTATGCCAAACAATGACGGCTTCTAACGTCACCGCGTAAACAGCTTCACCGATGGCTTTTCCAGCATTTGTATGAAGCCCTGCAAACATTGTGTGGCTGGCGCTATTGGGGCAAGAGATAACAATGCAATCCGTCCCCGTTCCGGTTATTACAGGTACCTGAGGCATATGCGTGTGATAGAAATCCATTAAGGCAGCGGTACGCGCCTGCGTTGCAACGGATGATGCCTCAATCAATGCACCATCGCTTAAAGGCACATTAAGGGCACAAAGGGAATTAATCGTCCCAAATTTTTGATGGGTCGGTTCATTTTCAGGAAAACCAACGTGAGAACCGTTGCTTAATCCCAGCGTACTGAGGCATTGTGCTTTCACAAAACCCTTTGCAGATTCTACAAAATGATGATGTTGAATATGACGCGACGTCATTAAGCCCAACGCTCCATTGAGGCGGTCTTTCTTCAATTTATCAATCATATAATCCCGCGCATCAATATTGGGATTGAGATCATCGTTGCGCACTTCCAACCACGCAACACGATCATTTACACAAAAACCGGGATGGGTAATTGACCAACTCAGCATGCGTTGCGGCGTTTCAAATTCGGCTAACAGCCACGGGGCCTTGTAGGTAAAAGTAAAACTCATGGGGACTAACCGTTCATCAGGTCAAATCGAATGGGGATACGCAGTTTGCTAGCAATATCAAAGCCTGCTTTACGTGCTGGTTTGAAGGTCCATTTACGAACCGTTTTCAGGGCGGCCCGATCCAGTATTTTATGACCGCTTGATTGTGCAATCTGTACATCGACGGGTTGCCCATTTGCATCCACATGTACGCTTAATACAACGCGGCCCTGCCATCCCCTTTTTCGGGCAATTTTCGGGTACTTGGGTTTCGGATTACCGGCACTGCCCAGTCTGTATTGGGCCGATTGCACCGTCCCGCCAAAACCTGTTTTCTCAATGCCTGCCCGTTGGTTCGCACCATTCACTGTCTCGGCCTTTTCATGACCTTTAATATCCATTAAAGCCTGCGCCAGAACGGGTTTAGACACAGCTTGCCTTGGTGTTTCTGGTTGTTTTTTTTGAACGGGCGGCTTTGGTTTACGTTTCAGAACAATATCGGATAAAGGCGAAATCGGCACATCCTGAGAAATCGTTGCCTTTTCGTTTAAAACATCGACGTCTTCAATTGGTGTTTCAATTGTTTCCTTCATCGCTTCGGGCACGGGTTGTGATTTTTGCATTTGCTGTTGCAAACCGTCCCCACCCCCGGGGGAAGGACTTTCCATAATCACCTCCACAGACAGAAGGTCAGGGGCAGCCATAGGCGGGGTTGCCTCTTTCCAGACGAGTAAAAAGGCACAGGCAAGGCCAACATGGATAAAGCCCGAAAAAATCCATGCAATCGTTTTATTTTGATCCGGTTGTGATGGCAGATAAGCGTTTAGGATGTCAGCCTCCACGGTACAATATAATCTTGTGCCTCATGACATCCGATCAGGGCTTCAATGCCGTAGGCTTGCGCCATATTGGTGGCATTGACAACCGTTCGGCTCTCCCCACAGGATTTCAAACACCCTTGATCCAGCAAATATAATCGATCACAAAAACGCACAGCCAGATTAAGGTCATGGAGCACAACAACAATGGCGCACCCCTTTCGGGCCTGTTCCCGTAATACATTCATAACATGAAGCTGATGACCGGGATCCAGATCGGCAGTCGGTTCATCGGCAATCAAGATATCCGGCTGTCCGGCAAAGGCACGGGCCAACATAACGCGGGCACGTTCACCACCGGACAGGGTAGACACCAGCCGATCTTTTAAGTGTTCGATATCAAACGCGCAAAATGCTGCCTCAACCGCATTACGGTCCTGTTGTGACGTTTGCCTGAACAGTCGTTGATAAGGCAAACGTCCCATTTCAACGATTTTGGCAACCGTCATCGGCCAATGGCAGATATTGCCTTGCGCCACATAACCCATATGGCGTCCGCGTTTTTCAATAGGTGTTTGCGTTAAGGGTTTATCTTGAAAAACAACATGACCCGCAGAAAGATCCTGAAGACCGAGCAGAGATTTTAACAAGGTTGATTTCCCCGCACCGTTTGGACCGATCAGACCGACAAGTTCGCCAGCCCCCACTTCAAAGGAAACATCGTCCAATAGCTTTTGATCGTTTAAGATTACACTTAGGTGATGTCCGGACAGTATGGTCATTAACGCATCTCCCGTCTGGTTTTTAGGATCAGATAGAGAAAAAAGGGTGCCCCGATTAAAGCCGTCAACACACCCAGATTGATCTCTGGTTTAGAAGGAATGAGACGTACGGCAATATCTGCAAGGATCAGCAATACACCGCCCCCCAAACCGCTGACGATTAACAGGCGGCTGGGTTGATAGGAAACCAGTGGGCGTAAAAGGTGTGGCACGACCAGTCCAATAAAACCGATACTGCCCGCTGCCGACACAGAAGCCCCCACACACATGGCGGTCCCGAGGATCAAGCGTATATTCACATGACGAAGGCTTACCCCCATAGAACGTGCTGTTTCTTCCCCAAGCGTCAGTGCATCCAATGCCCGTGCCGTGGACAAAATAAATATCCAGCCGATGATCATAAACGGAAGGGTCAGGGTGACATCCGTCATGCTGCGGTCTTTTAAGGCTCCCATCACCCAGAACAACATTTCCGTTACGGCCCAAAGGGTTGGTGCAAGGCTCATCATCAGGGATGTCAGGGCAACCGCCAACGCACTGATCGCCACACCAGCCAGAATAATGGTTAAAACCGATGCATCCCGCCCCGTCAGCCCAAACAGCAGAAAAACGGCCAATCCGGCCCCAGTCATACTGGTCAGCGGCAAAGCCCATGCAACGGAACTCGCCAAACCAAAATAAATGGCAATGACACCGCCCAGACCGGCACTTGCAGAAATGCCAACCACGCCGGGTTCTGCCAAGGGATTACGCAACAAGCCTTGCAAGGCCGCCCCGCTCAACCCCAAAGAAAAACCGATCACCGCACCCAAGATGACGCGCGGCAGACGGATTTCTTGCACAACAATCTGATACCCTGTTTCCCCTTCCCCGATTAGGCCATGCCACAAAATATCAAGCGGCAACGCCGTATAGCCCACCGATAAACCGATCCCCATTGCAAACAATAAGGCAACCGTCAAACTGAGGGGGAGCAACCTGTTCATACTTTTTGCCTTTTCAGATAATCAATGGCTTCAAACAGAAACCAGCCCCCACAGGCCCAGTACTTCTCGGGCACATCAATAGTGGGGGTATTTTCCATCAATTTTTTCATGGCACTATGTTCACGCAAACGGGTGGAAAGACTATAACCGCTCCTATTAAAGAAGCTCATCACCAGCACGTCCGGCGCTTCCAGCACCAATTGCTCCAAGGACAAAGACGACCATCCCTGCAAACCCAGATCACTTGCCACATTGCGATATCCTGCTGCGTGTAAAACCGTCTCGACAAAGGTGTTTTGTCCAGCGCTATATCCTCCCGGCATGAAATAGGCGGCACGCGGACCGGTTTCCTTTTCATCACGCGGGCGCGTTGTCTGTCGTAATCTGTTCAGCAGCATTTCCGCTTTTGCTTTTTCCCCCACGGCTTTCCCAACCAAGCGGGTTTCCGCCTCTATTTCTTCAAAGGTCACCGGCAAGGACAACATCAGAATTTCAATCCCGGACTGACGCAGAATTTCGACGGTTTTTGCCCCGCGCCAACGGTTCGCAATGACCAGATCAGGTTTCAAAAGCAAAATCTCTTCTGCACTCCCCCGCGTTGTCGCAATCCCTTGTGCTTTTTCATATTGCAAGGAAATTCGCGGATTATGAGCATCTTCTGACAGGGCTGCAATCCGTTCAGGTTTCACCATTCCCAAAACATATTGGTCACCACAAACGCTCATACTAACAATGCGTTGTGGCTTGTCCGCATGGGCAGAAACAAAACTAAGGGAAACTGCGGCGGACAAAAGCCCGCCACAGAGAAGACGCAGAAACACCTAATGCCCTCCGCATCTAAATCTCGTTCCAGCTTGATCTTGAGGATCCGGATCAAGTCCAAGATATTTTTGCCGGAACGCGTTCCACATACTTAAGCGCGACCAGTCCGGATTTTTAAGGATACGCTCTTCATCACTGATGAAAGGATTAGGGAAAAAGACCGTCATCATCTGTTCGTCTTTGCCATTGAAGAAACGCATTCCCCAACTGCGCGGACTGTTGTCCGAATTTAAAATCCGATACATTTCTGCACGTTGACAACGTCGATGATGGGCCAACTGAGGCGAGGTCGGGTTTGTCCGATTACCTTTATGCGGGCCAATACACATATGAAAATGCCAACTGCCAAAATTGACGGTTAAGTACCCATCCAGCATATTAATTTTTGTTGGCGCATTGGGGGCGTGGATTTCAAAAACCGCACCTTGTACGAGCGGACCAAAAACCACACGATCCCAGTAATTCTCAAAAACGTTGGAGAGAATGTTAAAAAGGTTCTCTTCACTGGCCTCAAGAGGGAAAATTTCCAACCGGCCCATGCCCTCTTCTTCTATAATTGTAGATTGTGTCATCTCTTGCCTCAGAATGTTGTACGCACACCAACGTAGGCTGCACGCCCACCTGTGCCGTAAGACGATGCTTCGTGATAGTCTTTGTCGAAAATGTTTTCCACACGTCCATAGACCGTTGCGACCTCGTTAATTTTGTAAGAGGTTTTAAAATCATAAACGGCAAACCCACCCATATAGCGTGACGTTGCGCTGTCATAGGTTCGCCCTTTTGCCCGAACAGACAGGTCTGTGGTCAAATCGTCTATCGGTTCATATGCAAGGGTTAAAGTCCCCTCATGTTTCGGACGACGCGCCAGCGGCCCACCAGTGCTTTCATCTTCTGCCAAGGTAAAGGTATAAGTCGCATCCGCGTTTAAATTATCCAAAACTTCAACATTTAAGCCCGTTTCAACCCCTTTGGTTTTTGCGCGCGCCGTATTCTGATACCCGGCCATAGACCATTGCGTCAGATTTTTGGCTGTATTTTGGAAATAGGTCACATCCAATGTAACCCTGTCCTCCCAAAACAACTGTTCAACCCCGAAATCAAAACCTGTGCTTTCTTCCGGCTTCAAGGCCGTATTGCCCCAACTGGGGGAATAAAGTTCGTAAAGGCTGGGCGCACGAAATCCTGTGCCAATGCTGCTGTGAAACCGCGTACCAAAATCGGCAAGATCATAAGACCCTGTCACACGATAGGTATCATGCGTACCGTATTCTTCATGGTCATCCACTCGCCCGCCGATCGAAAATGATAATTGGTCAAACAAGGCAAACTGATAGGTCAGAAAATACCCATTGTTGCGCACAGACTTATCAATCCCCGCCTGTTCCGACCCTTCCGTTTCGGTTTCTGCACCAAAGACAAGGTTGTGATTTTCAATCAGGTTCAGATTGCCCTGATACTCAAATTTACGTTTATTGCCGTCGTAATACTGTCCACGACTGTTCCCATTATAAAGGTCGCGCTTACTGATCATGTAACTGGCGCCGACCTTGTTTTTCAGGCGATTATCAAACAAGGAAAAATTGCTGCCCAAATATGCACTGGTTTCTTTCTTGTACATATTTTCGTTGCCATCAACAGCCTGACCACCAGACCAACTGTCATATTCAATATGAGAACGCATATGGCGCAATTTTGTTTCAATATCAAAATTTTCCGTAATGGCAAAACCAAGATTGGCATTCAGCGTCAAGTTCTCGTTCCCATCGGTTTCGTTATTGCCGTTGCGTTCATCGGCAGCCGAAAACCCGTGGGAATTAAGATAACTTGCAGACAAGGAATAATTGACTTTCTGCTGCGAACCGGACAGGGATGCCTTGACATTCTTGGTATGAAAGCTCCCATATTCGGCCGAGGCATTGGCACGTGTATCCCCTTTGCCTTTTTTGGTGATAATATTGATCACCCCGCCCATTGCATCCCCGCCATAAAGGGTACTTTGCGGACCGCGCACAATCTCAATACGTTCAATATCCGTCACCATCAAATGACCAAAATCATAAGAAGGTTGCGCGGCGCTGGGATCGGCCATTTCCACACCGTCAATCAACAACTGGGTGTGATGTGCGTTCATACCGCGCATGAAAATTGATGTCGCGGACCCAAGGCTTCCGGTTTGAGTGATGGATAGTCCGGGGACTTTGCGCAGAACATCAATAACTTCGCGTGCTTGTTCACGTTCAATTTCTTCTGCGCTAATAATGGTTGTGGCACTGCCCACCATCGACAAGGGGGTTTCTATTCGGGATGCGGTAACGACCACATCTTTACTTTGCGTTTCCTGCGCATAGACCGGGGATAACATAAAAGTTATATATCCTGCGGTCATAACAGCACATTTGACAGGGCGAACGAGTTCGTTCAGAGTGCGCATTGCAGACTCCGTCTGTGTGAATTTATCCGAGTTCACGAAGCCTTCCGTGGATCCGCCAAGATTTCGGAAGGCTTCATGCATTTAAGCGCTGTGAAATGAGGGAGAGCCCTTCCAACAGCAAGTCATGACGCAAAAACGACATGACAAAACAAACGAATTAACCGCAAACCAAAATAAGGTGTGCAGACAAACCGATAAATGCTCTGGATGGAAACTTTAGGAAAAACTGATAAGATTCCCACCATAGCGACACAAAAAAACGCGTCACCACAATGGTGTGCCATGCCTTCAAACCTCCCCGTATGAAGGACGGGTAACGCTGACGTAGGCAGGTCTCCTGACTATGCGGGTCTTAGCTAATCGGTTCGACCTTCCCGGCTGTGTGCTCTTGCCAGTGATCCTTCTTAGAACCGACGCTTTCCGCTTACAGTTGCGGGGGCAGTGCTGGATTTTCACCAGCTTCCCATTTTCACCCCAAAAATGTTCGGGGCACCAACGTCTAGCGAATTCTTATTATATTTTGATAATAGAGTCAATTTTAGAATTTTATTTAACTTAAACCAGTTTTAATTTGAAGCTATACAGCTTTAATTAAAACTGGTTGTCGTGGCGTTGGATGGGGAGAACCTGTAACCCACTCCGCGTACCGTTTGAATGATAGAATGTTTGCTTTCATTGTCGATTTTACGTCGAAGATAACCGATATAGACATCCACCAGATTTTCGGTGACTTCGGTTTGTAAGCCCCAGACATTTTCCAGAATTTGACTTCGGCTGAAAGCTTTGCCCGGATGGGACATTAGAAATTCTAACAAACGGAATTCACGTAAAGCCAAATCAATTGTTTGGTCGTTCAAGCTTGCTTTGTGGGCGTGGCGATCAATACAAAGATTGTTAACGCGCAATACTTGGGAACCTGCGACCTCGGGCTGATCAACACGGCGTTTCAACGCCCTTAAACGGGCGAGTAATTCAACAAGGGCAAAAGGTTTGCTTAGATAATCATCGGCCCCAGCATCCAAACCGTTGACCCGGTCTTCGACCTCGTTAAGGGCCGTGAGCATTAAGACGGGTTTGTTAATGTTCCTTTTGCGAATTTCACGGCAAACTTCCAGACCATCCATATCTGGTAATAACACATCCAGAATAATGCCATCATATGGATAAACTTCCAATGTCTCCACGGCCTCATGTCCGCGTTCTACCCAATCAGCAATGTAGCCTTCGGCTTTTAAGCCGCGGCAAATGAAGCCTGCAATGCCGGGATCGTCTTCAACAATCAGTAAGTTCATGCTGCTTTTCCTTTTTGTTCTAGGGGAAAGGAAAGTTCAATGCTCACGCCGCCATTTTCGATATTTTTTGCATAGATGTCACCGCCATGTTCGGTGACAATCCATTTGGCAACGGCTAATCCCAGACCGGTTCCACCACGTCTGCGTCCTTTGGGGGTCTGGTAAAATCGATCAAAAATGTGGGGGAGATCGTCTGCCTCCACACCTGTTCCTTGATCCTGAATGGATATAAGGGCATGGCCTTTTCGTTGGGTCAAACAGATGTCGACCACTGTTTTGGACGGTGAAAATTTGATAGCGTTATCCAAAATCGTGACCAAAGCTTGCGCCAGCCAATCAGCCTCACCGGAAATACGACAACCTTCTTTGCTGTTAATCTCGCAATTTAGCCGAATATTATTCACTTTAGCCAAGCCCTGAACCCTGTGTACCGCGTTGAGAACCACTTCTTCCAGAAAAAGTGCAGAACGGTCCAGAATGAGACGTCCATCATCGGCTTTGACAATCATCAACAGATCTTTGATCCGACGTTCCATGAATGTTGCCTGTGCCTGAATGGTGCTCAAACTCTTGTTTGTTTCGATGTCATTGAGTGCTTGCCCCGTGCGCAAGCTGACTTCTGCTTCGCCAATGATGGTTGTCAAAGGGGTGCGGAGCTCATGGCTGACATCTGAAAAGAAACGTTGCCGACTGTCATTGATTTCTTGTAGCCGTCGATTGCTTTCCGTCAAGGAAGCTGTGCGTTCATTAATTTTTTCTTCCAGATTTTGATTGAGCCGGTGGACCTTTTGTCGGCTTTGATGCAGGCGATGGGCCATCCGGTTGACGTGAGCATATAAAAGGCCGATTTCATCATGTGTTTGCCGATGAATGCGATCATCAAAATGGCAACGCCCCAATGTGTTGATATGTTTTATTAAAGAGCTTAACGGACGAACCAAAAAGAAAAACAATACATATATAACAAGTCCAGAAGCGGACACCTGAAACAACAAGATGATCAGCCCTGAAAAAGCCAAGTGGTCTTTGCTGGCTTGCATTTGTTCCGTAACATTTTTTATTTCTTCGCGTTCATCTTGAATGGCGTTCTGGATCAAGATATCGAAAGATTGTTGGAAAATGGGCAGAACGGTTCGGGACCATTCTTCTTGTGTTTCAATGGATTTTTGACTGATATCAATGGCCGTCAAGGCGGCTTTAATTTGTCTGAAACGTCCCTCTTCTTCACGTTCTTTGTCTTGTTCTTCAGTGTCGCGGACAAATTCGATTTCATCAGTGGTAATGCTTTGAAATTGTGCCAGATATTTTGTGATATTGTGCGCAGCGTCTTCTAAGTCATTTGTCACATCCGTTGTATGGTTGAAGTGGAGAACCCGGTACAATAAATATCGATTTACGTTGGCTGATAGACTTTCCAGTAATTCAAGCTGTTGGTGGGATCGTTGCGCCCTTAAAAGTAAATAAAGGGATTTGTCGGCAGAATAATGAACCCAAAATGCCATGACGGTGCTGGCGACAATAACCGCAATCAACACAATTTGTATTCGCCATCGAATAGAAAGTTTGCGCATTTGTCCCTCCTTGCCTCAAAGGGCATGCTAGAAGGGAATGGTCGACCACGCAATTGGACGTAAGTCTAGGGTCAAGGCCTGAAATGGTGAAAAAGACACCCCCGTCCAGAACGGGCATACCGGGCGGGGGTGTGCCTTCCCGTATAACAGGAAGTTTGAACGTTAACGGTAACTCAAAAGCCTAAGGTCATCCTGAGAAAATCATGAGAGCTTTCTCAGAAATGCCTATTTCCCTGTAATTCAACCAAAGTCTAAGAATATCTAAGGCCTTTCTCAGAGGGTTCTCAGCGTTATCTCAGAATTTTAATCCATAGTCGTTGCATCGCCGCTTCTTATCGGGCGGAAAGACGCAAAATCATATTATGTCTGGGAGAATAAACATGAAACTCGCTACCAAAATAAAAAGGGCGCTTTTGATGACGTCCGGCTACGCATTTTTAACGGTCTGCGCCGGGTCGGTCGTTAACGCCAAAGATGTCACATGGGAAGATATCGCCAACGATGCCCAAACGACACAAGATGTGTTGATGTATGGCATGGGACCCAAAGCACAACGTTATAGTAAACTAGATAAAATTAACGCCGACAATGTCAAAAATCTGGTCCCGAAGTGGTCGTTTTCATTTGGTGATGAACGGCAACGTGGTCAAGAAGTTCAGCCCATCATCCATGATGGTGTTGCCTATGTTACCGCGTCCTATTCGCGTCTGTTTGCGATTGATTTGAAAACGGGACTGAAAAAATGGAAATACTCTCATCGTTTACCCGATGATATCCGCCCTTGTTGCGATGTGATTAACCGCGGGGCAGCAATTTATGGTGACAAAATCTATTTTGGAACACTGGACGCAGCAATCGTCGCCCTGAATAAAGATACCGGAAAAGTGGTTTGGAAAAAGAAATTTGAAGATCACAGCGCCGGATACACCATGACCGGCGCACCGACAATTATTAAAGATCAGAAAACTGGCCGTGTGATGTTGGTCCACGGGTCGTCCGGGGATGAATTTGGCGTGGTTGGACGTTTATATGCCCGTGATGTCGATACCGGCGAAGAAATATGGATGCGTCCATTGGTTGAAGGTCACATGGGACGCCTGAATGGTAAAGAAAGCACACCGACAGGTGATATTAAGGCCCCGTCCTGGCCTCGTAATGAAAAGGGTGAATTGAAAGAAGCCTGGCATCACGGTGGGGGGGCACCTTGGCAAAGTGCCTCTTTCGATCAGGAAACCAATACGATCATTATCGGTGCAGGCAACCCCGCGCCCTGGAATACGTGGAAACGCACGCCCGGTGACAGTCTTTTTACATCCGGTCAGGCCTATATTGAACCTTCAACAGGTGAATTGATCGGTTTTTATCAACATACACCCAATGATGCCTGGGATTTTTCCGGTAATAATGAAATTGTCTTGTTTGAATATAAAGATGATAACGGAAAACTGGTAAAAGCAGGGGGACATGCGGATCGCAACGGCTTCTTTTATGTTACAGACCGTGAAATGTTGGCAAAACGGGGCGAATATCCAAACAAACCGACAAGCCTGTTAAATGCCTTTCCTTTTGTGGATAATATTTCTTGGGCAAAAGGTATCGATCTGAAAACAGGACGCCCCATCGAAGTAAATGGACAACGCCCGCCACAACCGGAGCCCGGACAGAAAAAAGGCAAAGCGATTGAAGTTTCACCGCCGTTTTTAGGTGGGAAAAACTGGAACCCCATGTCTTACAACCCCGATACAGGCCTGTTTTACGTTGGTGCAAATCACTGGAAAGAAGACTACTGGACTGAAAATGTGACCTACAGTAAGGGGGCCGCATATTTGGGGCAAGGTTTCCGCATTAAGAAAATGTACGAAGATCACGTCGGTATCTTGCGTGCGCTTGACCCCATCAAAGGCAAGATCGTTTGGGAACATAAAGAAAAATTACCGTTATGGTCGGGAAATCTGTCGACGGCTGGTAATTTACTCTTCACCGGGACAAGCGATGGCTATTTTAAGGCTTTTGACGCCAAAACGGGTGATGAATTATGGAAATTCCAGACTGGCTCGGGGATTGTTTCCTGCCCGGTTACTTGGGAAATGGACGGTAAACAATATGTGGGCATTGCCTCCGGTTATGGTGGTGCGGTGCCTCTGTGGGGGGGCGATATGGCTGCCTTAACGCGTACCGTTTCTCAGGGTGGTTCATTCTGGGTTTTTGAAATCCGTTAAACGAAACGCTTACTCCCTTTTTTCCGTTCTCATGTGTTCGGGAAAAGGGGAGTAAACATGTGAAGGTATTTGAGGATGCGATATATAGCGATCATAATTGGACTGTGTTCAGGACTTGCTTCTTTTTTGTCCTTTTCCCCCGTTCAGGCAGAAGAGATGGGGACCCCTTTGGTCATTAACGGGTGCGAAATCAAGCCAAAAACGGTCTGTCATAATGTTGACCTGCGTCATGCACAATTAAAACAGGTTGATTTATCCGGTGCCGATTTGCGCGGTGCGAATTTAATGAATGCGGATCTGCGTCATGCCAATCTACGCGGGATCAATCTTTCGGGGGCGAAACTGGATGGTGCGAGATTGCAAATGGCCTTTTTACAAGTTGCCAATCTGAAAGGGGCGAGTTTGCACGGGACAAATCTGGAATTTGCCCGTATTACCAAGGCTGATTTAAGTGATGCAGACTTGACGGCTGCCAATCTGGAAATGGTCTGGGCAAAAAGAACCCAATTTGTTGGTGCGCGTTTGATTGCCACAAACCTTCAAGAAGCCAAACTATACGAGGCAAATCTGAAAAATGCGGTTCTGGAAGGGACACGCAACAAGTTCACAATTTTTCAGGACGCCTATATGGAAGGGTGCCAAGGTTGTCCGCTGGATTGGTAGGCGGGAATTTTCCACTCTATTATTTTGCCACTGGCCCGTTTGGACCTATACGGAAAAAGTGGGGTTGGATAAACCCGCTTTTTCTGATCTGATGCGCGAACATCGGGCCAAAACAGTTCCACTAAAAGCGACAAGCTGGTCGCAAATTCCTACAAAGTTGTTAACTTCGTGCATCACATATAGTAATATAACGCTTTGACATACAATGCCAAATCATTCAGCCCCTCCGACAACTTCAAAGAAAGTGATGATGCGAGCCAGCCCGTCCGAAGCTCTTTCCATACGTCTTCTTGGCACGATGGACATTTGCCGTGATGGCTACAGTATCACATCAACCCTGCCTCTCAAGGGTCGTGCGGTTTTGGCATATCTTGCCACTACACCAGGGATCGCTCATTCCCGGCGTAAACTCTCTGAAATATTTTGGCCTAATCTGTCTGGAGAAGCGGGGCGGAACAATTTGCGCCAAGTACTGCTCATTGTTCAACGCAAGCTGATCCAGAATGAAAGAAAGCCCATTGTTATTGCCAATCGAGACAGCCTTACTTTCAATACGCACGCGAATATCCTCCTCGACCTTTCCACATTTATGAGCCCCCTTCCCCCCTGTGACAAACAACACGCACCCACGCCGACCTGTGAGACATGCCTGCACGACTTAGAGACCATGTCATCAGCGTATGGGGGTGATTTTCTTGACGGACTGAACATTGATGATGTGCCAGAATTTGACGACTGGCTGTTGGTTCAACGTGAAGCCCTTCGTCGGCGCGCTGTGTTATTGCTCGAACAGCTGGTTGAATGTCATGAAAGCCAAGGACGCAACAAGAATGCCCTCCACTATGCCCTGCGGCTATGTGAAATAGATCCGTGGAATGAAGAAGCCCAGCGCCGGGCTATGCTGCTTCTGGCGACAACTGGGCAAAGGGCCACGGCCATAGGGCATTTTGAGGCTCTGCGACAATCGCTACATCATGACTTGGGTGTCACGCCACAAGACGAAACCCAACAACTGGCCGAACGTATTCAGTCGGGAAGCTTACGAATCACAGACAGCGGAATGCCTGCGCGCCAGTCCCCGATTTCTTCTGCCGTAGAACGACGACAAGTCTCTGTCGTCTCGGTTGGCATCACACCACAAGACGCCGATATGGAAGGCGCATTGGATCAATTAAATGAGTCCATCAACAACATTTGTAATATTCTCAGTCTTCACTCTGGATACGTTGTCCGCACGCATGACGGTGCCCTTTTAGCCTACTTCGGTTACCCTCACCCGCGGGAAAACGCAGCTGCCTTGGCGGTTAACGCCGCCATGGATGTTTTGAAATCGACCTTGCCTGTTCTAAAGCCCCGTCTGGGCGCACACACTGGCATCGTTCTGATCGGCGACGACCCGCAACTTCCTGACCCGATCGGTCACGTCTCAGCAATGGCGCAAACCTTGCGTTCCAGTGCCGCACCAGGAGATGTTTTGATCAGTGGTGAAACACAAAAACTTGTCGCCGGATACTTTCTAGCAGAACCCGCCCTCCCCGAGAGTACTCACCGAGGAGCATTTCGTGTACTGGCCCCTAGCGGGGCGAAAAACCGCCTGCAGGCCCAATCCAATTTGACGCAGCTATTCGGCCGCGAAAGCGAAATGATCACCCTGAAATCAGTCTGGCGCGATGGGATGATTTCACACACCAGAGCGGTGGTCCTGCATGGTGATCCTGGCATTGGAAAATCTCGCTTGGTTCACACCTTACGCCATGATGTCGTGTCCTCGAGCACACGGGTTGTCGAGTTTCAATGCAATCCTGATTACAATCAATCGCCACTTCGTCCTGTCATCGATGTGTTGGAAGCTTCGTTCGGTTTTCACCAAGACGACAGCCCTGAACGACGTTTCAAAATCATCGCCCAACACCTAGAAAGCGCCGCGCCGCACACGGCAAAGGAAGCACTTCCCCTACTGGCAGAACTGTTGTCACTGCCCGTGCTTCCCCCCTATCAAGCGTCCGGCGCATCCCCCCAACGTCAACGCGAACAGATAATGGACCTTTTGGTCACTTACTGGCTGGACTTTGTCGAACAAGGCCCGACCTTGCTGGTCATCGAAGACTTACATTGGATTGACCCAACGTCACTTGAACTAATTGGCCGCTTGCTCGAAAACCAACATAAGTCGAAATACATGGTTATCATGACCGCCAGGCCCGAGTTCACCCCGCCGTGGGCAGAGAACATTTTCCTTTCTATCGCATTGCAACCACTTTCCGACGATGAAATCCGCGCAGTTGTCTTGTCGTCAAACAAAGCTTTTGGCGCAGAAGAAATCGACCAAATCGTTCGCCTCGCGGACGGCATCCCCCTGTTTGCTGAAGAGCTTCTGCTCTGCGTCCCCACACTATCAGAACATGTTGAGGAACAAAGTCATACGATACCCGCAGCATTGAGAGATTTACTCGCAGCCCGTTTGGACTCTCTGGGAAGTGCCAAGTGGATTGCCCAAACTGCTGCAGCCATCGGGCGAACAGTTGAACTCCCCTTGCTAGAAAAAGTGATCAGCCTCAACATCCAGGATGTGAAACTGCCCCTGCAACAACTCGCGCAGGCGGGCATTATTGAAAGTCAATTGCATACAACGCTGCAGTTTCGACACGCCCTTTTCAAAGATGCTGCGTACAATGCCCTGGCTCGCCAAGACCGTGAAGCCATTCACTGCCGTATAGCCAAAGCTATTGAGGACAACTTTTCTGAGATGGCACTCGCCCGTCCGGAACTTCTAGCCCAACATTGGACAAAGGGGGGAGAGCCTGAATATGCTATTCCCTATTGGATCAAAGCTGGAAAACTTGCGATGCGCCACAACGCCATAGAAGAGGCAATCAGTCACTACAGTTCCGGCCAAAACACCTTGCAGCAATTACCACAAACACAAATGCGTACTGATATGGAATTCGCCCTTCACGTTGCATTGGGCACAGCATGCTACGCCATTGAAGGATACGCATCTGATCGTGGTGCAGCCTCATTTGCAAAAGCCTTAACCTTGATGGAAGACACCCAAGGAAATGCTGAAACCTTTCAAGCTTTATGGGGGTTGTGGGCAGGACATAGCTCACATTCCGATTGGCGGGCATCTCTGGCCTTAACCTCGCGTTTGGGCGTTATGGCCTCGCAAATACCCGATCCACTGTTTCGTCAGCAAGCTGCGTTTGCGGCTGGAAATACGCAATTCTGGCGCGGAGAATTTGCAGATGCCGAAGACCATTTGCGCCAATCCAGAGCCCTGTACACACCAGAACAAAACGCTGTTCACATCGATATATTTGGTGAAAACGGATTTGTCACCAGCACCTCATATCTATCCTGGACATTAAACATATCCGGCAATCAGCGTGAAGCCCGTAAAGCCAGCGCAGCCGCCCTGAAGGAAGCCCACCGCATCGAACACCCGTTCAGCCTAGGATATGCACTAACCTTTGCTACTGTATTGCAACGCATGCAACGCCGTCCCAACCAGACCTTGGCACGAGCCGAAGAAACCATCGCGCTCGCGGAACAATATGGCTTCCCCCTATGGCTGGTCAGTGGATCTTTGCTTCGCGGTTGGGCATATGTCATGCTTGGCAAGCCCCAGGCATTGGATGAGATGCGGCAATGTGTCAACACCGCACGCACCCTGATGGGAGGCGTCTCAGTGATCTTTCTTGAGATTCTAGCGGACGGTCTCTATCACGCTGGGATGATCAAGGAGGCTCGTGCGATTATTGCAGAAGCCTTAGAATTGGTTGAGCCTATGGACGATCATCACATCGAAGCGGAATTGTTCCGCTTGAACGGTCTGTGTCATTTGGCTGATCAACCCACTGAAAACAACGAGGCGATTACATGTTTCTCTAAGGCCCTTGAGATTGCGCACGATCAAAAGGCAACCCTTTTCGAACTACGCGCCGCCATACAACTCGCCAACCAATGGCAAAATATGGGTCAAACCAAGCAGGCACAAAACCTGTTGGCCGATATTCTCAAGCGCATGCCAAAAGATGACGGCTCTCCTGACTTAAAAAAGGCGCATTCACAGATGGAGCGCTTGAACGCTGGTCAGTAGTACAAAAAGCCCAAAGTGCGTTTGATTGCGCCAAAAATGGAATCATCATCTTCAAAGAAACCCAATCCCACATCTCCGGTTCTAAACTGCCGATAAAATTGAGAGTGGTTACCCAAATCAGACATCACCTCATTGAGGTTTGTGTTGACGATTTTTTCGGATGTTTTCAGCTTATCTGTATAAATTCGTTCAAGGTCCATTCCCTGATCAAGTTCTGCTGTGCTGAGGGTCTCATTTGCGTATCGAGGTTTTCGTGGTGTCAAAAGAATCAAAGTTGATTTTTTGGTTTCCGTTTCTTCTTTACGCGAAAACAGGTACTGCACACCCGGGATATCTTGCAAAATAGGAACGCCACTCTCACTCTTGTCCCGCCCCCGTTCGCTGAGGCCGCTGAGGATCAGGGTTTCGCCGAATTTCATGACAGCTTTCGCCTGAACCGAGGTTTTCGTCGTCTGAGAAAAGGCATCATAACCGACATGTTCGGATTGCATTTCCAAGTACTCATGTTCCGCCTGAATCTGGATACTCAGATCGTCATTGCCCATGAATGTTGGCGTAACGCTTAACGTGATACCGACATTTACATCCTCCATGCCACCATCGTACAGATTACTGGACAGTTGCACGTGAAGAACTCCACCGGAAAAGAATTTCGACGTCTCATTGTCCGCAGCCAACAGTGACGGGCGTGCAATAATTTCGGCTTTGTTATTTTCATCGTTAAAGATGTTGAGGTTGTATTCCAATCCCTTCAACGTCAATGCGGGACTACCTGAAAATTTAGAGGGAGACGTCGAGCCGACGCCCGAAGACTCTTCGTAAGAATAAGAAACCAACACACCACCCAAAGTGGTTTGCAATCCATCCAAAATATTGATGCCTTTGGATTGAGCCCGTACCTCTTCGGTGCGGATAATCACCACATCAATCAGGGCCATTTTAGGCTGCGGCGTCTGCTTCTGGGAAAGTTGCGACGCTTGTGTGGTCGCCTCCCCCCCGGCACCTATGTTCCCTCTGCTCACAGGGAGCGTTGGTGCTGCCTTTGGTGAGGTTGGTTCGGTTTCAATATCAGAAGCCCCGGAACCATAAGTCACAATATCCGACGGCGGTTTGCCGAATACCGTATTGTCAGCTTGCACATAAAACCGTTTCCAGTCTTGGACACGCTTATGGGTTTGTTTGATCTTCTCGTCAGCCCAATAGCTTTGCCCCGTATCTACCGATTTGCGAACAAGGGACTCGTATTCATCCAGCAACCGCGGTGTGTCAGAAAAATTGCCTTTTGCGGCTTGAGAAAAGACGACATTGCGAATGCTATCCGCTCGATCTGGCGCTAATCTGTATGCTTTTTGAGATGCCCAGTGCGCCATTTCAGGGTCATGGCTATAATAAGATGCTGTTGCCAACGCATTCAAGACATCTGGATTGTCGAGGTCATAAGTCAGGGCATATGCAAACTGATTTTGCGCCGCGCCATACTCACGTTTATGGAAATAAATTTGCCCTAGCAAATACGCGGCCATAGCGTTCGATTCATCAAACATCAATGCCGTGCGATACCCTGTCTGCGCCAAAGAAAGCATCTGAGCATCCCCAGACTGCCCACGCAGATGATAAGACAACGCATTCAAAAAATGAAGATGGCCGTTATCAGGCTCCAACCGCAAACCAGACTCAAACGCCTTTCCGGCATCTTCGAACTCTCCGAGGTAGATGTGTTCCATGCCTGATTTTACTAGGTTTTGCAATTCATTGCGTACCGTCATTTGAGACAGCATGGTTTCAATTTGGCTCGAATGGTGGTTGACGACAAATTGCGCTGTTCCTGTGTGCATACGATCGCCAGCACACCCTGCAAGTAGGACTGCAGAAATCAGTCCCGCAACCACACTGCCTAGATTCGTGCGGATATGGGAGAATACACGATTTCGTGCGCCTTGGTCTTTCAAGTTTGTTCTCATGCCTTGTAACCTATTTCGTCGAGTATGCATCATGGTTTAAGGAACTCCAGATCTTGTTCTGGGCGCTTCTGACAAGACGCCAGGCTGGCCTTGTGCTCTCTTCTTCCTGCATCTTTCATTTCAAGGTCAATACATCTCGTCTTTGACTTGTTACGTAAAGTAAAGGTGCTTTCACTCATGGCGTGGATTTGCCAGAACATGTCGTCCCCGTTGTCACAAGGCATCAAAATCAAACCTTCCCCCTGGATCCCTGGAACCACGCACCACCCAGACTGAGCGTGAACAAGCTTCAAGTTACCATCGACGGTTTCTACATAATTGAAACTTGAATTGTCATTTGCGGAACATGCCCCAACCAACAGCTGGTTGTCCATTTGACGTTGCATGTTGATCAAATGTTGATGATTTGATGTTGAATGACCGCTACGGGTTTTGTTGAAGTAGCTTTCAAAATCTTTATCCACCTGTAGGCAGTAGCCGTTCTGTGCTTTGATCTTTTGGTTGACTTCGTGGTAGGTCGGCTTTTCAGCATCTTCGATAATTCGAAAGCCCTGACTGTCTGCACCAAAACACGACGTCCAAATAGCATACCCAGCCTTTTCATTGGCGTTAACCGTGTCAAAGTGCAAACACTTTTGAGAAAACCGATTCACAAACTTGCTATACACCTCGTCTTGAGAGATGAATTTCCACTTTTCATGATCATCTTTCCCATTACACTCTGCCAACACCAACGGCTGGCCACTGTTTGCTTTAGGATCACGCGCCTGCAAACACAGGCCTTTACTTTTGAGCATAATGTAACCGCCCTGAAAATCCTTCACTGGCTCAGCGGTCCAGCGCTCGGCTTCAACGTCTTTGCAGTTTTCCTGATAAACATCGACACCATTGGCAGCAACACCCAAACATAAGGCACTATGACCAACGGCTAAGTACCGATTGGTGAACTGCTCACTATGGGGCATGAAGTCCGTCATCTTGTATGTGGACAAGATCGCATTGGTCTGGTCCGTCAAATCTTGATATCCCTTTAAAAACTTGCCGCCGTGACCGTCCAGACTTGCGAAGACCTTTTGAAGCTTGCTTTCTTCCTGGCTCAGTTCGTACTCGATGTTCGCAATGCGTTGTTCGAGACCGTCACGCAAGCCGCCCACCAATTCATATATGTGCGCCTGCAGCCACGTCGTCAGTTTGTCCGCAAGGTTGCCAAGCGATTTCAATGAGCTCAACTCTTGTTCCAACTTTTCTTCCAAATCGTGAACGATATGTTCTGCTGCAATGATCGGCATCAAGCCAAACGAAAGGCTATTGAACTCGGGGTCTGCTGGACTGAAGGCTAGATATTCGCGATACTTTTTTCCATCCAGTTCGAAATACAGTTCCATCACCAAGGGTTTTCCCTTCACAACATCCTGAACGCTGCCTCCAATAAAAGCCTTATCGACCTTAAATACGTTGGCCATGCGCTCAGCGTCATTGGCAAAGCTGCTTAATCCTTTGGTGATGATCGATTTGATATCTGTGGCTGCCGCAACATCCTTCGCGGCAAGAGCGACTTTGGTCGCGGCGTCGGTTGCCTTGATCTCAGCTTTGTGGACAGCTATGGCCAAGGCCTTCGCTTCACTCAGAGCTTTCTCTGCATCCTTTAGCAATTCATCACTGGCTTTCCATGTATCCCACGCTAGACCTTTGCGGGGCCACCACTTTGATTTGCAGTAATATTTTTTCCAGCCATGACAACCGTTATATTTGTTATTTGCATATTCATAATCACGACGATAGCCTTGCGTCGTATTGCGCAGCCGATTAACAGCATCCTTCGACACGGCATCAGCTACTTTCTGGGCGAGTTCAAGGTCCTTTTGCGCTTTTTTATTCAGGTCTTGAACTTTCGATAAATCGCTTTCCAATGTCTTGTACTTAGAGTCCGCCGTGCTCGCGATTTGCTTGATACCGTTCTGAACTTCTTTTACCAACCAATCTTTCAGATCCAAATTGTTGGAATATTCACCTGCAATAATAAAGTCTTTCTTTTTCAGGTCGAACTCGAGCAATAAATCGGTTTCACCAATAACCTCCAACTTGGTTTTAGCCTGCAACACTAATTTTCCGTCCTTGAAAAACATTTCGACGTCTTCTTCGTTACCAAACAGCGAGGTTGTCGATGTGATTTTAAACGGCATCATAGAGATATGATTGTTGCGAAATTCCAGACCGCCCAGCTTGAAGGGTGTTGTCTGGGTAAAGCTCATCTTCGCAAGAAAGTCCTGCACCTGCTTTTTGGTGGGCTTGGGATAGTCGATTTCGATTTTCTTTTTCGCCAGCCCCAGTTCATGTGTCAAAATATCACGTAAGAGATTGAGTTTGCGTTTCATTTCTTTGAACTCAGATTCGCTCAACGCCTTGGTTTCATGACCTGCATCCGATGCTCCATGTGCCACTGCTTTACCCGCGCCAGAGACAGTTTTTTTAACATCCGATTCTGCCGTATGTACCGCTTCGACAATTTTGTAGATCCACCCAATATCAGGCTGGATTGATGGCGACTTAATCAAGCCTCCCAAAAGTTCAATTTTCCCACTGAAGTGAATGCCGTCTGGGATACCAAGATTGGCATCCGATGCCCCCGGAGTTGCAAATGACATATAGATATCTTTGCCCCCAAAGATCCAACCTTGCAGTTTTGCAAAGTCTTTCATCAGTCGGGCTGATTCCGCAAAAGGAGCTTCAGCCAATTGTTTGCCTGTGACCTTTTTGCCCTTCACTTCGTCGTAGATGACTGTGTATCCTTCTGACAGAGCAACATCAGCGACGACACCAACCAATATGGCAGGCCACAAATATGGTGACACCACAATGTTTGGCACGTACGAAGCCAATGCAACTGTGTCGATTATTTCGTACATTTCAACATCAAGGGTGCTGATCTTTGTTTTCACCCCTAGGCCCTCGGGAATAGGGACTTCACCCGCCAAACCAATAATAATATCGCCTGCGGTTAACATATTGTGCCCCCAAAAATCAGCATCCCCGGCCAAGCCCAACTTAATCGATGGTGGTTCTACTTCGACTTCGCCGCTGACCGTCACATTTTCAAGTTCAAATCCCTTAATACCCAAGGCATTCTGCCACGTATCGCTCATCGCACCAGTGAGGCTCAGGCCGATTTCTTCTTCGGCCAGTTGAATACCCAAAGTTCCGGTAAAATCAAATGTCGTATAGTTGTAAGCGACATCAAACCCAGCGAGCAAACCGACCTCAAATGTTGTGTCCACAACCTTGAGAAAGAGGCCGACCTTTTCCGCACTCCCAGCCCATTTCGGTTTCGCCTTGAGGAACGACGGCAGCTTTAAACCGGTCTTTTGCAAATCGTCTAGACTAAGGCTTTGCGCCAGCAAGAATTCCAAATCCAGATTCAAGGGATCGCTATCAAACAAACCGCCAATCGCACCGTTGATGATGGCCTGTTCGGACAAGCCGAGCTTCACGCCCTTTACACCATTCACCAATTTGTCGCCGATATCCCCCATCAAATCCGCTTTAAAGTCGGATAAAAATGTAACATTGTCCAGTTTGACAGGTACTTGAGAGGTGCCAAAAATGTCCGTAAACAAGTCTTTGGCGACACCCGATTTCAGATTGTCCACCGCCAACGGATAGATTTTTTTATTGCTAAGGATCAAAGCTGCATTCGCCACAGCCATAGCATTCAGGTTGGTTTGGATCACCCCCACCTTGTCCCCGCTGAGGCCGGCAATCTTTGCTAAACGACCCAGTGAAAAATTCTGTTTGCTGTTGGCTTTCGCATTAAATGCCAAATCAATAGCGGCAACGATGTTCTTGCCACTGGGCGTGTCGATTTCGAACAAATACAGATTTGTGGTTTCATCAAACAACTTGTTTTTGGCTTCGACTTTCGCTTCGATACCATCTGGATAAATCTTCAAGGCGTGCAAGATGAAATTCCCACCGTTCGGCAAATGCCCCGCCACGTCCGACAACGCTATTGGCCCTTGAACAATGAAGTGCTCCAAGTGCGGTAGACCACCTCTTTCGACAAAGCTGGCATCGACGACGACATCATCCTTATCGTGTAGTTTTGCATCGCTAAAAAAGCTGAGATCAACTTCCGCGCCGCCCTCCCCACCTGACAAGGCAATATCAAATCCACTTTTTTCAAACGTTAGACCTTTGATACCGAACGGGTGCTCCCACTCACCGTCGACCAAACCCAACATGGAAACCGAGCCTTTACCATCATCTACGTTCATGTCGATCAAGGACGTCAGCGCAATCGGTTTAGACGTTTTGGAGCCAAAAGCATTTAGATGCAATTTCACACCGCTCCGCAAGCTCACATCCAAACGTCCTGTTGGTTTTTTTGCCTGCATCGTCGAGGGAAGGTTGCCCCAAAACACATCGTTGCCCTGATTACCACTGATCGACAGGTGCGCATCCTCAAAGGTCAAAATCTTGTCCATCCCCTTGATAGCCGGAGCAGGCACATTAATGGCAATGTCCAAAGAGTCTAAAATAACTGTGACAATTTCTTTTTTCACGTCCCCTGCACCACCTTTGATAAAATCAAAAATTTCGGTGGGAAACATGCCCGCTACGGGCAAGCTCGGTGCACTGATGGATAATTTATTCAAGAGACCGGAAAGCTTCTCACCAAGATCTGCTTTTCGGATCGCGGCAAGGAAGTTCACCCCCTTCTTGAACGCCGTGTTGGAATTTCCATCGCCCGCATCAATTTTCATATCGTCCGGCAGATCATCATGTGTAACACCTGTATTATTCGCAAGAACAAAGACGGAGCGGGCCATTTTCACCCCTTTCAACACACCTTCCCCTGCACCAGGGATCAGCGAAGCTAGATCCAATGCACCAAAATCCAATGCAGCAAACCCCTTGCCGATCCCAGCGAAAATCTTGACCGTTTCGCCCCCCAGTTCCACCGTTGCATCGATTGTTGACTTCGTAATATCGAGCTCATCAAACTTTAGAGTGTTTAATAGCGCAATGTGGCTTAGCGATGGGATCACATCACCCAAAGACAAATCAGGGCTCTTGAGCTTGAACACCCGTATGCCGCCACTTCCTTTACCCGTTGATGACTTTTGGGAGGTGTCTTTATTCGTGGATAATGTCGCTTTCGCGCCGGAAGCAAAGTCTATGGAAGCCATTAGCTCTTTGCTTTTCTCGACAAATTTCAGTCCAGATAAACTAACGCCTTTAAATCCCGGCACACCTGATAACTCTGGAAATAATTGAGCGACAGAGATGTGAGACGTATCGGGCGTAACATTAAGCACCATTGATTTTAGTGCTTTAGCGCCACCTGAAGGTTTCACTGACACGGCCAAAGTCGCGGTTTCCTTACCAAATGCCAAGTCCGCCGACACGGTATTGTCTTTCACTCCAATCGACTGAATACCGAACAACCCTATGCCGGGAACTCCCTTTAGCGGGTCAAGAACATCGGCTAGGCCAACGGGCTTATCCGCGTGCACCACCATTTCACGCGCAGGCCCCGTCGTAAGGCTAAGCACAGCACGAACGTTTCCCAATTCCCCGGTGAGCATGACGTTTTTATCAGCACGACGATAACTCAAATCCTTAAATGCGTACTCATTGATGATGGGCAAACCTTCAAGATTATCAAGCACATCAGAGAGCACAATTTCGTTTTTCGCTTTCAAATCCACAATCAGGTTTTGCAAGCCATTTTTCACATCCAGGCTCAACACACCTGAAGCCCTATGTAGCCGAGCTTCGCCCATAATGGTTTTGGTCTGATGGTTGTAAGATATATCGACCAATCCCAATACATTTACCAAGGGCACGTCGTTTAAATCCGTTAGAACTTGGCCCAATGTCAGCGGGTTATGCGTTGCCTTTAAATCAATGATTGCCGCCTTGCCCCCTTTGGACAAATCCAAGGTCACCTCTGCTTCTGCCTTATTCAGCATACCTGTTCCGGCAAGCATTTTTGTGCGCACATCGTACGTCAATGCCTCAAACGTCAAATCGTTGACTATTGGTGCGTCTTTCAGCTCCACAATCACATTTGCTAGGGAAAGGGGTGCCCTCGTCGCCTTTAGACTAAGTTGCGCATCCTCAATCCCCTTTTTAAGATTGACCGTTAACGTTACCTCGGCATCAACTATCTTACCGGTCAGGTCAAATGTTTTGGTATCTAGTCCGTAAGATAGTTTTTCAAAAGCAAAATTGTTGACCAACGGCACATTTCTCATGTTTGTCATGACAGTGCCTAACGCTATAGGCGTTGTGTTGGTGCGCAAAGAAACGACTGCAGCACGCAAACCTTTACTCACATCCAGACTCAGGCTCGTCTCCGCTTCGTTCAACTTTCCGGCCACCTCGATAACTCGATTTCGCGCCTGCAGGCTGAGTTGTTTTACAATCAAGTCCTTCACCAACGGTATATCCCGCAACACAGGGATTGCCGCCCCAAGACGAGCCCGACTATCCGGCGCATCGGAACGCAGAACTACATTTTCTTTAGGAAAGTCGAACAACACACCGAACGGCACATGGTCGATTTCAATATCGGCCTCAGCTTGCAGAGTGCGCTCCTGAAATGTCACCCGGTCAATCCCAAACTCATTCACACCGGGAAGGTCACGTAGGGGTGGTATCAAATCAGATGCGATCAGCGTGCCGATTTCCGGTTCAACATAAAACGCAAGCACATTTTTGGCCGTGAGTTGCGTAAAACGCATACCCTTGCCATTCAGCGTCCCTGTCACGACCACCCGGTCGCTTTGCCTTTGAACGTGCTGCACGACAACTTTTTCCAACGCCTTAAATTTTGTAGCACCGGGAATATGGTCTTCCAAGCTCTCAGCGAATGCAGGCGCCTCTCCACCAATCATAGAAGCACTCAAAAACAACAAAACGCGAGCAAGCTTTAACATACTGCAATTCCTTTATGATTCATAACATGGCGTCCACACATTTTGCGCAAAGCACTACATTCGACCTTTTGTGAACGATGGGCATATCCCTTTGAAAAGGTCCGCTAAAACGCAAACCTCCCCATTTCTCATCGTACAAATTTCAAGATTATCTTTACCGCCCAACTGTCCACCCGTCAGGGCACAATAGCGTTGTTCAGGGGTTGTATATCCTGTCACACGAACACCCCCGACGGGGCAGTCGCCACGCAGCAAGGCCCACTCACCACATTGACGGTTATCATCAAAATGACAGACCCCAAATTCCGCTCCGTTTGGTAAGGTCTCCGTCATGGATTGACCACCAAGCACATTACAATGTGCGCTGGCCGGGTTAGGCAACGTCACCATAGCTAGCGATGACATCGCAAAGCTGGGAGCGAGAAGCACAAAACAGATAAATATTGGCGTGTATTTGTTCATAGACGCCTTTTAACAAACCCTCGTTAGCTGAGCGTTAGTACAAACTGTAAGTAGCCTCTTTTTTATGGCAGCTACAGAAGATGGCTTGTTATCAATATGAATCTGTATGGAAAAGTGGAGTTGGATGACCCGCTTTTTCCTGACATGAAGGAGTCACAATTGTCATTAAGTGGCCAGTAAATTACTAGGTCCTGAAGCTAAAACACAAAATTGTTTTTAATAGTCCCGCTTGCATTCACCGTTAGGGCCATTCAATTCATCTTCTGACATAACGCAATAAAGATGAAAATGGATATTGATGCCACAAATTGACCAACGTCAATTGACATTAATAATGATTCGCATTATCAATACTCCGCACGAGCAATCGTGAATATCGAATTTTTATCAACATCCATAAGGGCTTATTGGGTGAACGGTTGAACTTTGCCTAATGTGAGGATTCAAAATGTCAGTTAAGATTAATCTGAAGATGTACCGTAGTGTTTGGGCGATGGCAACCTGTGCCATTGCCTTGGGATCGGCGCAAGGGTATGCGCAGTCTCCTTACGTGGACACAACAAAAATGAAGTCTCATGTCCATATGGGGCCGCCGCCTATTATTACGGCACCCGATCACATTATGGGTCGGGCAGAACATCAGTTCAAACAGGGAACGGTTGAAAACACACCCGGCGCAGCTGATAAGGTAGCGACGGCGAAAAAAACGGCCAAAATATCCTTGGGATATGACGGTGGCATTAAAACAGGGGCAGCCCAAGCCGCCCAACGCGGCGGGTCCGGTTTTGTTATGGGCAGTTTGCGCCGCGATGATGCGGGCAATTATGAAGACCGCAATGGCAATGACCTGCATTTTGGGTACGAACGCACACTGGGTCAGGTCGTTCTGGGCTTAACGCCGAACGCAACTACAGAACTTAAATTTATCGGGGTCATGGATCACATTGATGATGACAAGCAACCCCACCACGCAATGGACCCTCATAAAACGGAACGTCATATCGGCAAAGCATTTTTAACGTTTAAAGATGTGGGTGGCTTTGAGGAATTGCAGACTTATTTTTCCGCAATTGATGTGATGAGACGCGCAGATAACTACACGGTACGTGATGCCACAGGTGCCCGTTTACGGGTGGAAACGGACCGACGCATGTACGAAGGTGGTGCATCCGGGCGGTTTGAAACAAACGGTTTTACCAATGCGGTTGGCTTCTCCCTTAAAAAAGATGATCACGAGGCAACCCGTTACAATGTGACGCTTGGCGACGTCATCAACTCCTATCGTTTTCCCGATGTGGAGCAAACGGTTGCAAGTTTGTGGGGCGATAGCGAAACGAACTTAGGTGACACAACACGGGCCAAATTCGGCCTGCGATATGATTATCGTAATGCCGAAGCCACCAAGGCCGATATTACACCAACAGGGAACCCCGCGCCTTTTAATATCAGCGCCATGAGCCTTTATCGCATGTATTACGGGGCAACCGATGCCAAAGTTACAGACCATAACATCAGTGCAAAAATGAAGCTGGAACAAGATATTGATCTGTCCAATGGCATGTTGTTTGGGGAAGTCGGTCGTATGGTTCGCTCCCCCGATAACAAGGAACGCTGGCACGCCCTGTCCGGTCCTTCCGCCAACCGTTGGATCGGGAACCCGGATTTGAACCCTGAAAAACACCATAAGGCGGAAATTGGCGTTGAATTCAAAGGTGACGGGTATAAGGATTATCAGCGTTCCACCGGTCAAGGCAGCGCGTGGAAAACAAGCTTCAGCACCTATTATGACAAAGTCAGCGATTTCATCACATACGACAAGGCCCGGGGGCAATCCGGTGTCTTGTTGGCTGACAATGCGACCATTTCACGCAATGTGGATGCCACCCTGATCGGGGCGAAGGCCGAAGTACAATGGAATGTGAATACCAATTTGGCCACACGACTGGTTGCCACCTATACCTATGGCGATAATGACAGTGATAATCGTCCCCTTTATCAGGTTCGTCCGTTTGAGACCTATTGGCTGGTTGATTACACCGATGACCTGGATGTTATTGGCACATGGAATGTCGGATCAAAATTACGTTTTTCCGGTCGCCAATCCCGATTGGATGATGATGCGACAACCGGGTTAGGCATGGATACAGACGGTACATCCGGTGCTTTTGCCACGCTTGATCTTTATGGTGGTGTGCAGCTGTACAATCAGGTTGGTCTAAGTCTCGGCGTCGATAACGTATTTGACAAAGAATATAACGAACACATCACCGGGGAACATATTGCCAATACGGCCCGCGCGGCTGTGGATGCACCCGGGCGGACATTCTACGTGCGCGCTGTTGCAAACTTCTAAACAAGGATATTGAAAATGACTGAACTTTCACGTCGTAAATTATTAGGGGTCGGTGCGGCAGCTCTCACATGCAGTGCTTTTCCGGGCCTTGCCTTTGGGGCAACCGAAAGATTACGCGATTTGACCTTATGGGGACCGCCTGTCGGGCCGTCCGTCGCCTTGGCCCATTTGGCACAAAAAGGCAAAACACGTGCCTTGGTCGATAATCTGACCTTCAAGGCATGGCGCACACCGGATCAACTGCGATCCGGTATCGTATCCGGGGATATGCAAGTCAGCGGTGTTCCAAGTTATGTGGGTGCAAACCTTTATAACAAAGGACTGCCTGTTCGCATGCTCAATATTATGACATGGGGCTTGCTTTATATGATGTCGTCGGATGACACTGTGTCCAAGCTGGAAGACATTGCCGGTAAGACAGTCACCATGCCGTTTAAAAACGATATGCCCGATCTGGTTTTCCAATATATTACGGCCAAGGCCGGGATGAAGCCGGGCAAAGATTTTAATCTGGTTTATGCGACCACCCCGATGGAAGTCGTCCAGATGATGATGGTGGGCAAAGCTGATATTGTCATCCTGCCCGAACCGGCTGCAACGGCAACCATTTTGAAAGGTAAAATGAATGCCCGCAGTGTCCGCCGCGTCCTAGACATTCAACAGGAATGGGGCGTTGCCACCAATGGTCCGGCCCGCATTCCACAGGCAGGTTTGTTGGTGAACGCTGATTTGGCAGATAAACATATGGATGTTTTAAGAACCTTGCAGGCCGATTGCATCCGTTCTTCCCAATGGGCGTTAAACAATCCGGTAGATGCAGGCGTCATTGCCGAAGACCATTTGGGCGTGAAGGCCGCCGTGACAGAACTTTCCATGCCATATGTCAATCTTGAAACCACATTGGCACTGGATGCCAAGGCAGAGATCGAAGCTTTCTTCACACGTCTGGCGGAACTGTCACCAAAAATTATTGGCGGCAAACTGCCGGATGCTGATTTCTATCTCGGGCTTTAGGGAACGCACAACGTTTCATGACATATTTTAAGGCATGCCTTCATTATATCTGGGGGGGCTGGGGCGCCATAAGCAGCTTATTATTGCTTATGGCGCTTTGGGAGTTTGGGAACACTCTTTACGGCAGTTTTATTCTTCCCACACCGATTGAAACTTTCCATGCCCTGTGGGCTGCATTGAAAGAGGAAAACGGTTGGACTTACGTATTGATTACGACATCGCGCGCGTTAAGCGGGTTTATCCTGTCCGTTGTTGTTGGCAGCGCCTTGGGTATATTGGCGGGCCTGTCCATGACGACCGCACGGGCCGCCCGCCCGATTGTGACATTTCTGATGGGGGTGCCGCCGATTTCATGGATCGTGCTGGCCCTGCTTTGGTTCGGGATGGGGGGGGCTACCCCGGTTTTTACAGTTGTTGTGACCACGCTACCTTTAACCTTTGCCGCCGCCGTGCAAGGCACACGTACCCTTGATCGACGTTTTTTGGATATGAGTATGGTTTTCAATGTCCCATTGACCATGAAATTATGGGATTTTTACCTCCCCCATATTTTATCCTATTTATTTCCCGCATGGATCACCGCCCTTGGGATGGCGTGGAAAGTCACCATCATGGCAGAATTGCTGGCAAGCAACGAAGGCATCGGTGCCGGTATGGCCCTCGCCCGGGTTAATCTGGAAACCGCAACCGCAATGGGCTGGATCATGGCAACTGTTATTTTGTTATTGGGTTTTGAATATCTGTTTCTGGAACCCCTGAAACGCCACCTTGAATCCTGGCGTCAGGATGAAACATCGCTGGGGATGAAATAATGCTTTCCTTATCCCAAATCACCCATAAATATATGTTCGACAATGTGGTGGAAGATGTTTCCTTAAACGTCAGCAAAGGAGAAGTCGTCTCACTAGTTGGTCCCTCCGGTTGCGGCAAGACGACTTTATTGGCCATATGTGCCGGATTGATTGACCCCAGCGAAGGAAAGATCAAAAACGAATTTGGCTGTACCTCTATGGTCTTTCAGGAAGACCGTTTACTGCCGTGGCGCAAGGCCTGGCAAAATATTGCAATGGGATTAAAAGCGCGTGGGGTCGGACGTTTCAAACAACGCACCCATGCTGACAAAATAGCTCAACGTCTGCGTTTAACCCCGGATGATTTGGAAAAATACCCGGATGAGCTTAGTGGCGGCATGCGCCAACGGGTCGCCATTGGTCGGGCATTGGCCATTTCCCCCGACCTGTTGTTGCTGGATGAACCGTTCAGCGCACTCGATATCGGCCTGCGTCGCGAACTTCAGGATCTTGTGATGGAACAAATTCACAACAATGATTTAACGGCTGTCTTTATCACCCATGATTTGTTGGAAGCTGTCCGTATCAGCTCGCGCATACTGGTGTTTAAACCGGAACCGGGGCGCATTATTCGTGAAATTAAAATCGATATTCCTTTTGAAGAACGAACTGACAGCTTTGTCTATCAACGGGTGGGGCAGCTCTTGGAAGAAGATGACGTGCGTACGGCCTTTGACCTAATGAACGAGGAACACGCCTTATGAAAATAGACCTCGGCTTTATCTTCCAATGGGGGTTTCGCCCCTTTTTCATTCTTTCCGGCGTATCTGCAATTGGATTGCTGGCCTATTGGCTGCTGGTCTTAAAAGGAATTGCCTTCACACCAGAAACGATATCCCTTTCTGATTGGCATGCCCATGAAATGATTTTCGGTTTTGGCGCAGCGGCCTTGGCAGGTTTTCTCTTAACTGCTATTCCTGAATGGACAGGGGCGACACATTTACAAGGTCGCGGACTGGCTTTATATGTCGGCTTATGGCTTTTCGGGCGGCTGTCTGTTGCCTTGATTGATCTTCTGCCCTTGTTTTTGGTTGGGCTGCTTAATGTGGCCTTTCCCCTTATACTGGCTTGGCATACGCTACCCCATCTGATGAAAGAAAGCGGCAAGCGTCATCATATTTTCATTCCCATGATATGCCTGTTTATCGGGGCACAAATCGCTGTTTACCTTGGTTGGTCCGGGGTAGGTGAAGATTTTGAACTGTCCCGACGTGCCTTGTTAGGTGGTATTTATGCCCTCATTTTCGGGATCATCATTACATCCACCCGGATTTCGATGGTGGTGATCCGTCTGGCCTTAGATGAACAGAACGATCAAGACAGTTTATTTCGCCCCTATCCTTATCGACGCAACCTCGCCAGCGTGACCTTTTTATTTTTTGCCGCTGCAGATATCATCATACCTGAAACCTCTATTATGGGATGGTTTGCCTTAGCTGCCGGGGCGGCATTGATGGACCGTCTATCGGATTTTCATGTGGGCCGCGTCTTGCTTAAGCCTTATGTGCAATTTTTATATGTAGCTAATTTCTGGATTGCACTGGGTTGTCTTGGGATGGGGGTAAACGCCTTTTGGGAATTGGGGGCTGCGACGGACTTACGACACTTCTTCGGCGTCGGTGCAATCGGAACAGCCATTTTAATGGTTTTCACAATCGCAGGCTTACGTCATTCAGGCTTTGACCTCATCGTCCCAAAACGCATGATTGCGGCACTTCTTTGCATGATTACGGCAACGGGATTGCGCGTCTTACCCGCCATTCCCGACAATCCGTTGCCGATTGAAGCCAGTTATGATGGTGCCGCCTGCTTTATGATATTGGGCTTTATCCTGTTCTTATCCAAGTTCATCCCTATTTTTTGTCGAGATCAGCAAAAGGTATTGCCAGAAAAACACTAACCAGCCTCTATTTGCCCTTGCGCAATCTTTATATACATCTCACGAAGCTGTTGGGTGATACGGCCCGGTTTGCCATTTGCAATATCTTGTCCGTCAATTTTAACGACAGGCATGACAAAGGCAGAAGCAGATGTAAAGAAAGCTTCCTGCGCATTCTGTACTTCCGCAGGTGTAAAGGGACGTTCTTCAATTTTCAGATTGGCGTTCTTCGCAATGGCCAACACGGCCTTGCGGGTAATGCCATGCAAGATATCATTGCTTAACTGGCGGGTGACAATGGTGGCGTCTTTCGTCACGATATAGGCATTGTTCGATGTGCCCTCGGTAATAAAACCGTTATCGTCCATCAACCATGCATCATTTGCCCCTTTCGCCTTGGCTTCCATCTTCGCCATACAGGGATAAAGCAAACCGACTGTTTTGATGTCGCGACGTCCCCAACGTAAATCCGGCAGGGTCACAACGGAAATGCCGTTATCGGCGGTTGGATCGTTCAACAAAGGTTTGGATTGTGTGAACATGACCAAAGTTGGCTTGGCATTTTTGGGATAAGCAAAATCACGATCCGCCGCCCCACGTGTTACTTGCAAATAGACAAGCCCTTCAACAACGTTGTTATCTTGGATCAACTTCATCTGCGCGGCTTCAATTTCTTCATCACTGCACGGTGCTGCCATATCCAATTCATTTAACGAGCGGTGCAACCGGACCATATGCCCTGCGTTATCGACTAGTTTACCATCCAGTACGGAAGAAACTTCATACACCCCATCTGCAAACAAAAATCCGCGATCAAAGACGGAGATTTTCGCGTCTTCTTCCGGTACGAATGCGCCATTCACATAAACAATACGGCTCATTTAACTATCCCTTATTCATTATCCCCAAAGTGCAGGCTTTGGCGGAAACATTGTTCCATTTTTAAATTCAATTGCATTTTCATGGTCTTCGGCCAACAAAAGGGGACCATCCAGATCAACGACCTTTGCCCCTTGAGCAACAACCATTGCCGGGGCCATTGCCAAGGATGTGGCCAGCATGCAGCCCACCATAATGCCAAGCCCGTCTTTCTGTGCCGCTTGTTTGAGAGACAGCGCTTCTGTCAGGCCACCTGTTTTGTCCAGTTTAATGTTAATCATGTCGTACTTCCCTTTAATATCATCAAGGGAAGCCAGACCGTGACACGACTCATCGGCACATACAGGTACAAGACGTTCAATTTCTGCCAAAATCGCATCATCCCCAGCAGGTAACGGCTGTTCAATCATCTCAACACCCAGCGCCACCAACCTTGGCGCAAGCTCTGTATAGATATCGGCCGTCCATCCTTCGTTGGCATCCACGATAATACGGGCATTGGGCGCACCGTTTCGCACAGCGATGACACGATCCAAATCACCGGGACCGGCCAGTTTGAGTTTTAACAAAGGCAGATGCGCAACCTCATTGGCCTTTTGCCCCATGTTCTCAGCCGTATCCAACGACAATGTATAAGCCGTCGTAAGGTTATGAAACGAAGAAAAACCCGCCAAGTCCCATACCCGTTTACCTGCTTTCTTGGCTTCTAAATCCCAAAAAGCGCAGTCAAGGGCATTGCGCGCCGCCCCACCGGGAAGGCGTGATTGCAAGTCCGTGCGGGTCAAACCATTTTCAACATCATTTTTCAAACCGTTAATCAGGTCTGTGACGCTTTCAATACTTTCGTTATAGCGCGCATAGGGAACGCATTCACCACGTCCGATATACTCACCTTCGTGAATTTCAGCGACAACAACATCAGCGGTGGTTTTTGATCCGCGTGAGATGGTGAAACTACCGGCAATGGGCCAGGATTTATGACTGACCTTAAGTGAAACCGTCATTGCAGCACATCCACGATCCGCCCAACACCGTTTCGAACAGGGTCAACACACGGCAAACCAAATTTTTCTTCAGTTTCGCGCATAAATTTCTCGGCATCTTCATCAGAAAGGTTGGATGTATTGACACAGATGCCAACGAATTTAGCCTCTTTATTAGTCAACTGTGCCATATGCAAGGCCAGATCCATGACGGCTTGCATTGATGGGATCGGATATTCGGGCAATCCGCGCATATGTGTACGGGTCGGTTCATGGCAAAGGATGAGCGCATCGGCCTGTGCGCCATGAATAAGGCCTGCCGTTACACCCGCAAATGAGGCGTGATACAGGGAACCTTGGCCTTCAATCAAATCCCAATGATCGCTATCATTATTCGGGGAAATGGTTTCAACCGACCCTGAAATAAAATCTGCTGCAACCGCATCAATAGAAACACCAGATCCTGTAATTAGAATACCGGTTTGTCCGGTTGCGCGGAAATCGGCTTTCATGCCACGTGCCCGCATTTCTTTTTCAAGGGCAAGGGCGGTGTACATTTTACCGCAGGAACAATCTGTGCCAACAGGCAACAGGCGTTTACCTGTACGGTTTTTGCCCGAAGCAACCGGGTAAATTTCTGTTGGATGGCGCACATCAAAAAGCTGACGTCCCAAACGATCAGCAATAGCGACCAGTTCCGGTATATCCGCCAGTTTGTTATGTAAACCGGCAGCCAAATCCAGCCCATTTTCAAGGGCATCAATCAGAACACGGATCCAGGCATCTGAAATCACGCCACCGCGATTGGCAACACCGATCACCATTGTCTTACAACCGGCTTTGACGGCTTCTTCAATCGTCATATCCTGAAGGCCAAGATCGGCTTTACATCCCTCCAGACGGAATTGAGCCATCGCGTTTTCAGGTCGCCAATCCTTGATACCTTGGGCAACTTTGGCAGCAAGCGGATCGGCGGCATCACCGAGGAACAGCAAATAAGGGCGTTTGATCTCCATGCGTCATACTCTTTTCATTGGCACCAGATAAAAGACAAATGGTGGCTGGAAGGTTGAATTCAAATATGTTTTTAGTTTGCACGAATATGCGTGGTAATGTACCCATAGTTTGTAACTCAATTGGGTTTTTGGGATCATATCAGGCACAGGAATGAGCAAATTACCAATCGAATTGGACAAAATAGATCGACAGTTGTTGAATTTATTGCAGAAAGACAATCAGCTTTCCGCCGTGGTCCTAGCAGAAAAGGTCGGGTCGTCACGTTCCTCCGTTCAACGTCGTATCAAACGATTGCGCAATGAAGGGGTGATTGCAGCCGATATTTCTATTCTGTCCCCTAAAATCGTCGCGGATAAAATTCTGACCATTGTTGAAGTCAAGCTGGAAAGCGTACGCAGTGACCTGTTGAACGAGTTTCGCCAAACCATGTTAAAACTGGATCAGGTCCAGCAATGCTATTTTATATCAGGCAAGGTCGACTTTATCGTCATGTTATCGACAGATACCCTGCAGGAATACGAGACCTTCGCCCGGCAATATTTCGCAGACGCCCCCAATGTCAAACGTTATCAATCCAATATCGTATCGGATCGTGTGAAAGTCGGCTTGCATGTTCCTTTGAAGTTCAGCCAAAGCTAGCAACTGTATTCGGCATTACCTAAACATCATTTCGATCTGTCTAGAAAGCTTCGAATACGCTCAATTTGTTCTGCGACATTCATCGCTGGCGCATGACCGACACCTTCAACTTCATAAAGGTCGCAATTCTGGTTATTTGCCAACATAGCGTCGCGGGTTTCTGTGGATAGCAGATCCGTTTCTGCCCCCCGTATCAGCAATATCTGGCATTCAATGCTGTTAAAATAATCCCATTGGTCATAATCATTGGGATGGACAATAAACTGACGCACCATCTTTGGATCATAATGCATGGTGACTGTGCCATCAGGATTACGACGCACGGATGTTTCTGTCATCAAACGCCATTGTTCATCCGTCAAGTAGCCATAAGGTTTATAGATCGTGCGCAAGCCTTGTTCCATTTCACTGACAGTTTGATACACAGGTGGATTACCTGCATAAGTCAGGATACGTTCAATCGCAGACGGTTCAATTTTTGGCCCCATATCGTTCAAGACAAGATGGGTCATATTGTCACGCATTGTGGTTGCCGCCAGACGAATGCCAAGTGCCGCCCCCATAGACGTCCCTATCCATTTATAAGTTTTAAATCCAAAGTGGGCACAGAGATCGCTTGCGATTTTGCCATAAAAATCCAGACAATATTGCGTGTCCGGTTGAACCGCCCATTGTGACAGGCCGCGTCCAATCGTATCCGGTGCGATGATGTGATAGCGTTCGGCTAGAATCTGTGCCAACGGATCAAAGTCACGACCTGTACGCGCGAGGCCATGCCACATGATTATTTTCTCCGCATTGCCTTTGCCCCATTCTGTGACGTGAACCTCCAGCCCCTGACAGGTGATATAATGTGAAACGGGTGTCTGCGTCATGTTTTTACCTTTCTAAGTCGACCAACAATGCCTGTCGGGAAGAAATAAACCGAGAGAATGAAAAGAATGCCAAACCACAACAACCAACGGTCCGGATGGATCAATTCCGGCAGCAGGGGCAGGCCCATTGCACTAAATTGATCAGAAGCCATCTTCATCAATTCCTGTAGATAATTCTGCGCCATGATGAACAAGGTTGATCCAATAACCGCACCATACAATGTCCCCATACCGCCGATCACGACCATTAACAGGATATCAACCATGATATTGAGGCTAAGCGTCGTGTCCGGTCCGGTATATTTCAACCATATTGCCATCAGGCTGCCTGCCAATGCGGCAACCCCGGCCGCCAGACAATTTGTTGCTGTGCGGTAAATCACGGTACGATAGCCAATCGCTTCGGCACGAAATTCATTTTCACGGATTGCCTGTAGCACGCGCCCGAACGGTGAATTCACCACCCGCAGCATGAACAGGAATAACCCGAACGAGGCAAACAGGATGCAATAATAAAGCAACAGCTTCCCGTTAATCCGCACGCCAAAGACTTTGTCCTGAACCAGCTTAAACGCCGGAGATAACTCGCGCGGGATGGAATAGGTCAAACCATCTTCACCACCGGTAAATTGATAAAGCTGAGACACCAGCAATGTAAAGGCACTGGCGACCGCCAAGGTCACCATGGCAAAAAAGATCGCCTTCACCCGCAGGCTGAACAAACCAATAAAAAAGGCCAATAAGACAGAACAGATAAATCCCAAAACCGTCCCGATGACGATGCCTTCGTAACTACGCCCCATTTCATTGAGCGTAATCGCCACCCCATAGGCACCGATGCCAAAAAACATGGTATGGGCAAAAGAGACAATACCTGTATAGCCCAGCAACAAGTCATAGCTGGCGACAAGCACAATAAAGATGGCAATCCGCATTGCCGTTTCCATCGAACGTGACCCCGGGAACAACCACGGTGTCAGCACAAGTCCAACCACGATCACAACTAACAACAATGTCAGCATTTTTGAACGTGGAAAGTCACCGGAGAAAATATAAGAAAACATCAATCAGGCCCCCTATCGACTTTTATTGACCGGCAGCAATCCTTCCGGACGCCACATCAGAATAAGGACCATCAACAGAATGTTGGACCCCAACGCCACTTTTGGGACCAGATAGCCTGTGTAGTTCGCCAACAAGCCAACCATTAAGGCACCAATAAAGCACCCTTCCACGGACCCAAGCCCCCCGATAATGACAACGATAAAGATCAGGATCATGACATTCATGCCCATATGTGCGGTGACGACTTCTTCATACAGTCCCCACAACACGCCCCCAAATCCAGCCAAGGCCGAACCTGCGACAAAGACCAAAATAAAGACCATGGAAATACGATAGCCCAAGGCACTGACCATTTCGCGGTTTTCCACACCGGCACGGATCACAAGCCCCAGACGGGTGCCATTCAGTGTCCAGCGCATGGCAAAGAAAATAATCAAGCCCAGAACCACCGCTAACAAACGGAATTTTTCAATCGCAACTGTACCGAAGGTGAAAGACCCCTGCAAAGCTAACGGGCGTAAAATGGTAATTTCATCCGGCCCCCACAACACATATATCAATTGTTCGGTCACAATCAGACCGCCCATCGTAATCAAAATCTGTTTCAAGTGGTCGCCATATACCGGTTTTACGATCACCCGCTCAAAGACATAACCGGCAAGCCCGGTCAGGCCCATCGCCGCCACAACAGCCAGTAAAATCGCTGCGATATTCAAAAAGGCAATGTCAGCGCCGGTCCAGCTTGGCAACATCAGTAACACTGAAATACCGGCAAAGGCCCCAAGCGAAATAAATGCCCCGTGACCAAAATTCAACACATCCATCAGACCGAAAACCAACGTCAGACCAGAGGCCATGACGAAAATCATCATTCCCATCGCCAGCCCGGCCAAGGTCAATGTCACCCATGTATCCATCTGACCGATCAAGGCCAGTGCCGCCAAAGAGACAATCGCCGTCGCCAATAAAGGCAGGTTCCGTTCGGACAGAACCGAAAATTTTGGCGCGCTTGATGCGCTCAACCCGTTATCGTTCGTACTCATTGGTGTGCCCCCATGCTCAGGCCCAGCAGTTGTTCCTGCAACTGTTCATTTTCGGCTAAATCAGACATTTTGCCACTATGAACAACCCGTCCATCATCCATGACACAGACGGTGTCCCCGATGGTTTTTGCCATTTGAAAATTCTGCTCCACCATCAAGATTGTGGTGTCGGTTTGCTTCAATTCCATAAAGGCTTCCGTCAATGCACCGATAATTGCCGGGGCCAGACCTTTGGTCGGCTCATCCACCAACAGCAGGCTACTGGGCTCAATCACCGCCCGTGAAATTGCCAGCATCTGTTTTTGCCCACCGGACAGGTTACCCGCCGGCCAGTTCCAGAATTTTTTCATTGCCGGGAAGAGTTGAAAAATCCAATCGAGGCGCGTTTCATCCATATCGCCTGTACGCGCCGCCAGTATCATATTTTCTTTGACACTCAGTGCAGAAAAGATACCCATATCTTCCGGCACGTAGGAAATCCCGCCTTTGGCGATATCGTGAGTTTCCTTTTTCGTAATATCATGACCGTTGAAGGTCACACGGCCTTGGCTCGCCTGCCATAACCCCATGATCGTGCGCATGGTTGTTGTTTTACCGGCACCGTTTCGCCCCAGCAACATGGTCACCCCCCCACGCGGAACCGCCATATCCACCCCTTGCAGGATGTGATAGTGCCCGATGTGGGTATGTACACCTTGTAAATTTAGACAAAGTTGATCAGACATGGTCAGCAACTCCTGTCCCTAAATAAGCTTCCTGTACAATCGGGGAGGACATAACCTCTTTTGGCGCGCCGTCGGCGACCAGAAACCCGTTGTGCAGGACAATAATGCGATCTGCCAGTGAATGGATCACATCCATTTTATGTTCCACCATCAGAACCGTTTTGTTTTTATCAGCCTTAATTTCGTGGATTAGATCCAGAATGACCGGCACTTCATCCACACTCATTCCTGCGGTTGGTTCATCAAACATCAAAACGTCATGTTCCAGGGCCAGCATCAGAGCAACCTCGAGTTTGCGCTGTCCGCCATGTGGCAATGTGGAGGCCATCACATCGGCTTGTTCAAACAAACCAACGCGGGCCAGAAAGTGATCTGCCTTTTCATTTAGTTCACGATGACGATCTGCCATCAAAAAAATATTCAAACCGATCCCGGCACGACTTTGTACCGCCAAGCGCACGTTTTCACGCACTGTAAGGTTTGAAAACAGATTGGTCAGTTGAAACGCACGAGCCAATCCTTTGTGCGTGCGTTCGGAAACGGGCAAAGAGGTAATATCCTCCTCGTTCAGGAACGCGCGCCCTGCCGTGGCTTTCAACTGACCGGAGATCAGATTGAAAAAGGTTGTTTTCCCGGCACCGTTGGGACCGACAATCGCAGTCAATGTGCCACGTTGAAATTCTGCTGTGACGTTATTGACCGCCACATGACCACCGAAACGAACGCTCAGACCGTCGGTGCGCAGAACGGGATGTTCTTGACCTGTCATCAAATTTTTCCGAAGTTAGAAAAAGGGGAAGAAAGAGGAAAACGCGTGGGTCAGGCGCCTCCCTCTTTCTGGGGAGTGACACGATGGTCGTGTTAGTTACGGATAGGAACGTTCATTTCTTTGATCGAAATTTCACGTACGAGTTCCGGGACAGCCCATTCCACATTCGGGTCCACTTTCAGCTTAAAGTGATACATGGATTGCAAGGCCTGATGGTCTTCTTTGCGGAATATCATTTTGCCTTTTGGCGTCTCAAACGCCATACCTTCCATCGCAGAAATAAGCTCATCCGTATCGGTTGAACCGGCTTTCTTCAGCGCTGCAACAACCGCCATACCTGCTGTCATACCGCCAGCGGTGAAGAAATCCGGCGGGCTATCAAAACGTTTGTAATGCTCAGACACCAGCCACTTGTTCGCATCATTTTGCGGAATATCATGGTAATAGTAAGTTGCGCCTTCCATCCCCGGCAGCGATTTCAACGCTTTCATAACCGCCAGAATGTTGCCGCCCGTTGCCAGTTCTACATGAAATCGTTCCGGGTTCATGGCCTTGATCTTACCCATCGGGTTACCGGCACCTGCCCAGATCACAAAAATAATTTTGCGACCCTTTTCTTTATCCAACGCATCAAACAGACGTTGTGCAGACGCTGTGAAATCTTTGGTATCGCGCGGGGCATATTCTTCAAAGACCAGATCGGCCCCTGTGTTTTGTAAGGCTTCTTTAAAGGCGGCAACACCGTCACGACCAAAAGCATAATCTTGTGCCAATGTCGCAATTTTCACGCCGTCCTGCCCCAATGCAACCGCGTTTGCAATCGCATCCTGAGACGAATTGCGACCCGTGCGGAAAATATAGCGGTTCCATTTCTCGCCTGTAATGGAATCAGCGACTGCCGGTTCGACCAGCAACAGTTTTTCATATTCCTGCGCAACCGGCAGCATGGCAAGCGCCACACCGGAAGAGACCGGACCAATCGCCAGATCAACTTCGTCATCGGCGTATGCCTCTGCCAGCAAGGCTTTTCCCAAATCCGGTTTTAACTGAGTATCTTTTTCAATAACTTCAATCGTGCGGCCATTTACTTTCATGGTCCCGCCTGTGGCATATTCCAGCCCCATCATCAATCCGGTATGAGATTGTTTCGCATAGGCCTCATACGGGCCTGTTTTCCCATAAACATGAGCAATCTTGATCGGATCAGCGGCTTGTGCTTGAACGCTTAGACCTACAGCGCAGGCCAGCGCCACAGCAAAATGTGGCAACTTCATTTTAGGCTCCCTGTTAAATAATATTTTTTTATAACTGCCCTCTGAAAGGCAAAAGGTGTGCCAGATTAAAAAAAAGGCCCATATCTGCCAATTTATCATGGATATATAGATCTGATGCGTGCTTCCATGATCTCAAAACTGTCCGGCTCATCAGACACAAAGCCTCAAAAAACACATAACCTATTGTTTTATTTAATTAAGTTCGTGAGTGTCTAAAAACCATACACCTGCATACTGTCCGGTTATTCGGACAGTATGCCAAAAGAAGTCAGCTTTTCATAAAACTGTGCGCGAGAAATCCCCAACCTTTTTGCCGCTCTGGATTTCACATTATTTTCTTCCGCCAGTGCCTTAATTAAGGCCTGACGTTCAATATCAGCCAGAACCTCTTTCAGTTTCTTGCCTTCCGGCAGGGGATCAAATCCTGCATTATCGGCCACTGCCTGAATATGTTTTTGACGTTTTGCAAGGCTGGGGATCAATTCGATAATATGGTTTTCATCCAGTATATCGTCATCAAAGCGCGCACAAGCCTGATCCAGTATATTGCGCAGCTCGCGCACATTTCCGGGCCAGTCATACAGCTTCAAAAGCTCGACAGCTTCATCCGCCAAAGTCGGCGTGGGCTGGCCTGTTGCTTCCCCGATGTGATCCAGCAATACATCGCATAGACGCGGTAAGTCCGATGGCCGTTCTTTTAAAGACGGTACAATTAAAGGCACGACATTTAAACGATAATAAAGGTCCGCGCGAAAGTCCCCGTCCTGCACCATTTTCTCAAGATTTCGACTGGTCGCACTGATGACACGCACATCAACCGATTGCACCTTGTTCGATCCGACCGGTTCTAATTCCCTTTCCTGCAACACACGCAAGAGCTTGGGTTGCAAACTGGCTGGCATATCACCGATTTCATCCAGAAACAGCGTCCCGCCATCCGCCAGTTGAAACTTGCCGAGACGATCTTTTTTGGATGCTCCCGTATAAGCGCCCGAGGCTGTACCGAACAATTCAGCTTCCAGCAAGCCTTCGGGTATGGCAGATACATTAATCCGAACCATCGGCGCTTTGGAACGTCCCGACGTGTGATGGATCGCGTGGGCCAAAAGCTCTTTCCCCGTCCCTGTCGCGCCCAATAACAAGACCGGAACATCGCGTTCTGCGGCACGGCGCGCTTGACGTTTCAACTCCTGGACCGCTTTGGCATTACCGACAAAGTTTGAAAAACGGTATTTTGCCTGACGGGTGGCCGCCAATTCTTTTTCCGCCCTTTTCAAATCATTTTGCATGTTTTGAAAGCGCGAAACCAACGGTTTAAGGGCATTCAGGCGATCAAACAGAATGACCCCCATCGCCCCAACGACTTGATCATTGTCATCACTTAAAGGAATACGTGAAATCGTAATTTGACGCTCCCCCAAATCAACAATATCGATCAGGTCCGGCTGCCCCTTTTCAATGACCCGTTTCATATCCGTATGAGGCAAAATTTCTGACAGGTCGCGACCTTCCAGCGGTTCTGTCCCATTCCAGCCTATCAAGGCCTTGAACTTATCATTCATCCAGATGATCCGGCATGACGTATCCACCGCAAACGCCCCTTCGTAAAGATCGTCAAAGACCTTCACAAGCGTGCGTGCAGCTTTCAGCCGGATTTCGCCCTCAATATTTGGTTGTTCGACTTTTTTCAATCGAAAGAAAAACTGGAACGGATCCGCCATCTTACAGTCTCTTTGCGCCTACCTGTTTATAATTATATGTTATTATAGCAAATATCGCGCCACCTTACGTCTTCACTCTCAACAAAGTCCATGCCTTTTTATCCACTTGCAGCAAGACCTCATTCAATTATCCTCAAAAAAAGAGTTCCCAAACCAACAGGTTGGGAACTCTTTTAAAGGACGAATAATAACAAGTATGTTATGTCGCGATGAAGGTATCACTATAATCGTCACGCAGACTTTTCTTTTGAACTTTCCCCATTGTATTTCGGGGCAACTCGTCCACAAAGAAGACTTTTTTCGGTTGTTTATATTTTGCTAAATCCGTGGAAATCGCATCCATAATGGTTTTATCGCTTAAATCAGCATGTGGATCTTTCACAATCACCGCACAAACGCCTTCCCCAAAATCTGGATGAGGCAAACCGATGACAGCGGACTCCACCACACCATCGATATCATCAATCATCAACTCGATTTCTTTTGGATAGACATTATAGCCCCCTGAAATAATCAAATCTTTTGACCGACCGATGATAGAGACATAGCCCCGATCATCAATCATGCCGAGATCGCCTGTGATCAAGAAGCCATCCTCACGTAATTCTTCTTTGGTTTTTTCCGGCATTTGCCAGTACCCCTGAAAAACATTTGGGCCTCGCACTTCGATCGAACCGATTTCGCCGCGTGGTAATTCAGTCTCACCATCCATAATACGCACCTCAACGCCGGGAAGTGGAAACCCGACGGTTCCCGCGCGTCTTTCGCCATCATAGGGGTTTGACGTGTTCATATTGGTTTCCGTCATCCCATAACGTTCCAAAATGGCATGACCTGTTTTTTCTTTCCATAAATCATGCGTTTCCGACAACAACGGGGCGGATCCAGATACAAACAAACGCATATTTTTCGTATGTTCCTTATCCAGTTTTTCATGTTTTAAAAGGCGGACGTAAAAAGTCGGCACCCCCATCAAAACCGTCGCATTTGCCATTGCCTTTAGCACGTCATCCGCATCAAATTTTGCCATGAAATCAAGTGCTGAACCTGCTGCAAACGTGACATTTGTCGCCACAAACAGGCCATGCGTATGAAAAATAGGCAGGGCATGAATAAGTCTGTCCTCAGATGTAAAATGCCAATAATCACGCAAGGTTGCCGCATTACTCCAAAGATTACCATGTGACAACATCGCACCTTTGGACCGTCCCGTTGTCCCGGATGTATAAAGAATTGCCGCCAAATCATCTTTTGCGCGCGGAACCGCTTTTACTCCGGCCATTTGTGTTGCCGCCAAATCCGGTAGGCTGCCGCTCCCATCACCGTCCATTGTTTCCAGTGCGGTAACGCCGCATTTTTTTGCGACAGGCGACAATGCCTCTTTATTTTTGCTGGAACAAACAAAAACACGCGGGCTGGCATCCCCTAGAAAATATTCAATTTCAGCAGGGGTATAAGCCGTATTCAACGGTAAAAAGATCCCACCGGCAATGATCGTCCCGACATAAAGCTGTAAAACCTCAATCGACTTATCGACTTGCACGGCCACCCGGTCACCGGGCAACACCCCCTTGGACATTAAAGCAGCGGCATAGGTTTCCGCCCCTTTGAAAAACTCCCCATATGATAAGGTGCGCCCATCTTGGGTCTTGGCAAATAAGGCTTGGTCACGCCCCTGCGATGATGCCCGCAAGTTTCCTGCTAAGTAATTGCTTTCATACATTTTATTTTTCCTTATTTATGCGTTTCAATAAGACGCGAGACCGCATCCGAAACGATGACTTCATCATTATTGACATAGGCTTCATGGTTTTTCTCAATGGAAGGCAGGTCATACAGATAATTGACCATCAGCCCGTACGATTGCCGGACCCCATTGGCGGACACATCGCCCAACCAGTTTATTCGTTCCAAACGAGCCCCGTTCCCAAGATGGAAACGGGCCACCGGATCGTACGGCATATTTTTACGTTTCACCTGCGTCAGATAATATCCGCACAAACGCGTCAAAAGGGACTGATCTTCATCCTTCAAATCAGCACTGCTTTTGATATTGCGCTGTTTGAATTCAAAATAGGCATCCGCCAATCCCGGTTCACTTAACAAATCAGAAACTTGCCCGCCTTCAAACGCGTTATCCAACCACTTGCGAAAAAGCGGGATCGGTGAAAGGGTTGAGAACGTTTTGATATTCGGTAATTCCTGTTTCAATTCCATCACAACCTGTTTGATCAAGAAATTACCGAACGAAATGCCCAGCAACCCTTTCTGACAGTTACTAATGGAATAGAAAATCGCCGTATTTGCCTCTTCCGCTTTGCCCACAACATCATGGCTGAGCAATGGTTGTACAGACCCGGAAAGATCGTTCGTTAAAGCCACTTCGACAAAGATCAAAGGTTCGCCGGGCAAAGCCGGATGGAAAAAGCCATAGCAACGACGATCTTGTGCCAAACGCCGTCGAAGATCGGACCAGTCCGCAATCGCATGAACAGCTTCATATTCAATGATTTTTTCCAAAACCGTCGCCGGTGTTTCCCACGAGATTTCCTGAATACGTAAAAAACCACGATTAAACCAAGACGAAAACAAATGCACAAAGTCTGCATCAACAACCTTCAACGATTTGTCTTCTTTCACAAATGTCAAAAGATCTTCACGCATACCCAGTAAAGCATCTGTCCCACCTGGTGCCATATTCATGGCGCGGATCAAAGCTTGACGCGGTGCTTCCACATGTTTTTCAAGAAACTGCCGATTTTCCTTGGATGGATCGTTTAGATAGGTATAGATCGCATCTTCCAGTGCCTCTTGTTCAGGTTCAAATTCATCGCGAAGCATATGAAAGAAAGCCAAGCGGCCCGCCTCATCCAGACGCTTGTATGCGTCCATCACATTACATGCGAGGGCCGTTCCCAAGGCTTCGCCTTTTTCCGATAATAAATCGCGGCAAAGCTGAGAAATCGTAACCTCGGTCTTTTGAGTTGGGCTGACAACCTGCATGCGCCTGTTCAACATTTCACGACCAGCGTCCGCAATGGAATTAATCGCCTTTTGAAACAGTTCTTTCCTCATTGCGCGGTCCCCATAACGGCTGTCGGTAACCAAGTCGCCAGTTCAGGAACAAAGCACAGAATAACAATGGCCAGAACCATACAGATAACAAAAGGAAAAGCGCCTTTCAGAACCGTTGTGAGTGAGATATCCGGCACAATCCCGTTGATAACATAAAGGTTCAATCCAACAGGCGGGGTAATCAAACCGATTTCCATATTGATGGTTAAAATCACCGCAAACCAATAAGGATCAAATCCGGCTGCTGTAATAATTGGCAGCAAAATCGGTGCCGTCATCAAAATCACGGCAACAGGCGGCAAAAACATGCCCGACACCAACAGGAATATATTGATACACGCCAATAAGACCCAGCGATTGACCTCTAATGTCGCAATTGTTTCCGCAACTGTCTGTGTGACGAATAGCGAAGATAAGGTGTAGCTAAATAACGCAGAAGCCCCAATGATCATTAAGATCATCACGCTTTCTTTCATCGAGTCAGACAGAATGGTCCAGATTTTTTTAAAGGAGTAGAGCCTGTAAACCACAACGGCAACGATAAAACACAACAGTGCCCCAACGCCTGCTGCTTCTGACGGTGTTGCAACCCCGCCATAAAGCACATAAAGAACACCAACAATAATCGCAAGGAAAGGAAGAACACGCGGCAAAATCGAAAAGCGCTGTCCCCAGGAATAGCTTTGTGCCTTACTTAAAAACGCAGGATCACGACGCCATGCTGAAAAAACCGACCATGCCATAAAGAGCATCGTTAACAGGAAGCCCGGAATTAAACCTGCCAAAAACAATCGCCCGATGGAAGTTTCCGTTGCAACCCCATAAACGATCATCGTAATTGAAGGGGGGATCAAAATACCTAACGTACCACCTGCTGCAATTGACCCGGTTGCCAATCCATCAGGTACGCCGCGCTGACGCATTTCAGGGATACCCATTTTCCCAATTGCGGCACAGGTTGCAGGGGAAGAACCACTCAAGGCCGCAAAGATGGAACACGCCCCCAGATTTGATAAGATCAAGCCGCCGGGTACCTTGTTTAACCAGCGATCAAGCGCGGTATAAAGATCTTTTCCGGCAGGTGATGACGCCACAACGGCCCCCATGACAATAAACATGGGGATGGAAACCAACGTAAATTCGGCAAGTCCGGCATAAAATGTTTCCGCAATACCGGAGATAGAATCTGGGCCTTCCAAAAAGAACAAAGCTCCGACGGAAACAATTCCCAATCCAAAGGCAACCGGAATGCCCGAGCCCAACACAAGAACCAAGACAACCGCAATGACAATTCCAATAATGATTGGGTCCATTTTATTCTCCTTCCAACTCGCTATGTTTTTCCATCGCGAAAGGCATTTCACGACCCGTAATCAACGCCATAATATCGGCGACATATTGTAATGCGAGCAAACCGACCCCGACAGGCATCGCCAAATACGGGATCCATAACGGTAATTCCCATACCGTTTCACTTACCCAGTTGCCTTCCCATGCTTCATGGAACAACTCAAAACCGTAGTAAGCGAGCGTTGCAGAAAACAGCAGGCCCAACAAAGAGCCGCAATAGGCAAGAACAGCGCGTTGTGGGTAAGATAAATAATGTGGCAACAAGTCCACATTGACATGGCCCTTTAACAGCAAGACATAAGGGCTACCGATAAAGGTCGCACCGACCAGTGCAAAGGTTACATAATCTGTTTGCCAAACAGTCGATCCATTTAGGATATAACGAATGAACACCATTTGGCAGACAACGAAGATAGAACTTCCCACCAGAAGCGATGCAACGACACCGCAAGCAATGGAAATCCCATGAATTGATTTAAAGAAAAAATCCATCATACAACTCGGCTATATCGTTAAAAGAAGTGGGAGAACCCGCCCAACGAGGACGGGTCCCGAAACTTATTTAACGGCCAGTGCTTTTTGGATTAACGCCTCACCATTTTTAACTTTTTTGGCGAATTCCGCATAAGACGTCTTGTTGGCGATATCCCGCCATTTCTGAGCCTGCTCACTCGTCATTTCGACGACTTCAACACCGGCTTTTTTAAAGGCATCAACCATTTTGCTATCAAGCTCTTTAGCTGCACCAAAGAAGAAGTCTTCCGCTTTTTGGCCCGCAGCCATAAGGGCGGCTTGCTGGTCTTTATTCAATTTATTGAACGTCTTTTTAGACATTAAAATCGGTTCATACATAAACCACAGCGCATTTGCCCCCGGTGCCGTCAAACATTTTGTTTGTTCATACACACGATAAGAAACAAAACTGCCGGAACTCGTATTGGCCGCATCCAAAACGCCGGTTTGCATCGCTGTGTAAATTTCCGAACTCGGCATAGATGCAATCGAAGCACCTGCCCCAACAAGCATTTGCTCAAACGCCTTACCTGCCGCACGGGAGACTTGGCCCTGAATATCTTCCGGGTTTAAAATGCAGTTTTTCTTGGAGGCAAAACCACCAGCGAGCCAACCATCCGCCAGCACAACAACACCAGCTTTATCAATAATAGCCTTAATATCATCCATGAAGGGAGAGTCATTCAAACGCGCCGCATGGTCATGATTTTTCACCAATCCCGGCATTAAAGTCGCATCAAACTCAGGGTGACGGCTTGCAGCATAGGCCAATGGGAAGGCCGTAATATCCAACTGCCCTTTTGTTAAAGGTCCCCATTGCTCTTTCGGCTTGAAAAGCGACTTGGATGGATAAATTTTAACATCCAAGCCTACATTTGCCTTACCAACCTCATCCGCAATAATCTGGACCATTTGGTGACGGACATCTTTTGTATTCCACTGATGTGACGCTTTCAGTACTTTCGCTTCAGCCTGCCCAGAAAAGACAGATGCAGCCATACCGAACATGAGTGCACTCGCAGATGCGACACTGAACAGTTTTTTTACAGACATGAAATTACTCCCTTGTAATTGTCTTATTTGAATCGTGATTTTCACGTATTTAGTTTCGTTATAAAGTATTTATTCCAGCAAGAGGATACAATGTCAAGACATCTTGTATACAAAAATATATTGATTGTATTTTTCTGATCATATACCTTCACACTTACTCCAACGAGAATGAAGAAGCGTATGTATTTGCACATATACAGCTTTCTTCAAACCTCCCGTGGTGCTGATCGAGAGCACAAAAACTAAAAGCCCCGTCTCCCCGGGACTTCTTTTTGTTTTTTTCAATTTAAAAATTGTATACAATTAGTGACATATTGTTTCTTTAATGGTAAGTTGCAGGATAAGAAGAAATAGACCTCATTGAACAAGGCGACCTATATGTCAGTAAAACGCTCAAATGAACTTATGAAACAAATCGAACATGAAATCCTGACAGGCAAGCTGCAGCCGGGAACAAGGCTTGATGAAAAATCCCTTACAGAACGTTTCAATGTTTCACGCACCCCTGTTCGTGAAGCTTTGCACCAATTAAGTTCGATCGGTTTAATTGAAATCTTGCCACGTCGCGGGGCCACAGTACGTAAAATCGGGCTGCGCGAACTTATCGAAATGTTCGAAGTTATGGCCGAGCTTGAAGGCTTTTGCGGCTCCTTAGCCGCCCAGCGCATGACAAATGACGAGATTAAAACATTACGCGAACGTCACCTTGATACGCAAAAACTTGTCGAGGCAGGTGAATACGATGCCTATTACGATGCAAACGTTCTTTTCCACGAATGCATTTATCAAGGGGCGCATAATAATTTTCTGGCACAACAAACCTTAAACCTGCGCAATCGCGTTGCCCCTTACCGCCGTATTCAATTGCGACACCCAAACCGATTACAAACATCATTTGCAGAACATGAAGAAATCCTCAACACCATTGAAAAACGGGACAGCGCCAAAGCATCAGAACTTTTAAAGGCGCACGTCACCGTCCAACAAGGGTCCTTCAACAGCTTCATTTCCAGCCTGCCAATGGATTTACTGAGTGATGCGGGATAACACTCACTTTACTGGGGCTAGACTTAATCGGGGGAGGCGGTAGCAAACGATATTCTGGATATATCCGCTTTTTTCAATTCAGAAAGCGCATCTGCAACCCGTTGATAAGGGAGATCGGCATCCGCCCCCAAGCGGACAACCATTTTCTCTCTTTTGCTTTCCTTAACAGCCTTAAGGGCATTTAAAAGGTCTGCTTTGTGATAGATCACCCCATCCAATTCAAACTGGCTATTTGCTCGGACGATCAATGAAGCGACAATTGGCTCATTTTCCGGTGCGCCGTTGGCTTTGGGTAAGTTCACCCTTAACGCCTGCGACATAATGGGCGCCGCCACAATAAAGATAACCAACAACACCAGCATGACATCAACTAAAGGGGTTACATTGATTTCAGACAGAGGTTGATCAGGATCTGCCCCATTTCCACCAAGTGCCATCTCAATCTCCCCTGCCCCAATGATTAACGATCCGAACCGCATTGCCGTCAATCAAGGCATTTAATCGGCGCAGTTTACGAAGCAAGAAATTATAGCCAATCACCGCGGGAATAGCGGCCATCAAACCCACAGCGGTCGCGACCAATGCTTCGGCAACAGGTCCGGCAATCATATCCATTGAAATCTGCTCAACACCACCCAGGGCTTGCAAAGCGTGCATGATCCCCCAGACCGTGCCAAACAACCCGATAAAGGGGGCCGAATTACCAATTGTTGCCAACAAAGTCAGCCCGCTTTCCAAATCCAGTTTTTTCTCTCGTAAAATCTGCCCCGCAAATTCATTTAATTCTGACAACTCCGCATGATCGGGGAGTTCTTCCGCTAGATGAACAGAGGGTACATGCACCGGGTGATGTAAAACAAGGGTCCGGGGGGAGTTTGATCCCAAAAGGTATTGGCGGACAAGCCTTTCAAATTTCGAAATATTTTTAAATTGAAAAACCTTCTGGATCATCATTGTCCAACTCGCCAATGACAACAGGACCAATATTATAAAAACGCTACGAATAATCCAGTCGGCCTCGCTCCACCAGGCAAACCAGGACATATCAGTTCCAGACATTTAGAAACTTCCTTTCATTTTGCGTTCAATGAGAAGCGAATAGGAACATCGACAACAGCATTGACGGCCTTCAACCCCTTTTGCGCGGGCTGAAATTTCCATTTTTTGACGGTTTCTTTTGCGGCATTATCCAACAAAGCAAACCCTGAAGATTTTTTAATTGATAAAGCAGATACCAATCCCTTAGCGCTCACAGAAACAGACAGCAGGACAATACCTTCCATCCCTCTTTTGCGTGCCATGCGGGGATAAAATGGTTTTGGATTGCGAAGATAAGAAACATGCGCATTCGGCGGGATGTACGACAAGGCCGGAGCCGACACCTCCTGTATTTTTACCGGATGTTTTTTCTCTACAGGTTGTTGAGCAGGCTTTTGAGGAAGACGAGCAACTTTTGGCGGGGTTGGCTTTTTCAAGACCATCACCTTAACCCGCGCAACCGGTTCTGCGACCTTCTCAATATTTTTCTCCACGACAATTTCGTCCGGCACCTCCGGTTCCATTGCAACTGTCTTTTCCGGTTCAGGTGGCATTTCCATTGGCTGATCAACGGGGTCCAGCTCAGGTACAACGGGCTGAACATTGGGGACCTCAGGCATGACAGTTGGTGACGGTAATTCCACCATTTCGAAACCGCTTAACGGCACGGGTGCCTGTATCTCTGGTTTTGGGATGAAATACAGGGCACCCAAGACCAAGACATGTCCTAAAAGAGCCAAGAACGATGCAAGTGGCAACCGAAACTCATGTGTCATAAACGACGGATAAGTTGCCACGGCCGTCATTTTGAAAACCCTTTATACCATTGATCGAGGCGATCCCCATCTACCGCCCCTGTCAGGCTATGTCGCGTTCCATCGGGGTCGACAAGATAAGTCCGCGGCAATTGCCCTCGCCACTTGCGGTCCACACTGAAACGAATTTTTTCAACGAATGCATGCGCAAACACCCAAGATCCGAACCTTTGTGGCCCATATTTTGCCAAGGTTCGGCGGATACGTTTCATTTGATCCCACGGATCTGTGGACACCAATGTCAACTTCACATCATCATGTTGTTGTGTAAAATGATCAAACTCGGCCATTTCCGCCAGACAGGGCACACAATCGTATGACCAGAAATTCACGATGAGAGGACGTCCCTTTTCCTTATGCAAAATTTCCTGAAAGCTTGTCTCATCAAAGGCATGTTCCTGTGTATCAGCAGCACTTACACGCCCGCCCAGAACAAAAACACAAAATAAAAAAAGGAGAATAATCTGTTTTTTCATCTTCCCCTTCCTATCTTTGTGCAAGCGTAAAGAGTTGCCATCCTTCAAAGGCTGTTGCCCACGAAAGATACAGCCCCTTATCATCTTTAATCAAGAAGGGATGATCCGATGCGCCCTTTGTTGTTGCGACGGATATCGGTGCAGACCAGCTTTGTCCTTCATCATTTGATTGGATCAAAAGGACGCTGCTTTTCTCCCCATCAAATTCTTTCCATACGATATATAAAATCTCATCAACCGAAAGAACCTGAGGGTGAGCGGCTTGATTGTCTGGATTGCCAAACCCCATTGGTGCAGAAAACATCCCGCCTTGTTTTTGTTGATGGGCATAAAACAGGCCTGATCGTTTATCCGCATCGGTAAACCAGACCACATGGCGCATACCGGATCCAGAGATCGAAAGGTCTGGTCCATGATGGGGACACCCATCAATCGCCCAATCATCTTCGCTGATCCGTTCCATTCTTTCCGGCGTTCCATCTGCCTTGATTTTCAACATGGCATGGTCTCTGAAATTCTTACCGAAAATATGACGCCATATGATCACAGGATTATCGTCTAAATCATAATCCATCGCTGTTCGGCAACATTCACAACTGTGATCCATACCCTTTTTATTGGCGGAAAAACTGTTTCCACGGTCATCCGAAAAGGCATAATACATCGCAGAACCGCTATAGTTATTTTTCGCCTTCTTGGCGGTAAACAAATCCCTTTTATCCAGCCAAGCGATATGAATCCGTCCCTGCTTATTCACACCTAATGTCGCAAAACGTTGACTACTGGGACGTTCCTCATCACTGATCTTTCGTGGGACGGAAAAACTATTGCCCCCATCTTGGGACTGCGCAAAATAGACTACGCCTGTATATTTTTTCTCCCCTTTTGCAGTAAAGGTGAGATACACGTCCCCTTGAGGTCCAACAGCAATTTTGGGACGACTTTCCCCATTTATATCCAGTTGGCGCGCTTGTTTTGTAATGCGGGAAATTTTTTCAAAACTACCACTTGCGGGATTTTTGCGATGCCCGACATAAACATGCCCATGTTCTGCCCATATAAGCCAAAGTGAGCCATCTGGTGCGATATGAGGTGTGGGCACATTTGCACACAATAAAGACGGTGAATTTTCGAGTTTTGAACAGTGGTTGAAGGAGGGCTCTTGCCCTCCTCCACCATGTTGATGCGTCCCACCTGCGGCCAAAGCTGTCTCAACAGAAATCCCCAACAACAAGAAAAGCGCTGCAAATGTTAATTTGCGCAACATCAGAATTTAACCTCGATACCCAAGAACGCAGATAAAGGTAAGCCGGGTGCAAATTCTTCCGTCGTACCGTTTAACGAGGCCGCCGTTGCATAACGACGATCCGTCAAGTTCATCACCTTGCCAAAAACATTGAAATTTTCAGTGACTTTATAGGAGCTACGTAAATTAAACAGATGGTGACCTTCATACTTTGTCGTATTGGCTTCATCCATCCAGTATTCCCCCAAATTGACCCATTCAAGTTCTAGGTTCAATTCAGGCAAAAGACGCGGCGTATAGTTTAAGGTCGCATTATTAATCCAACGCGGTGCCGACTTCATCTCTTTACCAGAATAGTCAACAGTTGTAGACGGCATCCATTTTTCATAGGTATGTTTCGCATACGAGGAAGCCAGATTGAATTTCCATTCCTCCGTCAGGCGATACCCAATACTCGCTTCAATCCCTTTGTGCAAAGTTTCACCGGCATTGGTTTGATATCGGTTCACCCCATCGTTATAGGTCAAGATGTCATCTTGCTTACTCATGTAATAAACAGACAATTCATAACTTAAATCTTGTGTGGGCTTCCCGCGCACCCCCATTTCATAGCTATCGACTTTCACAGGATCCAGATGGATGGAATCTGCAGCCTTACCGGATCTAAACAAGTTACCTTCCGATGGTGCTCTAAAGGCATGCTTGTAAGAGGCAAACCCGTTAAGTTCAGGTGAAAATTCGTATGTTAACCCCGCCTTTGGGCTCAAATGGAGGAAGTTAACCGTATTGTCATCATGGCGACGCCAATTCCCCGTTGTCACCACACTTAAGTGGTTGTCATACTCATAACGGATAGCATCAAGGCGTAAGCCGCCGGTCACGCGCAATTTATCGGTTGGTGACGTTTCCAAATGCGCATATGGGGAAGCGGACATAAATGTCGCATCATAATCATAAATTTGATCCCCGACCGTATAGCTGGTGTATATGTTCCCCACTTTCGTGCGCGTCACCTTTGACTCATCACGCTGTCCAGGGCTGTAATCCAGATCGGCACCAACAACAAGACGGGTGCGCATCGGTTCAAAATCTTTACGATATTTGCTCATCAAACCGACAGAACTATGCCCCGTTTTATAAATAACCGGATCATAACCCAAGCTCCAGTTTGGCAACATCTCCATTTCGTTCCAACGCAAATAACCTGTCAAAGACGTCAAGCTATCCACTGTTTCCGTTTCATACGCACTGGAAAAACGCAGTGCTTTCACTTTGCGAAATGAAATCGGCGTGTAGTTCGTTGTCGGGCTATTTTCATAGTCTTGTCGGTTTAAGCGTGAGGACCCTGCCGTTTCCTGATCGATATTGGACGCCGAAAAGACTGTTTTAACGCTGGAGGCATCATCAATAAAATGATCCCATCGAACGGTTGTTGCTTGACGATCATAAGCTGTTGAATCGCGCCAACCATCCGTATGGGTCATATTGGCCGAGGCACGCAGACCATCATTTTCCCAGCTATTGCCGTAATCAATCAGACCACGCATAAAACCGAAAGACCCATATTCCAGAGACATATTTATCTCTTCTTCCAACGAAGGGTCGCGTGTCAAGACATTGATGACACCACCGATGGCATCACTGCCCTGCAAGGATGAGCCCGGCCCTTTGGAAATCTCGACACCACCGGATTGCGGAACGTTGATTTCATACAATGCATTATGGTTAAAAAACCCGGTTGATCGTGTCGGAATACCGTCTTCTAGATAAAGATATACCGGACTGGTCGAAATGGGCTGACGAATTGCCATCGTATGCCCCTCCCCCCCGGTAATAGCGGCATGCGCGCCGGCAACACGACCAATAACTTCTGTTGGGTGCTGTGGCTTGATATTTTGAATTTCTTCTTCACCAACAGATGAAATCGTCGTGGAAACTTCTGCTTTTGGCTGAGCTTCACGTGTACCGGTAACAGTCACTTCTTCCAGTGTAATATTGCTTTGAGCAAAAACAGAATTTGAACAAATTACAAAAGCGCTTGAAACAAGCAAGCATGCGCGCAAGCTACGCGTCGCAAAAAACGTCGTCATTAAGATTACCCCAATTGTCTTTTCATCAAATAAAGACCACCCACGCAATGAGGCGAGCGCCATTCATTGGATAGATGTCTCGTTTTTAGTTTTTTTGATAGTCAGACAAGACGAGGGGGCGCACGTGCCGTATTGTCGGTAACGACACGCCCTTGTGGGATTATCCCGGCATCGATCTCGACAATGTGTTGTTCGCCTTCATAAATTACATATTCGGCAATCAGGTCACCAGCATCAGGCAAAGAAAAGCCCAACAAAGCCAGACGACAACTCAAACAATGCTCCGCCTGATTTTCTGCTTTAGGGGGTTCATCCCCATCACTTACGCGAACAAGTTTCAAACCGTTCGCGGTACAGATGACCGTATATTCCCCACCAATGCCAGTATCAATCTTGGCATTGACAGGTGTCGATGTAATTAAAGGGACCGAAATTTGAATCATCAAAACAGACAAAATAAAAAACCGCATCGTTCCTTTTCTTAACAAAAGGCCCAATTTTTTTATGTTTCTATTTCTGTTAGCGTTCAACATAACGACTATGTAACCTATTTTAAATCCATCTACAATTGATGTTTGTTAATTTTATCTTTCCCTCATTCGGTTCAACCAACTTAAGTTGTGCATTAACTGCAACCTCTAATTAACGGCACAAATCGTCCCTCATAAAATGGAAGCAGCCTAGACCTTTGTCCAATATGTTTTAAGGGGCCCTTTCACTTATCCTGTTGTTCCTTAAAACAGGCATGGGCACGCAAAATGTTGAAAATTAAAATTCTAGGGGCAGCGGCAGGTGGGGGATTCCCGCAATGGAATTGCCATTGTAACAATTGCCGCAAGGCATGGGCAAATAATCCAGATGCGATTGCCCGCACGCAATCCTCGCTTGCCATCACTGTGGATGGGGACAACTGGTTCCTGTTAAATGCCTCCCCCGATATTCGTCAGCAAATTCAAGCCAATCCCTGCCTGCACCCAAAGCATAGTAAACGGCACAGCCCGATTAAAGGGGTTATTCTCACCAATGCCGATGTCGATCATATCGGCGGATTATTGACATTACGCGAAAGCCAGCCCCTCGCCCTTTACGCCACCCAACGCGTCATTAACGTTTTAGGCGAAAACAGCCTGTTTAATATCCTGAACCCCGACTACGTCGCACGCCGCAAACTTCCCATAGATCAAAAAACCGAGCTTTGTTTTCAGGACGGACAAAACAGCGGCATTGAGATTGAACTTTTCCCCGTCCCCGGCAAAATCGCCCTTTATTTGGAAGATGAACAAGCCGGTTCGAATTTTGGATCCGTCCCCGAAGATACCGTTGGCATAAAGGTCACGGCACGCGACAGCAAAAAATCTTTTTATTATTTGCCTGGATGCGCTGCCTTGCCCCCGGACTTGGCTGAACGCGTGCAAAACAGCGATCTGGTCTTTTTTGACGGTACAACATGGGTTAACGATGAAATGATCGAAACAGGCTGCGGCGTCAAAACCGGACAACGCATGGGCCATATGTGCATGGCAGGCCCTGCGGGCAGCATTCAGGCGTTTGAAGAACTAAACATCAAGCGCAAAGTCTTTATCCATATCAACAATACAAATCCCGTTCTGTTGGAAAATTCAACTCAGCGGGCAATTGCCAATAAAGCCGGATGGGAAATCGGCTATGACACAATGGAGGTTATCTTATGATCAAGCTGAATAAAGTTCTGAGCCCGGATGAGCTGGAACAAACCCTGCAAGGTATCGGTGCAGAACGTTATCACAATCTGCACCCCTTTCATAAATTGCTTCATGGTGGGAAATTGTCTTTGGGACAAGTGCAGGCTTGGGCTTTGAACCGATATGTCTATCAACAAGGCATCCCGATCAAGGACTACGCCATTTTGTCCAATTGCCCAGATAAGGAACTGCGCAATCTTTGGCGCCAGCGTATTTTCGATCATGATGGCATAGATCAGGATGAAGGTGGCATTGAACGGTGGCTGAAATTGTGTGAGGCCTTGGGTCTGGAACGTGCTTATGTTCAATCAATGGAAGGGGTTCTGCCAGCCACCAAGCATGCGGTTGATACCTATATCAATTTTTGCCGCCATGCCCCGTTGTTAATTGGTTTTGCGTCCTGCCTGACAGAATTGTTCGCCCCGAAAATTCACAAAGAACGGATCGCAGGTATGTTGGAAAATTACGATTTTGTGGATGAAACAATGGTCGCCTATTTTCGAGAACGCCTGACCCAAGCCCCGCGTGATGTGGATTTTGCCCTGCGTTATGTGAAAGAACATGCTCGTACGATTGATCAGCAACAAGCCGTCATTGATGCTCTTTACATGAAAACAGGTGTTTTATGGGCACAACTGGATGCGCTTTATCTGGCCTATGTTAACCCGGGCATGATCCCACCGGGATGTTTTACCCCCGTTCAGACGGATGTTGCGGCGGCGCAATAGTCCCCTTCTTGATCAAGGTTTCCATTAAATCATTTACACTTGTTTCAAAAAGCCGTTTTCCATCCGCCGGATCCGCCAGTGATACATTGGCCCCGATCCGGCCATCGGGATGTTTATCACGCATATCCTGTGCCCCCTCGTACGCCAACGCGGGGGCACACACAGGATCACAAGCGACATTTCGTAACGTGCTTTCATCCAGATATTGAACAACGGCAATCTCGCTTGGTGTGGCATGACGACCTTCCTGATCGGCATAAAGTGATGCACGTAATTTTCGGGTTTCAGCCCCCATATACCAATTATAAAAACGGCAATTTGTGACGTCTTCCTGAAAGGTACGTTGCAAAACAGGACCATTACCACCATGCCCGTTGATAAAAATAAACTCTGCAAATCCATGCACTTCCAACGAATGCACCACATCACGAATAACCAGCGATAAAGTTTGCGGTTGTAAGGAAATTGTCCCCGCAAACGCCATATGATGTTCCGCCATCCCAATTGACAGAACAGGGGCGCACATCAGGCCACTTCGACGGGCGAGTTCTTTTGTTATCGCCTCTGCAATCATACTGTCCGTCCCAATCATGCCGCTCGGGCCATGTTGTTCGGTTGAACCGATCGGGATCAGGATCGTTTGGCACGATTGCAGATATTCTTCAACCTCCGGCCATGTGGATTTTTGTAGCTCCATTGCTTATTTTCCTTAAATATTGCGCCCGAGCCTGTGGTGTAGGATGCCCGGAATAAACCGCATCATAAAACTGATCCCCTTTTTGCATCATGGCATTTTGGACATGAATTTTATCCAAAGCGCGCAAGAAAGTCTCCGCCCCTCCGCCATAAAAACTTGCAAATCGGTCCGCCTGATATTCACAAGAGCGGATATAGGCATTCAAAACCGGTAGCGCCACTGCCGCCAAAGCCGGAGCACTGATCACCAAAGAACTAAACGACGTTGAAAATTGCCCAAAGATCAAAACACCCAACAACGCCAATCCCCCTTTTAAAAGTTGATACTTAAAAATATGACGATGAGCATGATGGCCTAATTCATGGGCGATAACGCTGAGAATTTCGTCCTCATTCAGGCGATCGAGTAAACTGTCATTCAGCACGATACGCTTGAAAGGTCCGATCCCTTCAAAACGCGCATTCGCATGGCTTGTTCGTTGGGATCCATCCTGAACATAGACATCGACAGGTTCATAACCGGCATAAAGACACATATGGGTTACACGGTTTAACAAACCGGCATCATCCAAAGGTTTTAGCAAACCATCCAGTCGCGATTGCAGCCACGGGCGTATTGTGATCACCGCACTATCAAGGCAGAACCAGACCAGCCACACCCACAGGAAAACCGCCATATGACTTGTCATCGGCATATAATAAAAGACCAGATTAACAGCACCAAACGTCAATACAAGGCGCAGACATAAGGCCTTCAATATCACTTTCCCCAATATTTGCCATGTCATCCGACCAAAGCCGAAATGGCGTTCGATCCCCATCTGCACACTGCCGAGAACCAGGCGTCGCAAAAACCAATGCGTAATGATCAAGCCTGTCAGGTCGAAAACAGTTGTGAAAGCATCACTGACAAGTAACAACGCACACCACAAAATATCCAGCATATAGGATAAAAGCGCCACATATGCTTTGGCCTTGGCATATCGCCCGATGTCATCGTTATGCTGTGAACCAATATAAGACACTTGCCGGGCACATAACCAAGCATGTGCAAACAACAGGAGGGTCAAGATGAAAACCATCGTTATGGTCATGGCCATAACCCTTGCACCAATTCACGCACGGCTTTTGGACCTTTCAACACCAGAAGGCTGAAAATTTCCACTAAATCCGCCCCCGATGACAAACGCATTTCCACATCTCTTTGCGTCATCACCCCACCGACAGACAAGATATTGAGGGGACGTAAATCGGCATAAATGTGTTTAATGTCCCGCACATCCTCTTGTGCGATATGTGCAATAACTACCCCATTCAGAGATAAATCCCCGATCCAGTCCGGTATCTGCTCACGTCGGACTTTCAGGCATATCGGGCGGGAGATCGTCGCATGTAATTGTTGGAACAGATCAACCGTCCAGTCCCGTCCACCTTTTTGCAAGAAAGGCCGACTACGCGGGGAACTCAGATTAATAACCAGAAAATCAGCTTGCGCTGCATAGCTTGCCGCGAGCTTCGTATAATGCACGAGGGACTCGTCCAAGGACATGCAATCAACGTCAGCAGCAATGTTCACCCCAAATGGACCGCTTTGTTGGGAAGAAGGTAACGATTTTTCCTGCATCAGGCTGCCGACTTCCATAAAACCCAACCCCAATTTCCGGGCCAGCGCCATCATGGCTGCCTGTTTATCAAACCCGGCGGCCAATCCCAACGGGTTGGCAAAATCAATTCCCATAACCGTTTTCGAAAATGCTGGTAACGGGGCGCTACATTCAAACCATTGAGCACGTTTACGCGCCATCGGTAATGCGATTTTCACCTGAAGATGACGACTGGTTTGCGCAAAATCCATATCACGATGCCCGCACCAACTGTGTATCAAACCTGTTGATAAAGTCCGCTAAGGCCACTACACCCTCTGTTGGCAGTGCATTATATAGACTTGCACGCAACGGAGCGCCCGCTGAATGGCCGCTTAAGTTAAGTAAACCTTCTTGATGGGCCTGCTGCAAAAAAAGCCCATTTAGGGTCGGATCCTTTAAACCAAAACACACATTAATGTGCGAACGCATCTCCCCGTTCACGCTGGTATGGAAAAAACGACTGCGGTCTATCGTATTATAAAGCAACGCACTCTTTTGCCGACTGCGTTTCGCCATTTCTGCCAAACCACCTTGGTCTATCACCCATTCTGCCATCAATCCCGCCATATAAATCCCAAACAGGTTCGGCGTATTGACACGAGAATTGTTTCTCGCTTGCTGGGTATAATTAAAGACAGTAGGCGTAATATCCAAAGCACGATCAAACAGTTTCTCATGCATAATAACAAGGCTGAGCCCAGCAGGTGCGATGTTCTTTTGCGCACTGGCATAAACCAAGTCCATGTGTGAAAAATCAATCGGGCGGGTCAAAATATCCGATGTCATATCAGCAACAAGTGGCAAACCTTGTGAGTCCGGGAGTTCATGGAATTGCCGTCCCTGTGTTGTCTCGTTCGTGGTTATATGACAATAAGCCCCATCCGCAACAATCCGATCCACGACAATCTCGCCATATTTGCTGGCCTCGGCAATTGCCCGTTTGGACCAATGACCTGTATCTAAATAACAGGCCCGTTTTTTATCTCCCATCAGGTTCATGGCCACAAAGGCAAAATGAGCATAAGCCCCGCCTTGCAAAAACAACAGATGATGACTGTCCGGCAAATTCAAAACCTGTCGCAAAGCCAGACGCGCTGCCTGCATCACCTCCCCAAAGGCCGGATCGCCAAACGGGATTTCAAACAGTGACATGCCGCTTCCTTGCCAATTGAAGATTTCCGCACGTGCCTGTTCCAGAATTTCGTTTGGCAAGACCGCCGGGCCCGCACCAAAATTAAACGACATCATGAGGTTTTATCCCCCAAACAGAAAACTCGTATGTGAGCCCGCCGCCATGAAAAAAACAGTCGGAAAGCTGAGGATTGTGTTGGTTCGTGATGACAAAAAGGTAATGCGCGAACAGCGCACCCGTTCCTCAAAACTTGCGGGAATAAAACCAATGACCTTTTTTTGATGCGGCCAAAGAACCAACCACAAATTCAAAACCATCAACAGGCCACACCAGACCCCCATCCCCAAAACCGCGTGACTGCCATTTAAACGCAGCACGTCCCATAAGATATCGCGGTGAAATAACATAAACAGCCCGCTCCCCAGCACAACGATGGAGGCATAGCGAAACGTTGCATGTTCGCGGCGCAAAGCGGCCTCAAACCGTGCTTCGATGTCAGCCGCAGGCGCCTTCCCCTGTGGCATGTTATAAGTCGGATTTTGAATGACATTTGCAAAATTATGGCCCACCCAAACCAAAATTCCCATAACATGCAGCCAGCGTGCAACCAGATCAAGGACATCCATCGCCATTAACCACTCCCTGCCCAGAAATGCACCAAGAGCGAGAGCAAAACAATCAGACTTAATCCGGCACCAATCGTGCCACCTTTTGTTTCATGGGGAAGCTTCATGCACACACCTTTTTCATAAGATTGCTAACCGCACCGCGCGTGCGCATAACCAAAGGCATGCCGGGGCGCCCCGTAACCCGCGCATTTTCAACAGCCGAGGTAATCATGTCAAAATGCGGTGATTTGGAACAAGCCGGGTCCGTGTTGGTCGCATCCCCGGTCAAGGCAAACGCCTGACAGCGACACCCGCCAAAATCATTTTCCTTTTCATCACAGCCTACGCAAGGCTCCTTCATCCAGCTTGTCCCACGATAGGCATTAAAGGCAGGTGATTCATTCCAGATCCAGTCAAGGGGACGATCTTTTACGTTGGGAAATTCAAGATGAGTGATGGTCTGGGCTTCCTGACAGGGCAAGGCAGATCCGTCCGGCGCAATTGTCAAATGGATCGCCCCCCATCCGTTCATGCACGCCTTGGGTCGGCCATCAAAATAATCGGGAATAACGAAATAAATCGTCATGTTTTTACCCAGACGGGCACGGGCTTCATTCACCTTGGCTTCGGCGTGTTGCAACTGTTCAATTGTTGGCAACAGTTCGTCACGGTTTAGCAGCGCCCAATTGTAATATTGCAAATTGGCAAATTCGAGAAACTCCACATTATGATATTCTGCCAATTTGATAATATCTTCAACCGCATCAATATTAAAACGTGAAACCGGGACATTCATCACCACCGGAAAACCGATTGATTTGATATCTTCGATACATTGCATTTTTTGCTCGAAGCTTTTCACACCGACCATCGCGTCATTTTTTGCCGCATCATTGTGTTGCAGGCTAATTTGTATCTGTTTCAAACCAACGCGTTTTAACTCTTTCAAACGATCTTTGGTTAATCCGACACCTGAAGAAATCAAATTGGTGTAATATCCTAATGTGTCCGCCTCATCGACCAATTCTTCCAGATCGCTGCGCACCATCGGCTCGCCACCGCTAAACCCCAGTTGCAGGCTACCGATTTTGCGTGCATCGCGTAAAACCGTTTTCCATTCTTGGGTCGTTAATTCGTTGGAGTAATCTTCAAACCCCAGTGGATTGGAGCACCACGGACATTTCAGCGGACATTTATAAGTCAGTTCCAGCACAAGCCATAACGGCTTGCCGTTCCCATCAAGTTTTAAGTCTGATCCAGCCTTTGGCATGAGCGACCTCCATAAATTTTACAACGTCTTCATCAAGGCCCTGTTGATCGAACTCTTGCTCCAGTTCATCAATAACCTGGGAAACACAACGCACACCGTCGCAATACTTAAGAATATGCCCGGCGGAATTGTTCAATTTCACAATCCCTTCTGGATAGAGCAGCAAATAAGCTTGTTCCTGTTCTTCCCAGCGAAACACATACATCGGATGGATTTGCAGTTGGCTGGTGAGTTCAATTTTTTCTTCTGCACACATTGATCTAAGCCCTGAGATAAAGATGTCCCGGCACATGAGACGATGAGGAAGGAACATAAAGCCCCTTCCCCTTTGGTTTTTTGCTTAGCGAACGTAAACGTAAGCCGTCACTTCAAAACCGAGACGCAGGTCGCAGTAAGCTGGTGTTTCCCACTTCATGAATTTTCTCCTGTTAAAATAATAGAACCGGAGGAATTGTCTGAATTTTAAGAAAGCACCGCAATTAGCCATTAGTCTTAGGGAAGACAAAGTCAGGGTTGGAACTTACACCAACAGGTGATTGAGCAAGGCGCGCAATTTGGCCGGCTTCAATGGCTTGTTCAAAATATGATATCCCAGACGTTCACATTCGTTGCTCACCGTCTGGGTACGATCTGCCGTAATAATCACAGCAGGGATATCCGAACCATACACCGCATGAATATCCTGAATAACCCTGATCCCGGTTTCGCCATCATCCAAATGGTAATCCGCCAAAATGGCAACGGGTGTGTGTTCAGCATATTTCATTTCTGCCAGCGCAGTACTTTTAGATACAGCGCAATGCGGGATCATGCCCCATTCATTGAGCAAATCAGCCATAGAATGTGTAATACTGCCTTCATTATCAATAATCAAAACAGGTACACCCGACAGGTTATAAGGTTGTCGAGGTAAGGGCGCAGCCTGCATAACCAACGGGTTGACGCCATCACAGACAGGGACATCAACACTAAAGACCGATCCTTTTCCAACAATGGACTGGACATGGACCGGATGGCCTAAGATTTTTGCAATCCGTTCAACAATCGCAAGCCCCAAACCAACCCCTTTGTTCTCGCGATCCAAGCTATTTTCTTTTAGTTGGTGAAACTCCAGAAAAATATCATCCAACTTGTCCGGCGGTATCCCGGGGCCACTATCCCAAACCTGAAAACGGATATGGTCCGCACAGCGCCGACACCCCAACACAACACGCCCACTTGATGAATAACGGATTGCATTGCTCAGGAAATTTCGTAAAATTCGCCCCAAAAGGCGTGGGTCAGTCTTAATCGAATAGCCGCAAGGCATCACGCGCAATTTTACATTGGCTTTATTCGCAACCGATTGAAATTCCTCCCCCAATGCCAATAACAATCGGTTGGCAGGCACTTCTGAAATTTCGTGCACAATCGCATTGGCATCCAATTTTGCAATGTCCAAAAGGTCGGTCAACAATTCTTCAGCACTGCCCAACGCATTATGAATGCGTTGCACTAGCGAGGCATCTTTGTCCGATAAATCACGTTCTTGTAATGTCGAAATTAAAAGGCGTGCGGCATTTAAAGGCTGAAGCAGGTCGTGACTGGCTGCTGCCAGATATTTATCTTTGCTGCTATTGGCCTGTTCGGCCGCTTCTTTGGCCTGCTTCAATTTCTGTTCAATAGTTTTGCGTTCCTGAACTTCACGGCTCAGTTGTTTGTTCAGGGTAACCAAAGCTTTGGTGCGTTCTTCAACGCGATCTTCCAATTCATCATGGGCTTGCTTCAGGCGTTCCTGTGCCAGTTTGCGTTCTGTAATATCGCCCACGGACCCCACCATACGATAAGCAATTCCGTTGTTGTCTCGTAACGCTTTTCCACGGGCAAAAACCCAGTGATAAATACCATCGGTGGCACGCACCCGGTATTCCCATTCAAAATACTCGCTTAACCCTTTCAGATGTTCGGAGACTTTTTGTTCATAGCCTGCGACATCATCCGGGTGCACCCATTCCAACCATTGATGCGTTGTCGTGCGGCGGCTTTGACTGGAATGACCCAACGTTTCCATCAAGCGCGAGGAAATGAACAAATCCTTGGTCACGGGGTTCCATTCCCACAGACCTTCGTTTGCACCATCCATCGCCAGCGCATAGCGTTCTTCAATCATTTCCAGTTCTTTGATACGTTTTTGCAGTTGATCGTTTTCTTTTTTCAACTTTTGCAAATCCATTGCGCCTTTTGACATGTGCGTCATCAATATCCGTTACTTCAATAAGCCTTCCCTTAATATTTAAGAGTATAGCGATTAAGCGGGGACGACACCATAAATCAAATACATATCGTCCTCGCATTAGACTTTTTGCCAATCCCCTTTAGCCAAAAGTCGAACAGCATTCCGGCGCATACTTCCCTATCGTTGAAAGGATATAAGCGGCGTTTCATGTGAGGCTTCGCTTTCGTTAATCACCGCGCATTAAAGGAAAGCACACAGATGTTAAAGAAAATGTTGGCAGCACTTGTCTGCATGGTTCCGTTAGCTGCACAGGCTGGCGACGATGCGGAAGTAAAAGACAGTTACTTCGGATATAAACCACCTAGTACAGAAGCCGCAGCGGGCTTGCAGGTTTTCAAACGCTGCAAGGAATGTCATTCCCTTAATCCCGCCCTCAATACGTTCGGTCCAAATCTGCGTGGCGTCTTTATGCGTCCCGCCGCCAACCTGCCCCGTTTTGATTATTCCGAAGCTTTGAAGAAGTCCGGGATTGTTTGGGATGAAAAGAATTTACGCGACTGGGTTTCCGGCAATACCTGGCTGGTTCATGGAAACCGCATGCGCCATGTCCAAATTACGGACCCGGCAGAACGTGACTATTTGATCGCATTTTTAAAAAGCTTCAAGTAGGTGCTTTTTTTATTTTGACAGACTTTTTTGGGTTTTGCCTCAACTTCCCCGCTTCCTGCTGAACAGTAAGCGGGTTTTCTTTCAAAGAAAGAGCGTTTTAGACCTTTGGCTAATACCAATACGACCAAAGTCGAGGAGAAAACCAATCTGTCAAAAAGTTATAAAATAACAGGATAAAATTTAACAGATAAATCGAAATATTACGATTTGGAGGATCAAAAACATGCTCAAGAAGTTCCTATGCATCGGGTTGGCAAGCGCGATCGTTACCGGAGTGGCCATAGAGGCCATCGCTCATGGTGATGTTACGCCTCAGGCCGTCGACACCAGTGGTTTGCCGCAACTGGGCGAAGAATGGTTAGACGAAAACCCATTTCGTAACGACCAAGCCCTAAAATCGCGTGCCGTTGAAATCGGATCTTCCGCCTATAATCAAAACTGCGCGCGTTGTCATGGGCTTCAAGTGATTTCAGGTGGCATTGCACCGGATTTGCGTTATCTTGAAACAGATATGGATGGTGATGAATGGTTTAAAGAACGTGTCACTCATGGGGCTGTGCGCGACGGTAAAGTATATATGCCGAAATTTGCCGGCACCATTTCACAAGAAGGGTTATGGGCCATTCGGACCTATATCGACGAGCAGCCGGAAGACTGATCACACCCTGTTCAATAAGAAGGTGTAAAACGTGCTGGATAACAAAACAAAAAAACATAAAATACCAAAAGGAAACAGCAAGGCGCGCACCGCCCCCCGTGCAGCCGGGGAGCTATTTATCGGCTTGGGGAACGAACCGTTCTCCGCCATTTTTTTCTTTACCTCAGGTGCCTATGATATAGCGGCCCTGGGGGATGCCTTAGAAGCCTTTTATCCCGACGCCTTGGTCTTTGGCTGTACATCGGCCGGTGTGATCGGGGAAAACGGATATCAAAATGACGGCGTTTGTGCCTTCGGCCTGCCCGAAGATCATTTTATGGTGGAAGGCACCCTGATACCGGATGTATCCACCATTGATATTTCAGACTGGTCGGTTCGAACCAAATCACTGGTGACTGAATTCAGGAATGGTCTGCCGCAAAAAAGCACGGACCATTCTTTTGGCCTTGTTCTAATTGACGGCCTTTCCTTGGTCGAGGAAACCGTCCTGAACGCCCTTTATCCCGAATTAGGCGATATTCCCTTATTTGGCGGATCGGCCGGTGATGATCTAAAATTCAAAGAAACCCTTATTTATTATAACGGGCAAGCCCACCGCGATGCGGCCACATTGGTTTTAGTCCATACAAATTGCCCTTTTAAAGTCTTTCGCACCCAGCATTTTCTGGAAACCAAACGCAAGATGGTAATTACCGAGGCTGACCCGGCTTCGCGCATTGTACGCGAAATCAATGCCGCCCCAGCAACGGAAGAATACGCCCGCCTTATCGGGGTCAAACCAGAAGATCTCAATCCAGAACAATTTGCAGCACACCCCGTCATGGTGCGCGTTGCCGGATCTTATTATGTACGATCAATTCAACGGCCCGAAGGCGAAGATGGTTTGCGGTTTTTCTGCGCCATTGATGAAGGACTGGTCCTGACCCTCGCCAATGGTCAGGATATTGTGACCAATCTGGAAGACACGTTTGACGATATCGAAAAGACAATTGGCAAGCCGGAATTGATCATTGGATGCGACTGCATATTCAGAAAACTGGAACTGGAACAAACCCCACAGAAAAAGGCACAGGTTTCAAAGCTGCTGGTCGATCACAATGTTTATGGTTTCAATACCTATGGTGAACAATTTGCAGGCATGCATGTCAACCAGACCTTTACCGGGGTCGCCATCGGTTGGAGGGACACAGATGATTGATGCACTTGATATCCCCACCGGAACGGCGGATGAAACCCTCAAACTACGCAAAATCATTTCCGCCCTGATGAAACAGGTAGAGCGCACGCTAGACGTCCAAGGCGGGGCTTATTCTTCTTTTCAAACCGCAACCTTGCTGGATGAAAAAGTTCGTGAACGCACTCACCAGTTGGAACAGGCATTGGGGTCTCTGGAAAAAGTTAATCTGGAACTCAAACGCACCAAAGGTGAAGCCGAAACCTCGCGCATTCGTTTGGAAGAAGCCGTCGAAAGTGTATCGGAAGGCTTCGCCCTGTACGATAAGGAAGATCGTCTCATCCTGTGTAATAACAAGTTTTGGGATTTTTGGGGCAATCATCAAAATGATGTGCCCTATGGGACACGTTTTGAAGATATGGCCCGTAAACTGGTGCGCCAATATGTCGTGCCGGAAGACGTGGAAAGTCCGATTGACTGGCTTAAGGAACGTTTAAACCGTCATCGTAACCCAAAAGAATCCTTCGTCATTCAGTTAAAAGATGGTCGTTGGCTGAAAATCAATGAACGCCCGACGAAAGACGGCGGGATCGTCGGCGTCTATACCGACATCACCGATATTAAGGCCGAAGAACAAATCCGACGCGAACGCGAACTGGCTGAACAAAACGTCCTGTTGCAATCCACATTGGACAATTTGCGTCAAGGGGTCTCGGTCTTTGACAAGGATTTAAAACTGGTTGCTTGGAACCAACGCTTCATCGAATTGCTGGACCTGCCCGACGGGTTGGTCGAACATCATATGACCTACGAACGTTATACCCGGTTCAATGTCTTTCGCGGGGAATTTGGCCCCAAAACGGAAGACGCTTATCAAGAACGTATTCAACGGGCGCGAGCGCAGGAACCGCTTTATTTTGAATATACCCGCCCCAACGGGCAGGTCGTGGAAGTTCAACGCAACCCCATGCCCGGTGGTGGTTTTGTCACAACCTACAGCGATATTACCGCCCGTCGTCAGGCAGCGGAAGAATTACGCGAAGCCAAAGAAAATCTTGAAGAACGCGTACGCGAACGCACTGACGAATTGCACATCGCGAAAGAAGCCGCCGAGGAAGCCAACTTGTCTAAAACCCGTTTTTTGGCAGCGGCAAGTCACGATCTTTTACAGCCCCTGAATGCTGCCCGGCTCTTTATATCCACACTTTTGGAACGAGCATTGGATGACAAAAACCGCCCCCTTGTCGAACGTGCCGACTTTGCCCTGAAAGGTGTGGAAAGTTTGCTCAGTGCGCTTTTGGAAATTTCAAAACTGGATGCCGGTGCTGTCCCCGTGGTGATTGCGGATTTCCCGTTAAGTGATTTATTCAACCGCCTTCAAGAAGAATACGGCCCAATCGCAGCCCAAAAAGGCATCGCGTTAAAAGTGATCCCGACTTCGGTATTCGTAAACAGTGACCCCAAATTATTATCCCGTGTCTTGCGCAATTTTGTCAGCAACGCCGTGCGCTATACGGATAGCGGGCGCATTTTGGTCGGAGCAAAACGGGAAGGGGAGAACTTACACCTTTGCGTTTATGATTCCGGCAATGGGATCGCCCAGAAAGATCAGGAACGCATTTTTGAAGAATTTCGCCAATTAGACCGGACAGATCAAACGGAAAAAGGTGCCGGGTTGGGGCTCGCTATCGTCAAACGGATTGCACAAACGCTGGGGCATAAAATCCTCTTGAAATCCGAGATTAATAACGGTGCCTGTTTCAGTGTGGAGGTCCCGCTCAGTCAAAACCCCATCCCCTCCCCGCCGGTTGTGCAAACCAAAATTTTTACCGAGCATATGAACGGGCTGACTGTCTTGATTATCGATAATGAAAATGACATTCAGTACGGCATGCAAAGTCTGATGGAAAACTGGGACTGTAAAGTTCTCACCGCTGGTTCCCGCAAAGAAACCGTACAGCTTTTAGATGGTCTGGGCTATTTCCCCGATGCCATTATTGCTGATTATCATTTAGATGATGGGGACACCGGACTGGATTTACTGGGGGCCCTAAAACGTGATTACCGACCACATTTCCCGGCGATGGTTTTAACGGCGGATCGCACAGACGAAATCCGCGCAAGCGTCAGCTCACATGGCTATGCATTGCTGAACAAGCCTTTAAAACCCGCAAAACTGCGCGCATGGTTATCACACATCGCCAATGGAAACCGCTTGTAAAAAGCTTTAACCAAAATCCAGCGTTTTTGCCATCAGAACCGCCTGTGTCCGGCTGTGCACACCCAATTTACGCAAGATCGCCGATATATGCGCCTTGACGGTGGACTCTTTTATATCCAATTCATAAGCGATAATTTTATTAGGCTTACCCAACGTCAGCAGTTCCAACACGCCCACCTCGGCTGGGGTCAGCAAAGCAGCACGTTCGCGCAATCCGTCATCGACACGGCGTTTTTCTTCAATGGCTTCTGCCAGTTCCGGTGGCACAAACGTTTTCCCAAGCAAAACCGCATGGACTGCATCACCAATACGTTCCTTGCTGGATGATTTCGGGATAAACCCCAACGCCCCGCACGTCAACGCGCGTTGGATAACATCCGGGCTTTCTTCCGCCGAGACAATAACCACAGGCAAAACGGGGGCTGCGTTTCGTATCCCCAAAAGACCGGAAAAGCCTTCGGCACCCGGCATATTTAAATCCAGTAAAACAATATCCAGATCATCATTTTCGATGGCCTGTTCCCGTGCCTCTTCCAAGGTGGAAACTTCAATAATCGTTGCATCAGGCCAACGTTCATCAACAACTTGTTTGATGGCATCTCGAAATAACGGATGGTCATCAGCGATTAAAAATGTGTACATCGTCCCAGAGAACCTCAGTTAAAGGTAGTATTTTATTTTATGTCTTTCCGGTGATTATATACCAGAAGGGATGAAGCCCAAAGACTTCATCCCTTCTCCAAAGGTCGTAGATGTAATTTCGCCCGTTTGCAACCGGGACTACATAACCAGTTTAAAGACCCAAACACTGCCCCCTTGGTTCAGGTTTTTAATCCGTTTGGCCACGTCACCGCCCCACAAAGGAACCGCACCGCCCCAACCGGATACGACCGCGACATACTGTTCACCATCCTGTTCCCATGTAATGGGGGAGCCGACAATCCCGGAACCAGTATTGAATTTCCAGACCTCTTCGCCGTTATTGGCGTTAAAGGCTTTCAGATAACCTTCCGGTGTGCCTGTAAAGACAAGTTCCGGCGTTGTCATCACCCCGCCCCATAACGGCGCGTTATTCTTATATTCCCATTTGATCTTGCCTGTGCGCGGATCAATCGCTTTCAATGAACCGATGTAATCTTCAAACAAAGGTTTGATCGTAAAACCAGCCCCAAGATAAGCTGCCCCTTTTTTGTAGGTAATCGGCTCGTTCCAAATATCCATGCCCCATTCATTTGACGGCACATAGAATGTTTCTGTCACCGGGCTATAAGCCATCGGCATCCAGTTTTTACCACCCAAGAAAGAAGGGATAGAGAAAATGGCCTTGCCTTTTTTACCGCCTTCGGCATCCATCGGGTTGCCCGGACGACCTGTTTCGCTATACATCGGGCGGCCTGTTTTCAGATCAATGCCCTTTGCCCAAGTGATATCCTTCACAAACGGTGTGGCATTTTGCAGTTTCCCGTTGGTACGGTCCAGAACATAGAAAAATCCGTTACGGTCTGCTGTTGCCGCCAGTTTTTTACCATCAAGATTATAAGAAACCACTTCGTTCACACCGTCAAAGTCCCAGCCATCGTGCGGCGTGGTCTGATAGTGCCAATTGATTTCACCCGTATCAATATCAATGGCCAGACGGGATGCGGTATAAAGGTTATCACCGGGACGCAAGTGAGAATTCCACGGTGCCGGGTTCCCTGTCCCGAAAAACAGTTGGCGTGTTTCCGGATCGTAAGTGCCACCCAGCCAAGTCGCACCGCCGCCATACTTCCACATATCCCCCGGCCAGCTTGCATTTTTCACACCGGTCATGGTGCTTTCTTTACCCTTTAGGGTGCCCATGTGACCTTCGACCGTTGGACGGGACCAAACAAGTTCACCGGTTTTTGCATCACGGGCTTCAACCTTGCCAACAATGCCAAACTCACCACCGGAAACCCCGGTTACGACTTTACCTTCAACAATCAACGGTGTCGCCGTCAGGGAATAACCAGCCTTGTAATCACCGACTTTCTTTTTCCACTTCACCTTGCCGGTTTTGGCATCTAACGCAACGATTTTGGCATCCAGCGTCCCAAAATAGACCATGTCTTCATAAAGTGCCGCCCCACGGTTAATCACATCGCAACACGGCATAATCCCATCGGGAAGACGCGCATCATATTGCCATAATTCTTCACCCGTTTTCACATCAATGGCAAACAGACGAGAATAAGACCCGGTCACATACATCACCCCATCCGCAACCAGTGGCTGGGCCTCTTGACCGCGTTGTTTTTCCCCCCCGAAAGAAAAGGTCCATGCCGGAACCAGTTTTTTCACAGTTTTCAGATTGATTTTATTCAAAGGGCTGAAGCGTTGGGCCTGCAAGCCCATACCGTCTGTTACGACTTGGGAGGTATTCTTGTCATCATTGAGAATATCCTCATTTGTGACCTTTGCCAGTGCAGCGTTGGGACCAAGTGCCCCCAGTGCCAGCCACCCTAAGGCGGCTGTCGTGAATAGTGCCCGTTTCATATATATGTCTCCCTTTCAAGGAAAGTGAAAGCCTCAAAAAAAATAATGTTCAGTCGACATGTTTTGCACATGCTTCAAAGACTGCTTTCACTATGAGGGGACGGGTTGTTATGCAATATTGGCAAAAAGTCGAACAAAGCCCATTTACAGCGGTTTTAAAGCACTTTTGGCCTTCAACTTTAGTCGTAAAGGCGTGGCAAAGTCTCTTCGACAACGCTTGGCCACAGGTAAGCAACGGAACGCACAAACTCCGCACGCGCCACAGACAAAGATTGAAAACGTTGCGGGATATCCAGACGCATAACCTCGGTCATTTCAAGGCCATTTTCTGCCGCCTGATACAATGTCTTTTGCAACCAGCCCAGATAATCCAGCGTCTGCTTAAATGAACGACCGTCACGTTCCACCGGCCCATGACCGGGTACAACAACATTATAAGAATGTTTTTCCAGCTGTTCCAAAGCACGCATCCATTGTGCAATATCGGCATGGGGTGTTGTGGGTGTGCGATTATGAAACGCCAAATCCCCGGTAAACAGCACACCGCTTTTCTGGTCAAAAACTGCTAAATCGCCTTTTGTATGCCCTTGAAGCGGCATGAACTGTATTGTGCGCCCTGACAGGTCCATATGGGATTGGTTGATGGAATGACCGGGTTTGACAAGCGTTGTGTCAATCATCCAGTCCCCGACCATGCGATACATGTTTTCCAGCAGGCCTTCACCTTCACGGTTTATGGCCTGAATGGTTTCATCCATCGCCCATATTTGGGCATCATCAAACGCCAGGTTCCCTAAAAAATGATCGGGGTGATGATGGGTAATAATCACATGGCGAACGGGTTTTGGCGTTATTGCGCCAATCGCCGCACGCATTTCATTACCGTATTTTAAAGAGGGGCCAGTGTCGATAACCACCACGCCCGTTTCACCAATTAAGAAACCAGTATTGACGATATTACCACCGTTTTCGCGATTGAAATGATCCGTGCTGCCAATGAACACATAGACCCCGTCCCCAACTTTTTGCGCCTTCAAATCATAAGATAAATCCTCAGCCATGCTGTTGTGAGCAAAAGACATCAATACGCCCCATACCACACACCATATTCCCCATCTCATCATCTTGTCCCCACTTCAACATCAAATTCGTTGGCATTGTTGTCTCGCCCTGAAATACGCAACGGCGCTGTCCCCTTGGGAAAATCAAGTGTCAGAACCGGGTTTTCACTGATCGGTTCTTTCAGTTCAAAACGGCTTAGCAATAATCCGTTGGCATCTTTAAAATTAATCTCTTCGATGATAAAAACCGGGACATCCCCGGACAGGCCCGTATCCATCGGGTGACGCAGGCTCACGCGGATACGTTCGCTATCGCCACGCTGCCACATACGACCTTTTGCCTCTAATAAATGATCAGCCCAGTCGGCCTGTGCCGTTTGTTGCGGTCCTGTCGTACATCCACCACCTTGTGCACTGACAAACGTACCATTCATACGCCAGACACCATCCGGTGTTTTGGCGATTGCATGAATGACGCTGCCTTCATTCAATTTCACCCGTGTTGCAAAATAAGGTTTGGCCTGCATGGGGAAAAAACGCACTGCAATTGGAAAGGGGTTAAGATCCGTCATCAAAACGATCTCTTCCACCTTTCCCAATGCGGACGCATCCACAGAAACAGGAACCTGAAAATTGCTTTCCGCATTGGTCGGGGCAAAAATCTTGAGATTTTCATCCACAATAACCGTTGCATTTTCCCCAAACGTTTCTTCTGCCATATATTCCCACATTGGTGAATTAAACGGATCTTTGGCAATATTGCCCGCTTGTGCAGAAAAGGAAAGTACCGTTAACAAGAACGAAAGAACCAATAAATAAGGCATAACTGCCTCCTAATTATAAAAGCTTGCAGGCGGCGGGGTGTAGGTCAGTCCGTATTTTTCAAACAGCGCCTTCATTCGCCCATCCAGAACCATCGCGGCAATAATATCCCCGACCGCATATCCCAACTGGCGGTAATCGTTTTTAACCGCCAAACCCAATAACCAGCTTTCCCGCGACAGGCCCGGTGTCGGTATTTTACCGATATCATATTGGGCCATATGTGCACCCAAGGCAGCTTCCACCACGCTACGCGGTCCCATCAATCCAAACGCTTTTTGCGCAATTGCCTGATCGGCCGCTTCTTGAATAGTTGGGAAATGCAGAACGTTATTTCGAACACTACCGCCAAATGCCGCACTTAAATAAATATCGGCTAGACTGTCTAATTCGACGGCTATTTTTTCATAACGAAAATGTCCCAAGGTCGCATCCTTGCCTAATTTTTTAATATCACGGGCAACGACCATGTCTTCGCGGTAGTAAGGCGCAAACAGGACAACTAAATCGTTGCGCCGGGCCAGTTCATTGTCATAAGGGACATGCAACATGATATCGGCCTTCTTGCGGTCCAGATAATGCCCTTTCCAGATGGCATTGCGCAAATCATCGTCAACATTCTCATCTGCGCTCAACTCAAACAAATCCAAACGCACGCCTAACCCATTCGCAATAACCTGTGCGATCTCCACATCCACCCCTTTTGCCTGCCCGTTTTCACGATAAGAAAACGGTGCAAAGTCGCGGTAGACGGCAACGGAAATCACACCACGGTCCTGGATATCATCAAAAGAAAGCGCAAACCCGGGAGTTGGGTTTGCGCATACAAGTAATGTTAGGGGAGCTAAAAGCCCCTTCAACAGGTTCGCACTGCCAGAGGCTTTATGCGTCTGAGGTTGAGGCTTAAGCAACTTCAGATACAAGGACCTTAACAAATTGCCGCCATGCCCGATATTCGACTTTAGGCGAGAAGGAATCATTTTCTGGATAAACATTTTATTTCCTTACGACCTGTCACAATGATTGTCCGTTCCCACGGGGTAACGATCTGACACAGCTGTCGGGCATTGTTCATCCACCAGATATTGATGGTCGCGACCCTTTCTTCATTGGCAAAGGCAATTGATTTTGTTTGCCCACCTTCAATGCGCCCAGCGCCGCCAACAGAAGACACTTTCACTTGCCGGTCCGTTTTATTATGGATGATCAGATTGCCCGCCTTGGCCTGCCCCATCATCACAACAAGGATCAAAAGCGAGAGATATATCCGTTTCATGGGTCACTACTTCACATGAATTGAGGTAAATGTGCCCTTTTCTTCCAACCCTGCCGCGTACAGTTTGTAGATACCCGGTTTGATCGGAACAAAGAAAATCTCAGCTTCGCTTTCTTCTTCAAATTCAAGCTCATACAGATGGGATGCCTTGATCTCCATTTCGCCGGCCTCAACTTTGCGCAACCAGATAAAATCAAAAAAATCTGCGCTGCGTAATGCATAAGGCTTGCGCCCGGTACTGACAATTTTCAGCCGATAAGCCGTTCCTGTTTTAAGATCATATTGCTTCTGGCTCACCTGGTAACCCGCTTCGTCCGTCCCCAACACAAGATCCGGTAGCTTCACAGCCTTTCGTGCCAAATACCCTTCCGCAAAAGCAGATGTACTGAGAACAACAAGGCAAAATGCCAAAACACTGAAACGTTTCATCTAACTCATCCCTGTTGAAATTTATTTCGTTTGGATAACGCTAACAATCCGTCCTTGCCTCCGCCATTCGACAAAGGTCGAATTTTCAAGCTTCCGTCACGTTGCTCTAATAGCAAGCATACCGGACTGCCGGTTCGTTCACGCAATAATGGGAGCCAGGTTTCATGCGTTTTTTGCTCTGCCTTATCGCAGTATTAGGCCTGACGTTTCCAACCTCAGCCAAACAGGTAGAAACAATTTCCATCGCCTTTGTGTCGCAAAATGTAGAACACCCGCCAGTCCTGTCCAATTTGATTGAACCGCCTGATGATCTTGGGGTACAGGGGGCTTTGCTCGCCCTGCAAGACAACAATACGACCGGACGTTTCCTAAAACAGAAATTTACGTTGGAAACAATCACTTTGGCAGAGGACGCAAACCTACAACAAGCCATTGATGGACTCATCGCCAAAGGTCATAACTTGTTTGTGCTTGATCTTCCAAGTGTTAGCCTTCAGAGCGTTTTAAAACAGACTGAACATCAAGATTTACTCTTTTTCAACAGCCGTGCCCCTGACAATGCCTTGCGCCAACAGGCGTGCGATATCCGGTTGCTCCACACCATACCCAGTCGGGCTATGTTAACGGATGCCTTGGCACAATATCTGGTCAAAAAACGCTGGAAAGATTGGTTTTTAATCCAAGGCCCCCACGATGATGACCAAAAATTTGCCACATCTCTTAAAGCATCTGCGCGCAAGTACGGTGCAAAAATCGTTACAGAAAAAATCTGGAACGGTGGACGTGACGCCTATCGTAGCGCACAGGCGGAAATCCCCTTGCTCACCCAAGGCAAAGATTACGACATCCTGATGGTCGCCGATGAACTGGGTGATTTTGGGGAATATATGATTTACCGAACTTTTGATCCCCGCCCTGTTGCCGGGACGCAAGGCTTGTTCCCCACTGCATGGTATTGGACACAGGAACAATGGGGGGCCTTACAACTGCAAAACCGTTTTAAAAAACAGGCCAAACGCCCCATGACCGCACGTGATTATGCCGCTTGGGCCGCGGTACGTACAATCGGGGAAGCAGCAACCCGGACAAATTCAAAAGACTTCGCCACTTTAAACCACTTTATGCGCAGCCAACAGTTTGAACTGGCGGGATTTAAAGGACGCAAACTGTCTTATCGTCCTTGGAACGGTCAATTGCGTCAACCCATTGCATTAACAGCTGCGCATTCCCTCGTCACACAAGCCCCGATTGAGGGTTTTTTGCACCGCTATAGCGAACTTGACACCCTTGGCTTTGATCAGCCTGAAAGTAAATGTAAGGAATTTATCAAATGAAACGCCTGATCCTTGCGGCCCTTCTCGGTTCAACTATCATTGCCAGTGACTTATGGGCTTCTACAGCTTTCATCAGCAATGAAAAAGACAACACTGTTTCCGTTCTCGATCTGGATCAAATGAAAGTCACCCGGACCTTTAAAGTCGGCAAACGCCCCCGCGGTATTATTTTAAGCAAAGACAACAAGCGCCTTTATATCTGCACCTCCAACGACGATACGGTGGAAATTTACGACAGTGTGAATGAGACCAAAATAGGGGAGCTGCCATCTGGGGCCGACCCGGAACAATTTGCACTGCATCCTGATGACCGCAAACTGTATATTGCCAACGAAGACGATGCGCTGACAACGGTTGTCGATGTCAAAACCTCGCAAGTTCTAGCCCAAATTGATGTCGGCGTGGAACCCGAAGGCATGGCCGTCAGCCACAACGGTAAAATCGCCATTACGACGTCTGAAACGACCAATATGGTGCATTGGATCGACACCCAAAGCCATGAACTGTTTGACAATACACTGGTTGATCAACGTCCCCGCTACGCCGTTTTTGAACAGGACGACAGCTTGTTATGGGTTTCTTCTGAAATTGGCGGCACCGTATCCGTCATTGATGTAAAAGACCGACAGATTATAAAAAAGATAAACTTTGCCATTAAAGGCATTCATAAAGACCGGGTTCAACCCGTCGGCATGCGTTTAAGCCATGATGGCAAATATGCTTATATTGCCCTTGGTCCGGCAAACCATGTCGCCGTCGTTAATCGAAAAACTTATGAGGTGGAAAAATATATTCTGGTTGGACGACGCGTCTGGCATCTGGAATTCAGCCCAGATGAGAAATTATTGCTCACCACCAATGGGGTCAGTGGCGATGTCACCCTTATTGACACCCAAAACCTGAAAGCGGTGAAATCTATTAAAGTCGGACGCTACCCTTGGGGCATTGCGGTAAAACCATGACCGCATTGTTATCCGCACAAAACCTGTCTTTCACTTATGCGAATGTCAAGCAAGCCTTGAAAGATATTTCCTTTAACATCGAACCGGGATGTTTTTGTGCGCTTTTAGGGCCAAATGGCGCCGGTAAAAGCACATTTTTCGCCATAGCCAGTGCCTTAAACCGCCCGACGCATGGAAATTTATTCATTCATGGATATGATATCGCACAAACACCGCGCGCCGCCTTGGCTTTGATGGGGTTTGTTTTTCAACAGACAACCTTGGATCTGGACCTAAGTATTCTTCAGAACTTACGATATTTTGCCAGCCTGCACGGGATCGGAAACAAACTGGGCGAACAACGCATTCAAGAAGAATTGGAACGTTTAGACCTGTACGACAGGCGCCATGAAAAGGTTCGTCAGTTAAACGGTGGGCATCGCAGACGGGCCGAAATTGCCCGTGCGTTGCTTCATCACCCCGCCCTCCTGTTATTGGACGAAGCCAGTGTGGGGCTGGATATCGTAACCCGGCGCACCCTTGTCGAGCATGTCCATCAACTGTGTCAGGAACGCGGTACCAGCGTCCTTTGGGCAACACATTTAATTGATGAGGTTCGCGAAAATGACCAAACCATCATTTTACACAACGGACAAATAGCCGGACAGGGAACCGCACACGAACTCGCCGCCCCCACATTGGAGCAGACCTTCAATGATTTGACCCAAAGGGGGCAAACATGTCTTACCTGATTTGTCTAAAAGGCGTGATTGTCCGCGAACTTTTGCGTTTCTTACAACAACACGAACGTTTCTTTTCTGCACTGGTGCGCCCCTTGATGTGGTTGTTCGTCTTTGCTGCGGGTTTTCGCGCGGCCTTGGGGGTGTCGATCATTGCGCCATATGAAACCTATATCACGTATGAGGTCTATATCTTGCCCGGCTTGGTCGGTATGATCCAGTTGTTTAACGGCATGCAAAGCTCCCTGTCTATGGTCTATGACCGCGAAATGGGCAGCATGCATGTCCTGTTAACCAGCCCCATGCCGCGTTGGTTTCTCCTGTTCGGCAAGCTCTTGGCTGGGGCCTTTGTTTCCATTGTTCAGGTTTACGTTTTTCTGATCATTGCCTTTGGGTTCGGCATTGAATTGCCACCGTCCGGTTATTTGTTGGTTCTGCCTGTTTTGATTGTCAGCAGCCTAATGCTGGGTGCCTTGGGGATGGTCCTGTCTTCCCGGATTAAGCAATTGGAAAATTTTGCGGGCATTATGAACTTTGTCATTTTCCCTATGTTTTTTCTATCTTCCGCCTTGTACCCCATTTGGAAAATTTCGGAATCAAGCCCATTTCTCGCACAGCTTTGTCGCTTCAATCCCTTTACCTATGCGGTGGAACTCATCCGTTTTTCTTTTTATGCCCAGCTCAATACGCAGGCCTTATGGATCTGTCTGCTCTCTTGTCTTGCTTTTCTCGGCATTGCCTTGTGGGGGTACGACCCGACACACATTCATAAACGAGGTCCGAAATGAAAATCCTTTCCCTACTGTTCTTAATGATATTGGCGGCCTGTAATACTGTACCCCTCCCCGATGGATATCGTATGAACCGTTACAAGGCCCCTGTTCCCGACCACGTTCCCGGCGCACAAACCGTCAGTATCGAACAAGCGGTTCATCTAAAAGACAAAGGCGCTGTTTTCATTGACGTGATCGGATCTGGAAAATTCCTGACAAAATCCCGAAACGGTGGGTGGATCAGCGTTAAACCTCACACCTCTATTCCCGGCAGTTATTGGCTTCCCGATGTGGGGCGCGGTGCTTTAACGCCCGATCAAAACACCTATTTTCAAAAAGCGCTGGCGCAACTCAGTTCACAGAATAAACAGACAAAACTGATCTTCTTTTGCTTAAAATCCTGTTGGATGTCATGGAATGGCGCAAAACGGGCCGCCCACATGGGGTATAAATCGGTTTATTGGCTGGCCGATGGCAAAGACGGCTGGCAAGAGGCAGGCTATCCGTTGGCCGAAATTATTCCTTTTTCCATCAAAAAATAAACTCAATAAAACCAATAAATTAAACCTAAACCATCTAAAGATACGACTTAAGTCGAGTTTCCCCAAAGCCCCAAATCAGGCATTACAGAATTGTTGTGTCTGCAAAAGTCACGGCGTTTCCAGTTAACAGGTACAGGCGCCCGTATCAGGCGTTTGCTTCAAACAGTCTAGGAAGATAAAATGCTATTAAAAGATTTAAAAGAATTGGCTGGTGATGTTGCCATTCGCACCAAATACGACAACTTCATCGGCGGCGAGTGGGTTGCACCGGCTGACGGCGCATACTTTGATAACATTTCCCCGGTGACCGGGGGTGTCATCTGTGAAGTTGCACGGTCCAAAGCGGCTGATGTGGAACGCGCACTGGACGCAGCGCATGCCGCCAAAGATGGTTGGGCAAAAACATCCCCGGCAGAACGCGCACAGGTTTTAAATAAAATCGCGGATCGCATGGAAGAACGCCTGTCCTTGCTCGCGATGGCTGAAACAATTGACAACGGAAAGCCGATCCGTGAAACCACCGCCGCCGACCTGCCACTGGCGGTTGATCACTTCCGCTATTTCGCAGGCTGTATCCGCGCACAAGAAGGTTCTATCGCAGAAATTGACGCAGATACTTATGCTTATCATTTCCACGAACCGCTGGGTGTTGTCGGTCAAATCATTCCGTGGAACTTCCCGCTGCTGATGGCTGCGTGGAAAGTTGCACCGGCTTTGGCTGCTGGTAACTGCGTAGTTCTGAAACCGGCGGAACAAACACCAATGGCGATCATGGTTTTGATGGATCTGATCAAAGATATCCTGCCCAAGGGCGTGCTCAACGTCGTCAACGGTTTTGGTGTGGAAGCCGGAAAACCGCTGGCAACCAGCAAACGCATTGCCAAAGTTGCCTTTACCGGTGAAACCGGCACAGGCCGCCTGATCATGCAATATGCGTCTGAAAACATCATTCCGGTTACCTTGGAATTGGGTGGTAAATCACCAAACATTTTCTTTGAAGATGTTATGTCCGCCGATGATGCCTTTTTCGACAAAGCCTTGGAAGGTTTTGCCATGTTCGCCCTCAACCAAGGCGAAGTTTGCACATGCCCCAGCCGCGTTCTCATTCAGGAAAGCATCTACGAAAAATTCATCGAACGGGCGATCGAACGTGTCAAAAGCATCAAGCAAGGCAATCCGTTGGACAGCTCCACCATGATCGGTGCGCAAGCGTCTAAGGAACAGCTTGATAAGATTCTGTCCTATATTGAAATCGGCAAAAACGAAGGGGCCGAAGTTCTGTGCGGTGGTAATCAAGCCCAGTTGGGCGGCGAATACGCAGACGGTTTCTATGTGGAGCCGACCATCCTGAAAGGACACAATAAAATGCGTATCTTCCAGGAAGAAATTTTTGGCCCCGTCGTCAGTGTCACCACATTTAAAGACGAAGCTGAAGCCCTGGAAATCGCCAATGACACCGCCTTCGGTTTGGGTGCCGGCGTTTGGTCACGTGATGGCAATCGTGCCTTCCGTATGGGGCGCGGTATCAAAGCCGGTCGCGTCTGGACCAATTGTTATCACCTCTATCCGGCACATGCTGCTTTTGGCGGTTACAAACAGTCCGGTATCGGTCGTGAAACCCATAAAATGATGCTTAATCACTATCAGCAAACCAAGAACCTGTTGGTCAGCTATAGCGACAACGCCTTGGGTTTCTTCTAAGCCAAGCCTTCCTATTAAGGGCCGTGAAGAGGGACTCCCCCCACCCTCTTTGCGGCTTTTTTTATTTTTTCGGATAAGGATTTTGCCATGATGCAACTAGAAATAACACCCCAAGCCCTTGATATTTTACACAAACTCAAGGCAGAACATGGCAAGCTTATTTTCCTGATTTCCGGCGGTTGTTGTGACGGCAGTGCACCTCTGTGCTTTATCGCTAGTGAATTTACTCTTGGTGAAAGCGATATACAAATTGGACAGGTGGACGAAACCCCTGTTTACGTCGCCGACACCCTCAGTCAGCATATTAAAGGCGATGACCAGTTTTGCTTGGATGTCGCCCCCGGACGTGGCGGCGGCTTTTCCCTTGAAGCCCCTTACGGGGTGCGCTTTATCAATCGCAAGCAAGCAAGCTGCCCCCTCTAACACCAAATCCACATAAACCGGGACCAAACACGAATGCGGCATATTTTTTAATCAATTTAGCCTTGATAACTAAAAAAACATCCGGCCGGATAGATTCCATGCTTTACCCGCATTCAACTGTCTTGTATGTTCTCGCCAAATCTAACAAGCACCCGTAGCTCAGCTGGATAGAGTGACGCCCTCCGAAGGCGTAGGTCACAGGTTCGAATCCTGTCGGGTGCGCCATTTTCCCTCATCATAATTCCTGAATTTTATAAAAAGAGAATGCAAAGTCGCCTTCCTCTTTTTATTACACGACCTGATAGGTTCCCCTCATCAAGTTTTGCATAATTATTGATTTAAAAGCAAAAAACCCGCCTCAGCAAATAGCCGAAGCGGGTTTTTGTGGCGGACAGTGAGGGATTCGAACCCTCGATACCCGATAAAGGGTATGCCTCCTTAGCAGGGAGGTGGTTTCAGCCGACTCACCCAACTGTCCATATGTAAAAACGAACATCCGTCCGTTCGAGATGGGTTTTCTACAAACAGACGGCTGCCCTGTCAACGATCAAAACGTTTTATTTCACAATTATTTTTTATCCACGTTAAACAAGGTTTTCAGCTCGTCCTTATCATAAGCTTTTGTGCGGGTATGTTCATTTAACACGTCCAACCCACGACGGACCGCCGGGCGCTCTTTAATCGACAGGAACCAGCGTTTCAAGTTTGGATAATCATCCAACTCTTGCCCCTGATTCTTATAAGATCGGATCCACGGCATGCAGGCGATATCCGCGATGGAATATTCACCGGCCAGATAATCTACCTCGCTCAATCTTTTTTCCATCACACCATAAAGACGGGCGGCTTCCTTGGTGTAGCGTTCAATCCCATATTCCACCTTTTCCGGCGCATAGATACGGAAATGATGAGCCTGTCCCAACATCGGGCCGATCCCGCCCATCTGAAACATCAACCATTGCAGTACCTCATAACGTTTCATCGGGTCTTGAGGCAAAAGCGCGCTCTTTGTTTTTTCTGCCAGATAAATCAGGATCGCACCGCTTTCAAAAACACTGATCTCCTGACCATTTGGTCCGTTATGATCAATAAGAGCGGGAATTTTATTATTCGGGCTGATTTTCAGGAAATCAGGCTGGAACTGATCCCCCTTGGCAATATCAATACCGTGCACCTGATACTCAAGGCCGCACTCTTCCAGCATAATATGGACTTTGTGGCCATTGGGTGTCGGCCAAGAATAAAGATCAATCATTTTGCTTGTCCATTATCGCAATGTTAACAACTTTTCAGATAGATTATCCAATTGTGGTACTATAAATATGATGTAATTCACATTTCCACAGGAATTATTAAATAATGTTTGTTTTTCAATCCAAGAGGGTTCCCCAATGAACGAGGTCCTGCCCCAACAAAAGCTCCTGCTGGAACTGCTGATCATGTCCGGCGACATTGCCGTTGCCGACGATATTTCCAACACAATCCTTGAACGTACCGTTATTGAATGTGAAAAGCGCGGCTGGGTCAAGCGTTCCCAATTCGGTGCCGGGTTTCATAAAACCACGATCACGGAAAGCGGACGCGAAGCTTCCGGCTTAAAGCGCTAAAACAGCTTCCTGCGATATTATGACGGGGTCCCCGCTTTTTCGCGGGGATGACAGATGTACAAATCTAAAATTGTCTGTGTTTGACAATTTATCATTTTTGAAATGGATAATAAAAAACCGAGCCATATAAAGGACTGAAGAGTGGTAGCGGTGGCCGGAGTCGAACCGGCACGTCCTTGCGGACAAGGGATTTTGAATCCCTCACGTCTACCAATTCCATCACACCGCCTCGGTGTCCTTTATGGGCTCGGTTGCCCTCCTTTTAATTCGTCATTCCCGAGCTTGCAAGTGCTTTTTCTCACTTTCTGAAAATATTGATGCTTGATTGTAGATCGAGGTCTCGAAAACCTTAAAAAAACAGTCATAAAAACCAGAAAACAGACGCTTTTTTTATATTCAGGAAATTTTGACATAATTTTTCCATCTTCTCTGCCCATAAGTCATTGCGAGAGAGAGAATCCACTGCTAAACAGCTTTTTTTGCAAACGCTTAGGATAAACGTAACGTGCTGCAACGAACCTATGACTGGATGATGGGACTCGCCGCCCATAAACATGCCTTGTTTTTTCTGGCGATCTTATCCTTTGCGGAAAGCTCATTTTTTCCACTGCCCCCGGATATCCTACTTCTGCCGATGGTTCTGGCGGCCCGGGATAAGGCGTGGAAAATCGCATTTATTTGCACCGTTTCTTCTGTTCTCGGCGGGATTGCAGGATATGGGATCGGGTATGGATTTTTTGAAACTATCGGCAAGGCCGTTCTTGAATTTTACAATGCGGTTGAAAAATTCGAGTCTGTCAAAGAGCTCTATAACGAACACGGTGTCCTGATCGTTTTCTCTGCGGGTTTCTCGCCCATTCCCTACAAGTTATTTACGATTGCCAGCGGTGTCACTCAAATGGATATCGTTCCGTTTACCTTGGCGTCTCTGGTTGGTCGGGGCCTGCGGTTCTTTATCATCGCAGCCCTGTTGTGGAAATTTGGCAGTCCCATTCGTCTGTTTATCGAAAAACACTTAGGGAAATTAACACTTCTTTTTGTGATTCTTCTGGTTGGCGGTTTCGCCCTGATTAAACTCTGGCATTAAGGCACTTGATATGAACAGCTTGATCCAACAGATTTCCAAAAACCCGAAACTGCCCGGCTTATTTATTCTGCTGGTTTCTATCGCTGCCCTCAGCACAGCCTATTTTGTTGAATATGTTGTGGGCATTGATCCCTGTATCCTTTGCCTTTATCAACGCATCCCTTATGCAGCAGCAGGTCTTTTTGCCCTGTTCGCCATTATCGGCAAGCCCGGTGGATTTACACAGCAAGCGGCCTTATTTGGTTGCCTCATTGCTTTCCTCATTGGCGGATCCTTGGCTTTTTATCATTTCGGGGTCGAGGAAAAATGGTGGCAAGCGGCCTGTAGCGGTGCCCAGAACCTGAACATGAGTTTCGAAGACCTGAAAGCTTCCATCATGTCAGAGCCATTAAAACCTTGCGATACACGAGACTGGGTCATGTTTGGGATCTCGATTACTGTTTACAATACCATTGCCAGCCTGTTTTTAGCCCTATCCTGCTTTACGAGCCTGACAATCTTGCGTAAACTTAAAGCGCATACACGATAAATCAGTGACAACAGACGAGATAAAGAATGACCCCTCACCCAAAAGGTCGCATGCCCGGCGACTTAAACCATAAAGAAATGATTGAACGCATGGTCCGTGTGGATCAGGCGGGTGAGTATGGTGCGGTGCGTATCTATAAAGGGCAAATGGCGGTTTTGGGCAAAGGGGATAAAAAAGACCTGCTTCAACACATGTTGGAACAGGAAGAAGTCCATCTGGACACCTTTAATAAAATCGCTGCACAACGCCGCGTACGCCCGACATTTATGACCCCCATCTGGCATATGGCCGGTTTTGCCTTGGGTGCAGGAACGGCCTTGTTAGGTGAAAAAGCAGCAATGGCCTGCACTGTTGCTGTTGAAGAAACCATTGACGCGCATTACGCCGACCAAATCAAAGAACTCGGCGATCACGAACCCGAACTGCGCGACACATTTGTAAAGTTTAGAGAAGAAGAACTCGAACATCGCGATATCGGTTATGAACATGGTGCGAAACAGGCACCGGCTTACGGGTTGCTCACCAAAGCCATAAAATCAGGTTCAAAAGTCGCCATATGGGTCTCTGAACGCTTTTAACCCCCCGCCTTAACAATAACAGCTTTACCCGTAAAAAATACACGCCTTTGAGGGATAATGGATGGAAGACCTTCTTATCGCAATTGATCACCGCGACCCGGCATGGATCGCCATTGCTTTTGCCTTCGGGTTGTTATTCAAACAACTGAGGCTCCCTCCAATGGTGGGGTTTCTTGTTGCCGGTTTTATCCTTCATCTGATCGGTATCGAAGGTGATAGTTTTCTGCGGGCCATTGCAGATTTAGGGGTCACACTGCTTTTATTTACAATCGGCTTGAAATTACGCATCGGCAGTCTGCTTAAGCCGGAGATATGGGCATCCACCAGCCTGCATATGCTTGGGTCGATTATACTCACCGTTATTTTCCTGCTGAGCCTTGGCTCTCTCGGGCTGTTTGCATTTGATGGTATTGAATTCAGTACAGCGGTTTTAATCGCTTTTGCCTTGTCTTTTTCCAGCACTGTCTTCGCTGTCAAAATGCTGGAAGACCGGGCGTCATTGACCTCTCATTTCGGGCAAATTGCCATTGGCGTTCTGGTACTGCAAGATATTGTCGCCGTTGTTTTTCTGGCAGCCTCCGCCGGTAAAGTTCCTTCCATTTGGGCTTTGGCTCTTTTCGGTCTGATTCCGGGGCGCTTCCTTCTGCATAAATTTCTTGAATGGAGTGGACACAAAGAATTACTCACCCTCTTTGGCTTTGTTCTCGCCCTTGGCGGCGCTTCCCTGTTTGAATTAGTTGGCATGAAAGGCGATTTAGGCGCTTTGGTTGTAGGGGTTTTAATCTCCAACCACAGCAAGGCCAAAGAACTGGCGAATACTTTGCTCAGCTTCAAAGAAGTCTTTCTGGTCGGTTTCTTTCTTACCATCGGTCTGACCGGGCTACCCACTTGGGAAACGGCGATCAGTGCCCTTTTGCTGTTGCTGCTCATCCCTTTCAAAACCGTTATGTTCTTTCGGTTGTTCACCTTATTCCGGGTCCGTTCACGCGCCAGCACATTGGCGTCCTTGTCGCTTGGGAATTATAGCGAATTCGGCTTAATTGTTGCCGCCATTGCCATATCTTCCGGTTGGCTTTCCTCGCAATGGCTAACCATTATTGCCATCACAGTTTCGGCTTCTTTTGTATTGGCCTCCCCTTTCAGCCTGATGGCAGACAATATCTACCAATCCTATCAGAAATTTTTAAAACGATTTGAAAGCGCAAAACGACTATCCGGGGACGGCGACATCGGATTACACGGTCATTCTATTCTGGTTTTCGGGATGGGGCGGATTGGCAGCGCGGTTTATGATGAGATGCATGATCAGGTTGATGGCCAAATTCTAGGCATTGATTTAGATGATCGGGTTGTCGAACGTCACATAAAGAAAGGCCGAAATGTTATAACAGGCGACGCCTCCAACCCGGAATTCTGGTCACGCGTACAGCATCATGAAAGTGACATTCATCTGATCTTGCTGGCCATGCCCAACCGTGAAGCAAACATCCGTGCAGCCGAACAATTGCGTGAACATGGCTATAAAGGCCCCCTCGTTGCAACAGCCAAGTATGGCGATGACGTTGAAAAATTGCTTGATGCGCAAATTGACGAAGTTTACAACATTTATGAAGAAGCTGGCACGGGCACAGCCAATCAAATGCAAAAATTTCTGATGTTCCCCCGTGAGGATACGCCAGATCAAATTAAGGCATAAGGGAAATATATATTATGACTCGATTGATTAAGACACTTTGTTTGATTGCTGTTCTTGCACTCAGTGTTGCAGGACTATCCGCCTGTTCACCGGAAGTCGGTTCAAAAGAATGGTGTGCAGACTTAAAAGAAAAACCCAAAGGGGACTGGAGCGCAAACGAAGCGGCAGAATTTGCCAAAAGCTGCGTATTCTAATAAAAAAACGCTTCCCCTCGCGGTTTATTCGAGGGGAAGCGCTTAAAAAATGCCCTTCTGCAAGTGGGAGGTTTGCAAAAGGGCATAGATTGGGGACGTCTAGTGTTCCAGTTTTTTGACTTAGATAGGCCAGTCAGGTTGGGGAGGTTTTGCCAGCCTATTTAAGAAGAATGCGCTAGGCCGGAACCGCCTGCTGCATTGTTTGAATGAAATTGCTTCGAAATCCAGGCTGAGATCGTGGCAAACACATTCCACGCTGCTTCAGAGCGCATGACGCGCGCACGTTGGATCGCCAAATCGATGTCTTTTTGGGTCAACGGTTCTGCTTCGAGCAACATATATTTATCCATATCTCTTCTCCTACATTTCAAATCGCATTTTGATCCTTGCGATGAATAACAATGTATTTCTTTTCCTGAGAAATGATAATATACTATTTTGGCAAACGACTTGTGAATTTTACTCACAAATAGGTGGTGCATGACCAAAGAAACCCAAATGAATATCTTTACACAAGCTGTAAAGGAAGGAAGTTTTTCTTCTGCTGCGCGTGCATTGCACCTCACACCTTCCGCCGTCAGTAAACAAATCAATGCCCTTGAAGATCGGCTTGGTGTCCGGTTATTAAATCGCACCACTCGTAAAATTCATTTGACCGAAGCCGGTGCACGCTACCTCGAACATTGCCAACGCATTTTAATGGATATTGAAAATGCCGAAAGCGAAGTTGGCGGTATGCGCGACAGTCCACGCGGGTTGTTGCGTGTCAACGCCCCTGTTGTCATGGGCGCCCGGCGCATCGCCCCCTTGCTGGTCGAATTCAAAGACCGTTATCCCGATATCAAAATTGAAATGAACTTATCGGATCACCGTGTCGATTTAATGGAGTCCGGCGACGATGTTGCACTGCGTATCGGTGATGAACTTTACGATTCTTCCATGATCGCCCGACGCATTTGTCGATTGCGTCGCATTGTTTACGCCGCCCCCAGCTATCTGGATAAATACGGCGAACCACAAACCCCGGAAGAATTGTTGGACCACAACTGCATCACCTATAACGAACCTGCCTATTTGAATGACTGGCCGTTCATCAATTGTCCGGGGCCAAAATTAATTCATGTCAGCGGCAGTTTCCTCAGCAATAATGGCGAGGCTCACCATTATGCGGCCCTACAAGGGCTTGGGATTGCCCGTCTCGCGACCCTTTTGTGCGGGGAACGTATTCAAAGCGGTGATTTGGTGGAAATTTTACGCGATTATGAACCGCCTTCGCGGGTTTATTTCTGGGCAATTTATCCGCAAAATCGTTATGTTGCGCCGAAACTTCGTGTCTTTCTGGATTATCTCCTGGAAAAACTCAGTCCGATACCACCGTGGGATCAATACGAAACATGAAAATTTCATCATCACCCTCCCCTAACTTTGATGAACGTCCGATGGATACACCCATTGACATACTGGTCCTGCATTACACCGGTATGAAAACAGCCCATGCAGCACTGGAACGCATGTGCGACCCACAAGCCAAAGTCAGCGCCCACTACATGATTGACGAAGATGGCAGCATTACTCAATTGGTCGCAGAAGATAAACGTGCATGGCATGCCGGCGTTGCCTATTGGCGGGGACAGACAAACATCAACGCCCGTTCTATCGGTATTGAGATCGTCAATCCCGGCCATGAATGGGGATATCGTGCATTTCCCACATTACAAATCGATGCTGTCATACAATTATCCAAAGACATACTGGCCCGTCATCCCATCCCGGCACGCAATGTCGTCGGACACAGCGATGTTGCCCCGCGCCGTAAACAAGACCCCGGTGAACTTTTTCCGTGGCAAAAACTGGCGCAAAACGGTGTTGGTTTATGGTTAGATTCAAACAATCACCAAACCAATCTCCTAAACCTAGGATACGAAGACGAAAGCACAGATAGTATTCTGGCTTTCCAACGACACTTCACCCCAAATCATCTCAGCGGTGTTCTTGATGATAGAACAAAACAAGCGTTAAGCAGGATTTGCTTGACCTAGCCCCCCTTTACACTTAAGCAAAGCAAAGTCAGGTGGTTGGATGATCGCTCCATAGCTGGTAACGGCTATGGGGAGGAAAGTCCGGGCTTCATGGATATACGGTGCCGGATAACGTCCGGCGAGGGTGACCTTAGGGAAAGTGCCACAGAAAGCAAACCGCCTTTGTTTACAAGGGTAAGGGTGAAAGGGTGCGGTAAGAGCGCACCGCTGGCCTAGCGATAGGACAGGCATGGTAAACCCCACCGGAAGCAAGACCAAATAGGAACGGACGGCAGATTCAACGGGCTGCAAATGCATATCCACATTACCGTTCGGGTGTGTCGCGCGAGGCGTTTGGCAACAAATGTCCCAGACGAATGATCATCCATCCTGTGCAAACAGGGGGACAGAACCCGGCTTACAGACCACCTGACTTTATTTCTTCAACGCATATGGCCCGCATAATGACAAATCGTGACATTTATGTAGATATTCAAGGGAACGGCCCTGCGCTTGTCCTGTTACACAGCTGGTGCGGATCTCATCACGACTGGGCGCGCGTCATTGATCTGCTGAAAGACCGCTTCACCCTTTACACATGGGATGCGCGTGGGCATGGGCAATCTGTACATCACAGCGAAACACCATGCACCTTGTCCCAAATGGCAGCAGACCTGAACAATCTGATTTGTGATTATAAGCTGGATAAGCCGATGGTCGTCGGGCATTCTATGGGGGCGTTTATCCTCTGGCAATATCTGGAAACTTACGGACAGGACAAACTATCCCAGATCGCAATCATTGATCAAACCCCCAAATTGGTCACAGATCCGACATGGCTTCACGGCATTTACGGGCAGTTTGATCAAGATAAAAGCACTGCATTTATCAACGCCTTACAAAATGAATTTGCCGAAAATGTTCTTAAACTCGCGGCTTTTGGTCACAATGCAAAAACACGTAAAAAATACGAAGAAAATTCAAAAGGCATGCAAGCCTTGCGGGCCTATCTTCAGAACCTTGATCCCCTTCCCCTCATTGATATCTGGCGGGATCTAACACAAGCCGATTTTCGTAATCTTCTGCCCAATATCACCCTGCCTACCCTGTTGGTCTATGGAACAGATAGCAATTATTACGGTGAAGCGGTTGCACGCTACATGCAAAAGACATTACCCTATAACCAACTCCACCTGATTGAACAGGCCGACCACTCCCCGCATCTATTTGATCCGGGGAGGTTCGTTGACACTTTAATCAAATTTTACGTTTAAACAGCCGTCCAGCCACCATCCATCGTCAGGGTGGAGCCGGTCATCTGGCTGGCAGCATCACTGCATAGGAACACCGCAGCGGCCCCCAACTGATCAGGCGTTGCGAACTGTTTTGAGGGCTGTTTTTCTGACAACAGGTCACGAGCTTCTTCGTCAATAGAACGTCCTGATTTTTCTGCACGCGCCACGATTTGATCTTCCACCAATGGTGTGCGCACCCAACCCGGACAAATGGAATTGGCCGTGATCCCGCTTTCGGCGGTTTCCAGCGCACAGACCTTGGTTAAACCGATCAATCCGTGTTTGGAGGCCACATAGGCCGATTTATTGACAGAAGCCACCTGACCGTGGGCAGACGCCACATTGATAATGCGGCCCCAATCTTTTTCTTTCATATCGGCCAATGCCAAACGCATGGTATGAAACGCGGCATTCAGGTTCAAAGAAAGAACCATATCCCATTTATCCGGTGCAAAACCTTCAATTGGCGCCACATGCTGCATGCCCGCGTTATTGACCAAAATATCAACCGGACCAAGATCGGATTTGACTTTCGCCATCATGGCTTCAATCTCTGTTTGTTGTAACAAATCCGCCGCCGCAAAAATGACGCGCCCTGTGCCCAAGCCGTTCAATTGTTCAACCAGTGCATCGGTTTCCGGTGTTTGTGTCCGTGCATTTACAACCACATCGGCATTTTGTTCGGCAAATGCTTGCGCTATACCTAAACCAATCCCGCTTGTCGACCCTGTTACAAGTGCAATCTTGCCCGTTAACATGAAATATCTCCCATATATAATTTTGCAGGATAGTTAAACATTTGTTTTCCAAGGTCAAGGTTCTTGGACGCATCAACAGCCCCCTGATCCAACTTGAAAACAAAAAAATCCCTTCTGCAAGAAATCGTAACAGAAGGGATAATAGGTCAGACACTCAGATGATTATTTGTTGCGTAACTTTGCCAATTCCTGTTCGGCAACATCAACACGCACTGTCCCGGATTTAACCAGAATTTCGGCAACGATATCAATTTCATCACCAACACCGCCTGCCATTGCGACAATGTTTTTGGCGTGCAATCCCATATGGCCTTTTTGAATGCCTTCGGTTGCCAGTGCCCGCATGGCTGCGTAATTTTGTGCCAAGCCAACAGCTGCAATGGCTCGCGCAAGGCTTGCAGCACTTTTTGTTCCCAAAATTTCGAGATTGGTTTGTGCAACCGGATGAATTTTTGTGGCCCCGCCAACAAGACCAACCGGCATCGGCACTTCAATTGACCCGACAAGATTACCGTCTCGACCCACTTCCCAATTGGTCAGGCTTGTATAACGCCCCGAACGTGCGGCATAAGCATGCGCACCGGATTCAACCGCACGCGTGTCATTTCCCGTTGCCAAAACAACAGCAGAAATACCATTCATAATGCCCTTGTTGTGGGTCGTCGCGCGATAGGGATCAACATCTGCAAAGTAATAGGCTTGCATCATTGCATCCCGCACACTTTCCCCACCGATATCCTCCAAACGCCATGTGGCGCGCGCACGTGCCAAACGTTGATCCGCGAGGTTGGACAGAATACGCAAATAAGTCCGCCCTCCGGTCCATTCTGCGATAAATGGCGCAAGTTTTTCCGCCATTGTATTGACCGTATTGGCCCCCATCGCGTCGCGTGTATCCACAATAATATGGGTAATCACCATCGGACCGGATTTACTGTCGAGGATACGAACCTCTACATCATGAAAACCCCCGCCTAATTTGATCAAAACCGGGTCGGCATCGTTGCAAATCTCTTTAATTTTCTCGCGCTGTTCCAAGATTTTAATGCGCGCAGCAAAAGGATCACTGCATTCAACAAGTTGGATTTGCGCAATCATCAACGATCCGGTCATGGATGTGGTAAATCCACCACTGCCCCGACATTGTCGTGCCGCATTACAAACCGCAGCCACCACCGATGATTCTTCCGATGCCATAGGGATTAAGACATCTTCGCCATCAATGATCATATTGGTCGCAATCCCGATGGGAATAGGCATGGTCCCAATGGCATTTTCAATCATACGATCAGCCACATCCATCGGCAGATTGCCACTATCGGCAAATGTATCCAACGAAGACGAAGCAAGGCCAGTATATTCGGCAACTTTTTTCAAACGTTCCTCAACAGGCAGCTTATGAAAACCTGAGATACGGGAATTAACAGACATTATTGACCTCTTATTTTTAGTGCCCGACCATGAAATTCGGCAACCACGTCACCAGATCGGGGAACAAAACAAACAGAATTAAAGCGAAAACTTGCAGAAGAAAGAACGGGATCACACCGCGATAAACCTGGGCGATACCGATATGGGGCGGCAAAACCCCCTTCAGATAGAACAACGTGTATCCAAAAGGCGGCGTGATATAGGCCATTTGCGCCGTAATCATAAAGAGAACACCAAACCACAAAGGATCGAAATCAAGGGCTGTGATGATCGGTAGGAACACGGGCACGCATAATAAAATGATACCGATTTCGTCCAAAAACAGCCCAAGAAAGACCAGCACCAAAATCAGGATGCCCAACACCACGTAAGGGGAGAATTGTAAATTTTGAACAAAACTGACGACGGAGTCCGCCCCGCCCGTTGCACTGAAAACAGAAATGAACGTCCGTGCACCGATTGTGATCCATAAAATCATCGCGGTGACTTTCAACGTATCCGTTGCCGCCCCTGAAATTTCCTGAAAAACAAGACGGCGCGAAACCAGTGCAGAAATCAAGGCGCCAACAACCCCCACAGCCGCTGCTTCAGTTGGGGTTGCAATCCCTAAATAGATGGTTCCCAGCACACCTAAAATAATCAAAGCCGGTAGAATGAGAGTGCGCAACGAACGCAATTTTTCCTGAAGAGTAAAATCATCTTCATTCTCATCCGGTTTGGGGGCAAGGGAAGGATTAAGCCACACGCGTATCCAAATATAACCGCTGTAAAGCACGGCTAAAATCAAGCCGGGAACGATACCGGCAATAAACATTTTACCGATCGAAATCTTTGCCGTAATCGCATAGACAATTGTCACCACAGATGGCGGGATCAAAATACCAAGCGTACCGCCCGCACAGATTGCCCCAAGGGCAAGCGGTTGGTTATAATGTCGTTTCAACATCGACGGTAACGCCAAAATCCCCATCGCTGCAACGGCAGCGCCGACCACGCCTGTCATCGCCGCCATAATCGTACAAATGATAATCGTCCCGATCGCCAGACCGCCGCCAATCCGGGAGAACCATTTTTCCATCGCACTATATAAATCTTCGATAATGCCGGACCGTTGCAAAATACAAGCCATCAGCACATAAAGGGGAATGGCGAGCAAGGCCTCCGATGTCATGGTTTCAAACGTTTGCAGGACCGAGATTACCAGCGCATCCTGCCCCCATAATAAAATGGTAAAGCCAAATGCCACACCGCCCAAAACAAACGCCAGTGGTGCCCCTGTCAACATGACGCAAACAAGTGCGGAAAACATTAAAAAGAGTGTCAAAGACGAACTCATGCCGTTTCCTCCTGACGTGTCTCATGAGAAAACAGGAAGACGAGATTTGCCAAAATCTGACCAACCAGCAAACAACTGGCAATCGGCAAAAAGATTTTAAAAGGCCAGATTTGCGGGTTCCACGTTGAAAAGGATGTTTCGTTCAACAAGAAGGAATTGTAAGCCTGCCCAGTCGAATAAACTGTCAAGATAACGGCGAAAACACCGCCCATCATCAAACCGATCAATTCCATACAAAAGGTCAAACGCGGCCCTGCGCGATCTTTTAAAAGATCAACGGCGACGTGCCCGCCTAAATAAAGCAAGTACGGACCACCCAACAAAAAATAAGGGCCAAACAACAAAGTCGCGAGTTCAGATGCCCAAATCGTTGAACTGTCAAAGACATATCGGCTAACGACCTCGAGCAACATAATCGGAACAATAAGAAAAATGATCCATTTCGCCGATTGAAAAAAGAAACGATTCACCGACGTAATGAAATAAGCAATTGATTTCATTTATTTTCTTTTCAGGAAGAGGAAAGGTTCCCGACAGGCACAATCAAAGGACACTGTCGGGACACATCTCAGCTTTAGGCCAAAAGTCCAAGTTGACGCATATAACTCATTTGCGTTTCCAGCACACGTGTTGCCAGTTCGTTACCTTTGGTCGCTTTGCGCCATGACCCAACGGCTGTTTTACGCCCTTGTGCAATATCGTCCTGATCCAGTGTGATAATTTCGACACCGGCGTCTTTGAACTTTTGTAAATATTCGACGTTTGACACCATAATGTTTTGACGCAAAGAAGAAGAAACTTCGCGCGCAGCAACTGCAAGCGCCTGTTTATATTGTTCCGGTAAAGCACCATAAGCGGCCGTATTGGCGACATAGCTTGTGGCGGTTGTTGGCTGATGAACGCCTGGTAAAATAATGTATTTCGCAACCTCGGCCAGTCCTTGTTCGAAGTTGGCTTTGATATCACCACGGTCTGCCAGATCAATCAGACCTTTATCCAAGGCGGAATAGACTTCGCTTGTCGGTAAGGGTGCCACAGATACACCCATATCCCCCATCACACTACTGGCAAGACCGACAAAACGGCCCTTTTTGCCCTTAAAATCAGCCAAAGATTTAAGCGGAACTTTTGAATGGATAGGTTCTTCGCCGTAAACCGTCGGTGCGATATAGGTCAACCCAGCCGGTGCATAGGCTTCGCGTGCCATTTCCAGACCGCCCAATTCATAGAACCAAGCTTCGAACTGATCCGGGTCCGGGAAACCAAAAGGAACCGTGGACGTAAAACCAAAAGCCGGAATTTTACCAGCGGCATAACCATCAAATGTTTTCATCATCTGGAAGGCACCAGAACGCACCGCATCAAAGGCTTGTGCGTTGGGGACCAACTGTCCCCCTGCGAACAATTTAATTTCGAAATTGCCATCGGTTAAATCAGCAACCCGTTTAACAAACTTTTCTTCATAAATTTGCGGCGTTGTGCCCGCGCCCCATAAGGCTTGCATACGCCATACAATTTTGTCACCTGCGCTTGCCGGTTTTGCCCCTGTCAAAACCGCAGCACCCGCGCCAAGGGCCAAAGCGCTGCCTTTAATCAGATTCCGTCTGCTCACGTCTTTCATAGATCAACTCCACTGTTAAAAATTTAGCTTTTGTAGCACTTCTTTACCGAAAAATTGGGACACTTTTTAAAATTGTTCAAAAATAAACAAACATGAACACTTTCAGAAGTAACCCAAATACCTTGACGGCACGAGTGATTGACAACAGTATGCCGATATAGAATTCCGTAAAACAGGGACAATTTTCTTATAATTTTGAGGCACTGTACCATTAAAAATATGGGTACAATTTAAAAATGGCACGAAATATAAACTCCACAAATCTGGTTGAGGCCATCATTGATCGCATCTCAACCATGATTGAAAGCACAACGTTAAAGCCCGGTACACGCCTGCAATCCATTCGTGAAGCCGCCAAAGAGAACAGTGTCTCCAAAAACACAATGGCGGAAGCCTATGACCGTTTGGTCGGCATCGGTTATCTGCGTGCAAAACAGGGGGCGGGTTATTTTGTCATTGGTCCACGCCGCAATATTGTCCCAAAATCCATTCCACAACAAAACGAGGCGATCAGTGTCATTTCTCTGCTACGTCAACAATTGGGGCGCACCTATAAAGTGCCAGTTGGCGATGGTCGCTTACCTTATTCTTGGATCGAGGATTCCGAAGTCGCCGCGTTTTTCAGGAGTCCGAAATCCCTACGTGACACCAATTTACGCGACGGTTATGGCTCCCCTATGGGATATACCCCATTGCGTGAACGCATCACCGTGTTGTTATCAGAACGATCTATTCATGCCGAGCCTTCACAAATTCTGCTAACCAACGGGGCCAATCATGCAATGGACCTGATTATTCGTCACATGCTCGTCCCCGGTGACGTCGTTTTTGTGGATGAACCGGGATATTACCCCCTGTTTGGAAAATTAAAATTATCCAATATCAAAATCGTCGGTATTAAACGATTGGTCGATGGGCCGGACCCAATCGATTTTGCGCAAAAAGCCAACATTTATAAACCAAAGCTTTTTTTCACCCAATCGCTGGCCCATAACCCGACAGGGGGATCAACCAGCATTGCAACCGCTCACCAGATTTTAATGCTTGCGGAAAAACACAATATACTGGTCGTCGAAGATGACCCGTTTGCAGATGTTTTACCGCCTTCAACCCCACGCTTGGCTGCGCTGGATCAATTTAATCGTGTTTTATATATCGGCACATTTTCAAAAACCTTATCGGCCAATCTTCGCGTTGGATATGTCGCGGGAAACCATGATGTCATAGCGGCCTTATGCGATTTAAAAATGCTGACCGTTGTCAGTTCATCTGAATTCGGCGAACGCCTTGTTTATAACTTAATGGTCAACGGTCATTACGTCAGGCATTTACGACGATTGAAAAAACGCACCGACAAAGCCCGAAATCAAGCCCTCATTGATCTGGAAGACATTGGTGCCGAGATCATTGTCCCGCCCACTGGGGGCTATTACATATGGATCAAAAGTCCAGAAAAATACGATGAATATCAACTGGTACAGGCTGCAATGGAACATGGTATCTTTTTAGCGCCCGGTTCCGTTTTCGCACTCGAAGAAACCGTCTCACCTTGCGCCATGCGATTAAATATTGCGCACGTGAGCAATCCTGCCTTTTTGGAGTTTATGGCAGATCATCTACCATAGCCACACAGTCCGTTCTTAACCTTAATAACGAATACCTTTTAAGAACAAGTTTACTTCACTTTCCAAGTCATCACTTGCTTGAGAGATTTCCATACATTTTTCTAAAACCTGCCCAACACTTTGCGCCGTTTTAGTCGTGCTTTCACTCACTTGTGCAATTCCATTACGTACATCCTGCACACCAACGTTGGCCGCTTGCGTATTGCACGACAACTCATTCATGGTTGTACCTTGTTCATTCACGGCCATCGCAACCGATGTATTCATTTCTTCCAACGTATGAATGGAACCTGTTATCGACTTTATCGCCTCGACCACTTCGGCACTGACCACCTGTATTTCATTGATTTGACGGCTAATACCTTCAGTTGCCTGCGCCGTTTGACCAGCCAATTTTTTCACTTCAAACGCGACGACGGCAAATCCTTTACCGGCCTCACCGGCACGCTGGGCTTCGATGGTGGCATTTAAGGCCAACATATTTGTTTGTTCTGCAACATCTTGAATCAAAATAACAACATGACTGATTTCCGAAATGATATGCGCGAGTTTCTGCACACGATCCGCCCCATTTTGTGCCACTTCGTTTGTCGTTCTTGCCATTGTGGATGCTTGACTGACCTGTTGCGAAATTTCGTTTACCGAAGCCACAAGTTCTTCCATCGCGGCAGAGATCAACGTAACATTTTCGCTGGATTGATCAGAACTTCGGTTTACGTGCCCTGCTTGAGATTGAACATCATGAGCGTCTGCTGCAATTTCATTGACCTGATCACGAACACTCATAACTTCAGATGAAACACGTTTTATTAACGCCCCGACAGTTTCTTCAAAACTGGTTGCGAGCTTCTGCATTTCTTGGCGTTTTTCATCTTCTGCGCGTTGTTTTAAGGCTTGTTGTTCTGCCTCCATCTCCCGCATGCGAATTGCGTTTACCTTAAATACATTCACGGACTGGGCAATTTCAGAAATTTCATCACCTCGCTCCAACCCCGGCACATCCACTGTTAAATTATTGTCTGCCAATTGGCGTGTCACAGTGGACAGCGCCTCAATCGGTTTTGTTAAACGAAGGCCAAGGTAAACCATAATTAAAGTAATGATCACCATAACCCCAACACCCGTATAAAGCATGATCAGGCCCATTTCTTTTACGGGTCGTAATGCTTCTGTTTTATCTTGGGCGGCAATCAAATAATATGTTTGCCCGGCCGTTTTAATTGGGGAAAAAGCTGCCAGTTCCGGCCCGACATTTTCATCATTAAATTCAATTGTGCGCACCTGCGCACTCTTGATTTTTTCCAATGCCTCTTTATCAACTTGGTGTGTCAAGGCTTTCGGGCCATTTGTCATCAAACGATCCGATCGGCTTTTCCCATCCACCCCGATGATAAAATTATCCTGTGGATTGGCATCTTCACTACGATCATGAATCATTTGAGCGATCTTTTTGGAAGATAATCGAAAAACGACCACGGCTTCCGGTTTCGCATCTTCCATCGCAAAAGCAGGATAAACCGGGCGTACCCAAAAGGCAGATGTTTCGACTTCATCATTCACCCGATAGGCGGTGAAATCTTGGAAAGCGCTTTCACCTTTGGGCAAATTCAAGCCTGTTCTCGCAATCTGACTGAGTGCCGTTTGCGATTGTTCAAAGATATTATTCAGAAATGCTTCTGATTTTGTAATGGTATAAATCACTAACCCATTGGATTGGATTACATAAGCATCTGAAATACCTGCACTTTGCCAAATTGCAAGAAAAGAGGGATGCAGCGTACTGTGTCGCCATGAATAAATATTGCTTTGCGGATCACCTAGGATTTGCGCGCGTTCCTCTGCTGATTTCTTTTCGACTTGAAACGCTTGTTTAATCTCATCTGGTTCCGTGGTTTTGTAAGCTCCATCCAGATTGTTTAGCGCCTCATAAAACGTTTGGCTGTTTGCAAGACCTTCAAGGCTTTTTTGAGCATTCTCCAGATTATGTGAAAGGATTTGCCCTTTGGCGGCAGCGATCAATTGCAAACGTTGCAATGCGCTCTCCATCAGGGCTTGTTTACTTTCAACATAAGACAGGCTGCCAATTGAAAGACATGACAGGGCACAAAACAAGACAACAACAATAGGAACTTTAAATTTCAGTTTCATTGAGACCTCGGAAGTAAACTTGTCAGCTTCAATCAACAGCTGATTTAGAAAAGATCCCCTTCTCCAAATTGAAGAAGGGGATAAGTAAAGAGTCTCTAGGGGAGAACTCTCGGGAGAGACCATCCTTCCCCCTGATATTAGGAGGAAGGAAATCTATTAAATTTCAGATAAACAGACGTATTTCAGTTCCAGGTAGTCATCCAATCCAAACTTGGAACCTTCACGTCCCAGGCCAGATTGTTTAACCCCGCCAAATGGGGCGGCTTCATTTGAAATCAGGCCTGTATTGACGCCAACCATGCCGTATTCCAATTCTTCTGCCACGCGGAAAACGTTGCTCATATCTTTGGAATAGAAATAAGAGGCCAAACCAAATTCCGTATCATTGGCTTGTTCAATGACATCTTCGGCGTCTTTGAATTTAAACAAAGGGGCGACGGGGCCGAACGTTTCTTCACGGGCGACTTTCATCTCTTTGGTGACATTCTTAATGATTGTCGGTTCAAAGAAACTTTTGCCCAAGGCATGACGTTTCCCGCCACACACAATTTCACCGCCTTTGGCAAGCGCATCGGCCACGTGGTCTTCGACTTTTTCAATGGCTTTCATGTCAATCAACGGACCTTGAACAACACCATCATCCAGACCATTTCCGACTTTCAGTTCCCGAACCTTGGCCGCCAATTTTTCAGCGAAGGCATCATAAACCCCTTCCTGAACATAAAGACGGTTCGCACAAACGCACGTTTGGCCCGAATTGCGATATTTGGAAATCATCGCGCCTTCGACAGCGGCATCCAAATCCGCATCATCAAAAACGATAAACGGCGCATTACCGCCCAATTCCAATCCCAGTTTTTTGATGGTATCGGAAGATTGTTTCATCAACAAACGGCCCACACCGGTCGAACCGGTAAAGGTCACTTTGCGAACTGTGTCATTTGCCGTCATTTCGCCACCAATGGCAACCGGATCACCAATGACGCAGTTGATCAAACCTTTGGGAAGACCCGCTTGTTCCGCCAATTCGCACAAGGCAAGGGCTGATAACGGGGTTTGTTCTGCCGGTTTCATCAGCGTGGCACATCCAACCGCCAAGGCCGGTGCAATTTTGCGGGTAATCATGGCGTTGGGGAAATTCCACGGGGTGATTGAGGCGATCACCCCGATCGGCTGTTTCATCACAACGATACGCTTATCATCAGATGGGGCCGGAATCGTTTCACCGTAAACGCGCTTGGCTTCTTCGGCATACCATTCAATATAGCTTGCACCATAGGCAATTTCACCACGGGCTTCCGTCAAGGGTTTACCCATTTCGGCGGTGATAATTTGCGCGAGATCTTCCTGATTTTCCATGATCAGGGTGAACCATTTACGAAGAATATTTGAACGTTCTTTTGCCGGGCGACGTTTCCATAGTTTTTGTGCAACACGGGCCGCTTCAATCGCACGCCGTGTTTCTGCGGCACCCATCTTGGGAACAACCGCAATCACTTCATCCGTCGCAGGGTTGGTCACTTCCAGCGTTTCACCACTGTCTGCATCCACCCATGCCCCGTCGATATAACCTTTGTCACGCAGGAGTGCTTTGTTGGTCAAGTTCATAAAAATATCTCCCTTTACGCGGCTTGTTTAATGGCAGCGGCAATGATGTTCAGGGCTTCGTCGAAAACTTCGTCCTGAATAGTCAAAGGCGGCAAGAAACGGATGCAGTTGCCATAGACACCGCAAGACAACAAAATCAGGCCGTTTTCTTTGGCAAATTTAATGGCAGAAGCCACCATATCTGCGCGCGGGTTCCCATCTTCGATAAATTCAACAGCAACCATCAAACCTTGACCGCGCACGTCTGCAATTTGGGGAACATCGTCTTTCAATGCGCTCAACATGGCACGTAATTTTTCACCCAAGGCGGTTGTACGTTCATGAAAGGCCGGATCGGACATGATGTCACACACCGCATTCGCGGCCGCAACGGCAACGGCATTACCGGCATATGTTCCGCCCAGACCACCCGGGTTCGGCGCATCCATGATTTCCGCCTTACCAATAACGGCAGAAATTGGCATACCGCCGCCCAATCCTTTGGCAGAGGTCGTCAAGTCGGCTTCAACACCGTAATGTTCCATCGCAAAGAACTTGCCAGTACGCCCAAAACCGCTTTGAACTTCATCAGCAATCATAACAATGCCGTGTTCGTCACAAATGGCGCGGATACGTTCAACAAAATCTTGCGGCGCCGGATAAAAACCGCCTTCGCCTTGTGTCGGTTCAAAAATAATGGCCGCGACATTTTTCGGGGCAATATCGGATTTGAACAGGTTCTCCAATGCCTTGATAGAGGCCTCAACAGAAATGCCATGCACATCATTAGGGAACGGGAAATGGTAAACATCGTTCATCATGGAACCAAAATCCGCCTTATAAGGCATCACTTTACCTGTCAGGCTCATCCCCATAAATGTCCGGCCGTGGAAACCGCCATTTGTCGCAATCACACCTGTACGCCCTGTGTGGGCGCGTGCAATTTTGATGGCATTTTCAACGGCTTCGGCACCGGTGGAGACAAAAGCGGTTTTTTTCTTGCTGGGACCGGGAACAAACTTGTTCAGTTTTTCCGCCAGTTCCACATAATTTTCATAAGGCGTGACCTGATGGCAGGTATGGGTGAAGGCTGCGACCTGTTTTTCAATTGCCGCTGTGACTTGGGGGTTGCGGTGTCCTGTATTGCAGACCCCGATCCCGGCGCCAAAATCAATAAAGCGACGACCTTCTACATCCCATATTACCGCATTTTCCGCACGTTCCGCAAAGAAATCCGTGATAAAGCCGACGCCGCGCGAAATCGCATCAATACGACGTTCCAGAAGATTTGCATTGTTAGCCATTTTAGTACCTCTATTCTTTCCAAAGTAGGTCTTGGGCAGGCAAGGGGGTGCCATATGCATCCCTTGCATACCGTTATTCATTTAATTGTGTGAAAACCGTAGGTGACGGTTAAATCTGTAAAAGCATTTGACGTTAATCCTCGCGAATGACGAAAACCGAACAATGAGCATGACGGACAACCCGTTCCGCATTTGATCCGATGAAGTAGCTGGAAATACCCGGTTTCTGTGCCATCAAGATAATAGCATCCACACCAAGTTCTTCTGCCGTTTCAACAATTTGATCATGGGCTGTGCCTTCCCTGCATAAACTGTCCCCTTTAAGGTTCTTGGGAAGTTTATTCAGGAAAACATCAATTTTTTTAACCGCATCCCCTTGATGGTCCGTCACATTTTTTTTGCTTAAATGCGGATAGCCTGCGCGATGGATCAGGCTTTGATCCACATAAAGCATGTGAATTTCCGCCTCTTCATTGTTGGCAATGGCAACCGCAACCTTGATCTGTTCATCAATTTGTTCTTCATGGGCCAAATCGACAGGTAACAGAATTTTCTTAAAAACAGTCATTTCCCTATCCCATCACCAAGGTTGGCAACCACAAAACAATTTGCGGAAAAATCATACACAGGATCAAAACAATCAGGTTGAGCGTAATAAACGGCGTGACCGACTTGTAAATTTCCGACATACCGATTTCCGGCGGTGCAATCCCTTTTAGATAGAACAAAGCAAACCCATAAGGCGGCGTTTGAACCGCAATCAAAATATTCAGGATCATCAAAACCCCAAACCAGATCGGGTCATATCCCAAGGAAACGGCAATCGGTGTAAACAACGGTGCACACATCAAAACAATGATAAATTCATCAATAATAAAGCCCAACAGCAACATGATGATCTGGAACATGATAATGATCATAATCGGCGGCAGATCCAGCGTGCCGGTGAAATCGGCAACCATGCTTTGTACCCCCATCAACAGATGGAAGTTGCTGAAAACGGATGCACCGAAAATAATCCACATGGCAACACTGACCAATGTCCCGGTCTGAAAACCGGCGGATAAAAACATATCAACTTTGAAACGCTTGAACAGGATTGCCAGAATAATCGCGCCGATTACACCAACAGCACCAGATTCAGTCGGCGTGGCAATCCCGGTGATGATACTGCCCAACACAACAAAGATCAGCAACATGGAACAAAAACCATCCCGGATGATTTTAAAACGTTCTTTCCCCGTTGGTTTGACAAAATCAAGATCGTCTGTGTCTTTTGGTGCGCGTTCCGGGTTGATCCAACAGCTGATAATCACATAAAGCATCATCAGAACAACGGTCAGCAAGGCAGGCATCATCGCCCCCAAGAACATACGACCAACGGAATTCTGGGTCGAAGCAGCAAACATGATCATGGGAATGCTCGGCGGGATCAGGATGCCCAATCCACCACCTGCCATAATCACACCAAGGGCGAGACGTTTGTTATAGCCACGTTCCAGCATAGGGCGCAGGGCGATACTGCCCGATGTCATAATCCCGGCACCAATGATACCGACCATCGCGCCGATCATGGAACACACCCCGATAACACTGAGGGCCAGAGAACCACGCAAGCGTCCGATCAACATTTGGGAAAAATTGAACATGGCATCGCCAATGCCCGATTTCGTCAACAACTGCCCCATGTAGATATAAAGCGGGATCGCTAATAAAATAAAACTAAAATAAGTGGCTTCAATTGTCGTCGGCAGAACGTTAAAAATACCTTCGCCCCAAACAAAATAGCCAACAACCATTGCAATACCGCCCAAGGCCAAGCCAACGGGGGCGCCAATGGCAAAGAAAACCAGAATACAGCCCAATAAGACCAATGTTAAAAGCTCAATTCCCATCATCGACCTCCTCAAGCAATGCCTGCCCGGTTGACAGGAAATAAACATCAACGATCAAATCTTTGATCAGTTGTGCGATAAAGAGGGACGCGGCAACGCAGCCCATAACCCAAAAATGAAACATCGGCGGGGCCCATTCACTTTGGCGGCGATAATCAAATTCGATCGCTTCTTCAAATTTGCCGAAGCAGGTATAGACAATCAGCACTAAGAAGAAGATTCCCAACACATAGGCAACGATGTTAAAGGCGCTACGTGTTTGATGTGAGACCTGAAGATAAAGAATATCTACGTTGATATGAGCTTTTTTCTGTTGTGCATAAGCGCCACCCAGCGCGGCAATATAGCCAAACAGGAACAGTGATGTATCGAAGGCCCAAACGGTCGGTTTATTCAAGACGTAGCGAGAAAAGACTTCGGACGCTACGATGAGGGCCAGCACCGGCATAAGCAAGGCGGCCATTTTACCTGTAAGTGCAACAAGCCTATCGATAAATGTGCAAAAGCTCCTTAGAAGATTGGAAAATTTCATAAATTTTATTGTAAACCGGGCTGTCGACAAATGTGGACAGCCCGGTTACCTCCATAGGGACCTATTATTTTTGTGCGCGCAGAACGTCAATCAACTCTTTGCTGAATTTGTCTTTTGCGGAATATTCGTCCCACAGGCCTGCACCAGCTTTCGCCCATGCTGCGCGGTCTGCTTCAGACGGCTCGGGGCTCCATTTCAGGCCTTTGGCTTCCATTTCCTTAACCGCTTCGGCTTCCCATTGGCGGGACAGGCGCAGTTGGTCTTCTGCGTGTTTCTCAGTGGCTTTGCGTACAACCGCTTTGAGATCGTCAGGTAATTTTTTCCATGCATTGCGGTTTACAACAATCGGCAAAACCTGTGCACCGGCCAGCGGCAGTTTGTACATGTATTTTGCGACTTCGACATGGTTACCGTCACGGTGGTCGATCATGTTGGAACCGATGGAGCCATCAATCACACCTGTTGCCAGACTTGTGTAAATTTCACTCCATGCCAAAGATACCGGAGAGGCGCCCAGATTACGCAGGAACTTACCATAAGCCCCCGGTGCACGGATTTTCAAACCTTTGAAGTCTTCGATAGAATTGATCGGTTTTTTCGTCAAAACATAAACTGCTGGCTGAATATAGGGCTCTAACCATGTCATGCCTTGTGAACCATAGGCTTTGGTCAGGATTTTGTCCCAACCCTGATTGTGGAACAGGTCTTGCAATTTGGCAGGATCATCCGTACCACCGGGCAGGCCGATTTCAACAACACCAGCAGGCAGTTCACCGGCATGCATGGATTGGAACGGTGCGCCCATTGTCACGAGGCCGGATTTCACAGCACCCAACAGGCCGCTGGTCCCCACACCTTCGCCTGAAAAGAGAACTTGAACTTTAATACGCCCGTTTGAACCTTCTTCGATGTTCTTAGCGAGGCTTTCATACACTTCACCAAACGCCGTACCGCGACCATAAAGGTTGCTGAAGCGCCAGTTAAATTCCGCTGCGTCTGCATTTACTGCGAAAGTCGAGACGCCCATTGCCAGCGCCATTGCCGATGCGAATAATTTCTTTTTAATCCCTGTTAGCATTACTGCCCTCATAAAGTGAAAAGTTCATAGATTACGAAGAAATGATTCCACGTCGGAAATTTTGCTTAAATCTCTATTCTCCAATCTTTACGTTTAACTTTTTTTACGTATAATTGACATTTGATACCAATATAACAAACATTAAGTACAAAACTTGCTCGAACACGATTGATTTTGAATGAAAAATAAACCGATCGGCCCTATTGGCGACCATGAAATTAAGCAGCTCAAAATTTTCAAAACAGTTGCCGAATGCGAAGGTTTCGCCGCTGCCGAAGCCAAATTAAATATCAGCCGCCCTTCTATCAGCAACCATATTGCCGCACTCGAAGCCCGGTTAAATATGAAATTATGTAAAAGAGGGCGCGGTGGCTTTTCCTTAACAGACGAAGGCGCCATCGTTTATGAACAAACCTGCCAGCTGTTAAATCAGATTTCAAAATTCAGAAGTGCCGTCAACAATCTGGTCGGTTCCCCTGCCGGAACCCTGAAAATCGCCCTGACAGATAGCCTCGCAACCGACCAGCGTTGCCAACTTGCTGATATTATAAGGCAATTTTCCGCCGTGGCCCCCAGCGTCAAACTTCATTTCGATGTCGAAGAAATGACGGAAATGGAAAACAAAATCCTCAACAACCAGATTGATATTGCCATCATTCCCTATCACCGCAAAATTTACGGTATTGAGTATTTCCACCTTTTCACCGACAGACACTATCTTTATTGCGGCGAAGGCCATGCTTTATTTGATTTACCCGAAAAGGAAATCACCCGGGAAAAATTAAACCAATATGATCTGGTCCATGCGGGATTAACCCCGCATATGGAAGTTTACAAACAGTTTTTCGATATGAAAGCCTCTGCCGTATCGTACTTTTTTGAAGCGCGTATTCCTTTGCTTCTGTCCGGGCAATATATCGGCTTTTTACCGGAAGCCTACGCCCAGCCCTATGTCGAAAGCGGTCAGTTAAAAGTCATTGGAAAATCAATCAAAAGCTTCCCCTTAGGTGTGGCTGTCATTTCCAAGGTCACCGCCCAACCCAGTCTGGCCCGCGATATGTTTATTAACATCATCAAGAAAACCCACGAACTCAACGAACAGACGCCCCCATATTAAAAAAGAAACCTTCTTTGCATCTATGAACAATACAAAGAAGGTTATCTTCTATCAGGACGAAACGGGATCAAATCCGCTTAGTACATTTTTACCAATCACCCGAGCGCTTTCTTGACGACGATGTGCTTCGATTAATGTCTCTACGCTGATTGGGCCGAGGTTATTGGTTACCGTCGACACCAATGCTCCCTTATCAACCAAATCTGCGATACGATTAAGTAATTGATGTTGCTGATCCATATCATCCGTTTGAAACATCGAACGTGTAAACATAAACTCCCAGCTAAAGTTCAATGCCTTTAATTTGCCTGCCTTGATATCCAAATTTTCCGGATCATCAATAAAGGCGACATGTCCGCGCGGTTTAATCAAATCAATAATGGCATCAAAATGCCCATCCGTCCCAGTCAATGCGGCGACATAACGTGGCTCCAGCCCCAGTTCTTTGATTTGATCCGCCAAAGGTTTCCGGTGATCAACCACATAATCGGCTCCCATTCTTTGTACCCATTGTACAGTTTCCGGACGCGATGCGGTTGCAATAACGCTTAATTTTGTCAGTTGTTTTACCAGTTGAATGAGGATGGAACCAACGCCCCCAGCCCCACCAATAATAAGGATGCTATCACCTTCGCCCTCATTTTCCTTGACTTGAAGGCTCTCAAACAACAATTCCCATGCTGTGATGGACGTTAACGGCAATCCGGCAGCCTCGGCAAAATCAAGTGCAACTGGCTTTTTACCAACAATGCGTTCATCAACTACATGCAGTGCCGAATTGGTCCCTGCCCGGGTCAAATCACCGGCATAAAAAACCTCATCCCCCACTTTAAATTTACTGACGGCGCTTCCAACTTGCTTCACAACCCCGGCCGCATCAAACCCGAGGATTTTAGGTGTGTCTTCCGGCTGCGCTCTTTCCCGCACCTTTGTATCAACGGGATTAACCGACACACCACGCACCTCAACCAATAGATCGTGCGAACCGATATCCGGTGTTTCTGTTTCAAATTCAACAAAATCAGCCGCGTCGACCGCGCCTGCTGTTTTATATCCGATTGCTTTCATAATCTGTCTCTTTTCACGTTACAATTTTCAGCTCATTAATCTGCAAGATGTGTCATCTCGTACAGCCTGAATTCAGCCACGTTGCCTTCTGTAACCGTCTTGTAATGCGCCAAATGTTTGCTCGCCAAATGTTGTTGCCACATGGCGCGGGACTGCCAGTTTTCATAAAACATAAAAGAGGCTGGATTATCCCGGTCTTGATGAAGATCGTATTGTAAGCACCCTTCTTCTTCGCAAGTCGGCGCAATAAGCTTTTCCAGCTCTGCCTTAACCTGTTCGATTTTATCGGCTTTCGCCGTAATATGGGCAACAATGGTAAGTTTTGACATGTACGTGCTCCTCATGAACTGTGAAGGAGAACATAACAATTTCGATATTTTTTAATAATTGCTAAAATATTGAATTTATAATTCTCTAATTCCAAATAATAAGGTCAACACAAACTTATACATTCGTGTGCAAATTATGGAACAGATCAAATATCAACAAACAACGTCTGTGCGGGGTCATCCTCGGTTTGGGTCGACTGATAAGAAACCGACGTGTTATTGTCGGCTGGCACGCTTTGGATAACGTTTAGCTCGCCGGACGGACCCCAATCTATATTGTAGAGCCCGTTGTCAATTTTTTCGACCCCATCAGCGTTAAGGCGATAGGTTGCGTCAATAAAGCCGATTTTCTCAATTGAAACCAACTGATCTTGCCCATAGTCATCCAGTAAATCCAGAATGCTATGATGTGTCAGGTCCAATTCAAATTCAGATGCAAAGCCCCAATAAAAGGCGGTGTCTTCCCCCTCGCCACCTATAATAATATCGTCGCCATAGCTGCCTTCTAAATGATCATTGCCATTTCCGCCGATTAAGACATCGGCGCCACCACCACCAAATATAAAATCATCGCCATCGTCCCCAAGCAACAGATCCTTTTCCCAACTCCCTGTAAGAATTTCCGATGCCTTGGTTCCCTGCACAATATTGGCAAAGCCATCCTCATCTTGCAGGTTAAAAACGGATAACGCTTCCTCTTGCTCCTCTATCCCTTTATGAGCTGGCATATCCTCTTGGTCCATTCCCTTTAGTTTGGATTCAGGGACAATATTGTTCATTTCTTTTGAATTGTCTTGTTGCAGGCCTTTTGTCTCGACATCCGTTTCCTGAACAAGATTAGACAATGGTTGCATATCAACAATTTGCGGGTCGTGCCTTTGGTCGCCATACGTATCTATTACATTAAAATGTTTCAATATATCGCGTAAACTGAAAGAAGGTGTTCCCTCATTGTCGGCAAAAGAAAAGCCGCTCCAGGACAATTTGTTATAGATACTGTCCTCAGCGGCGTTTTGATAAAGCAGACCTTGTGATACATCCAGCGTCCCATCCTTGAAACGTAAAAGTTCCACCCCCATTAAAGAATAGAAACTTTCGCCATTTCCATCTAGGTCGCTACTCACAACTTCCAAATGATCTTTCTTGATTTCGCGAATATCATAATTTGACTGATTTTGGAAAAAGACAACTTCATCGATACCTTCCCCCCCAACAATCATATTATTACCGTCACCCGGTATAATCGTATCGTCGCCTTCTCCACCGTTAAACAGAACATGGCTTCGCCCTGACGAAATCAGGCGGTCATCACCATCTCCACCATAAAGACGATAGGACACATTATAAAAGGCGTTGGAATAGAGTACGACCATATCGTTGCCTTGATTGGCAAACACATGGATCTGGGATTTTTCACGCAAGCCAGCATTACTGACGATATCTATATAATCATCCCCTGCTTGCGTGCGCACCAACGCATTGGGGACATCTTTCAAGATCACTTCTGAATTTTTATCACTACCCAGAAAAACGGTTATATCCTTATAATTTCCACCTGCACATTTTGCAGCTTGGGCAGAATATACCGAAAGCGATCCTTCATCTTCGTTGGTTTCCACCTCTGGCGTATCCGTATAAAAATACGGACTGTCCGATGAAACAGGTTGAACAGTAGCGTTCTGTTCATTCCACAAGGTTTGCAGAACAGAATATAAGTTAGACACGTAATCCCTCGTTTATTGATTTTTTTAAATCGTTATCCCAATTAATATACAAAAACAGACAAAAAATCTATCCTTTTTGAAGTATTACAATGCAGGTTATACAACCGAGACCACACGATAGGGTGTGATTTTATTCAATTAAAGACATGAGCGTTTTGCGCTCCCTTTCACACAAATATGAGCGTCAAAAGCTCTCTCGGCTTACCTGATTGACAAAAAGCCATACATTTCAATGCATTAGTTTAAAAATATGAATGGCACCATGCTTGCAAATTGTCGCTTAATTTCTCGATAATTTCGATTATAGCAGGGAGCTTTCCATGAATACCTTCACCTTTAACACTACCAAAAGCATCATTTGCGAACCGGGCGTCTGTAAACGACTTGGCGATCTGGTTAAAGACCAAATCGGTAAAAAAATATTCTTTGTCACCGATCCCGGTCTTGTGGATCTGGGCCTGATTAATCCCGCATTGGACAGCCTCACGCAAGCGGGTGTCACCTTTGAAGTGTTTAGCGATGTTGTCGCCGACCCACCGGCAAGTATTGTGGAAGACGCCTGTGCCAAGGCCCGTGCCCTTGATATCGACGGCGTTATCGGTTTTGGTGGCGGTTCCTCAATGGATGTTGCCAAACTGGTTGCCTTGATGGTCGGCAGTGGTGAAAAGCTGGACGATATTTACGGCGTCAATATGGTGAAAGGCAAGCGTCTCCCGCTGATCCAAATCCCAACGACCGCCGGGACCGGGTCCGAAGTCACCCCCATTTCCATCATCACGGTTGGCGTGACCGAGAAAAAGGGCGTTGTCGCCCCGGCCCTTTTGCCCGATATTGCTTTGCTGGATGCCGAATTGACCTTGGGCCTGCCCGCCAGCATCACTGCCGCCACCGGTGTCGATGCAATGGTTCATGCAATTGAAGCTTATACTTCCACCTCTGCCAACAACAACCCGGTTTCACGCGTTTTGGCTTGCGAGGCTTTGCGTTTACTTGGTGATAACATCATGCGCGTTGTCACAAATCCAGGTGATATAGAGGCACGGTCCAATATGCTGTTGGGGTCCACACTTGCCGGGCAAGCCTTCGCCAATTCCCCGGTTGCCGCGGTTCATGCCCTTGCTTATCCCTTGGGCGGGATTTATCATATCCCACATGGCTTGTCGAACGCACTGGTTCTACCGCATGTCATGGCCTTCAACGCACCAAACTGCCTTGATGAATACAGCGCCCTTGCCCCATGTATTTTCCCACAACTGGCAGAAATTTCAGATCCGAAAGAACGCGTCGATCAGTTGATCACCCAAATCGCACAACTTTCCAAAGACCTTGGCCTGCAAACAACCCTGCGCGAAATGAACATTGGTGAAGATGCCTTGGCAACATTGGCATCAGAAGCCATGAAACAAACGCGCCTGCTGGTAAACAACCCACGCGAAGTCGATGAACAAGCCGCGTTGGAAATTTATCGCAGCGCATTTTAAGGGAGATCGGATCCATGTCAGGAAAGCCTACTCCCAAAACACGGGATAATTTCGCCCATTTCAGCAAGGTTCAAACACGCTGGATGGATAACGATGTTTATGGGCATGTTAATAATGTCAATTATTACAGCTACTTCGACACTGTGGTAAACAGCCACCTTATCGAACAAGGTGCATTGGATATTCAAAACAGTCCGGTTATTGGGTTGGTGGTGGAAACCAAGTGTAATTACTTTGCCTCCTTCGCCTTTCCCCAAACAATTGAGGCCGGTATTGCCGTCAGTAAAATCGGCAGCAGTTCCGTCGTTTACGAAATCGGCCTGTTCCATGAAGGTGAAAATCTTTGTGCGGCCCAAGGTCATTTTATTCATGTCTACGTGGATCGGGCCACGAATAAACCCGCCCCCTTACCCGGCACGTTACACAATGTTGTTCAGGCCCTCCTTCTTCCTCAATCCACGTCATAAAGGAAAAACACCCCCATGACTTTATCCCTTTCAAATCCGTCTTTATTAAAATCAAAAGCCTTTATCGGTGGTCAGTGGGTGGCAGCATCCAATGGTAAAACACTGGACGTAACCAACCCTGCTGATGGTTCTTTTTTAACCAGTGTTCCCGATATGGGGGCCGAAGAAACACAACAAGCGATTGATTTAGCCAATAAGGCTTTTGACAACTGGAAAAGTCGCACCGCCAAGGAACGCACCAATATCTTGCGCCGCTGGTATGAGCTGATCCTTGCTTCACAAGAAGACCTTGCCCTTTTAATGAGTGCCGAACAAGGTAAACCACTGGCTGAAGCGCGCGGCGAAGTCGTTTATGGCGCCAGTTTCATTGAATGGTTCGCCGAAGAAGCCAAACGCATCTACGGTGATACCATCCCCGCACATGGTACGGATAAACGTATTGTGACTATCAAGCAACCGATCGGGGTTGTCGCTGCGATTACACCGTGGAATTTCCCCATTGCCATGATTACCCGCAAGGTCGGTCCGGCCTTGGCTGCCGGTTGTCCGGTAGTCATTAAACCGGCGGAAGATACACCGCTCAGCGCCCTTGCTATTTGCGCCTTGGCACAGGAAGCAGGTTTGCCTGACGGTTTGCTGAATGTCGTCACCTGTTCCAAAACCAATGCCCCGTCCGTCGGCACGGCCTTAATGGAAAGCCCGCTTATTCGCAAAGTTTCCTTCACTGGTTCCACCCCTGTTGGCAAACTTTTGATGAAACAGGCTGCAGATACCGTTAAAAAAGTCAGTCTCGAACTGGGTGGAAATGCACCGTTTATCGTATTTGATGATGCCGATCTGGATGCTGCGGTCGATGGCGCCATTGCCTCAAAATACCGGAACACGGGGCAAACTTGTGTCTGTGCCAACCGAATTTTGGTCCAAGACAGCGTTTATGACGCCTTTGTCGATAAACTGGCGGCAAAAGTATCCGAATTTAAAGTTGGCCCCAGCCTGGACGGTGATAACCAGCAAGGTCCGTTAATCAATCCGGCGGCCTTGGAAAAAGTCCAGCGCCATGTGGATGATGCGATTGCAAAGGGTGCTAAAGTCAAACTCGGCGGGAAAGCACATGCCTTGGGCGGCACCTTCTTTGAACCGACAATCCTGACCGATGTCACCGCTGATATGATCGTCACCCACGAAGAAACCTTTGGTCCCCTTGCCCCGATCTATCGTTTCCAAACCGAGGAAGAAGCCATCGCACTGGCCAACAACACCCCCTTTGGTCTGGCGGCTTATTTCTACAGCCGTGATATCGGACGTATCTGGCGTGTCGGTGAAGCCCTTGAAAGCGGCATGGTTGGCATTAACGAAGGCATTATTTCCACCGAAGTTGCTCCGTTTGGCGGTGTAAAGGAAAGCGGTCTGGGCCGTGAAGGTTCTTTCTACGGGATGGATGAATATGTCGAGGTCAAATATCTGTGTATGGGTGGTGTTTAACGTCCCCAAATCCCTGTAAAAACACCCCCACAACAAAAGGCCACCGATGAAAAATCGGTGGCCTTTTTCATGTCTCAAGAGAAGTTTCTAGGCTTTTTCGTCTTGGCGAACAGCCCCACGTTCAATCATATAGACCTTATCCACCAGATCGGCGGAATGGGTATAATCGGATTCAGACAATAAAACGGATAAACCTTCGTCTTTTAAGGTTTTAATGACTTCCAAAAGACGACGAGACAAAGCTGGGGCAACCCCTTCAAACGGTTCATCCAACAACAGGATGTGAACGCCACTCATCAACGCACGGGCAAGGGCCACAAGTTTTTGTTGCCCCCCTGACAGTTGCAGGGCTTTACGTGTCGCAAAACCTTCAACCTCCGGCATCAGTTCATAAATCCATGCCAGACGGGCTTCAGCTTCCTTGATATCATTGGCCCATGCGGGCAACAGGATGTTTTCTTCCACACTCAAGGCCGGAATGAGACGACGATCTTCGGGCATGAACCCGACTTTCAATTTGGCGCGTTCATGTGCACCTGCTTTCGTCATATCCTGACCATCAATGACAATTTTGCCCGATGTCGGCGCTAAGATCCCCATGATCGTACGGTTCAAGGTCGTTTTACCGGCCCCGTTACGCCCGATCAGGCCAATCATTTCACCTTTGGCAATTTTCAGGTCCACATCGCGCAGAATTTGTGTGCCCTGAATTGACGTTGAAACCTTTGACAGTTCAAGCATTGACCGTATCCTCCAATTCATCCATATCCAGATGGTGACCGATCACAAGGGTCTGCACATTTTCATCACGCATAACCTGCCCGGTCGGGCCGTCCGCCAAAATACGCCCGTCATAAAAGGCCAGCAAACGGGTGGAATAGCGCGCAATCACATCCATGTCATGTTCCACAAACAAGACAGCCGCACCGGATTTTTTCACCGCCGCCATCACCGTTGTCATCAAATCGAATTTATCCTCGATCGCCACACCGGAGGTCGGTTCATCCAGCAACAGGACTTTGGGTTGGCTCAACATCGCCATTGCGATATCCAGCAGTTTTCGAACACCTTGGGGCAAGGTTGCAACGGTTTCATCAACATATTGCAAAATGTCATATTCCGTCAAAACCTCACGCGCCGCCTCTTCGCGAACAGGCGTATGGATCGGGGACAAGAACGATAAGTTCCTTCCTTCCGCCATCGCCATTGCAATCAGGATATTTTCCAGAACACTCAGTTCCGGGAAAAGTTGCGCGACCTGAAAAGAACGACACATTCCATCCCGCATAACCTCGCGCGGTTTACGTCCGATGACGTTTTTACCGTTGAACAGAATTTCACCGCTGCTGGGTTTTAGGTAACCTGTCACCATATTGATGAAAGTGGTTTTGCCCGCCCCGTTTGATCCGATCACGCCGACAATTTCACCTGCATTGATTTTGACGTTAATGTCGGCTGCCGCCGTGACGGCCCCGAAATTTTTCGCCAAATCGCGTGTTTCCAGAAGGGTTGTCATGATTTGGCCCCTTTCATCAATTTTTCTTTTAACGACCACAAACCGTTCGGCAGGAAAATAATGATCGCCAACAAGGCAATCCCCAAAATCATCTGCCATGTATAAGGCGACACCTGAAAGGCAAAGGTGCGAAGCAATTCAAAGATAATCGCCCCTACCAACGGTGCGGCAACATGTCCGGTCCCTGCCATCAAGGCAATAAAGACAAATTCGCCCGATGTGGTCCAATAAGCCATTTCCGGGTCGATATGCCCGACCGTCATCGCAGTAATCGCCCCGCCAAGTGAAGCCAGAACGGCTGCAATGATATATTTGATATAAATAACTTTCTGAACGGAAATCCCGAGATATTCCACACGGATTTCATTTTCACGAATGGCTTCACCCGCCATACCCATCGGAGATTTGAAATATCGCCAGATAACGGCCCCGACAAGAAAAGCCAAAACGATAGCCGCCCAATAGGTCAACATATTGCCGCCACTGGCGTGAACCGTCCAACCGAAGAAGGTCGGCGAAACCACATTAAACCCATCCGAGCTGCCAAGAGCAGCGCTTTTGACCAAAATCCCGTAAAGGATCATGGAAAACGCCATTGAGAACATGGCAAAGAAAATATCGCGATACCGTGACAGCAACAGTCCGACAATAGACGAGATCACAAGCGCGCAAACAATCGCCACCAACAATAGCAACAACAAATTATCGGTCTTGAAGTAATCGCTGAATGCACCGACCGCGTAAGCCCCCGCGCAATAATAAAGCCCTTGCCCGAACGAAACCAACCCGGCGCGCATCAGGATGACAAGCCCCAGAACAACCAACCCTTTGGCAAGGGCAACGGTCACAAGGAAGCTGAACCAGTACGGCATAACCAGACCGGCAAAGATCATAGCGACAGCCAGAATTAAAAGATAAATACGATTTTTCGTCATCATTAAATTTTCCTCGCACCGGCAATGGCGAACAGGCCTTGAGGGCGAAATGCCAACACCAGCCCCATCACACCATAGATGACAAACAGTTCCCCATCGGGGTACAGGTGAACGGATAATGCGCGCGATAACCCAACGATCAAAGCTCCGACAAAGGCACCACCGACGCTGCCCAACCCACCGATCACAACGACGGCAAAGGCCAGAATAATCACTTCAATCCCGATGCCCGGCACAACGGAAATCCCCGGCGCCGTCAAGGCCCCGGCAAACGCACCCAAAAAGGCACCAATGACAAATGTTATGGTAAAAATTTTCGTGACATTCACCCCCAATGCCCCAGCCATTTCCCGGTCATGGATAACCGATTGCAAAATCTTGCCTGCACGAGTGCGGTTCAAGGACCACCATAAGACCAAGGCAACCAAGGCCGTGACGGCAATCAACATGAAATCATAATTAGCAAAGGACAGACCGTACATTTTGGTACGACCCAACAGCGTATAGGGTTGATAGGCGAAATACGGATCCACCCCCCATAGCAATTTAATGGTATCTTCAAGAATGAGCAAAATGCCATAGGTGACAAGGATCATCACCACCTCGTCGCGGCCATACATAAAACGCAGGAACCCGCGTTCGATCAACAGACCAATAATCAGGCCTGATACCAAAGCCGCACCGATCAACAACAAATAACTGGCCCAAGGCGGATTGCCACCGGCAAAATAGACACCGATCAGGGACGCGCCCGCATATGCACCAATGGCATAGAAGCTGCCATGCGCCATGTTGAGAATTTTCATCACCCCATAGATGAGTGTCAAACCGGCCGCGATTAAAAATAACCACGACGAATAGACGACACCATCCACGAGAACCGCAAGAGCCAAGTTCATCGTTTAACCCCAGTATTAAAGATTTTAAGATTTTCAAAATGGGGATGAGTCTTTAGACCTGACCCATCCCCTTGTTCTGATCGCGTTGGATCACTTAGTTACAAACAGCACCTTTGAAACCGCTTGCAATCCAGTCAGCCGCTTTCACACCGTTCGGCGGGTTCACACAAGACGGAGCATAACGAACCACGTCTTTCATCACCAACTTGCCGTCAACTTTGGAAACCTGACCAAAGACCATTTCCTGAACGGCCTGATGACCATTGCCGCTGGACATTACGATTTTACCCGCCGGGCTATCATATTCCAGATATTCAAAGGCCGCTGCAACCGCTTCATCCGTGGGGATGGAACCGTCTTTTTCCGCTGCTTTTTCCGTTGCCAGTTTCAGACCCATAATGGCCTGTACCATGTGGTAAACCGGATAAGTTGGTTCTGTCCCAAAGCGGGCTTTATATTCTTTCTGGAACCAATCGTTTAATTCGCTTTTCGGCGCGTAGATACCGTTCGGACCGCGCGCACCAACGATGGCACCTTCCGGGAAGTTATCGGCAAATTTATAAAGCGCACTTTCACCACAAGTCAGCAGAACTTTTTGATCTTCAAACAGACCACGGGCAGAACCTTGCAGCAGGAACGCTTCCATATCCCCACCCCAGAAAGAAGAGTGAATAACGCTGGACGGATTTACCATCAGAGCAGAAACCTCTGCGCCATACTGACCTGCATAAATTTTCGGGAATTGCTTGGTTGAAACATCCACGCCCTTTTTGATCTGTTCAAGCGAGGTTGTAAAATCGGTCCAACTGTCATGCCCGAAAGAATAGTTCTGGTTAATACCGGAAACCATGTTCAAACCATTGACTTTTTCAGCAATATAACGCGCTGCACCCACGTTATCCATTGTCGCGGTCGAAGCCGTACGGAAAACATATTTATAGTTGGCTTCTTCAAAAACGCGCGGCGTCCCGCAATCAAACAGAACGGTTACCTTTTTCATTTCTTCGGCAACACCCGGAACAGCCAGACAATCCCCGGAAGAGATATAACCGACAACACCGTTTACACCTTGGCGTTCAACAAGGTTACGATATTCAGAAACTTGCTTGGTTGCGCCGCCCGCTTCATCGACATAAACCGGGGCAATCTTCACACCGTTAATCCCGACTTTATTATAAGGGGCCGGCATGGTGCCTGCGTTCAATGCATCGATCAAAAGGTCCGCGCCATTTTTTGCCGGAACACCGAACGGACCCGCCGCCCCGCCAGACAGAAACGTTACAAGACCAAGCTTATATTCATCAGCAGCCTGCGCCGTTGATGCCAGCGCACCGATTGCGACAGCACCGCAAACAGCCATTTTGGAAATTGTCTTAAGCATTTAGATATGCCTCCAAACATCAATTGAGAAATGGAGGCAGAGAGCGTTTTCACTCATAAATCAAAATTCTCCCTGCCTGTTATATGCGAGGGCCTTTTGCAGGACCTTCCCCCATACAACAGCAGGGAACATGCCAATTCACAGGAATGGCATAACCATCTATTTTTAAACGATTTTTTATATATTTTCTGAATATCCAGTTTTATATGATCGGCTAACGCTCCGCTCATATGACGGCTTTGGGCGCAATGCGCTCATTTATCAGGGATGTCTTATCGGCAAATAATTTCGCCAATTGCCCAACAGGCGCGTTGCCGGGGGAAAACGTTCATCGGCAACGGTTTGACCGATAGATATGACCTGTTCAATTTGATGATTTTCAGGATCCATATAAGAGGAAAAACCATCCGGGTCTTCCGGTAACTTAAAACGCAAGCCCCCCAATGTTTCGCGCACTTTATCAATTGTATGAGGGGGGGGCGTATGTTTCAGCGCATAGGCAATCGCCAAAATACCGGAATAGGCCCCTTGGGCGACATAGGATGGGTAATGACCTGCGCGTTGATAAAAACGTTGCACAAAACGTTTATTTTCTTTCGTATTCGGCCAATTGACATGATGACGTGCTGACAGGATCAAGCCCAACGGCATATCATCGCCCAGTTCTTTTAAAACGTCATAATCCCCGCCGGAACCAAAGTTAGCCAATTTGGAATGTTTTAATAAATCCGTATCCTGCACCTGACGTAAAAATGTAATGAAATCATCCCCCCATTGTTCATTGACAATCAAATCAGGTTTGGCATTTAAGAGTGAGTTGATATAGGTACTGAAATCTACTTCGAATAAATTGGGCCACAAGGCCGCGACGGTCGTATAGGCCACATCCTGATCCGCCATTGCACGGCGAAAATCACGCCAGTTCTGATAGCCATAATCATAATCCGGCCCGATAAACGCAATCCGCAACGGGCGATCTTCTAAAATGCCTTGAAAACTGTCTTTGATATATTGTGCAGCGGCATCCATTGTTTGTGCGGTATTATTGGTCATGCGAAAATAATTGCGTTGCAAAGCCGCCCCGGTCAAACGGGAGGACGCGTTATCCGTTCCAACAAAAATCACGCCAAGTTCTTCGATAATTTTCGTGACTTCAAGGGCAATGCCCGAGCTGACAATTCCACAGATATACTGGACTTTGTCCTGTTTCACGAAATCACGCACAAGCCGCAAGGAGCGGGAGGTTTTAAGTTTCGTATCATCAATAATCACGTGAATTTTGGGCGGGTCTTCATAAAGCGCATTGATATCTTCCAACGCTAACTGGATACCGACAACACTGTCTTTCCCAAAATCCACCCCATAACCGCTTAAAGGATACAAACATCCAACATGGGCATCGGCATCCGCCTTGGACGCGCCAAATTCCTGACGGGCAAAAGCACCATGTGACCATAAAAACAAAAACCCAAAGGCTGCAAAGGTAAGACGTTTTCTCATCCCTTATGTCCCGCTGTCATATTCAGACGTTGCATACGCCGTTTCAACGCATGGCGCGAAATGCCCAATGCCTCCGCCGCCAGTCCTTTGCGCCCGTTATGTTCCAGCAAAACTTTTTCAATCACTTCGCGTTCATAGGCTTCAACACTATCAACCAATTCCGAATTGGTCTCGGTACTGACTTCACTTTGTACAATTTCATGGGGCAAATGGGTCATTTGTATATCCTGACCGGGATATAAAATGGTCAAGCGTTCCATCAGGTTTTTCAACTCCCGCACGTTGCCCGGCCATTCATAACTATTCAACCGCGCCCGGATTGCCTCAGACAACACAACAGGCTGTTGTCCTTCCTGCTCGCAAAAGAAATCGATAAAATAATCCAGCAGCAGGTTGATATCATCCCCACGTTCTTTCAAGGCAGGAACAGTAATGGGAACCACATTCAAGCGGTAAAACAGATCACGTCTGAAATTGCCTTCTTCCACTTCGGCCAGCAAATCCCGATTGGTTGCGGCAATGACAAAAACAGACGCCTGTTTTTCCCGTGCAGACCCGACGGAACGAAATGTCCCACTTTCCAAAAGCGTCAAAAGTTTGGCTTGCAACGCCGGGGACATTTCCCCAATTTCATCCAGAAACAGCGTGCCGCCTTCTGCCAATTCCACTAGACCGATCCGTTTTTCAACCGACCCGGTATAGGCGCCTTTTTCCGCCCCAAACAATTCAGCTTCCATCAAATGTTCCGGTAAGGCGGCGCAATTGACTTCCACAAACGAGGTATCCCCATGACGCATTGTGTGAAGGCCACGCGCAACCAAGGCTTTGCCTGTTCCCGACGGTCCGGTGATCAAGACCTTTTGCGTTGCACTTTTCCCGATTTGTTCAATTTGCGTATTCAGGTTTTCAATCGGCAGGCTGGTTCCCACAATACCATTTGTGACAGTGTCCTTTTGTCGACGAAAAACAACTTCCTTTTCCAGCTTGGTACGTTCCACGTTGCGTTTTATCAGCAACACCAGCTCGTCCAGTTCAAAAGGTTTGGTCAGATAATCCACCGCCCCCAATTTCACCGCCTGCACCGCCGCACGCGTATCACCATGCGCGGAAATCATAATAACCGGAATATCTATTTTTTCTTTTTGCAGGGTTTCCAGCACATCCATGCCGGTGATATCGGGCAACTTCAAATCCAGAAAAATAATATCGGGGTTTTCACGTTTCGCCAAAAAGATACCTTCTTCGCCATTATATCCGGCGACAACTTCCATTCCTTCGGCTTTTAACGAAAACTTGATACTGTGGACGAGGTTCATTTCGTCATCGATCACCAGAACTTTGATTTTACTCACGTTCCTTTTTCTCCTTCTCGTTTTCCTGATAGGTCCATCTTAAAATCGGCATATGAAGGGTCACTGTCGTGCCTGATCCCGGATCACTTTCAATCGTCATCGTACCTTGGTTACGTTCCACCAGACTGGCACAAATGGCCAAGCCTAATCCCGTGCCATAGGGTTTTGTGGTAAAGAACGGTTCCAGCACGCGGGCGAGCGCATGTTCCGGAATGCCGCATCCTTCATCCTTGATCGCAATGACACAATGGTCACCTTGTCGCCGCGCCGTAATTTCCAGAAGGCCCTTCTTTTTGCCTTCCATCGCTTGCAAACCGTTCAAAACCAAATTCAAAACGACTTGGCGTAAATGAATGGAATCTCCGAACAAGGTGAGAATATTTTCGGCATCTTCTTCGATAAACAATTCAATACGACTGTGATATTTCTTGGCGACAACATCGGCCAAGACCTTGGCATGTTCAAACAAGGCCCGTACCGCAATCAGACAAGGTTCTGGATCACGCGGACGGGCATAATCCAGCAAGCCCTTAATCACTGTATTTGTTCTGGAAATTTCATCACCCATAATTTCCAGAAGTTCCAGTTTCTCGCTTTCCTTTTCCTGCTTGGCCAGGGCTTGTACGGCTGTATTCAACGTCGTTAAAGGATTGCGCACTTCATGGGCAATACCAGCCGCCATTTGTCCGAGACTGGCTTGACGTTCCATCTCAAGGTTGGATCGAATGAATTTTTGTAATTGGTTGCGCATACTTTCAATGGCAACGCTCAACCGATGAATTTCCCAGTTCCCCGCGACTTTCAACGGCGTGTTAATGTCGCCTTGGGCCACCCGTTCCACCCGCTTGACCAAGCGCCCGACCTGCTCATTTAATCGGTAACCGATGCTATAATGAACATATAAAATCACGCAAACCGTAAACAGAGTGGTCAAGAGCAGCATATAACGCACCTGCTGACTTGGCGGGATTACCTTGGCTGACTCATCGCGCAGATACATTTTCCAGCCGGGCAGAATTTCGCTGACATCTTCCAGTAAACCGCTGGGACGCCCCTGTAAATCAAGTCCAGATGTGTCGAAATACCGCCCATCCCCGACCTGAAGATAGGCTTGACGAAACCCATGCAGAATAAAGTCATCCATAAAACGGGTTAAGGATGAAAACCGGATGACCAGCCCAATACCACGCTTGCTTTGGCGGGCATCAAACGAATTTTTCATAACGACCCAGCTGGGCAACCCAATCTCGGAATGCGACGGGCCGATAATTTCCATATTTTGATAATCTGTAACCTGATTGTTTTGGTCATACGGGGCCAGCGGACTATTGCTTGGGAACGTATGAACGACCTGACCGTCATCACCATAAAACAAAATGGCATAAATATATTTGGTATCGGACAAGACCCGTAAGATCGCCTCGAGTTCAGGCACGAGATCAAAATCACCCCCTGCCTGATAAAACCGTGGATGGTCAAACTGATCTTTCAGGTCGTCCAACTCGATCTCGCGTTCTTTAAAGAAATGGCGCACGGTATTTTCATACGCGACAATCTGTGCCGTATTCTTCTTGTCTGACACTTTATTGATCAATTCGACAAAATAATTGTCGTAAAGCGCAGACAAAACCACGATCGGAAGCAGCGCCGCCGTCAACGAGAAAATAATATATCGTGACGCAACACGACTATATGGCGCAAACCATGTCAGGCCGCTTTTCATTTTACGCATCGCCTGTCTTCCAGACCGTCTAATCTTGTTCAACCCTGTTGCCAGCCCTTTTTGCAAATTTTCTGCCAGCCCAAAAACACCATATTTTCTGTAATTTTTTATCAATCAGGTTCAAACGATGAGCGCTTTTCGATCAAAATACCAGCGCGAAAGAGCGATTTTCGATCATCTTGTAAATAAAACCGGAACAAGAACCTTTTGGAACATTTCCAAAATTGAAAATAACAATGAACAAACAAGGATAGAGAGCTCTCTGCCCCTTCATACCATCGCCACAAGAACAGGATTCGCATATAAAAAAAGGCAACACCTTATTTCCTAAAAAGGAAAGGCGCTGCCTCTCAAGAATTCTTTAGCGATAACAGACGAAGAATGAAAGCTATCGGGTTTCAGTCTTCATTATTTTTTCTTCATTTCTTCTTTAACGTCGTCTTTCATTTTCTCTTTCATATCTTTTTTATCTGTCTCAGATTTCTTTTTGTCTGCTTCTTCCTGAGAGACTTTGGAGACCGTGCTATCCAAAACTCCTTGTACACTTTCTACGGTCGGAGATTTTGCCTGTGCACTGGACAGGGCAAAAGTCAAAATAGCAACGCTGAATAGGCTGAGAAGGGCTGTTTTCATAATGATCGGCTCCTTGTTACATTATGCTTTAGTATAAAAGCTTTTGCTGAACTTGTCCATTAAAGCGCAAAATAAGTAACCTATTTTATTCACTTTTTGATATAATGGTTCTAATCGTAATTTAACGCTAAACTTGTGATTACCTTCATAGGTCGTCACCAATATGCGAATGGGAGTTTAAGGGAACATGATTAGTCGTAGAAAATTTTTAACCTCGACTGCGATCACAACTGCTGGTGCCGTTCTGGCCAGTAACGCAGCCTTGGCCCAGTTTATGCCGCCTTCTGTTATTACACAAACCGTCACATCGACCATTACAGATGCGATCAACAGCTCCCTTAGCCTTGTCGTAAACGCCCATGCAACTGTGGATTTACAGCAAGTTACCGCAATCAACGCCATCACATCTGCAAAAGTATCCGGGACTCGGGATAAAAAGCATATGTTGAAAGCCCATGATGATGGGTCTGTCACCATTTGGGATTTGGATCAGGGCCGTCAGGTTAAGAAAGTAGACAACCTCCATCAGGCACCTGTAACAACCATTGCCATGTCCGAACATAACGCAACAGCCCTCAGTGCCGCAGAAGACGGTTCTCTCAGCGTTATCAATGCCAATAGCGGTCAGGCAAAAGGCAGTTGGAAACCACAGTCCAGCACCAAACCAACAGCCGTCGCCGTTGCGAACAAAAGCTCAAAAGCAGCCGTAGCAATGGAAGACGGCAGTTTGGTTATCGTTGATACGGACAAGCCGGAACAAGCCGTTCAAACAAAAGTTTCCAAAAGTCAGCTCAAGGCTGTTTCCCTGTCCAACGACGGGAAAACGGTTCTTGCCGGACGCAATGACGGGAAAATCACAATTGTAGACAGCACCAGCAACAAGGCCGTCAAAACCGTCAAGGCCCATAAATCTGAAGTCACCCATATTCAGGCCTTAAAAGACGACAGTGGCTATATCACGACCTCAAGCGATGGCACCGTCAAAAAATGGAATGCCGATTTCAGCAAAACCGTCAGCGAAGTCAACACAGGGGCGCCCGTGACCCAAGCCAACGTCAGTGATGACGGAACCAAGGTCGCAACCGCCTCCCCCGATGGGCAGGTCAAGATCAACGATATCAATACAAAAACGACCATCGCGGAACTTAAAAACACCGAAGAAGTTAAATCCGTTGAATTCGGCACAAGCAACAATGTGGTGCATGTGGCCAGCAAGGATGGCACCTCGCGCATTTTAGATGCCAACAAAGGCAAGGAAACCGCCCGTGTTGTTGTGACCAAGCAAGACGGTTGGGCCGCACTGGATGTTGAAACAGGCGGTTTTGAAGGCGATGGCGATGCTTTAACCGCTGTGAAGTGGGAAAATGCCGATATGTCGCTGGATATGGATCAGTTCGGGGAAAGCCATATGGAACCGGGCGTTCTGGCGTTGGCATCGGCAAGTGAAGCCCCCACAACCGTTCAGGAACGCCCAAAATTATCCGTTTCCTTTGCAACCCCGCCCGAAGTCGCCATTGCCAGCCCCAGTTCCGATGAAGACACCGATGAAGATGAATTCGAAGTCAGCGTACAGGCCGCTGATTTAGGCGGTGGTGTCAAAGAAATCCGTCTTTATCAAAACGGCAAACTGGTTGCTAAACATATGCCCGATGAAGGCGATGCAGAGGACAAGGTTTACAGCCACGATTTCGAAATTAAATTGGCACCGGGTAAAAACGACTTACGTTGTGTTGCACTCAGCAAAGATGCGATTGAAAGTAAACCCGCCAAAGTTAAAATCGCCTATAGTGGTGCGGAACTGAAAAGTGTGCTGCATGTTGCCGCCATCGGCATTAATGATTATCGCAACCCGGCCCTGTCATTGAACTACGGGGTGCCCGATGCCACAGGCATCAAGGATTTCTTTGAAAAACAACCGAAAAAACTGTTTAAAGATATCCGCACCACCGCTGTTTTTGATAAACAGGCCACCAAATCCGGTATTAAAGCCGCCTTGATGTCGATTAAAGATGACGCCAAGCCCGAAGATGTCGTTTTGATCTATCTGGCTGGACATGGCGATACCTTGGGCGAAAGCTGGTATTTCATGCCTTATGACGTCACCTACCCCGAACGCCCGGATCATGTGCGTGAAAAAGGCATTCCGTCTTCCGAACTGGAAGCCTGGGTTGCAGAAATCCCGGCCCAAAAAGTCGTTATGCTGATGGATAGCTGTAAATCCGGCGCTGCCGTTGCCAAAACACGTGGTTTTGAAGAACGCAAAGCTTTAAGCCGCCTGTCACGGACCTCTGGTATTCATGTTATTGCGGGGGCCGCGAAAGAACAGTTTGCCGTTGAATTGACGGACCTGGGACATGGGGCCTTCACCTACACCATTTTGGAAGCCTTGAACGGTGGCGGTGTCAACCCGCGCAAAAATGATGGCTTGGTATCGGTACGCGGCCTGTCACGCTTTATTGAAGACCGTTTGCCGGAACTGAGCGAAGAAGGCGGACGAGAACCGCAATTCCCCGTCATCAGCTCGCGCGGGCAAGACTTCCCGTTGGCCGTTAAAGTCTAAGGTCTATGCGTTTGCATAAACACAACAAGGGGGAAACATGGCAACGGTAAAAAACCAAACTTTTGTCATGGTGCAAATTGCGATCGTCATTTTGACGGTCGCTTTTGCCACCCTGCCCGCCCGATATATCAGCATTATTTCGATTGCCGAAAACTGGGCCTCCGACATGCGGTTCAGTATCTTCAATACGCCTTCACAAACAGACAATCAGATTGTGATTGTGCGCATTACCGAAGAAACACTGGCAAAACTGCCATACAGATCCCCGGTGGACCGTGGATTTCTCGCCGATAAAATACAGTATTTGCAAGGATTAGGTATTCGGGCCATCGGGTTGGATATCCTGTTTGACCAACCGACCGAAGCTGAAAAAGACGCCCGCCTGCAAACCCTGTTACGACAATCCGACATCCCGATTATCACAGGGTGGACAGACCTAGAAACCGGCTTGACCGAAACGCAATACACGTTTCAAAAAGACTACCTGCAGGGGGTGCGTTCCGGTTTTTCAAACCTGTATAAAGACCCTGTTGATGGGACTGTGCGCAATGTGTTTGTGGGAAAAGAAACACAAGACGGGTTCAAATACAGTTTCGCATCCGAAATCGCAAAAGCCGTTGGTGCAGCCCCCTTAAAGGAAAGTGTCCGTATCCAGTATCGCAGCCCACCGGATGCCGACACCCCGGCTTTTCCCATGTATGCGATTGATGTGATCGAGTTTTTACCCAAAGAATGGTTTAAAGACAAAATCGTTATGATCGGGGCCGACCTGCCGTTTGGGGATCGTCACAGAACACCGTTTGCCGCCGCACTTGGCCCCAAGGACGGGGTTATTCCCGGCGTTATGATCCAGTCACATATGTTGTCACAGATCATTGAAAACCGCACAGAAAAAGGCACCTCCCTTATTGCAGAAATCACAATCGCAACCATTTTGGGCCTATTGGCCGCGATTTTGGTCTTTGCCCCTATTGGTGCTGCGTTACGCATCTTGCTGTCCTTGGCCGGTGTTGTCGCCATAACCTATGTGATTATCTGGCTATTTACGCAAATGGCGATCGTTGTGCCCATGCTGTCCCCGCTTCTGGCTTATGGCGGGGCGATTGGATTGGGGTCGGCCTATTCCGCTTATCAACAAAAACAACATTCCGCCTTTGTCCAAAATGCCTTTAATCATTATCTGTCGCCTGCGATGGTTGACCAACTCGTCTCTGCGCCCGATCAGTTAAAACTCGGCGGGGAAACCAAGGTTTTAACCCTTCTGTTTTGCGATGTGCGTGGTTTCACGACCATTTCAGAACAATATGATGCCGAGGGGCTGACACGCCTTATCAACCGGATGCTGACACCGCTAACCGATCAAATCATGTCCTATCGCGGGACCATTGATAAATATATGGGCGATTGCATCATGGCTTTCTGGAATGCCCCGCTTGATGACCCGGAACATGCAAAAAACGCCTGCATTAGTGCACGGCGCATGCTGGATGAAATGGTCACTTTAAATGCGGTACTGGAAGAAGAAGCCAAACAAAACAACAAACCCTTTATTCCGTTAAAAGTCGGCATCGGTCTTAATAGCGGCGAATGTGTCGTTGGCAATATGGGATCCCAACAACGTTTCGATTATTCCGTGTTGGGTGATACGGTCAACCTGGCGTCTCGTTTGGAAGGGCAAAGCAAAACCTACGGCGTTGACGTCGTAATTTCCGAAGAAACCTTGAACCTCGCCCCCGATCAAGCCTGTGTGGAACTGGACCTCATTCAGGTCAAAGGGAAAACACAGGCCGTACGGATTTATACTTTGCTGGGCGGGGATGAACTTGCTCAGGATAAAAGCTTCCTCGCGTTTAAAAATGATTTTGAAACCATGCTTGCAAACTACCGGGCGCAAAATTGGGCAGAGGCACTTGAAGGTCTGAAGCGCGCGCGTACAAGCGCCGCCCCCTTTAACATCCCCGGCTTATTCACCCTTTATGAAAATCGCATTCAGGCGTGGCAGGAAAGCCCACCGGATGCGGATTGGGACGGTGTTTACCGTGCCACAACGAAATAACCAAGGAGCTTTGGCAATGTTTAAACTGAATAAAAAACTTCTCACCGCTGGCCTTGCCCTTGTCATGGGGCTAAGCACTCAAGCTTTTGCCAGCTCATATGTTGTGATTTCTTCCTCCATAAAAACCTTTAAAGCGGGCGATCAGATTACATCGGAGACCATCGTCGATATCCCCGACAAAAAATCCGTTGTCTTTATCAATGCCCAAGGAAAGACCCTGCATTTAAAAGGTCCCTATAAAGATAAACTGGAAAAAGACGGTGCAGGCGGTGGGGACAGTAAAGCCATGCGCGCCCTTGCCAGTCTGGTAAAATCCACGGCAGAAGATTCAAGCAGCGTCGGGGCCATCCGGGCCGCCTCCCTGAAAGGACGTGATCAGGCGCTTGCCATTAATATTTCAGAAACCGGTGATTATTGCATCATTGACAGCAAGCAACCGATTATTGATCGTTATAAAAAAGAAAACTATGCCACGGTTACTTTGGTTAATGTTGCCGACAGTATGGCGGAAACCCTCAAATGGAAAGATGCTGGCGAGATCAACCAATGGCCGGAAAATCTGAAAATCACCGATGGCGACCGTTTTCTGGTTATGCAGGAAGGCAAAGATAGCAAAACCCTTATCAACCTGCATATCCTGGAAAACCGCACCTATAGCGATGTGGAATTTTTAGTCTCGCTGGCGGCAAAAGAATGTAACGATCAAGCCCGTGGCCTGCTGGCGATTATCCAGCGTGAAGCCATCAACGCCAATTAAAGGGAAGTATTTACCAATATTTCGGGTAGCAGATATTCGGTCTGAAATTATTATAAATAATGGCAAAACCGGCAATAAGGCAGGCACCGAAGAACACAGGGGTCAACAGGAACATCAAATCCGGTTGGGCAGCGTAAACCACCAATGGGTTGGCCCCAGCCGGTGCATGCGAGGTCCGCGTGATCAGCATCAAAAAGACCGCGAGCCCAACCCCAAAGGCCCCACCGAACCAAGAATCCCCAAACAGATAAAGCGATATAAAACCGGCACCCGCAGATAAAACATGACCAATCACGATATTCCTGGGTTGTGCCAACGGGCTGTCGGGCAAGGAAAAGGCCAGAAAACAACTGGCACCGAACGGGGCCATCATTAACGCGCAGTCATAAATTGCGCTGAGAAATACACTTAACGTTATCGCCAATGTCGCACCGAGTGAAGACAATATAATAAACCCGATAGTGGCCCGTTGCGGTAATTTATCGTTACCCATCATTTTATCTATATATTTTCTGGATACTGCGATCATTGTTCGCCTCCTTTACGGCGCTTATTCTTAAAAATTTGACGATATGCATCTTTATCGCCTTGCTCCTGCCCAACTTGACGTTCCAATTCATCCAATCGTTCCAGCAAGGGTTCCATTGCAATTTGAATTTCCTCTTCGCTATAACGCGACACAATATGTTGCGGGCAATTCCAGTCTATTGCCTCCACCGTCAAGATAACCCCACGTTCCACACGGGCGCGGTAAGTTGGGTCTTCCAGACGTTGAACCAAGGCAGGATCATCTTGATAGTCCACCAATTTGGCCCGCGCCCAAATTTTCAAACGCCGACGATTGGGGTAATCCATTAAAATTAAAGCAACTTTATCATTCTCTGCCATATTGCCGACGCTGATATATTGGACATTTCCACGGAAATCGGCATAACCAAGGGTCTGTTCATCCAATACCCGCAAGAACCCCTTTGGACCGCCACGATATTGGACATAAGGCCAGCCATCTCCATTGGCCGTTGCCTGATAAAAACCGTCACGGGCCGCAATAAAGGCTGTTTCAATGGGTCCTATTTTATCCGGTGTTTGATCATGGTCTTCCAATCCGGCATAGGCCTTGCGCGATCCATATCGCGTTTGAGCCGCACGGACGGACGGTGTAAAACTAATCTCAGCAAACCTGCGCGACATTTCAAACCTCCTTCAAATAAAAAGGACGGGTGCTGCTCTCATTCAGGAACAACACCCGTCAGTTGGCGGGGCATTATTCCGCGGCTTGTGCCAATTCCACTTTCGGGAAATCAATATCAACGTATGTGGCTTTGCCTAACAGGTTGGTCAAAATATTCATGCCGACATGTGTGATAATTTCAACGATATCTGAATCACTGAACCCCGCTGCGCGCACACTGTCGAACTCAGCCTGCGTTACATCGCCCATATTGTTGTTCAGGGCTTTTGCAAAACTGACTGCCGCAGCCGCCTTGGCGTCAAACGACGTGCCTTTGCGATTGGCCTCAATCTCGGCATTATTCAAACCAGCTTTGCGCCCAATCGCGCTATGGGCAGACAAACAATATTCACAGGAATTGCCTTGTGCCACGACCAAAGCAATCCGTTCGCGGGTTTGGGCATCCAGTGTGCCATTTTCCGCAATACTGTGCAGTCCAAGGAAAGCTTTCAGCGCATCAGGGGATTGTGCAAATACGCCTAAAAAGTTCGGCACCATGCCAAGTTTGGCTTGGATCGCATCCAGCAATTCACCTTGTTCTGTTGTGGCATTTTCTTTTTTAATAATTGCAATACGGCTCATTTTCTTCTCTCTCGATTTTTTGGGTTTTAAAACGTTCAGGCTTGTTCGCCTTGACGAAAGAGAAGTTAGATTGTTTTATAAAAAATATTAATATACTATTTATACAATTTATTATTACGATATTCGGAATTATAAAATGGATCGATTTTTGGAAATGGAAGTCTTCGTTAATGTGGCTGAGACGGGCGGCTTTGCCGCAGCCGCCCGAAAACTCTCCATGTCGCCCCCTGCTGTCACGCGTGCGGTGGCTTCCCTTGAAGACCGTATTGGCAGTCGCCTGTTTATTCGAACCACTCGGTCTGTGCGCCTCACCGACAGCGGTCAACGTTTCTTGCGCGATTGCCAACGCATTCTCAGCGATGTAGAAGAAGCACAGGAAGCCGCCATTGGTTCACACAGTGCGCCACGTGGACGGTTAAACGTAACCGCCCCCGCCCTTTTCGGACGCATGTATGTAACACCTGTTCTCATAGATTTCTTGCGTGATTTTCCTCTGGTCAATCTTAACACCCTGTTCTTGGACCGGGTGGTCAATATGATCGACGAAGGCATGGATATCGCTGTACGGATCGGGGACTTACCGGACTCTTCTCTCAATGCTGTTCGGGTCGGTTATGTCCGCAAAATCACCTTTGCCTCACAAACATATTTAGAAACACACGGTATCCCCCAACATCCAAGCGAGCTTGAACACCATCAAACCCTTCAATCCAACGCGGTCGGGTCATCAAATATATGGTCGTTTGAAGAAAACGGCACACGCATTCACGCCAAAGCCAATCCGCGTTTTGAAACCAACACCAACGATACAATCATCGAAGCCGTTCTCAAAGATTTTGGGATTTCAAGGCTTTTATCCTATCAAATCGCGCCTTATCTGGGTGATGGTCGGTTGAAAATCATTCTTTCCGAGTTTGAAGAAAAGCCCCTGCCTGTTCATATACTCCATCAGGAAGGGCGCATGGTTTCCGCCAAAGTTCGCGCCTGTGTCGATTATCTGGTGGAACGTCTGCGTGCCGACCCTCACCTGAACTAGGTCGTAAACTCAAAAGAAAAGGCGCAACTGTATAGAAACAATTGCGCCTTTTCTCATTCGTACTTGGATAGATTTATTCTGCGGCCATATACATTTTTTCGAAGTTCAGCTTATAGCCCCACGGCAAACCGGAATTACGCCATCCATCGACATCGCGCACTCCCTTGGAATTACCTTCCTTGTTTTTACCGCCTTCAAAGCCATCCACCATTGTATAGCTTTTCGTCCATCCTTCGTTGAAGAACAGATCAGCCGCCGGTGCACTGCGCGTACTGCCGGAGCGGCACATAAAGACCAAAGGCGTGTCTTTCGAGACATTTTTTGCCAACAAGGCTTCTTTGACTTCTTTCACAAAGTTCGGATTTTTTGTCATCGCATAAACCGACTTTTTCGCATTTTGCTTCGTACGATCACTCAGAAGATAAGGGACATGAATATCGGTTTCATCGGTAAAACCGGTAAACATCACTTCGATCGGGTCGCGCACATCAATCAAAACAACCTTTTCATCCTTTTGCATCATGTCCCATGCTTCTTTTGCTGTGACATATAGGCCGGATTGTACTTGTGCCGTTTTTTTGGTTGGAACATCTGCCGCCTGTGCCTGAAAACCCGGCGCAATCAACGTAAATGCCAACAAGGCCGCTGCAACATATTTCATAGAAAAACCTCCTGTCCTATTCATTGATTAGAATGTGAAATAACGAACGGACGGGTCTGCCATATACGCCCCGATTTGCGGCGGTTTGGCATTGGAAACGCCTTCGATCAAAGCATCCATACCCAGGCCACGGTTCGGCAGATATAACGCACAGACATCAGCCTTTGCCCCAGTTGACATTGCTTTTTTCAGCAATTGTTGCGGTGTCGCGTTCAAGGGTTTCAACGGCGTTGCCTGATAGTCTTTTTTAGCAATATCCCCACCATGATCACAAAGCAAAATACGGACATCAGAACCATTCTTCAGCGCTTGCAAGCTCAAGACCAAGGCCATTCCCTGTGTTTCCACACTCTCAGATGTAATCACAACAAAGGTCTTTGATGCTGCTTCGGCTGCATAGGAAGAAACAGAAGATAGCATTAAACCCATGACAAGGGCGAGAGACGAGAATATTTTCATCATGCGGGGGTACTCCAATAAGTCAGAAATAAACATTAGTTAAATCTTATATTATAATTTTATTGTAAAGTACATTGCGAATTATCAATTTCTTTTCACATAAAAAAAACAGCCTGCCTCAAAATGAAGCAGGCTGTTCTTGAATCAATAGAGTCTTTTAACTGAAAATCACCTGAATATTGGTATATTCCGCCAAACCTTCTTCACCAAATTCCACACCGATACCGGATCCTTTGACCCCACCAAACGGCGCATTGGGCTGGATCGCACCATGTTTATTGATCCAGACCGACCCACATTCCAGTCGGCTGGCAATTTCTTTGGCTTTTTCAATATCTTTGGACCAAACCGATCCCCCTAACCCATTGGGGCTGTCGTTGGCCCGCTCAATCACTTCGTCAATATCACGATAGGAAATAATGGGAAGAACCGGACCAAATTGTTCCTCATCGACAATGGGCCAGCCATTATCAACCCCCGCAATCAATGTTGTCGGATAAAATAGCCCTTCGCCTGCTTCGCCACCTGTTAAAATACGTGCCCCTTTGCGTTTGGCATCTTCGACCAAACCTTTGACCTTTTCAAATTGCATAGTGTTTTGGATAGGGCCGATGACGTTCGCCTCATCCAAACCGTCCCCCATCGGGATCGTGCGCACCACATTGGCCAATTCCTCACAGACCTGATCATGCAGGCTTTCATGCACATACAAACGTTTCATCGCTGCACAGGTTTGACCGTTGTTAATAAAGGCCCCCCAGAACAGCCCTTCCGCGATTTCCTTGGGATCACAGTCAGGTAGAATAATCCCGGCGTCATTTCCGCCGAGTTCCAAAGTCAGACGTTTCATGGTTGCCGCGGCACTCATCATCACTTTTTGCCCGGTCGCACACGATCCGGTAAAGACAATTTTATCGATTCCTTGATGGGTTGACATGGCAGCCCCGAGACTATCATCTCCCGTAATGCAATTCACGACACCGGCAGGTAAAACCTCGTTCATCAATTCAATCAAGCGGATGGTGGATAAAGGGGTAAAAGGCGACGGCTTACACACCACTGTATTACCAGTTCGCACCGCTGGAATAATATGCCAAATCGCAATCATCACCGGCCAGTTCCACGGGGTGATCGACCCGACGACGCCAATAGGTTTGCGATGAAGAACGACTTTGCCCTCTTCTGTGTCCTGCAAAACCTTTGGCAGAACTTGCAAAGCTGCGGTTACTTGCGTCCAGGCTTTTGCTCCACCAATTTCAAAACGTGAACCCAATCCGTTTAACGGCTTACCTTGTTCTTTCGTCAAAAGGGTCGCCAATTCTTCACTATGTTCTTCGATTTTAGCAGCAATGTTCAAACAAGCCTGCTGGCGTTCTTCATCTGAAACCGCGCTCCATTTTTTAAAAGCTGTACGTGCAGCTTGTACCGCCTCATCCAATTGAGTTGTTGATGCCTTGGGCGCATGACCAACGGGTTGCCCGTTTGCCGGATTCAAAACCGTAAAATGATCATCCGTCGCAACCTGTGCACCATCAATCAACAGCGCATATGTTTGTTCTGTCATCTTTTCCTGCCTCGTCTGTCAGAGTTTTAGTTTCTTTTGTAACTTTTATCTTGCCGAGAAAAACGCGTGTAAACAAGTGCTATTTTATCCGTAAAACTGCGCACTCAGCTATTGGGTTCCAAAAATTCATCAAAACCAAACTCGTGATAAATTCGGATAAATTCACCCGTTTCTTTCATTTTTTTCAACCCCTTGTTAAAGGCTGAAATAATTTCCGGGCCACGTTTATTTTTAAGAGAGACAATTAAACTGAGCGGTGTTTGTGCAACCTTCATTGGTTCACGTCGAACTGTGTCCATGTCCAACTTTGCCCCGGAAATTCCATAATCCGCATCCCATTGAGGAGAAACCACCAGATCCACCCGGCCCTCTTTCAACATTTTAAAGCAAGACACCATGTTCAACGGCGCCTCCCTTTTCATCAGGTTCTTTTCCTTGAGTTCTTTAATCACACCGAAATCACCATATCCATTAGGATTACAATAGACTTTGCCTTTCAAATCCTTTCTTTGGTGAATCGACACATCCGATTTTTCCAGAACATAGGCATAATTTGTCATATGCAGAATTGGGTCGGAGAAATAAAAGATTTTATAACGCTCCGGCGTCGGTCCCCACGGGAAAGCTGCGTCAAGCACCCCGGACTGTGTCAACGAATACCCCCGTGCCCAAGGTTGCCATTTGACTTTCTCCACAGGGAATTGCGCCAATTCAAACGCCCGCATGACAATGCGCAAACCCAGTCCGCCATGTTTCAGCTTCTGTGACGTGATAGGCGGATAATCATCGCCTGTGACGATTGTAATCCCTTTATCTTGCGCCCATGCGGCCTTTATTCCGATAGAAAATCCAACCAGAAAGAAGAGAGACAACGTTTGTCTTAACCACTCCCTTCTCATTAAATATCCCTTTCGTTTTATATAATGCTCTTCCTATTATTTATAATTGAGCTTTCAATTCAATATTTTCAATACAATTCTACAGCCATAAACCAACAAAAAAACGGGCAGACCATTGGCCTGCCCTTAAGTTTCTGCTTTCATTGCGGGATGAAAGGCAGGTCTAAGTCAATGAATTTTCCAGTTCCGGTACGGCATCAAAGAGGTCCGCAACCAAACCGTAGTCAGCCACCTGAAAAATGGGGGCTTCTTC
>NZ_JBLWXN010000009.1:0-191054 GCF_048267425.1 Terasakiella sp.
GCCTTCATATTCAACTACATCGCCGCGATCCAATATCCACTGGCGGCGCAATTTGGGCAGGCCCACGTTGATATCGATGGTCGCGTTCGGATCACTATAGGGACCGGACGTGTCATAGGTCACAACCGGCTGTTCCCCACCTTCAAGGTGGATACAACGCATGGCGACTGTGACGTCCTCCATCGTGTCAGAACCAAAAAATACTTTCTCTGAACCCGGCAAGGCGCCGGTCGTGATGTTTAGGGGAGAATTGTCTTTCATGTTGCACTCCAATCAAACGAACTGTTGGCATCATACATAAAAAATAATCCGTGTGAGGGGGGGATTGGAACTGGTCTTATCGGTCCGGTCAAACTGGCTTGGCTGGTCCTATTGGTAGAAATGGACTGGCGCTACCGGGATGGGATAGTTCCACGTAACGTAAAACCCAACAGAGCGAGAATGCGCGAATGAGATCTATCCCTGATGCGGCTCTGAACAAGTTGAATTGCACCCTTTGGTGCCAAACAAAGTTTGGAAGGAAACGTAATGACAAAAGAAAACCAAGCAAACGTCGAAACATTGAGCGCCGTATTCGATGCGTTCAACCGCCATGATGCCGATGGCGTGATGATGCATATGACAGATGATGTGGTCTTTGATGCCGCCGGTGGACCAGAAGTCTTTGGGGCACGTTTTACAGGTCAACAAGCCGTTGGCGACGCCTTTCGCGGTGTGTTTGCCACCTTTAAAGATGTGGAATGGGCTGATTGCGTACATTTTGCCTTTGGTGATCGCGGAATTTCCGAATGGGTCTTCAAAGGGACCAAGGATGATGGATCGCGCATTGAGGCCGAAGGGGTTGATCTGTTTACTTTCCGGGATGGCAAAATTGCGTCAAAGCGGGCGTTTCGTAAAGACCGTCCCTTGCTGGGCAGCAAATAACTAAAACGTCATACAATACAAATTGCCTTATAGGGAGGCGTTAATGAATAAGCATGTGACAATAAAAAAAGCTTTAGATGCATACGATCCCCGTTTTGATCCATTAGTTCAGCGGACACCCGGTCACAATCAGGATTATGCGCCGACGTACTGGGTGGCACACGGCGGTGATGCCCCACAAGATGACGGGCCGGTGATGCAGGACATGGATGTGGATGTTGCCATTATCGGGTCCGGTTTTACGGGGCTGGCCTGTGCGGTCTTTTTGGCGCAGGAACACGGGATCAAGGCCCATGTTCTGGAAGCCAACCAAGTCAGTTGGGGCTGTACCAGCCGCAACGGTGGACAGGCACAGAATAATTCCGGTCGTTTGAAACGGTCCCAATGGATTAAACAATGGGGCTTGGAAACAGCGCTGAAGTTACATAAAGACATTGAAGAAGGGTTTGAAACCTTCGAAGAGCTGATCAAAGATATTGATTGTGATGCGGTTAATGCCGGTCATCTTTATGTCGCCCATCGTCCCAAGGTCTTAAAGACGTTGGAGGCTGAGGTCGAATTGATGAACAAGACTTTCGGCTATAAATCCCGCATGGTCAGCAAGGCAGAACTGCATTCCGATTGGGTCAAAGAAGCCAACGGTCATGGGGCCATGCTGGAACCAACCGGGATTGGGGTTCAACCCGTCAAGGTCGCTTATGGGTATCATCGCAAGGCCCGTGCCTTGGGGGCGAAAATCCACACTTCCAGCCCGGTTGAAGGATGGGAAACTATTAACGGGGTTCATCACTTAAGAACGCCCGGTGGGATTGTACGTGCCCGTGCTGTTGCGATTGCAACGGGGGGCTATACAACGCAAACCCTGCATAAATCCCTAAAGAACCGTTTTATGCCGATCATGTCCAATAATATGGTGACCCGTAAGTTAAGTGATGCGGAAGTTGAAGCATGCGGGTTTAAGTCGAACATCATTATGACCGATACCCGGACTTTGCGTCATTATTATCGCCTGTTGCCGGATCAACGTTTGCAAATTGGCAGTCGGAGCGCCATTACCGGGGCGGATGCGGGCAATCGCAAGCATTTTGAAAGGTTAGTTGCTGGAAAAGATGCCAAGTTCCCGGCCTTAAAAGGAATTGATATTGATTATTCCTGGTGGGGCTGGGTGGATGTCAGTCACGATATGATGCCGCGAATTTTCCAACCCAATGCGCAGGAACAGATTTTCTATGCGCTTGGATATGGCGGGAATGGTGTGATGTCGTCGGCTCATGCCGGGCGGCGTATGGCACAGCTTGTCGCAGGGAAACCGATCCCGAAAGAGTTGCCGATATATAACAGTCCGCTGCCCTATGAGGTTTTTGCACCGTTCCGTCGGATCGGTCAACGTATGCTCTATGTCTGGTATGGCCTGCGCGACAACTATCTATAGATAATCGATTGAAAATTTAAACGAAATCAGGCGTTCACAGGTGACGTGCGTCTGGAATAAACGACCCCCCTACACAGTGAGAGGAATATTGAGTCATGGTAAAAATGACAACAGAAGAAGCGTTCATTAAAGTTCTGCAAATGCATGGGATTGAACATGGGTTCGGGATTATCGGTTCTGCCATGATGCCGATTTCAGACCTGTTCCCCGAAGCGGGCATTACATTTTGGGATTGTGCCCATGAAACCAATGCCGGGTTGATTTGTGATGGGTACACCCGTGTAACCGGCAAAATGGCTATGGCAATTGCGCAAAATGGGCCGGGGATTACAGGTTTTGTGACCCCGATCAAAACGGCCTATTGGAACCATACGCCCATGTTGCTGGTGACCCCGCAAGCTGCGAACAAGACCATCGGCCAAGGTGGTTTTCAGGAAGTGGAACAAATGCGTATGTTTGCTGATTGCGTTTGTTACCAAGAAGAAGTGCGTGATGCCTCCCGTATCCCCGAAGTTTTGAACCGCGTGATTGAAAAAGCAATTCGGGGATCAGCGCCGGCGCAAATCAACGTGCCGCGTGATTTCTGGACACAGGTTATTGATGTGGACCTGCCGCAAATCGTTCGTCTGGAACGTCCCGCCGGTGGTGTTCAGGCGGTCAGTGAAGCCGCAAAACTTCTCTCTGATGCGAAGTTTCCGGTGATCTTGAATGGCGCCGGTGTTGTGATCGGTGATGCGATTGAAGCGTCTAAAATGTTGGCGGAACGATTGGATGCGCCGGTTTGCTGTGGCTATCAACATAACGATGCTTTTCCGGGCAGCCACCGTCTGTCTGTTGGTCCGTTGGGCTATAACGGATCAAAGGCAGCCATGCAGTTGATTGCCAAGGCTGATGTGATTTTGGCACTGGGCACCCGCTTGAACCCGTTTTCCACCCTGCCGGGTTATGGCATTGATTACTGGCCGAAAGATGCAAAAGTCATTCAGGTTGACATCAATTCCGATCGGATCGGGTTGACCAAGAAAGTTGCCGTGGGCATTCAAGGTGATGCGAAACTGGTTGCGGAACAAATTTTGGCGCAATTATCAGAAACAGCCGGGAATGCAGGACGTGAAGACCGTGTTGCCCTGCTCCACCAGACCAAATCGGCCTGGGCGCAGGAATTGTCCAGTCTGGACCATGAAGAAGATGATCCGGGTACTGTTTGGAACGCCGAAGCCCGCAAGCGTGATTCAGGTCTCATGTCGCCGCGTCAGGCATGGCGTGCGATTCAGGCCGGTATGCCGCAAGAGGTGATCATTTCATCTGATATCGGCAACAACTGCGCGATTGGCAACGCTTATCCGACTTTTGAAAAGGGTCGTAAATATCTGGCACCGGGTCTGTTTGGTCCGTGTGGTTACGGTTTTCCGGCTATTTTGGGGGCCAAAATCGGTCAGCCGGATACGCCCGTTATCGGTTTTGCCGGGGATGGTGCGTTTGGGATTTCCATGAACGAGATGTCGTCTTGTGGTCGTGAAGAATGGCCGGGCATTACGATGGTCATTTTCCGTAACTATCAATGGGGTGCAGAAAAACGCAACACGACCTTATGGTACGACAATAACTTTGTTGGAACTGAGCTTAACCGCAATATGAATTACGCAAAAGTGGCGGAAGGCTGCGGTTTGAAAGGTGTTCAAGTCAGCACACCGGAAGAATTAACCGCTGCGATCAAGCAATCTTGCGAAGATCAGGCTAAAGGCGAAACCACCTTCATTGAAGTTCTACTCAATCAGGAACTGGGGGAGCCGTTCCGCCGTGATGCCATGAAAGCGCCGGTGGCGGTTGCCGGTGTCAACAAGTCGGACATGCGCCCGCAAAAAGGGGCTGTCTAACATCAGATTTGGGGAATGAGTTCATTTCTCCCAAAGCCCGCCAGCCGGGGTCGGACATTCTCCCGGCTGGTCTCCCTACCACCTCGTGAGGTTCGCCTCCCCTTGCGGTTTCTTTCGACATTGATCCATTGGATCGAAACCGCAAGGGTCCTTTTTCAACAGCAGAGGAAAAAGATATGAAAATCACTATTAACGGGCAGGAAACCTCATTTGAGGCCCCCTTGAATGTTACTGGAATTCTAGATCATATCGGTTATCAGGCTGGCCGGGTTGCCGTTGAACGGAATTTGGAAATTGTGCCGAAATCCCAATATGACACTCTGACTCTATGCGATGGCGATAAGTTGGAAGTCGTGCGTATTATTGGCGGGGGCGATCATACGGAAACGTCAACCATATCAGAAACGATACCGGATGAAGACTTTGTCGTTGCTGGACGGCGTTTTAAAAGCCGTTTAATCACCGGAACCGGAAAATACGAAACTTATAAATTGAATGCAGAAGCGGTCGAAGCTTCTGAATGTGAAATTATTACGGTTGCCGTGCGTCGCGTGAATTTGACGCAACCCGATGAGCCGTTGTTAATGGATTATCTTGATCCCAACAAATACACGTTTATGCCCAACACGGCAGGGTGTTTTACGGCTGATGATGCGCTGCGGACCCTGCGTCTGGCGCGCGAAATTGGTGGTTGGGATTTGGTGAAGCTGGAAATATTGGGCGATCCCAAGACGCTTTACCCCCGTATGCCGGAAACACTTGAAACCCTGAAAGTACTGATCAAGGAAGGGTTTGATGTGATGGTCTATTGTTCGGACGATCCTAATTTCTGCAAAGCACTGGAAGAAGAAGGCGCCCGTGCCATCATGCCGCTGGCGGCCCCTATTGGTTCGGGACTGGGGATTTTGAACCCGGTGAACCTGCGCATTATCAAAGAAAATGCCAATGTGCCGGTAATTGTGGATGCCGGTATCGGTACCGCGTCCGATGCGGCACAAGCAATGGAACTGGGCTGTGATGCCGTGATTATGAATACAGCCATTGCCGAAGCCCAAAATCCTGTACGTATGGCCAACGCCATGAAACATGCGGTCCTTGCCGGGCGTGATGCTTATTTGGCGGGACGTATGCCCAAAAAGAAATATGCCGATCCGTCCAGTCCTTTGGCTGGTTTGATTTAGGCAAGACATAAAGAAAACAGGGAAGCCGAAAATGAAACCGTTTGATGATCTGGTGGCCAGAGCCAAAAACAACCCAAAACATATCGTTCTGGCGGAAGGGGAAGACCCGCGTGTAATCGAAGGTGCATTACGTGCTGTTCACGGTGGTTTGGCCTATGTGACCTTGTTAGGTCGTAAAGAAAATATTCTTTCGCAGATCTCCGAAGATATTTTAGAGGATGGCCGGGTTCAGATTACAGACCCGCAGGCTTCCAAATACGAAGAACTTTTTGTGCAGGAACTGGTTTCTTTGCGCAAACATAAAGGGATGAATGAAGAAAAAGCCCGTTTGGAAATCCAAAAACCGCAAAATTTTGCCAACTTAATGGTGCGTCTGGGGTTTGCGGACGGTTCGGTTGCTGGTGCGCAACTGACGACGGCGGACGTGGTGCGTTCTGCCATCCAAATCATTGGTGTGGATCCGCGTTATTCCATGATTTCCAGTTTCTTCATCATGATGTTGTGTGAGCCTTTTCACGATATGAAGGGGGCCTTGGTCTTCGCCGACTGTGGTCTTGTTGTGACCCCCAGTGAAGAGGAACTCACGCAAATCGGCATTGCGGCGGCAGATAGTGCATCGACTCTGCTGGCACTTGAGCCTCGCATTGCCATGCTTTCTTTCTCAACGAAAGGAAGTGCAACCCATCCGCATGTAGACAAGGTGAACCATGCTGCAGATCGTATCAAGGCATTACGCCCTGATCTGCATGTGGATGGGGATTTGCAGCTTGATGCCTCGATTGTACCGAGTGTGAGCGAAAGCAAAGCACCGGGTTCCGACGTTGCCGGACATGCCAATGTTTTAATCTTCCCGGACCTTGAGGCGGGGAATATTGGCTACAAAATGGCTGAGCGTATCGGAAAAGCCAAAGCGATTGGCCCTATTTTACAAGGGCTTGCTAAGCCAGCGAATGATTTGTCGCGCGGTTGTGACAGTGACGCGGTTTATCGCATGATTGCCGTGACCGTCGTGCAGGCACAGGCGCAAAACAAAGAAGAAGTTTAATACCCTCGCGATAAAAAGAGAAAAACAATGACTGAAACGACCCTGAAAGCTGAAATGAATTTCTTAAGCAAAGTCACCCGTTTGTTTCCGGGCTTGGCGATTTGTCTGATTGTCGCGGCGGCTGCGAAATTTTTGTCCGAACATTACGGCGCACCGCAAATGTTATTTGCCTTATTACTGGGGATGGCGCTGCATTTTTTGATGGAAGATGCGGCCTGTAAACCCGGTATTGAATCGGGTGCGAAAATTGTTCTGCGCACAGGTGTCGCCTTGTTGGGATTACGCATTACGGTGGACCAAGTCGTTGGATTGGGGCTCGCCCCTATCCTGTGGGTGGCCGGCGGTGTCTTTCTGACGATTATCTTTGGGGCGCTTATGAATAAATTGATGGGGCGGACCGTTCGTTTCGGAATTTTAAGTGGCGGTGCCGTTGGTATTTGCGGGGCTTCTGCGGCTTTGGCGATTTCATCCATCATGCCGAAATCGGATCGTCAGGAACGTAATACCATTTTTGCCGTTTTAACGGTCACGACCCTGTCCACCATTGCCATGATTGCCTATCCGATTATCTGCACGGCACTGGATTTAACACCAGAACAGGCTGGCCTGTTTTTAGGGGGCACCATCCATGATGTTGCGCAGGTTGTCGGGGCCGGGTATGGCCTGTCCGATGCGACGGGGGATATCTCGACAATCACCAAGCTGTTTCGTGTTGCCTTGTTGGTACCGGTGGTTTTTGTTTTGGGTGTTGGTTTTAAAATCTGGGCGTCAAAGCAAGATGACGTGGAAGTCGACAGCGGTAAATTACCCGTTCCATTCTTTGTTATCGGGTTTTGTATCCTCGTTTTCTTTAATACGATGGGGTATGTGCCGACGTCGGTTCAGGAACCTTTGATTACAGCGTCCGGCTGGTGTCTGGTGACAGCGATTTCAGCGCTGGGCATTAAAACATCCATGAAATCTTTGGTCGAGGTCGGCTTCGGTCCGGTTGCCCTGATGATCGCGCAAACAGCCTTTATCGCCATTTGGGTACTGTTGGGTATCCTTTATGTCCTCTAAACGGGAGAAAGCAACATGAGTGATGACAAAAAAGAAACGGAAAAACCTGCGACGGATAATTCTTTAAAACAAAAGAAAGAACAAATCCCGACAGATAAACTACCGTCGTCAAATAAACAGGAAAGTGAGAACCCATCGGACAAATTGCCCGGTGGGGGCCTTTATAGTTAAGGAAAAATAAAATGGATCAGGAATTTCACAACGTCAGACGTCTCCCCCCTTATGTCTTTGCCGAAGTCGATGCGCTTAAAATTCCGGCGCGTGCAGCCGGGGAAGATATTATTGATCTGGCGATGGGAAATCCGGATCGCCCGCCCCCTCAGCATATCGTGGATAAACTGATTGAAACGGTTGCTGACCCGCGTACCCATCGTTATTCCAATTCGCGCGGGATTCCGGGACTGCGTAAAGCTCATGCCCATTATTACATGCGTCGTTTTGGGGTGGAGATTGACCCGGACAGCGAAAATATTGTGACCCTGGGGTCCAAGGAAGGATTGGCAAATCTGGCAAGCGCCATTTCTGCCCCCGGTGATGTGATGCTGGTGCCAAACCCCAGTTATCCGATCCATCCTTTTGGTTTTATTATGTCCGGTGCGTCGGTGCGCAATATTCCCATCATACCGGATCAAACGTTTTTTGAGGCGTTGGAACGGGCGGTCAAACATTCCGTACCCAAGCCAACCGCATTGATTTTAAACTATCCGAACAATCCGACAGCGCAACTGGCCAACCTTGAATTTTATGAACAGGTCGTCGATTTCTGCCGTTTTCATGGCATCTGGATTTTATCTGACCTTGCCTATTCTGAAATCTATTACAACGAGACACCGCCACCGTCTGTTTTGCAGGTCAAAGGCGCCAAAGATGTCGCCATCGAATTTACGTCCATGAGCAAGACCTACAATATGCCCGGCTGGCGGATTGGGTTTGCTGCGGGTAACAAAAAACTGGTTGGGGCGTTGACGCGAATAAAATCTTATCTCGATTATGGGGCATTTACCCCGGTTCAGGTGGCGGCGACCGCTGCTTTGAACGGTCCGCAAGATTGTGTGGAAGAAATTCGCCAAACCTATAAAGAACGCCGGGATGTCTTGATCAATGGATTAGCGGCGGCTGGCTGGGATATCCCGTCACCTGAGGCCGGCATGTTTGCTTGGGCGCCTATTCCTGAAAAATTTGCGCATCTTGGTTCATTGGAATTTTCCAAACAGCTCTTGCGCGAAGCCAAGGTTGCCGTTGCACCGGGGGTCGGGTTTGGCGAACACGGAAACAGTCATGTCCGCATCGGGTTGGTAGAAAATACACAACGTCTGCGTCAAGCGATCCGTAACATCAAGGTGTTTCTGAACAGTTGATAAGATATGCATCGTATTTAAGAAGGCCTGCTCCTTGTGATGAGGGCAGGCCTTTTGTTTATTTAAAGGATAAACGGGGTATGGGATTTGGCAATGACGAAGGTTGCCAGAAAAGCTGCGATGCTCAAGCTACAGAATATCACACGGGGCAGGGGGGATGTCGTGGGTTTCAAGGCGATTAACCCCAAACCGATATAAAGGATCAGTCCAATGACTTTTTCGGTGATCCAGTTGCCGGGCAATGTTGTTGCTTGTGCGAGAAAGACAGCACTGACAACAACCATCACCATACTGACTAAGGTCAGCAACAGGATGATTTTGTGATTGGTGAGGGACGGACGGGTGAAACTTAGCACGGAACGTCCAAAGAAAAGGAAGAGACTGAGTGCCAAAAAGGCGAGATGAATTTTAAGCCAGTACGTTTCCATTTATATTATTCTCCTGTGTGTAAAATTATTGTCTTATCTTTTTAAGAAAATCTTCGACCTCGCACGTAAGGTCCGATGACGTGCCGCCCAACTCACCTGCAACATTTACTAACGTGGTGGCCGCCGTCCCGGATTGGCTGGAGATATGAGCCACACTTTCAATACTTGATGAAATTTGCTGACTGCCTTGGGCGGCATCCTGAACGGTGTGGCTGATTTCGCGGGTGGCGGCGCCTTGTTGTTCCACTGCGCTGGAAATACTGGTGGAAATTTCATCAATTTGGCGAATGGTCTGTGTGATCCCGGCATTGGCCTGCACGGCTGTGTTGACTTCGCCTTGAATGGCGGCAATCAGGCCAGCGATATCCTGTGTTGCCAATGTTGTTTGTGTGGCAAGGTTTTTGACCTCGGATGCAACAACGGCAAATCCTTTTCCGGCTTCCCCTGCACGTGCAGCTTCAATGGTGGCGTTGAGGGCCAAGAGATTGGTTTGATCGGCAATATCGTTGATCAGGTTGATGACATCACCAATTTTTTGCGATCCGTGATAGAGGGATTGCATGACATCATGCATGTTCTGGGCTTCCAGAACGGCGGCGCCTGAAATTTGTGTAGATTGGGCCACTTGTCGGCTGATTTCCTGAATGGAACTGCTGAGTTCTTCGGTGGCGGAGGCCGCACCGTTCATATATCCACTGACCTGATCGGCAAGGCCGGATACATGATGACTTTCTTTTAGGACCTGATCCGCGATGGTATGCATGTTTTTGGAATGTTGATTGACCACCTGACTGACTTGGGACAGTTGCTGCATAAATCCACCGACAGAATTATCGAAATCATCAGCCAGTTGTAATTCGCCTTCGCGTTTATGGCGGGCGGCGGCTGTGCGTTCATCTGCCATACGTTGATCTGCGGCGCGGGCGTCTTTGGCTGTTTCACGTAAAATGCGCAAAGCTTTCCCCATTTCAGACAGTTCGTCGTTGCCATCACGGTGAATGCGGGTTTCCAAGTTGCCGCTGGAAATATCGCGCATGGCATGGGCGAGCAGATACAAGCGATGTACGATGTTGCGCCCGATATATAACCAGCTGACCAAAACGGTAATGCAGATGGACAGCAGGGCAAGACCGATCAACAGATAGTTGGTGCGTTCTGCCAATGTCTTGTTCGCGGCTTTACTTTGGTCCAGTTTGGCATTGACCAATGTGACAACTTCTTCCACGTGGCTATTTAATTGACGGGCGGTTGCACGACTTTCTTCCAACAATGTTTGGGCCTGTTGATTGGTTTCCAGTTCTTTTTGCCGATTATCCAGAACGTTGTGTTCGCCTTTACCCAATTGAACAAATATATCGTATAGCTCAGTCAGTTTTGTGAGATCGGCTTTGGCTTTTTTTAGTTGGTTCAATTGATTGGCAACTGAAGATAAAGATTGCAGGTAACGGGTTCTTATCTCTGAAATGTCGTCATGCGTTTGGCTTTCCATTGCTTCTAAAAGATGACTGAGCAACAGGTTTGCATCAGCCTTGAAATTCAGGCTGGCTTGCATCGTGTTCATGGCGCTCATGCTTTTTTGTGTCGCGCCGTCTATATCGATATCCGAGCTGCCTTGTTGAACTTCGTCAAACATATCGGCCCAACCGAGATTGGTGAACAGCAAGGTTGATTTGGCCCGCTGTGCGATCGGTTTAATGTGTGTTTGTAAGGCCGTGCGACTATCTAAAATAAGGTCTGCGTTTTTTTGACGTTCATTGCGCATAGAAAGGCGAACACTCAGAAGGCGGTTGATCTCTTCCAGATTGTTCCAGATACGGGTATGACTGTCTTTCAGCGCGTTGATTTCAGCCGTATCAGGAAGTTGACTTTCAAGAAGAAGGATCTTGCGGGAAAGGGACTGATGTGCCGTTTGTAATTTGGCGTAGACCTGTTCACCTTGCTGGATGGTGCCGGAAGAAAACAGTAAGGGGGCAGCGCCTGTTAAATCAACGCTATCGCGCGACAGTTCAAGTGCGGACTTTATGGTTGGAATGTCATGTTCCAAGACTTGAAACTGGCTTTCGTTGACGTCGCTGAGGCTTTTCCACGAAACACCGGCCGTGATAATGCTAAGGGCGGCAAGACCGCTGAACGAAAGCAGAAGTTTCGCCCCAATACCAAAACGGAAAGTTCTTTGGGGCGGATTTTGAGACGACATAACCTGTTCCTTTCCCAACATGGTTTGAAAAAAGGTTAAAAACAAACAAAGGAAAGGCCGGGTTTAACCGACCTTTTTATGGCACTTAAGGTAAGGGAACAATCAGCGTGGGAATGCGGGATCGTCGCAGGACACTTTTGGCGACACTGCCGAGAAACGTATGTGTCAGCCCTTTTTCATGGGCCCCCATTACAATCAGGTCGCATCCGAGCTTGACGGAGCTCTTTAGAATTTGCTCTGCCGGGTAAGCCTCAATGACGTTAATGGATTTGATTTGTTTGCGCACAGCCTGATCTTCTTCGGGAAGGTCGTTGAAAAAATCATCATGGCATTTATCTAAATGGGCACGTGCAGTTTCTTCGCGTGCCTCCAGCAAATCATGACGGCCTTTGGAGCTCATCATATAGGACTGGATAGCGACTTTTGCATCACTGGGCAGTTCGACGACAACATGCAGGATATGGATCTCTGCGTTGGTCATCTTGGCCAGATAGCTTGCATGTTTAAAGGCATATACGGCATTTTGGGAAAGATCCGTACAGTAGAGAATTTTACTTACAGTACAATCCATTATAGGAATCCTTTCTATAAAGATGGGCACCTCTCCCCGCCTTGAGGAGGGACAGCGGGGAGAGGGTCAGAGGCTAATATCCAAGGACTCTTGGTAGCCACAGTGTCAGGTCAGGGAAGAAGGCAATGATGAACACGGCAATGATTGAGGTGAATGCAAACGGCAAGGCCCGCAGGCTGATCTCTTCAATCGTGATGTTGGAAATGCCGGAGGCAACAAACAGGTTTTCCCCCAAGGGTGGCGTTTGAAAACCAATGGCAAGACAGCTGACCATCACAATACCGAAGTGAATGGGATCAATTCCCAGACTATAGGCAATCGGTAAAAGAACGGGGGTCAGGATCAAGATCGTCGCCAAGGTTTCCATAAACATACCGACAAACAGAAGGAAACCAATGAGGACAAACCAGATAATATATATATTGTCTGTTGCACTCAGAAGGGCTTGCGCAATAATCGCCGGGATTTGGTTTTCAACCAGTAATCTGCCAAAAACAGTTGCGGTAAACAGGATCAACAAAACACGCCCTGTCAGCCAGGTTGTTGCTTCCAATCCATTAAATAAATCCTGAATGCGCAGTTCGCGGTGGATAAACACACCAACAAATAAGGTGTAGAAAATGGCAACAATTGCGGCCTCTGTCGGTGTGAAAAAGCCTGTGTAAATTCCGCCAAGGATCACAAGGGGCGCCATCATCGACCAAAACCCATCTTTGAAAGCTGTGGTGATTTTACTAAGGGACCAGCCGCTTGCGGTTCCTTTGTAGCCATAATGACGACAGAGGAAATAGTTCATAATTAGCAAACTGATGGAAATTACCAATCCCGGTACAAAGCCCGCAATGAACATTTTCGGTATGGAAACTGATTGGAATTGGCCGAATTTTTCAATGGCATCTGCCGGTGGGCGCATACCCAATGCGGAAATACCGAAAATAACCATAGGGATAGACGGGGGGATAACCACACCCAATCCACCGGACGAGGCCGTAATGGCAGAGGCAAAACCTTTTTCATAGCCGCGCTTGACCATTGCAGGGATCATTAACATACCGACCGCTGCAGTGGTGGCGGGGCCGGAGCCGGAAATCGCGCCAAAGAACATACAGGCCAGTACGGTGGCTGCAGACATCCCACCGGTAAAAGGTCCGGCAAAACTTTCCGCCAATGTGACAAGGCGTTTGGAAATACCGGCAGCTTCCATCAAGGCGCCCGCCAAAATAAAGGAAGGCAGAGCCATCAAGGGGAAGGAACTAACGGATGTAAAGGCGATTTGAACGAATTTAATCGGGTTTTCGTCGATGTAGAGGAATGAAATAAGGGCGGAGGTTCCCAGGGCAACTGTAATCGGCGCACCGATTAGCAAAAGCGTCAGGAACGATCCGAAAAGGACAAGTACAATTGAAGCTTCCATGTCAGATATTTTCCATTTTTACTTTTGTGCGCTGAGATCGTCATCATCAAGAGCGTCAACCTCGATCTTGTCGGGGTCTTTGATATTGATCCCCTTGACCAGTTTGTAGTAGTTGACCTGAAGAATACGCAAAGTCATGAGCGAGAATGTAATCGGCAAAACCACATAGATGTATTTCATAGGCACACCCAGAGTCTGCGACTTCCAAAACAGGTTCATTTTATTGAAGACAAAGTCGTAACTGAGATAGATGAAAACTGCGTTGAAGGTGATCCAGATAAGATCGGCGAAGGCTTCAATCCATTTTGCGGCGGATTTGGGCAACAGTTTAAACTGGAATGTCACGCGGTTGTGCGCTGACATTTTGGCGGCATAACTGGCGCCAAAGAAAACGAACCAGACAAAGGTGTAGGTTGCGAGTTCTTCACTCCAGGAAATGGAATAACCGAACACTTCGCGTGCAAGGATCTGGATGAAAAGCAGGATAACGAAAAAGCTCAACAGTCCACGGCAAATATAACTTTCGATGTTGTCAAGGAAACGCCAAATTAAAGTGCGCATTTTTGAACTCCATCAGGACACGCGGTTAAAAAGAAAAGGCATATTTTAGACAGAAAAAGGGCATCGACCCGTGTGAGCGACGCCCTTTTAACCTGTTAACGGCCCAAGATTTTGAGAACGTGGTCAAGTTTGTCTTTGCCGCCGATGCTGTCATAGAATTTCGGCCAGACAGCAGAGGTTGCCAGATCGATGAATTCTTTCTCATCATTGGCAGGATCAACAATTTCCATGCCTTTTGAGATCAGGTCTTTTTTGATTGCCGTTTCCTGTTCACGCAGGAATTTTTCACTGTGATCGGTGGCCGCTTTCCCGGCTGCGAGGACGGCTTTCTTTTCGTCATCAGACAAATCCTGGAAAATGGATTCAGAGACGATCAACGGTTCAATAGAGAAAAGATAACGAATGTTGGTGATGTATTTCTGCACCTCGTTAAATTTCATGGCATGAACCGTGATATAAGGGTTGTCCTGACCATCAACGACTTTTTGTTGCAGAGCTGTGAATGTCTCAGACCATGCCATTGGGGTTGCGTTGATCCCCCATGATTTATAGGTATCAAGCATGATCTCGTTTTTCGGAACCCGCACCGTGACCCCTTTTAAATCGGCAACCGTTTTGATCGGTTTTTTGGAGTTGGTCAGAACGCGGAAACCTGAATAAGCCCAGCCGATAATACGAACACCTGCATCCCGGATGGTGTTTTGAACCAGTTCCTGACCCACTTCGCCTTGGGTCAATAGAACGGCTTCATCAAGACTTTGAATAACGTAGGGCAGGGTAAAGACCCCGACACTCGGTGAAAATGGGGTGACGTTATTGATGGCCAGAATGGAAAAGTCCAGTGTTCCAAGGGCGGCTTCGTTCACAGTATCCTGTTCGCTGCCAAGCTGGCCATTGGGGAATAGTTTAACCTTGTGCTTCCCACCTGTACGGGTGGTCATTTCTTCGGCAAATTTTGTTCCCAGCTCCCACTGGGTTCCGCCTGCAGCATCACCGATCGCGACTTTAAACGTTTTTGCAAAACTGTCGGAAGCGGAAAATACCATCATGCTGGCGGCGACACACGCAGCGACGGAAAACTTACGAACCAAACTCATAGAAACCTCCATGTTATACTTAGTATGTTTTATTTTTGAGCGTTGGTCTTCTCTTGTTGTGCTTTCACTCTATGCGTTTCATTTTTTTTTGTTAGGACCAGATGGGGCCAGATGAAGGAACCAGTATGGTGCGACGCAATATTACAAAAATGTAGTTCTAAGTATTTTTATTTTTCAAAAGTTGACATTTATTATATCGACTTGAAATATATATTGGCATTTTAATCATAAAAAAATAACAATTTGCCGAGTGGAGAACAGGAAGTGGCGACACGTATTTCAGACGTAATGTGGAAGCAGTTTTTTGAAAAATTTGCGGCCGATGGGACCAGTTTGCAGGCGCAAATCCGGCAAATGATGGTGTCGGCTATTCTGGATCGCATGCTGCCGATAAACACACCGATCGTATCCAGTCGGAAACTTGCAACGGAGCTGGGGGTGGGGCGCAATACGGTCGTTCTTGCCTATCAACAGCTTTCGGATGAAGGTTATATCGTTGCGCGTGAACGCAGTGGATATTACGTGAACCCGGATGTGCTGGAAGGGCATTTGGGGGCGGAAAAATCAGTTGAACAGGATGAACCCGTTCTACAGGATCAGTTTGTCAATTGGGAACAGCGCCTCAAAATATCGCCGTCGACACAACGCAGTATCGTCAAAGAAGAAAATTGGCAAAAATATCCTTATCCGTTTTTATACGGGCAATTTGATGCCGATCTGTTTCCAACTGCCAATTGGCGTGAATGCTGTATGAAATTGCTCAGTGTGATGGAAATTCGTGATTGGGCACCGGATTTAATCAGTGGGGATGACAGTTCCCTGATTGAACAAATTCGTGAACGCGTTTTACCCCGACGTGGTGTTTGGGCGGAACCTGATGAAATTTTGATTACGGTTGGGGCGCAACAGGCCTTGTATCTGTTGGCAGAAGTTCTTGTTTCCAAGGATACTGTTTTTGGGGTTGAAGATCCCGGCTATCCTGATATTCGCAACATTGTGACCCAGCGTACACCGCACAAAATTCCTTTGCCTGTAGATATGAACGGGTTGATGTTAAGTGAAGATGTCACAAAATGTGACTATATTTTCGTTACCCCGAGCCATCAGTGCCCGACAACGGTTACAATGCCGTTGGAACGTCGCAAGAAACTCCTGCAAATGGCTTCTCAAAATGATTTTGTCATTATTGAAGATGACTATGAAAGCCAGAATAGTTTTTATGAAATGCCAAATCCTGCGTTAAAAAGCATGGATAAGGAAGGGCGCGTGATCTATATCGGCAGCCTTTCTAAAAGTTTGGCACCGGGCTTGCGCCTTGGTTTCATCGTTGCCCCCAAACGTTTGATACGTGAGGTCCGTGCGTTGCGCCGTCTTATGGTGCGTCATCCGGCAATTTTCATTCAACGTACCTTTTCCCTGTTTTTATCATTGGGTTATTTCGATAGCCTGCAACGCAAACATAATCAGGTTTTTAAAGAGCGAGCCGAGGTCATGACCCGTGCGTTGAAAGAGCATATGCCGGATATGACCTTTCACGCCATTATGGGCGGGGCTTCTTGTTGGGTGAGGGGGCCAGACTGGCTGAAATCGCAGGAATTGGCGGATTTGGCAGAAAAAACAGGGGTGTTGATTGAACCCGGTGATATTTTCTTTATGGCGACAAATATCAAATCAAATTATTTCCGTTTGGGTTTTTCTTCTATTCCGCAAAACAAGATTGAACCGGGCATAAAGAAATTGGCCGAAATTCTGAATGAAATGAAGCAGGCAAGAGCGTTATAAACTATTTAAATGTCGCTTAAGTTACTGGGGGAAAAGCCGAAGCATTTTTTGAAAGCGGTGGCGAAGTTTGCCGGGCTGTTATATCCGGCGAGATAGGCGGCTTCGGCAATAGATATCCCGTCGCGTTCCATCAGGGTACGTGCCTTTTCAAGCATAAAGGTGCGAATGAATTTGGATGCAGACATACCGTATGTTTTTGTAAGAAGTCGTTGCAATGAATTGATACTGACACCGACAACATTTGCCAATTCCTTGGTGGAAACTTGATGTCCAAGGTGGTTTTTTAAGTATTGTTCAACGGTTTTTAAACGTTCACGGTCCTGTGGACGCATACTGCCAAGACGATCCGGCTCCCTATGGCCAATAAGTTGTCGAAAGGCTTCTTCAATCAAGGTCAAGACGCGGCTTTCGATATAAAGCATGCGCAGGATTTCGGGCATGCTGCCAGAAGCGATAATCTGTTCCACCATTGCAATGGCATGAGGAGAGGGGATCCAGTTTTTACGCGCAAGATGCGTGTCTGCAAATTGTTTGATGCTATCAATTTCAGAAGAAACACCGGTGAATTTTTTAAGCCAATCGTGTGAGATAGAAATCACAATTTTCTTTATATGACTGCCACGTTTGGCATAACGTTTAAAAAATTCTGTTTTGCGTTGCGAGAAAATGGAAGCCACAGGTTGCCATAACTGGGTTTCCTGATCGAATGTGGGCATGGGAATAGGGTCGCCACCGATATAGGCTTCGATATTGCCTTCCAGAAAAATAGAAAGGCATAGCCGAGGCTGACACTCTCGTACAATTTCTAGATCCTGAAGATCGCTGGCGTTCGAATAATGAACGGACAGACCGTCTTGCAATCTAAAAAAATCAATATTGCCCCGAAGCATTTTATCCTGTTCAAGAATGACAGGCGTTATACTGAACATGGATCGATAGATTGTTTTTTCGATAAGGTCACTTTTTGACACATATTTGTTTAGATCAGTTGAAGACGTAATCATATAAGCATCTTTGCGTTCTGGCTCTGGCATCTTTTCACAAGAAAAGAATAAGTGAAACTTCCTCCTTTAAATAATAATGAGAATTAATATTAATTGCAAGCGGCGTTATTTTATCTTGCCAGCCGTTGCAAATTGCAAGGCCCGTAAAAAGGCAGGTGCATCCGCCAGTGTATGTTCCAGACCTTCATAAACCTCGAATTCAACTGCAACTTTGCCATCTGTTTGCTGGAGCGCCTGATAAAGTGTTTTGGCATTGCTGACCATTTTGTTTTTCAGGAGCCATTCTTTCCGCATATCGGCATTTTTACTGTAGCGTTGCGACCATTGTGTCAATTTTTCCTCATGCCCCCCGACACTTAACCTTAAAGGGATTTTTTGTTTTGAGGCTGGTGATCCAGTATCGTTATGGAAGGCGATTAGCCCTTGCATGGTTTTTTGCGGGTTGAACCAAAGTGAGGGGCTGGAGGCAACAAACTTGTCAAAATGTTCATGTCTGGTGATCAGAGCATGGAGCGTTAACAGCCCCCCTAACGAGTGCCCATATAATGTTTCGACCTCTTTATCAATATTGTAACGACTTTCAACAAAGGGTTTGATTTCCTCAATCAGGATATTCAGGAAATTATCTCCCCCTCCGAGCGCAGGCCAAGGTTGGCTATTGGGCCGTTGCGGTAGATTGTATTTTTCAGCATGAGGGGTCAGGTCGAAGATACGGCGCTGTAACGCCAGTTTTGTATCGCTATACCCAAATGTGACGACGATAGGGGGACGACGGTTTGCGCGCAAGGCCATGCGTGAGACCTGTTGGCTCATGGTTGACATTAACCCCAAGGTCAAATCTGCATCAAAAGCATATAAAACCGGGTAACTTTGTGCAGGATCATATGTCGTCGGTTTTAACACATAGACCTTTAAAGGGAGATCAAGGTTTGGGGATTGAATTTCATATTGGGTTGCTCCTTCAAGGATAACGGGGGAACCTTCTTTTTGAGTTTCTGCCTGTGCATGTGGTGTGCCCATAATGTTGATAAAACAAAACAAGGCTGCGCTGAACACGTAGAATTTGAAAAGATGTCTCATGGGGTCAATGCCGTTTAATCTGAACTGAATATGAAGAGACCGGCAGGGAAATAGCCGGTCTCTAGGTTTAGATATTTCTGTGTTTTAAAATTCCGCCTTCAATTTAAAGCCATAGGTTCGTGGCTTGCCATAGAAGTTGAACAACATTGTCGATCCAACACGTTCGTAATATTTTTCGTTGAAAACGTTATCGACATTGAAGATTGCAGTAACATCTTCGGTTAGTTTGTAGTTCAGGAAAGCATCGACCACAGTATAGCTGGGTGCGTTAATTGTACGCCCGCCTGAAATTGCGGCGAAGTCATCAAAATACTTGAGGCTCCCCCCGGCACTGAGACCGTCCATTTCGTTAAAGTGCGTTCCCACATCGTATTTGGAAAAGATTTGAACCATATGTTTTGGGGTCCAGTAACTGAAAGTCGTCCCGGTTTCCATATCTTTTGTTGTGGTGAAGGTATAGCCGGCAGACACCTCCAAACCGGGCAAAAGACGACCGCTGAGCTCTGTTTCAAATCCTTGAACACGGACTTTACCTTGTGCCAAAGAGAAACCAGCGTTGTTAGGGTCATCGACCGCCCGGTTTTTATCTTCAAGACGGAAGAGTGCAACGGACCCGTTTAGATCGTTTGACAATGTAGACCCTTTCAGACCAACCTCATACTGGTTGCCTGTGCGGGGGTCGATGATATCACCACCGACTTTTGTATTTGTTTGTGGTTGAAAAATTGATGTGTAGGACCCGTAAGCCGTAAAGTTATCGTTGAGATCAAATGTCGCGCCGACGTAAGGGGTAAATTCGGCATCCAGATCGACTTTACTGGTGCGGGCCCCTGTCAGGTTATTGGTAACTTCTGACTCGTACCAGGAAAGACGCCCCCCCGCCATGACCGTAAGCGGTTCCAATGGGGAAACCCGAAACTGACTGTAACCACCATACTGACTGCTGTCTGTGGTTTGATCTGTCGAATAGGTGACGTTTGGTTTTGCAACAGCGGACGTATCCCAATTGAAGATATTGAATGTACCGTTAATATTGGCCAACCCTTGTTTCATATCACTGGTATACCCCCGGTAATCCAGTCCCATGATCAGGTTGGCGTCCATATCTATGAGGGCAAAGGGCTTGCTGATATGAGCATCTACGGCGAGTGAGTCTTCTTCAAAATCACGGGCCAACCAGCGCATTCTGTCAACCTTACCATCTGGGTCGGCTGAATCGAGGGAGAAACCATAGAGGAAATCAACAGAACGATCTGCATATCGCAAGGATGTCTTGACGTGACCACCGTCGTTGAATTTGTGTTCAAGTTCAACGATGTAGTCTTTCACATCGTTGTTAAAGTCGTTCCAATCAAATCCGGTTGTTGTATCGACGGGCAAGTCGATAAGCGTTCCATCGGCATAAGTCGGTAAACCGTTAAACGGTTTAACATCGCGCCCCATATAGTTCAGGCTAAAGGTCAAGGTTGTTGCATCGGTGATATCGGCTTGAAGTGTTCCGTACGCAAGTTCGACACCATTGTCGGTGCCTTTAACCCAACCATCTGATTCAGATTTTGCAGCAACAAGGCGTCCCCGTAGGGCACCGTTTTCGGTGAGAGGGCCGGTAATATCTGCATCGGCGCGATAAGTCCCCCACGATCCGGCGGAAACCGATGCAGAACCGCCAAATTCTTTTTGGGCTTGTTTCAGGCGCATGTTGATTGTGCCGGTGGGTTCGCCTGTCCCTCCATAAAGTCCCTGTGGGCCACGCAAAATTTCAACGTGATCGACAATGGCCATGTCGGGTTGTGTGCCATAAATACTGGAAAGGGGCGCCGCCAAACCGTTAAAATATAGATTGTCGTATTCAAAACCGCGTGAAAAAATACTGGACCGACCATCATCATTTGACAAAACCACAATGCCCGGTGTTTTGCGCAAGGCCGTGTCCAATGATGTATATCCCCCGTCTTCCAGTCGGTCACGTGTAATAACGTGTGTGGATTGAGGGATTTCGCGCACGGTTAACACATCTTTTTCACCAACGCTGACGAGATTACTTGTGTAACTGCCAGTATTTTCCGTTTCATAGCTGGCACCTTGTACGATCAACGGCTCAAGCACCCTATCCTGTGCGCTTTGTTGACTGCCGTGTGACTGCGTTGTTTCGTCCGCATGTCCTGTTGTCGTGATACCCGTCATTGCCAGAAATGTTCCCGTAAGCAACAAGAGTTTCAACGATTTGATGTCCCGGATACTTTCGGCTTGTTTTTTTTCAAACATTATATGCTCCACCTTAATGTCAAAAGCCGAACGCCTGATCCATATGAGGGCAATGAGCCTGCAATCTGAAAAAATATGGAGCAACCGAATGACTTTTGGCATTACCCTCTAAGAAGGGGATAAACCTAATTTTGCCCCTCAAGTAATGAGAGCAATTTGTGTGTCGGATTATTCGAAGTCAGAGGGATTTCGTCAATATGCGAATTATTTGCATTCGCATCAATGTGTTTTGCGTTTCACCATATTTCGGCCTCTCTTTTTTTATTCGTGCTCTTGATTTTTAGGTCAGTTGTCCTATTATGAAAATTAGGACAACTGACCTAAGGTGAGTCATGGCGAAGAAAAAAACAAAAGAGCGCATTATCGAAGCCGCAGATGATCTGTTTTATCGCAATGGCTTTGAGCACACTTCATTCCACGATATCGCGGCTGCTGTTGGTTTGTCGCGGGGGAATTTTTATTATCACTTCAAAACAAAAGACGACATTCTGGATGCGGTGATTGATTTGCGAATGGTCCGCACGAAAAGCCTTCTCAATCAGTGGCAGGATGAAGGGCAGACACCGATGGAACGTATTGGATGTTTTGCCCATATCTTGATTGTGAATATGGCGAAAATTAAGCTCTATGGCTGCCCTTTGGGGACGTTAAGCAACGAACTGGCAAAGTTAGAACATAGCCATCAATCTCGTGCAAAACAGTTGTTTATCTTGTTTCAAGATTGGTTGTCGCAACAGTTTAGGGCATTGGACTGTGGGGAGAAATCAGAAGAATTTGCATTGCACATTTTAGGGCGAAGTCAGGGGGCTGCAACTTTGGCAACAGTATTTCAAGATGAAGCTCTGATCAGGAAAGAGGTTGATATGATGCTCCATTGGGCGGCGCAGGTTGTTGAAAAAACACAAAAGGAAAAGGTCTAATGTTTATTGTTCTCTTGAAGTTTTCCAATCATAAAACGAAGGCCGAGCATTTTATGGATGCTCATAAACGCTGGATATCACAAGGTTTTGATGACAATGTTTTTGTTCTTGTTGGCAGTATAAAACCTGCATCTGGCGGTATGATCTTGGCACAAAATACCACTTTGACGGATTTGGAAACGCGGGTGAAACAGGACCCGTTTGTTGTCGAAGATATCGTACAGAGTGAAATTATTGAGGTTGAACCGGCGCGTCTGGATGAACGACTTTCGTTTTTAAAGGGAGGCTCTGGTCATGAGTAAGACAATGACAGGGCCGGATGGTCTGGTTAGATGTGGTTGGTGTGCGCAAACGACAGAGTTTATTGATTATCATGACCGTGAATGGGGCTTTCCCGTTGATGATGATATTCGCTTATTTGAAAAACTGTGTCTGGAAAGTTTTCAATCCGGTTTGAGTTGGCGCACGATCCTGGCCAAACGGGAAAATTTTCGTCAGGCATTTGCCGGGTTTGATTTTAATAAAATGGCGAAATTTGATCATCAGGATGTGGAACGTTTACTTCAAGATGCTGGAATTATTCGACATCGTGGAAAAATTGAAGCGGTGATCAACAATGCGAAGCGTGCACAGGAATTGGTGGGGGAGGCAGGTTCGCTTGCTGCTTATTTTTGGCAATTTGAAATGTTGGTGGATGAGGGCTTTGTCCCGCAAAGTGCATCGACATCTGCGCAATCCATAACCTTATCCAAGGAATTGAAAAAACGGGGCTGGAAATTTGTTGGTCCCACAACGGTTTATTCATTTATGCAGGCAATGGGGCTTGTGAATGATCATGCATTGGATTGTGTCGGGCGCAAAGAGGTGATGCGCGTGCGCGAAACTTTCCAAAAACCGGTTTAAAAACGATTGTTCCCTTCGCAATGACTTGAATGATCGTCCTGCGTACCGTACCTTGGTTGTTAGGTATCCAATCATTTAGGTTTTGGGAATGAGCTTTACAGGCACAGACAATTACGTTGCAACCGACGACCTGCGCGTTGCGGTGAATGCGGCAATCAATTTAGAACGTCCCCTTTTGGTCAAAGGGGAACCGGGAACGGGTAAAACGGTTTTGGCCCATGAAATTTCAAAAGCGTTGAATGCGCCTTTGATCGAATGGCATGTCAAATCCACGACGAAGGCACAGCAGGGATTGTATGAATATGATGCAGTGTCCCGTCTGCGCGATTCTCAATTGGGGGATGAACGTGTGCATGATATTGCCAATTACATCGTGCGCGGCAAATTGTGGGAAGCGTTTGAAAGCGAACAACGCCCGGTCCTGTTGATTGATGAAATTGATAAAGCTGATATTGAGTTTCCAAATGATTTGTTGCTGGAACTCGATCGTATGCAGTTCCATGTTTATGAAACAAAAGAAACGGTCAGTGCGCGTAACCGCCCGGTCATCGTAATCACATCCAATAATGAAAAAGAATTGCCGGATGCGTTTTTGCGCCGCTGTTTTTTCCATTACATCCGCTTTCCTGACAAAGAAACGATGGTGGAAATTGTTGATGTTCATTATCCGGGATTGCAAAAACGATTGGTGAGCGAAGCCCTGAACGCGTTTTACGATTTACGCGATGTGCCGGGGTTGAAGAAAAAACCATCAACGTCTGAATTGCTTGATTGGATCAAGCTGTTGATGGTGGAAGATATTCCGCCTGAGGCCTTGCGCAGTACGGATGGAAAAAAGGTTATCCCCCCGTTGCATGGCGCCTTGTTGAAAAACGAACAGGATATTCATTTGTTTGAACGTCTCGCCTTTATGGCACGGCGAGACGGTTAAAGCAGCTTTAACTTATTTATTTGGCGCACATGCGTCGTCGCAATCTAAGCTCGGTTGCTCGGGATTTGCTAAGGGGACTATAAACCGTGTGGGACAATATTCCATATCACGACCAGATATTTGAACTGATCGGTCAGTTGCACCAGTGGGTATTGGAAAACGTGCTGGTTTGGGACAGTGCCAAGCAAATTGCAGTGCTGGTCGGTGTGTTTATTGTCGGCAATTTGTTGCAGTCCAAGATGGTGCGTGGCGTTGAAGCGATTAGCTTGCCCAAAGCTGTGAAGCGTTTTGAACATCCGATGCATGAGGTGTTGCGTCCCCTTGTTGTGCCCTTATTCTTTCTGATTGTCCTGTGGTTTAGTCTTTTTGCGCTGCGGACCTTGGGACAGGGGTTCCATATTGTAAATCTGGTGGTCAGCCTGCTGAATGCATGGGTGGTTATTCGATTTGCATCCGCCTTTATACATGATGAAGGCTGGTCGCGCTTTGTCAGTATTGCGGCCTGGTCGGTTGCGGCGCTTAACATTGTCGGCTTGCTGGATGTGACGACAGCCTTTTTAGATAGCCTGTCATTCAGTTTTGGTGAGATGCGTTTTTCAATCCTTGGATTGGTCAAAGGCGTTATTGCCATTGCCATCCTGTTTTGGCTGTTTACCTTGCTGGAAGGTGTGTTGAAACGCCGGATTGACAGTTTGCGCAATATTACCCCGTCCGCCAAAGTCCTGCTGAAAAAGTTCATGCGCGTTATCCTCATTATTCTGGGCGTTTTGATTGCGCTGGATGCGATGGGGATCGACTTAACGGCCTTGGCGGTCTTTTCCGGTGCCATTGGTATCGGCTTGGGGTTTGGGTTGCAGAAAGTGGCGGCCAATTTGGTCAGTGGCGTTATTTTGTTGCTGGATCGATCTGTAAAACCCGGCGATGTCATTGCCCTTGGCAGTACGTATGGGCGCATTGATAAGCTGGGCGGTCGTTATGTGTCGGTAATTACGCGCGATGGCACAGAACATCTGATCCCGAACGAGGAACTGATTACGCAACGCGTGGAAAACTGGTCTTTTTCCGACACCAACGTGCGGCAAAAGGCGATGGTCGGGGTGGATTATTCTGCAGATCTTAAATTGGCGATGAAGTTGTGCGAAGAAGCCGCAGAAGAAATTGAACGCATTGTAAAAGAACCTGCCCCGCGGTGTCTCTTGCGTGAATTTGGGGACAGCTCGGTCAATATCGAACTGCGTTTCTGGGTAAACGATGCTCATAATGGTTTGGGAAATGTGCGCTCGGAAGTCCTGTTGCGTATTTGGGACAAGTTTCATGAACAAGGCGTGGTCTTCCCCTATCCGCAAAGCGATATCCACGTCAAAGGTGTTGTACCCATCCGTTTGGAAAAAGAGAAAGATTAGATCATGTATGAAATTGCGTTGGAAAGCCCGGATCAAGCCGACGTTAAGGTCTTGTTGGATTTAAGTGATCGCTATCATGAAAAATTATATCCGGCGGAAAGCAATCATTTGCTGGATGTAGCAGACCTGATTAACGATCAAACCCATTTTTTTGTGGCCCGTAGGGTGGAAAATGACGAGGTCGTCGGGTGTGGCGCGATTGTCAGTTATCCCGGTTATGGCGAAATCAAGCGTATGTTTGTTTTACCAGAGACACGCGGAACGGGCTTGGGACGCGAATTATTAATGGTTCTGGAAATGGCGGCGCGTCAGTTCAAACTGCCCTGCTTGAGATTGGAAACGGGCGTGTCCCAACCCGAAGCCATTGGGCTTTATCGAAATGCCGGGTTTGTTGAAATTGGCCCGTTTGGGGAGTATCAACTCGATCCGCTTAGTCTATTTATGGAAAAAGAACTGGTGAAAGATTAAGCCATGTTTCTCAACCTCTTTTTCGAATTAAAACAAGCCAAGGTGCCGGTTTCGCTAAAAGAATATCTGTTGCTGATGGAAGCAATGGATAAAGGCGTGGCTGAATATTCAATTGAGGATTTTTATTATCTGTCACGCGCGGCCCTGATTAAGGATGAACGCCATTTAGATAAATTTGATCGGGTCTTTGGTCATGTGTTTAAAGGTCTGGAACCTGTTGAGGGGGAGGCCACCGACATCCCGGAAGAATGGCTGCGTAAACTGGCGGAAAAAGTCCTCAGTGAAGAAGAAAAGCAGCTTATTCAATCATTAGGGGGATGGGATAAGTTGATGGAGACGTTGAAAAAACGTCTAGAAGAACAAAAAAAACGTCATCAAGGTGGCAATAAATGGATTGGGACGGCGGGGACTTCGCCGTTTGGCGCCTACGGCTATAACCCGGAAGGGGTGCGCATCGGTCAAAAAGAATCTCGTCATCGTCGTGCAGTCAAGGTGTGGGATAAACGGGAGTTTAAAAATCTGGATGATCAGGTTGAGTTGGGGACGCGTAATATCAAAGTTGCGTTGCGCCGTTTACGTAAATTCGCGCGCAGTGGGGCACAAACCCAGCTTGATTTGGATGATACGATCAAATCGACAGCCCATAAGGGGTTCTTGGATATCAAGATGGTCGCAGAACGTCACAATGCGGTCAAAGTGCTTCTTTTCTTTGATGTGGGTGGGTCGATGGATGATCATATCAAGGTTTGTGAGGAAATGTTTTCCGCGTGCCGTTCTGAATTCAAACATTTGGAATATTTTTATTTCCACAATTGCGTTTATGAAGGGGTGTGGAAAGATAACCGCCGTCGTCACAATGATACAATCGCCCTATGGGATGTACTGCATACCTATCCCAGCGATTATAAGGTGATCTTTGTCGGGGATGCGTCTATGAGTCCTTATGAAATTTCCTATCCCGGTGGGGCGGTGGAATATTGGAACGAAGAAGCTGGCGCCGTTTGGATGCAACGAATTTTAGATGTGTATCCCCATGCCGTCTGGATTAACCCTGTGCCGCAAAATTGGTGGCGCCACACCATGTCCATTCAAATGATGAAACAACTCATGTCTGATCGTATGTATGGCCTGACCCTAGAAGGGATTGATCAGGCCATACAGGAATTAAATAAATAAGGTTAAGCTTTCGGTGTCAATTGCATGGCAAGGAAGCCTTCTAAAGCCTCAATTCGATTTAGCCATGCATTGATGTGTTTATAAGGTGTGAGGTCAATTTCGCCCTCAGGTGCGAGGAAGGTATAGCTGTACAGGGCGATATCGGCCAAGCTGGGGGTTTCTCCAATTAAAAAGGCACGGCTTTCCAGTTCATTTTCCAGAACGCGCAACAACTTTTTACTGACGGCAAGTGCCAGATCATAATCCAGATCGCGTCCCAGTAATTTGATGACACGTGCTGTTGCCGGACCGTTATAAAGCTGGTTTGCAGCCACGCTTAACCATTGCTGGACTTGTGCGGCTTCAATCGGACTTTCCGGTAGCCATTTATTGTCCCCATCATATTTTTTCGCCAAATAAACCAGGATAGCATTGGAATCCCAAATCAGGGTGCCATTGTCATCAATCATGGGAACTTGCCCAAATGGATGTTTTTGTAAGTAATCTGCTTCTTTATGTTCCCCTTTTTTTAAATCAACGAGGATTGTTTCAAACGGAATGTCCAACAGGGATAGAAACAAAGTCACGCGATGGGCATGACCTGAAACAGGCGACCAGTAAACCTTGATGGGATGATGTGTGGAGGGGAATAGGGGATTGGACATAGGGAAAAGCACCTTGGAAAGAATTTAATATCCAGCAATTTATATCATTTCTAAAAAGAAATTAATTCTACAATTCACAAATAACCATTTCTATTGCCGGAATAATCATTGGATTATCGAGTTATATTTAAAAAACTCATGCAGTCGTTGAGTAATGGTTCGGATCAAAATGGAATTTTTAAGATCGGCATGGATCACCAACCAGATTTCGCGATTAAGTAATATATCGCCAGTTTCGACACTCACCAAGTTATCCTGTTCGGAGATCATAAAATCGGGGAGAGCTGCAATCCCAGCGCCTTCGCGTGTGGCGGCATATTGTAATTCCAGACTGCTGGCCCAAAATGCAAACGGGCGACCGGCTGCGTATTCTTCCAGTTTTTTTTGCTGGGGCGTCGTCCCTCCCCCGCCTTCATACCCGATAAAACGCCAGTCCGGTTGCGGTGTGCTTTTCAGATAAGATGGTGTCGCATATAGATTGAACGTCATATCGGACAGTTTTTGAATAATGAAATCTCCTTTTTGTGGCCGGGTGAGGCGAACGGCAATATCGGCCTCTCTGTCATTGAGGGAGGCATTGCGCGCTTCCCCTAAAATACGGATAACAAGATCAGGATAACGTTGATGAAGTGCCGCTAAGGGTTTGATAAGTAGGGTGGTTGCAAGGGCGGGTGGAGCACTTATTGTGACCGTGCCTTTCAATCCATGACGTGTACTATCTGCGATACGACCGATAGCTTGTGTGTCCAGTTCCATGCGATGGGCAATGGTTGCGATTTGTTGTCCCTCAGGGGTGATGTTCCAGCTTTTGCCACGTCGATCAACCAAGGCCAGTTGGAGTTCTTTTTCCAATTCGTGAATGCGACGCCCGACGGTGGCATGTTCGACTTGCAGTTGACGTGCAGCGGCGGAAAGGGACCCCGCTTTGGCGAGTGCGAGGAAATATTGTAGATTTTTCCAGTCCATCATTCTAATCCGTTAAAAAATTAACGTTTGATGTTAATTTTTAGGCAATTTTCCAACAATAATCAACTTGTTACAACATTGGTCTGATGAAACTAAATAGGATTGGAATGATCAATGGATATCAAAGTGGAATTGCAAGCTATTGGTGGACCCGAAAATTTTGTGGTCCGCGAACAGATGGTAGAAGAGCCGGGTAAGGGGGAAATTCGACTTCGCCATGACGGGGTTGGGTTAAATTTTATTGATATATATCAACGTATTGGATTGTACCTTATGCCTTTACCGGCTATCTTGGGGGTAGAAGGCAGTGGTGTTGTTGAAGCGATCGGACCGGATGTTGAGGGGGTGAAGGTCGGCGATAAAGTTGCCTATGGTGCCATTCCCGGTGGCTATGCTGCCACACGTCTTTTACCGGATTGGCGGGCGATAAAATTACCGGCGGATATGGAAACGCAAAAGGCCGGGAATATTATGTTGCGTGGTATGACGGCTTATATGCTATTGACCCAGACTTATCAGGTCAAAGCAGGCACATCTCTTTTGGTGCATGCTGCCGCCGGTGGCCTCGGTTCTATCTTGACACGTTGGGCAAAAGATTTGGGTGCAAAGGTCATCGGGACAGTCGGTTCGGACCAAAAAGCGGAAGAGGCATATGCTCATGGTGCGGATCATATATTTGTCGGACGTGATCTTGATATTGCTTCCCAGGTGAAAGACCTGACAGATGGGGTGGGTGTGGATTACGCCATTGATGGCATTGGTGGTACAACTCTTTTAAAGACGTTTGATTGTGTACGTCGAATGGGAACGGTTGCCAGCATTGGTCAAGCGGCAGGTCCCATTTCGCCCATAACGGTTGATGATATCGGACCTGTACGATCATTGTCATTTGCACGCCCCAGCGTGATGGCGTTTGCAGCACAACCGAGCTTATATCGTGAGGCTGGCGAGGCGGTATTAAAAGCCTATAACCGGGGAATATTGCCTGATGCGAAGCAGGTTTTTCCCTTGCACGATGTTGCCAAAGCCCATGAAAAACTGGAGGGAGGCAAGACAACAGGATCCGTGTTGTTGAGGGTGTAAATTGTGGAAGCGGGTCGCCTAAAGGTCGCTGTCATTTTTGATGTTCAGGATTTCCCCACAATGCTTGCAGTGAACAGCATCCGGTTCGTGACGTGTTAACCCACAAGTCGGACAGGTATGGTTGACCTTGGATGGACGAAAGATTGTTTGTACAAGGCGCAAGAAAAGAGAGATTCCGAAGACCATAATGACGACGCTGAGAAGGCGACCCAAGGGTCCCTCTAGCGTAATATCGCCAAAACCCGTTGTGGTCAGGGTGGTTACCGTGAAATAAAGGGCATCGATATAGGTATTGATTTGTGCGTTTTGATCAACTTCAAAGACATAAACCAATGCAGTTACAAAGAAAATGAACACCATCAGGTTCAGGATGCTCATTAAGACCTGTTCGTTTTCGCGAAAGAATGTGAATTGGTCGCGGAAATCTTTCAGCACATGGTATGAACGCAGTAAACGCAAGGCACGCACAATGCGCAAGAATGCAAAATTCTCGATAAACAGGGGGGCGAGTAAGGTTGCGATGACAATAAGGTCTGCCAAGTTCATAGGGCGGATAATAAAGCGCCACGGTTTATTGGCTGCAATCATACGCGCGACATAATCTACTATTAAAACAAAAGCGATAGAGTAATCGGCAATAAAGAAGGCTTGATCATGCTCGATCATGGAGGCGAGGATGAAAAAGGTGATCGTGACGACATCAAAGATCAACAGGGTATATCGAAAATACAGCGCAGGGCTTGCATCCCCGTAATAGAGATCGCGCAACCTTTCACGTAAAGCGATCATATCGCATGCCCCCTTTATATTATTTTTCTAAAATAACAAAAAAGGGCTTCCTGTAAAGAGAAGCCCTTTTGGGATTAGCGTTTTTTCTTTTTGCCTTCGTAAGGGTTTTCCCCTTTACGCATCATGACCCGGATGGGAACGCCATCAATGCCAAAATCTTCGCGAATGCCATTGGCGATGTAGCGCAGATACGACCCGGGCAAATCACCGGGTTTGTTGGCGAAAATCACAAAGGTTGGCGGACGTGTCTTGGCTTGGGTCATATAACGCAACCGCAGGCGACGGCCTTGGGCCAAGGGCGGCGGGTGTGCTTCTGTCATTTGTTCCAGCCAACGGTTTAATTTTCCGGTGGGGACGCGAATGTTCCAGTTTTCATAAAGCTGGAAAATCGCAGGGAACAATTTATCCGTCCCCCGTCCTGTTTTGGCTGACAGCGTGACAATCGGAATACCGCGAACCTGTGGCATGGAAGTTTCCATACGGTCAGCAAGTTTTTGTAACTGTTCTTTGCGGTCTTTGACGGCGTCCCATTTATTACACACAATAATAAGGGCGCGGCCTTCATCAATGGTTTCTTTGGCAATGGTCAGGTCTTGCTTTTCCAACATGAGGGAAGAATCAAGAACCAGACAAACCACCTGTGCAAAACGAATGGCACGGCGCGAGTCTGCTGCTGACAGGGTTTCGACTTTTTCGTTTACTTTTGTGCGCCGGCGCATACCGGCCGTATCAATCAGTTTGATTTTACGGCCGTCGACTTCAAAATCCAGTGCAATGGAATCGCGCGTAATCCCGGCTTCTGGGCCCGTCAAGAGGCGCTCTGTCCCTAAGAAATGGTTGATCAAGGTTGATTTACCAACATTAGGGCGACCAACAATGGCAATCTGCAAAGGTGATTTGGAGGTATCGATCTCTTCGATTTCCTCACCTTCTTCATTGATGATCGTGCGGGTTTGCACTTGGGCCAGCAGTCTTTCTTCTTCGATCAGGGCGGCGTTTTCTTCCATCCACTTGTCATAGGCCGGTTGAATGGCATCATAGACATTGTTCATGCCGACGCCATGTTCGGCGGAAAAAGGAAAGGGTTCCCCGAGGCCAAGACCGTATGATTCATAAATTCCGTTATCAGCTGCGCTGCCTTCGCATTTATTGGCAAGCAAAATCACCGGATTGTCGCGCCCGCGCAACCAATCGGCAAAGTGACTGTCCAGCGGTGTAATGCCAGCACGCGCATCAATCATAAACAATGTGATGTCGGCTTCGTCCAATGCATGTTCGGTTTGTTCGCGCATGCGTGCTTCCAATGAATCATCGAAAGCTTCTTCCAGACCGGCCGTGTCAATGACTTTGAATTCGAGGTCGCCAATACGACCTGTTCCTTCGCGTCGGTCACGGGTAACGCCGGGTGTATCGTCTACAATTGCCAGTTTTTTGCCGACAAGACGGTTGAAAAGGGTCGATTTCCCAACATTGGGTCGACCAACGATTGCCACGGTAAAGGGCATTTCTTTCTATCCTAAATGAGCCAAACGTTTCGCAACGTTTTAGCGGTAAGCAACCAGATCCGCGTCATCCGACAGGAAATACAAGGCCCCGTTGGCTGCCAGTGGCGGAACAATAATTTTATCCGGCATTTCCACCTTGCCTAAAATTTCACCTGTGTAGGGCGAAACAGAATAGGCTTCTTCGTTACTGCCTGCAACGATCAGTCGGTTGGAAACCAGAATCGGTGCACTCCATGTCAGGTTGCCAGTACGATCTTCCGGGTCTTCCCAACGTGGTAGTTGTGTGACCCAGTGAATGCGACCATTGTAACGGCTGACACAGACAAGTTCGGAGTCCGGTGTGACAACATAAAGATAGTCACCGGCAATCCAAGGTGTTTCCTGACTGGAGAGTTCCTTGGACCAATAGCGCCGTCCGCTTGCCAAGTCAATGGCGGTGAAGCTGCCGGAGTTGGAAATTGCGTAAACACGGCCCCGATCAATGACGGGACGCCCGCGAATAGCTGTTAAGGCAGAGACCGCATCAATACGTTTGCCGCCTGTGAGACTATCGGTCCAAACCTGATTGCCATTTTCAACTTTCAGGGCGACAATGTCACCGGATGAAAATGCGGCAACGACCACACCTTGATCCACAGCGGGGCTCGCACCCCCCAGAATGCTGGCCGTCTCGCTGATGCCTTTGTAGTTCCAAATCTTTTCGCCGTTGCGACCATCAAATGCGATCAGTTCGTTGTTTAGTGTGATCACAAACAACCGGTTGCCTCGTGCGGTCGGTGCCGCGCGCATCGGTGCATCTGCCTTGGAAACCCATATGGTTTTTCCTGTATTGGCTTCGATCCCGAATACAAGGGCAAATCCGGTGGCGACATAAAGACGCCCATTTTCATAGGCTAAGCCGCCACTGATATGACCATCGTCTTCATATTCGGGGGTCAGTTCCAATTCCCAAAGACGTTGGCCCGTTTCAGCGTTAAAGGCACTGACGAGGTTTTCGGAATCCACGGTAAAGATTTTGCCATCTGCCACAATCGGTTGGGCAACAATGCGTTCAGAATCATCAGACCCCGACCCGATGCTGGTTCGCCAAATCCGGTGCAGGTTTGGTGCGACTTCAATATGGTGCATGGCATGATTGGCAAAACCACCGGCTTGCGGCCATTCCATATTGGGCGATGGTGGGGGCAGCAAAATTTCTTTTGCGGCTGTTTCCGGATCCGGATCAAGGGTACGTTCGTGCAACAAAACGGAGATTCGCTCACCCGGCAGGGGTGGGGCGTCTTTTTCACCCAGCCAGGTGTCACAAGCACTGAGGGAGAGGACACAAAGTCCAGCCATCAAAAAACGGCGCATCATGTTTGGTGTCTCCGGTTGTTTCATCACATCTCAATCCGTGGGCTTTAATTAATCAGCGTAGGCTTTGGCGAATTCTGCGGCGCGTTGGCGCATCCCGGCTGGTGCGCTTGCGTCTTCTGCCAGATTTTTAACCAGTTCAAGGGCTTTTGCCTTGTTGCCCGCTTTGGCTTCGGCAAAGGCTTGCAATTCCGTTGCGCTGTGGCGCCAAGGGTTCGTTCCGCCGATCAAGGGTTGCAGGCGGCGAGAAATCTCGGCGGCATCCATGTTGTCCAGACCATTCATGGCACCCAGAACCAAAGCCATATCGCGAAAGACTGAATCCAGTTCGCCATTTTGTGCGATCAGGAAGTACTGTTCGGCAGCTTCTTTATGTTTGCCTTGATCGGCGAGTAAAGCGGCCTCCTGCATGTTCGCCAACGTGGCGTAACCGCTGTCGCTTTGTGAAGATAAAGCTTTGAAAGCTTTTTCGGCTTCTGTGAAGTTTTGTTGCTGAGCGAGATCAAGCGCGTTTGCGTATTTTGCACTTATTTCTTCGCGTTTGCTTAGGTCATAAGCTTTCCAGCCTTCATAGCCAGCAACACAGATGACAACGGCGACAATTGCGCCGATTAATGTATTGCCATATTGTTTCCAAAGCATTGTCGCTTTGTCCTGACGCAATTCTTCGTCAATTTCTTTAAACAGATTGCTTACGGAAGCATCATCTTCAGCCACGGCACATATTCCCAAAAAAAATCAAAATTGTTGCGCTAACATAGCTTTTCATTATCGCTATTGCAAACGCGCTTTCACTTTCATATGCCGATTTATCGTTTTTTTGTGACGAAAATGAGGACAAGTTGCTAAAAAGGAAAAAAGCTTTGATAAATAGTATGGCTCAATAGGCGCACAAGACGGATGAAACGGAATTTATATCTTTTTGCACTGCTTCTGACGATCATCACGGCTGTGGGGTACACGATCGGAAAAAACTGGGAAAAAGAAGCCAAAATTACTCAGGTTGTCGTTGATCGTGGCGCACAGGTGCAAACCTGGCGCAAACAGGCCATGCAAGGGGATCCTGAAGCTCAATATCAACTGGGCATATATTATGAAAAAGACCGCACCGATTATTTAAATGCACAGAAGTGGTACCGTGTTGCAGCAACCAAAGGCCAGCACGCCGGGGCGCAATATAAGCTTGCTCAACTGTATATGAATGGCTTGGGTGTGGAAAATAATCTGGCCGAAGCAATGAAATGGTTTCGTTTGTCATCCGCAAAAGGGGATGTGCGCGCACAATTTTTTATGGGGGTTTCCTATCGTGATGGTTGGGAACGCAAAGCGGATTTTATTGAGGCCTATAAATGGTTTTTGCTTGCCAATCGTGATGCGCAAAAGGTTCGCGAGGAAAATGAAAGGTTTGATCCTTATGTTGCTTTGGTCGAGCTGGATCGACGCATGAGCAAGTTTGACCGGGAACAAGCTGAGAAAATGGCGCAAGGTTGGGGGAAGTGATAAGCATTGCTCTTCTGTGCGGATTTAGATAAGTTCCCGCAGGTAAATTCATGCTCACCGAGGGGGAGACGAAAATGGGTCTTTACAAACTTGCCGCACCGATGCTGTACAAATTGTCACCGGAGGCATTGCACGGTATTGCCATTAAAGCATTAAAAAGCGGTTTGATGCCGAAAACATCGCCTGTGACGGACCCGATCCTCAATCAAACCATTTGGGGGCTGGATTTTTATAACCCGATCGGACTTGCGGCAGGGTTTGATAAAAATGCCGAAGTACCGGATGCGATTTTGAAGCAAGGATTCGGTTTTACGGAAATTGGTTCGGTCACGCCACGTGCCCAGCCCGGCAACCCGCAACCCCGTTTGTTCCGCCTGTTGGAAGACAAGGCTGTGATTAACCGTATGGGGTTCAACAACCAAGGCCTTTATGCGGTTGCTGAACGCCTTAAAAAACGCCAACGCAAAGGTATTGTTGGGGCAAACCTTGGTAAAAACAAAACACAGGAAGATGCGGTTTCCGATTATGTTGTCGGGACGCGTGCGCTGGCGCCGCTTTCTGACTATCTGGTGGTTAATGTTTCCTCACCCAACACGCCGGGTCTGCGCGCCTTGCAAAGTAAAGATCAACTGGCGGAATTATTGAAGGCCGTTTTAATCGCGCGAAATGAAGTTGTTGCGACGGGTAAAGCCCCATTATTGTTGAAAGTTGCCCCGGACCTGACGGATGAAGACAAGGCCGATATTGTCGACGTGGCCATGGAAACCGGCATTGATGGGATGATCATTTCCAATACCACAATCGAACGCCCGGAGAGTTTACGCAGTGAACATAAAGGTGAAGGCGGCGGCCTAAGCGGGCAACCCTTATTCGAGCCCTCAACGCAAGTTTTAAAAGAAATCGCCAAAATTGTGGATGGTCGTATTCCATTGATTGGGGTCGGTGGGATTTCGAACGCCGATCAGGCTTATGAAAAAATTCGGGCGGGCGCATCTTTGGTCCAGCTTTATTCCGCTTTGATTTATGATGGGCTGGAATTGGTTGGAGAGATTAACCGGGGGCTGGTCGAACGTTTAATGGTCGATGGATATACCAATATTACGCAGGCCATCGGTGCTGATCTTTAGGGGCAGCACCTCGTCCAATAAAAAAGGCTTGAGCGGTTATATCCTCTCAAGCCTTTTTCTTTGTCTCAATATTCTTGTCTTAAGCAGCGCTGAGGCGACCCATCGCCAGGAATTTCTCGCGACGTTTCGCTTTTAGAACACCGCCATCGTGTTGCAATTGTTCACGAATGGATTTTTCCAGAACGCTACGTACGGAGGCAAAAGTCGTTTCATGGCTGCGATGTGCACCGCCCAAAGGTTCTGCGATCACATCATCGATAACGCCAAGACGATGTAAATCCTGTGCTGTGATGTTTAGCGCATCTGCGGCCGATTCCGTATAATCGTTGGAGCGCCATAAAATGGAAGCACAGCCTTCGGGGGAAATGACGGAATAAACGGAATGTTCCAACATGAAAACATCGTTGCCACAGGCAATGGCGATTGCCCCGCCGGATCCACCTTCACCGATGATGATGGAGGTAAAGGGTACTTTGACTTGCAGGCATTTTTCAATGGAACGGGCAATGGCTTCGGACTGACCGCGTTCTTCGGCGTCAGCACCGGGGAAGGCACCCGCTGTATCCACAAATGTCACGATCGGCAGGTTAAAACGTTCTGCCATGTCCATTAAGCGTTGGGCCTTGCGATAGCCTTCTGGGCGAGCCATGCCGAAATTGTGTTTCACACGGGTTTCGGTGGTGTGGCCTTTTTCATGGCCCATGACGACAACGCTGTGGCCTTCAAAGCGGCCTAGACCGCCGATAATGGCGCAATCTTCGCCATACAGTCGATCACCGGCCAATGGGGTGAAATCGTCGATCAGATTTTCAATGTAATTAACGGTGTGGGGACGTTCCGGGTGGCGGGCCACCAGCGTCTTCTGCCACGGTGTCAGCTTGCTGTAGGTGTTTTGCAGGAGTTTTTCCACCTTGTTTTGCAGGCGACCGATTTCATCGGCAATATTGATTTCCTCGCCAGACGCGCTGACATGGCGCAATTCCTTGATTTTGCCTTCCAGTTCGGCAATCGGCTTTTCGAAATCGAGATAGGTATGCATGGAAACCCCAAAAACAGTTCATTTGTTCGGTGCTCAAACGGACAAAACCGCCAGCGCCCTTTTTGCGCCAGCGGTTTTGAGAATGCAAGCTTTTTAGTTCTTTTTTGACTATTTCGTCGGTGTGATATGATCCGCAATCACGCCATCCGTTTCTGCCGGATAGTCAACAACCAACCCATAATGGGGATCTTCGATCACATTGACTTCAACCATACTGCCTGCTTTTTCCAGCAATATTTTACAGTCTGGGCTTAAATGGCGCAGGTGTAATTGTTTTCCGGCACGCAAGTAACGTTCAGCCAAGGCATCAATTGCTTCCAGGCCGGAATGGTCCCAAACGCGGGATTCTACGAAATCAATCACCACGTCATCCGGGTCGTTTTTAGGATCAAAAATTTCCTTGAAACTGGCAATGGATCCAAAAAACAACGGACCATGCAACAGGTAAACCTTGGATCCATTTGGCAAGATTTTGCTGGTGGCTTCAACGCGTTTGGCCGCTTTCCATGCAAAGACCAGTGCAGACACAATGACGCCAACGACAACGGCAATCGCCAAATCGCTGATGACGGTAACGCCGGATACAAGGATGAGGACAAAGGCATCGGTACGAGGAATTTTGTGTAGGATTCTGAATGAGCTCCATTCAAACGTCCCGACAACAACCATGAACATCACACCAACGAGGGCCGCCAACGGAATTTGTTCAATAAGCGGGGAGGCAAACAAGATGAAGGAAAGCAGGAACAATGCAGCAGATATCCCCGCCAGTCGTCCTCGACCACCGGAATTTACGTTAATCATGGATTGCCCGATCATTGCACAACCGCCCATACCGCCGAAAAATCCGGTGGCAATATTGGCGGCTCCTTGTGCCAGACATTCTTTGGATGAGCGACCATGTGTCTCGGTCAATTCTGCCACCAAGGTAAGGGTAAGCAGGGACTCGATCAAGCCGATAGCCGCCAAAACAATGGCATAAGGGAAGATGATGTAAAGGGTGTCCAATGTCAGAGGGACAACAGGGATGTGAAACTCAGGTAAGCCCCCGGCGATGCTTGCCATATCACCCACCGTGCGTGTATCCAGCCCCCCGTAAATGACAATCAGGGAAATACCGGCAATTGCCGCCAACGGGGCAGGGATTAAGGTTGTGATCTTCGGCAAGTACTTAATAATCGCCATTGTTGCCAGCACAAGGCCGAGCATCAAATAAAGCTGATTGCCGCTCATCCATTCCCACTGTCCATCTGTACCTTCAATTTTGAATTGGCCCAGTTGTGCAAGGAAAATAACAATTGCCAAACCGTTCACAAAACCCAACATAACGGGGTGGGGCACAAGGCGAATGAATTTCCCTAAATGCAGGGCACCTGCAATAACTTGTAAAATACCCATCAAAACAACAGTGGCAAACAGGTATTCCACACCGTGCTCGGCAACCAAAGTTACCATGACAACAGCGAGTGCACCTGTGGCCCCACTGATCATGCCGGGACGTCCCCCGAAAATAGCAGTGATTAAACCGACCATAAAGGCGGCATAGAGACCGACGAGGGGATGAACACCAGCCACGAAGGCGAAGGCGACAGCCTCAGGAACAAGGGCGAGTGCGACAGTCAAGCCGGACAGGACATCAATGCGAGCGTTCGCAGATGCCTTTGAGACAAGATCAAACATAAAGGGGGGACCTCGAGTTTACTTCATTTATTGTGCAATGCAAAAAGTTGCCCTGTCATAGCAACTTATGGGCAAGGGCGCAAACTTAAATTCCCGCAAGGCAGCAATGCGTAAACGTAAAGTCTTGAGATATTTTAATGTTTGATGCGGTCTTTTAGGCCGCGATGATATTTTCGAGATTGAGGTCCGGTTTGGGGCCAACGCTTTTGTTGCGACCTGATTTTTTGGCCTCATACATGCGGTGATCCGCTTTTTCAACCATTTCGATCCAGTCTTCGCAACGGTCCAAAGACAGTTCGCTGATACCGATACTGATGGTAACCGGGCGACCATCCGGACGCTTGCCCAGCGTGATTTCACTCAGTCGATCTAAGATGGGTTTGACATATTCGGCAGATGTATTGGGCAGCAGGATAACAAATTCTTCCCCGCCCCAGCGAATGAGTTGATCAGAACGACGCAAGCAACGTTGCAGGCGTTCGGCCACTTGTTTGAGGACCATATCCCCCTGTTCATGGCCGAACTCGTCATTGACGGATTTGAAATTATCCACATCCATAAACAGGATGCTGAAGGGAACTTCAGTACGAGAGGCAATGCGGAATTGCAGGTCGAGGTATTCTTCGCCTGAACGGCGGGTAAACGCCCCCGTCAGTAAGTCTTTTGAGGCCTGATTGATCAGAGATATCATATAGTGTAACTGGCTCATGCCGGAAAAAATTGACACACCAATGACAAGGACCATCAACCAGATGGTTGTGATGAAGTCTTGTAGTTCAAACGCGGCCTGTTGGGCGGCGCCCAGCATAACAACAACCATGATGCCGCTGCCGGTAAATAAAACTTCCAGTGCGGTCAGGGGAAAGACGCTGAGACCAGCGACCACAATGAACGGAAGCAACGCATAGGCGCTGACAACAGCAGCCCCAAAGGCATTGGTTTCCACATTCATTAAGAAAGGTTGGGAAATTAGATAAAAGACTGGCGGAATGGCCATCATACCACCCAAAAGGAGATAGGCATTGGGCAGGGTCTTACAAGAACTGTGTAAAATATATAAGACAAAGAAAACGATTGCAGAGACAATACGCAGAACAGCTAAAATCGCCCAGGTCGGCCAGGAAAAGGCAAAATAATCAATCCCGATCCATAAAGGAATGACGAGAGAAAACAGCAACGACATCAACCCGACTCGACTTGCGATGATTTTCGCACGATGACGGCGGATATGGGCAGAATGTGTAAAAGGAAGGATAAGTTCCCGGAACTCATGTATGCGCTTAAATTCTTTACGCAAAGAGTCTATCACAGACGTTTGGTTGCTGCTGTTGGCCATTGTCATGTCCCGCTAAAAATACTGTTTTAGATTAATTATTATTGTGTGCGTCAAATAGCACAATTAAATTGTGGTTATCAACCAAAAGGAATCAAAAAGGCTCAAAAGTTGCTGTACTTTTGAGCCTTTCTAAGGTGTTAGTAACTTTAAGTTTTAAAGCCCGTAAGCTTTCGCCAGTTCAGGGTCTTTTTCGGCAACTTGTTTGGCAAGGTCAACAATCACCTTGGCCTGTTTCCATGTTGCATCATCTTGCATTTTACCATCAATCATAACAGCGCCGGTGCCATCGGGCATGGCTTCGATGATACGCAGGGCAAATTTGGCTTCGTCGACATCCGGGGAAAAGACTTTCTTCGCGATATCGATTTGCTTGGGATGCAATGACCATGCGCCAACACAACCGAGCAAGAATGCGTTACGGAACTGGGCTTCACAAGCTGCATCATCGGAAAAATCACCGAACGGACCGTAGAAGGCTTTGATGCCGTTGGATTGACAAGCATCGACCATTTTCGCAACAGTGAAATGCCACAGATCTTGCTGATAATGTGTGCGAACAGCACCGTCTTCGGTGGCGTCAGACAAAACACCGTATGACGGATGGCCACCGCCAACGCGTGTGGTTTTCATCCCGCGTGAGGCCGCCAAATCAGCTGGGCCGAGGCTCATACCATGCATGCGCGGCGAGGCGGCCGCGATTTCAGAGACTTGTTCCACACCGAGGGCGGTTTCCAAAATTGCATGGATCATAATTGGTTTTTTTACACCATGCTTGGCTTCCAACTGCGCCAAAAGCTGATCGACGTAATGGATATCCCAAGGGCCTTCGACCTTGGGCAACATTAACACGTCTAGTTTGTCACCGGCTTCGGCAACAATTTGTTGAACGTCGTCAAGGAACCAAGGGGAGTTCAGGCAGTTGACGCGAGTCCATAAAGAAGTGGTGCCGAAATCATTGTTTTTTGCCACTTCGATGAAGCCAGCGCGGGCTTCTTCTTTCATATCAGCAGGGATGGCATCTTCTAAGTTACCAAGGATAACATCAACCTGCGAGATCATGTCGGGAACGCGGGCGCGCATTTTTTCAATATGCGGCGGGAAAAAGTGGATCATGCGTTCCAGCTTAACCGGAATTTCACGATAGGGTTGCGGGGCACCGATAGCCAATGGCTCAAAAAATTTCTTTGCAGGTTTTGTCATTTTTAAACGTTTCCATATGTTTTTAAGAAAAGCGATTTGTCCGCTTTTTAGTTTCTGGCGGGGATTGTGCATTGCGAAATGGCGTTGCACAAGTTTTTTCTGGCAAGAGAAAGAAAAAAGAGGTTGCGTTTGCAACTATATGCCTTTTTACTTATCTTCGGGATTAAAAAGGGCGGCAAGCGGGTGTTTATTTAACACCAGTTGCTTTTCACGTTCGCCGATCATATGGGTGTAAATTGTTGTGGTGGAGATATCGGCATGTCCCAGCATTTGTTGCAGGGACCGCAGATCAACGTCATGGTCCAGCATGTGACTGGCGAAGGAATGACGCAGCACGTGGGCCGATACTTTTTTTGTGATACCTGCACAGATGGCCAACTGGCGCAATTCTTTGTCGAAGGTTGCGCGCGTCATATGGCCTTCTTTGGCACTGGGGGCGGGGAACAACCAAGGGCTTTCTTGTGCATCTCGCAAAAATTCATGTCGAACGTTCAGGTATAATTGTGTGGCATCGATGGCCTTTTGGGCAATCGGGACCATGCGTTCTTTGTTGCCTTTACCTGTGACGATCAGCATGCCGGACTGACGTGTAAAGGCAGCCAAGGGCAGGCTGACCAGTTCGGAGACTCGCAAGCCACAGGCGTATAAAATTTCCAGCATGGCGGTAAGGCGGATATCCTTGGGCTGCTGTTTTAAACGTGATTGTTCCAGCAGTTGATTGACTTCTTCTTCGCTTAAAAACTTGGGTAAGGGGCGACCTTGTTTGGGGCTGTCCAGATTGGCAGCCGGGTCATCCGGGCGAATACGTTCCCCGTATAGAAATTTGAAAAACTGTTTGAGGGCGGAAAGTCGGCGTGCAGCGGTACGTGGTGCATATCCACTATCGTGAATCTTCTTGATATAGCGTCGTAAATCTTCTGTCGAGGCTGTTTCTAAACGTTGTGCCAAGCTTTTAAGAAAACTTTCCAATCCTTCAAGGTCACGTCGATAACTGTCCAATGTATTTGGTGCAGCGCCGCGTTCAACGGACATCATTTGTAAAAACGAAGTGATGTGACGCGACGGTTTCATAAGCAGACCTTATTCAGTATCTAAAACCCTGTTTGTAAAAGAGTTTCCACAGCAACAGCGCGGGCATCTCGTTCCAGACCAACCATGCGCAATGCTGCCAAGGCGTCATGCAAGAAGGTGCTGTCCATTTCGCCGGCTTTGGTCCCGTTAAAGGCAAGTAGGGCCATAAGAACGGTTTCACCGAGACGGTTTTGGTTTGCCGCTTCATTCATTTTAACCCAAAGGCTTGTTTTAGGCGACTGTCCATTTGCCAGTTTTGGGCCTTGTATCATATCTAGCCACAAGGTATCGGGAATGTTGAGCCCCATACCATCGATGATCGAAAATAAAAGGGTGGCCTGTTGATAGCTTTGCGGGATCTTGTCTTGTGCAGTCCACCAGTCGGTCAAGGTTTGATGAACGGCTTCTGGCGCGACGTCAAACCCGGCTAAAACCGCCAATGGGCGGATGGCAATCCAGTGTTTTGCGGCCTCGCTATCGCTGAAGGCGGCGTTACGAAGCATGAGATACCAGGATTTTGCACTTTCCCAATCCCCTGCCCCCAACAGGGCGCGCATGGCTTGCGGGGCAAACCACAACATGTCGATGCCACGTGGCAACTGTGCAATCATCGGACTGTAAAGACGGGCAATGCTGAAGAAGTTACCATCTTTGTTGGCAAGTTCAAAGGCCAAGGCGATGGTTTCGCTTTGAACAACAGGAAGTTGGCCGTCTTGCGAACTGACCTGATACAGCAAGGCCTGCGCTTTCAAGGTGTCGAGCTTTTCGGCGCTGTCCAGTGGGTTGGCCAATTCGTCTGCACTAAATTTCACATGCAAAAAGGCTTCTTTCAAGAAGTCTGCACTGGCAATGTTCAGTTCAACGGCTTTTTGTGTGGCCTCGATGTCACCTGCTTTGGTCAGCATGCTTAAAACCAAAGGATCGTCACTGTTGCGAATGTCAGCGGACAAAATAGCCTGACTGGACTTGATCAAGGCGATTTGTAACGGCTTTGGTGCCGGCAGGCTTTCAAGGGTGGGGCGTTCGCCGGCATTTAAGCCTTCCATCAACCGATAAAAAACCGGATCGTTATCCCCGCCGTCGCGCAATAAATTCAGAGACAGCATTGCTCGGTCATTTTGTTTGGCGAGTAGACGACAAAAGGCGAGTGTCTTGATCCAGAAAGGATCGCTGCTTTCTTGGGAACCTGTTGCCGCCAATGCGCAAGCCTCAGATACATTGTCATCCAGCAGGTGCGCTTGAGCCAATTGAATTTGAAGCGCGTCTTGGCGTTCGTTCTGTGGCGCGCTGCGGATTAAGGAAATCACATCCTTGATCTGCCCCATATCGGCTAATTTTTTAGCCCGCAAACCAAGCAGGGAAATATCTGTTTGGGACCCTTGTGGCGGTTGAGCCGCACTTAAGAGCAGGCGACGTTGCAGAATGCGCAAATAAGGGGCGGAGGGTTGTGCCGGTAAATCAGTGATTAAGGCTTCGACGAAGGTGCGCTCACTTTGTGACCACATATCCGCCGGAAAGGCTTGTGATCCGCTGAGCACGCCAAGGGCTTCTTTATCAACGCTGTCCAGTGATCGCACATTGATCCCGCCGGATATGGTTTTTACCGGAACGGGGGTAACGTTGGGGACCTCTTGTTCTTCCTGTATGATGTTGCGCGGGGACAAGGTACGCGGGCTATTGTCTTGTGCATATCCATTGGTCAGGGAACCCACGAGAATGGAAACGCATACGGAAGCTTTGAGAAAGAAGCGCATGTTCATTTAACGTGGGAAACGGTCATCGGGCAGGGTCTTGCTGACCGGGGAAGTCGGGGCCGGGATATCCCACGTTGCCAGAAAAACACCGGCACCACCAAGGACCAGCAGAATAAGGATGAGGAGAAATTTTGAAAATGCCTTCATGGGAGGTTTTCGTCTTCTTTTCTTTTCGTGAATAACGATCTTTGCGCGCAGTCTAACCGTCTCTTTCAACAGTTTCAACGGTGCCGATGAAGAATTCTACTTACGAAAATATAAAATCTTAATTAAAGTAGGCTCAAATTTTGAAATTAATTCTACTTTGAAACGGAAAAAGGTGTCAGATCAACGAACGAAACTCAAGCTGCCCAAAGGTCGATCCCTTGTTCTTGTGGGGTTGATGGGCGCTGGGAAGTCCTGCATTGGGCGTAATCTTGCGCAACATTTCGATGTTCCTTTTATTGATGCGGACCGTGAAATCGAAGAAGCGGCAGGCTGTTGTGTTGCCGATATTTTTGAAATTTACGGTGAAGCAGCCTTTCGCGACGGGGAACGCCGCGTCATTAAGCGTATATTGGAAGGTGAACCTTGCATTCTGGCCACAGGGGGCGGGGCTTTTATGAACAGAGAAACCCGTAAACTGATTGGCAAAACCGGAACGAGTCTTTGGCTGAAAGCGGATCTGGAGGTGCTGATCAAACGTACCACGGGGCGTAAACATCGTCCGTTGCTGAATCAGGGCAATCCTGCAAAAATTTTGCGTAAACTGGTAGAGGAACGCTATCCGGTTTATGCTGAAGCCGATATTACGGTTGAAACCCGCGATGAAACACAAGAGTCCACGGTCACCCGTGTGATTGCCACTTTGGATGAATTGAGCCGAACCCATGACGATTGATAAAAAGACATTGCATGTCGCCCTTGATGAACGCAGCTACGATATTATTGCTGCCCCCGGTGTTTTATCGAACGCGGGGGACTATTTTTTACCGCTTTTAAAAACAAAGCGCGTGATTATTGTGACCGACAGCAACGTGGGGCCGCTTTATCTGGATCGATTGGGGCAGTCGTTGGCAGATTCGGGGATTGTCTATGATGCTGTTACTTTGCCAGCAGGTGAAGCCACCAAAAGTATGGCGCATTTTGAACAATTGCTGGAAGAAATTCTCGCAATGGGGATTGAACGCGGCACAACGTTGATTGCACTCGGTGGCGGGGTGATTGGCGATATTACAGGCTTTGCCGCCAGTACGCTTTTGCGTGGAATTGATTTTATTCAGGTGCCGACGACGCTTTTGTCACAAGTGGACAGTTCGGTCGGTGGCAAGACCGGGATTAATGCCAAGGCGGGGAAAAACCTGATCGGTGCGTTCCATCAGCCGCGACTGGTGTTAATTGATACGGAAAGTCTGAACAGTCTACCCAAACGCGAACTTCTGGCCGGATATGCCGAGGTCGTGAAATATGGTCTGCTGGGCGATGCGGACTTCTTTAATTGGCTGGAAGAAAACGGTAAAAAACTGATTGATGGCGATCAGGATGTACGCCGTGAAGCCATTTTGCGCAGTTGTGCAGCCAAAGCAGATGTCGTTGCACAGGATGAACGCGAAGGCGGGGTACGTGCCTTGTTAAATCTGGGGCACACCTTCGGGCATGCGCTGGAAAAAGAATGTGGTTACGATGGCGGTTTGTTGCATGGGGAAGCGGTTGCCATTGGTATGGTCATGGCCTTTGAATATTGTGCCGCCCAAGGCCTGTGTCCGCAAGAAGATGTGGTGCGGGTAAAAGAACATCTTTTGTCTTTGGACATGCCTGTGGACTTAAAGGCTTTGCCTTGTGAAGGTTGGACGGCTGAATTGTTAATGAAACATATGTTGAAAGACAAAAAGGTCAAAGATGGTAAGGTCATGTTCGTTCTTGTACGCGGGATTGCTCAGGCTTATCTGAGCCGCGATGTTGAAGACGGGGCCTTGCAAGAATATCTCGACGATTTGTTGACCCGATCAAAATCATAAGAAGGTTCCTTTATCAAAAAGGAAGACGCAAATGACGATTATTCTAGGTGCTATTTTTCTATTGATCCTGTTTTCCGCTTTTTTTTCCGGTTCGGAAACGGCGTTGACGGCAGCGTCACGCCCGTTGATGCATCAGTTGGAACAAAGTGGGGAAGATAGCCGCGCGGGGGTTGTAAACCGTCTTCTGGATTCCAAAGAACGTTTGATCGGTGCAATTTTGCTGGGGAACAATCTGGTCAATATTCTGGCATCGGCCTTGGCAACCAGTGTTATGATTGAGATGTTCGGTGAGACAGGGGTTGTTTGGGCAACCTTGACGATGACCGTGGTTGTTCTGATTTTTGCGGAAATTATGCCGAAAACATTTGCGATCCAAAATGCAAATCGCATGGCACTGGCGATTGCCCCGATTATGAAGGTGCTTGTTTACCTGCTTGCACCGATCACCATGACCACCCAGTTTATTGTTGCAGGCACGCTGCGCCTGTTTGGCGCAGGGCAATCCGAAGATGGCGGGCAGTCTGCTGAAGAATTGCGCGGTGCGATTAATCTGCATGATGCGCAAAATGACGAAGCCATCAGTCAGGAACGCACGATGTTGCATAGTATTCTTGATCTTAACGAAGTCGAGGTTGGGGAAATTATGACACACCGCAAAGCGGTGGTAATGATTGATGCGGACTTGCCGGCAGAAGAAATGGTCGAACAGGTTTTGGACAGCCCCTTTACCCGCATTCCTGTCTATCGGGGGGAACCGGACAATATCATTGGCATTTTACACGCCAAAGCCTTGTTGCGCGCTATTCGGGCGCAGCGTGGGGAATTGACGGAGCTTAAAATTGAAGAACTGGCAGCAAAAACCTGGTTTATTCCTGAGGCAACAACGCTTTTGGGGCAATTGGAAGCCTTTCGCGCCCGTCGCGAACATTTCGCCGTGGTCGTGGATGAATATGGCAGCGTGATGGGTATCGTCACATTGGAAGATATTCTTGAAGAAATTGTCGGGGATATCGAAGATGAACATGATGACACCGTGGAAGGGGTGCAACCGCAGGCGGACGGCACGTATATTGTCGATGGTGTTGTGACAATCCGTGATTTGAACCGGGAATTTGAATGGCGTTTACCCGATGAAGAAGCCTCGACCATTGCGGGGTTGCTGTTGCATGAAGCACGGCGCATTCCCGAAGTGGGGCAGATTTTTCACTTTTTCGGTTTTCGTTTTGAAGTCCGGGCCCGCAAAAGAAACCAGATTACATCCATCCGTGTTTTTCCGCCGGAAAGCGATTGATGTTCTTTGGATCTATGACTTTTTTAAACGGATATTTGCAAAATAAGATTTGAAACTGCATTTTTCGCTCCCCACGTATAAATCGTCCTGTTTTTCAGGGAGATCATTGTTCATAGGGAGGAACATATATGCAAAGAAAGATCGTACCAGGCGTCATTAAGGAAATCCGATGCACAACCGTAACAGCCGATAAAACGGTTCGTGAGGCCGCTGTCTTGATGACGGCTGAAAATATTGGTGCTGCCATTGTGGTTGGGGCCGGTGGGCTTGTTGGAATCGTGACTGAGCGCGATTTGATGCGCAAAGTGATTGGTGCAAATCAAGACCCGGATGTGATCACCGTTGGTGATGTGATGACACAAAACCCGGATACAATTACGGGTGATTGCCTGAGTTCAAAGGCATTGGAAATGATGGTGGAGAAAGGATATCGTCACTTGCCGATTGTAGATGCAGCCGGAAACCCCATAGGTATGGTGTCTCAACGCGATCTCTATCAAGCGGTTCAGGAAAGCTTGGCAGAGGACCTGCAAGCCTGTGAAACATACGTTCACGGTGGTGAAAGCTATGGCGTGGGGGCTTGACCTCAACCCTATATGGGCCTATTCAAACTCTGTAATATCGAAATAGCTGTATGGCAAAACCGTACAGCTATCTCTTTTTGTCCCAGTAAAAGGAAATGTTTTATGCCTTTACCGACACCGGCAACACGGACACATCAACATACCCGTCAAGTGACGTTTACAGGATATGAACGCGAAGATGGTTTGTTTGATATTGAAGGTCATTTGGTCGATACGAAAACCTATTCTTTTCCCAATCAGGACCGTGGCGTTATTGAGGCGGGCGAACCTATCCATAATATGCAATTGCGCATTACCGTGAACGAAGAGATGGTTATTCAGGATGTGGCGGCTTGTATTGATCATAGTCCGTTTAATGTCTGTGATACAATTACGCCGGCCTTTGATGTGCTCAAAGGCATGCAGATCGGTCCGGGATGGAATAAAAATGTGCGGGCAAAGCTGGGGGGCGTAAAGGGGTGTACACATTTGGTTGAAATGTTGGCACCACTGGCAACAGCAACTTATCAAACACTTTATCCGGCCCTGAAACGTCGCCGGGAGGCTCAATCTGCGGAGGAACGTCTAAAGGATCGTCCGGCGATGATTGATGGCTGTCATGCAATGGACAGCGCGGGAGCGTTGGTGAAGGAGCGATGGCCGGAACATTATGTCGGGGATGAGGCATAAAAAAAAGGCAGAGCTTAATGCTCTGCACCAAAGTCATATGAGATAGACATTGCGGCCTGCCCCCCATGCAGGTCGTTTTTGTTTTATAGCTTAGCCTGCCGCGCGGAAAAGATGGCGCAGGCCCTCGCTCATATCATCCTGATCCTGGATAGGATTTTTATTGTCCTGAGTTGTATTTATTTGCACGCCGTCAATTTGGGCCCGTAAATAGGACACGATAAATGCCCGAATGGCGGAGGTGCGGTTGGAACGGGGTTTATAAGTACTGATCCATGTGCAAAGCGAATGGACATCGGTTTGTTCTTGCTGGCAAATCAGATCAAGAGCGGACCACATTTCCGGTTCCAATCTGAAGCTGGTGCGCTGTCCTGCCACAACAACGTTTCGGCTAATGAGTGATGGTAGCATTTTTTTCTCAACGGTTTTTATTATTGTGACCTTCTTCATGCTAAAGTATGAGAGGCGGTATGCACCATAAAATGTTAAAAGACGATTGTCAATCCAACCTACATTTGTGGTAAGTCTAGCGTGCGTCATACTCCTTTTGGGTAAGTGTCTTTAAAACCAGAGCATGAACTCGCTCTTTCATTTCTACAGCTAATACGTCATAAACCATACGTTGACGTTGCACGCGTGAAACCCCATCAAATTTGTCTGACACGATCAGGAGTTGGAAGTGACTTTCACCTTCTGGGTTTGCCCCTGCATGGCCTGCATGGCGGTAAGATTCGTCTTCAAGCTTCAGAATACATGGTGAAAATTCGCGTTCCAGCTTTTCTTTCATCACTTTTGCAACGGACATGAGAATTCCTTTTTTATAACTAAATGGTTGATTTTGTGTGTTTAACCCGTACGGGATAGTTCAACTTATGGATTACGGAATGTAAGGCTTGATAACTTTTTTGCAATACTATACTAAGGAAGTATAACAAAAAGTATTAGACTTGAGGGTCTTTTGAAAATTCGGGTGTTCTGAATTATAAAGTTTTTGAGAATGGGAGCTATAAGCCGATGTCGGATATAGTAAACAAAAAAAGAGCGGATGATGTAGATCGGTTCGTCGGTGAGAAGATTAGAGAACGTCGTATCATGTTGGGCTTGACCCAGCAGGAATTGGCGAAAGGGATCGGTGTGACCTATCAGCAGGCGCATAAATATGAACAGGGTGTGAACCGTGTTTCCGCCGGTCGTTTGTTTGAGATTGCCCGTATGTTGAATACGCCGGTTGAATTCTTTTTCGATGGTGTCGGTGGTGAAATTCAACGTGAAGCCAACCCGCGCGAACGCATGGGGCTGGAATTGTCACGTCATTTTTCCCTGATTCGCAACGAAAAACATCAGGAAGCACTTTCCAGTCTGGCCCGTGCATTGGCTGAAGACCGACGCTAAAAGGCTCAAAATTAAATATCCGGTGACATGTGTTTGCACCGGATATTTTTTTGCCCCTTTTTCAAAACGCCCCGACTTGTTATAAACGGCCCTGTGTCCCATATCGGGATGGAAACAATGTCGATAACGGGTTTGATTACGTGTCGTTTAAAAATGATCTTCGCTTCAACAGCCGTTTCTGGGAAGAACCGGAAACTGAAATTGCGCCTGATGCTCCAAGATGTGCATGGCCTGACTGCAATGGCTTTGGCGAGTTCAAGGCGCCAAAATCCCGTGATGATCTGCGATCTTACCATTTATTTTGTCTCGAGCATGTGCGCGAATATAATCGGCGCTGGAATTATTACGAGGGGATGACTTCCGCCGATATCGAACGTGATATGCGCAAGGATTATACATGGGATCGCCCCAGTTGGAATTTTGGCACGTTTCGCAAAGGCCCCGGTGGCGGCGGTGGATTCAAGGACGATTTCGGTTTTTTCAATGAAGATGGCAGTTTTAAACGCGAGCCTGAAGATGATTATGCACAGTTCAACCTGGAAGAACGTCAAGCCTTTGCCTTGATGGATTTAAAATCGGATGCGACCTTGCAGGAACTGAAAACGCGTTATAAAGTCCTTGTGAAAAAATACCACCCCGATGCCAATGGCGGCGATAAAGAGGCAGAAGAACGATTCAAAATTATCAGCCAAGCCTATACATTGCTTAAAAACGTTATCCTCGATTAACAAAGAAAAGAAATTATGACCGAAGTTGCAGGCAAGCAAGCCTTCCCTCTGAATGCACCCGATACGACCGTCAATGTTCGCGATACTTTTGGTATTGATGTGGATATGGATGTGCCCGCTTTTTCACAAGGCAATGAATATGTGCCGGATGTGGATCAAAGCTACCGTTTTGACAAAGAAACCACACTGGCGATTTTAGCCGGTTTTGCCCATAACCGTCGTGTGATGGTGCAAGGGTATCATGGTACGGGTAAATCATCTCATATCGAACAGGTTGCCGCCCGTTTGAACTGGCCGTGTGTGCGTATCAACCTAGATAGCCATATCAGCCGGATTGATCTGGTGGGTAAGGATGCCATTGTCTTGAAAGACGGTAAGCAGGTGACGGAATTCCGTGAAGGTATTCTTCCTTGGGCGTTACAGCACCCCTGCGCCTTGGTTTTTGATGAATATGATGCCGGTCGTCCGGACGTGATGTTTGTCATTCAGCGTATTTTGGAAGTTGAAGGTAAATTGACCTTGTTGGACCAAAACCGCGTGATCCGTCCGCACAGTCATTTCCGTATGTTCGCAACGGCGAATACGATTGGCTTGGGCGATACCACGGGCCTGTATCACGGCACACAACAGATTAACCAAGGGCAAATGGACCGTTGGTCAATTGTGCAGACGTTGAATTATCTCGCCCATGATGCCGAAGTGGATATCGTGTTGGCAAAAATTCCGGCCCTTGATAATGCCGAAGGACGTAAAAATGTCAGTGCGATGGTGGAATTGGCGGACTTGACGCGCCAAGGCTTTATTAACGGTGATATCTCAACCGTTATGTCACCGCGTACCGTGATTACATGGGCGGAAAATGCCGCCATTTTCAGTAATGATCTGGCCTATGCGTTCCGTGTCACTTTCTTGAATAAATGTGACGAGATGGAACGTCCCGTCGTGGCTGAATTTTATCAACGTTGTTTTAACGTGGATCTGCCATTAAGCGCAGCGCGTGTGGCCTTAAGCTAATGCAGGAAGAAATACGCGACCTTTTGAAACGGGTAACGACGGCGACTGTAAGATCATTTTCCGGCGAAGCGGAATTGATGGTCAATTATTCGCCGGGCGCTGCAAGTGTTTCCAAAATGGCAGTCCGTTTGCCGATGCCGTCGCGTGGGGCCATATCTGAAAGTGATCTGGAACGTTTGCGCGGGACGGCGGATGCCGCCAGCTTGCGCCTGCGTTTTCACGATGCGGCTTTGCACCGTGCGAAGATGCCAAGTGATGCAAATGCGCGCGAAGTCTTTGAACTGGTTGAACAAACCCGTGTGGAGGCGTTGGGCTCGCGGCGCATGAAAGGGGTTGCACAAAACCTACGCACCCTTTTGGATACGCGCTGCATGGAAAACGGCTGGGGCAATGCCTTAAATCGCGAAGATGTTCCGATAGCACAAGGTCTTGCCTTGTTGGTGCGCGAACGTTTGACGGGTGTTGATTTACCACCGGTGGCCCAGAAGGCCGCTGATATGTGGCGCCCGTTTCTGGAAGAACATGGCGAACATGTGTTGGATGAACTGGTTGCCAATGCGGATGACCAAAAATCTTATGGTGAAGCTGTTTATCGTTTTCTGGAAGAACTGGAACTGATGGAACCACCCGGTGGTGATCAGGAAGAAGAAGAAAATACCGGCGATAGCAATGAGGTTGAAGGCGAAGACAGTGCCTCTGATCAGGAATTGCAAAGTGTTGGGTCCAGTGGTGATACAGCAGATGATATGGATATGCCGTCAGCCAGTGACGATATAGGCGGTATGGACGCTGAAGAAGATCAGGACGGCGAAGAAGACGACAGCGAACCGGGCCAAGGTGAAGAAAGCCCCGCCGGACCGACTCGTCGTCCCAACTGGCTGGACCCGTCACAGGCCTTGGCAATTGATTATAAAGCCTACACGACCGAATTCGATGAAGAGATCGAAGCCGAAGATATGGCAGATGAAGAAGAGTTGGAACGTTTGCGTCGCCAACTTGATATGCAATTGGCAAACCTGCAAGGTGTCGTTGCCCGGATTGCCAACCGTCTGCAACGCCGCCTGATGGCGCAACAGCAACGGTCTTGGGATTTTGATCTGGAAGAAGGTTTGTTGGATGCTGCCCGTTTGGCACGGATTGTCGCAAACCCGACACATTCCTTGTCTTATAAATGGGAAAAAGAAACCGAGTTCCGCGATACGGTGGTGTCTTTATTAATTGATAATTCCGGTTCCATGCGGGGACGTCCGATTACGGTGGCGGCCATTAGTGCCGATATTCTGGCGCGCACGCTGGAACGGTGCGGGGTCAAGGTTGAGGTTCTCGGCTTTACCACACGGGCATGGAAAGGCGGCAAGTCGCGCGAAAAATGGATGTCGGAAGGTAAAATCCCCAATCCGGGTCGCCTGAACGATTTGCGCCATGTGGTTTATAAACCGGCAAGTGTACCGTGGCGCCGGGCCAAGAACAATATGGGCCTGATGTTAAAAGAAGGGCTGCTAAAAGAAAATATCGACGGCGAGTCTTTGTTATGGGCTTATAAACGCCTGATGATGCGCCCGGAAGAACGTAAAATTCTGATGGTTATTTCAGATGGGGCACCGGTTGACGATTCAACACTTTCATCCAATCCGGGCAGCTATCTGGAAGCACATTTGCGCGAAGTCATCGAATGGATGGAAACACGCACACCTGTGCAATTGACCGCCATCGGGATTGGCCATGATGTGACGCGCTATTACCGAAATGCGGTGACACTCAGTAATCCGGAAGATCTCGGCGGTACCATTTTGCAAAATCTGGCGGATATGTTTGACGCGAAACTGGATCATATGCATCTCAGGGGATAAAAATGCGATATATTCTTTTTTTCATGTTGGTTTGGGCAATCCCTGCTGTGGCAGAGCCCGTCAAGGTCTGGAAAAAAGAGGTTCCCTTTGCGCCTTTTCAAAATGAACATCTTAAATTGTTGTCAGTGACACAACTGGAAGCCGATAGCCGTGCGTTTGGCGGTTTGTCGGCTTTGTTGAAAAAGGATCGTCGACTACTGGCAGTAAGTGATCGCGCCCATTTGTTTCAATTCAACCCCGATATGAGTCTGGTTGACATCATGCCCTTGTTGGAAAAAAACGACGATGAACTGGACGGTGATCATCGTGTCGATTCTGAAAGTCTGGCTGATGCAGGCGATGGTCTTATCTATGTTTCGTTTGAACGTGACGATCGCATTGTGCCTTATAATCTGGCTGGATATGTGATGGGGAAAGAACTCCCGCTTCCAAAAGAAGTTTATGATCTGCCTTTTAATGATGGATTGGAGGCGATTGAAGTTTCTTCCGATGGGCGTTTGGTTATCGTTGCAGAAGGCCCAAAAGACGCGCCGTCGACGTTCCTTTGGGTGCAAGATGGGACAACGAAATGGCAGGCGTATAAACTTCCGCTTAGCGATGGCTTTCGTCCGACCGGATTGACCCGTCTGCCCGGTGATGGGCGCATGGTGCTTCTGGAACGTTTTTATCGCCCCTTGCAAGGCGTTGCGATCCGTTTATCGGTGTTGAACGTAGAAATAGGTCAACGTGAGAAGGTGCTGGCAACATTGCGCAGCCCTACGCCACTTGATAATTTTGAAGGTATTATTGCGGAAAAAAATGAAATGGGAGAGACGATTCTAACCCTGATCAGTGACGACAACTTCAGTCCCTTGCAACGTACTTTGCTTATGGTGCTAAAGTTGTTGTAGTCAAAGTTTTCCCTCTTTGATTTTCTATTGGTTTCTGATCGCTGGGCAGAGACTGAAGTGCGTTTAATATCTGGTCTATTCTCGGTTTTGCATCTATCTCAGTTGCTAAGGCCAACGCATTTTGAAAATATTTATGTGACATTTTATAGTCATTTTGTTTTTGTTTTAAAAAACCTAGGTGAACATGTTGATTGATCATGCCTTCAATGCGGTTAATGGATTCATTGATAGCAAGTGCACATTTCAGATGGGCTTCTGCCCGATCGTAATTATGACGACGAATTTCAATCAGACCTAAATTATCTCTTTGTCGGGCTATGCCGTCTTTGCGTCCCAAGTCTTCATGTATTTCCAGTGCAATTTTTGTATGAAATTCTGCTGTGTCAAGGTTGTTTTGTTTGCGTTCTAAAAGTCCAATATTTCCATTTTGGCGGGCAATACCAAGTTTTATGTCCAGTTTTTCGTTGATTTCTAAGGATTCTTTGTGAAGTGAGAGAGCTTTTTTGAAGTCATTTTGACGTCTTGCAATGAGACCAAGATTGCTCATTTGTTTTGCTATGCCATGTTGGTTTTTTTGTTCTGTAAACAGATCTAAAGCTTTTTGATGGTAACGCTTTGCTTTTTCAAGTTTGCCACGGGACTTTTCAATTAAACCTAAATTTCCTAGCGCTTTTGCATGATCTAGGGACGATGGACTGGATGTGAGAATTTTGCTGAAATGATTTTCAGCTTCTTCAATTTTCCCCATACGCCGTAACAGACGGCCTAATTCATTTATTGCTTTGAAATTTTGAGGGTACAAGTTTATTGAGAGACGCAAATGTTCAATTGCTTTTTCAATATCGTGAAACTGGCTCAATATCGCAATGTGGTAAGCGGCTTGTGAGGCTTTTTTGTGATGACCTTGCGCTTTTTTTCTTTCATTTTCCATGACAGATAAAAGAACATTTTCTGAGTGCTCAGTAACACCTGTTTGAAGTTCACTTTTAATTAAGTCATGTTCGTGATGTTTGGTGTTTTTGAAGATATCAAGGATTGTTTCTTTTAATTGTTCCTTCTCAATATCTTGTGATTTGAGAAGGAGTTCAATTTTCGCAACTAAGTCTTCAATTGTCGCATTATCGGGCTGTGTGAACCCCCAAAGACCACCTGAGCATTTGCTGATGACATTACCAATCATGCCTGCGAGTGTGCTTTGCAATATTAAATCAATTAATAACATGCAGCCTTCCTTGTTTAATTAAACTTAAAGGAAGGTTGCTGTGCAATCAATAGTTTTATGCATGTGTATCTATAAAATCAAAACGCAAAGAAGCCGCCTCTTTTTCAAGTAGGCGGCTTCTTTGTAAACTGTAACTAAAAGGCTGAATTAAGCAGCTTTTTTAGCTTGAGCTTTTTTAACACGGCTTTTCAAACGGCGTGCTTCGCGCGGCAGCTTGTCGGCTGCTGTGTCGAGCAAGTACGCATCCAGACCGCCTTTGTGTTCGATCGTACGCAGTGCAGAAGCGCTTACGCGCAGGCCAACGGAAACGCCAAGGGCGTCGCTAACCAGAGTTACGTCTTGCAAGTTCGGCAAGAAACGACGACGAGTGCGGTTTTTAGCGTGGCTAACGTTGTTGCCAGTTTGAACGCCTTTACCAGTAAGTGAGCAGCGACGTGCCATAATACAAATTCCTCAATCTCATAAATACTGAAGGTGGGGCCAGACATAGTCCCGCCCTCAAGAGAGACCCGCCTTTTACGGAAAACAACTGCTCTCGTCAAGGTGAATCTGACTCTATTTATCAATAAAATTGCTCTTTGTGAAAAAGTAGTCAAAAAAGCCGCCCGGCTTTGTGACGGGCGGCTGTTAAAAGCAGTACGGATTACTGTGTTAAATTCTGAATGAATTGATCCAAGGGGGTATCGCCGTGGCGCACATTGATCTCTTCATAAACAATGGTCGCATTATTGATGTTTTCGTACATATCGGCAAACAGGCCGGCCACTTCATTAGAAATACCAAACTGCATAAAAGTGTCTTTCCATGTGTTCTGGGGAACGGCAATGGGGGTGATGTCTTTATTCAGGGCTTTGGATAAAGATTGTGCAATATCATGTGCGCTATATTGGGACTGACCTTTGAGTTCGACGACGCGGTGGGTTTGTCCGCCTGTCGCAGGCCCTTCCAATAGAAGCTGTGCAGCGGTTTTGCCGATGTCTTGAGTGGCCACCATATCGATTTTTTGATCCAATGGTTGCAGGAAGCTGGGAAGGACCCCGTCATTGATGGCTGCGGGAAGAACGGATCCCCAGTTATCAAGAAAATACCCCGGACGTAAAGCCGTTGTTTTGACCGGGCTTTTTTCCAGAAGCTTTTCCAAATATGCAAGGGTGAGAATCGGCCCTGTTTTTTCGTCAAGCTGTGCCCCGACGGAAGACAGGAAGACGACATGCTCCAAGTGACTTTCATTGATGATGTTGACAAGCTGGTCCGCTAATTCACGACGTGAAGAGAGAAAACGTTCGCTGGATAATTCAGGGGGCAAGAGGAAATAAGCGCCTTTGGCTCCAATCAATGCCTCGCGTACGGCTTTTTCATCAAACAGATCGGCAATGGCGACGTCTGCACCTTTGTCTTGCCAGATTTGTCCTTTATCAGGATTTCGCACGATAACCCGGACATTCTCCCCCGCATCTAAAAGAGTTTGTGCGACAATGGATCCTGTGTTGCCGGTAACACCTGCGATGACATACATAATAAATACTCCTTGAATGTGTTGATCTGAAGGAGAAGGTAAGAGATTAAATTGCATCCATCCAATGCATGTTTTATATTATAAACATGCATGAAACGAATATTAGAAATGTCGATTTGAATTTGTTGGTGGCACTGGAAGCTTTATTAAACGAAGCCAGTGTAACGCGTGCGGCAATGGCGGTTAATTTAAGTCAACCGGCAATGAGCCGGGCATTGGATCGTCTGCGTGCAACATTGAAGGACCCGCTTTTGGTTCGTTCCGGGCGGGGGATGGTGTTGACCCCCCGCGCAGAGAGCTTGCGTGCCCCACTATATGATGCGTTGGAACGGGTGCGTTCGGTGATGAGCCCCAACGAATTTAATCCAGCAACGTCGCGGGAATGTTTTCGTCTTGTGGGTGTGGATTATGTATCGCATTTAATTTTACCCTCCCTTTTAGAAGAAATTTATACGCAAGCCCCCCATGTAACAATTGAGGTCGAACAATTGAGTGCGACCGCAATGGAAGATTTGAAGACGGGGAAAATTGATCTTGGGTTTGGTGTTTTAAATGATGGCCCTGCCTTTGATCAGGCCTATGCCCAACCGCTGTTTGAAGATCATTTCGTATGTTTATTACGCAAGACGCATCGGTTGGCGGGAAAGAACTTATCGTTGGAAGATTTTGCCGCCTGTTCGCATGCATTATTGAGTATTACCGGGCGCGGGGGTGGCGAGATTGACAGGCGTTTGGTGCAAGTGGGGTTGTCCCGAAAGATTGCACTTCGACTGTCGCATTTTATGGCGATACATTCTGTTATTGCCACGACGAATTTGATTACAACGATCCCGGCCCGGTTGGCATATCGCGTTAAGGGGCATGATTTGGCCGTACAGGATTTACCGGATGAATTACAGGGACCGAATTTCACAATCTCACAAATTTGGCATGAACGTTTTCATAATGACCCAGCGCGCAAGTGGCTGAGGGCATTGGTGAAAAACGTTTGTAAAAACTGCACACGCATTAATCCACCCGTTGAGGTCTCTTTATGACATATGTTTATCTGGCAATTGCTATTCTAGCCGAAGTTATTGGAACCAGCGCGTTGAAAGCGTCGCAAGAATTCAGTCGGTTTTGGCCGAGTGTGATTGTTGTGGTGGGTTATGGCTGTGCGTTCTATTTTATGACGCTGACTTTGCGTGTCCTGCCGATAGGGATCACATATGCCATATGGTCGGGGATCGGCGTTGTCTTGGTGACCTTATCTGGAATCGTCTTTTATAAAGAAATTCCAGACCTGCCCGCCATACTGGGAATCGGTTTAATTGTATCGGGTGTAATCCTGATAAACGGCTTTTCCAAGTCGGTTGGCCACTAAAAAATCATAAAAAATTCAATTTATTTGTATCGAGATGACATGTCTTAGGTTTCAAAACATGCTTTTTCGTACTGTATCACGACTGTGATAAGTGATTGAAATTTATGAAAATATAAACCTAGAGTTGTTAGAAAATACTTCTATAGGTACATATTATCTACATTCGTATAGTGGTATTTATACTTAATTGATAGGTGATCACATTTGTGATAGCTCGCGCCCTGCTTTACAGGCATACATCGTATAAGAAGCAGATATATCAATTCTAAATTTTAAAAATAAAACAAAACCCTATCTGTAGTTATGGTGTTCGGTTTCTGGAAAGCTTTAATTAAGTCGCTGAGAAATCGGCATTATTCAGAATAATAAGAATAAAAATGAACTCCAGTAAGGGTAATAAACATGTGGAACTACAAACCGACTAAAAATACGCCTAAGAATGCAGCTGCTAAGCCTTTGGCCTCCTCGTTTGATGGCAACACCGCCTTGTCAAACTACATGAATGGCATGCAACAGCTTTATAGTTTGCCCAACGCCGTGGCGAACCAATGGGTTGAGATGGTGCGCAATGTCAATTCTCCGGCTTCGAACCAGACAAAGGGATTGGCAGACAAAAAAGCACAAGATGAAAAGGTCAAACTGAACTCTCCTTTCGTCGGGGGCGTTTCGCCGCAAGATATGGTGAAACTGTTTTCCAAAGTGAGCGGGCAGGTTATCTGTAAACCCAGTGTCGTTCTGGAGGAAACCAACAAGCTGGCAAAAGAGTTGAGCGCAGCAGTCGCCAACCCTGAGGCACTGGAAGTGGAAAAAGGAGATCGCCGTTTCCGCGATGATGCGTGGGACCGTAGCCCGATGCATAAGATGGCGATGCATGGCTATCTGGCATGGTCACGTGCGGTCAACAATATGATCGATCATGTTGAACTGGAAGACAAGGATGCCCAGCGTGCACGTTATTTGTCCTCGTTGGTGACGGATGCATTATCCCCGACGAATAATCTGTTGAGCAACCCGGCAGCACTGGAAAAGTTACGCGAAACCGGTGGTAAAAGCCTGATAGAAGGGTTTCAAAATTTTGCCAAGGATATGTCTGAAAATAATGGGTTGCCGGCTCAGGTGGACAAGTCAGCCTTTCAAGTCGGTGAAAATATTGCGGCCACACCCGGTGATGTGATTTATCGCAACGATGTTTTGGAATTGATCCAGTACGCCCCGACCACCCCCTTGGTGCATGAACGCCCGATAATGTTTATCCCGCCTGTCGTTAATAAATATTATCTATTGGATCTCGCGCCGGGGAAAAGCGCGGTGGAATATCTGGTCAACAATGGTTTTCAGGTCTTTATGGTCAGCTGGCGTAATCCGACACGCGAACATCGTCATTGGGGGCTGGACGAATATGTCACCGCATTGGAAGAAGGGATTGAGGCCATCCGTTCCATTACCTTGATGGATGAAATCAACCTGTATGCAGCTTGTACCGGGGCTATTCCGATGGCGGCTCTGTTGGGTTACTTAGCGGCGAAAAAGAAAAAATATGTCAAGTCGGCAACGATGGTTGTTGCGGTTTTGGACAGCAATGAGAAACAGTCTCTTGGCTTGTTTGCTTCGAACGAAGCCATTGCAATGGCGAAGATGAAATCGCGTTATAAAGGGGTGTTGGACGGTGAAGAAATGGGCCGTGTTTTCACATGGATGCGCCCCAATGATCTGGTCTGGAACTATTGGGTTAATAACTACCTGATGGGTAAAAAACCACCGGCATTTGACATTCTTTTCTGGAATAACGATTCCACCCGCGTCACGGCAAAACTACACGAAGACCTCTTGGATGTTTTCTCGCTGGACTTGTTGAAAGTTCCGGGTGGATTGACGGTAAAAGGCGAACCGATTGATCTGAAACAAGTTGATTGTGATATCTATATGGTGGGTGGTCAGACAGATCATATCAGCGTCTGGAAAGGATGTTTTAATTCTGCCAAATTCTTTGGTGGTGACTCTGAATTTGTTCTGCATTCCAGTGGTCACGTTCAAGCCATTATCAACCCGCCGGGAAATCCGAAGGCAAGTTACATGCACAATGCGAAAGGTGCTAATACCTCAGAGGAGTGGCTGGCAGGGGCGAGCAAGGCACAAGGGTCTTGGTGGGATCATTGGGCCGGTTGGCTGGGGACGCGATCGGGTGAAGAAAAAGCGGCCCCTTATAAACTGGGCAGCAACCAACATGCGCCCTTGGTACGCGCCCCGGGAACTTACGTTCTAGAAAAATAAATTGGATTTACCCAAACTCGACAGGGCGGCTTTCGTGGTCGCCCTTTTTTTTGATTTAGGAGCTTTTTATTCCCGCATAGAATATTTTATGTTACAATTTACAATTATAAGTACTTATATAATTTAGAGGGGGGATGACGTACATGCAAAAGGATATGCATTATTATGGGGTATATGTCTTGGCGCGTTGCGCGGGCTTAAACGAAGCTGTTGCTCATACAATTGCAACAGCTTCGCAATTTGTAGACGATGCGGGGGCGAATGCGTCCGTTACTTTTCTGGATGCCTCTATGTTGGACGTGGAAGCCACCGCACATCATATTCTTCATGTGAAAAACTTGGATCCCCATGATCAACGTCGTATTTGGGTGCCGTTCCATTTTTATCCAGGTGGTGAAGGTGAAACCTTTACGGAAAAATTGCTATGCCGCAAAGACAGTTTGCTAGCGCGCGAAATGGTGAAAACCAATGTTGAAAAAGCTAAAACAGTGCCGTTTGGCGATGCTTTAATTGGGGTGACGGCCCATGTATATGCGGATACCTTCGCTCATTATGACTTTTCAGGGGTGAGTTCTCGTTTGAATCGTATTGAAGGCGAGCTCAAAACGTATGATTTGGACAAGGAAACAAAAACATATGTTGAAAATAAGAAAAAACGATTTTTTGAAGAAAATGGCGAACATGGCGGATGGTTGGCTAACATTAAGGGGTTTTTAGGTGGTAATCTCTCTGGTGCATTGGGACATGGTGGGGCGGCAACTTACCCGGATCGTCCCTATTTGAGATGGAGTCTGGAATGGGAAGATGCAAAAGGCCGGGTACAGATGCGCGATAATCGACAAACCTTTTTGGAAGCTTGCGAAAGGTTATATGATTTATTTGTAGAGTATGGGCAAGGAAGCCCAGAACATTTTGCACCTCGGCCTTTTGACGAAGTGCGTGATGCTATTCAGGCAGTTATTGAAACACAGGGAAAATGTGCGGACCGGGAAAAAGCATGGTGTGATCTTCTCGCCAGTGGGCAGGCAACAGGAGTTTCGGAAGAAATGCCTGATTATGCGGGGGATGAATGGCTCATGGAGTTTGTAAAACTTCGTGCTCTTGAGGACGGGAGCTTTGCGACGCAAAAACCCGTGGTTCAATTTTTTCAAGCAGCAGCCTTTCATCGACAGACAAGTCTACGCGATATTTTACCAAGGCATGGCTTGATAGTTGGTTGATAAAGGTTGCTTTGATCTGCCTTTTTTTTGATGGGAAGGGCGTTAATGTTTTTGGGGCAACGCGTATATTTTTTGGATTTGGCCTAAGTTATAGAGCAGGCGTTTTCCGGCTTTCTGAACACCTTCTACCAATTTTTGTTCTGTTGTGTCTGGACGAGTGTGCATAAGGCCTTTGACTTCCAATAAAGGAATAGCGTGTATGTAATCGTATGAATTTTGCACTTCTTCCTGACCATCCGTATGACCGGTATAATTGCGAAGTAGGCTGAGGTCATAGCTGATCAGACAGTTATCGTGGGGGGCCATGCCGCCAATGAGTTCCAAATGTAAAGTGAAGGGGGCGGAAGGGGCTGTTTGATAATCACTGAGTTTTAATTCAGTGAGAAGGGGCGCGCGTAAGAGATCGTCTGAAATCTGACATTGCTGGTTGGTATGGTTGTGAATAGAAACATTAAAAGCCTGTTTTTGTGTCAAGCGCATGAGAAAGCCGACATGGCCGAATATTTGGATATGTCCCTGATAGCTCTCTTCAGAAATCGCATAGCTGTTTTCTGCGTGTGCGGAAGTAAAAAGGCACAATGACAAGAAAATGAAACATGGAAAAACATAAAGTCGTGTCATATGGCAGGTGTCTTTAATTTTAAATGTTAAATTATAATGATTTTATCAGCTGTCGAGTATTTCAAGGAAGCGTCAAATACTTGCAAATGGAAGCGAAGCGGTTTTGTTTTAACTTCTATAGTAAGTTTGAATTATCGCGTCAGTAACACCTGTTTTCGAAAGTTCGCGAAGGGCTTGCTGTAAGCGATAAGCAATACAACCTTTTTTCAGTTGAACTGGGTAATTATTGTAATTTAAAGGTTTGTTTTCATCAAAAGATAAATTGGGTTCTTCTTCATAGAATTTTGATTTTTTGGAAAAGCCAATTGTAAAGGCTTCATCCTTACCGCAACAATTCATATGAAACCGAAATTGCTTTCGCTCAGGATGATTTTGCATGAAAAATTTTAAATTTAAATAATGGTCCATAAAAAAGTCTGCGTGCTTTTTCTGTAATAATTTTATGGCTTGTGTGTAATCAAGTTCTGGAACTTCGTGTAGAATAAAACCATATTTTTGTGCATCCACTCCTGGCGCGCCTAAAGGACGCAAAAATATTTTCCCTCGGATTTCTTCAAGGGAATGTACTTCAGGCATATCAGCGCGGCTTAATCCAACCATCTTGGACCGCATGCCGTTTTCGAAGAAGAACGTATTTTTTGTACGGGCTTTTGTGAAGGTGAAACCGGGATAAAAATCTATCCGTCCTTCGGCCATGCCTAATAGTACGCGTTTTTTCGGCAAACGAACGATTTCAAGTTTACAGCCGATTTTTTTTGCAGCGATGCTATAAAGGTCTTGATAAATTCCAGAATTATTAGGAACTGCTTCAATATTAGGGAGGCGAGGGGTCGTCCGGTAGCCCATTACCAATGTGCATGCCTCAGCGCTCTGCCCGCAAAAGATAGTGAAAATGAATAGTAAGATGCTCCATTTCATATCGATTTTGATCACCTTTAACGCAGCTATCTCGAGATATAATTTTACCACATTTAGACATAAAGCCCGAGACATTTTTATGTCCCGGGCTTTATGTAGAGCTCGTCAAAACTGAAGAGAGGCCTCAATGGTGTTTACCCTGGGCGACGGGCCATTTTATCTCTCAGGTTGGCATCAATATGGTCAAGGAATTGCTGGGTTGTGCACCAGGATTGGTCCGGTCCGACCAACAAAGCCAAGTCTTTGGTCATATGACCGCTTTCAACTGTTTCAATACAGACTTTTTCCAGATCATCGGCAAAACGTTCCAGTGCCGGTGTGCCGTCGAATTGACCACGGAATTTCAAAGCCCGTGTCCATGCAAAGATGGAGGCAATCGGGTTGGTGGAAGTTTCCTTGCCTTCCTGATGCATGCGATAGTGACGGGTGACCGTACCGTGTGCGGCTTCGGCTTCAATCGTTTGTCCGTCTGGTGTCATCAAAACGGAGGTCATCAGACCGAGGGAGCCAAAACCCTGTGCGACGGTATCGGATTGAACATCCCCATCGTAGTTTTTACAGGCCCAGACGAAACCGCCGGACCATTTCATCGCACAAGCAACCATATCGTCAATCAGACGGTGTTGGTACATGATACCGGCACGTTCGAACTGTTCTTTGAATTCAGTTTCATAGATTTCTTCAAAGATGTCTTTGAAACGTCCGTCATAAGCTTTCATGATGGTGTTTTTGGTGGACAGGAAGACAGGCCACCCCAGTTCAAGGCCGTAGTTCAAACTGGCACGGGCAAAACCGCGAATGGATTCATCCACGTTGTACATGGACATCGCCACGCCGGAGCTTTCAAATTCATAAACCGTATGGGTGATGGCTTCGCCGCCATCTGCCGGTTCAAACGTCATGGTCAGTTTGCCGGGACCGGGAACGCGCATATCAGTGGCTTTATATTGATCCCCAAAGGCATGACGACCAATGACAATCGGGCTGGTCCAACCGGGGACAAGGCGCGGGACGTTTTTACAGATAATCGGCTGGCGAAAGACGGTGCCGCCAATAATATTGCGCAATGTGCCGTTTGGCGATTTCCACATTTTCTTGAGGCCGAATTCTTCCACGCGGGCTTCATCCGGGGTGATGGTCGCGCATTTGACACCAACGCGATGCTCCTTAATGGCGTTGGCGGCATCAATGGTGACTTGGTCATCCGTTGCATCGCGGTTTTCCATGCCGAGGTCATAGTATTTTAAATCGACATCGACATAGGGAAGGATCAGTTTGTCTTTGATGAACTGCCAGATAATGCGGGTCATTTCGTCGCCGTCGAGTTCGACGATCGGATTTTGGACCTTAATTTTGCTCATGTGCGATATCTCCTGGAGGAACAAGGATGGACGACAGCGAAGTCTCCAATGTCATTAAGGCGACGATACGCTTGTGTAAATAGGTTGGCAAGGAAAGTTTTGGTATGACCAAAGAGACAGTTTTTCTATGTTTTACAAAGGGTTGTAGACAAAGGAAAGTCTCTTAAATCTATCGTAGTGGTAATACAAATGTATCGGGTAAAAACGTGTGAATTGAGACGGCGGGGGAGGCAGAATCGACAGCCTTGTCGAGGTTAAATATAATGAAAAAAGCCATGAAAAATTTAACCGTTTTTTTTGTAGTTTTTGGATCTTCTGAGCCTGATTTTGCTAGAAGATTGATTTTGAAGGATTAAAAGGTGTTCTGAACTGGTAATACCGAAAAAAACTGTAAATTTGTTGCGGTGCGGCGGTCCAGATACTACAAATACGACCACGAAATTAAATATTTGCCTTTAAGGCTTTTGGGAGTTTTGAAACAAAATGACTGACATCATCTATACAATCGTCGATGAAGCGCCGGAACTGGCAAGCGGTTCTTTCCTGCCGATCATCCAGAAATTTGCCGGTGCGGCTGGCGTCGAGGTAGGCACAAAGGACATCTCTTTGGCGGCCCGTATCCTTGCGTTGTTCGATTTGCATTCCGACGATTTGGCTGAGTTGGGTGAATTGGTGAAAAAGCCCGAAGCCAACGTGATTAAATTGCCGAACGTTTCGGCTTCTGTTCCCCAGTTGATTGCTGCGATTAAAGAGTTGCAGGATCATGGTTTTGACATTCCCGATTATGTGGAAGACCCGAAAACAGATGCGGAAAAAGAAGCCCGCAAGAAATATGACACAGTAAAAGGTTCTGCTGTAAACCCGGTTCTGCGCGAAGGGAACTCCGATCGCCGCGCACCGTTTGCGGTTAAACAATTTGCCAAGAAAAACCCGCACCGCATGGGCAAATGGGAAAAAGACAGCAAAACCCACGTTGCTACAATGGGGCAGGATGATTTTGCATCAAATGAAAAATCTGTAACATTGGACGCAGCCACACAAGGCAAGATCGTTTTTGTCGGCAAAGACGGGACTGAGCAGGTCTTGAAAGAAAGCTTGCCGTTGCAAGCCGGTGAAGTTCTGGACGGGACATATTTGTCTGTTAAGGCCTTGCGTAAGTTCTTGGCGGAACAAATTGCAGAAACCAAAGAACAAGGCATTCTGTTCTCGCTTCATATGAAAGCGACCATGATGAAAGTCTCCGATCCGGTGATCTTTGGTCATTGTGTGGAAGTGTTCTTTGCTCCGGTCTTTGAAAAACATGCAGCCACATTCGCAGAATTGGGTGTGGATACCAGCAACGGTTTTGGCGATGTGGTTTCTAAAATCGCATCCCTGCCGGCGGATAAAAAGGCTGAAATCGAAGCTGATATCGAGGCATGCTTGAACGCACAGCCCGACATGTACATGGTGAATTCCGATAAGGGCATCACGAACCTGCATGTCCCCAGCGATGTGATTATCGATGCCTCTATGCCAGCTGTGATCAAAGCAGGCGGCAAAGGTTGGGGTCCGGATGGCAACGAAGGCGACACCAAATGTGTAATTCCGGACAGCTCCTACGCCGGTGTTTATGATGCGGTGATCAATTTCTGTAAAGAAAACGGCGCGTTCGACCCCTCTACAATGGGTTCTGTTCCCAACGTGGGTCTGATGGCACAAAAAGCCGAAGAATACGGTTCTCACCCGCAAACATTTACGGCACCTGCTGATGGTACGATCAAGGTTGTTGATGCAGCAGGCAACAGCCTGATCGAACATAACGTGGAAGAAGGCGACATCTGGCGTGCCTGTATGGCAAAAGATGCACCGATCCGCGATTGGGTGAAACTGGCAGTGACGCGTGCGCGTTTGAGCAATACACCGGCTGTTTTCTGGCTGGATGAAAACCGTGCACACGATGCGGAACTGATCAAGAAAGTTAATGCTTACTTGCCGGATCACGATACAAGCGGTTTGGACATTCGTATTATGGCCCCGTCTGATGCGGCGGCACATTCCTGCCAGATGATCAAAGACGGTAAAGACGTTATTTCTGTAACAGGTAACGTTCTGCGTGATTATTTGACAGATTTGTTCCCGATCTTGGAAGTGGGCACGTCTGCGAAGATGTTGTCTATTGTTCCGTTGATGAATGGTGGTGGCTTGTTTGAAACAGGCGCGGGCGGTTCTGCACCGAAGCACGTTCAGCAGTTGGTTGCTGAAAATCACCTGCGTTGGGACTCTCTTGGTGAGTTCTGCGCATTGGCGGCATCTTTGGAACATCTTGCCAATGTGAATGGCAATGCCAAGGCGACGTTGTTGGGTAAGGCACTGGACGAAGCGACGGCCAAATTGTTGGATAAGAACGAGTCACCTAGCCGTAAAGTGGGTGAACATGACAACCGTGGGTCTCATTTCTGCATTGCGCTTTACTGGGCAGAAGCACTGGCTGCGCAAGATGAAGATGCGGACCTGAAAGCATTCTTCGCACCGTTGGCTGAAAAACTGGCGGCAAACGAAGATCAAATTCGCAAAGAATTGATTGATTGCCAAGGTGCACCAGCTGATCTGGGTGGTTATTACCATCAGGATCAGGCCAAACGTGTTGCTGTTATGCGTCCGTCTCAAACATTGAACGATATTATCGGTTAAAGAAATTCAAGTTGCGTGAATTGAGCGCGCGATATTGAATATTCGTTTATCGTTTGAAAAAGCCTCGAGGGAAACTTCGGGGCTTTTTCTATACCTCTTGCAATAAAGGATAATAGTCCTATATTCTTTAAATGTTCTTTAAAGAAAGGGTAGGATATGGTTGCGTTTTTAGCGGCATTGCCGGCAATTTTTGCGGCAATGAAAGGGGCTGTTGATTTGTTTGATGTCGGCAAACAAGTTGTGGAAGACATAAAGGGGGAAAGCGTCAACGCGCGTTCACCGGATGAATTGCGTGAAGAGGTTGATAAATTAAGTGAGCCGGAACGGGCGCAATTTATGGAGCGCATGAAATCAGAACTGGCGTTTTATGAAACGATCACCAATCGATTGGCCCAGCAAGGTGGGCACTTGGATGCAGAAATTTTGAATGCAATTCCCCCGCAGGCGCGTGCCCAAGTCGCCTTGATGCGGATGACGACACGCCCTTGGGCGGTGCGCTGGATGGTTGTTTCTGTTGTGTTGCCGCCGCTTGCCATCGTTGGGGTCAATTCATTGATTGCGGTTTATAACGTGCTTAATGCGGCGTTTGGAACCCCTTCGACATCGCTTGGTTTAATTGAAATGGGCGATGTGTTGAACAGCCTTTATGAACAAATGGTCGGTTGGGCTGCTGCGGTGATTATGACCTATATGGGCATGCGCGAAGTCGGTAAGGCCGTGGGGCGTAAAGACAGTGTATCTGTGGATGATATTACAGGATCGCTGTCACGTTTTGTCGGGAATGTGAAGCAGGTTTTCCGGTGAAGTTATGAAAAAAAGGCCCGTCTCGGGAGGGGACGGGCCTGTCAGGTCTTGGTTTGATCGTTTGATTAATCAGATTGCCAGATATTCCTGACGCAATTCTGCGTTATCAAGAACTTCTTGCGCGGTTCCATCAAAGACGATTTGGCCTGCATCCATGATAATGGCGCGGTCAGCCAAGTGTAGTGCGGCAATCGCATTTTGTTCCACGATGATCGTTGTGATACCGAGCTTTTTAATATCTTCCAGTGTTTTTTCGATCTCGTGAACGATAACCGGGGCCAAACCTTCATAAGGTTCATCCAGCAATAACAACTTGATATCTTTGGCCAATGCACGGGCAACAGCCAGCATTTGTTGTTCACCACCGGACAAAGTCACCCCGATCTGATTATGACGTTCACCCAGACGGGGGAACAGTTCGTACAGTCGTTCGATCGACCAGCCTTTACGTCCTTCGATCTGCGCCAGTTCAAGGTTTTCTTGAACGGTCAGGCCTGGGATGATGCGACGATCTTCCGGCACAAGGGCCAGACCGGCGCGTGAGGCTTGAAACGATTTCATGTCGTGAAGCGGTTCATGGTCGAGCCAGATTTCACCGTGGTGAAGTTGTGGGTCATCCGTGCGGGCAAGCGCGCGCAGTGTGGATGTTTTTCCCGCGCCGTTTCGTCCCAAAAGGGCGACGATCTCACCTTCGTGAATGTCGAAACTGACCCCTTGCACGATGTAACTTTCGCCGTAGTAGGCATGGACATCCCATACGGAGAAAAAAGCCGGATCGGTCCCCTGCGATTTAATCGGCTGCAGGGTTTTTTTAAGCGGACCGCTATATTGTGCGATTTTATCACTCATAGATGTGCCCCTCCGAGGTAGGCTTCTTGTACGCGCGGATCGCCCTTCATTTCTTGAGGTGCGCCTTCCGCGATGATGTGTCCCCGTGCCAGAACGCTTACTTTTGTTGCCAGCGAGAACACAACATGCATGTCGTGTTCGATGATGACTTTTGTAATTTTACGTTCTTCGCCGATCTTTTTCAAAAGATCGATGGTGTTATTGGTATCGGCACGCGCCATACCGGCGGTCGGTTCATCCAGCAACAACAGTTTTGGATCTTGCGCCAGACACATGGCCAGTTCCAGACGACGTTTGTCACCGCGTGAAAGGGAACCGGAATGCATGTTACGTTTTTCCAGCAAACCGACATCGGACAGGATATGTTCTGCAGCGTCGGCAATTTCACCGCGTGATAAAACTCCGCCCCAGGAATTGAAGCGATAAGATCCGTCCAAATGGGCCATAACCGGGATCATGGCATTTTCAAACAGGGTCAAGTCTTCAAAAACTTCCGGCGTTTGGAAGACACGAGAGATACCTTTTTGGTTAATCTCGTGCGGTGGCAGACCGAACAGGGTTTCGCCTTCCGGCTTGTTGCCGTAGTAAAGAACGGTTCCTGTATCGGGAACCAAACGCCCCACCAGACAGTTCAAGAAGGTGGATTTCCCTGCACCGTTCGGGCCGATAATGGCATGAACGGAGCCTTCTTCGACAACAAGGTTGACATCGTCAAGGGCTTTCAGGCCGGAGAAGTTTTTATTAACGCCTTCAACAGTAAGAATAGATGACATTATTCTGCTCCTCCTGCGCTATGGGCTTCTTTTTCTTTTTTGAACTTGGCGGCAATGCGGCGGAAGCCTTCCATTGCCCCACCGGGAAGAAAGATCACGATCAACATGAACAGAACGCCCAGTGTCAGGTGCCACCCTTTACCGACAAACAGGCTGGCGAAGGAAACCCAGATCCCTTGGATGAAGTCGGGTAGGAAACCAAAAACCTGATTGAGAACGGCATCGTTAAAGGCGGAGAAAATGTTTTCGAAATATTTGATCACAATCGCGCCGATGAACGGACCAAGAATAGTTCCGACACCACCAAGGATTGTCATCAAAACGACTTCACCAGAGGCTGTCCATTGCATCCGTTCCGCACCGGCAAGCGGGTCAATCACGACCATCAAGGCACCGGCGAGGCCCGCATACATCCCTGAAATCACAAAAGCGGAAAGCAGGTAAGGTTTGGTGTTTAAGCCTGTGTATTTCATGCGGTTCTGGTTTGATTTTACAGCCAGTAGCATCAGGCCGAAAGAAGACCGATACAAGCGCACGGAAATATAGAAACCAATGATCAGAATAACCGCACAGAAGTAGAAACCGTTGTAACCGCTTAAGCCCATGCCGAACACTTCGGTTGAAGGTAAGCCTTCGGTTGTTGCTGCGTCCAGAATGCGTGGGTCTGTGGCTGTCAAAGTCAGGCCGGTTTCCCCATTGGTGATGGGCGTTAAAACCGAATAGGCCATGTTGTAGCACATTTGGGCAAAAGCCAATGTCAGGATGGAGAAGTAAATCCCGGAACGACGCAGCGCAACAAACCCGATTGCCAGTGCAAACAAGCCGGAAACGGCAGTTGCAAATAAAATGGCCGGGATTGCGTTCATCGTTAACAGTTTAAAGGACCACATGGCTGTGTAGGAACCAATGCCCAGAAAGGCAGCGTGACCAAAGGAGAGATAGCCGGTAAAGCCGAACAGGATATTAAACCCGATGGCAAACAGACCGAAGATGGCAAATTTCTGCAACAGGTCAGGATAACCTGCGCCTACAATGCCGGCCCATAGTGGCATGGTCAGAATGACCGCACCGAAAATAAGCACAAGGATATTGTCTTTCATGTTCATATGCTTAATCCTCCATCACGCCTTCACGACCCAGCAGGCCACGCGGACGGACCAACAAAATGATCACCGCGACGAGATAAATAATGATCTGGTCGATACCGGGCAGAATGGATTTAATTTCAGTCATCGATGCAAAGGATTGCAGGATACCGAGCAAGAAACCAGCCGCAACCGCACCGGGCAGGGAGCCCATACCGCCGACCACAACAACGACGAAGGAAAGAACAAGGAATTCCATACCGATATGATAATCCGGTGGCAGGACGGGGGTATACATCACACCGGCCAGACCGGTTACCACGGCAGCAAGGCCGAAGACGGTGGTGAATTTCTTGTCGATATCAATGCCGATCAATCCCACGGTTTCACGGTCCGCCATCCCGGCACGTACAACCATCCCGAAGGTGGTTAATTGCAAGAAGGCGAAGACGGCACCGACAACAGCGAAGGCAAAGAGGAAGTAAATCAAACGCCACCACGGATAAACGATCGCATCGCTCAGGCCGAACCAAGCCCCGACGTGGGCGGAACCAGAAACAATATCAGGCGCCGGTGTCGGGATCGGGTTGGCACCGAAATAGGCTTTAACCAGTTCCTGAAGAACGATGGCGAGACCGAAGGTGACAAGAATTTGTTCTGCGTGTGTGCGCTTATAGAAGCGTTGGATAAGGCCGCGTTCCATCACATATCCGACACCAAGCATGATGGGGATTGTAATCAGAAGGGCAAGCGGGACGGTCCAGTCGATCAGGGCCTTACCTGCATCGCCAAACCAGATTTCCAAGTAAGGGACTTCTTTGTAGGCCTCGAAAAAGGTAACACTTTCGTCGCGCACTTTCATTGACATGCTCAATACTTTTTGCAGCGAAACCGCGCAGAAAGAACCCAGCATGAAGAGCGCGCCGTGGGCGAAGTTAACTACGCCAAGTGTCCCGAAGATAAGGGTCAGACCAAGTGCGATCAGCGCATAAGCGCCCCCCTTATCAAGACCGTTGAGAAGTTGTAAGAAAACAGCTTCCATAGCTCTCAATTCCAAAAATCGGTATTAAATTTGTTTTTTTAAAAGAATGGTCGCTTCTGAAACAGAAAGCGACCATTCACTGTCATTTGAAATTAGACTTTGTACGGGCCTAATTCACCGCCAAAGATTTTGGCGTCGTAAGTGACAACTTCTCTCGGAACTTCTTTAACGATTTCAAGAAGGTCGAATTGAGAAGACGGGTTTTGGTTACCACGTACCACAAGAACGTTTTTGAAGCACTGGTGGTCTTCTGCACGATAAAGGGTCGGGCCGTTACCCATGCCGTCAAATTCAAAGCCTTCGAGTGCTTTGATCATTTCCGGCGGATAGAATGTACCTGCAACTTCACAAGCATTTGCATAGAGCAAAGTCTGGCAATAGCAAGTATGAGCAGCCTGTGACGGCGGGAAGCCGTATTCTTGACCGAAGGATTTAACAAAGGCTTGTGAACCAGCATCTTGCAATGCCCAGTTCCAACCTGTTGTCCCCAGAATACCTTTAATGTTGTCGCCAGCACCTTGTGCCATCAAACGAGAGAACAGCGGAACGATGATTTCGAACTGCTTGCCGTTCACTTGCTTGTCTTTCAGGCCGAACTGAATCGCTTGTGTCAGCGAGTTGATCATGTCTTTACCATAATGGTTCAGGATCAACACATCCGCACCGGAGTTCAGAACAGGGGTGATGTACTGAGAGAAGTCACCTGCACCAACCGGAGTTTTCACAGTTGCAACTGTTTCCCAACCCAGACCTTCTGTGGTGTTTTTGATGGATTCTTCTTGCGTCCAGCCCCATGTGTAATCGGCTGTCAGGTGATAGGCACGACGATCAGTACCCAGTTCTTCTTTCAATACCGGACCCAGTGCAACACCGGACATGTAAGCGTTGAAGAAGTGACGGAAACCATAACGACGTTTGTCTTTACCTGTTGTATCGTTGGAGTGTGTCAGGCCAGCCATGAAAACAACGCCAGCTTCTTGACACAAAGACTGAACGGCAATTGCCACACCGGAAGAAGACCCACCGGTAATCATCAATGCGCCGTCTTTTTCGATCATACGTTTTGCAGAAGAACGTGCCGCGTCAGATTTTGTCTGTGTATCACCCGTTACGAATTCTACTTTCTTACCCAGAACGCCGTTGCCTTTGAGTGACAGCGGTTTCATGGTGTTGAGCATACCGCCGTCGCCTTCACCGTTCAGGTGTTTTACGGCCAGTTTGTATGCACGCAGCTCGTCTGCGCCTTCGTCTGCGTAAGCACCGGTTTGTGGCACGTTAAAGCCCAAAGTGATGGACTTGTTGCTGCCCGGGTTGTTTACGAAGTCAGCGCCCCATGCGTTACGTGTAAAGAATGACGGTGCTGCAACGCCTGCTGCTGCAACCGCTGTACCCTTCATAAACGAGCGACGATTTACTTTCATATCTACCAAAGTCTTACTCCCTGTTTGGTTGACATTTATCATTAAGAATTTCCGGTATGATTTAGTGTTATCCGTCAATTCTAAGCTATTTTCGACCTTACGGTACTTTTGTAATTATTTAATAGAAGTACATGTAATTTTTAAAAAGAACAATAAGCCTTTGACGTAACGTTATTTTTTTGTCAATTTTATAAAATGATTTTGTGTGAAGTTGTAAATTATTGACATTGCGCCGCAATATTTTTTTTGACCGGAGAGACAGGTAATGGCCCGTGCCCCTATTGGATTGAAAATCAAAAAACAACGAAAACAGGTTGGTATTACGCAAGCACAACTGGCGGAACGCTTGGGCATTTCGGGGTCATATCTTAATCTGATTGAAAACAATAAACGTGCGATTGGTGGCAAATTGTTGCAGCGCATCTCTCAGGAGCTCGGGCTTGACATCGGTTCGCTGGATGGGGAAAGCGATCGTCGCCTGATTATGGATTTAAATGAACTGACCACGGATCCTCTATTTCAGAACATGGATTTAACGCATGCGACAGCGCCGAATCTTGTCGGGCAGCATCCGCGCTGGGCACGGGCTTTAAAAATTCTCTACCGCACGTATGTGGATCAGGGGCAAACAATCAAAGCACTTTCGGAACGTCTCAATTATGCGCCTTATATTGATGATGCCATTTTCCAGATGTTGACGAATGCGACTTCGATCCGTTCTTCCTCTGAAATTCTGGGAACGGCACTGGATATGAAGGACGCTGATCGTGCACGGTTTTTATCTATTCTTTCCGAAGAAAGTCAAAAATTGGCAGGGGTTGCTGCCGGGCTGGGCAATTTTCTGGATAATGCAAAAGTCCAAACCCGATCCATGACACCTGCTGAAGAAGTGGATGATTTTGTCATGGATCATCAGGGGTTTTTTCCAACACTGGAAAATGCGGCGGCGGATATGTTGGCGGAGGCGGATTTTCATGGCGGGGATACGGAACGTGTCATTCAGGATTTTCTGGAACGAAAATTTGATGTGAAAGTGACTTTTTCAAAAGATCGTGAAATTGGCTTTGTCGGTAAATTGCATCAATGCAGCTACAACCCGACCAAACGCGTGTTAAGTGTGCCGTCTTATGCATCCGCCCTTACACGACGTTATGAAATGGCCTGTTTGTTGGTTGAATTGTCCTTGGCCGATTTGATCTCTGAAGAAATTCGAAAATCCGATTTTTTGATCTCGCCGGCGGCTCAGGAACTCGCGGCCATTGCGTTGATTTCGTATTCGGCACGCGCTTTATTGATGCCCTATGATGAATTTCTCGAAGATGCGGTGCGTGAACGTTATGACGTGGATGTTTTGTCACGTAAATACACGGTCAGTTTTTTGCAGGCCGCCAGCCGTCTGGTCAGTTTGCGAAAACCGAAATCGGAAGGGATCCCTTTTGCCCTGATGCATATTAATCCGGCAGGCCGCATTATCAAACGTTTGACATTGCCGCGTCTGCCCATTCCCCGCCACGGGAATGCGTGTCCTTTGTGGGATATATACAGTTCTTTCCAAACGCCGGGGCGCATTGTGCGTCAGATTACGTTGTTCCCCAATAAAGAACGGTTTTTGTTTTTTGCAAAGGCTGAGGCCTCCGACCAGCATGGCTATTCTCAGCCGCGTGTTCTCAAGGCCACGATGTTGGCCTGTGAGACTTTGCATGCTGAACAGACCGTTTATGCTGATGGACTGGATATGAGTTCTGAGAAATTGAGTGATCGGGTCGGTTTAAGCTGCCGTTTATGCAGTTGGCAAAATTGTGCCCATCGCGAGGAAGCGCCGATCTTGTCGTGACCAATAGGGGGTGCTGAATATTTTCAGTTATGATATAAAGGCCACTCATTTCAGTCTGTAAGGAGGGGGAGAGATGAAAACAATTATTGCAGGCTCACGTCAAATTGAAGATAAGGAAGCCTTGAAACAAACCATTGCCGCATCCGGTTTCGAGATTACGGAAGTCGTATCCGGGACATGTCGTGGCGTAGATGTCATGGGCGAGGAATGGGGGCGGGCCAACGGGGTTCCTGTGCGACCGTTTCCCGCAGATTGGTTGACGCATGGCCGTGTTGCCGGTGAGCTGCGTAACCGAGATATGGCCAATTATGCCGATGCGCTGATCTTGTTGTGGGATGGAAAAAGCCCGGGTGCGAGCTGTATGTTGCGCGAAGCCAACAAAGCGGGGATCAAAATTCATACCCAAATTTATGGGGTTGATATGGGGGATCTTGAAAAGCTGGAACGCGAGATTGTCGATTATGTCAACGCGGGCAAGGGACGTATTATTCTTAAGGACAATCACTGGAGCTGGGAAGTCGCGAACGAAGATGCCCCGAACCTGTGTGACGAGGCCATCAACGAACTAATCCGCATGGATGTTATGCAGGAAGAAAGCATTACTGTTTTGAAGTTTGCAGGCTGATTTCTTCTGTTTTACGCGTTCCGCCCTGCTTCGGTTTGGTTTTTTCGCATTCGATACATTGACCGATTTTCAGACGCTTGCATCGTGCCTGTGTTGCGGGTTTGCAGGGCGGGGTTGCTTTTTTCATGCTTAAGTGGATTTCTTCACGAACTTTGTCAAAATAACAATCTGCTGTCCACTGACACGGCCTTCGATATGTTCTGCATTATCGGGAACCAATGAGATGTTGCGCACAGCTGTTCCGCGTTTGGCGGTAAATCCGCCGCCTTTTACATTCAGGTCTTTGATCAAAATGACCGTGTCGCCCGCTTCTAACACCGCACCATTGCTGTCGATATGTTTGACGTCGTCATCATCATCGGCATCTTGTGCCATGCCTGCTTTGGCTTTTTGCAAGACATCATCTTCCAGATAAAGCATATCAAGCGCGTCTTGTGCCCAACCTTCGCCTTTCTGTGCCAATGTGGTCAGCAAACGCCAAGCCATAATCTGGACGCCGCTTTCCTGTGACCACATACTGTCATTCAGGCAACGCCAATGATGGACATCCATTGTGTCGTTATTTTCAATCTGGCCTTTACAGGTATCGCAGACCGTGATGGTTTCCTCGGCTGTAACGTCAAAGGTTGAAAGTGCGTCCGTGCTGGAACACAGGTCGCATTGGGAAGCGAGGCTCATGGTCGCAATGTCCTATTTAATAATGTAAAATGATGGCGCGCTTTTAGCAGGAAATTCGCGTTTTGCATAGGGGAGGGGCAAAATTTAATCTTGCCCGAAGCTGATCCCCTGCGCCAATGGCATGTCATGGGAATAGTTGATGGCGTTGGTTGTCCTGCGCATATAGTTACGCCAGGCGTCTGATCCGGTTTCGCGATCACCACCCGTTTCTTTTTCACCACCGAAGGCCCCTCCGATCTCGGCACCACTTGGGCCCATGTTGACATTGGCAATTCCGCAGTCTGATCCGTTGGTACCGAGGAAATATTCAACCTCCTGCATATTGTCAGAAATAATGCAGGAGGATAGGCCTTGTGGGACATCATTATGCAAATGTATGGCGGTATCAAAATCGTCATAATCGACGATATACAGAATGGGGGCGAAGGTCTCTTCGCGCATGATAGCGGTTTGGGTTGGCATTTTCACAAGGGCGGGGCTGACGTAATAGGCCTCTGAATAGACGTCTTGTAAAACCCGTTCACCGCCGCTGCGCACTTCACCACCTTCGGATTTTGCCCGGTTTAGGGTGGATTGGAATTTTTCAAATGCAGCCTTGTCAATCAAGGGGCCAACCAAGGTATCTTCGTTTAATGGATTGCCGATTTTCAGGCTGGCATAAGCTTGCTCAATCCGGTTGAGCAATTCTTTGCTGAGGCTGGAATGAACAAAAATACGGCGCAAGGAGGTACAGCGTTGCCCACAGGTTCCGACCGCCCCAAAAACAATGGCACGAACGGCAAGGTCAAGGTTGGCATGTGCGGTGACGATCATGGCATTGTTACCGCCGAGTTCCAGAATACGCCGACCAAAGCGCTGGGCAACGCTGAGGGCAACAGATCGGCCCATATCGGTTGATCCGGTTGCACTGACCAAGGCCATATGCGGATTACTGACGAGGGATTTACTGTGTGTTGTGCCGCCGATGATGACTTGGGCGAGATCGTCGGGGGCCTCGTCCCCGAATTTATCAATGGCACGCAGCAGCGCATTGAGGGTAGCGATACCGGATAGAGGTGATTTTTCCGATGGTTTTAAAATAATGGGATCGCCGCAGATCAAGGCATTTGCAGCATTCCATGCAAAGACAGCGCAGGGAAAGTTGAAAGCGGTGATAATGGCAACAGGGCCAAGGGGATGCCATTGTTCCATCATGCGATGTTCTGGGCGCTCGCTGGTGATGGTTTTACCAAAGAGTTGACGTGATTGCCCGACGCAGAGGTCACAAATGTCAATCGCTTCTTGCACCTCGCCCAAGCCTTCTTGCAGAATTTTGCCAACTTCGAAGGAAATAAGTGCACCGATCTGTTCTTTACAGGCACGCAATTCTTCCCCCCACAGGCGGACCAGTTCTCCCCGGCGTGGGGCCGGGATATTGCGCCATTTTAAGAAAGCCGCCTGTGATCGTTCTGCTATTTGACTAATGTCGTTCAAGGGCGTTTGGAAGACTTTGGCGATGGTGGAGCCATCAATGGGACTGATGACACTGAGATCACCATTGCCGTCAATGGGCAGTTCCAAGTCTTCTAAAATATTGCGAAGGTGGGGCATTTATCTTTCCTCCCGATAGAGTGCGCCGGATTTTGTATTGAGAAAGGCATCCAGTGAAATATCTTCCTGTTTGAGGAAACCCGTTTGGGGTAAGGTGCCGTCTCTGACCATTTCGATAACAGCACAGACCGATGCGGTGGTTGTCCAGGCGATGGCGCGGCGCATGTCGTGGTAAATTGGTTTTGGGTAGTAGGTGCGCACAAATTCACGCCTTTGCAAATGTCCGGCGATTTCTCCTTCAACAGAGGTATGAATGACAACCATATCGTCATCCACACGCGGTTTGGCGTTGGTGAGAATTTTGCCGGCTTCTTCGCGTCTTTCCCGCATGAGCAACTCATGGAAAAAGAAGTTCATCAACTGGGCATGTCCGGGATAGCGGATGGTTTTGTAATCAAGATTTTCCACCCGTCCCTTAAATGTTTCACACATGGTGCCCAAGCCGCCCGATGTGGTGAAGGCTTCGTATTTGCGCCCATTCACGTGCAGGGTCTCGATCCATTCCATTGGTGAAACCCATTTATGTTGGCCTTCTTCAATGACTTCGCAGTCATTCAGATATTCGTTGACCACCCCTTCGGGGGACCAATTGAACGCATAGCCTAAAAGCCCCGTCGGGTGTTGAGGCAGCGCCCCGACCCGCATGCGAATGGCGCGCACCCGGTCAAACGGGGTGCTGAGGTGGCTTGCGACAATGGAAATGAAACCCGGTGCAAGGCCACACTGTGGGGCCATTAAACGCTTACCGGTTTGGCTGAGTTCTCGTACTTTCTGTGTGACGTGCACGTCTTCTGTCAGATCGAAATAGTGTAAATCCAGATCATGGGCGATTTGAGCAACCAATGGATTGAGGGCATATGGAAGGGCAGAAAGGACCCCGTCAAAACTTTTGAGTTCCTTTTTTAACTGTTCGGCGTTGCTCAGGTCTGTTTCAATGGTAGGGTAAGGGAGTTCTTGACGGGGCGTAAATTGATCGAAACCGACAACGTGAAATCCAGCTTGTTGCAATAAAATACCGGCCAATGTGCCAACATTCCCAAGTCCCAATAAAGCGATCTTATGCATTGGTCATCCTCCTCGCCCGTTTATCCTTTTGATATGGGGGGATGTGAGGAAAGATTAAAGGGGAGGGAGTGGTCCGATTTCCGTTTTAAAGCAGAAATAAAAATAACTTGATTTTAGTTATTTTTACCTTTTTTCATATTTAGGAATGCCAATAAATTAAGAATAAAAAAAAGGCCCATCCGTAGATGAGCCTGTAATAGTTTGGGAGGAAACGTCCAAGAAAGCAATTAACATCTAAACAGTTAATAATGTAATTGCTGAAAGCAGTATAAAGCATATCCAAAAGTGAAAATCAACTGTATTTTAATTTATTTTTAATTTTTTATAAGGCTTAAGTTGTTTGTACGCCTAACATTCAATGAGTTGGCATAAGGATTGCTTGTTATTTGGTATGAATTTCTCAACCTTGGGCTAAGAAAATGAAAAAATATAGTCTTTTGTCTTTGTTTCTTCTTGTTGGTATGGCTTGGACATCCTCTGTACAGGCGGAAGTTAAGCTAAACAAAAACATGGACTTATGTAAAATGGCTACCCGTGAAATTGAACGCCGATATCAGATTACACCTAATTTGTTGCGTGCCATTTCATTGACAGAGTCCGGGCGCTGGCTAGAAGAGGACAAGGTAAATATTGCCTGGCCGTGGACAGTTGCCTCCGGTGGGGCCGGTGAATATTTCCCAACAAAAGGGCAAGCGATTGCGCATGTGCAAAAATTGCAAAGCCAAGGGGTCGAGAATATTGATGTTGGGTGTATGCAAATCAATTTGCGTTATCACCCGGATGCGTTTCAAAATTTAAACGAGGCCTTTGACCCTTTTCAGAATGCGCAATATGCCGCGCAATTCCTGACTCGCTTGTTTAAAGAGGAAAAATCATGGTCGGCGGCTGCCGGGCGGTATCATTCGTCTGAGCCGACAAAGAATATGTATTATCGCGAAAAGGTTCTTTCCTATTGGAATTATGCCAATCGTGAAGCCCATGAGGATCGTGTTCAAGTCGCGCAGATCAAGACACAGCCGGACGACGTGAAATTGGTTGTCCCCGTAGACCATACCCGTATTGCGATGCTGAATAATAATTTTAGAACGCGCATTACGAAACAGCGCGAAGATTTGGGAAAGGCACAAGTTATTGCAAACCGTTTGGCGCAATATCGCCAACATATGGGCGGATCGGTCACCCAAGCGCGTAGTCGGGCTCTTCGCGAACAGAAAGCCAAAAGAACACTTACGAGCATGTCTGCAGGGCAGCAAAAGCTCAATCAATTTGATTTTGCAAAACGTCGCGCCAGTCAGTTGGAAAAATGGCGTCGTACAAAGGCAAACCCGGATCTATTGGCTCAGGCGAAACAAAACGCAACATCAACGACAACCCATACCTTGTTGGATTAAGGCGCGTTGACGGCCACTTTGTAGAGACGTTCAGCATTACGAAATGCGATTGCCTCGCTTTTTTCCTCACTGAGTAAGGCGATATAGTTGCGCAAGGACTGAATGGTTTTCTTGTAATTTTGCCAATGACGATCTTGCCCGAAGGAGGCAAAAACAAGACGGCCGTCGGCTTGATCCACAAGGGATTGCAACGGGCCGTTCGCGCATTGTTTATTTAAAATTTTTAAATCTTCCCAACTTAGGCCAAGCCATAGATTTGGGGCCTTGTCCAAGAGTTTGGATAAATGTTTCGGGTCAAACCGCGATAGGTGAGAAATTAGATAAGTGCGATCTGGATGTCGCGCCATTTCATCGGCGAGGGAACCGAACATTGTGATATCCAGTGGCTCCGGCCAAATGACCGGGGATGCCTTGCTCCAAGGAGAAGCACCACGGAGCACCAGATCAGGAAACACCTTTTCCAAGGCACGGGGACGGTTGGCGGGCTGGGTAACAGGGGCCGGGAAAAGAACGACTTTTTCAACGCCTTCGACGAGGGCGTTTTCGAGACTTCTTTCCATATTTTGATCGCCCACGAATGCCCCGGCATCAAAAAACAATCCTTCAAACTGACTGATGGGTTTGCACGATTGTGCCTGTACAGCCTGTCCGGTACAGGCGAGTAAGAATGCCGTCAAAATAAACGGTTTTAAGGCGTTCATACGTTCAATCGTCCCTTAAGATTTTTTCAAGTAAGGTTTGTGATGTCCACTTAATATCCGAATTGCATACCAAAGCAAAGCGGGAACCTCATAGAGTGTGGCAATCAAGAGACCCGATCCAATTTTAGGGTCTGCGTGTGCGGTGACAAAACGCGCCTTGATACCCAAAGCGCCAAAGACCATACGGGCGCGCAAGAGATGTACACGATCACTGACAACTGTAATATTCTGCCAGCCTTTTTCTTTAATCATACGTTTGGCAAAAATTGCATTTTCAAATGTATTGCGTGATTGGCCCTCTTGTACAATTCGTTTGTCGTCCAGCCCGTGTTGCGCTGCAATTTTGGCCATGATTTCGGCTTCTTTTACAAAATGGTGGCTGTTGGTTTGACCGCCACACAGTAAAAGGTCATGATCGTCTTTTTGTAAGGCCAGTTCGCAGCCACTGCGGGTTCTGCGCAAAAGGGCTGCGCTGGGCCTTGCCTCTTTGGTGGAAGCCGCACCAAGGACGATAATGACGGAATTAACCATTTTCTGCAAACTCTTCTCTGATGCGGTCCGAATGACTGCCAATCTCGGGGATCGGTCCGTATTCCCGGTTTTGTCCAGTGACTTTAACGGGCGGGGCGGGCAGGTCAATCGGCCCGCTGGGACTATCAACACGAATGCGGCGTAACGCGGGGTGGGTGGAAAGCCCTTTTACATCATTCAGACGACCAAAGGCAATCTGCGAGCGCAATAGTTTTTCGCAAATGACATCGCTTGTGAATTTTGCAAAAGTGTCGGTGACGATTTTGTCCAGTTCTGTACGGTTTTCCACGCGTAAGACAGCACTGCAAAAGGGGCCGTCGGTTGCCCATTCCGGGTGCCCCAATATGTCATCGGCAAATCTGGCCCATTCCCGTTCATTTTGAATGGAAATTACAATTTGTTTGCCATCACTTGTTTCAAAGGCACCGTAAGGGGCAATACGGGGATGGCGCAAACCCACCCGTTTAGGGGCATTCCCGGTATAATCCTGAAATAATAATGGTACGGTCATCCAGTCTGCCATTCCATCAAAAAGGGAGACGGATAACCCGCTTCCTTTACCTGTAATACCACGTTGAATGATGGCTTCCAGGACACCTTGATAAGCATTCATACCAGCGGCAATATCACAAACAGAGACGCCAACGCGCCCCGGAGATTCTGGCCCACCGGTCAGGCTGCATAAACCCGTTTCTGCCTGAACAAGCAGGTCATAGGCTTTCATCCTTGCTAATGTTGCCTCTTCGCCATATCCGGTAATATCACAGGTGATTAAGCGGGGGTAGCGTTGACGCAAATCGTCACTGCCAAACCCAGCGCGTTGGGCGGCACCGGGGGCGAGGTTCTGGATGAAGACATCGGCCTTCGCCAGAATGCGTTCCAATAGGTTTGCATCGTCGGGCTGCTTAATATCCAGTACCAGCGATTCCTTCCCTTTGTTCAGCCAGACAAAATTTGCACTTTCACCATGCACGACATAATCATAATGGCGCGCAAAATCCCCTTGGGATCGTTCGATCTTAATAACGCGTGCACCAGCATCAGCAAGCCGTCCTGAACATAAAGGGGCGGCGACGGCCTGTTCCAAGGCAACGACCAGTAATCCATCTAATGGTTTTGTCACGTTTAACCTATTTATTCTGTCTGTAATCAATCAGGCTGCCGACGTGGGTACCACTCATGGCGTGGCACGCGCGCATACGGGTGATAAAGGGTTCTTTGCTGCGCGGCGTTACACATTGGATCAACTGCTGACTTTGTGGTCCTTTGTTAAAAATATCCAACTGTTGGCGCAGTGTATCGGCTTTTTGATTTGCCAGTTGTAACTGGACCGGACCAAGGAAGCCTTCAACTTTGTTCTGTAGTTTTTGCTCGTCTTCATAACCTTGGCGGCGTGCCAGTTCCAGCCATGCCCATGCGTCGATAAAATTGGCTTTCACACCTATTCCCTTGCTTAACAATTCGCCATATCGATATTGTCCAAAGGCGCAATCCAGTTGTGCCGATTGTTGAACCAGTTGTGTGCCGCCGATGGGATTGGGGGAAACGCCTTTGCCGGCGATGAGGATATTGCCAAGTTTGGCATTTGCATAGGCGATGCCTTGATCGGCAGCACGACGATATAAGGAACCGGCAGAGCGGTAGGCCAGTCGTTTTTCCTCGAAATGGGCAATGGATAGAATTTTCGAGTTTACGAGAGCGAGCATTTGTTCGTCTTGGTTTAACTGCGCAATGGGTTTCAGAAACAAACAATTATAATGCCATGCCTTTTCCGGTGCCATCCAACGCATGCGTTCGGATATTTCTTTTAATCGTTCAGCCTTGGTTGATTGCCCGGCCACTGTTTCTGTCAAGGGTTCTGGCAAGGGGAGATCTGCACAGGCACTTAAAATCGTTAAACTGGCAACCGTTAAGGCAAGGCGAAATATCGTCACAGCGTTTTCCTCAATTTCCGTACATGTAAAATGTATTTTCCCAATTTTACACCCAATGGTGCAGTCGTATTTTACAGGGGAAGCCCTAATAAATCCTAAAAAACTTTTGCGCAACGAGGTGACAGCTTATGAAGCTCCTGATATGCTTAATCGAAAGAGAAACCGAATTAGGAATAAAACGTGGCGCAATACGTTATTCAAGTTAAAAGCGGGAACCGGTGGAGCCTACATTCCTATAAAGATAGTGAAGCTGCTGCGGTTAAACAGTCTCGTCAATTGCTCAAGCAAAAAGTCGTCGATGAAGCTCAGGTGATTAAAAAAGGCGAGGGCGAAGACAAGATCGTTTTTAATGAAAATGTAAATTCGATCAAACGCAAAGCTGGTTTGGGGCACATTACAGATTGTCCGGTCTATGAAACCGTGGATGATCTGTTTTTACCACAATCCATGTTGGCACTGAGTCGAATGTTGCGCGATTATTGCGACCAGATGACATTTACGCCCACAGAATTGATGCATAACCATCGTTTGCTCGAAAAATTCTGTGATGATGCACTTTTTGCCAGCGCGGTGGAACATTTGGCGACTCTTCAGGCGGTTAAAGCTAAAAAGAATGAACAGGAATGCCGCGAAAAGATATTTGATCTTTTTGATCAAGCCAAAGAAAAGGCACGGGGGTCCGGTTTTGATAATCTGCAAAATGATGGACTGAACGAATATATCGCCAATGCAGGGGATTTAAATGATCCGGCCATACGCTACCGGGTTAATCTTTCGCTGAGCAAGTCCACCATGATGTCGCCATCGTGGGAGGGAAAATTTGTCGTCCTCTTTGAATTATTGGGTAAAGCCGATATTGAAGCCTTACATGAAAATACGGCCCTCTTTCTGGATGAAATCCTCAGTGAGTTTTTTGCCATTCCCAATGCGATTGTAGAAATGCTGGGGCAGCAACCGGATCGCTATAATGCTATTGATGTTTTGACGAAACTTTGTATTGCGCGTTATGAGGCCCGTAAATGGGATACGCCGGGTCTGCAACGTGTCAGTGAATTAATGACAAAACTGCCGATGGCGAAAAGCCGCAGTCGTTTGGCAAACCGGGTGGAACAAATGCTACGCAGTCGTTCATCCTTGACCAAAGGCGATATACATGAAGAAAAACACGCTTTTAAGCAGTTGTTGCCTTTGTTTATTGCAAAAAACGGCTCCATCCTTGGCGGGGAAGGAATGGCAGAAGCCCTCGCCATGTGTGGTACCCGCAGTTTTAATCGGGACCGTAATCTTGAGAATCCGAGCGAAGCTATTGAATATATTATGGAGAACCTTAAAGCGCCGATCCTGCAACTTCGTTTTCTGTTGACGCTGTCCAAATCCCCATTTGGTAAAGATTGCGCGGATATTGTTTGTAAGTTCTTACCGCAGTTTATGGAAGGACCAGAACATGTGCATGATATTGTCCATTATAAACTGCCGTTGAAACGTAAATTGAAGATTTTAACCGGACTGCAAAAATCTGCGCTGGCGATCAAATTACCCAATAAAATGAACGAGACGTTTGCAAGTTGGCTGGATGACCTGATTTTTGATTATCTGAACGAAGAACGCATTATCGATAAAATGGATAGCCCTGAAGATACCTTGTTTCAACGTGCGACAGCTCTTTTGCAGTTTTGCGCGTCTGGCTTGTTGATTGAAGGACGGACATTAAACTGGGTGCGCCAACGCGTACAGGAACATTTACGCCAGCCAAACTTTGTTGAAAAATTCACCGAAGATGTGCAAACCACGAAAAAGAAAGAGCTGGTGATTACCCAATTACACGCCATGTTAAAAAAAGCTGGCCTTCAGGAGTAAAACACTCTTGCCATATTGGATCGGCGGCGATAATGTGTGCGCGCTTTCTTCGCGAAGGCGCACATACTTTGTGCGGGCGTGGTGAAATCGGTAAACACAGCAGACTTAAAATCTGCCGACCTTTTGGTCTTGGCGGTTCAAGTCCGCCCGCCCGCACCAAGTAATTTCAAAGGCTTAGCCCCAAAAGGGCTGAGCCTTTTGCTTTTCCAATGACATTAAAAAAGGGAAAGCTCTCTCAGTTTTGAGAGAAGCCTTCCCTTTTAGGATGGGCAGGTGGTTTATTTGATTTGATCGATCATATATTGCCCCAGAACGGAGTGATGCATGATCTTGGCGACGGGTAAGATGGTTTCGGCCGGACCCCAGGCAAAGACATTGACAGGAACGGCTGTATGGGTGCCCGTGCCCCAAACGATGTTTTGTTTAGTGGCCTGTTCGCGCGCCAGTACGTTGCCCCGGTCATTATAGGGGAAATAAGCGTCGAAATCGTGGATGGCGGGAACCTGTTTGGCTTTTAGGTAGCCGTGGCCTTCCACATGGTACGGGTTTTCTTTATCCGTCAGGACGCGTGCGGCCTGTTGTTCGGTAATATCAAAATCGGAGCTGTCATTGACCATTTTTGCAAATATGGCAGGTGTTTGATTTTTTTTATCAAGTTTGCCGAACTTGGAAAATAGGGTGCCATAGCTCATATTCTGGTTATAAAGACTGTCCAGAATATCAAAGCTGCCGAAATTGAAGTTCGGTTTGTAGTCGCGGTTTTCAAACGCCTTGCCCGGACGTTTTTGTGCCTTGGGCAGGTTGGCTGAAGAATAGCTGAAACCAAAGGAACCGGTTTCATGGTCAGCGGTGATGATGACCAAAGTATCATCGCGGCCCTTCGCCCAGTCATGGACGCTGGCAACGGCTTCGTCGAATTTAACCATTTCATTGAGCATGGTGCCCGCATCGTTGGAATGACCGGCCCAATCGATCTGGCCGCCTTCGACCATCAGGAAAAAACCGTCTTTGTCTTTTTCCAGAACGTTCAGGGCTTTTTGTGTCATTTCAGCCAAGGTCGGTTGTGTGCGTTTGGCGTCATTTTTTGTCTGACGGTATTCAATACCATCGGCCATACCGGAATAAGCAAACAATCCGAGAAGTTTATCGCCTTTTGAATGAGCCAACTGGTCTTTATTAAAGGCAAGGCTATAGCCTGCTTTTTGTGCTTCCAGCAACAGGTTACGTTCGTCTTTACGTTTGGATTTCAGCTTGATGGAACCACCTGTCAATTCCACCAGTTGATTGTAAACGTCGCCCTTGTCATTGGTGGATTTCGGGATGAAATGGCGGATCCCGCCAGACAGCATGACATCCACATTTGTCTTTAACATATCAACGGCAATGTCGTTTTCCAGTGAACGGTGCGGCTGATGGGCAGCAAAGGCTGCGGGTGTCGCATGCGTGAGACGTGTATCGGAAATGATCCCGGTTGCCTTGCCCAGACGTTTGGCTTTTTCCAAAATAGTTTCAACGTGGTTGCCGTCTGCATCAATGCCGATAACTTCGGAACCGGTGTATATCCCTGTTGCCAGTTGCGTGGCGGAACAGGCAGAATCGACAACGATCGCATCTGTCGGGTTGGTCAAAGATGATCCGATGACGCCTTCTTCGGCGACTTTATAAATGGCGGTGTTTTTCCCTTTATAGATGGAATTCGGGGCATATTGGGCATAGGTTTCCAAAAGCCCGACCTGTTGTGGCCCCATGCCATCACCGATCATCAGGATAACATTTTTAATGTTGGCTGCGTGTGCCATTGTCGGCAAGGATACTGCAAAAGTGGCCGCAATAAGGGCACGTTTAAAGGTTTTCATTTCATCCTCTGTTTGGATCTGAATTAGAAAGTTAGAACTTAGAAACAGGAATGAAAGCTAGCATGGGCCGTATGACAGGATTGTGACGCTTATGCGTTTTTTATCAAGTTATAAAAAGCCTTATAACCTCAGGATATTCTGCGTTTATTTTTCTCAAGAAAGAGTTGAGTAAAGGTTTTTATAGAGAGGCTTTGGCCAAAGCATTCAGGTCTTCTATGGCAGCCTGCAAACGCCTTTTGACGTCGTTTAATTGTGGTAAAGGGGTGATGTGATCCTCGTCCATATAAAGGGCGCGGTTGAGCTCGATTTGCAGAACATGGGTCTGGCGGGCAGGCTCGCCGTAATGCTGTGTGGTAAACCCACCGGCGTAGGGGCGGTTTCGTTTCACGCTGAAGCCTTGTGTTTCCAGCACGTGCTGTGTGCGTTCTGTAATCCAGCTGTCACAGGAGGTGCCAAAACGGTCCCCTAAAATGATATCGGCCTCAATGCGTTGAAAGTCCCCGTTCGGTGTGAGGGAACCCGATGGCATGGAATGACAGTCAATCAGTAAACAGGTGCCGAACCGTTCCCGTGTTTCTTCGATCAGGCGGCGCAGGGCAGCATGATAGGGGTGGTACAGGCGTTTGATACGTTCATCAATTACGGGGAAATGCAATTTGTTGCGATAGATATCGGCCCCGTTCGTCACGATTTTGGCGATGGTGCCCAAGCCGACCTGTGCGCGTGGTGAATCGGTATTGACGAATGACGGTAGGGGAGAATCGAACATATTGGGATCCAGTTCATAAGGTTCCCGATTGACATCTATATAGGCGCGCGGATAGACGGCCTTCAGCAAGGGGCTGCCGAATTTGGTGCAGGCTTCATAGATTTCATCAATAAAAGCATCTTCGGAACGGCGCAACGCGGTCGGGTTCAAAAGAGATGATTCGATGAAATCCTGAGGGTAATAACAGCCGCTATGAGGTGAAGCATAGACGACAGGGGTGGTCTGTTTTTTGGGATGCAGAATGATAAAGGATGCTTTGGCTCCTGATGTCTCGTCTAAACGATCATATGCTTCTGTTGTGGAAGCGCCCATGATTTCCGCCATTTCCTTACGATTCTATGATATCTCTATTGTTTGAGTAGCGCGTCCAGAAAGACGGTGCAAGTAAGAATAATAAAACAAAAACTACAAAAAAACGAAAAAAAGGGGTTGCTTTGTGCGGTTTGTCGGATTAAAAGCGCTCTCGCTTCCGGGGTAATCCTTCAGTTGCCGTATCGGGAGTGAGTAAAACATGGGTCGTTAGCTCAGTTGGTTAGAGTGCTGCCTTGACATGGCAGAGGTCACAAGTTCAAATCTTGTACGACCCACCATTTTTTTCGATCTGGAGATTGTTGTTGTTGACTCAACACAGTGATCTCCGTATGTTCCCGGCTCCGCTCATCCAGAGGAGATGGGCAAAGCGTTTGAGGATACGAGATTATGAAAGTTCGCAACTCTTTAAAATCCGCTAAGCTGCGTGAAAAAGGCTGCCGTGTCGTGCGCCGCCGTGGCCGCGTATATGTTATTAATAAAAAGAACCCGCGTTTTAAGGCTCGTCAGGGCTGATTTAACACGGTCTTTTAATTAAGACGTTTCGACAAAAAGCCGCACCCGGTTGGGATGCGGCTTTTTGTCGTTCAAGCTATGATCAGACTTGCGCAAATCTAAACGGGGTCGTACCCTGATAAAGAGAAATGCGGAAGAAGTTATATAAACCTATGAGCTTGAAGAAAAAAATAGCAGGCAGTTCTATTGTTCGGTTTCTGGCGCAAAATACGCCTTTGATGCATGGTATTGCAAAAAAACTTGTCCCGGCCACCACAGGTGTTGAAGCCGTGGAAGTGGCGGCAAAGTTGCGTGATATGGGATATCATGTGTGTTTACATCATCTGGGTAAAGCGTCGAAGGATATCGAGGTTATCCAGGAAAATGTTTCCACGGTGATTGAAACGTTGGAAATTTTGGATGAGGAACGTCTGGAAGTCTGTTTCAGTTTGATGCCGTCTGAAATGGGTTATCTAAAATCAGGAAAAAGCGGCGAGGTCCACTGTCGGCAAGTGGCACAAGTCTTTGGCAAAAGGATTGCGGTGCGCGATGTTGAGGACCGTCAAGGCTATGGAGACGGTCATGGTGTGGGGGAACGCAATATGCTTATCCTTCATGCCGCAGAACGCATTCAGATGCAGCGCTTGCTGGCGTTATATGGCGGCATAAGCCGATCTGACGTTCCTGTCTGTGTGACCATTCCGGCAGGCTTGATGCGCAGTATGAACGATGTGAAGGCGATCATTTCCCAAGGGGGCAATATTCGCCTGTCCATGCATCCTTTTAAAGTGCACGATGCGAATTCTCTGGAATATGAAGATTTGATTCTGGATAATTATATGAAATTGGCGCGTATCTTGTTGTCCGAAGATGCGATGATCCAGCAAGTGACCCCTGTTTTTGCACTGGAAGATAATCAGGTGGCCGAACAGATTATGATGATAGCCAATCTGGAAGGTTGGAGTGCCGATAGTTTCGAGTTTGAAATCCCTTACGGGGTGAACAATACACTTAAACGCAAGTTGCGTGACGACGGTTATAAGGTGCGGGTGCTGGTTCCTTACGGCAAGGAATGGTGGCCTTATTTTCGAAAACGCAGCGAGAGTTGATCAAAAGTATGTCTGTTATTTTTTGACAGGTCGTTTTTCAAAACGGGGTAACGTGTGTAAAGCATCGTCCCAATTTGCTTTGCTGGCCCAGTAAAGGTGGCTATCCGGTTTGAGGGGGATATCGCTATCCAGTGATCCGGCGGGGACGACAAGTAATTTTAATCCTTCCAGATAATAGGGGAGGGCAGAGCCACATTGTGTGCAAAAACTTTTGCAGTGTTGTGTGCCGGGCAGGGTGAAGGTTCTTTTTGTTTTTTCCCCGCTTAACCATTTGATTTTTGCTGTACCAGAAAAGAGATTGGCAGCATGAGCACTCCCCGTATCTTTGCGACAATGGGTGCAGTGACATAAGTAGAAACTTTGAAAATCGCCTGTAATTTCAAAGTTTATCTCGCCACATAGGCAGGAACCTTGATGTATCTCTGTCATTGTTACCTCTCGTGCGTGGATTTTTTTATGTCGTGAATATATCACAAAAAAAGCCCTCCCGTGTGTGGGGAGAGCTCTTTTATCCGTCGCAGTTTGTATGGATATGTTCTTATTCCATACCCAGTGCGCGTTTATATAGATCCAGAATCTCTTCTTGTTCCGTGCGATCATGGTCTTCCATTTTACGCAGGCGGACAAGTTGACGCATGATTTTAACGTCGAAGCCGGTTCCTTTGGCTTCAGCATAAACATCCTTGATATCGGCAGCGAGGGCTGCTTTTTCTTCTTCAAGGCGTTCGATACGTTCAATGAAAGAGCGCAGGTGATCGCCTGCAATTCCGCCGACTTCAGCCATAATTTGATCCCTTGTTGGTCTGTGTCATAAATCTGTTGTGCCGAAGATAAACAGCTCGCTTGAGACATGCAAGTTTGTTCGACATATACGAAAGGATAAAAAAAAATTGCTATTCAAGGGGTGAGACGACCTCTTTCGCTTGCGTCAGGCTTGGATTTTGTGCAATCAATTAAAGGAGATAAGCAAAACAAAACGGGGTTGAAGTCCAGTGGCTCGTTATCATCTTGAACGCCTTTCCGTCATGTTGGTGGAAGATAATGCATTTGTACGCGATACGATGGCGAATCTATTGCGCTCATTTGAAATTCGCAAACTCGTCACCTGTGAAAACGGCGTGCAGGCGATTGATTTTCTCAAGGCCGCTGGGGGACCAAACAATCCGGGTGGTGTGGACCTGATTATTTCTGATTTGATCATGTCACCGGCAAATGGTTTGTTGTTATTGCGCTGGGTGCGTGCTGCAAAAGAATCGCCCAATCGGTTTATGCCCTTTATTATGATGAGTGGTGCGGCAGATAACGATTATGTGCATGCGGCCCGTGATATGGGCGTTTCAGAATTTTTGGCCAAGCCTTTTTCGGTGGACAGTGTTTATAAACGATTGATGGAATTGATCGATTTTCCACGCCAGTTTGTTACAACACATAACTATCACGGCCCGGATCGTCGCCGTCGCAACGAACCGGCACCCAATAATGTGGAACGGCGCGAAACCACAGAAGATGACATTACAATCGTTTATTCCGGTGAAAAGAAGAAAGCTAAAACGGATTCTGGCGTTTGGTATTTCCGTCTTCCCAACCGTTTGAAAGATAAAGTCGGTGGGATGGGGATGAAAGGTGGCGGTTCCCTGCCACAGGATTTGCTGGATCAGGCAGAACAGGAATTAGAACGATCTTCTGCAAGCTTCCATGATTGGGCGCTGGAATATCTGTCTCAATTGTCCAACCTTTGTACCGAGGCCCTCTTGGCACCGGGGGCACGCGGAGATCACTTCCATAAAATCAACTTGCTTGCTCACGAATTACGGGGCCAAGGCGGGACCTTTGGCTATCCATTGATTTCAATCTTCGGAAAGATGCTCTACGAATGTACGGTGGAAGGCTGTAAGGAAACGGATGCTGCCGTTGAAGTGGTCAAAGCCCATATTGATGCCATGCGTGCTGTTTTGCGTGAAAAAATCATGGGAGATGGCGGTGTCTTGGGTCGTGAATTGCTGCAAGGTTTGCAGTTAGCGGTCAAAGAGAAAACTGGACAAGTTCTGAAAGTCGATGATCAGGACCAAGGCTGGTAAACAACATTTTAATTGATTGAAAAGGGTCGGAGCTTTCTCCGGCCCTTTTTTTATTTATCTCTCAAGTTTTGACTATGAAAAAAGGAGAGGGTTGACATCTGATAATTAATTAAGGATAAAGAATATCCGTAATTAATATTTAAAAGGATCCCCCCTATGTCTAATCGACTGAATCATTTTGAAACCTCTCCGGCAATTTTGGAAAAGATGGCGGCGTTTTCTATGGCAACCAAGCAGGAAACCTCCATTGATCAAACTTTGTTGCATCTCGTGGATATTCGCGTTTCCATGTTAAACGGCTGTGCGTTTTGTCTGGATATGCACGTTAAGCAGGCCAAAATTCATGGGGAGCGTGAATTGCGTTTATATCATTTGGGGGCATGGCGGGAATCAGCCTTGTTTACGGACCGCGAACGTGCCGCCTTGGCGTGGGCGGAAGAAGTGACCCGTTTGTCGCGCGAGGGTGTTTCTGACGCCCTTTATGCCGAAACACGGGAACATTTTTCAGAGAAAGAATTATGTGATCTGAACTTCGCAGTGATGGCGATCAATAGCTGGAACCGTTTGGCCGTTCCGTTCCAAGCCGCGCCGGGCTCGGCGGATGAGGCGTTCGGTTTGACAAAAGCCGGTTTGGTTTAACGTAGTATATGAAATGGATGATCCTCGGCGAAATGGGGATCGTCTTTCTTTTGCATTGAATATTGGGTACAAAGAGGGAGACTTCGATCGAAAACGGGAAAACAGCGATGATTTTAAAGAATCAAGTGGAATGGGCGTTACATTGTTGTGCAGTCATTGCCGCCTTACCGGACGGCAAACGCATTTCCACCAAAGCGTTGTCCGAGTTCCACGGTGTACCGAAAGAGTATTTGTCCAAAGCACTTCAAGCAATTTCGCAAGCCGGTTTGGTTGAAGGTACGCTTGGCCCAAAAGGCGGTTATCGATTGGCCCGTCCCGCCCGCGAAATCAGTTTTTTAGATATTGTCGAAGCCGTAGAAGGCAGACGCAATACGTTTAACTGTACAGAAATCCGAGGGAATAACCCTTGTCTTGAAGAAAAAAGCAAACCTGCCAAACCCTGCGCGATTGCCCGTGTGATGTGGAATGCAGACGAGGCCTGGCGCGATCAGTTGCGGGCGGTTACTTTGATGGATTTACAAGAAACATTGCTGCGCGATATCCCTCGTGAAGAGCTGGAAAAAAGTGCTGAATGGCTTCTGTCACAGTAAGCATATTATAATCCACGCACGGTTTCAGACTTTAACCAGTGAGTAACCGCCTGACAGGCTTCCAGATCATTCGCACCGTCTTCTTTGGCTTGATTAAAGACTTTTATCTGGCGATGTGAACTAGTGCCGCGTGCCAAAATATCGCGCAAACTGTGCAATTCTTCTGTGCAGTTCAGGGCTTCTGCATCGTCTTTAAGCATTTCTATCAATTCTTCCAGTAGATCTTTGAAATTAACCAAAGTCCCTTTACCGAAATCCACGAGGCCTGCATCCAATCCGTAGCGCTGAGCCCGCCAGCGATTTTCATCGATTAACATTGTACGATAGGTCCGCCAGCGCTGGTTATTACGGCGCAGGCGATAGAGCATGCGTAACAGGCATTGGAAAAGGCAGGCAATACCAATGGCGTCATCCAATGTGGTGCAGACATCGGTGATACGCATTTCCAGTGTGGGGAATTTTACAGCCGGTCGCACGTCCCACCATAGCATAGTTGCATCCTTGATCATCCCGACGTCGATCAAGGCATCGACGTGTTTTTGATATTCGCTATAACTGTCAAAAAGTTCCGGCAATCCTGTGCGCGGCAGTTCGTCAAACACACTTAAGCGATAACATTTTAAACCCGTATCGTGCCCGCGCCACATGGGGGATGAGGTACTGAGACACAAAAGATGGGGCAGGAAATACGATACCTGATTCATCAGGTCGATGCGCAAATCATCATCATCGATCCCCACATGGACATGCATGCCGGAAATAATTAAACGACGCACGACCGCTTGCATATCTTGGGCAAAGGTGTGGTAACGTTCGGCGTCCGTATGGGTTTGTTCCCCCCATTCCGCATGGGGATGGGTTGAGGCCGCAATGGGGGCGACACCAAATTTTTGTCCGATATCGGCAACGCTTTGACGAAGCCATGCCAATTGGGCGCGGGCTTCTTTGACATCTTTGCAGACACGCGTGCCGACTTCGACTTGGGATTGCAGGAATTCAGGTCGCACCAGATCTTTTAAGTCTGTTTGCAAAGCGGCCATGAGATCATCCAGTGACCGGGTCGCAAGATTACCTGTCTCACAATCGACCATCAGATATTCTTCTTCTATGCCAATGGTCCAGCTGGGTTCACGAACGGACATCAGTTGCCTCAGTAATGTTTAACGTTGAAAATGGAACGATCTTTGAAAATTTCCAAGAGGGCGTTACTTAAGATATCGCCCCATTCCTGTTGTTTCTTGGGTGTGTCGATTAAATCCTGTCGCAATTCGATGGCACAGTAGGGCAAGCCGGGGGCCGCGCCGTGTAAATCGATGGAATAGGCATCTTCCCAACCGGAATAGGGGACATTATCCCCAACAATCAAGCCTGTTTTGCGGCTTAGAATTTCAATCAACGGACTGGCAAGGCGGGGATCGCGTTTCCAAAGAATAGCGATATGCCACGGGCGGTCTTCTGTGCGCGACATTAATTCCGGGGTGAAGCTGTGAATGGAAAACAAGGCCGGTGGTGTGCCTTTTCGCCACAGATGGGCACCTGTTTCGGTAATGGCATGGTGATAGGGCCAGAAAACGGCTTCGCTGCGTTCGACTTGTTGGCTTTCACTCAGGCAATGGTTGGCAGGCACCGTGATCCCATCGCTGATTTCCGGGATGGAGGATGGGTCACCGGGTTGGCGGTTACAATCGATCACAAGACGGGAATAGTTACAAAGGACAGCCGGTGCATCGAGTTTTTTTGACAAAGCACGTGTGACACCTGCCGCACCGATATCAAGGGCAATGTGGTAACTCAGTTCTTTTTCACTTAGTCCCATATTATCCAGCTTTTCAGGAATACGGTTGCTGGCATGATCGCAGATCAGCAACAAGGGCGTATTACTATCCTGATTGAGGATTTCATAAGGGCTCGGATCGTGCGCGCCGAGAAGCGGCTCGAAGGTAATGTCATTTTCGTTCTTCATTTTTCCAACTATACAGGAGAGTGCTACAAACTCATAAATATTGTTCGCTAGATTGACTGTTCTTTTGCTTTCTGCGCGAAAGTCGGTATATATAGGGCCTATGGGGAATAGATAAAGGAGAAGGTCATGGAGGAGAAATCGAATTCAGGTAGCGCAAAGGCAAAAAGCGGCCTGCTGTCCGATCGTGTTGCTGCCCGTATTATGGCTATGATTGCCGATGGTGATTTGTCTCCAGGTGAACGCTTGCCGGGTGAACGACAACTTGCCGAAAAAATGGGTGTTAGTCGGGTGTCGGTGCGTGCAGCCTTGCAAAGTTTGAAAGCACAAGGTTTTTTGGAGGCCGTGCAAGGTGGTGGAACGCGTATTCTTGCGGCTGCGGGTGATATGTCATCACCGTTGGGTGAACTGGCAAAAGTAAAAGAACAAAACCTGCATGATCTGGCTGAAATTCGCGCCTTATTGGAAGTCTGGGCTGCGCGACGTGCTGCAGAACGGGCGACGGATGATCAAATTGCTGATTTAAGCAATGCCTTGGAAAAACAGCGCCAGCAAAAAGGTTCTGCCGCCCCAAAAGACAAGGCTTCGCAGGAGTTTAATTTCCATTATATGTTGGCGCGTGCGTCCGGCAGTGCGGTTTATATGCATATCATGGATGTTATCCGCGATATCATTGCCTCCAGTCTTGAATTTCACCAATATGACCTGTTTCAGGAACCGGCAGAGGATGGTTTGGCCCTTGCCCAGCATAAAGATGTTTTGGAAGCCATTAAATCACGCGACGGTCTGGCAGCCAAGGTGGCGATGCGTTCGCATTTGAGCTGGGTACTCGATTCCTATGAGAATGAACGTGAACGCCTGAATTCCGAGGTCAGTAAAATCGACCAATAACCCGTTCAGAACGTCGAAAAAAGGGGCCTTATACGAAGGCCTCTTTTTTTAGGCTTGATTATTGGTGCGCTGCAACATATATTTATGCAGTGCAGCAATGAACGATAGAGTCATCATAAAAGGAAGCTGTCGTACACCAAGGGGAGTTTCGAAATCTGACTGTTTTACAGGAGGGTTAAACATGGCGAAACTCATGTTTACTGACGAAGAACTGGCCTTGTTTCAAGCCCGGTTTGAACAAAATAAAAACTGGTTGCAGTGGGTGCGTGTCACCAATCGCGACGGTTTGGATATCTTAAGCCTAGACATTGGCGGTCAGGACAAGAAAACTGTGCGTATGACCAAAAAAGAAGGTCAGGGCTATCTTGCCAAATGTGTGGATGAATGGGGCCTTGCGGTTGCCAGCGATTTCGAAAGCCTGCTCGACAGCGTGGACGAAGGTAAAAACGCGCATTAAAATAAAAACACCCCGATCATGGATCAGGGTGTCATCGCAATCTTGTAAAATAAAAGCCTTTATGCTTCGTAACGAACCACTTCGCCTTGTTTGTCACAGGTGGGAAGGGCAAGTTCGACGAACAGGTCTGTCAGAACCTCCGGTGATTTCAGGCTGTCCGGGTTTTCACCGGGGTAAGCCTGTGCGCGCATGCGGGTGCGGGTGGCACCGGGATCAATCAGGTTGGCTTTGATATTGGTTTTATTTAATTCCATAGACCAGGTCTGCACCATATTTTCAAGTGCAGCCTTTGAAACGGCGTAAGCCGCCCAATAGGCCCGTGGCGCTTTGGTTGTGCCACTGGACAGGAAGATGGCGCGTCCGGCATCGGATTGTTTCAATAAAGGTTCCATAGAACGAATAAGACGGAAATTCGCCGTCACATTGGTATCCATAACCTCGTTCCACATTTTGACTTTCAAATGGGACATGGGCGTGAGGTCACCTAAAAAGCCAGCATTGCCAACCAGAATGTCGATTTTTCCAAAACGATCATAAAGGGCCTGTCCCATCTGGTCGATTTTATCAAACTCACGCAGGTTCATGGGAACCAATGTCGCTTTTCCACCCAAGGCTTGAATTTCGTCGTCGACTTCTTCCAAGGCGGCAATGGTGCGGGCAATCAAAATGACATGCGCCCCTTCCGCGGCATATCGTAAAGCAACAGCGCGACCAATCCCACGTGAAGCACCAGTGATAACAGCAATACGGCCTTCTAATGCTTTTGCCATTTCTTATTTGCCTTTCTCAGCCAACAGGGGAAGGGAAGGTTGTTTATCGTCGGCAACCTCGTCATCGTGGTCCTGCAGACGGGTCGGGTATTCCCCGGTGAAGCAAGCGTCACAGAACTGTGGGCTGTCATTGTTGCGTTTGGCTTCGCCAACTGCGCGATACATACCGTCGATGGAAATAAAGGCAAGGCTGTCTGCCCCGATGATTTTTGCCATTTCTTCCACGCTATATTGACCAGCCAGCAATTTTTCACGGCGTGGTGTGTCGATACCATAGAAGCAAGGCCATGCGGTCGGCGGGCTGGAAATTCGCATATGAACTTCAGCGGCCCCGGCATGGCGCATCATATCGACAATTTTCTTTGATGTCGTTCCGCGCACGATGGAATCATCGACCAGAACAATACGTTTGCCCTTAACGGAGGCAAGGTTGGCATTGTGTTTCATCCGCACGCCCAGGTGACGGATTTCTTGCGTGGGTTCGATAAAGGTCCGCCCGACATAATGGTTACGGATAATACCCAGCTCAAACGCAACATTGGCTTCTGCGGCATAACCGATGGCTGACGGAACACCGGAATCGGGGACCGGAACGACCATATCCACATCGACGCCGCTTTCACGGGCCAGTTCTGCACCGATGGCTTTACGGACTTCGTAAACGCTGCGGTTTTCAATCAGGGAGTCGGGACGGGCAAAATAGATATATTCAAAGACACAGAAGCGGCCTTTTTGCGGGCCGAACGGTTTGATGGACTGGATACCGTCTTTATTGATGATGACGACTTCGCCCGGTTCCACATCCCGCACAAAATCGGCACCAATAATGTCAAAGGCACAGGATTCAGAGGCGATAATATAGGTATCATCCAATTTCCCGATGGCAAGGGGGCGCACACCATTGGGGTCGCGCACACCGATCATGCTGTCTTTGGTCATCGCTACAAGAGAATAAGCGCCTTCGATTTGGCGCAGCGCGTCAATGATACGATCTTCCACCGTTGCATAAAGGCTGACGGCAACAAGATGTACGATGACTTCGGTGTCCATGTCGGATTGGAAAATACAACCACGGCGCACCAAGGTGCGACGCACGGCCTGCGTGTTGGTCAAATTGCCGTTATGGGCAATCGCAAGGCCGCCAAATTCGAATTCTGCAAACAGGGGTTGGACGTTGCGCAAGACCGTGCCGCCGGTTGTGGCGTAGCGCACATGGCCAATTGCTGTGTTCCCCTTAAGCTGGTCAATCACCGCACTTTCAGAAAAGTTGTCTCCGACCAGTCCCATACCTTTGTGGGAATGGAATTGTTGACCGTCAAAAGAAAAAATACCGCAGGCTTCTTGACCGCGGTGTTGCAGGGCGTGCAGGCCAAGGGCAGCGTGCGCGGCAGCGTCTTTATGGTCGTAAATACCGAAGACGCCGCATTCTTCATGGAGCTTGTCGTCGTCGAAAGGGTTGGTGCTCATCAGGTCGATATCGGTCATGGCTTCTCGATGCTCATCAAAGGCCCTATTGGGCGTTGCGGATAAGACGGTCCAGATTGTTGCGTTCCTGTTGGTCATATCCTTGTGGGTCCGTGGGTGGGGTTGTATCCGATTTCGCGTTCGGGGTCAGTATTTTTTCGAAGGTTTTTTGCAGTTCGATCGCGTTATTGGTTTTATCGCGGGTATCATCTGCTTTTTTCTTAATTTCGTCTGCTGTATCGCTGGGGACTAATCCCTTTAAAAAAGAGGTGCCCTGCTCGATCAAGGGCATGGTTTTCGCATCCCGCATCCAGTTGGGCTGTTTGTCGGCGGGCAGCATCCATTCGATTGCCCCGTAAAGCAGGCAAACGATAATTACACCGCGTAACAATCCAAAAACAAAGCCAAGGCTGCGATCCAATGGGTTTAAGGCGCTGCCCTGAACTTGTTCCGCCACCAGTTTGGTGACAATGGTCAGGACAATCAGGGCAATGATAAAGGTGCCTGCCCCCGCGACAATATCTGCAATAAATTCAGTTTGGATCAGGTCGCGCACATAAGGGCGAACATACGGAAACCCGTAAAGCGCGCCCACGGCAGCACCAACCCAGGAACCAATGGAAAGAACTTCGTGAACAAATCCGCGTGATAGTGCCAATAGTCCAGACAAAAGCAGAATCACAAAGACAACAATGTCCGTGATACTGATGGGCAGGTTTTCCATTCAATAAGGCTCCATTTTCCTTTGGGTCTATTTATCCTTCATCGGGAAGAAAGACAACAGTTCTTGTACGTGTCCGATCTCCCAAACTTCAAGGCCACTATCTTTCAGGCCTTTATCTTTATCTTTTTTATTGCGTTTTTGTCGTTCCGGGATGATGGCGCGCGTGAAGCCCAGTTTTGCAGCCTCTTTCAGGCGCGATTCCATTTGTCCGACGGCGCGGACTTCACCGGATAAACCGATTTCGCCGAAAATAACCGTTTCTTGCGGCACAGCAACCCCGCTGAGAGACGATGCAAGTGCGGCTGCCACGGCCAAATCTGCGGCGGGTTCGGCAATTTTCAACCCACCTGCAATGTTAAGATAGACATCATTGCCGCCCATGCCAAGGCCGCAACGGGTATCAAACACTGCCATGATCATAGCAAGGCGTGAACTATCCCAGCCAACAACGGCGCGCCGCGGTGTGGCAAGGGCAGACGGGGACAGCAGGGCTTGAACCTCAACCAACATGGGGCGGGATCCTTCAATCCCGGCAAAAACGCAGGACCCGGAGACATCGCCTTTACGATCGGACAGGAACAGGGCGGATGGGTTGGGCACTTCTTGCAAGCCGCCCTCGGTCATTTCAAATACGCCGATTTCGTCGGTTGCGCCAAAACGGTTTTTAACACCGCGCAAAATACGGAACTGGTGCCCGCGATCCCCTTCGAAATAAAGGACTGTATCCACCATATGTTCCAGCACACGTGGCCCGGCGATTGTCCCTTCTTTGGTGACATGACCGACGAGGAACAGCACAAATCCTTGTCGTTTGGCATGACGGATCAATTCATTCGCGGATGATCGAACTTGGGAGACCGTTCCCGGTGCGCTGTCCAGCGTATCAATATAAAGGGTTTGAATGGAATCAATCACGACCACATCGGGTTTTTCATCTTCCAGCGTGGTCAGAATGTTGCGCACATTGGTTGCGGAAGCCAGCTTGACTTTGGATTTTTCATGACCAAGACGACGGGCACGCAAGCGAACCTGATCAATGGCTTCCTCACCGGAAATATAGGCTGCATTGTAATCCTTAGACAGTGATGCCATGACTTGCAGCAAAATGGTGGATTTCCCGATCCCCGGATCACCACCGACCAAAATCACGGAACCGGGCACAAGGCCGCCCCCACACACACGGTCAAATTCCCCGATACCCGTGATACGACGCGGCGGTGTTTTTTCTTCTCCATCCAGACTGACAAAATCGATTTTACGCCCTTTGGCGGTGCCCATTCCCTTGGGGATACTTTCCGGGACGGCTTCTTCAGACAGGGTGTTCCATTCATTACAGGACGTGCATTGTCCTTGCCATTTATTGTACGACGCCCCGCAGGACTGACAGACAAAAGATGTTTTAGGTTTTGCCATTTAAGAAGAAAGCCTTATCGCCGAAATTAGAATACTGTTTATGGCATAGCGCAGGTGCGGAGGAAAGAGAGAATTATTTACGTTTAAAGGTTTCAACCAATCGATCAATTTCACCACTTTTGACAAGCTGGTCCATCGCGCTGTTGAGCTGCGGCAAAACTTCAACGAGCGGAGAGAGTTTAGATATGGCAAAATATCCTGCCGTTTGTGATTTATATATCAATGAGGTTTTACGCAAATGCGTGCAATTCTCTTTCTTGGAAAGGATATAATCCATCACCAGTTCTGTACCGATAAAGGCATCAAGTCGTTCAGCACAGACAAGTCGTAGACCGCTAGAGGTTCCGTTCGTCGGAGTTTTTTGTATTCTTTTATCCTGATCGAATTCGGGAAAAATTGTCGCCCCACGTGCAACGCCGATGCGATATCCATAGAGGTCTGAAATATGTTTGATATCGTTCATACGGGCCGGATCGTAATAGATAACTTTATTGGTATGGGATTGATATGGCGGTTCGATAAAAGCAAGGTATTCTTCTCGGTTCTTTTGTTTGAGCAATCCTGTTTTCAGATCAAGCGCCCCCATCTGTAATTCACGCAGGCAGCGTTTCAATGGGCATTTTTTAGGAATAATCGTTAGGTGAATATCGTACTTTTTCTCAAGCTCAACGACCAGCTTGTCGAGAATGAGCTTGTCCAGACCGCCCGTCCAGTTTTTACCTTTGGAGGTTTGCCAAGGTGGAAAATGCGAAAAACCTACACGAACTTCAAAATCTTTTGCACTCACCTGTGAGCTTAATACGAGGCAAATGAATAAAAGTGAAAGCGCTCGTGCCCTCTTTTGAAGGCAACAAATTGCTTTCTTCGTATGTTTGACCATATCTTTTAAGGTCCTAAGTTCTTTTCTGGCGGTATGTTTATCATTTTTGTGTGAAAGTGTACCGTGTCCACAAAACAAGGGCCATCGCAAATTATACTTAAGTATGTTCACTTATCTTGTGAGCGTGCAATAAAGGCTCCCGCGCATATCATTATGATTAAAAGCCTGACGTAGGCCACGGTGGTATTGACGCGTTGTGCCAACGATGTCGGTGCAGGATTTGTTATTACCCATATGCCCGGTTGGTTCTTTGCGACAAAGGCGCAGGGTCATTCCATTATCATCTAGGCCGACCCACAGGGATGTGGTCTTTTGATCGCGGGCAGAGTGTATATCAATGAGCTTGCCTTCACCGCGTACCAAGGTAAAGCCGACAGGTTCGCCATCGCGCCAACCGGGTTTGAAATCAATGACAGACTGTTCCAGAACGCACTGAATGACATCGCCGTACCGGGCATGGCGGTAGTTGTGATCGATGCGATCTTGATAGGCTTGTTCTTCCATAGTCTGACGTAAACGTTCTGCTTCGGCGCGGGCTTCGCGTTCCATGCGCTTTTGTTCATCGATCTCGGCCTGTTGACTACGGGCCTGAAATTGCTGATCGGGACTTAAACGCATCCATTCTTCTTCGCTCATTCCCAAGGGATAGCTGTTTAAGCATCCTGTCAAGAGAAGGAGAACAGAGGAAGCAATCAGGAAGCGACGCATGGGATGTTACTTTCGAACCGCCATTTCAATGGGACCGTCAGCCCGACCATTGATGAATTGCTGAACATAGGGGTTATCGCAATGATCAATGCTGTCTGCCGGGCCTTGCCAGATGATTTTTCCCTGATAAAGCATGGCGATGCGGTCCGCGATTTTGCGTGCACTTGCCATGTCATGTGTGATGGACAAGCCGGTGGATCCCAGCTCGCGCGTGACTTTGACAATCAGGTCGTTGATGACATCCGCCATGATCGGGTCCAGCCCGGTTGTGGGTTCGTCAAAAAAGATAATTTCAGGATCGCCGGCAATGGCACGCGCCAGACCGACCCGTTTTTGCATCCCACCGGACAATTCGCTGGGATAAAGATCGGCAACCTCAGCCGGCATGCCAACTTGGGCGAGTTTTTCAATGGCGAGTTCTTTGCCTTGTTTGCGTGTGATGGTCTTGTCAGCAATGGGACCAAAGGCGACATTTTCCCAAACAGGTAAGGAGTCAAACAATGCCCCGCCCTGAAACAGCATGGAAAATTTATGATTGACCCGTTCGCGCTCACGCGAGCCCAAACCAACAACATTTTCGCCGTCGACTTCAATGGTGCCGCTGTCCGGTTCCATCAGGCCGAGGGTACATTTCAATGTGACGGATTTCCCGGTTCCGGACCCGCCGATAATGACAACGGATTCACCGGGCATCACATCCAGATCAAGGCCGTTTAAAACGGTTTTCGGGCCGAAGGCTTTATGCACATTGCGCAGGCGGATTTTTGGAATATCGCTCATTTGTCAAAAAACATCATGGTGAGAAGATAATTGAAACACAGGATGAGGATGGACGCGGAAACCACCGCATCCGTCGTCGCCTTGCCGACGCCTTGCGCGCCGCCCTTGGAGGTATAACCGTGATAGCAGCCCATCAAGGTAATGATAAAGCCGAAGACCGCCGCTTTCACCAGACCGGAGACCACATCCATATTTTCCATAAATTCCCACGTGGACTGGATGTAGTTGGACGCATTGAAGCCCAATTGATAAACGGCAACGAGATAACCGCCCAACACACCGATGATATCACCGATCAAGACCAAAATCGGTAACATGGTGATGCCTGCCAGAATACGGGGCACAACCAGATATTTGAACGGGTTGGTGGACAATGTGGTCAAGGCATCAACCTGTTCTGTGACACGCATGGTGCCCAGTTCAGCAGCCATTGAGGCGCCGATCCGCCCTGTGACCATCAGACCTGCCAGAACGGGACCAAGTTCGCGGGTGATGGAGAGCACCACCACATTGGCAATCGCGCCTTCAGCAGAAAAACGGGAAAACCCGGTGTAGCTTTGCAAGGCAAGGACCATCCCGGCAAAGACGGTTGTCAGCCCGACGACAGGCAACGAGAAATAGCCGATTTCAATCATCTGGCGCAGAATGGCGCGCGGATAGAATGGCGGGCGGATACAATGGGACAGGGCGGTCAGGGTAAAGAGAACCAGACGACCGACCGAGCCAAAAAATTTCAGAACATAATGCCCGATAGGTTGGAGAAAATTCATTTTTTGTTTTGTTCCTATCCCTTATAGATCCGCTTATAACGACGGCCCAGCGATGTCAAAATTTCGTAGCCGATTGTCCCCGCCCATTTTGCCAAATCATCCGGCGTATTGTTCGGGCCGATAACATCGACGTACTGGCCTTCTTCGCATTTCATCCCACTAACATCAATGCCAATGGCATCCATCGATACTCGACCGATAACTTGTGCGGCCTGTCCTTCCACATAAACGGCGGCATTGGAACTGAGGCTGCGCAAGTAACCATCGGCATAACCCACGGCGATTGTTGCCAGTTTTTGTCCTGCATGCAACTTGTAAGTGGCACCATATCCAACGCTTTGTTGAGTGTCAATCTCATGCACTTGTATGACCTTGCCTTGTAAGTGTACAGGATTTTGCATGGGATTGGTGGTATGGGGTGTCGGGTTGATCCCATAAAGGGAACATCCCGGTCGTCCAAGATCGAAATGGGCCTTTTCTCCAAGGAAAATACCGGCGGAATTACACAGGCTGGCCCGTGTATGTTCAATCTGTTGAACCGCCTGTGTAAATGTTTCGATTTGTTGAATACTTAATGGATGGTCCCGTTCATCGGCACAGGCGAAATGGCTCATCAACACATCGGTATTTAATCCAGATGGAATTTGCCCAATGTCTTGTGGGGCGATTCCCAGACGTGTCATGCCGGTATCGACCTGAATATCGGCGCGGGCACGGTTTTGCCAGTCCTGAATTTGTTCAAGACTGTTTAAAACAGGGACAAGGTTGTGCGTTGTGTAAACATCTGCGCTGCCTTTAAACAGGCCGCCAAGGATATGAATATCGGCGTCCGGCAGGATATGGCGCAATTCGACGCCTTCGTCGGGCAGGGCAACAAAAAAGGTACGTGCACCTGCCTCCCACAAGGCTTTTGAAACCGGCTCAATCCCCAGGCCATAGGCATCGGCCTTGACCACCACAGAACAATTCTTGCCGTTTAATTCATCGCACAAGCGGCGATAGTTGGCTTGAATGATGCTGAGATCAATGCTCAGCAGTCCGCCTGCGGTTTCAAACATCAAAGCCTCATCTTTGGGTTAATAGTCGGGGATATGTTCTTCGTCCAGATCCCCGAATTGGGTGAACTCACCTTTGAAGTAGAGCGGGATATTGGCCAGTGGACCGTGACGTTGTTTTGCGATGACAACTTCGGACCTGTTTTCCATCTCTTCCTTGCGTTGTTCCCACATCTGGTAACGTTCTGAATATTTATCGTCGCCTTCGCTTTCGCGTTTCACAGGTTCGCTTCGATCAAGATAATAAAATTCCCGATAGATGAACATAACCACGTCGGCGTCTTGCTCGATCGAGCCGGATTCACGCAAGTCGGACAGTTGCGGGCGCTTATCTTCACGCTGTTCCACAGCACGCGAAAGCTGGGACAGCGCAATGACGGGCACTTCCAGTTCTTTGGCGAGCATTTTTAGCCCCCGTGTGATTTCCGAAATTTCGTTCACACGGTTGTTTTTGGTTTCCGGGCTACCGGAGACAAGCTGCAAATAGTCAACGATGATACAATCTAGACCATGCTGACGCTTCAAACGACGCGCACGCGTGCGTAGCGCACTGACCGTCAAGCCCGGTGTGTCATCAATATAAAGCGGGGTATCCATCAATTCTTGCGAGGCCGCGACGGTGCGTTCAAATTCCTCGTTCGACATCTCGCCTTTACGCATGGCGCTGGAATTCACCGCGCAAGCTTGCGACAGGATACGACCTGCGAGCTGTTCTGCCGACATCTCAAGGGAATAAAAACCGACAACGCCGCCTTCTTTGCCTTGGGACCGTTTATAGGCATAGGCCGCATTATAGGCGATACAGGTGACCAGCGCGGTTTTCCCCATAGAGGGACGACCCGCAAGGATAAGAAGGTCGGATTTATGTAGACCGCCAAGAGCTTTATCAAGATCGCGCAAGCCCGTCGTGACACCCGCGAGGCCACCGCCGCGTTGGTGGGCGATTTGTGCTTGATGGATGGCTTCAAACAGGGAATCGCGGAAACTTTTAAACCCGCCTTCAACCTCCCCCATAGAGGCAAGATTGAACAACGCTTGTTCAGCGGTCTGGATCTGGTCAACGGCGTTTGTGGTGACATCACCGCTATGGGCCTTATTGACCATTTCTGTGCCCAGATGGATCAATTCGCGCTTGATATACAGATCGTAAATAATACGACCATATTCTGCCGCGTTGATGATGGTTACGGCAGAGGCCGCCAGTTCCACCAGATATTCGTTCCCGCCGATTTCACTGAGTTGCTGATCCCGATCAAAGAAGTTACTCAGTGTGATCGGGTCGGCGATTTGTCCGCGTTCCATCAATGCGATACAGGCGGCAAAGACTTTGGTATGGATGGGGTCGGCGAAATGTTCCGGGCGTAAAAATTCCGAGACTTTATCATAAGCCTTGTTGTTTGCCATCAAGGCACCGAGCAGGGCTTTTTCGGCTTCAAAGTTACAAGGTGGTGTGCGGAAACCTTCGATTTCCAGCACATTTTTCTTACGTGCGGGCAGCCATTCCGTCTGGGTGGCTGGTGGCTGGATTTCAGCCTCCGCCAACTGGATATCGCGATCTATATCCGGGGTGTCAACGGGCGCATCCTGCGGGCCCATTTCATCTGGACCGGCGGCATAGTCGTCGGGATCGGCCAGCGGTGGCTCGTCAGCCCCGCCAAAAGGAATATCGTCGTCGGAATGTGTCATGGTCACGTTATAACATGCTTGTTCACAGAGTGAATATATTTGTTACATGAGTTTGTCATTTCCGACGACGATTTTTTGAGAAAACGGTTTTCAGGTTTCTATAACCTCAACCCCTTGCATCATGCCCATATCTTCATGCATCAGGTTGTGACAATGGAAAACATACTTACCTGTGAAATCCAGAAAACGGGTTCTGAACTTGATGCGTTGGAAAGGCGGGAATTCCATCGTATCCAACCATGTGCCCGGATCAATGCCGCCGCCGGAAACAATCTGAAACGGATTGACATGGATATGGAAGGGGTGGGGGTAGGCAGTATGGTTGTAAACTTCCCATTCTTCCACCGCATTCAGGGGAACTTTCCATGTATCGTCACAGGAAAAAGGCTGGTTATTGATGGTGAATTTGGGATGCTCTCCATAGACAAAATCAAAATCAAGACGGCGCCCGAAAGCAACTTCACTTTCCGGGATCGGGGCCAGTTCCGGCGCGGTGGGCAAGGGGCCTGCGTATAGCGACATATCGGGAACGGCTTCGTCTTCAACAATTACAGTTGCCAGTGTGCCATAGTCGGGGCCACCCACCAGAAAATAGGTGCCGGGATCGAACCCTTTGACCAACACATCGGCCCGGTTACCCGCAACCATATAAAGGCTTTCGATTTCTTTGGTGGCGGGCAGTGGGTTGCCATCACGACACAGCAATGTCATCGGCATTGTTGTGGTATAGCGATAAGTCTGGATAGATAGGTTGAACGGCACCATATGGCTGGCATTGACCAGACGCCAACGTTGTACTTGGCCTTTTTTAATGCGGATAACAGGCTGATATTGCCCGTTGATATAGGCCTTGTCTTCGTTGTTTAAGATGCTGAAACTTTCACATTTGCCGTCTTTGTCAAAACGTTGGGTCTGGATGAAAATGACTTTTTCTTCCGCGGCCTTGATTTCCGGGATATCGTCCAGTTCACCACGTACAATCAGACAACCCGCCATACCGCTGGCAACCTGCATGGCGGTCGAGCCATGAACATGGGCATGATAGAAATAGGTGCCCGGCGGATGGGTCTTGGGAATATGGTATTCGTAATCGAAATGTTCCCCTGATTGTAGGGTGATAAAGATATCGTCGGCAGGTTTTTTGGGGGAGACATGCAGCCCATGCAAGTGCATGTTGGTGACGCTAAATCCGCGTGGTGTGTTGTCGATACTGGGGTCGGGTTTGGTCAGGCATAGGCCGTCATAGGGACTGAAAGGCAGGTCGTTGCGTAGTCTGAGCTTTAACGTATCGCCTGCGCGCACATCCAGTGTATTGCCCAACGGTTTGTTGTTATAGCAGCGTAAGAAAACGTCTTTACCTGCCAGCTTGAAATTCCCCATCCGGGCAATGACTTTGGTATTGAGTTCTCCGTCTTTGGATTGTTCGACTTTGGGCTGGCGCAAGGGTTCACCGGTATAAATCCATCCGGGGGTCGCTGTACACGCCCCCAGCCCCATAGCAGTTGCCCCGGCGCCACCGATTCCTTGCAAGAAACGGCGACGCGGCATGTTCAGGAATGAAGTATGTTTATCGTTCATGGTACCTTGTCCCTTATGCTTGCTGGAATGTTTCGAAAATGTGATCGGCACTGCGTACACTGATGGCCGCAGCCGTCAGGCTGGGGGAAACAGATCCGCTGGTGACGTACGTGCCGGTCCCGACGATAAACAGGTTGTTGTGATCGTGGCTGCGGCAATAGGGATCCACTACCGATGATTTTGGATCATTCCCCATCCGTGTGGTTCCGGCGATCATGGCTGCACCGCTGGCAATGCCGTGTTTGGCAACATAAGCATCAAAGGCTTTGCGGGTGGGTTTGGTCAGGGGATCACCATACATATCGGTTTTGGCCCCCAACGCCCACAGCATATCCCATGCCCGTTTCCATGAAATATAAACGCCTTCGACCGAATATTCGTCGATTTTATAGCTGATTTTTGGACGTGGCAGCCCGGTATCATCGCGTTCATCCCATGCCAATGTCATACGGTTTTCAGGGTCGGGCAAAACTTCGACGGAATTGTCGAAATAGACCTGAGTTGCCGTCGCGTTAAAGACCTGATTGCGCAAAGCGGTTCCGAAGCGGCCTTCTTTAATGGCGCGGTCCGCCTCATTGAGGGGGCCGTTGGTCGGGTCAAACCCGCCATTGATGATGATGGTGGCGATACTGGCGAAATCTTTGCGAAATTCCCCGTTGCGCAATTGCCAAAAAGCCCCTGTTGCATTGACGGGACCGCGATAGGGGTAAACCGGCATCGGGGCATAACCGCCCGCGTTGATGCCGACCATGCTCATTAAATTGCGCCCGACCTGATCGCTGGAATTGGCGACCCCATGCGGGGCATGTTCATTTTTGGACATTAACAGTAGGCGGGGGCTTTCAATGCCGTGGGCCGCAAGGATAAACAGTTTGGCTTTGGCAATACCGTCCACCGGGTTGTTCGGGTCTTCATAATTTCGAAAGCGGATATGATCGACCTGTTGATCTGCGCCGACTTCGATATGACGCACAACGTGATTGGTATAGAGTTTCGCCCCAAGGTTTTGCGCTTTTTCCACATGAACACTGCCATCGTATTTTGCCCCGATGGGACAGACGAAGCGACAGCTTGCATTGCCGCAACATTGCGGGCGACCGTCATAGGGAACGGCGTTGCGACAGTGGGGCATGGGGCCGACGGAATCCCCAAGCTTTTGTGCGGCGACATCGACCTGCTGATCCAGATAGGTTAAGGGCGTATAGGGCAGGGGGTAGGGATGCGGGTTTGGTGCCACCACCGTGTTATTGCCCGATACTCCCCATGCCTGTTCGACACGCGCGTAATAGGGTTCAAGTGTTTCATAGGAAATCGGCCAGTCTTCACCACGTCCATAGGCGGTTTTCAGTTTGAAATCCTGTGGATACATGCGTTCGGCATGACCGGTGAAATGCCAGGATGTTCCGCCGACATTACGTAAATAAAGTGCGCCAAAGGCAACACGTTTCAGCGGATCGGTTTCGCCTTTTCCATCCTGAACATAATAATCGGTTGGGTCTTCTTCCGATGGAATGGGGGCCCAGGGTTCTTTGGGATAAGGGGAGTTCCCGCTTTTAATCGGGCTTTTTTTAAAGCGTTGGACGGCTTCAACCCGGTCGACAACCGGACCTGAATCGATCATGGCAATCTTCAGGTCTTTGTTGTGTATGTCTGCTTTTTTTGCCAGTTCATAAGTCATCAGTCCGCCAAACAGGCCGGCCCCGATGATGATGATATCGGCTTCGATATCCGCTTTGATCATTGTATCGCTCATTTATATGTTCCCCGTCCCGCTATAGGGATGCTGCCAATATCCAAAATGTCCACCGCATGTGACAGGTGGTTTGGTGAAGGTACAGGCTTGCCAGACGAGGGCCTCGTCATAGGTGATGACCTCGAATGTGCCTGCCGAGGACCCGGGTTTGCGTTCAATGCGTCCGGTGTACCAAACACGGGCGAGCAATCGCGCTTTTTCAAGATAACGCGGCCCCATTGATTTCAGTTTTTGATGAAGATGTTTTTCTGTTGTTTTGGCGGGTAGTTTGGCAAGCACGTCAATAAGGCGGTGCCAGTTCTTGATGTCTTGTGGGGTCGCTCCCTGCGTGAGGGCACGATATATATCCTCCCCCAATTGCATGTAAGAACGATCCAGTTCGATCCCGCATAAAAGGGAGGATGCTTTTAAAAAAGGCATCATGTCCGATGCGCGGGCAATGCCGGAAATACCGCTTGTCAGCGCGATAGCAGATGTTCCTGCAATCCCCTGAATAAAACGGCGACGTGATAAATAGGTGAATGAACGGCTGATCAAGGCCATTGGCAATATCCCTCCCTGAGTTTTGTCTTTTATTGATTACTTTAGGTTATTATGGAGAGATTAAAAGAAAGAAGGCAAGTGAAATAATATCAAATATTTATTATATAAATTCTCTTTACACTAAATAAATGCATGTAACCTTTAGATGTGTGGCGGGCCAATAAAAAAAGCGCGCCCCATAAAATCAGGGACGCACTTTTTTAAAGCCTTGAAAAGAGTATTCGAACTTACTCGGATACTTCTTCTTCAGCCGCTGCCTCTTCTACTGCGTCTTCCGCAGTTTCTTCGACAACTTCCTCGACTTCCGCTTCGTCTTCGTCAGAAGCTACTTTTACAGAACCTGTTTCGGCCTGAATGGCTGCTTCTTCTTCTGTACGGGCGATGTTTGCAACAACTGTTACAACCACTTCCGGGTGAAGTCTGACAGTAACGTCGTGCAGGCCGATTGTTTTCAGTGCACGATCAAGAGTCACTTGCTGACGAGAGATGGTGAAACCAGCAGCGCTTACGGCCGTTGCAATGTCACGCGTGGACACTGAACCGTAAAGCTGGCCCATATCGCCGGCTTGGCGGATAACAGCAACCTTAAGACCGTCAAGTTTAGAAGCAACAGCTTCTGCTTCTTCTTTGGCTTTCAGGTTAGCGGCTTCCAATTGTACTTTTTGCGCTTCGAAGAATTTTACGTTTTCGTCAGAAGCGCGCATCGCTTTTTTCTGCGGCAGCAGATAGTTGCGAGCGTAACCGGGCTTAACAGTGACGAGGTCACCCATCTGGCCCAATTTTTCTACGCGTTCAAGCAGGATAACTTGCATTAGTCATTCTCCTGAAATGGGGGCTGCGAAGGAATTCTTTTTCGCAAACCGATCCATTGTTCAATCAATCCCAATCCAATGACTGGCAACGCCACCCATATGGATAAGAGCAACAGCAAATAAAAGGCGGCCAATAAGGCACCGGAAAAACGGGTCATGCGCACCAGCTTGTGAACCACAGTCAGGCCCAAAGCCAGAAACGGCAATGCCATTACCACTGTCAGGTTACGTGCGACATATTCAATGTCGCCGCTGGCCACAACAGTAACGGTTGCACAAGCCACAAACGCCCAGGATGCGAGGTCCGGCAATGTCAATTCCCCATATTTGGGGGAAGGACGAAGCGCTTTGCCCGATTTGGTCAAAACACCTTGTGCCAGGACGGCGTTTATAGTGGTCATCAACATCCACGAAACAAGGACCATCGCCGGAAAGAAGAGGCTCATCTGATCGACGAAACCTTCTTTATGCTCCGCTGAAAGCGAAGGGGCGACTGTGCCAATGAGCGTAGACAAAAAGTCTTTGACCATTTGTGCAATACTGTCTGTCGGGGTGATCAAAAAGATCAAAGCCATAACAAACAGCGCGCTGCCGTAACCCGCGAAAGTCACCAGAATGTTGCCCACCGGGAACCATTCTTCACGACCATCTTGGGTGCGGGACGTTAAAGCCAACCTGATCGCAAGCCAACACGGAAGCGTATTCATCACTGCAAAAACCGATCCCGATAAGGGACCACCCAGCAGTATGGCAAATACGATGCCCGCGAAGGCGGCAATGGCGGCAGGTTTGCCTCCGTTTCCCAATCCCACCAAAAACAGTGGGAAAGGCGCCAGATATGCAAGTATAAGAGCCAGACCGGAACCCGTTACCAGCGATAAAGCCAGTATCGCGCTCAGTGCGCCTCCGCCAACAGCGAAGAAAACGACCTTCATATTGAAAGGGAGTTTTTTATCTTCACCGAGTTGCATTTCCATGCGCTCCTTTTATGCAAGGTACGAGCCCTTGCAAAAACCAAGTTAAATAACTTAGTTGCTGCTGACGTACGGCATCAGGCCCAAGAAACGGGCACGTTTGATGGCGCGAGACAGCTCACGTTGTTTCTTTGCAGAAACGGCCGTGATACGGCTCGGAACGATTTTCCCGCGTTCGGATGTATAACGTGAAAGCAGCTTTACATCTTTATAGTCGATTTTCGGTGCACCTTCGCCTGTGAACGGGCAAGATTTCCGACGACGGAAGAAAGGACGACGACCAGCCATTAGGATTCTCCCTCTTTTTTGCCGCGACGCGGACGCTCATCACGACCTTTTTGCATCATGACAGACGGTTCTTCTTCGAGTTCTTCAACGCGAATAACGAGGTGACGCAGCACGTCTTCATTGAGACGCAGCTGACGGTCAAATTCGTCAATAGCAGCAGACGGAGCATCGAGGTTGAACAGAACGTAGTGGCCTTTGCGGTTTTTCTTCATGCGATACGCAATGTTGCGCAGGCCCCAATATTCGCGCTTCGTGACCTTACCGCCGTTTTCTTCGATAACGGACGCTAAAGAGTCTTGCAAACCCTCAACTTGGGCAGCCGAAGCGTCTTGACGTGCAATAAACACGCTTTCATAAAACGCCATAGATATAACTCCCTATGGATTGTCTCAGCCCTTGAAAATACTCCCCATGAGCATTTCTTGCAGGCATAGCCAGAACCAACAGATTCCGGCAAGGAGGCAGTTTGAAAGGCGGGAATATACAGAATAATGTAGGGAATGCAAGGGAAATGAATCGCAGGTCAGCCGGGGCAGGAAGGTAAGAATTTTGAGGCTGGTACCTCCTTTTGTTTTCAATTGTGGATATACATGGTTATACTCTTAATCAAAAGAATAAAGAACGCCGTCGTATAAGAATACCGAGTGTTAAATATGAAGCTTCGAAGCAAATTGATCATCAGTTTTATATGTTTGGTCGGCATTTTGGGTTTTCCATTTGTAGTAATGGTGGTGACCAGTCAGGCGAGCCGTGAACATATTGATAAAATGGTTCAGGTGAATGTGAAGGAAGTAGAGCTTTCTTCAAACTTTAATTACGCCGTCCAACGCGTGAAATCCAATTTGCGTGAAATGATGCTGGAAATATTGATTGATCCGAAAGAAGTTGAAATTTCGCGGGCCAGTCAAATAGTTGAGCAGAATCTTGAAAAATTTCAGATAATTGGGGCCGAATGGCGCGCTGTGGTGGAAAAAGATCTATCGGAGAATCTTGGCCACGATGATCATACTGATTTAGAGGCAATAAATCTCGAAAAAGATGAATTGGCAGAAGTGACGCATTTATTGCTTCTTACGGACAAGTTCATTAAAGCAACCAATGAATTTATGGTGCTGTATAATGACAAGGTTGCAACACCGGCGACACTGTATGAATTTTTTGAAGAACATGTGGAACCGATATCTCGCACGATTCAAGCCAAAGCGTTTAAGTTACACGAAGACGCATTAAATGAGTCCAAGCGTGAAGGTGATGCATTCGAAAAGGAATTGCTGCAAGCCGAACAAATAACAATTCTTTTTGTTGCTTTCTCCTTTGTTCTAGCTTGTGTCGTTGCTGTGATTATTGCCATGCGAATGACATCGCCACTAAAAGATTTAAGTGATTTGACGGCTCGTATTTCACCGGAAAACCTTGATGAACGACTGCCTGTTGGCGGAAATGATGAATTTAGTATATTGGCACGGCGCTTTAATACCATGCTGGATTTGCTGAAGGCCAATATTGAAAAACGTGAAGAAAGCGAACGCAAGGTTATTGAGGCAAATAACGAACTGGAACAAAGAGTTCGAGAACGCACAGCGACTTTGAAAGAAGCCCGTGAAGCAGCTGAACAGGCCAGTGCTGCAAAATCTGAATTTTTGTCTTCGATGAGCCATGAACTGAGAACGCCATTGAATGCGATTCTTGGTTTTGCGCAGTTGCTTAATCAATCGCGGCGGTTTCCGTTAGCGGAGAAACAAAAGAAATCAGTCGATCAGATTATCACAGGTGGCAAGTTTCTTCTGGCGTTAATTGATCAATTGCTGGAATTGAATAAAATTGAAGCTGGCGAGATGCAAATTGATCTGGACTGCGTGCGCGCTGAAGAGGTGCTTGCGGAAAGTCTTTCTTTTGTGTCGGCGCGCGCGCGTGACGAAAAGGTGATGATTGTCAATATGACACAAGCCGAAACATTGCCTTATTTAAGAACGGACCAAACGCGATTGTGTCAGGTTTTGGTGAATTTGTTATCCAACGGCATCAAATATAATAAAACGGGAGGGGAAGTCCGCATATCGACGGAACTTCAAGAGGACTGCTTGAAAATCATTGTTGCCGATACGGGGGTCGGTATCAGTGAGGAATTACAAGATAGGTTATTTCAACCATTTGAACGCTTGGGCCATGATGGCGGGCAGGTTGAAGGAACCGGGATTGGCTTAACAATTGCTAAACGTATCATTGAAAGCCTCGACGGACGTATCGGTTTTGAAAGCCGCAAGGATGAAGGTTCTACCTTTTGGGTAGAGGTTCCGTTGTGTGATAAAATTGATGACGAAGGCAGTGCCTGTCTCCCAGATATGCGAGAGGAAGATGTGGCGACGTCAGATGTTACGCCGTTATATCGCAAAATCTTATATGTTGAAGACAATCGCGAAAATATCAAATTGATGTCCGCCGTGATTCAAGAGGTGGAAGGCTGCGAGTTCCTCGTCTGCATGAGTGGGGAGGAAGGCGTTCAAATTGCAGTTGAACAGTGCCCGGATTTGATATTAATGGATATTTGTATGCCGGGGATGACAGGGTTTGAAGCCTTGAAGGAACTGCGTGCAAACCCGCAAACCAAAGATATTCCGGTGATTGCGGTCAGTGCATCGGCTATGCCCAATGACGTGCAGGCAGGCCAAGATGCTGGATTTGACGAATATGTCACAAAGCCATTTGATCTGGCTGATTTATTGACGAAAATATATCATTTCCTAGACCGTGTGCCCGCAGGCTGACCCGCAATATGTGCGCTGCAGGGGCAATGTTTCTTCAATGATTATAAAGGTAACGCCTGTTGCTGAAAATTGAAAAGCTTGACGTTTTAAATATTAAGGCATCCCGACTTTGCCTTGCCTTTGGGGAATGTATCGCCTTGTGTGCGCCCTCGGGGGCGGGGAAGTCTGTCTTTTTAAAAGGGCTGGCTGATTTATTGGAAAATGAAGGAAGACTTTCATTAAAAGGTCAAGATCGTGATGTCATAGCTGCCCCGACATGGCGGCAACAGGTCACTTATGTTGGCCCAAAGGCCACTTGGTGGGATGATGAGGTCAAAGCGCATTTTCAAGACTTGGACTGGTTGGCGGATATGATGGGGCGTGTTGGTCTTTCATCCGAGACGGTGAACTGGCCGGTCAGTCGTTTATCCAGTGGGGAGGCGCAACGGCTTTGTCTGCTTCGGGCGTTGGAAGTTCATAAGGGGAATGAGGTCGGTATTCTGCTGCTGGATGAACCAACCTCGGCCTTAGATGATAAACATGCACGTCAAGTCGAAGCTTTGTTGCTGGACTATTTGACCGCCAAGCGCATTGGTCTTTTGTTTGTCAGCCATGATGAACGCCAAGTGAGCAGGTTTGCCCAAAAAATCTGGCGTATCGAAGATGGCTTTGTCGTTGAAGAGGCAAAACCATGATTACGATCGGTTATACAGAGCTGGCAATCGGCAGTTTATTGTTATTTATGCATGCCGCGGTGTCTTTATGGTATCGCACGGGTGTTGCCGTATCCTTGTTGGTTGCGGCCCTGCGTATGGTGGTGCAGCTTGCCCTTATGGCTTATGTGTTGCGTTATTTATTCGTCACCCAAGCCGGACTTTGGACATTGATTGCTGCCCTTGTGATGATCGGGTTTGCCGGATATGAAGTAACTGCCAGACAGAAACGGCGTTTGCGCGGGGTTTGGACCTATGGGGTTGGAACAGGCAGTTTGTTTATAGCGGCGGCGATTGTCACGCTGTTTGCTTTATTGGTACAAATCAAGGCGGAACCCTGGTATCAGGCCCGTTATGTTATCCCGCTGTTGGGGATGGTTCTGGGAAATACCATGACCGGGATGGCGGTGGGCTTATCTCATGTCATGGATGTTTTATACCGGGAACGCGATATGGTTGAAGCCCGTCTCGCCTTGGGCCACACCAAATGGCAGGCAACGCAAACGGTTGTCCGTTCTGCTTTGCAAACGGGGATGATCGGCATTGTAAATTCCATGTCGGCATCCGGTCTGGTGTTTATCCCCGGTATGATGACCGGGCAACTGATGGCCGGGGTTGACCCGGTGGAAGCGGCAAAATATCAAGCTTTGGTCATGTTTTTGATTGCAGGTGGCACAGCGATTGGAACCACATCAGCCATCTTTTTATCCGTTTGGCGGCTCAGTGATGGGCGTCATCGTTTGCGGTTGGATCGTTTGCACCTAATCAAGTGACAAGGTTTTCACAATATGGTCGCCGAAATCGTCGATAACGCGATTACGCTCCCCGGTGCGGCGATGCAGTGCAATTCGAATTTCGGGCAAAGGGGGCAGGCCGTGTTGATCGTCAAGAATGGTTAAATCCGGCGGAACGGATGATCGGGCGAGAATAGCGACCGCCGTGTCAGCACGCACGGCGGCCAGTACAACGGATGTATTGCGACTGGTATAGGCAATGTGATAATCGCGTCCGGTCTCTTTGAGGATCGCGAGACCGCCATAACGAAACATGCATTTGCTATCAGATGAACTGAAAAGTGCAAGCGGAAGAGTCTCGCGCATATAAGCCATGCCCCCGGCGGCCCCCACCCAGACGAGTGGTTCGACCCGGACATCTTCACCGGTTGTGTTATTGGCTTGCTTGGTGATTAGGGCCAGATCAATCTCATGTCGATTGAGAGAGTCCAAAAGGTCGATACTTAAATCACACCGGACTTCGATTTCCGCATTGGGATGGGCATGAGCAAAGGCATTGATGATGGTGGGCATAAAACTGCTGGCGTAATCATCCGGTGTGCCCAGCCGAACTGTACATTTTGTATCGGCTTCGCGAAAGGCGTGGATGGCTTCGTCTTGTAAGGCAAGTAAGCGTTTGGCATACCCTAAAAGTAAATGCCCGTGACTGGACAGGGAAACCGCCCGACTATGGCGTTGAAACAGGCGCGCATCCAATAAAAGTTCCAGCTTTTTAATCTGTTGACTGACAGCGGCCTGTGTCCGGTTCAGGATTTGGGCCGCGCGGGTGAAGCTGCCGCAATCGGCAACGGTGACAAAGGCTTTCAGGCATTCTGGATCAAGGGACATTTTAAAATAAGATTTTGTTATGAGTTTAATAAAATTAATTCGTTTTTATTATTTTAGGTTTTTGCGGTATTGTCCAGTCAAATTCAACCCCCTTTTGTTTCAAGGTTAAAACGATGCGTAGAAATCAAATCGTAGCCTTGCCGACACTTAGTCCGCAGGCTTTGGCGATGATTGCTTTATTCTTTGGCGTTGCCTGTTTCAGTGTCGGCAATGTGATCACGCGCTTTGCGGATGTGGGGCCAACGGCGTCTGCATTTTATCGTTTGTTTTTTGCTATGCCTATGATGTGGGGGTGGGGGATGATCTTTTTTCATTCACCCGCTGGAACGCAACGCGCCAGTGTTTCGCAAGTTTCATGGCGCACACTTGCCCCTTATGGAATCGCTTGTGGTCTTTTCTTGGGCGGCGAAGTTGCCTTGTTACACCATGCCTATATCAAAGGCAGCGTGGGTGTTGCGATTTTTCTGAATAATTTTGCACCGTTGTTTGTGATCTTGGGGGCATGGGTGTTTTTAAAAGAACGTCCTGGTAAATATGCCCTGTTGTGTCTTGTCTGTGCGGCCCCCGGTGCCTTTTTCATGTCCGGTCTGGATCCGGTTAATGGGGTGGTTGCGATGGGGGAAGGTAGCATCGAAGCCTTGTTGTCTGCGGTATGTTACGCCGGGTTTCTTTTGTGTGGAACGCGGATGCGCCGATATTGCAGTTCAAAAACGGTTGTGAACTGGACGAACGCGACGGCTATTTTGATGTTGGCTCCTTTGGCAATTTTTAATCAGGAAATCCTGATTGCGCAAAGTTGGGAAGGTTGGGCTGTATTGGTCGCAATCGCGTTTGTATCGCAGGTCTTGGGGATGAACCTTTATATTCAGTCAATGGGTGTCTTATCATCGACCTTTGTTTCGTTTTTCTCGCTCTCTCAGCCGATTATGACTATGATCTTGGCGTGGTGGGTGTTGGGGGAAACGTTGACAGGCTTGCAAATGATCGGCGCGGTCATCATCTTGTTGGCTTTGGGGGTCAATAATTTGGCTCCTAAAAAGGTTGTTTAGACAATGAAATAGAGGTGTCATGTATCAAGAACGCAAACCAAACTGTGCGCAACTGGCACAATATGTGGATTGCTTCTGGGTATCTGGTGGCGATGCGGCATCGGGGCAGGGCGAAGCTTTGATCCTGCCCGATGCAGCTATGGACCTCATCTTTCGTTATTGTGATGGGCAATTGTTTTCTTCCCTTTGTGGAACAATGAGTATCGCGCGAACGGTCTCGCTGGCCCATGAAGATATTTATCTTGGTGTGCGCTTTCACCCGGCGATGGCGGCAATCGCCTTAAAAATGAATGTCGCCAGTCTGCGCGATTGTCTGGTTGAGGCCCCTTTCTCTGATAGCTACGCGGTGTTGGAAGATCAACTGGCAACAAGTCCACATACGTTTGATATCTTTATCAACTGGATGGAAGGTTACTTGCGGCAACGCTTGTGTTTTGACGAGGTGCAAAGGCACAGGGTGCAGGCCATGCGCGCTGTTGCAATGATCGGTGTGTCCCGGTTGGCGCAAATGATGGAAATGTCGCGAAAACGGTTTTATCGGGAATTTATTCAGTTTTACGGGATTTCACCACGCCAATATACCAACACGCACCGTTTGCTTAAATTTCAAAAATTAATACAGGGTTCAAAGCGAACAGACTTGTCGCAGATTGCACTGGAAGCCGGTTTTTTTGATCAAGCCGATATGACGCGACAGATTAAAAAATTAACGGGAAAAACACCGTTGAACCTGATGTCCCAATTATACAATACAGGATAATCAGATGTTTCTAAGCTGCGACTATCGTTACAGAATGAACAGGTAGAAACATGAAACTTTCTTATACAATTTTATATGTCGAAAATATCGTTGAAACGGTAGAATTTTATGAAAAGGCATTCGGCTTAACGCGACGTTTTATCCATGAAAGCGGTGATTATGCGGAGATGGAAACTGGTGCAACGACATTGGGGTTTGCAGCACATAATCTTGCGGCTGATATTTTAAAACGTTCTTATGTCAAGGCCGGAGGCTCGACTGGATTGATCGGGGCGCAAATCACGCTGGAACCGGATGATGTAAAAGCCGCATTTGCTCACGCTCTTGCAAATGGTGCCAAAGCGCTTGTTGCACCGGACGTCAAACCCTGGAATTTTGAGGTTGCAATGGTGGAAGATTGCAACGGTCATATCGTGGAATTTGCCAAGGCACTTTAAGGTTTGAGATCTTTCATTTTTGCCGAAAGTTTGCGTGCACGCGCTTGCAGTGATTTTGGCGCGTGCACGTTTTGACAATCTTGCAGGATGTGCATGACCTCGTTAAACCGATTTGGAATGCGCTGGACAAGGTCAAACAGGGCTTGTAAGGCACAGGTTCTGACAATGGCACTTTTATGAGATAAATTTCGTTTTGCCAGTTGCACCACCTGATCGGAGGTGTCAATCAATGGCAGGACTTTCATAAGTTGTTCCTGCACTTCCCATTGCTGTATCGGGGCAATTTCTTTTAAAAGACGGCTATGGACGGGATGCAGGATATCGGCCTGTTGTTTGCCCACTTGCATAAGCGCATGCGCGGCATGTGCGCGTACGGTTTCATCCCCGGTGCAAAGGCAATCCAGTAAGCTGTCAATAAGTGGAGGTGTGTCGAGAATTTGTGCCGCGACTTCATTTGCACGTGCGACTTCTTTACGGCTACCTTCTTTTAAAAGGTCATAAAACATGATTTTCCAGACTGCTTTGGTAAAGCTGTGGTGAATTTTACTGAAAAAGACAGAAAAAATCCCCTTTTTCTTGATCACAATGGAACAAATCTATATTTGTTTGCAGCTGTAATTGAAGTTTAACATTGACTGAGGATTGTTCGTAAGATGACCCGCGCATTTGTTTTCCCCGGCCAAGGCTCTCAGGCCGTTGGTATGGGTAAGGAACTGGCTGATGCTTTTGCTGTTGCCCGTGAAGTTTTCCAGGAAGTGGACGAGGCGCTGTCGCAGAACCTCTCCAAGATCATGTTTGAAGGCCCGGATGATGAACTGGTCCTGACGGAAAACGCACAACCGGCTTTGATGGCCGTTTCAATCGCGGTCGCCCGTGTGTTGGAGACAGAAGGCAATATCAAACTTGCAGATCATTGCGATATGGTCGCCGGGCATTCCTTGGGTGAATATTCTGCGCTGGCAGCAATGGGCGCTTTTTCTTTGGCGGATACGGCGCGTTTGTTGAAAGTTCGCGGACGCGCCATGCAGGCAGCTGTTCCGGTTGGGGAAGGGGCGATGGCGGCATGTCTTGGTCTGTCCCTTGAAGACGCACAAGCTGTGGCTGACGAAGCCGCACAAGGCGAAGTCTGTACCGCAGCAAACGATAATGCCCCCGGTCAGGTCGTGTTATCTGGTGCGAAATCGGCGATTGAACGCGCAATTGTGATTGCAAAAGAAAAAGGCGCGAAACGGTCTGTTTTGTTGCCGGTTTCTGCTCCGTTCCATTGTGCATTGATGCAACCGGCGGCGGATGCGATGGCTGAAGCGTTGGCCGATGTTACGATCCATGCGCCGAGCGTTGCGGTCGTTGCCAACGTAGCGGCTGAAAAGGTGATCGACCCGGAAGAAATTCGCAAGTTGTTGGTTGAGCAGGTTTGTGGTTCCGTTCGCTGGCGCGAAGGTGTTCTGTATATGAAAGAACAAGGCGTGGAACAACTGGTCGAACTGGGGACGGGTAAAGTTCTGTCCGGTTTGGCAAAACGTATTGACCGTTCCCTGTCCGGTGTGGCCGTCAACGGTCCGGCGGATATCGAAAGTTTCCTTGGGTCACTTTAATCTTAAAAGGGGTAAGATAGATATTATGTTTGATTTAACAGGTAAATGTGCACTCGTCACAGGCGCATCCGGCGGGATCGGTGCAGAGATTGCAAAAGCATTGCATGCACAGGGCGCAACCGTTGGCTTAACCGGGACACGTGTTGAAGCTTTGGAAAAAGTGGCGGCTGAAATCGGCAATGATCGTGTTCATATTCTGCCGTGTAATTTGTCTGACGACGAAGCACTGGCAGCCCTGCCCAAGCAGGCGGAAGAAGCCATGGGGTCTTTGGACATTTTGGTCAATAACGCGGGCCTGACCCGTGATAATCTCGCCATGCGCATTAAAGATGATGATTGGGATGCGGTTTTAAATGTCAACCTGACGGCAGCCTTTAAACTGTCCAAGGCTGTGTTGCGCTCCATGATGAAAAAACGCTGGGGTCGTATTATCGGTATTACGTCGATTGTTGGTGTGACGGGTAACCCCGGTCAAACTAACTACGCCGCGTCCAAGGCCGGTATGATCGGTTATTCCAAATCACTGGCTTATGAAGTCGGTTCACGTGGAATTACAGTCAACTGTGTCGCACCGGGCTATATTGCAACCGCGATGACGGACGAGCTGTCTGAGGATGTCAAATCCGGTATGTTGACCAAAATTCCGGCAGGCCGTATGGGCAACCCGGAAGAGATTGCAGCAGGGGTTGTGTATCTGGCATCGAATGAAGCGCAGTACGTTACAGGTCAAACCTTGCATATCAATGGCGGCATGGCGATGATTTAAAGGGCACAAAGCCCTAACATTAGGGCTTTCGCCTTGTGAAAAATTGTGCTACCAAACCTCAATCCTAGCTATGTAAGTTGGGAACGAGATCAAACAAGAGAGGGGAATGTCCCGTTTGTGCTTAGGGGCGGACCTTTTGTATCAATACCGTTAAGGGAATTATTAAGATGAGCGATGTCGCAGAGCGCGTAAAGAAAATCGTAGTTGAACACCTCGGCGTAGAAGAAGCAAAAGTTACTGAAAACGCTAGCTTCATCGACGATCTGGGCGCTGACAGCCTCGACACTGTTGAGCTGGTTATGGCTTTTGAAGAAGAATTCGGCTGTGAAATTCCGGACGATGCTGCTGAAAAAATCTTGACTGTTAAGGATGCTATCGACTTCATCGAAGCAAACGCTTAATTCCTTAAGCCAAGTGTTATGAGATGTGAGCGTCGGCCCTTATTTTGTGGTCTGCGCTCATTCTTGTTTCTACGCCTAACATTTTCTGACGACCTCAAAGGATTTTGATCAGACATGAGACGTGTTGTCATTACAGGCCTGGGTATGGTGTCTCCGTTGGCAAACGGAGTGAAACCGACTTGGGAAAAACTTCTGAATGCCGAATCCGGCATTAATGCCATCGAATCATTCGATGTTTCCGATATTCCTGCAAAAATTGCCGGACAGGTTCCCCTTGGTGAAGGCGCAGGTCTGTTCAATTCTGAAGATTACGTATCCAAGAAAGAGCGCCGCCGTATGGACGATTTCATCGTCTTTGGTCTGGCTGCGGCAACCGAAGCTGTTGAAGATGCCGGCATTCAAACGGATGACGAAGAAGAACTGTTCCGCACGGGTGTGATGATCGGTTCCGGGATTGGTGGTCTTCCTGAAATTTCCAAAGGTGCAGTGACGGTTGAAACCAACAGTGTACGTCGTTTATCACCTTTCTTTATTCCGGCCAGCTTGATCAATCTGGTTTCCGGTCATGTTTCTATTAAGTACGGTTTCAAAGGCCCGAACCACGCGGTTGTGACAGCCTGTGCAACGGGTGCGCACGCGATTGGTGATGCGGCTCGTATTATTGCTCTTGATGATGCCGACGTTATGGTTGCCGGTGGTGCAGAAGCTGCATGTTGCCGTCTGGGTATGGCGGGTTTTGCCCAAGCCAAAGCCCTGTCGACATCTTATAATGATGACCCGACAGCAGGTTCTCGTCCGTGGGACGAAGGGCGCGACGGTTTCGTTATGGGTGAAGGTGCCGGTGTTGTCGTGTTGGAAGAATATGAACACGCCAAGAAACGTGGTGCGAAAATTTACGGCGAAGTAATCGGTTACGGGATGTCTGGTGATGCTTATCACATTACAGCTCCGGCATCTGATGGCAATGGTGGTTTCCGTGCGATGCAAGCGTCCATTAAACGCGCAGGCATTAATGTGGAAGACATTGATTATATCAACGCACACGGGACTTCCACACCGTTGGGTGATGAGATTGAACACGGCGCTGTGAAACGTCTGTTGGGCGAACATTATAAAAAACCGTCCATGTCATCGACCAAATCTGCCATCGGTCACCTGTTGGGTGCTGCCGGTGCGGTCGAGGCGATTTTCTCGTTGCTGTCTATCCAGAACAACGTTGTTCCGCCGACCTTGAACCTGCGCAACCCGTCTGAAGGTTGTGATATGGATCTGGTGCCGTTGCAGGCGAAAGAACGCGAAGTTAATGTGGCTTTGTCCAACTCCTTCGGGTTTGGTGGCACAAATGCTTCTTTGGTTTTCAAGTCTATTGACTAAGGTGCTGGATGAGCGACGCTGAAAAGCCTCAATCAAAAAGTAAAAAGAACGAGCCGAAATCTTCCTTCAAGAAGGTTTCGGCTTTTCTTGTTGGTTTAATCGTTGTTGTGGTCTTTGCGGGCAGCGGTTTTTCCTATTGGTTGGCGAAAAACTTTACCCGGTCCTGGGTGTTGACGCAGGAAAAGGTTGTGATTGTTCCCCAAGGCAGCGGAGTTGCAAGTATTGCGCAACTTCTTGAAAAAGAAGGCGTGATCAACAATGCGTTGGTTTTTCGGATTGTCTTGCGTTTTAACCAATTGGATAAACAGCTGAAAGCAGGGGAATATCTTTTTCCGGCCCGTGTCACGCCGAAACAGGTGACGCGTATTCTAGAAGAAGGCAAAACGGTCCTGCATCGGTTCACAGTTGCTGAAGGTTTGACATCGGTTGAGGTTGTCGCGCAGTTAAACGCACAAGACGGGCTGGACGGTCAAGTGACGCATATTCCGGCGGAAGGGAGTTTACTGCCGGAAACTTACAGTTATCATCGTGGAATGGCACGTGCTGCCGTTCTGTCTCATATGCAAGAGACGATGATAAAAACATTGGATGAACTGTGGGAAAACCGTCAAGAAGGTTTGCCGTTTAAAACCAAGGAAGAAGCCTTGATTTTAGCCTCGATTGTAGAAAAAGAAACGGGGATTCGTGCAGAACGCGCTTTGGTTGCCGGTGTATTCATCAATCGTTTGAAAAAACGTATGCGCCTGCAAACAGATCCAACGGTTGTCTATGGTATGACAATGGGGCAAGAACCTTTGGGACGACCTTTGTCACGCAAAGATTTGAAAACGCCCACGCCTTATAATACCTATACGAATTACGGTTTGCCACCGGGACCGATCTGTAATCCGGGGCGAGCTTCTATCGAGGCCGTGCTTAATCCAGATCAGACCGATGCGCTTTATTTTGTAGCGGATGGTACAGGCGGGCATGCGTTTGCCAAAACCTTGGCAGAACATAATCGTAATGTTGCACAATGGCGAAGAATTGAAAGAAGTCGCGACTGATTGCCAAACGTCAAGGTATTTGTCTGTGCAGAACTGTTATAGGATGGGCAGATAAAGGAGATTGTCGTTATGGAAACGCACCTTGGAAATATGCTCGTCCTGATCGGCGCTGCGATTATATTGACGTTTATGATTTATCGTTTCTATCGCAACGGCGTTTATACCCGTACGGGGATGATTATCGGCTGGATCGGTCTGTGGATACCGACACTGTTTATGCTTTATCATCTCAGCCCTAAATTTTAGGGGCATCCTCTATCAGCTGTGCGTGTTGATGGCTTTGATTTGTTCGCGAACGGCGATCATGCGTTTGCATTGGCATGGCAGATTGTAAGGATCGTCAAAACAAAGGCATTTTTCGCTTTTCTGTGGATTTTCACAAGCTGCGTAAATTTCATGCACATAATTGACCAGCGTGTCACCGATTGCAAAATGATAATCACTCATGGCGTTCCCCTTTTCCCCTATGCATCATTATAGGAGAGATAAGAGGAATTCATATTACCATAAGGTATTAGTCGGTGTTTTTTTTGTGTAAGCGGTTTTGGATAAGACCGTAAAAATACACTGGTAATTGCGACGGGTTGCGAAACAACCAACCTAAATGGCGTTGGCATTGCGTACAGTGGGCAAGTTGCCATTTGTAATCGGGAAACCAGCTGAATTCAGCGCTTTCATGGCCTGTTGTTAAACAACCCGGTGCGTCCTGAAAACAGCCGATGGTGAAAATGATCCCGGCGGGATTAAAAACCGTATGTTCATGGTCGCCTCTCATTACAATTCGCCAGTCGCCAAACGTAATGAGATGCCCACAGGCTGCACAAAACAGCTTTTCCTTTTCTGTTTCAAGCTGATTTTCAAGGCAGGCCTTATGTTGAACATCCAAAGGCATCGCTATTCCTTTTTCGGCATAAACGTGCTGAGGCCTTCAACCAGCCAAAGTGGCAGACTGGCAAACAGACGAGTCGCAAGGGCCATTGGCCAAGGGAATGTTATAATGGCTTTGTTTTTATCAAGGCCGCGTCGGATCAGGCGAGCCGCTTTATCCCCACTCATCAGCAGGGGCATTTTAAAGGTGTTTTGGCGTGTGATGCCACTTTCCACAAAGCCGGGGCAGATGACATTGACCTTTAACCCATCTTTGCCATATCGCAGGCGCAAGGCTTCACCATAGGCTTTGACACAGACTTTGCTGGCACTATAGGCTGGTGAACTGGCCAGACCGCGAAACCCGGCAAGGGAACTCATTACGGCGATTTGCCCGCTCCCACGTGCCACCATTGTCGGCAAAAGTGGTAAGATAGTGTTTAAGGTTCCCGCAAGATTGACAGCGAAAATATCGCGCGTGCTTTCTTCCCAACTGTCGGCATTGCCGGACCCGTTGGAAATACCGGCATTGGCAATGATTAAATCAATTTTGTGTGCTGTGTCGGTTTTTAACAGCCAATCAGTCATGGCAGCACGGTCACATACATCAATAAGGGCGGTGTGCACACATGCGCCTTTGTTTTCGCACAATTGCGCAATTGTGTTTAATCGTTCTTCGTTTCGCCCACTTAAGGAGAGACGACAGCCCGCTTGTGCGTATTCAAGGGCCAAAGCAGCGCCAATCCCGCTGGAAGCACCTGTAATCAGAATATGTTTCATAGACAATAGCTTATCAAGAAAGGTATAAGGTCTGTCAAATATTGAATCGAAGGAGACTAAGTTCGTGCCCATCAATTCCATGACCGGTTTCGCCCGCGCCAGCGCTCAATTTGGCAATTACAACTGGACTTGGGAAGTGCGAAGCGTCAATTCCAAGGGGCTTGACGTGCGTTTGCGCATTCCATCCGGCTTTGATGCATTGGATTTACCGGCCCGTAAGGCTATTTCTCAACGTTTTAAACGCGGTAGTGTGGCGCTCAGTCTCAACATTTCGCATAGTCAGGATCAAACGGGCTATCGGGTGAATCAGGATTTGCTCAACCAATTGATTGATGTGATGAAAACGGTTGAAGCCAAGGTTCCGGGTGTGAATGCGCCTTCGGTTGATGGATTGATGGGATTGCGCGGGGTCATTGAAACGGTTGAAGACAGCGAAAGCGAAGCGGACCGTGAAGCTGCCTTTGGCAAAATGATGATTAGTCTGGAAGAAGCACTCGATGATCTTCTGGAAAATCGTATAAGCGAAGGGGCGCGGATGGAGAGTGTCTTGCACGGTCATGTTGACGAAATTGAACAGCTGTGCACCAAAGCCGAAGCATGCGCAGGCGCGCAACCCGATGTCTTACGCAAACGCTTGGTGCGCCAGCTTAAAGATGTGATGGAAGATTTGCCCGATCTGGATGAAGAACGCATTGCGCAGGAAGCGGCAATCTTAATGACCAAAGCCGATGTGCGCGAGGAACTGGATCGCTTGCGTGCCCATATCGAAGGCGCACGTGATCTGCTGACCAAAGGCAGCCCTTGCGGGCGCAAACTTGATTTCCTCTGCCAGGAATTTAACCGGGAAGCCAATACACTCTGTTCCAAGGCACAGGATGTGGACCTGACACGCATTGGATTGGACTTCAAAGCCACAATTGATCAGTTCCGTGAGCAGGTACAGAATATTGAATAGTCTTGTGATGTGAAAAAAGGGAACGAGAGATGAACCATTCTATAGATCAATCTATAGCACGTCGCGGGCTGATGTTGGTTTTAACAGCGCCAAGTGGTTGCGGGAAAAGTACGATCACGCAAGCGCTTATGAAGGATGATCCGTCCATTGCGGTTTCCGTTTCTGCTACGACCCGCAGCCCCCGTCCCGGTGAAGAAGACGGCGTACATTATTTCTTTATGGAAGAGGGGCGTTTTAAAGAAAAAGTGAATAATCAGGAATTTCTGGAATGGGCGGAAGTTTTTGGTCGATTTTACGGAACGCCGAAAGAACCGGTTGAACAAGCCTTAAGTGCGGGGAAGGATGTTTTCTTTGATATTGATTGGCAAGGGGCAGAACAACTCCAGAACAATGCCCCGGATGATCTGGTATGGATTTGTATCCTGCCGCCAAGTCAGCAATCACTTGAAGATCGCTTGCGGGCACGGGCCCAGGATAGTGAGGATACGATTGCCAAACGCATGGCAGAAGCGGAAAGCGAAGCCAGCCATTGGGTTGATGCCGATTATGTGGTGGTGAATGACGATCTGGATAAAGCCACCCAACAGGTTCAGGCTATTTTACAGGCTGAACGTTTAAAGCGGGTTCGCCGCACGGGACTGGCTGATTTTGTAGCGACCCTGTGACCACCTTTTTTTAATTGGTAAAATTGAGGGGCGTTGCGGCTTGAATATAGTGCGGCTTTGCCTCTGCCCGAAATCCATTGTTGATTGCACTATGTTGGGCAGCATTGGCTTTCGCTTTGTCTTTAAAGGGGCCAAGGGCGAGGGAATACCTGAGAGTTTTTGCCGGGTTATTGTCCCGTTTCCAGCGGATGAGTAGCAGGTTTGGGTATTCTTTCTGTGCATTCACTCCTTTAATCGAGAGAATGCGCAAGATGTTTTCCCGCTCTGCTATAATATCGCTTAGGTCGGCAGACGTGCCGGCAATGACCCAATACATATCGTGTATGACTGGATTGGTTTTCGATATGTCATCGGATTGATCCTTAATATCAAGGGCAAGTTCTGCTTGGCGGAGACGTTCGCGGATATATTCCTGTGTCTGGTGAGTGACTTCTTTGGCAACTTCGGTTCCGATGATTTCGTTGACTTGTGGGCTGATGAGTGACTTTTCGACTTGTGACATAATACTGTTGAAGCCGAGAAAACCAGCCACAACAATGATCAAGGTCACGGGTAAGGCGAGACGTTGAAATCTCGCGAGAACGGCATCTTGTAAGCGGTCTGTATAGATACGAAACTGCGCTTCTTCAATTTTAAGCAAGGCTTGTTTCAGATGTTCATTTTCTTCTTTTAAAGACGGATCGGGTGTTTGAGATTGGGGCGTCATTTTTAAGCCTGCCTGCCATAATGAAGAAGCGCGAATTTTAATTTAAACTGTTTTATAAATTTATATTCTAATTAAGATTGTATTTCTACAGGTAAAAAAGGCACCTTTTTGTGGAAGGTGCCTTTTTTTGAAACCATATGAAAAAGGTGCTTACTGCATTTTCTTCATATTGTGTTTCATATTGCCGTTCGACGCACCCATAGCACCAGCGGCTTTGACCATGACCTCAACGTTGATTTCACCGGCTTTTTCAAAGACCAGTGTCAGCGGGAAGGATGTACCTTCCTTCAAACCTTCGTTCAGACCCATGAACATGATGTGATCGCCGCCCGGTTGTAACATTGTCATGCCGTTGTTGACGGCAACGCTTTCAACCTGACGCATTTTCATCACGCCGTTATCGTGGATATGTGTATGTAGTTCGACTTTTTTGGAAATATTTGCTTTCGCAGAAACCAGTTTGTCAGCTTCCCCGGTATTTTTGATGGTCAGGAATGCAGCACCTGCACGGGCCATACCAGCTGAGGCACGTGCCCAGACGTTCTCAACAGAAATGTCACCGGCAAATGACGGCGTGCTCAACCCCAAAACAATCGCGGCAGCCAAGGCAAAACGTTTCATCATAGTCAATTACTCCAATGTATAAGATTGCCACCTCTTATGCGCTGCATTAGGGCACTAAAAGATTGAAATGTCAACGAATTGGAACAGCAATTGGCTGGGTTTGTCCGCTTGATTTTTTGATCACACGAGAGCCGTTAAATTGAAGGCTTGAATATTTACCATAATGCGGCAATGGACGCAGGAGAGCATCGATCTCCGTGCCCGGTTTCAGCGCAATAATCAGGTAAGGCAGACCGTTTGCCAGTTTGGCAGCGCGGATTTGAGCGGTTATGTCCGGTGTGTCCGGTTCATCATTGGGTGTAAGGCGCAGGTCTTGTAATGTATTTGCGATGTCAGTATCTTCACCCACCAGAACAAATGGTTTTTGCAAACTGGGTTTGTCTGAAATTTCAAAGGCGCCTTCAAGGAAACGGTCCATCAATTGTTGTGTGGCTGAGGGATGTTGCGCAAGTTTGCCTAACAGGGAAACCTCGACCTGATCACTGAGCATAATATCGCGTAAAATAGGCGGCGCCTCGTTTGGTCCCAGTCGGCGCAAGATATGGAAATCCGGGTCGAGGCTAATGGCATTTGATCGATGTGGGACTTTTATTTTTGAATGAGAAAGACGCGAATTTGCGATTAAATGGTTTTGAAGTAAATCATCCCCGGTGCCGATACTGACGGGGACAATGGTTTTAAAGATCGGATTGGTTTGCAAGATGGTGGCATCAATTTCCCAGCCATCTTCCCCCAAACGTTTTGCGCGTGCAGACAGGCTGGTGAAATGCGGTGCACCGGAAGACTGGGTCCATTGCTGGAAAAAGGAGGTGAGATCGGTCTGACTTACCGTTTCGAAACTGGTTTGGATATCTGTCCAAGTTGCCGACTTAAAGGTAAAACTCATCCAGAAATGACGAATGCCTGCAAAAAATTGTCGATCACCGAGTGTCTGTCGCAGCATATGAAAAATAAAGGCAACCTTATGATAACCGATCACTTGTGAGGCCGCCCCGTGTTTGGAGACAAAGGTGGTGACGGGTTTGTCTTGATCAAGGGGCAGGGCATTATAATCGCGCAACCAACTGAGGCGCATATCACGGGCTTTGGTTGGGCTGGACAGTTCCGCCGTCATATAGTCGGCCATATAGGTGGTTAAACCTTCGGCCCAATTGCCGCTGGCATAATCGGGGAAAACACCGTTACCCCAGTAATTATGCAAAATCTCATGGCCGAGCGAGCTTTCCATAATAAAAGGCAAATGCAGGACGCGTTTCCCCATATAGGTCAAACCGGAAAAGCCGTATCCGGCGGGTATAGGCGCGGCGATAATGTGAAATTGTGAAAAAGGGAAGGGGCCGATCTGGTTTTGAAAACGTGTGATGTATTTTGCACTGCGTTGCAGATAGGGCTGGCTGAGGTTTTCCATTCCCTCATAGAAATAAGTGCGTAGCGTTACGGGACCTTGTTGCAATTGGCTGATTTTATAGGGGCCGGCAAATAACGGAATGCCTTCGCTGGGCTGTTCCATTTGAAAACGGGCACTATATTGATCCATTGTGATTTTTTCGTCACTGATTTTGCCGGGTAAAATGGTGGTAACGGGCGAGGTGACAGAGACATCAAATGTCAAAAAATCATCTGTTTGGGGATACCATTTGGTCGGAAGGTAAATGTCCGTTCCCCTGATAAAGGCCCCGCCGCGCCAATCTTCAGGCTTATGATCTGCAGGGAATGTCCAGTCATAAGAAAAGGTTTCGTTGGCTTTAGGGCGCGTCCCGTCTGGGAGTTGTACGGCCTTATTTGCATGACCTTGTACATTTAATAAACGTTTTCCCAGATCGACTTGAACGCTTAACGTAACATGCGTTTCAGCCCGTGCACCGACAACGAAAATAAAAAGGGTTAGAAGTGTGATGCAAAGGCTGAGAAGTTTCCTCATTCTGCGTCATTCCAGTTTGGGAATTTGGCGATAATATCTATGGGCTGACCGCGACGTTCAATTTCAAGAGGTAGCCATGTGCCGGGTGCTTGCCGTTGGATGATTTTGATTAATTGAGCCGTGTCTTCAACCAATTGCCCGGCGGCACTTAAGATAATGTCGTCTTTTTCCAAACCTGCATCTTCGGCAATGCTTTCCTCGACAACTTGTTCAACGATAACGCCGGTTTTATTTTCGGCCTTTTCAATCCGAATACCCAGTATGGGGCGTTGGGCTGTTGGCTTTTCTTCCATAGCTTCCAAGCCGAAAATAGCATCTGCGTAACTGGGGCTAAGGTCGTTGCAATCCCATCCCAATGTCCAGGGCAGCAGGACGGTTGATCCCAGTTCTAATCCTTGTAATTGATAGGGGACACCATAACGGTCTGCAAGATGCCCGCTGCCCATGACGCCGATGACCAGCGGGTTTCCGCCCATTTTCTGCACACGGGCCAGTTCCTGTGCCATTGCACCGTCCCACGTGATTTGTGCTTCGACGAAACGTTGGAAGCGGGCTTCTGATTTTTCATCATCCTTTTTTTCGTCATCTGCCACATGGGGGTGTTTGCCAAATACCTTTTTAAGTTCACTCATATAATCCGGATGGGCTTTACGAGGAGGTAATACACCTTCTTTCTGGTCTTCTTCAACACCGTCCCAACCCTTTTGCGAGATGGCACCAATGAGATCCATATCCACGTTCAAGGCCACAATGGGCAGACGGTTCATGCGAGCAAAGCGAAACAGAGGCATATAAAGGTCGGGGTCGAATTTCCAAACCTCGTCCCAGTCGGTTTTTTGCAGAAACTCATCTTCGCTTAATTCCCCACGGATCCACGCATCCAGAACAGGTTGCAAACGTCGCGGGAACATTTCAAAACCGATAACGATGTTGGGATTGTGGGCATAAAGCTGGGTAATGGTTTGCAGTTGCCAACGATGGTGCACCGCATCAGGATGTTGTTCGCCCAACAGGACCACTTGTTGTTTTGCGGCTTTTTTCAGAAGGGCTTGATTATCCAGTGGCAATCGTGTGGCTGGTGCAATCCATTGTGCGCGTTGAATGCAGCTTAAGTCTTGTTCTATGTCCGTTGTTGGTGGTTGTGCATCCCCCATTGCATTTACAGTGGAGGCGAAAAGCAAGAAGGCGCTGGTGTAGAGCAATGTTTTTTTTATCGACATCTCAAGGCACTCATATGTGTTCGCGTTATATTTGGACAGTAGTTTGTGACAATGCCTAAATTATGGCGAGGTTATTGCGGTTTAAGTTCGCTTGGATTGGGAATTTCACCGGCGATAATGCGCCATGCTTTTTTATTGAAAGAGGACAGCTGTAATTTCAATGCGGCCTGCAAGGCTTCCTGCGGTGTCGTCGCCGGAAGTTTATCGCGCAATGCTTTTTCCTTGAATTGCTCAAGGGAGACCGCATCCATTATCACTTGTTCTTCCGCTTGATTAAACAGGGCAGTTGCCGACAGGAATTCTTCATACCCGGTGGCAACATCGGGAAGGTTGAGGGTGATTTGATAGATCGGCTTTTGACCCAAATCCGGTGGGACTTCGGACATGAAGACCAAGGCGCTGAAATCGAATTTATCGTCGTCCATTGTGCAATTGAATGTGACTTGATAATCGGCGGAGACGAAAATTGTCTCTTCTTCGATTGCGCGCCCTTCAAAGGTGAGGTTATAGGCGCAAACGCCTTTATCGTCGGCGGATAAGTCGATATTCGACGTAATCGGTTCTTTTAAGGAGGCATCGATCATCGGGGTCAGAGACGAGGCATAGATATATCCCAGATTATTGCCTTTTTTGCTGATCGCCAGCCATTGCGTTCCCTTTACTCTGCCTTTTACCGTAACAATATCGCGGCTTGGCAGTTGTGCAACTTTCTCCCCCGTGCTGGCGGGTTTGTCGCGAACGTTGACATTGTTTTTGATGACAAGAAAAGGACCGGTATGTCCTTCCAATGTTGAGACGTCAAACATCGGTGCGGCCAAAGCGTGCGTGGCAATGGTCATTGCAAAGGTGGTTGCGATTGCCAGCCCCATGAGCGATTGATATTTCACTCTTGTACTCCATCCCCTTATAAGTGTTGTTGGCATAATAGCGGAATGTGTTTTGTTATACAATGCGATGAGGCCTCGACATTTATTCACGTTTGCGTCATAAGGCCTCAACTGCATGGAGAAAAGATCAATGGCTGTTGTCGAACTGGCTGAATTTGCCGCTGCCTTGAAACAATATGATCGTTTGATGGGGTTGGACCTCGGCACAAAAACCATTGGTGTGGCCTTGTCCGATGTGATGCGGATGGTCGCAACACCGCTGGAAACCTTGCCTAAATCCAAATTTTCAAAAGATGTTATTAATCTTAAGGCAATTATCAACAAAGAGGAAGTGAATGCTCTTGTATTAGGTTTGCCGCGTGAAATGGACGGTACCCTTGGCAAACGGGCACAGGCAACCAAGGCATTTGCATCAAATTTGGCGCGCGAAATTGATTTACCGATTTTGCTGTGGGACGAACGATTGTCCACTGTAGCGGTTGAACGGATGTTGATCGACGAAGCAGACATGACACGCAAACGCCGATCCGAAGTTGTTGATCGTGCGGCGGCGGCTTTTATCTTGCAAGGGGTTCTGGACGCATTGGGACATCAATATGGCTGATCATTCTATTCGACTTGACGATAAACTGGATGCTTATGTGCGCCGTGTCGGCATGCGCGAAAGTGAACCTTTAAGAAAACTGCGTGAGCATTCCAAAAAGACATTGGTGAACGCACAGTTGGCGATTATGCCGGAAGAAGCCGGTTTTCTGGATTTGCTGGTGCGCCTGTGTGGTGCCAAGCGTATTGTTGAAATAGGCGTTTATGCAGGCTATTCCACCTTGGCCCTTGCTCAGGCTTTGCCCGACGATGGCTATCTGGTGGCTTTGGAACGTGATGAACGTTTCCCCCCTGTTGGTCGCCCGTTTTGGGAAGAAGCCGGTGTTGCAGATAAAATTGATTTACGTTTGTGCGATGCCAATGAAGGGATTGAAAAAGTCCTGCAGGAAAATGGGCCGGACAGTTTTGATTTTGCTTTTATCGACGCAGATAAAGCCAGTTATATGAATTATTATGAAAAATCACTGGAACTGGTGAAACCGGGCGGGGTGATCTGCGTGGACAATGTCTTGTGGTATGGTCGTGTTGTTGATGAAAAGGACAAAACCCATCAAACAGCAGCGATCCGCGCCATCAATGAACATATCGTTGCCGATGATCGGGTCGATATGTCCATGTTGACGTTGGGCGATGGCTTGACGGTTGTCCGTAAACGCTAAAACATTATTTACTTTAAGTCTGAATGAACTTTTGAACTTGTGTGGACAATTGTTCTGCCTGAATGGATAACTCGCTTGCGGCTTGCAAAACTTCGTCGGCGGATGTTTCCGTTTCACTGGACGCTTGACTGACGCCTTCGATATTGAAGTTCACCTCTTGTGTTGCCGCACTTTGTTCTTCAACTGCTGAGGCGATTCCACCGGAAATATCGTTAATCTCATTAATGATGGTTGTGATATCGGCAATGGCCTGTACGGCATTCGAGGTTTGGTTCTGGATAGTGGAAATTTGTTGACTGATTTGATCGGTGGCTTTGGCGGTCTGATTGGCAAGGTTTTTGACTTCAGACGCCACCACGGCAAAACCTTTCCCCGCTTCGCCAGCACGTGCGGCTTCAATCGTGGCATTTAAGGCCAGAAGATTAGTTTGACTTGCAATGTCGGTAATAATGGACAGGACATCACCGATTTCTTGCGAGGCGGATTTAAGATTTTCAACCTGCGTGTTGGCTTGTTGTGCTTGTCGAACGGCTTGATCCGAAATTTGTGAAGACCGTGACACTTGTGCGGAAATTTCGTTAATGGATGCGCTTAATTCTTCGGTGGTGGAACCGACATTGGCCGCCATATTGCGGGCCTGTGCAGCTGTATTCGCCATCGCTTGCGAACTTGCGCGCATTTCCGTTGCTGATGCCGCGACAAGATCAACGACATGCTGTACTTCGGTGGCAAAATTGATGCGATCTGTAATCACCGACCATGTCAGCATGGCTTGAGCATAATTGCCTTGTGAATCGTAAACAGCCGTGACGTAGAGGTCGAGATGTTCGTCCCCCAATTTAATTTTGGCTTTATGGGGCAGGTTGGATGGGTCACTTAAGAGGCGACGTTGATGTTCCGGGGCCTTATGGAAAATATCAAAGGTCTGCCCCAGAATTTCTTCGGCTTTACAAGGAAGTAAATGTTCCAGACCTTTCAATGTTTGAACGCTGGTTTCATTCATGTAGGTGATGGTAAAGTTCCCGGTTTCCACGGCAATAACGTTGATCGGCATTTGGTTTGTCATTTGCTTGAGACGCGCGGCTTCGTCTTCAAGGCGGACTTTTTCTGTTACAACCGACCAAGTCAACATTACGCTTGTATAAACGCCTGCTGTATTGAAAATAGGGGTGACAAGCAGATCCAGTTTTTCCTGCCCCAGTGTGATGATTGTCTGAAAAGGCAGATTATTTGGATTACGCAAAATATCGCGTTGTCGTTCGGGCATCTTGTGGAAAACATCAATGTTCGTTCCGACGATATGGGCGGCTTTTACCGGAATAAGATGTTCCAATTCCGTCAAGGTTTCGATGGAAACCCGATTGGCATATGTAATATTAAATGTTTTAATATCGCAGAACATGACGTTGATGGGCATTGCGTCAACGGCATCATGGAAAGAGCGATCAATATGTGTCTGGTTTCCAAAAAATCCCATTTTTTTCTCCTAAATGTGATGCCTGAGTTGTATGCTTCTAGGATGCGAACTTACAGATTAATTTTTAATTAATTCTAAAGTGCTGTGTATTTTGCTGATTTGCAAGTGAGTATGAGTACTTAAGTCTATTTAGCTAAACCGTTAGTGGTAGGTTATGGTTGATATTGTATTTGCACTGGGACCGGTGTTTCTGTTGATCCTGCTCGGTCATGTCATCAAGGCGAAATGGGCTGAGCAAGGCTTCTGGGCGCCAGCGGAATTAATGACATATTATGTCTTCTTTCCGGCCTTGTTATTGCATACGACGGCACGCACGAATGTCGCTGATTTGCAAATTGCCCCGATGGCACTGGCCTTGATCGCCGCAACCGTTCTGGCAGGTGCGATTGCCTTGAAAGCAAAGCCTGTTCTTGAACTGAACGGGCCTGATTTTTCATCATTGTTTCAGGGGTCTATTCGCCCGAATTCCTATGTTGCTATCGCCGCAGCCTTTGCCTTGTGGGGGGAACCGGGCTTAACGTTGGTTGCGATTGCCATTGCTTTTATTGTGCCCTTGGTGAATTTTTTATGCGTCATCGTTATGGAAACCTATGGGGCCCGCGAATTTCGTAACGAGGGGGCACCGCGTTTGACTACATTGTTAAATGCGATTGCGCGAAACCCGCTGATTTTGGCCTGTTTTTTGGGTGTTATTATCAATCAAACGGGGGCAAACTTACCTCCTGTTTTGGGACCCCTGGTTGAAATTTTAGGACGCGCGGCTTTGCCGATTGGTTTGTTATGTGTTGGGGCCGGGCTTGATTTTCAGGCTGCCCGTGACGCTGGTAAAACAGTTGTGACCGCAAGTCTGAACAAGCTTGTGCTTTTACCGCTGGCTTGTCTGGTCTGTTGTATGGCATTGGGGGTTGAGGGGATTACACGCGATTTGTCGGTTTTATACGCGGGATTACCTGTTTCGGCCTCGTCTTATGTGTTGGCCCGCAAGATGGGGGGGAACGCTCCGGCAATGGCGGGGATTATTACCTTGACGACTCTGGCGGCAATGCTGTCGATGCCCTTGTGGATGCTGGTTTTGAATTGGTTCTGAAAACCGCAGAAACAGTATTGTTTCAACAGGTGCTTGCAAGGGCCGTGTCCATGTGCATATAGTCCGCCCCTATGAGCACCAGAGACAGAGAATTACGCTTCACGCACCGGCACCTTCTTGGGATCGAGGGTTTATACCCGTTCGAGATCACCGATATTCTGGACCGGGCAGAAGTTTACGCCGCAGCCAACCGACGTCGCGAGAAAGTCGAACAATCGTTGGAAGGCCGCACGGTCATCAATCTTTTTTTCGAGAACTCCACGCGAACGAGAACGTCATTTGAACGCGCGGCAAAACGCTTGGGCGCAGACGTGATCAATATGTCTGTGGCGACTTCCTCGATTAAAAAGGGGGAAACCCTGATTGATACGGCGGTGACGTTAAACGCCATGCACCCGGATGTGCTGGTTGTACGCCACGGGGATTCAGGTGCGGTTAATCTACTGTCACAAAAAGTGAATTGCGCGGTTTTGAATGCCGGTGACGGGACGCACGAACATCCCACACAAGCCTTACTGGATGCTTTAACAATCCGTCGACGTAAAGGCAGCATCACCGGCTTGAATGTGGCCATTTGCGGTGATGTTTTGCATTCACGTGTTGCAAGATCCAATGTGCATTTGCTCAGTGCGATGGGCGCGCGTGTCCGTCTGGTGGCCCCGACGACCCTGTTACCCTCGGCTATGCAGGTGTTGGGGGCAGAAATTTATAATGATATGCGCGAAGGCTTGAAAGACGTCGATGTCGTGATGATGTTGCGTTTGCAAAAAGAACGTATGGAAGGGGCTTATTTGCCGTCTCAGCGGGAATATTTCCATTTTTACGGTCTGGATTATGAAATGCTGGCGATGGCAAAAGACGATGCCTTGATCATGCATCCGGGACCCATGAACCGGGGTGTGGAAATTGATTCCGACGTTGCCGATGATATTGAACGTTCCGCCATTCAGGAACAGGTGGAAATGGGTGTTGCCGCCCGTATGGCCTGTCTGGAGATGGTAACCGCCAACCTGGATCAATGGCGCGAGGAGAACGGGAAATGAGCGTGAAAAAAGATATTACGAACAAGCGTGTTGCCTATGTGAATGCCCGTTTGATCGACCCGGCAAGTGATCTGGATATTCATGGCGGTGTTTTAACCGAAGGCGAAAAAATCGTCGATTTTGGCCCCGGTTACGCAAAAGCCAAGGGTCATTATGGTGAAGTTGACGTCATTGATTGTGATGGGGCGTGCTTGATCCCCGGTCTGGTTGACTTACGTGTGCAACTTCGTGAACCGGGGGAAGAACACAAAGGGACCTTGAAATCAGCAGGGGAGGCAGCGACATCGGGTGGCGTGACATCCATGCTCAGTTTGCCAAATTCAACCCCTGTTACCGATGATATGAGTGTCGTTGAATTTGTCGCACGGCGTGCCCGGTTGTTGGGTCTATCCAAGGTTTATCCCTATGGGGCGATCACCAAGGGGCTGGAAGGCAAAGACATGGCCGAAATGGGCATGTTGGCGGAAAGTGGGGCGGTTGCCTTTACAGATGGTATTCGCGCGGTTGCCTCGCCCAAGGTGATGCGTAAGGCGTTGACCTATGCACGCAATTACGATCTGTTGATTGTGCAACACCCAGAAGAACCTTCTTTGGCCGAAGGCGGCGATATGAATGCAGGTGCCTTGGCCATTCGTATGGGGCTGACCGGTATTCCGACAGTGGCGGAAACCATTATGGTGGCGCGTGATGTGCGTCTGGCCGAAGATACCGGTGGGCGTTTGCATTTCGGTCATATTTCCACGGCGGAAAGTATTGATATTATCCGACGTGCAAAAGAACGCGGTGTCGCGGTGACTTGTGACACGGCCCCGCCTTATTTTTCACTAAACGAACTGGCCGTTGGCGAATATCGTACGTTTGCGAAACTTTCGCCGCCTTTGCGCAATGAAGAAGATCGACAAGCCGTGATCGAAGGCCTGAAAGACGGCACGATTGATGCTATTGCCTCGGATCATGCCCCGGAAGATGAAGATTCAAAACGTCTACCGTTTGCACAGGCTGCTTTCGGTGGTGTCGGGTTGGAAACATTACTGGCAATCACGTTGGAACTGTATCACAACAAACATATGACCTTGCTGGAATGCTTGAAAAAAGTGACCTGCAATCCGGCTAATATTGTCCGGCTTCCGGCCGGGCGTATTGCAAAAGGCGCGGCAGCGGACTTATGCTTGTTTAATCCGGAACGTGGCTGGAAGATTGATGCGGATCAACTGCCGTCCAAATCCAAGAACTCGCCGTTTGACGGGCGTCTCGCTCAGGGACGATGTCTGCGTACCGTTGTGGACGGTCGCACCGTCTTTGAACTTTAAAAAGGATAAAGGAGTACTCCAGTGGGTACCTTACCTGTTATCGTGACCCATGAATGGCAGATGGCCGCTTTGCTCGGTTATTTGTTGGGGTCCATTCCGTTCGGCCTGTTATTGACCAAGCTGTTTCAAGCCGGTGATCTGCGCTCTATTGGTTCGGGCAATATTGGCACCACCAATGTGTTGCGCACCGGGCGTAAAGATCTGGCGGCCGCAACGTTGTTATTGGATGGCGGCAAAGGCGCGGTTGCCGTCTTGCTTGCCGGATATTGGTTTGCCCCGGATGCTGCGATTATTGCCGGTATGATGGCTGTGATCGGGCATAATTTCCCCATGTGGCTGAAATTTGAAGGCGGCAAAGGGGTCGCAACCACATTGGGTGTTTTACTGGCGATGTCATGGCCTGCCGGTTTGGTGACGGCTGCGACATGGTTGCTGGTTGCGTTGGTGTTACGTTATTCGTCATTGGCAGCCCTTGTGTCTTTTGCCGCCTCTCCTTTTTATATGTATTTTCTGGGGGATGAAAATAAGGCGGTGTTGGCTGTCTTGTTAGCCGCCCTTGGCATCGTGCGTCATCATGCCAATATCAAACGCCTGCTTGCCGGTGAAGAACCGAAAATCGGTCAAAAAAAATAAAGTCTTTGGCGTAAAATCAGCCTGAACCGTTCATAGGTTTTGTCATGGTAATGACAGAGGAACGGTTCAGGCTGATGACGCATTTATTCTCCGATACAGAAAAGCTGGCATGGCTGCGGTTAATTCGTAGCGAAAATGTCGGTCCCATTACATTTTACCGCCTACTGGAACAATTCGGAACGGCATCAAAAGCCTTGGATGCGTTGCCCGAACTGGCTCGCAAAGGCGGACGTAAAAAAAAGATTGCCATTTGTTCCAAATCGGATGCCGAACGCGAAATGACCGAGTTGGCAGAAATCGGCGCAGAAGTGATTGTGCGCGATGAAGACAGTTATCCCCCCTTATTATCTCATGTTGAAGATGCGCCCCCGGTTTTATGTGCGCGCGGACATACGCATCTTCTGAAAAAGAAAGCCGTTGCCATTGTTGGTGCACGCAATGCAACCTCGAACGGATGTAAATTTGCCGGACAGATTGCCCGTGATTTGGGCGAAGGCGGTTTACTGGTCGTTTCCGGCTTGGCCCGCGGTGTTGATGGTGCCGCCCATGCCGCTGCGTTGGAGAGCGGAACGGTCGGGGTGCAAGGCGGTGGCGTTGATGTGATTTATCCTCGTGAAAATGCATCCTTATATAAAGAGATGACGCTGCGTGGGTGTGTGATTGCAGAACCGAAACTGGGAACCAAACCACAAGCGCGTCATTTTCCGCGGCGCAATCGGATTATTTCGGGCATGTGCCGTGCGATTGTGGTGGTTGAAGCCTCGCCCCGCTCGGGTTCCTTGATTACCGCGCGCATGGCCTTGGAACAGGGGCGCGAAGTTTTTGCTGTTCCCGGTTCGCCATTGGACCCGCGTGCAGCCGGAACAAATGGCCTGATTCGCGAAGGAGCGCATTTACTGGAAAATGCGCAAAATATTTTTTATGAACTGGAAAGCCTGAAAAATACCCCTTTAAATGAAAGGAAATACCAATATTTTCAAGATGTTAAAACCACATTACCAGGGGAGAAGGAGTTAACCGAAGCACGTAAGGTAATTGTAGAAAGTTTATCAATTTCACCAGTTTGTGTTGACGAAATCATTCGTCAATGCCAAATCTCTGCTTCCGTTGTGCAAACTGTTTTGTTGGAACTGGAACTGGCGGGGCATGTAGAACGCCATCCCGGGAACATGGTTTCTTCAATTATTTAAACGGTTTGCCGACATGAGTGCAGTTAGTGGAATAGAATTTAAGAAGATCGCTTATGAACGTAGTTGTCGTCGAATCGCCCGCAAAGGCCAAAACGATCAATAAATATTTGGGTAAGGATTATATCGTTCTTGCCTCATACGGTCATATACGCGATTTACCCGCCAAAGATGGTTCTGTACGACCAGACGAAAATTTCTCAATGGATTGGGAAATGGATGCGCGGTCCAAAAAGCAGTTTAAAGATATTACGGACGCCATGAAGGGCGCGGATAAACTGTATCTCGCGACTGACCCTGATCGTGAAGGGGAAGCTATTTCATGGCATGTTCAGGAAGTGTTGGCGAATAAACGCTTGTTAAAAGGCGTTGATGTCAAACGTATCGTCTTCCATGAAATTACCAAACAGGCTGTCTTGGATGCGGTTGCCAGTCCGCGCGAAGTCAATCAGGAACTGGTTGAAGCTTATCTTGCGCGCCGGGCTTTGGACTATCTTGTGGGGTTCAACCTATCGCCTGTTTTATGGCGTAAATTACCGGGGTCACGTTCTGCTGGTCGTGTGCAATCGGTTGCCTTGCGTTTAATCTGTGAACGCGAAGCCGAAATCGAAGCCTTTAAGGCTGATGAATATTGGACAGTTGACGCCAAATTTACGACACCGAAACGCAAAACCATTGCCGCCAACCTGACCCATTTAAATGGGGACAAGCTTGCCAAGCTGGACATCGGCAATGAAGCGGCGGCGAACAAGGCTGTCGCCACGGTTGAAGCGGGCAGTTACACTGTTGCCGACGTTGAACGTAAAAAAACACGCCGTCACCCCGCGCCACCGTTTACCACATCGACTTTGCAACAGGAAGCATCGCGCAAACTGGGGTTTGGTGCAAAACGAACCATGCAGGTTGCGCAAAAACTGTATGAAGGGATTAACCTTGGCGGGGAAACCGTCGGTTTGATCACCTATATGCGTACCGATGCGGTGAACCTGTCCAACGAAGCAATTTTTGGCGCCCGTGATTTGATCAAGGATCAATATGGCGACAAATATGTACCGGAAAGTCCGCGCACTTATAAGACAAAAGCCAAGAACGCACAGGAAGCCCACGAAGCCATTCGCCCAACCGCAGTGACCCGTCGCCCGGAAGAGATGGCGAGATATCTGGATGCGGATCAGTTGAAACTCTACAGCCTGATTTGGAAACGAACGGTGGCCTGTCAGATGGAAAGCGCTGTTTTGGATCAAGTCGGCGTGGTTATCCAAAGTGCGGACAAGCAAACGTGGTTGCGTGCCAGTGGCTCGGTTGTTGTATTTGACGGTTTCCTGACGCTTTATCAGGAAGGCCGCGACGACAATGGCGATGACGAGAAAAGCGACAAAATTCTGCCAGACGTGCAAACCGGTGATACGTTGAACCTCGGCCCTGTGAATGCGGACCAGCATTTCACACAACCGCCGCCGCGATATTCCGAAGCCTCCCTTGTTAAAAAGATGGAAGAATTAGGCATTGGGCGTCCGTCCACTTATGCCAGTATTATTTCGGTCCTTCAGGATCGTGATTATGTTCGTCTGGACAAGAAACGTTTCATTCCAGAAGATCGTGGTCGTTTGGTCACGGCATTTTTGGAAAACTTCTTTGAACGTTATGTCCAATATGATTTTACGGCAAACCTTGAAGACCAGTTGGATGAAATCTCCAATGGGGCGGAAGATTGGCAAAAAGTCTTGCGTGATTTCTGGGCTGCCTTCAGCGCGGCTGTCGAAGATACCAAAGAATTGCGCGTGCGTGATGTTTTGGATGCGCTGGATAAAGATTTGGAAGAGCATTTCTTCCATGAAAATGAAGAAGGCAAAGATCCACGCGTCTGTCCGACCTGTGGTGAAGGCCGTTTGAGTTTGAAGCTGGGTAAGTTTGGGGCCTTTATCGGTTGTTCGAATTATCCTGACTGTCGCTATACTCGTCCCTTGATCCAAGAGGACAGTGGCGATGGTGCGCTGCCTGATCTGGAAGCCGGACCGAAGGAATTGGGGCTTGATCCTGAAACCGGCGAGATGGTGACCATGCGTCGTGGACCATACGGTATTTATGTTCAGATCGGCGATATCGACCCGGAAGATAAGAAGAAAAAACCCAAGCGGGCCTCATTGACGTCCGATATGAACCCGGCGGAAATGGATTTGGAAAAAGCTCTTAAATTGCTTTCTCTGCCGCGCAATGTCGGAATTTTCCCTGATACGGGGGAGATGATCAAGGCAGGTATCGGACGTTTCGGCCCCTATGTCAGCGTCGGCAAGACGTTTGTTTCCATCAAGGAAGACAGCCCGTACACCATTGGTGAAAACCGTGCGATTGATCTGATCCATGAAAAAATGGAAAAGACGCAAATGGTCGTGTTGGGCCAACACCCGGATGAAAAGAAAGATATTATTCTGCAAAATGGTCGTTGGGGTCCGTTTGTCAAAGTTGGCCGGATCAATGCCCGCTTGCCCAAGGATATGGAACGTGAAGACGTTACCTTGGAAATTGCCATTGAGATGCTGAATAAAAAAGGTGCCGGTAAGAAAAAGGCAACGAAAAAGAAAACGGCTGCCAAGAAAACGACCAAAAAGGCACCGGCTAAAAAAGCGGCAACCAAAAAAACCGCAAAGGCGGATGCGGCAGACGAATAATATAATTTTCCAAAGCGGATTGTGTAAAATCAATTCCTAATATAAGCAATAAATGATACTCTCTCTTCTTAATTGGGGAGGGAGAACCTCCTGTTTTCATATCTGGAGGGATTGATGTTTGCGTTTCACAATATCAAGCTTGCTTATAAAATCAGCTTTGGCGTTATCGTTTCTGCATTAATATCCATTATCATCGTTGTGTTTTCGATGACGCAATCCGTTGATGAAATTATTGCACAGTCGGAAAGACGGGAATTGAACAACCATTATGTTGCCATTTCCAGTGCGATTGAGGCCGAAGCCTATCGGGCGGAGTCCTTGGCTGCGCTTGTTGCACAAATTCCACAGGCCAGCGATGCGTTCGCAAATGGGGAACGTGAGCAGCTGTTTGAATTATTCGGTTCATCATTTCAGGATATGAAAAAGAACTATGCCGTGCGGCAATTCCAGTTTCATAGTCCGCTGGCAACCTCGTTTGCGAGAATCCATAAACCGGAAAAATTTGGTGATGACTTATCCTCATTTCGCCATACGGTAACTCAAACCAATCAAACAAAAGAACCTGTTGTCGGGCTTGAAAAAGGGGTGGCAGGCCTCGGGGTACGTGGTGTTGTCCCTGTTTTTCAGGACGGCAACCATATTGGATCAGTTGAATTTGGTATGTCTTTTGGGCAGGCCTTTTTTGATCGTTACAAGGCCCGCAACGCTGTAGATGTTTCCCTTTATATTCAAGGCGAAAATGGTTTCAAATCGTTTGCGTCCACCCTGACTGGGATGCCGTTGGACTCATCAGTGAACTTGCAAGCTGTTCTAGAGGGCAAGGCGCAAATGGGATTGGCGCATTATAATGAAAAAGCCCATGCCGTTTTATATGATGTGATCCGAGACTTTTCACAAAAGCCTGTCGGTGTTCTTGAAATTGCAATGGATGTGTCACATTTTCGCGATATGCGCAGTGCGGCTGAAAATCGCACACTTTATATTTCTTTGGCGGCATTGATCCTCTCTATTTTGTTATCTATCTGGATTTCAAAAAGCATTTCCGGTCCTATTTTGCGTATGGCAAATGGCTTGAGACGTATTTCGCACAAGGATTTTGATATGGAAATTGTCGGCCATGACCGGACGGATGAAGTTGGGCTGATGGCGCAGGCCTTGGTGGAATTGCGCGAAAATGCTGTTGCCCATGATCAACAGGAACGTGAACGTGAAGTCCAGTTTTTGGAATTACAAAACTGGAAGGATGAGCTCAATAAACAATCCAAACACCAATTGCATGGGGTGGTTGAAGCGGCCATGCAGGCAAACAAGGCGATTGTTGCAATGGCATCCATGCGCAATGATATTGTCAATGTGCATACGGCCAGTGAGGCAATGGCCTCTGCGGTGGAAGAACTGGTGGCATCCGTCAACGAAATTGCCCAGAACGGCGAGGCTATTGCCCAAGATGCCCGCCACGCCGAAACTGCATCCAATGAAGGGATGAGCGAAGCGGAAAATGCAACAGCAGCAATGGGTGATATCTATAGCGCGGTGAATAACGCCGTTGATAAGACAGCTCTGTTGGCGCAATCCTCAGAAAAGATTGGCGATATTGTCAGCCAGATTGAAGCGATTGCCGAACAAACAAACCTATTGGCCTTGAATGCGACCATTGAAGCCGCGCGGGCAGGCGATGCGGGTAAGGGATTTGCCGTTGTTGCCAGTGAAGTGAAAAATCTGGCAAATCAGACGGCAGGGGCAACCGAAGATATCAATGCCCGCATTTCGACGTTATTGGATGAAATGGACGGGATCACCAGTTCCATGAGTTCGGGCAATGATGCGGTGAACAGTGGACAGAAAGTCATTGGGGAACTTTATAATCGTTTGGGGGAAATGAGCGCCAAGGTCAATAATGTGACTGGCAAGGTCGAAGAGATTGCCGGTATTTTGGCGCAGCAAACAACGGCTGCGAACGAAGTCGCCGCAGGGACAGCCAACATTGCCAAACTTGCCGAACATAACAATATTGAAATCGATATTGTTTTGGAAGCGATTGATAAAAGCAATGCGGAACTGGACGCCCGTGTGGAAGAGTTTGCCGCAGGTGGCGATGCCTACAGTATCGTCCTTGTCGCCCAAAATGATCATATGGCGTTTAAACGCAAGATCGTAAATACGGTTATGGGACGACGCGACCATAAATCAAACGATATGCAGGATCATCACACGTGCCGATTGGGACGCTGGTATGATGAGGTGACGGATGAAAGATTGTTGGCGCATCCGGCCTTTAAAAAATTGCACGAACCCCATAAAGAGGTCCATGCCTATGGGATTAAGGCGCTTCAGGCCCATGAAAATCGTAATTTCGAAGAGGCCTTGGCCCATTTGACCCAGCTTGATCATTATTCACAGGTCGTGCTGGATATATTGGAGGAATTGTCCAAAGCGGTTGAAGAATAGCGGGGGAAGGTGTACATAGCCTGAAAGAAATCCGTCATGCCATGTGGCTTGCGCGCGTGCGTGTAAACATTATATCTTTAAAAGATAGAACAGACACGCCGCCTTTTTGCGCCCCGACGGTTACAGGAAAGTACACCATTTTGAACGATACGCCGAGAAAACCCGTTCCGTTTCCCACGAAAAAACAAATTCTGGACTTTATCAAGGACGCCCCCGGCCAAGTGGGTAAACGTGAAATCGCGCGTGCCTTTGCCTTGAAGGGGCCTGCGAAAATCCAGTTGAAAAAAGTGCTCAAGGAATTGGAACTGGATGGGAAATTGGGTCGGGGGCGCCAACGCAGTCTTGCAACACCGGATACCTTGCCGGATGTAACGGTTTTGGAAATTACCGGAATTGATACGGATGGCGAACTTCTGGCACGGCCGTTGAGTTGGCAAGGCAAAGATCAACCGCCGAAAATCTATGTATCGCAATCGGGGGGGCGCGCCGCATATGGTTTGCGTGACCGTGTTTTATGCCGGATGCGCAAAATTTCGGCCAAAGAATATGAAGCACAGGTTATTCGCCAGATTTCCGAAGCTCCTTCGCGTGTTTTGGGGATTTATCAAGATGGGGGCGAAGGGGGACGTTTGGTCCCGACAGACCGTCGTGCCAAATCTGAATTTATTATTGCGCGGGAAAATGCAATGGACGCGGAAAGCGGCGAGCTTGTTTTATGTGAACCTTTGCCCGGTCGCGTGTTCGGTTTGAAACCGGCAAAAGTGGTTGAACGTTTGGGCGATACCAATCAACCCAAGGCGGTTTCTTTGGTTTGCATCCATGCCCATGATATCCCCACCGAATTTACAGAGGAAGCGGTTGCTCAAGCGGAAAACGCAAAAGCGGTGCCGTTGGGAAAACGTGTGGACCTGCGCAACATCCCCCTTGTCACCATTGACGGCGCGGATGCACGCGATTTTGATGATGCGGTTTTTGCCGAACCTGATAGCGACCCAAAAAACACAGGGGGATGGCATATCATCGTTGCGATTGCGGATGTGTCCCATTATGTGCGTGCGGGTGATGATTTGGATCGATGTGCCTATGAACGGGGCAATTCGGTTTATTTCCCGGATCGGGTGGTGCCGATGCTGCCCGAAGCCTTGTCCAACGGTTGGTGTTCCCTTGTCCCCCATGAAGATCGTGGTTGTGTCGCGGTCCATATGTGGATTGACGCTGATGGTCATTTGTTGAGACATAAGTTTGTCCGTGGTTTGATGCGTTCTCATGCCCGTTTTACCTATGAACAGGTTCAAATGGCGCGTGACGGCCAAACAGATGAAACAACGGCACCTTTGATGGATACGGTCATTAATCCGCTTTATGGCGCGTTTGAGAGCTTCCTGCGCTATCGTGAAGAACGTCATGTGCTGGAACTGGATGTGCCGGAACGTAAAATGTCTTTTGATGAAAACGGCAAAGTGGCTTCCATTGACAAGCGCGAACGCTTGGATAGTCATAAATTGATCGAAGAATTTATGATTACCGCCAATGTGGCAGCCGCTGAAGCACTGGAAGCCAAGCGCCAACCCTGTATGTATCGGGTTCACGACGCGCCGGGGCTGGATAAGATGGAAGCTTTGCGCCAGTTCCTCGGTTCACTGGATATCAAATTGGCAAAAGGACAATCACCAAGTCCGAAAATCTTCAACCGGATTTTGAAACAAGTAGAGGATACCGATCAGAATACGATGGTGAATACGGTCGTTTTACGATCGCAATCACAGGCCGAATATAACCCTGAAAATATAGGTCACTTTGGCTTGGCACTGCATCGTTATGCCCATTTCACGTCACCGATCCGGCGTTATTCCGATCTGTTGGTTCACCGTGCGCTTATTCGTGGCTATGGCCTTGGTGAAGGTGGATTGGAAGAAGGTGGGCGCGATTTTGCCGATATGGGGGAACATCTTTCCAAGACCGAACGCCGGGCAGCGGCTGCCGAACGCGATGCGATGGATCGTTATACGACCCTGTTCCTTGCCGATCGCGTCGGGGCGAGTTTTGGCGCACGGATCAATGGTGTAACGCGTTTTGGCTTGTTTGTGACGTTGGACGAAACCGGGGCAGACGGTCTGGTCCCGATCCGCAGTTTGCCACAGGATTATTACGACCATGATGAACAACTGCATATGCTGGTCGGCAAACGTGGTGGATTTACGTTCAGGCTGGGCCAACGTGTAGAAGCGAAATTGGTTGAAGCCGATACGATTACGGGCGGCATGGTCTTTCAGTTGGTTTTAAGCCCGGAAGACGTTGCAAAAGCAGCCAAACTTGGCCGTGGTGGCAATGATAAAAGGGGACCACGCAAAGGGCACCGCAAGACCCCAAAACACAAAAGACGTTCCCGTTAAGGCTTATCCGTATATGTAGCTGGCAAGAAATATATTTTTTTGGCACAATAAAAAGATGAAAAAGGTTCGTTCCTATAGACTCGCTGTTTTTGTCAGCTTCATGCTGATGGCTGGATGTTCGCCCGGTTTACATGTCACAGATCAGGTGCAGCAGGAAGATCATGCCAACGAAATCCGTCGCACTTTACCTCGTGATGAGGTGTCGGCCATTTTGGCGTCAGGGTTCTACACGATTTCCGAACGGGCTTTATCCACTGTATCGGTGCGTCAGTTGGGATTGGAAGGCATGCGTGGTCTGGCGACCATTGACCCGGAAATTTCGATTGTAGAAACCGATGGGGTCATCAAGGTTTGGTATGGTGATCAATGGATCAAGAGTGTGATCGAACCCTTGGCCTATGACAGTGAAAGCTGGGCGGATGCGGTTTATGAGGTCGTTCAGGCGGTCTGGTTTTATTCCAGTGATGTTGCCGCGACCAATGCAGAGCGTATTTATGAAGCCGTGTTTGATGCGGCTTTATCCAACCTTGATATCTTTTCGCGTTATGCGGGCTCCCATGAAGCCGAAGGAAATCGTGACCGCCGCGAAGGGTTTGGTGGGTTGAATATGACCTTGCACAAAATTGATGAGCGTTTTTTAGTCAACCGCGTTGATCGAGACGGCCCCGCCTATGAAGCCGGTGTACGCAAAGGCGATATGTTGATTATGGTGAATAATGAAGCCGTGATTGGACATAGTCTGCATGACGTTAATGAGATGCTGCGCGGTAAAGTACAAACCGAAGTCGCCTTGCAAATCGAACGCCCGTCAACCGGGATTACGCAAGAAGTCTTTGCATGGCGCGAACTGGTGATTGCGCAAACGGTATGGGCGGATTATGACGATGGTGTTTTGACGCTGCGGGTTGCCCGTTTTAATGAAAAAACATTGAGCAGCCTGTCTCAGGATATCGAAGATGCGGTTCTGATGCATGGCGAGGCCCTGAAAGGTATTGTTCTTGATTTACGGGGTAACCCCGGCGGATTGTTGAAGCGGGCCGTACAGGTGGCGGATTTGTTCATTTCAGGCGGGCGGATTATTTCGACAAAAGGGCGTCATCCCGATAGTTTTGAAATATTTGAGGCCGACCCGCGCGATATAACCAATGGGCGAGCTGTTGTTGTTTTGCTAAACGGGAAAAGCGCGTCGGCTTCTGAAATTGTTGCCGCTGCCCTGCAAGATCGTCAGCGTGCGGTCATTGTTGGCAGTTCCTCTTATGGTAAGGGAACGGTTCAGTCTGTACAACGCTTGCCCAATGATGGCGAGATTACAATTACATGGTCACGCTTGGTTGCCCCCAGCGGATATAGTTTTCATGGACTGGGTGTGCGCCCCAGCGTTTGTACAAGCGGCATCAAATACGACAAGGACAGAGGACCGGCTTTGTCGGAAAGCAATGGTAGCGATTTGCTGACCCGTTGGCGGACTGTCGGGCTGGATGATCGTCAGGGACGTAAACAATTACGTCAAACCTGTCGCCCCGATAGTAGCAAGAAAGAGATAGATATGGCGGTTGCGCGCAATCTGGTCCTTGATCCCGGTCTTTATCAACGTTTTACCGGATCCACGACGCTGGCAACACTGGCGCAGTAAGGGATCGGGAATCGACTTTTATTTTGTCTCGAATTTCCTGATTTAGACGAAGATAAAGAGGGTGTCCAAGTTAAAATTACCAGTCATTTGCAGTGGCTTTTGATTATATTGTGCCATAGAGGGTGATAGAAACTGAAATTGTCATAAAAACGTACAAAGCGTCTTGACATCACGAAAAATGCCTGTATTGTCCGGCCCTCACAGACGCATTTTTGCTACAGGAATAAGTAAGATGGCTAAGCCGACCACCATTCAGGTTAGACTGGTAAGCACCGCTGACACGGGCTATTTCTATGTAACTAAGAAAAACCCGCGTAATATCACCGAGAAGCTGGAATTCCGCAAATACGACCCGGTGGTACGCAAGCATGTGCTGTTCAAAGAAGCGAAGATTAAATAATCCAAGCTGATTTGTACCAGAATTTATAAAAAAGGTTTCGATTATGTCGGAACCTTTTTTTGTGCTTAGAGTCTGGGAAGGAATGTATTTAGGATGCTTTATACCAGAAAATCTGCAACGGCTTGCAAAAAGCGCGGGACCGAAATGGGCTTTGACAAATAGCCGTCGCAACCACCCTTGAGAATTTTTTCTTCATCGCCTTTCATGGCAAATGCCGTGACAGCAAGAATGGGGATATGCTTCAGAGTGTCATCGCTTTTCAGTTTTTGTGTGATGTCCAGACCGGAAATTTCCGGTAACTGAATATCCATGACAATAAGATCGGGTTTGTGTTGACGCACTAAGTCCTCTGCGTCATGTCCGCTGTATGTCTGAATGGTGTTATAGTCATGCGCTTGTAGAAGGTCATTGAACAGTTTCATGTTCATCTGGTTATCTTCAACAATCAGGATGGTTTTTGACATTCTTATGCGTAGCTCTGTTTACAGCTCATTATTTATTCGGCGAATAGGACGTTTTTATTAATATATCAGATATCCTTAAAAGGGGAGGTGAAAAAGATAAAAAGTGAAATTATGTGTATTATCTATTAAATCACATTTTATAAAAGTTATTCAATTTTCAGTTAAGTTAATGCTATCGATCCAGGCGCCAAAGGCTTTTACTTTTTCCGTTTTTTTCTTTTTGGCCGTTGTTACTAAATAATATCCGCGTTGGCTCTGGATTTCCGGCCCAAAGGGGGAAATGAGCCGACCTGAGGTCAGCTCATCTTCAATAAACATCGGGGGAACGATTGCGATACCCAGACCGGAAAGAGCCGCGCGGATCATCATGGAAAAGGTTTCAAAGGTTGGGCCGGTAATGCGTGATTTGGTCGTGACATCTTGGTGGGCGAGCCATTCCGGCCATGCGTACATGCGGGTTTGCAGGTTCAAGAGACTGAAATCCAGTACGTCTTTGGGTTCTAACCCCGTGCGTCCGTCTACGAGGGAGGGGGCGCAGGCGGCAACGACAGTTTCATCAATTAGTTTTTTGATCTCGACATCCGGCCAGTTGCCATCGCCATGTTGAATCGCGATATCGACATCCTGTGTGGTGAAATCGAATGCGGTTAGGCCTGTGGTCAGGTTCAATTGTATGTTGGGGTGTTTCTGGGTAAAGCGATTGAGCTTCGGGATTAACCAGCGAGACCCGAATGTCGGAAAGGTTCCGACATTGAGGCGGATATCGTTTTGATCGCTGGTGATCAATTTTAAGGTTTCGCTTTCCAGTGCATTCAAATGGGTACTGACGGTTTCGGCGTAATTGATGCCTTCTTCGGTCAATTCCAGTTTCTTTTTAATGCGGTGGAAAAGTTCAGCTTGGACAAATTCTTCAAGATTGCGCACCTGTCTGCTGACAGCACTCTGTGTGAGGTTGAGTTCCTCGGCAGCGCGTGTGAAATTCAGATGACGCGCAGACGCGTCAAAGCAAAGCAAGGAGGTGAAAGTCGGCAGGTGGCGTCGCATCGATTTTGAAAGCCTTTGAATATTATCATTCATAAAATGAATGAAACCATGAAAAAACATCGCTTTTATTTTAATTTATCATCATTTAAATGAATGATTAAGTGATTTAACCAATTTTGAGGAAAAGTTTATGGCCGCCAAGGTATCTTTTAAGTGGGAAGACCCGTTCCTGTTTGACGATCAACTGACAGAAGAAGAACGCATGGTACGTGACAGTGCACGTGCATTCTGCGACGACAAATTGATGCCGCGTATTCTGGAAGCCAATCGAAACGAAACATTTGATCGTGAAATTATGAATGAATTTGGCGAGCTCGGCTTGCTGGGTTGTACCATTCCTGAAGAATACGGTTGTGCGGGTATGAGCAACGTCTGTTACGGCCTGATCGGTCGTGAAGTTGAACGTGTTGATTCCGGTTATCGTTCGGCAATGAGTGTACAGTCTTCTTTGGTGATGCACCCGATTTACGCATATGGTTCCGAAGAACAGCGCAAAAAATATCTGCCGAAACTGGCAACGGGTGAAATGGTCGGTTGTTTCGGTTTGACCGAGCCGGATCATGGCTCTGACCCGGGCAGCATGAAAACACGTGCTGAAAAAGTGGATGGCGGTTACCTGTTGACCGGTAACAAGATGTGGATCACCAATTCCCCCATCGCTGATATCGCGGTTGTGTGGGCGAAACTGGATGGTGTGATCCGTGGTTTTGTTGTTGAACGCGGTACGGAAGGTTTCTCAACACCGAAGATCGAAGGTAAAATGAGCCTGCGTGCATCCATCACCGGTGAAATCGTTCTTGATAACGCGTTTGTACCGGATGAAAACTTGTTGCCCAATGTTCAAGGTCTTGCCGGTCCGTTCGGTTGCTTGAATAAAGCGCGTTATGGCATTGCATGGGGTGCGTTGGGTGCTGCAGAATATTGCTGGCATGCCGCGCGTCAATATGGTCTTGATCGCAAACAGTTTAATCGACCGTTGGCGCAGAACCAATTGTTCCAGAATAAACTTGCAACCATGCAGGTTGAAATTACGTTGGGCTTGCAAGCTGCCTTGCGTGTTGGTCGTTTGATGGATGAAGACAATTGTGCGGTCGAAAATATCTCGATCATCAAAAGCAACAATGTGAACAAGTCGTTGGAAATTGCCCGAATGGCGCGTGATATGCACGGCGGTAACGGTATTTCTGACGAGTTCCACGTGATCCGCCACATGGTGAACTTGGAAACCGTAAATACCTACGAAGGAACGTACGATATTCACCGCTTGATTTTGGGACGTGCCCAAACAGGCCTACAAGCATTCTTTTAAGAAGAGAGCTTAGATGAGCGGACCACTTTCACATATTCGCGTTCTTGATCTGTCTCGTATTCTGGCTGGCCCTTGGGCCAGTCAGACGCTGGGCGATTTGGGGGCAGAGATTATTAAAATCGAACGCCCGCAAGTCGGGGATGATACCCGTCAATGGGGGCCACCCTATATCAAGGATGAAGACGGCAACGATACCCGTGATGCGGCTTATTATATGTCGGCAAATCGCAATAAGCGTTCTGTCGCCATTGATATGGCCGCACCGGACGGGCAAGCCCTGATCCGTGATTTGGTCGCGCATTGTGATGTGGTGATTGAAAATTTCAAAGTCGGTGGTCTGAAGAAATACGGCCTCGATTATGACAGTCTTAAAAAAATAAAGCCCGATCTGGTTTATTGTTCAATTACCGGGTTTGGGCAAACAGGTCCGTATGCCAATCGGGCCGGTTATGATTTTCTAATTCAGGGTATGGGCGGTTTGATGAGTGTCACCGGCCAACCTGGCAATGGGCCTGAGGCTGGTCCGGTAAAAGTCGGCGTGGCTTTGTCCGACGTAATGACCGGGCTTTATGCTGTCATTGGTGTGCAAGCGGCGCTTGCACACCGTGATCGCACAGGTGAAGGCCAACACGTCGATCTTGCGTTGCTGGATGTTCAGGTGGCAACCCTTGCCAATCAAGCTATGAATTATCTGGCGAGTGGTAATGCACCCGGATTGATGGGGAACGCGCATCCCAATATTGTGCCGTATCAGGCGTTTGCAACATCGGATGGTCATATGATTTTGGCTGTGGGCAATGACAATCAATTTGCCAAGTTTTGCAAGGTAGCTGGTATGCCGGAACTGGCCGAAGATGAACGTTTCACCACGAATGCCTCCCGAGTGAAGTATCGGGACGAGCTGGTGCCCATCTTGCGCGAACGCATAGTCAAGGACGAACTGGACTGGTGGATTTCGCAATTGGAAACAGCCCATGTCCCATGTGGGCCGATCAATACGATTGATCGTGTGTTTGCCGACCCACAAGTACAAGCGCGTGACATGAAGGTTGAACTTGATCATCCGGTGGCGGGGAAGGTGCCGAGTGTCGGGTCCCCGTTGAAGTTTTCAAACAGTCCTGTTGAGTATCGTAATGCGCCACCAGTTTTGGCGGCAGATACGAAAGACGTGCTGGAAAGCGTTCTATCGTTGAGCGAGGATGAAATTACCAAGCTTACAGAGCGAGGAATCGTTCAACAGTAGACTTGTCGGGGCAGGCGCAAGGCGTCAGGAATCATAAAAAGGAAATGCGGGGATGGGGTGTCTCTGTATTGGTTTTGGCTTCAAAGAACGCAGAAAAGCGGGCTTTGAGCGATTAAAATGCAGGCTTTTATAGAACAATTAGCAGGCAAAGGCGATGGTCTTTGCCTGTTTTTTGTGCAGTGAAAAAAGATGCACAAAAAATATGACATTTTTAAGAATTGTGTATTGAAATAATAAACGTTCTGTGTTCTGATTTGCAAAATGATTAAACGGGAAGTGGAAGCCTTTTCACTTAATAAAAACAATATAACAGAAAAGGCGCTACTTTTGAGGATAAATCCGATTAAGGGGTACGTTGAGTAATGACGGCAAGCGCGAATGATCCATTGGTTCGTTTTGTAAATGTACAAAAGACCTATGATGGTGAAAATCTGGTTGTAAAAAACCTGAACCTAGATATTGAGCGTGGCGAGTTTCTAACGCTGCTGGGACCAAGTGGATCAGGCAAAAGTACCTGTTTGATGATGTTAGCGGGTTTTGAAACGCCGACGCATGGGGATATTTTGCTGCAAGGCAATGCCATTAACAATGTGCCGCCGCATAAGCGTGATATCGGGGTTGTCTTTCAGAACTACGCCCTGTTCCCGCACATGAGTGTTGTTGAAAATGTGGCTTTTCCCCTGACGGTTCGCAAAATGAACAAGACGGATGCCAAGGCAAAGGCGCAACGTGCGCTGGATATGGTGCAGCTTGGTGAATTTGGGGAACGTCGTCCCGGTCAGCTCTCAGGTGGGCAGCAACAACGTGTTGCATTGGCTCGTGCCTTGGTTTTCGAACCACAACTGGTTTTAATGGATGAGCCTTTGGGTGCGTTGGATAAAAAACTCCGTGAGCAAATGCAGATCGAGATCAAGCATATCCATGAAAGCCTTGGTGTGACGATGGTGTTTGTGACCCATGATCAGGATGAAGCCTTGACCATGTCTGACCGTGTAGCGGTGTTCAATGACGGGATTATTCAACAGATTGATGATCCGGCGACGCTTTATGAATGTCCACAAAACAGTTTTGTTGCGAACTTTATCGGTGAAACAAACACCTTGTGTGGCGAGATTGTTTCTTCTGACAATCAGGCCTGCGCCGTGCAATTACCCAATGGGGTTAAGATCACAGCGCAAAATATCGCTGGGCATGGGGCCGGGGTGCAAACGGCGGTTTCCTTGCGCCCGGAACGGGTTCAACTGAATGATGTCAAACCCGATTTCACCAATGTATTTGAAGCAACTGTGATAGAGACGATCTATCACGGAAACCATGTTCGTGTTGCCCTTGATGTCGGGGGGCAAAAAGATTTTCGCGCTATGGTGCGAGCCGGAAACATCCATGCGGATTTGAATCCGGGACATAAGCTCTATGTGGGCTTTTCAGCTGATGACTGTCGGGCACTAGACCCCGCATCAGCTTAATTTGGGAAGGTGGGGCGGTCGAGGGCCTTTGTTATGAATGACCGTATTCACCCTTTAATCACCCTGTCAAATGAAGAGAAAGGGAACTTCATGTCTGTAAAAAAATTGCTTTCTGTTACGATTGCTGCCGGCGCACTTGTGGCCGGTCTGTCCGTAAATGCACAAGCACGTGACCTGACCGTTGTCGGTTGGGGCGGTGCGTCGCAGGAAGTCCACCGTAATGTTTATTTTGAACCGTTTTCCAAAAAATCCGGCGTTGCTTTGACGGAAGACAGCTATAATGGCGGTCTGGCAAAGATCAAGGCAATGGTTGATACAAATTCCGTTACTTGGGATGCTTTGCTGGTTGAAGCGCCGGAACTGCTGCGCGGTTGTGAGAACGGTTTGTTCGAACCGATGGCGTGGGACAAAATCGGTAAAAAAGATGATTTCATCGACGCAGCGGTCAGTGATTGCGGCGTTGGTTCTTATGTTTGGTCCATCGCATTGGCTTATGATGGCGATGTTCTGAAAGATGGCCCGAAAAGCTGGGCAGATTTCTGGGATGTAAAGAAATTCGAAGGTAAACGTGGCATGCGTAAAGGCGCCAAGTTTAATCTGGAAATCGCTTTGATGGCGGATGGCGTTGCCCCCGGTGACGTTTATGAAGTTCTGGGAACACCGGAAGGTCAAAAACGCGCTTTTGCCAAACTGGATGCATTAAAAGAACATATCCAGTGGTGGGAAGCTGGTGCGCAGCCGCCGGAATGGCTTGCATCTGGTGATGTTGTGATGACAACAGCCTATAATGGCCGTATCACGAATGCCAATAAAGAAGGCAAAAACTTCCAGATCTCTTGGGATGGTCAAATCTATGCAGTTGATAGCTGGGCTGTCGTCAAAGGGTCGGAAAACAAAGATAAAGCCTTTGATTTTGTTGCCTTTGCATCTGCTAAAGACAACCAAGCGAAGTTCCCGGAAGGTATTCCTTACGGTGTGACCAACAAAGGTGCGATTGCAGCGTTGCCCGAAGCCCTTGGCAATCAGTTGCCGACTGCTGAAGCCAACCTGAAAAACGCCTTGGCAAACGATACAGAGTTCTGGATTGATTTTGAAGACGAACTCAACGAACGTTTCAATTCCTGGGCTGCGAAATAAGCACCCGGTGGTAAAGAGAGGGGGAGCCTCCCTCTCTCTTCACCTTTTTTGATTGAGCCAAATTGTCCACCCTAACGAAGCGGTAAAGAACAATGGATCAGGCACCAGCCTTAACAGCATCGCAATCGGATGTTTTGCCTCAGGAGGAAAATGGCCTTCCTCTTAAGGTAAAGCTCAGACGCGCTGAGCGGATGAAGAAAATTCGTGCAATGGCGCTTATTGCACCTTTGTTTATTTTCACTTTGCTCATTTTTGCCATTCCGATCGGTATTATGCTTGTGCGCTCTATCGATAACCCGGAAGTGGTTTCTTATCTGCCCAACACCAAGGTAGAACTGGATAAATGGTCGGGTGAAGGTATGCCGCCGCAAACCTTGACGGCAATTTTTGCAACGGATCTGGTGCAGGCTTACCATGATAAGACGGCAGCCACTGTCGGCAAGCGCTTGAATTATGATGTTTCGGGCATGCGATCCTTAATTATGCGCACGGCTCGTAAATTCAAAAGCCATGTGCCCGTTGATGCGACGCTGGATACATTTGTGAAAGCAGACAAACGCTGGAAACAGGAAAAGTACTGGAATGCCTTGAAACGGGCATCGGGTTCCCTGACGCCGTTTTACCTGCTGAGTGCGGTTGATAAGAAGATTGATGATAAGGGTGACATTGTAAACGTATCTGAAGGTCAGGCGATTTATGTAAATATCTTCTGGCGCACGATCTGGATTGCCGGTGTCGTTACGGTTATCAGCTTGTTACTGGGGTTCCCCATTGCCTATCTGTTGGCCAATACGTCTTCAAAAGTGTCTAATACATTAATGTTCTGTGTGTTGCTGCCCTTTTGGACATCTTTGCTGGTGCGCACAAGTGCATGGGTTGTCCTGCTGCAAAGGAATGGGATCGTAAACAGTTCTCTCATGAATTTGGGCCTGATTGATGAACCATTGACCTTGCTGTTTGCTAGACCGGGGGTTTACATTGGTTTTATCCACTTGTTGCTGCCCTTTGTGATTTTGCCGCTTTACAGTGTGATGAAATCCATTTCACCGGGTTATATGCGGGCCGCAGAAAGTCTAGGCGCACATCCCGCTGTTGCGTTTGTCCGGGTGTATTTGCCGCAAACACTGCCCGGGATCGGGGCAGGTGGGGTCTTGGCCTTTATTCTGGCCATTGGTTACTATATTACGCCTGCCTTGATCGGTGGTCCGCAAGATCAGATGCTCAGCTATTTCATTGCCAACCACGCCAACAGTACGTTGAATTGGGGCTTGGCCTCGGCGTTGGGGATGATCTTGCTTGGCTCAACATTGATACTCTTTACCATCTATAACCGACTGACCGGTGCGTCCGGCGTGAAAATGGGGTGATTTAATCATGCAGTTACAACCATACGCCACAACCGGCCAGAAAATCTGGCATTATACGTTCCTGACGATTGCTGGAGGGGGGCTGCTGTTTCTGGTCCTGCCTATTCTGGTCATTATTCCGCTGTCGTTTAATTCAACCAGTTTCTTGAGCTATCCGCTCAGTGGGTTTTCTTTTCGCTGGTATGAAGAGGTCTTTACCTCTGACGTCTGGGTCAATGCCATTCAAAACAGTTTGATGATTGGTGCGGCTTCTGCCTTTTTTGCAACTGTGCTGGGGACGCTGGCGGCGATGGGCCTGACGCGAACCGATTTCAGGGGGAAAGGTGCGGTCAATGCCTTGTTGGTTTCACCAATGATCGTGCCGATTGTGATCTCTGCATTGGGTCTTTATTTCTTCTTTGCCGAACTGGGATTGAATGCGACCTACACAGGGCTGATTTTGGCGCACACTGCCTTGGGCGCACCGTTCGTGGTGATCACTGTTACGGCGACTTTGCAAGGGTTTGACAATAACATGATCCGTGCGGCTGCCAGTCTGGGGGCCAATCCGGTCACGGTTTTCTTCACGGTTGTTTTGCCATTGATTTTGCCGGGGGTGGTATCCGGTGCATTGTTTGCCTTTGCCACCTCGTTTGACGAAGTTGTGGTCGTGCTGTTCAGCGCAGGCCCGGAACAACGCACATTGCCGCGCCAGATGTTTGACGGCATTAAGGAAAATATCACACCGGCGATTATGGCGGCGGCGACTTTGTTGATTGTGTTTGCCTTTGCCCTGTTGACGGTTCTGGAATATCTGCGTCGTCGTTCGGAAAAATTGAACGGAGCGTCTTAAGGAAAGGGAGCCTGCAAATCAGATGTATGGCGGTGTACAGGCGCTGATAACCTCACAGGGTTCATTGCTTGTATTATGAAAACGGTGGGGGACGGTACTATCAAATAGATAGGATTCCCCTTTTCGTAAAACCCGTTTTTGATCGCCGACCGTCAGTTCGACACATCCGCTGATCACAATCCCGCCTTCGGTGGAATTATGGCGCAGCATGGTTTTACCGGTATCGGCACCGGGTTCGTAGGTTTCACAAAGAATTTGCAAGTTGTAACGTTTGGCATCGCCGACTTGTAAGAAAGAAAGGTTTTTGCTGGTGCTGAGTTCGCGCAGTTCGTCAGGTTTGAAAAAGACTTTGTCGTTTGGGTGCGCTTCGGTGGCAAAAAAGTCGGATAAATCCATTGGAATACCTTCCAGGATTTTGCGCAACATGGAGACGGAAGGGCTGTTTTGATTTTTTTCGATTAGGGAAATTGTCCCGTTTGTAACACCGGCGCGACGTGCCAATTCCCGTTGGGAAAGCTTGTGTTCGCTACGGACTTGGCGCAAGCGTTGCCCAAGGTCGAAATCATCCATAGTCTATCTTCTCCTGTTTAGTCTTTCGCTTGTTAAACGGTAGCGTTTTGAACAAGTTGTTCGATTATAAAAGGAAAATAATAAACAAATAAAGCCTCTTGTTTAAAAAAATAAACGTGCTACTGTGATGTTTAATATTTAACTAATTTGTGTCTATTTTGAATGGAAAAAATAAACGACACAACTTGTAATGGAGATGCAAATGAAATTGGCGGATCAGGGTTTATTCAAGACTGATGGTTATATCGATGGTGCGTGGGTGCAGAGCGTGCAGGCACAGACATTTGATGTTTTAAATCCGGCAACCGGGGACAAACTGGCGAGTGTGGCTGATATGGGGGCCGTGGAAACACGTCAAGCCATTGAAGCCGCTGATCGTGCGTTTGGTCCGTGGAAGTCCTTGATCGCCAAAGAACGTGCCAATATTTTGCGCAAGTGGTTCAACCTGATTTTGGAAAATCAGGAAGACCTCGCCCAACTCATGACGGCAGAACAGGGAAAACCCTTGGCCGAAGCCCGTGGTGAAGTGATTTATGGGGCATCCTTTGTGGAATGGTTTGCTGAAGAAGGCAAACGGATGTATGGCGATGTGATCCCATCTCATGGTGCAGACAAACGCATCACGGTTTTAAAACAACCGATCGGCGTTGTTGCCGCCATTACACCGTGGAACTTTCCTAATGCGATGATTACACGCAAGGTGGCGCCCGCCTTGGCGGCGGGTTGCACCGTTGTGGTTAAGCCGGGTGAAGATACACCGCTTTCTGCATTGGCTTTGGCCGAACTGGCTGAACGCGCAGGTATGCCAAAGGGCGTCTTTAACGTCGTCACAGGATGTAAAGCCAACGCTGCGGCAATTGGTGGGGAAATGACATCTAACCCGATTGTGAAAAAGCTGTCTTTCACCGGCTCTACACCGGTTGGCAAATTGTTGATGAAACAATGTGCAGATCAGGTCAAAAAAGTTTCGTTGGAATTGGGCGGCAACGCACCGTTCATCGTCTTTGATGACGCCGATCTGGATGCGGCTGTTGCCGGGGCGATGGCGTCCAAATATCGCAATGCAGGCCAAACCTGTGTCTGTGCAAACCGCCTTTATGTTCAGGCCGGTGTCTATGATGCTTTTGCCGCCAAACTGGCGGAAGCTGTTGAAAAAATGCAGGTCGGTAACGGTGTGGATGATGGGGTGACCCAAGGTCCGTTGATCAACGAAGCAGCTGTTACAAAGGTGGAAGGTCTGGTCCAGGACGCACAGGAAAAAGGTGCGACGGTTGTGACTGGCGGGGCGCGTCATACCTTGGGCGGGACGTTCTTTCAACCAACCATTTTAACAGGCGTTACCGGCGATATGCGCATTGCCAGCGAAGAGATCTTCGGCCCTGTGGCCCCGCTTTATAAATTTGAAAGCGAAGAAGAAGTTATCCGCGCGGCAAACGATACACCTTATGGCTTGGCTGCTTATTTTTACGCCCGTGATATCGGGCGTGTTTGGCGTGTTTCCGAAGGTTTGGAATATGGCATTGTCGGGATCAACGAAGGCATTATCTCAACCGAAGCCGCCCCGTTTGGTGGGGTAAAAGAATCTGGTATCGGTCGGGAAGGCTCCAAATACGGTCTCGATGATTTTATCGAAGTTAAATACCTGTGTCTCGGCGGGATTGACCGCTGATCTTTGGGAATGGAAAGGAAATAAAAATATGTCTCTCTCATCTGATTTGAAAGATCGTCGCCTCAAGGCTATCCCGCAAGGGGTCGGCAATTTGACCTCTATTTTCACACAACGTGCAGATAACGCGGAACTGTGGGATGTCGAAGGTAAACGCTATGTCGATTTTGCCAGCGGGATTGCGGTGTTGAATACAGGTCATTGTAACCCCAAAATCATGGCAGCTGCCAAAGAGCAGATGGACCGTTTTACCCATACCTGTTTCCACGTTGCCATGTATGACAAGTATGTCGAGTTGGCAGAAAAATTAAATGAAATTACACCGGGTGATCATGCCAAGAAATCCATGTTGGTTTCTACGGGTGCCGAAGCTGTGGAAAATGCGATTAAAATTGCGCGTTCTTATACGGGGCGTCCGGCGGTTATCGCGTTTAATGGTGCGTTTCACGGTCGCACCTTGTTGGGAATGGGGCTGACCGGTAAGGTTACGCCTTACAAGAAAGGGTTTGCACCCTTCCCGACAGAACTGTATCACGCACCATTCCCCGGCGGATATCGCGGTTGCGATATCGAAGAAGCCATCGCGGGTCTGGAAGAATTGTTCCGTTCCGACATTGACCCAGCTCGTGTTGCTGCTTTCATTATCGAACCCGTTCAGGGCGAAGGCGGTTTCAATCCGGTTCCGGCAGAATTTATGCAGGCCTTGCGTAAAATTGCCGATGAACATGGCATTTTGCTGATCTGTGATGAAATTCAGACAGGCTTTGCCCGTACAGGCAAGATGTTTGCCACAGAATATGCGGGTATTATCCCAGATATGATGACCTTGGCAAAAAGTCTGGCCGGTGGTTTCCCGTTGTCTGCGGTTGTTGGTCGTGCCGATGTGATGGATGCGGTTCATCCTGGTGGCCTCGGTGGTACCTATGCGGGCTTCCCGCCAGCATGTGCGGCGGCGTTGGCTGCGATTGAGGTTATCGAGGAAGAAAAACTGTGTGAACGTGCCGTGGCTCTTGGTGATAAAATTCAAGGTCGTTTCAAGGCAATGGCAGAAGCCAAGTTTGATTGCATCGGTGATGTGCGTGGTCTGGGTGCAATGGTCGCGATGGAGCTGGTCAAAGACCGTAAGGCAAAAACACCGGATGCCGATGTAACCAAAGCCCTGTTGGCAGAAGCGGAAAAACGCGGTTTGATCCTGCTGTCCTGCGGGACATACGGCAACGTGGTTCGCGTTCTTGTTCCCTTGACAGTCAGTGATGCTGTTTTGGAAGAAGGATTGAATATTTTAGAAGAATCTTTGGTAGCAGCCCTCTCCTAGAAACTCCCGTGCTGCTATAACTTGCCTGCAACGGACCACCCGTTGCAGGCATTTTTTTGTTTAAAGACAGGGGATGTTATTCAGCGCGCGTCGGGATATTTTCCAACGCCTTTATGCCAAAACCAATCTTTTGCAAATCCCGACCACTGGGCTGTTGATAAGCTTGCAGGCCGAATTCGGGCAGAACCGCATAAAGATGGTCGAAAATATCGGACTGGATATCTTCGTAAGAGGCCCATGCGGTTGTGTTCGTGAAACAATAAATCTCCAGCGGCAAACCATCCGATCCCGGTGCCAGTTGGCGGACCAGCATGGTCATGTCGTTTCTGATTTTATCGTGACTTTCCAGATAGCGCAGAACATAGGCCCGAAAGGTGCCCACATTGGTCAGGCGGCGGGTGTTGACCGGATCGTGATTGTTTTCACCGAGTTTGGCATTCCATTGGGTGAGTTCTTTGTCTTTATTGTCCAGATACTCAGATAGCAAAGTGAATTTCCTGAGGTGGTCTTTTTCATCCTCTTTCAGGAAATGAATGCTGTTTTGATCCAGATATAAGGCCCGCTTAATACGCCGCCCACCGGACTCCTGCATGCCGCGCCAGTTTTTAAACGGTTCGCTGACAAGGCGGCGTGTCGGCAGGGTGGTAATGGTTTTATCCCAGTTTTGGACTTTGACCGTATGTAAGGCCACATCAATCACATTGCCATCGGCGCGCAGTTCGGGCATTTCAATCCAATCGCCGACGCGCACCATATCGCTGGATGAGATTTGAACGCTGGCAACCAAGGATAACAACGTATCCTGAAAGACCAACATCAAAACCGCGGCCATTGCACCCAAACCGGACAGAAGGATCAGGGGCGATTTGTCGATCAAGGCTGCGACAATGAGAATGGCAGCAATCACGTAAATGGCGATTTTGATGACCTGCAAATAGCCTTTTATCGGTTTGTTGGCAGCGTCAGGGCGGCGTTGATAAAGCGCGTTGGCAACGACCAAAGCCTCCCCCAGTGCCAAGGCAATGGTCAGGATAATAAAGGCCGAGGCCACATTGCGTACAATGATATTAAGCTGATCAGGGATATCCGGGATGAGGGAAATCCCCATAATGACAATCAGGGCAGGAACCACATTGGCCAATCGCGCAATGACATTATGTTCCATAATATCGCGATCGTGCCCGTATTTGGTCAGGCTCAAAATCTTAAAGATGACCCGTAGCAACAGGCGCTTGACCACAAAATTGGCAAAGGTGGCCAGAACCGTTAAAAAAACCAAGGCCGCAAAGTTCGCGACATAATGGTTTTCACGATAAAGCTGGATGAGTTGGTCGATTGATGTCGTGATATGTTCCATAGTGACTCTTGTACGAGATCATACAATATATTTCAACTTTAACAGGGATATACCCTGATTATGACATAAGCCGATCAAATCATAAAAGAAAGCCCCTAAGGGCAGGGGTGTGTGCAAGAAAGTGTAGTTGGATCATGTTCTCTTTTTGTTCTTGACTTATTTGGTGAGTTCAGGTTAATATAGCTGCAGTCAACGGGAGAAGTGCGATCAAAGCATTTCTCCCGTTTTTTATTTGTCGCAAGCCATGTTTCGATCAATTCGAGGCGTGGCTTTTTTTATGCCTGCGCCAAAGCGGCTTGCAATTTTTACAACCACGTGAGGATATATAATGTTTGAATTTTTCAATGAGATGGCTGATTTCTTTTCCGTCGGTGATGGTTATACACCTGATAGCCCAGAGACATCGCCGGATGCGATTAATACCGATAACGCGCTTTCCAGTTTGGGATATTTTGGTCAAAATGGGGAAAGTGAGTTTGCATTGCCCAACCGGGTTAAAGCGTTTCAGGATGCCAATGGTTTAAAGCCGGACGGTGTGATCAATGCAGGTGGTCCAACGGAAAAAGCGTTATCGGATGCCTTGAAACAAAGGACATCGGCCCCGGCCTCTTTACCGAAAAAAGCGGATGATTCTTGGCCGTCAAATGTGAGCGTTAAAAAGACGGGCGATCAATCTTTTCAGACCAGTGCTTCTTTTGGGGCAAAGCCTAAAAGTACCCCGGTAACAGAATTGGGGGAGGCATCGGAAAAGACACCGCAGTTGCCAAAAATATCGAAGGCTCAGACCGATAAAATGTGGCAACAGGTTGGCGAAAATCAAAAGGCAAAAACAACACAGCATGCCTTGCAGAATTTAATGAACCACCCGCTTTATCAAAAGAAGGACAAGGCATACTTAAAGCATGTGCAGGGGGAATTTGAACGGGCTTATCCCGGGGATGTGGAATATGACACGAGCGGGCAAATGCGACCGATTAAACCCGTGATCAAACCGCAGGAGGTTCGTGCATTTCATCAGCCCAAGGCAGGGGAGGCGAATGAGTGGGAAGAAAATAACCCGGAACGGACATGGAACCCGCAAAGCGAACAACGTGATCGGGAAGAATATAAACGTAAAAATCCAGAGCCCCCAGTTCCGGATTTGTCATTTCAGGAGATGCAAAACCTTTTGGAACAGGATGCAGATGCTTTTAATCGGTTACCTCAAGCAGATCGTGCGGCCTATCATGCCTATATGAAAAAAATACATATCAACCGCCGCCCCGACCAGAAACCGCATGAACGCGCCGAAGTGACGCGCAATGCCATCGTTGCCGGGCGTGAAGGCGGGGCAGGCTCCTATGTTGGGGAAGCCGTTACTCAACCGTTTTTAGAGGCCGGTGCACAAGTGGGGGTAGGGCTTGACCTTTTGATGGGGAACGAGCCGGATTACGAGGCCTTTGAAAAAAGAATGAAAGAAATCCGCGATCGGGTCCCGGCAGGGTATCAAGGGGCAGAAGGTATTCGATCGACACAAAAGATCGGGAAAGGCCTTGTAAAGGCCGGGTCCTTTTTACCGCCGCTAGCCCCTGTGGTCTCCCTTCAATCTGCGGGAGAAACGGCAAGCCAGCTTGCCAAGGCAGGGGTGTCGTTAAAAGGACAACGCATTGGCGCTGCCCTTACCGGACTGACCAGTATGTTTGGTAAAGGCGTAACGAAAGGCGGATTGAAAAAGGTCAACGAAATGCTGGTTAAGCGTTTCGGAACAGATCTGAGAAGAATGACCCCGCAACAGCTTCAGATGATCGGTGATACGGCCCTGAATGAGGCATGGTCGATTGGCCCGAAGGGGATTGTGGAGAGTGGCCTACCAAGATTTGATCATAAAGGTGGTCGAACGAAAGATTAGTCACAGCTACCAACTGTTTGCCCGAGTGCGTATAACTTTATAAGGACACAGGTTATTTCGCCAAATGACACGGGGGCAATATCTTGATCTTCGTTTATGGACCATAATGCGACTCTAGCCGCTGTACTATTTTGTGCAGCGGCTTTTTTAGCCCAATAAATAGCTTTTTTTCGATTGGTATCGAAATAAAATGTCATTAACATGGTTTGAGAAGATAGATGACCTTGCTCACCGGCTTTTTCTTTCCAGAATCTCCATTTTTTTAGGCTTTTCTTCCTTCCCCCTTCATCACCAAAGCAACTGGCATAATTAAATTGGGCAGGTGAGAAATTAATTTGCGCTGCTTTCTCAAACCAGTCACAAGCTACGTTTTGATTAGGGGGGTAACCTTTGCCTTCTGCGTGCAAGATCCCGATTGCATTCATTGCTTTCGCGTCGCCTTGTTCTGCCAAAGCATGAAAAATGGATTTTGCTTTTTCATAATCTCCGTCATCATAGGCCGCATATCCGTCCTCGACACTTTGCGCAAATGCGGGGCTGGCAAGCAGCAGGCTGAATAGAAACAAAACGATTTTCATAAACGATCCCTTAACGCGTGGTTCTCAAGTCACTATGACAGGCTTTGAGCCGTTTTTCATGGAGAATTGTGGGGTGTGTTTTTTGTTTCATCTCCAATAAATTTTAAAGTCCTTGAGCCCACAGTAGTAAGTTTTCATAAAAAAAGCCCCGCAAACAAATGCTTGCGGGGTTAAGTATACTCTTGAGGGATAACGAATGGACTGGTGTAGGTAATAGCCGCGTTAACATCACAGATGTGACGCACCAGTCCCGGCTATGAAGAAGATAATGCCTGCATCCTTTGCGCGTGGCTGTGACGGGTATCACAGGAGGGGTGTTTTTCATAAAAATGTCAGGAAAACAGCGCAAAAAAAAGCCACACAAGGGGAAGTGTGGCTTAAAGTCTCGGGAATGAAAAAGTTCTCTTGGAAACAAGCTTGCAGCTGCTCTCGTAATGTCCTTGGGTGGAGGACGTTTGCTGCATTCTATGTCTCTTTGATACATATAAGAATGCCTTAACGAAGTTTAAAGGTCTGTGATAGGGGTCACAGATTGAAAAAAACTTTAAATTATCGCTTAAATGGGAATCACGAGTTGTGGTTTTCAGGGGATCAGTCGCCGCGCACGTCTTCGACCATTTGGCTGAGGGCAGCGATATTGGTGACTTTCAGGCCGTTTTTCTTACGTTCAACAAAGCCTTTGCGCGCGAGATCGTTCATCACACGGGCGACGGTTTCGCGGGTCGAGCTGACGCGTGATCCGATATCGCCATGTATGGGGATGGGGGAAATAAAAGCCTCATCTTCATCAACCATATTTTCACGGGCTTGGCGTAAAATTTCAGCATGGACCCGGTTGGCGGCCCCCAATGTGGACAGGTCCATAATACGTTCGTTGGAAATCCGAATGATATGGGCCATGTTTTTTAAAACACGCGCAGCCACAACGGGGTGTCCGGTCAGCAGTTCCATAAACCGCGATTGCGGCATGGCCGCGAGCAAAGAGCGTTCCACCGCCATAACACTGGCAGAACGGGGCAGGCTGTCGATAGCGGCCATTTCACCAAATTGTTTGCCTTCGGTAAAATCATCCAAGGTGATTTCCTTACCACCGACGGTATAGATGATAATGCGCACGCGACCTTGTACGATGAAAAACACATCGGTGCTTTCCGCCTGCCGGTCGATGATCTGTTCTTGGGCGTCGAACCATTTCCAACGGCATTGTTTGTTCAATGCCTCGACAATATCTTCAGATAAACCCTCAAGCAGATTTATGTTAGCCAGTGTGTTCTGAACGTTCACCATGACGAACCTTTGTTTTTTATATGTTTTTATTGTGCCGGGATTTACGCAACAGCGCAACAGGGGATTGAATCGGAAGCGAATCAAAAAAAGATTCGGTTCCGATTCGAAATAACTTCATTTGTAGTTTTGCATTTTTTTTAATTATGTGGTGAAACTATTAAAATTATTTATTTAAAAACCACTGTTTTCATCCCATTCATCAAAATACGATGTTCCACGTGTGCACGCACCGCACGTGAAAGAACGCCGTTTTCGATGTCGCGCCCCACCGCTTTTAACTTTTCCGGTGTGAAGGTATGGTCAACGCGTTCGACCGCTTGTTCAATAATCGGTCCTTCGTCCAGATCGCCGGTGACGTAATGGGCGGTTGCGCCGATCAGTTTGACACCGCGTTCATGGGCCTGACGGTACGGGTTTGCCCCTTTGAAGCTGGGTAAGAATGAATGGTGGATGTTGATGCAACGTCCGCGTAGTTTTTCACACATGCGTGGTGATAAAATTTGCATATAACGCGCCAGAACAACCAGATCGATTTCCAGGTTTTGGATCAAATCCCAGACGGCTTCTTCCTGTTCATCCTTTGTGTCTTTGGTGACGGGCATGTGATAAAACGGGATGTCATGCCATTGCGCCAATTCTTCCAGATCGGGGTGGTTGGACACAATCGCCGGGATGTCGGCATTTAATTCCCCGGTGCGATAACGATATAACAGATCGTTGAGACAGTGATCGAACTTGGAAACAAGAACCAACAGCCGTTGTTTGCGGTTGGCGTCATGGATGCCCCAGACCATTTGAAAACGTTCTGCCACGCGTGAGAAATTTTTTGCCAGCTCAAACGCATCGGGCGTATAGGGGCCGGGAGTAAAGACAGTCCGCATGAAAAAACGATCGGATACGGAATCGCCAAAATGGGCAGACTCGTTAATAAAGGCGTCTTGATCGGCGAGAAAGCCGGAAACCTGTGCCACAATGCCGGTATGGTCGGGACAGGAAATGGTCAGAATATATTTTTTATTTTGCGCATTCATAACTTACATGCTCTCATCAATAATAATGGCCGCCCCGCCGCGCCGGGAATCCCCGACACCGTCGAAACGGCCCGTTTCCAAGTTGGCCCGTACAGAATGTACGCCACCAAAAAAGAGGTTTTGTTTTTCCCAGACTTTATAGTGTGGAACGTGATCGCCCAAGTCTTTTAAAGAGAAGGGATCAAATCCGGGTTCGATATTCAATAATCCGCGTTCATAATGCAGGCGTGGGGCGGTGACCGCCTGTTCCAACGACATGTTAAATTCCAGAAGATTAACCAGAACCTGCAAGACGGCCGTGCGGATCCGGTTTGACCCGCCGGAGCCCAATGCAACATTGATCCCATCATCGCGCAACAAAAGCGTTGGCGACATCATGGAGGCCATACGCACATCTTGCGGCCATTGGTTAAACCCATGCGGATTGATATCTTCTTCGCCCAGCATATTGTTCAACATCACGCCGGTACCGGGCAGGATATGACCGCAGCCTTCCCCATTGGACACGGTCAGGGAAGCGGCGTTACCGAATTTGTCAATGGCGCTCATATGCGTGGTCCCGCGTAGCGCACTCGGGCGACCCAGAATATGTTGGCGATAGGTTTGCAAGAAATTTTGATCCAGCATTTCAAGCTGGGCCTGATCGGCACCGTCAGCGAGGGCCGCATCCAGCCGCGCCTTGTTGGTCAGGGCCATGATTTGACTGAGACGTTCAATATGATCTTTGGAGCCAAAGGCAAGATCACGTAAACCTGCCGATTTGATCAGTTCCAAGGCAAAGGCGATTAACAATCCGCCGGTGGACGGCGCCGGATTGGTGTAGAAATGGGATCGATTGTAATCCACGCGTAACGGTTTGCGTTTGTAAACACGGTAATCGCGCAGGTCGCCAAGGCTCAGATGCCCGCCATGATCCCAACAGTCTGCTTCAATCAATTTGGCAATATCACCTTGATAAAACAGATCACTGCCGTCTTTGGCGAGGTTTTCCAAAAGGGTGGCGCTGTCCGGGTTATATTGGGTTTCGCCTTCACGCAGCAGATGTCCGCTGTGATTGGGACTGCCGTAAAGGGCTTTGCTGTCATCAGATGCCATGAAAATAGCTTCGACAATATCGAAGATGCTGGCTTGCATGGCGTTGACTTGTACGCCGTTTCGCGCCAGATCAATGGCCGGGGCAAGCACCACGTCTATGGGCAGGCTGCCCAGATCTTGGTGGGCCTCAAACAGCCCCTTGACCACGCCGGGTGTGGCAATGGAACCGCGCCCGATATTGAATTCCTGTGTGACGGTGCCGAAATCAGCAAGAATGGGATAGAAATCAGGGTTGTCTTTGCGCTTTTTTGGGGTCTGCGTGAAAAAATCATACAGAACGGGATCGCTGTCATGGGCATGTGCCAGCAAAAAACCACCACCGCCAAAAGAAGATAAGACAGGTTCGGTGATGCAGGAGGCACACATGCAGGCAAGAATGGCGTCAAAGGCATTGCCGCCTTCTTCCAGCATCAAGGCGCCCGCCTTGGCGGTTTGTGGATGTCCTGCGGCAATCGCGCCGTTTGTTTTCCCCATGTGGTTTTCCCCTCAACCCCTGTTTTGAATTATCTGGGTGCTGCTGCTCTTTTTAACCGATCATTTATGGCAAGACCAAGGCCATCTTGGGGAATGGGCGAAACCGCCATGCGTGTAAAGCCATCGCGATCCAGTTCCCGCATCATGGCAAATAGATTAGCCGCTGCTTCGTTAAGATTGCCTGAAGGGCTGAGATTTAACGTGGAATTTTCACAATCAGTGCCGAACCCCAACAGAATTTCACCGTCTTTAATCTCGGTTGCATTCAGGCGCATGGGCAAGGTCGGAGCATAATGGCTGGTCAACATACCGGGGGATTTTGGGGCGTCTGGGGCATCATCGGGGAAAATCAACGGGCCGACAACATGTTCGAGTTCTTCCACGGAAATCCCACCGGGGCGCAAGAAACCGACGTGTTCCCCACAGGCATCGACCACGGTGGATTCCAGACCGACGGCGCAAGGACCGCCATCTAAAATCATATCGACTTTACCCGGTAAGGATTGGGCAACGTGGGCCGCTTGTGTCGGGGAGATTTGACCGGATCGGTTGGCGCTTGGTGCTGCAATGGGTTTGCCGGATGCCTTTAACAATTCAGTGGCAATTGGATGATTGGGCATACGAATGGCAACCGTATCCAACCCGGCACTGACCAACAGAGACAGGCCGCTGTCTTTTTTGCGTGGTAAAACCAGTGTCAAGGCACCGGGCCAAAAAGCATGTGCGAGTTTTTCACCCTGTTCGGTGAACTCGACCAGTTTGCGTGCCGTTTCCATATCCGGCACATGCACGATCAGGGGATTAAAGCTCGGTCGTTCCTTGGCTGCAAAAATAGAGGCCACCGCACTTTCCGAGGTTGCATCCGCCCCCAGCCCATAAACCGTTTCCGTTGGAAAAGCCACCAACCCGCCTGCACGAATAATACAGCCGGCTTTGACAATCATATCAGCAGTTGGTTTGAATATACGATCAGCTTCACTCATAACCCCGCCTCAATAGCGCGAAGACGGCGAAAAGGGAAGGGAAAAGACGACGACTCTGAAACCGTCTTTTCCCTTCCCAGTGACAAGTCGCCTTAAAGGCCGAAGTCCGCAATGGCACCTTTGGCCTTGGCGCCTTCGGTGGCGTAGTAGAAGCCGTTGGCGAACGGGATACCGTCCATAAGACCATCGAGCTTTTCGGTGGCTTCGATCGGTTCCAGTTTTTTGTCCAGAACATCGCGGTAGATTTTGGCGACTTCAACCATATCGGTATCATGTGGAGACAGGCGGAAATGGTTGATGCCCATATTTTGCAGGTCATCCAGTTCGCCGACCAGATTGGCGCAGGTATAAGACATGGTTTGAATGCCGTTGACCGCCAAAAACGGATCGCCATCCAGTGTATCCAGATCCATACCGTCCGGGTCTTTGTCGCAGACATACTGGCAGGAATCTTTGGCCAGACCGTGGGAACGGGCATGATAACAGCGTGCAGACAAAGCCAAGGGCAAGCGACCGAAAATCTGCACTTCCAAATCAGCCGTCGCTGCCTTTGCAAGCGCGCTGAGGGAATGACGAGACAGTTCACCGGGCAGCGAGATATGTTTAGCTCCCTGTTGTTCCATCACTTTCAGCGTGCCTTCGTTATAGATATTGATGAAGGGGCCAAGGGCGTGGTCTGTACCGGAAAGTTGCGCGCAGGCCGACAGGTCGTTGGCCTCGATCATCATGCCTTCCATCTCGCACATTTCGCGCACAAGGGCCATTTCGCGTTTGGTCATAACAAGGGCAAGGGTGGAGAAAATCACCCGTTTGCCCGCATTCATCAAACGTTCGGCCACCTCGGGAATTTCCGGCGCAAAAAACGGCTGTCGTTTAGAACAGACGACTTCACCCAAAAAGACGGTATCAACCGGGGCTTCGTCAGCAACGCGGAAGTAAAAATCTTTCAGTTTCTCAGGGGCCCAGTTGAACAGGCAGGGGCCCATATTTAAATGTGTTGTGGTCATTTTTATTGCCATCTCTTGTTATAAGCGCCGGTGGTTTCGCGTTGTCCTTCGGTGATGCGTTCCAGTCCTAATGCCGGAACGGCTTCGCCGTTGGCGGCGGCATCTGCGGCTTTGCGGAAAGCTGCGACCACTTGTGCAATATAGGCTTTGCCGCGTTGGCGACCTTCGATCTTCAGGGCTGTGACGCCTGCTTCCATCAATTCGGGCAGATACTGTGCCGCGTTTAAGCTGGTTGGGTCTTCAAACAGGTAAGAAGCCTTGTCTTGTGTGACGAAGCGCCCTTTGCACAAGGTCGGATATCCAGCGGCTTCAGACTCTTTAAAACTGTTGATGGTGAAGTCCCCCAGTTTGGAGACCATTTTGTTTCCCTTGTCCTCATAACGCACATGGCTGGCGGGTGAACAAACGCCGTTCATGTTCGGGGATTGTCCGGTTGCGTAAGACGACAGCGAACAACGACCTTCCGCCATAACGCACAAGCCACCAAAGACGAAAACTTCGGTCTCCACATTGATTTCACGGTTGAGGGCCGCAATTTCCGGCACGGTTAGCACGCGGGGCAGAACAACACGTTTTACATCAAATGTGTTTTTATAATAATTGATCGCATCCGGGTTGGAGGCCGACGCCTGTACGGATAAGTGGCGGCGGGTATCTGGGCGTTTTTCTGCGGCATAGGCCAATAAGCCAAGATCGGCCATGATCAGGGCATGGGCACCGAGGTCAGCAGCATCTTCCACCGCCTTGTGCCATGGCTCTGGATTGCCTGCTTCGGGGTAGGTGTTCAGGGCCACAAGAACTTTGGAACCATGGGAGCGGGCATATTCAATGCCTTCGCCAAGTTCTTCGCGTGAAAAGTTCAACCCCGGAAAGTTTCGGGCATTGGTGGCATCGCGAAAACCGCAATAGACGGTGTCCGCACCTGCATCAACGGCGGCGCGCAGGGCAGCGGGTGTGCCTGCCGGGCAGACGAGTTCAAGTTTTTCGGTCTTCATGCTGTTTTTCCAGAGCGACGGCGCACCTGTTTTTTCAGGGCGTTTACAGTTGTTTCAAGTTCTTCGATTGTGGCAGCCTGCGCATCGCATTTGCGTTGTAAAGGGGCGAGTGTTGCACGGCTCAATGTTTCCAGATCGCGGGTGAAACGTTTAAAAATATTGCCAGCGGCTTGGGCGGCCAAATCAGCAGGTTTTGCCAAGGGGCCGAAAAAGGCGAGTAGATCGTTATGAACATCAATATCGGCACCATCAACCGCGTTGCGCAAGGCAAGGACAGCTTCGGTATCACCTTCAACGATAAGGTCGCGTGAGAAGAAAAGTGCATCCCCGTCAATGCGGCCTTCCAACAATTCGATCAATAACAAAAGTGGGCCGCGAATGGCGGCTTGGGTGTAAAGTTCGCGTTCATCCGTGTCGCTATCAACGATTTCAAGGGCGGGGTCTTCTGCCAATGTATCCATAACAAAGGAAAAAGGCAGATCTACCGGGTCGATTAAAAATCGTGGGGAATTGACCGATTTCAGGCGGTCAAATACATCCGGGTGCTGGCGGTGCATCTGTTTGATCGCTGCGTTAAAGGCAGGTTGCAGCAATTTATGCGGCAGGGGTCGTGCAGCAATTCCGGCCAAAAGAACCGGAGATAACGGCGCAACAGGACCCTTTTTGTGTGACGTCATCAGGGGGGCCTCAATTTTGCGAGATAATCTTTGGGATGTCTTACCCCATGTTCCCAGATTAAAAATTGACCTGAGGCAAGTGGCACGCATATTTGAAGGTGAGAAACGGAAAAGGGCCGGTCAGGCAATTGCCACCGGCCCTTAATTCTCATATCTGCATTTTGCGAAAAACCGCCCGCGGTTGCGACCTTCGCTGCAGTCACCGTACAGGAAATACGGCGGCTAAATCATGGCCCTGTAAGTGTCGGGTCACTACAAAGAACATTCTCTGTATGCCTTGTATACTGCCGTTTTTTTAGTTTTTTAACAAGTCTTGAACTTAAAAAAATAATGCCTATGGGAGGCCATTATTCTTTGCCTTTGGCAATAAAGAAACCGTTTTTAAAACCGGCTTTTCCATACAAAAATTCGTCGCCTTCGGGGGTGATAACCGATCCACCGGCCCCTAAGACAACAGCATGCCCGGCGCCTGTGTCCCATTCCATTGTCGGGCCGAAACGCGGATAAAGATCGGCCGTTCCTTCTGCAACCTGACAGAATTTGATGGAGGAACCGGACGAAACTTCCTTTGCCACTGTATAATCTTTTAAGAATTCATCGACTTCGGGGGTCTTGTGGGACCGACTGACGACGGCAACGATGCCTTCCTTTGGTGCGGAGCGAACAGAAATTGGTTTTACCTCGCCATCCGGATTGCGCACAAAGGCCCCATATTCCAGCGATCCCCAGAACATACGATCCAAAGCAGGGGCGTGAACAACACCAAAAATCGGACGACGGTTGTGATCGATTAAGGCAATGTTGACGGTGAATTCATCTTGTTTTTTGATGAATTGTTTGGTGCCATCAACCGGGTCGACGAGCCAGAACATTTTACCTTCGATGTCTGGGGAGCTTCCAGCGCTGAAGGCTTCTTCGGCAACAACAGGGATATCGGGTGCCAGTTGTTGCAAGACAGGTGTGATGATGGCTTCGGCTTTGCGATCAGCCTCTGTAACAGGTGATTCATCTTTTTTCGAATAAATTTCAAAATCACTATGATAAATTTCCATCGTCGCATCGCCTGCAACGCGCGCAATGTGGAGCAATTCGTCAATTGCCGCTTGATTTAGTGTGAAACTCACAAAAATAACTCCAAAAGATAGGGTGTTTGTTTATTTGACGTTGTCTTGCCACAATTTTTCCGGCGCGTCCAATGATTCAGAATGAATGCTTTCGGTAATAAAACGCGACGCTTTAAAATCATCAGACCAATGATTACCGGGCAGACCTGCTTTCATCTTGAGATGGGTTAAAAACTGTTTCTTGTCGGGCAGTTTTTCCCAAACCGAGGGTAAAAACAAAGCACGTCTGCCACCGTCCTGTATGATAAGACCATCAATGCTGGGCCGCAGTTGTTCCAGAAGATCTGCTTCATCCTGGATTTCCATCGGGAATGCCGGGGATAGAATGGAAATATGAAGACTGAGATCCGCTAGTTCTTCTGCGTTTAGCGGATGAAAACGAGGATCTTGAAAGGCCGCTTTATAGGCATTATCTGCAATATCTTTGGCCAAGGGGGCATGGGCTTGCAAAGACCCGATACAGCCGCGTAAATTTCCACCGTTCTTTTCCAGTGTGACGAAACTTGCACCGGGCTCTTTCAGGCTGGAGGGAAAGCTCTCAAGATCAAGTTTAACGGGTTCGTGATGGGTTAGGCCCCGTTTGATGGAGGCCGCGGCAAGTTGTAATAATGTGGCCCCGTGCCGGTTTAAGATAGCTTTGGTTCGAAACGCGAAGGCGTCGGAATCACTAATTTGATGCCCGCCACTTAACAGCCATGCCCCATAGCCGACCACCCGGTCTTTTGATCCTGCCGTATCGCCGGAGTTTCGCACATCCAATGTGGTAATATCCATATGGCGGATTTTGGCAATTTCTAACAAACCTTTTAAGGGGACGCGTCCACAAGCCTGATTGTTGTCGATATGGGCGGTGTCAAAGTTCTCAATTGATTGTACGGTTCGATTATCCAGACTTTGACAGGCATTGTAATCAAGGTAATGGGAAAGATCGGTACTGATGATGATCAGCGTTTCCGGCCCGCCCCAGACAGCGTCCAAAACATCGGCGACTTCGCCAGGGGAGGCTTGCCCGACGACGAGGGGCAGCAAGGTAAAGTCCGCAAGGATGGATTGCAGAAACGGGAGATGGACTTCAAGGCTATGTTCATCTTGATGGGTCGGGTCGAAAGTAAAAACCTGCGGCATCTTTTCGACTGTTTCCCGCAAATCTTCATCCAGTTTTATGCGACCCAAGGGAGTCTCAAAATATGTTGCGCTGGATAAAGCCAATCCGCCGATGGGGACACGGTGGCAGGGACCGAGCAGCACGACCCGTGTGATCGTATGCCTATGTGCCAATAAACGGTAATAGGCGCTGGCTGCAACAGGCCCGCTATAAACATACCCCGCATGGGGAACGATCAGTGCTTTGGGTACGTCATGGGGCGTACCGTTGTTTCCCTGAACGGATTGGGCCTTGGTTAAAAACTCTTCGATCGTTTTGCGTAAAACTGTGGGGTCGTCGGGATAAAAAGTGCCCGCGACGGCCGCTGTGCGAACCGTTTCCATTGGGCTTTCCTCTATTTACTGTCTCTTTGGTTCCATACTATAGGAAATCGTTTTTCTTTTCCACGTTCCTAATCGTCAGCGGATGTCGTGGTCGAATGAGATATGAAGGAACCGATATCCTGATCCATGCCCATAATATGATCGATGAGCCAGTTTTTGAGAAAATGTAGAAGCTCATCACCGTTTTTGGTGTTGTAATGATCTTGAACTTTGTTGAGTTCGGCCATAACGAAACTGGCTAAAAGCTTGTGGACTTGTTTATGATTTTTCAAATGAGGATAACCGATTTCCTCCATAAAGTTTTCTTCACGCTGGAAATGGTATTTGGTGTAATGGGCCAGTTCTTCCAAAATGGAATGGAAGATTTTCTCATTCTCTTTATATAAGCAAGCCTGATACAGACGGTTGAGAATAGCAACCAGCATTTTGTGGTCGTCATCAATCAGGGGAACACCGGTATCTAAATATTCAGACCATTCTATTAGGATTTCAGCATCAAGAACCCGGCGTACGGCTTGCAACAAGGCTGCTTGAGTATAGGGTTTGGACAAGAGGTTTTGATAGAGTTGTTTTGCAAAAATGTTGCCTTCGATTAAATCTTGACCCGCTTGTGCCGTATAGCCCGATGTCAGCTGTATTTTTGTACGGGGGCTAACCTGTTGTGCCATAATGGCAAGGTCGAAACCGTTAATTTTGCCGGGCATAATGACATCTGAAAAAAGAAGATCAATATCGCCGCTTTCTTTCAAAATTGTGATGGCTTCGGTTGCAGAATGGGTTGTCGTGACGCGATAGCCTGCATGTTCGAGGTTGGTTTTTGCCAGTTCCAGCAATTCTGTTTCATCGTCGACAAGCAGGATATGTTCGTTGCCGCCGGGCAGTTCTTTTTGCTGAGCCGGACTGCATGGCGCGGTCTGTATATCTTTGCTGGAGCGCGGTAGGAAAATTTTGAAGGATGTGCCGACACCTTCTTCGGAATAAACCCGGATATAGCCGCGCGATCGACGCACAAAACCAAAGACCATCGCAAGGCCCATTCCGGTACCGTGTCCTTTTTCTTTCGTACTGAAGAAAGGTTCGAAAATTTTGTCCTGTATATCAGCCGGGATGCCGCATCCATTATCGGATATGGTGATCTGAACATAAGTATCTTGCGTATTTTCCTGTTCAAAAACACTGTCGATATTGGTGGTTTCAATCAGTAATTCACCATCATGAGAGATCGCATGTTTGGCATTAACTGCCAGATTAACCAGACAATCTTCGAAATCACCGGGGTCAATATCGACGAGATGGATATCGTCGGATAACTGCAATTTCAATTTAATTGACTTGGACAGGGAATGTTCCAGCAAGGGGGAGATTTCAGTGATGATGTCATTGACGTTCGCCGTTTCAATGGAGGTCGGTGACTGACGGGTAAAGCCCAACAATTGTTTTGTCAGTTTGGCACCACGATTTGATGCTTTCAGGGCTGTTTCTACTTTTTTGCGGACGTTGTCATTGTCGTTGACCAATCGGAGCAAAAGCTCCAGATTGCCGCTGATAATGGCAAGCAGGTTGTTGAAATCATGCGCGAGCCCACCGGCAAGCTGTCCAACGGCTTCCAGTTTCTGTTGCTTTTTAATAACATCTTCCAAACGCAATTGTTCTGTGATGTCGTCCTGTATCGCAAGGAAATGAGTGATCTTCCCTTTATCGTCTCGAATAGGCGAAATAACGGTTTCTTCGATAAAGGGGGTTCCGTCTTTTTTATGATTTTCAATTCGCCCTTGCCAGACGTTACCGCTGAGGATTGTTTTCCAGATATCGCCGTCTTTGAGTTTGCTTGCCTGGTTTTGAGAGAAGAAATTGGGTTTTTGCCCAATGATTTCGTCGTTGCTGTAGCCTGTAATTTGGGTGAAGTAGGGATTGGCATATTCGATAATGCCATTGGCATCAGTGATCAGTATGATGCTGCGGCTTTGTTCGATCGCCATTTTTAGTTTGCGTAATTCGGCTTCTCTGTTGCGGCGTTGGGTGATGTCTGTACGCACACCGACGACCCCGCCGTCTTTGGTTTTTTGTTCGCTGATGGATAACCACCTACCATCTTGTAGTAATTGTTCCACCGGCCCCTTTGGGTTGAGGTGCAATTCCATTCGTTCAGCCAACCATTCTTCTTCACGACCCACAGCTTCCGGGAAGCTACGTTTTTTCAAACCCGAACGCAGGATGTTTTCTAATGTTTGCCCGACATGTATGGAATCAACATGGTTTTTATAGAAATCGCAAAAAACAGAGTTGAAAATGACCAGTCGATCTTCCTTGTCAAACAGGGCGAAGCCTTCGGTCATAGACTCAATTGCAGTGACAAGCTGTTGGCGTAAGTTTTCTCTTTCTTGTTCGTTTTTCTTGCGTTCTGTGATGTCGTGAATAATCGCACTGAAATATTTTTGCCCTTTGGATTGCCAGCTTCCCAGTGACAGTTCAATGGGAAATTCGTGCCCGTCCTTGTGCAACGCTTCCAATTCAATCGTGTGGCCAATCATTGTATGGTCTTTATCGAAATAGGCATGATGCAAGCTTTCATCATGCGTATCGCGATAACGTTCCGGCATTAACATCGTGACGGGTTGCCCGACGGCTTCGGCACTGCTGTAACCGAATGTCCGTTCGGCGGCCGGGTTCCACGCTTCGATCAATCCATGTTGACCCGATGCAACCACAACCGATATTTCCGCAGAATGCGTAATGGAGCGAAATCGTTCTTCAGCTTCTGCGATATGATCGACTTGTCCTTGCAACCTGTTCAGCATGCGTTGGAAGACAAATACACCAGACAAAATGAGGACACTAAGCAAAACGACCAAATTGAGCCATTGATAGGTTCGCAGCTTAGCGGTTTTTTCTTCCTGATCGGCCTGATGGATACTGACAACACGGTCCAGTTTCGGTAGCAACGTTTCACATAAAAGTGATATTTGGCTGATCAACTTTGGATCAATCGGTGTATTACGTTCCGATTGCATCATCATACGGTCCAGATTGGTCAACAGCCGCAAGATATGCTGATCAATCTGATGGGGCGCGTGATTATAAAGGGTCGAGAGTTCAGACGGGGCGTTTTTCAATATTGAATTTTGCCGCAAGTAGTCATGCGAACTTTTAAACAGATCGATAGCTTGATTAAGTTCGCGTTTGATTTCTTGTATTTCGATGGGGCTGGTTGTTTGTGACAGGCGGTTGCTGTAAAGATCAATGCGTTGCGACAACATGCGCTGACGCCCGGCAATGTTGATGATTTCAGCCCCTTTACCTTGACTGACGACCACCACTTCGAGAAGGACCGCACCAAAAATAGCCAAAGAACCGATGACCGCCAAAACCAGAAGATATTGTTTTTGTAGTCCCGAGGTTAGTTTTGACGACATTTCGGCTCCTCACATTTTCTATTTTTGTTTGTTTTTCTGCCATTGAAGGGCCCACTGCTGAAAGGCGTCGCGGGGAAGTGGAGGTGAAAAATAATATCCCTGAAGCAGGTCACTTCCCAATTCTTTCAGAAAATTGAGCGTTTCAAGGTCTTCAACCCCTTCCGAAACGATCGACATGGATAAGGTATGTGCCAAGTCTGTGGTTGATTGCACGATGGATTTGGCACTTTCTTCCGTCATCACATTCATAACAAAGGAACGGTCAATTTTGACTTCGTTAAAAGGAATGTCGCGCAAATGCTTCATGGATGAATAGCCCGTTCCGAAATCATCAATCGACAGCTTAAAGCCTTTCATACGTAGGCGTGTCAGGACATCCAAATAGGTTTTACCTTCTTCCAGAACGGCATTTTCTGTAATTTCGATGGTCAGAAAATTGGTTGAAATACCGTATTTAACAGCTTGGCTAAACAGAAGGTCCGGTAAGTCCAGATTGGAAAGGGAATGGGCGGAAAAATTGATTGAGCAACCTATATTGATCCCGCAAGTCTGCCAGTGCGCCAATGTTTCCAGAACCTGTTCAAACATACAGAGTGTAAGATCGTTGATCAGGTTGTTATCTTCGGCAAAAGGGATGAACTGAAAAGGAGGCACAAGGCCTTTTTCAGGATGATGCCAGCGGGCCAAGGCTTCGCACGCAATCAGTGTATCATCATGGGTTGAGATTTGAGGTTGGAAAAAGGGTTGAATCAGCTTGTTGTCAATGGCCGCACGCATTTCTTCGACAGTCGGAAACGTTTGATCCTGTTTGCCGTATTTGACGGTGGGCGGTATTGCTTTTCTCTCAATTGAACGCAATGTGACGCGTGATAGGATATCTTCCAGTGACGTGATCTTAATGGGTTTACTGAGCGAACCCAATACATTCAGGCCGTGGTCACGTGCCAGTCTGTTTGCGGTCGAAATAATACTTTCATCCATCCCGCTGACGACGACGATATCGGCATTACATTGATTGTCGCCTAAAAAACGCATAAGTTCGATACCATCCATATCGGGCATGGACAGGTCCATTACAATGCAATCCAGATCATTGGAATAAAGCATTGGGAAATCAAGTGAGTTATGTGTTTTTGATGTGGAAAAACCCATACCGTCTGCAACATCGCAAATGAATGTACAGATGTCCGGTTCGTCATCAATAACAAGTAGTTTTTTAATCATCAATCAGCCTTGAACATTTTATGTTCTTGTACTTTGAGCGCGCTATGGTGTTTCTCATTGTAATCTTAAGTTTGTTATTGATCTGATTTTTGCTCTTAGGATTTTGTATGTTCTACTCTAAAGTATATTATATTTCACGGGAGCAAAAGTATATATTACAATGTTTTACTATATCACTTTGTAGACCAGTGTCGAAACAAGTTCGTTGATTTTGATCAGTATATCTTTTTTTGTGTTAGATTTAGGAAATGCACTCAGAAAGTAAGGGCGTTTTGATATGAAAACGAGCTTGTGAAGAGGGTTTCACAAGCTCGCTCTCTTTTGTGTTAATAACGTTTGTAGGGTAGAAACTTGCCGTTCAAGGTGACGACGACACGGTCGCCTGCCGGATTTTCTTCTTTTGAAATATCCATTGAAAAATCAATGGCTGACATGATGCCATCGCCGAATTGTTCCTCGATCAAGGCTTTCATTGCCGGGCCGTAGACTTGGATCAGTTCGTAAAAACGATAAAGCAGTGCGTCTGTGGGAACCTCTTGCCCCAATGCCCCACGATAAGGGGGAACCGTCAGCCATTTTGCTTCTTCATCACTGAGATCGAAAATGCGTGCAGCAATGGCGGCTTCGTGTTCATTCATTGCCATTTGCCCCAGCAGGCCGCAGGTCACCCATTCTTTGGATTGACCGATTTCTTCGGCGACATGTGCCCAAGTCAGGTCTTTGGCTAGTTTGGCGGCAACTATTTTTTCGGTAACGAGTGCGCGTGACATCAATTTACTCCTTATGATGTGTGGGATAAAGGGCTCTGATCTGTTTTCATGTTGTTGCCTGTGTCAGAGTTTAAATATCAACAAGAAGAAACAGCACAGAGCGAAGAAAAGCGTCAATGTTTGCCAAAAAAGAACGGGGTTCCTTTCCATTAAAGGCATGGCAGTGCGCCGTTTGAAATCGGCACCTGGTTTTTCCAAATCACTGAGAAATTCGGAAAACGATTGATAACGCCTGTTCACATCGGGATGGACAGCTTTACTTAACGCCGCCTCGATCCAATCGGGTAGGGGGGATTGTGAAGCTAACGTTGATCTGAAACGGAGCTTATGCAGGTCTTTACGGTTTCTGACGTGCGACGTTTTGGCCCCATAGGGCAGGTGCCCGGTCAACAGCTCATAGGTAATAACGCCAAGGGAATACAAGTCTGAACTTTGTGTCCCTCCATAACCAAGGAAATACTCTGGGGCGCTATATTGTACGGTGCCTAAAATATCGTGATCGATATATAGAGGGGAGACTTCCTGTACACCGGCAACGCGTGTAGACCCAAAATCAATAATTTTCACCGTGCCTTGATGATCGATCATAATGTTTTCAGGGCGTAGATCCTGATGAAGCATTTCGCGACGATGAAATGCTCTTAACCCTTGAACTATCTGGCCAACAATATTGCGGACCTCCTGTATAGGGGGCAGGGGGTGATCGTTCATCCATTGACGCAGGGTTTGACCTTCGACGAAGGGGGTAATGGTATAAAGGGCGCTCCGTTTTTCCGGCGCGGGGGCAGCGCCTAAAACATGCGGATTTTGGATGCGTCTTGAAATCCATTCTTCCATCACAAAACGTCGTAAGTAATCTGAACTTTCTTGTAAATCTACGGAAGGGAACTTTAAAACGACAGGTGTATGCTGTTCGCTATGCGCTAGAAAAATATGACTGCGTGCGGATGACACAATAGGGCGAATAATTTTGAAACCGTCGATCGTATCACCGGCTTTGGGCAAGGCAATGAGTGGCAGGTTCAGGGTCTCATCCAACAAGCCTGCGCCGTCGCGTTCTTCGGCTAAACGATCAATACGGACAATTTGCAGGGTGAGGTTGTCATCGCTTCCGGTTTCTAGAGATTTTTTGACAATCGTTTCAGCGGCGTTCTGTAAGGTTGAACTTGAACGAATGGTTTCTATAACGTCTTGGGGGCGCCAAAATTCGTGAACGCCATCGGTGGTCAGTAAAAAGATATCACCAACGTGTAGCCGATGTTCGCTATAGTCAATTTCGACTTGTGCCCCTGAACCGACAGAGCGCCCCAGATAGCTTTCAGTTTCTGAAACTTCGACGCGATGATCTTCTGTCAGGGGCTCAAGTGCATTATGGTTTAATCGCCAGACCCGGCTGTCCCCAACGTGAAAAATATGGGCGTGGTGACCTTTTAAAATAAGGCAGGCTAAGGTGCAGACCCGCCCCCGATTCATATCGTGAATACGGGCATGTCTGTTTTGGGAATAAAGCCATGAATTTGTTGCCAAAATAACGCGGGAGGCAGAGGTTTTGACCGTCCATGCATCGGATGTGCAATAGTAATCCGACATTAACGATTTAACGATGGTTTCACTTGCTTCAGCGGACACCGGACTGCTGCTGATACCATCGGCAAGTGCCAACGTAATACCTTTCAAGGCAAGTTCTTGACCTTCGGGAATGAGGGCTCCGTGAAAATCCTGATTGGTTGGTTTGCGACCCGCCGTTGAATACTGCCCGATGCTAACGGATAAGTAGGGTTTGGCGGATATTCCTTTGGGCATGGCGGACCTTTTAAAAGATGAAGCCCGACGAAAAAGCCGGGCTTCAAGGGAAAGGAGGATTATTCAGCAGGTGCTTTCACAGAAGAAGTGACACCCGCATTGCGTTTCGGTGAGGTTTTGTAGTGTGTGGCGTAAATCATGCCGCCAACAAAGGTAATGCCGCCGACAAGGTTCCCCAAAACAGTTGGAATTTCGTTCCAGAAGAGATAATCCATGATGGTGAAGTTACCACCTAACAGCAACCCGGACGGAAACAGGAACATGTTGACGATGGAATGTTCGAAACCAAGGTAGAAGAACACCAAAATCGGCATCCACATGGCAATAACCTTACCCGAAACAGAGGTGGACATCATTGCCGCAACAACGCCTGTAGAGACCATCCAGTTACACATAACCGCGCGCACGAACAGGGTGAGCATGCCGGCAAAACCGTGTTCGGCATAGCCAACGGTACGGGCTTCGCCAATGATGCCAATTTTCTGACCAATGGCATTGGGGGCTTCGCTGAAACCGGTTGTGAAGATAATCGCCATGAAAACGGCAACGGTGAAGGCACCCGCAAAATTACCGATAAAAACAAGCCCCCAGTTGCGCAAGACGCCGCCAAGAGTCACTCCCGGGCGTTTGTCGAGTAGGGCAAGCGGACATAGGGTGAAAACACCTGTTAAAAGATCAAAGCCGAGCAGGTAAAGTGTGCAAAAACCAACCGGGAAAAGCAAAGCCCCGATGAGAAATTGCCCGGTGTTCACAGCGACGGTAACGGCAAAAGCCGCGGCAAGCGCGAGAATGGCGCCGGCCATATAGGCACGAATCAGTGTGTCTTTTGTTGACATAAAAATCTTTGATTCGCCTGCATCGACCATTTTGGTCGCAAACTCGGCAGGTGCGATATAAGACATGGTTAAGATCCTCTAATAATAATTGAAACCAGTCTGTTAAAAAGAGGCTTGCTGCTTCTCGCCAATGAAGAGGGAAATGATTAAAAAGGCATGTGAAGACAACGCACTCTTTCAACAAAAAACGCCGCGTGACAACAACTCCCCAAAAGTCGGGAAGAAGGTCAGCGACGTTGCTGTTATTCATTAAGAATGTCCTTTTGGCGCCGTTGCCAAAATTCAAACTCTTCTATTCAGGAACCATGCCAAGCGTGAAAAAGGTAGAAAAACCGCCAATCTGAGAGCATTCAGGCAGAAGTTAAATATGTTGCATCGCACAAAATATGATCGAATTTGAATGGTTTTGCATAAAAACTAGGCATTTGTCTTTTTATGGCAAGGTTGGCTTACAGAGGTGGACCGTGCCGTTCTTGTCTGTCCAACGCAGTTCGCCATGATGTTCCCATATCTCGTGTTGATTGTTGGCATAACGTGCGCCGGAGGCTGCACGAACGTGGACTAAAGATATTTTTTGCGTCTTGCCGACTTGAAGCAGAGCCTTATCATCTTGCCATTGAACGCTGATTTCTGCCAAATCGTCACACTTATATGAGGTCAGATTGGATTGGGCCATTGCGCAGGCCCCTGACAACAATATCAGACTTACGATGAATAGGTGTTTATGAAGTTTGAACATCGGATTTATCTCGTTTTGGGTTTGCTTTTAGCATACTGGAAAACTTATAGGATTTTATTGAAATAGGGAGTATATATGACTGAAATACATTGTTTTTAAAAATGGGTTTTAGAACATGGTATTGAAACTCTAAAATCTTTGATTGAAACATAATGGCAAGAGTTAAAGATGATTATCGTAGCCTGACCGGACAAGAAAAAGCAGCGATTTTTATGCTTTCTCTGGGCGAAGATCATTCCGGCAAATTATTTGAGATGATGGATAACGAAGAAATTCGGGAACTCTCTCAAGTTATGGCGAGTTTAGGCTCGGTCAGCTCGACTGTCATTGAACGTTTGTTCGTCGAATTTGCCGATCAGCTTTCTTCTGCCGGTTCATTGGTCGGGACATTTGACAGCACAGAACGTCTCTTACGCAAAGCTCTGCCCAAAGACCGTGTCGCCGGGATTATGGAAGAAATTCGCGGCCCGGCCGGTCGGACCATGTGGGATAAGCTGGATAACGTGCATGAAGCCGTTCTTGCCAATTATTTTAAAAACGAATATCCGCAAACCATTGCCGTTGTGCTGTCAAAGATCAGACCGGATCATGCCGCGCGTGTTTTATCGCTTTTGCCTGAAAACTATGCGATGGAAGTGATCATGCGTTTGCTGCGTATGGAAGCGGTGCAAAAAGAAGTTCTTGATAGCGTTGAAAAAACATTGCGTTCAGAATTTATGACCAACCTTGCACGCACTCAACGCCGTGATACGCACGAATTGATGGCAGATATCTTTAACAATCTGGATCGAAATACCGAAAACCGCTTTATTACCTCTTTGGAAGAGCGCAACCGTGAATCCGCGGAACGCATCAAGGCCTTGATGTTTACCTTTGACGATCTTGTGCGTGTCGACAAAGCGGGTATTCAGGTTTTGTTGCGCACGGTTGAAAAAGACAAACTGGCGATGGCCTTAAAAGGCGGGGCGGACTCTGTCAAAGACCTGTTCTTTGAAAATATGTCGGAACGCGCTGGTAAAATGATGAAAGAAGATATGGAAGCAATGGGGCCGGTACGTCTGCGCGATGTGGATGAAGCACAGGCTGAAATTGTTGTGGTTGCCAAACAGCTGGCCGATTCCGGCGAAATCGTCATTTCCACGGGCGGCGACGAAGACGAAATGATTTTTTAACCTCTCTGTTTCCGTTATATACTACTTGAATGGTTCATTACGGACGATATTGGCACCAGCTTGAAGACGGTCGCATTCAGTGCGATTTGTGCCCGCGCGATTGTAAAATAAAGCCGGGGCAACGCGGCTTGTGTTTTGTGCGCGCGAACGAAGGTGGGCAGATGGTCTTGACCACCTATGGGCGTTCCAGCGGGTTTTGCATTGATCCGATTGAAAAGAAACCGCTCAATCATTTTTATCCCGGCACACCCGTTTTGTCCTTTGGGACGGCGGGGTGTAATCTGACATGCAAGTTTTGCCAGAATTGGGATATTTCCAAGTCGCGTGAATTTGACAAGTTACAGGCAGAGGCAACACCGGAGATGATCGCGCGCGCCTGTGTGCAGGCCAAATGCAAATCGGTGGCGTTTACCTATAATGATCCGGTGATTTTTTTAGAATATGCCGTGGATGTGGCAAAGGCGTGCCGCGCACAGGGTATCAAGACGGTGGCGGTGACTGCCGGTTATATTCATACAGAGGCCCGCAAAGAGTTTTTCGCCCACATGGACGCGGCAAATGTGGATTTAAAATCGTTTCACGAAGAGTTTTATCATACATTATGCAGTGCCCATTTAAATGATGTTCTGGAAACGCTGGTCTATCTGAAACATCAAACAAATGTCTGGTTTGAAATCACCGATCTTTTGATCCCCGGCGAAAATGACGGTGCAGATGAAATTGATGAAATGACCAAATGGGTGGTGCGTGAACTGGGTGTGGACGTGCCCATGCATTTCAGCGCCTTTCATCCGGACTGGAAAATGCAGGATAAACCGCGCACTCCGGCGCAAACCTTGATACGGGCGCGTGAAATTGCCCTTGCCAATGGGGTGCGATATGCCTATACGGGCAATGTTCACCATGAAGAAGGCGATACGACCTATTGCCATAACTGTGGCGCGGTTTTGATCAAACGGGATTGGTACGAATTGTCCGAATGGCACCTAGATCACGATGGTCATTGCCTGTCGTGCGGCACAAAATGTGCAGGGTGCTTTGATGGGCCTGCCGGGTCGTGGGGGCGAAAACGTGTCCCTTTACGGTTTAAATAGGTTCAATTCCACTCTATTTTTTCGTATTTCTTTTATGAAAATATATAAACTTATATTTTTTATGGTTTTCCTTGGGCAAACTTCCGGCTAACCTGTGCAAAACTAATGCAATGAAGTGAGGATTTTATGAAAATTTCGTTCACGAAACCGGGCTTGCCGGAGACGGGTGTTCTTGTGGTTATTGGCTTTGAGGGCGGGGATCTGTCGGAAAGTGCCGCTGCGATTGATAAGCAGGTCGATGGTGCGCTTTCCCGTGCGGCGAAAATTGCAAAATTCAAAGGGAAACTGGGCGAAGTGGTTTCTGTACTTGCCCCCGGCGGGACAAAGCTGGAACGTGTCCTTTTGATTGGTGCAGGCAAACCCAAGGCACTGGACCTGTTGGGTGCAGAAAAGCTCGGCGGGACGATCTATCGTGTGTTGGGTGGACAACAGCCACGCACCGTCAGCATTGCCTTTGATGCGGTAGAAGAGGCCGATGCCCGTGTTTGGGAACATGCGGCTCATATCGCCTATGGGGCGTTGCTGCGATCTTATCGTTTCGATAAATACCGCACCAAGGAAGAAGACGATAAAAAACCGTCAATCCGCGCTTTGAAAATTATGACACCGAGTGGCGGACGTGCGCGTAATGCCTTTGAAGAACTTGAAAAAATTGCCGAAGGTATTTTCCTGACCCGTGATCTGGTGTCCGAACCCGCCAATGTTTTATACCCGGACAGCTTTGCCGATATCTGCCGCGAACTGGTTGAATTGGGTGTCGAGGTCAATGTGCTGGGCGAAGCAGAAATGGCCAAGCTGGGCATGAATGCTTTGTTGGGTGTCGGTCAAGGCAGTCGACGCGAATCCCGTCTGGTCACCATGCGCTGGAACGGGTTGCAAAACGGTGGACGTAAAGCCAAATCCGTACAGCTCGCCTTGGTGGGTAAGGGCGTGACATTTGATACCGGCGGGATTTGTATTAAACCGGGGCCGGGTATGGAAGACATGAAATGGGACATGGGCGGGGCAGGTGCCGTCACCGGTGCCATGAAAGCCTTGGCAGGCCGCAAAGCCAACGTCAATGTGGTCGGGGTGATCGGTCTTGTGGAAAATATGCCCGATGGCAACGCACAACGTCCCGGTGATGTGGTGACCTCTATGGATGGTCAAACGATCGAAGTTATCAACACGGATGCAGAAGGCCGCCTTGTGCTGGCGGATGCCTTGACCTATACCCAGCAGGAATTTGAACCGAAGACCATCATCAATCTGGCAACCTTGACCGGGGCGATTTTGGTGTCGTTGGGCCAAGAACGCGCAGGTGTGTTTGCCAATGATGACGATCTGGCAGAAAAACTGAGAAAAGCCGGTGATGAAACCGGGGAAAAAGTCTGGCCTTTCCCGATGGATAGCGCCTATGACGAGTTGATCAATTCTCAAATCGCCGATATGAAAAATGTCGGTGGGCGTTTCGGTGGATCGATCACGGCGGCAAAATTCCTGCAACGTTTTGTCAAGGACACCACATGGGCGCATATCGATATTGCCGGTATGGCCTGGTCGACGAAAGACCGTCCGACCGTGCCGCGTGGTGGCACAGGTTATGGGGTGCGCTTGCTGGATAAGCTGGTTGCAAAATATTTTGAAGGATAAGGTCTGAAGGCTCGTGACGGATATTGCGTTTTACCACCTGACAAAGTTCTCTTTGGAACAGGCTTTGCC
>NZ_JBLWXN010000010.1:0-18018 GCF_048267425.1 Terasakiella sp.
CAGTCGATGTCTGGCAAGGGGAACTGTTATGATAACGCCGCTGTCGAGACCTTCTTCAAAACCTTGAAAGCGGAAATGGTTTGGAAAATTGCCTTCCAGACACGCGATCATGCCAAAAAGGAATTGTTCAAATATATAAACGGGTTCTACAATGCCCGACGTCGTCATTCATATCTGAATGGCCTCAGCCCCATTCAGTTTGAAAGGCGGGCTGGATAAGTGAGTGAGACGCACTCCACTTTTTCAGGACAGGTCCAGCGACAGATGGTTGCATAGCCTGGAGCAGGGTATCCGGCATTTTTACAGTCGTTCGAAATTAAGCGATGTAATTCAGTTTTTGAAATGCGTGAACGTTTGAGAAAATCATTTTGGATGCGATCTTCTATGATGGCTTCAACTTGCGGGTCCGTTCGCCGCTGCCCTTTTTGACTACCTTTTCGTTTGGGAGCTAACGCGCTTAACATTCCACTATCTTCATAATCGGAAAGCCAACGATAGATAGTTGATGCAGAATACCCTACTTCTTTAGCGAACACTTCAAGTTCAGCCCGTCCTTTTATACGTTGCCCAAGCAGAGGCTTTATAATTGTTAGACGTTTTTCAGCCTCTTTAAGGTCTTCGTGTGCAATTGCGTCGCGGATTTTTTGTTTTGGTTCATCAGCAGGAACTGGGGATAAATTGACACGGTGGAATACCTTCGGTTCTTTGTATCCTTCAAGCTGTACAATGAGTCGATCAGCATCCAGAGCTTTTTCAATGGTTCCTTTTGTTCCATTGGCAAGGACTTCTGAACCGGGACGATAGCTGAGCTTAGCCATGATCATCCCCTTTATTAATTTTGCGGATAATGGTTGCTGGCGTTAAAGGCTGAGTGAGATCTACAATGAATTGTGAATGTGCGATCAGCGATAAAATCGTATTAAAGGCACCAGCCCTGTTCATGCCGTCGGCTTCAACCTTATCAAGCAACCGTTCAATCGACTGACCGGTGGTGGCCTTTGTAAACAATATACTTGATTTGTCCGGGTTAGGGGTGGGTGCTTGTAACGGTAGAAGGCGTTTAGCATTACCTAGGGTGGGTGTCCGTATATCCTTCTCTGTTAATGTTAAAAACTTCCAGTTCTGATCTTTTGCATAACGTCGGGCTGCCTTGAACTTAGTCGCAAGCTCATTTTCTTTTTCTTGCAGTTCTTCTGAATATTTTATCTCAATGAGTTGAGGACGTGTTTTTGCTGAGGCAAAAGTTAGCAAATAATCTGGAGTATAATGGCGCTCCTGGCCGTTTTTATCGGTGAAGTGGATGCGACAGGGCTGGGAAACAATATTTTTGACTTTGGGGTCTATTGCATTAATGAACACAAAGTCTCGTTCCAAACCGGATTCATATGCGACACTGATTTTCAGTCTGGGAACGCTGACTTCGCCGGAGAGACTACGGTTTTTTCTGGGGATGCGGCGAACAGGAGTAATGTTATTCATTATCCCTCCTATTTAGTTCTTTCCTCAGAACATTATCTACCCATGCTCCCACATTTTCGCCGGCACGTCGGGCTGCTTTTTTAGCGGCATCTTTCACTTCCGGACTTACTCCATCCAGTTTCCAGTATCGAGACTGACCTGATGGTAAACGGTTATATGATTTCTTAAAAGAGAATTTATGAGATTTTGAAAATCTAAAATTGAGTAGGTCTTCTAATTCTTTACGGGTTGGGGCGACTCCTTTGGCTTTGAGATATTCAGCCGCTTGTTTGATGTCCTCTGAGGTTATTTTGAAGAATGGCTCTCCTAAGTGCTGATCAATTTGTGAAATTAATTCGAATGGATGATCGAATTTCATTTTTAACAGTTTGTTCCTGCTGATCCCCACTTGACGGCATGTATGGATAAATTTTTCAGGCCATTCCTTTAGCAAGGTAAGGCTCAGGTTAAGCAGAATGTTCCTGCACCTGACGTTATATCGCTCAATTTCCCGGAATTTTGGGATATTAATGACGCCATGCCCTAATTCATCTTGCAAGCCTGCTGAAAAACGGCTGCATCCGATAAGTCGAAACATATAATTGAGCAGTCGAAAGTATAGAATGGGATGAATGTGCTTTTTGCCTAATTCAGCCCAAGATCCATTTGCTACACGCATCAATATCTCTTGTGAAATGAAAGCGTGTTGAGGGGGCTCATGGGAAGTGTTGGAATGTAGACTGGTTCCACAATAAAAACAGCGATGGAATGCCAATATTGGATCCAGCTTCAAAATCGAAATGGGATTGCCGCACTTAGTACACCTATCGATGAGAAGAAGTCGGTGTATGGGGCATAGGGTCACAAAAGAAAGTCGCCAATGAACTCGAGTGTAAGGCTTTTTATCTTCCTGAAGGCAGGACGGACATATTTGTTGGCCGAATGATTTTATCGATACGTTGGCAGGGGGAAGCCATATAAGGCGGGATTTGGGAGATTGATCTGCAAATACGATTCCGTGATATCTGGATAAGGTCAAAGGTTCTATTTCTGCTCTTTGAAAACCAGTGTTTTGAGCTAATTCCTTGATAAGTAAGCTGTTAGGAAATCGATCAATATCTACATGAAAAATATGGGAGCCGGGTACACAAACTGAATGTAATTCAGTAGGAGATAATCCGTTAGAATGGGCTACTCGGGTAAACCATGAAGAAAAGGTTTCATCGCCAAAGGGTGAAGGTCGTCCGGGCCATAAATTTGTTTTGAGTGGGCACATATTCGCCTCAGGAATGATGAATAACCAAATCCTAAACCAAAATACATGCGCCAGAATTCATGTATCATAATACATATTGGTGATGAATTACATTGAATTATAGAAGTCGGTCTACTGAATTATTACTCTTTGAACAACGCGAGTGTTTCGCAACCCAATGCCTGGGCAGCGTGCCAGAGGGTTAAGATCGTCGGATTTTTCTCACCAGCTTCCAGGCGACTAATATAGGCTTGGTCTACATCCATACGCGCAGCAAGTTCTTCTTGCGACAGGCCCGCCGCTTTTCGAAGTTCTTTGATGTTATTGCCAACTGTATGTCGAATATCCATTCCATGAGAGAACGAATTTCAGGCTGGCTTTGCCATGTATTATAATACATATTTCATCAGATCGTTGTATTATGCGGATGAATAGATAAGCCAATGAATGACCAAATAACTCTCGTATCACACTCACTTACCTCAACAACATTTGACTATCTCGGTCATAATTCTGAGGTGCAATTTCAAATTTATCTTGCAACAGTCGTGGGAGAAAATGTCAGTAAATATGCCGATGTCTCAGGTGAAGGCGGCGGAACCTCAATTGGGTACGTGATCGGTAAAACAGTTATTATGGCTCAACGTCCAATCACTATCCGCTCCAAAGAGGTCGAAGATCGTCGGCTTTATGTAAAATTTGATGATACCGGTAAGGAAGTGGTCTGGAAGTTTAGTCAGGATCAGTTCCCGGCACGGGAGGGTTCCCGTGTTGCTGTTGTCGTTGGTTAGTTCTCAGAGACCAATATGATGCATGAGCTTGCTTTTATAAATTTAGATACAGGACACTTTATTGCAGAAAATCCAGGTGTGATGTTTGAACGGTTGGAAAAGTTATCTGGTGTGGATAAGGTTGATCGTTATCGGAATTCTAATATTTATAAGAAAACTGTGCGCCCAAAATTTGATGCCGTGTTGAAAGCACTTACAACACGCGAAATGCCGAGCACCCTTTTTTCCGAACACGTGGAGTTACTGACTTTTGAGGAAGCTCGGAACGAAAAAGGGAAAACCTTGTTTGGAGGCTTTTTGGGTGTGATGCTTGGTGGCGGCGTTGGTTATGGGCTTCAGCTTCTTGAAAGGCCAGATCAGCAGGTATATAGCATTGGACTAGGGGTGTTTGCTTTTTGCCTTGCGATTCCTGCATTCAGGCACTTCATACGTCAAAAACGCCGAGCAGCTTATGCGAGAAAAAACAATTTTGTATAAGCTGCTAAAAATGAAGTTAGCTCATTGTTAAAAAATAACAAATTATGCTTTTTGATTAGCGTTTTTATCTTACGTAGTTTGATAAAGTCTCATTTAGATTGAGAAATGTCGCAAATAGAGTGAGTAGTCTCAATTAGAGTGATTTCTGACAGCAAAAAACAAAACGGACATTCCACGTCACCGTCTGAATGTCCGTCTGTAATGGTGGAGCTAAGCGGGATCGAACCGCTGACCTCTACAATGCCATTTTAGAGATATTAGTTTTCTGTTTATTCCTGTGGTTTTCTGATCTTTCCATATATCATTGATTTATTGACATTATAGAGTTTCTGGAGTCAGATATTGGTTCACTGAGTTTCCTCAAATTTCCTGAATGGTGCCTACCCAGTGCCTACCCAAGGCAAAACGGAATGAGGAACGGGAAGGAGATACACATGGCACGGATGAAGCTTACCAAACGCAATGTCGCTGCAATCAAACCACATGAGAATAAGCGCCTGTATGTTTATGATACGGAGCTAACAGGGTTCGGTTTGATGGTTACTCCCAAAGGCTCAAAGTCATACTTCGCTGAGTACCGCAATGGTGTAGGTAGGGGCGCATCAACACGTCGCGTCACGTTGGGTAGCACTTTGAAGTTACTTCCCGATGAGGCACGGGATTTAGCTAAGCTTACAATTGCCGATGCAGCCAAAGGCGAAGACCCCGCCATGAAAAAGAAAGAGCAAAGAGAAGCCATAACGGTTGCTGCTCTTTGCGACATATATGAGGAACGCCATGTTAAGATAAAACTTAAGGTGACTACTCAGGAGCTTTACAGACATATTCTTCAAAATCATATAAAGCCGCGATTAGGGACAAAAAGGGCTATTAACCTACGAAAGCAAGACGTTGCATTTGCGCACTTATCTATGAAAGACACTCCGTCTATTGCTAATAGTACCCTTGCCGTCATTGGTTCTATGTTCGCATGGGCAGACAAGCATGGGTATGTGCCGGAAGCCTTTAATCCTGCCACTCGAATTGAGAAATTCAAGGAACAGAAACGGGAGCGTTTCTTAACAACGGAAGAATTGGAACGGTTGGGCGCTGCTATCAGGGAAGGAGAGACAGATGGCATCCCTTACGAAGTGGATGAAAGCAAGCCAACGTCTAAACATGCGCCAAAAACTGAAAACCGTCGCGTTTTGCTCAGCCCACATGTCGCTGGAGCCATACGCTTGCTCATTTTGACTGGGGCACGGTTGCGTGAGATTTTGACGTTACAATGGGGGCACGTTGATTTGGAACGCGGGATTCTCTTATTGCCAGATAGTAAGACAGGGAAGAAAACGATTATCCTCAATGCGCCCGCACAACAGATCATCGCTGGCTTACCTCGTATTGGGAAATACGTCATTGCAAGTGACAGTGCCGGACAGGCCGAAGAAAAGCCGCGTGCCGACTTGAAGAGACCGTGGTCTACCGTGACACGTAGAGCAGGGCTGGAAGGTGTGCGCATCCATGATTTACGCCATACTCACGCCTCTTTCGGCGTTGGGGCTAGTTTTGGGTTGCCCATTGTCGGAAAGCTCCTAGGGCACACGCAATTGCGAACCACAGAGCGTTATGCGCATCTTGAAACCGATCCTTTGCGCAGAGCTTCAAATAGCATTGGCAATTCACTCGCGGCTGCGATGGGAGAGAAACCATTGAGTGATAATGTGATAGGGATCAATGATGCAAGATAAAGACGATAGACCCGTCGCTACGGCATATCAGGATCAATATTGTGAAGTTCTTGGGAAGCGGCTAAGCAACAAAATAAAAGACGGATCACTCTCTAGAGAGCTGGAAAGAGAGCAGTGGCAGGCAGTTTATGAAGTGCTGCGAGCGTATTCTTCCAATGAGAATTTGAAACCTCTTAACAATGATCATTCAGCAAATCATCCTCGGGAAGCATTTCCCCCAGAAGTCGCAGTTTATCTGGGCACTGTACTTGAAGAACTCCTGACAGGAAGAATGCCTGATACCTTTAAGGCTGTGGTTAAACCCCACGCGCCTAATTATGGTCCCGAGGTTAAAGGTGCAATTGCAACGGCAGTTCAATATGCAAATCTTGCGAGGAAAGGCCTCATTACAGACAGAAAGCCAGTGGTTACAATTGAGGAAAAATTTGGGATCAAACGCCGAACATGGAAGGAGTGGCGCAAGAACACACCGTTCGATGAAGCCGATCCAGAGAAATTTTTCCCTAAACTTCAAGATGATGTTTCTAAACGCACAAGTCTTGCACAAAACGCTTTGGAGCGAGCAGCTAAAGTTTACCGTATCAACGGAAGACCAGATAGTCCCGTTAAAGGGAGTGGTTAACTAGGTCAGTTTGACACACCACGCATTCCCTAAAAATTCTTTGTACCCTCGTTAGCGATTTACAGGAATATCCCTGAAATATAAAACGAGGTTAGAAATGTCAGATAATCAAGTACTGCCTGCAAACTTTGTGCGCAGAGATGAAGCAGCGCGCTATATCACAAAGACGTGGGGCTTCCCTTGTTCCCGTCAATGGTTGGCTAAACTGGCGACGACTGGTGGCGGGCCAGTGTTCTATAAAGCTGGGAAATATCCGATTTACGCCCTTAAGGATTTAGATGAATGGGCGCAGTCTAGACTTTCAAAGCCCATGCGAGCAACGGGCATTCCTGTTGGAGGGAAGGACTGATGGTAAAAAAAGAAACTGGGCGTCAATCTTTTCTGCCAAGCCATGCGTTTAAAGGAAAAGATATTTCTGTTCTTCAAGGCCTAGAAAATCTGACGTTTTATGATGAGGCGGCAAACCGAGAACTTTTAACTTACCTATGTGATAATCAGGGATATTTTCAAAATGATCCACAGTTTGGGTCTGTGTACGTCTGGGAACGAGAGTTAGGAACGGCTTTTGTCCGAATTGATAACCTCAATTGGCAAATGGCATCCGATAAACGCTGGACAGATTTTCCTCGCTTTTTGATGCGACATATCATTTCGAAGCAGGGGCGCAAGGATCGTGGTCGAGCTGAAAGGTTGGCTAAAGAACTCGTTTATAACGCCTATCTTGGCAAATGGAGCGAGTTGATGGAAATCATCAAAAGTGCCAAAGAGGTGTGATGATGAACTTTGCAGGTCGAACAAGTATCAAATTGCATCAGCCGGGGGTTCGTTCAAACCCTGTCGCCCGTCTCATTGGGGAATTTATGCCTGAAATAGGCACAGGGTTATTTATTGGCGACTCTGGCATTGGTAAAACATTTACTGCGCTGGCAATGGCAACATCACTTGCAACGGGAAAACCGTTTTTTGGCAAATGGAAAATTGCTGAAAAAGACGGCTTTGACAGGTCTACGAGGAAAGAATGCGGAGCCACTCTTTTTGTCCTGAGCGAAGGGCTAGCCTTTTTCGAGGATCGAATTGATGCGGCCTACTATGACCTTTCCTTTGAGGATAGGTCGCGGCTTCTTGAATTAGGCTTCTCGGGCCTTCCTATATACACTTATGACATTGGAGATTGGCAAAGTGACAGCCGTTTCCAATGGGCAAAACAACAAATCACCTCACTTTCAAAAGATTTAAAAGAGATGGAAGGAAATGTGAGCCTTGATTTAATTGTACTGGATACGCTTTCAGGGGTTTTCTCATTGTCGGCAGAAAATGATGCTGCCATTGTCCAGCGCTCAATGAACAAGCTAATTGAGCTTTCAAATGCGACAGGCGCGTTTGTTTTGGGGATTACTCATCCTGCCAAAGGCAGGGTAAAAAGTGAGGCCAGAGGCTCTGTTGTATTTGGAGGGACTGCCGATTTAAAAATTACGGCTGTACGCATTGGTCAAAACCGTACAGCTATTTATCTACCTAAAGTGCGGGATGGGGCAGGAGAAAAGAGCAGGACAGAATATGAATTGCACCCAGTTGCGCTTCCAATAGGGCAAAGCAGCATGGTTGCACGGGTAGTTGAAGGTGCGCAGACTGGGGAAGGTGATACTTTTTCCAAACCATTTTCAAAATACAAAAACGCTCTACAAGAAGCCTATGAAATGGCGACAGTGTTGGGGCAAACAGAAATGGTTACCCACGAAGGGAAAACCATAGAAGTTATTTCAAGAGAGAGGCTAAAGGATAGTGTTATCGCAATCGTGCTTGAGGAAGAGGCCAAAATTTCTGACCCTTCTTCTCCTGACTCTGTGAAGCGTAGCGTAAATCGAGCAATTCAAAAGCTTATAGAAAGCTCTGCTATTAAGGTTATCACCCTTGCCAGCGGAGACGAGGCGCTGCATATGCTGCAAACGGAATAGCAGTCATGCTAACCCCGTGTGCGTAAGTAAGAAGTAAAGGTCCTCGTTTCAGCAGACGGTCGCTCTGTGTGGATCGTGCATGAAAGCCGAAAAGAACCATAGGAAAGATATTTCAATTATCAGCCTTTTGGATCAGGCAGGATAGGACTTGCGCTACCTTTAGCGCGCGCATGTCCTTGTCCCTGTCCTGCAAAGGCTTGTGACATAGGTGCTAATTAGCCCAATAGTTTCTGCACAAAATGGCGACCATAACTTGACTGATATTTCGTTTTATCGTGTGTTCCATGGTAGTTTGGTCCAACGGTCAAAGCGTTTTTCCTGCATAATCCAATTTAACGCACTACGGAAGGCTATTACCCAAGGGATAAATAGCACGGCTGATACAAGAAGGGTGAAAAATGAAAGGCCATAATTCCCTTTTGAAAAACCTTCTGCGACAAAATAAAATGGTGCGACAACGGCAACTAACGCCCATGCAAATAAAATGGCGGCCACTGACAAAACTCGCAGCCAATAATACCGAAAGATAACGGCAACCAATACGGCAAGCAGCATGAATCCTATAAGCTCTTCCCCTGTATTCATTTTTCCCTCCACTCTTCCGCTAATTGTCTGGCTTGTCTTCTTTGTTCATCTGTCATGAGATGAATTGTGCCTTTAAGTATACGGATAGCCATTCCAGCAACGGGCTTATTGTTAGCGGGTAGACGATCCCAAGCAAGCTGTAGCCATTTGTGTGTTTGAATGTAATCTTTAGGGACGCCTTTGCCGTCTGCATATCTGGCAGCCATGCCGACTTGTGCCTCTGGGTCTCCTGCTTCGGCAGCTTCAAGGGTCCATTTTAAAGCGAGGCTGTCATCCCGATGAATACCATAGCCCATTGAATACAGGTGCCCCAAAAGAGTCATGGCCTTAGCATTACCTTGTAGGGCTGCTTTGTTTGTCCATGTGAATGCAAGCTCATATTCGTTTTGCGCAAAATGCATTTTCCCAAGGCTTAGCTGAGCTTTGGCGAAACCAAGGTTTGCGGATGCCTTTAATTTTTCCTGCGCAGTGATATTATCTTTTTTATCAAATGCTTTGACGGCTTCGAGGTAGAGTTCTTCCCCATTAAAGGTTTGAGACTGGCACGCGCCGGGCTTATTCATTGAAACGAGTATGGCAACGGATATAACAATAAAACGTAACGGAACCTGCATAGCTACCTCCAAAATATCTGAATTTTAGATAATCTATTTTTCAGATTATTTGAAGTGTCCATTCCTTGAGGCTGGATACTTTTTATGTCGCGAACTTTGGCTTCGCCTCTTCACAAGGCGATTATTGAATATTTGATTAGGAAACGAAAAGAGGCTGGCTTGACCCAAGCAGAGGTCGCAGCACGCCTTAATCGGTATCAGTCATTTGTGGCAACCGTTGAGCAGGGCCAGCGCAAAATTGATGTTGTAGACCTATTCCTTTTTGGCGAGGCAATAGGGTTTGATCCAGTCGAAGCTATAATAGAATTCAAGAGAATAACTAAGCTTAGTGAGTAGCTGGCCTTATGATAGACGGGAATACATATGTAAGGATATATCCAATTTGGTTGACAAAGTGATTAAAAAATCGTATTTAGTTTCCATTGACAGAATCTAGATGCGGGTTATCAGGAGGCTTTATTGGATACCGTCGTTAGCGCAAAACATTTTTTAGAAGATCAAATCCCGGTGAAGTTTCACCACCACATCCCTACAAGCCTCAAATCGGCTTATAAAGCTGCAAACCTTCTGATTCAGGAAGAACCCATTCTCCAAGTTGCGAGTGCGATAGATAATGGGGGTCGTATTATCTCTTGGGCTGTAGATGCCGCCTTTGAAAAACTAATAAAATCAGGTCAATGGCCTTTTGATTACCGATGGGTTCCATTTGATAAACCTACAGGCCGATACTTAGAAATTCGATTGAACCACTCTGTTATGAGTGTTAGCCAAATTCACGATCCCAGACAACAGCCTCGAAATGTTCGCTTTAGAGAAAATAAGCGACTAAACAACCAGCCATTTTTCGACATGGATGATTTTGAGGAAGAAAATTCGGTAAATGGATTACCCCACTTTTTGCTGGTTCATGGACACCAAGAACTAAATTTTGCCCATCTGGCGGTTCCAAACGCTAGACATAGTATGGGTTATATCTATAAAACAGCGAACCTCATGCAATTGCCGCATGAGCTCCCCAATGAGTTGCCACCTGTTGAAGATACAGATTTTGATGCTACAATGACGCTTAAAGAAGAGATTGAGAGATGGCGCAAAGAAAATGACGACCGATAACATTGTGCAATTTCCTAGCGCCGCCCGTGTATCTAATGCCGGGCGGCGATTGATTCCGTCAAAATTAACAGGCGCTAGAGTACTTATGCGTCTGAACCAATCTGAGTTGGCTCGGGAAGTTGGAATAACCCGACAGGCTATATCTGCGTTTGAGCGAGGAGAGAAAGCTCCTGATCCAACCACCATGGATAGGATTTCTGAGGCGTTAAAACAACCAATTTCATTTTTTATATCGGAAAGCCTACCTGTTTTTGGGAATGAAAGTCCTCGTTTCTTCCGAGCATTCGGGCCGAAAACTAAAAAACGGAATTTAATGTGTGACGAGCTAGGAAAAACTTTAGTTCAAACCGCAAAATTTTTTGACGAATTTATCAATTATCCATCGATTGATGTCCCGGCGTATTCAGCACAAGACGAAAGTGGACGTTATAGTGGCGAGGAAATTGAATGTGCGGCAGAGGAATGCAGAAAAGCTTGGGGGCTGGGTGTTGGGCCAATTTCAAATGTTATTTCATTGTTGGAAAGTAAAGGGATTATTATTTCCCGTTATGAAGTGGACAATGAGAATATTGAGGCCTTTTCTTTTTGGAATGGCGAAAGACCCTTTATTTTTATGGCGTCTAACAAAGACTCAGCCGTAAGGGCGCGCTTTGACCTCGCTCACGAGCTTGGACATTTGGTCTTGCACCGTTGGGTGGGGGTAGATGAAATTGAAGATCCTAAAACTTTAAAATTGATTGAAGCAGAGGCTAATCGGTTTGCGGGAGCTTTTTTACTGCCTCGTAAGTCTTTTCCAAATGAAGTTTTTTCACCTAGGTTGGATGGCTTCATTAGCCTTAAAGAACGATGGAAAGTTGCAATTCAAGCAATGGTATATAGATGCAAGAACTTAGGTGTTTTTGACGAAGACCAAGTTACTAATCTGTACAAGCAAATCTCATATCGCAAAATGCGAAAAAGAGAACCATTAGATGATGTGATTCCTTTTGAAAAACCCAAACTTCTACAAAGAGCTGTTGACTTACTATTGGATGCCAATCGATTTTCAGCGGATGAAATCGTAACAGACTTACAATTCAACCGAGAAATGATTGAGCGGTTATGTGGGTTGCAGGAAAATGCATTGAAAACTTCGTCAAATATTGATCCAAAACCTACGTTGAAATAGGTATTACACTAAATATTCGTCAGCGGGAGTATAGTTCTTTGGATTATGATGTTGTTACTTTAGATACTAATATTTTTACGCAGAATGGATATGCGCTAGAGACTGGGCTTTTGGGCCAATTGCGTCAATTTAAAGAGGGTACGGCGCAATTTGTGCTCTCAGAAATCATTGTACGTGAAGTTATTAAACACATGACTGACGCAGCGGTCAAAGTTCGGGGGCAATTTGATACAGCAGTGAGGAGAAGCTCTGATTTAGGTCTCTCTGGTGACTTAAGCTCGGAAGATATTGATAAATTCAGAAACGCCTTTCAGGCGCCTAAAGATGCTGTAAAAAATAGAGTTGAAAGATTTCAAAAGGAAACTAGGCTTAGATTTATTCGAGCTGACAGAGCTGATATGGGAAGGCTGGTAAATAGTTACTTTAAACCTCTTCCTCCATTTGAAAGTTCTGGAGATAAAAAGAACGAGTTCCCAGATGCAATTGCCCTTTTATCTCTTGAGAAATGGGCAGAAGAAAATCGTAAAAAAATACTAGCAATTTCGGCTGATAAAGGCTGGCAGGATTTTGCAAAACAATCGGCTTGGATTGACGTTGAAACAGATTTTCAAACTGCTTTAGGTAAATTGCAAGCAGATGCCGAGCACGCACAAAATATTGCCAGTAATTTTATGGCGGATATTGAGAGTGGAAAATATCCCGACTGGGCGACATACATTGAGGATGCACTTGCTCAACAGGTTTCTGATATGTCTCCGCTAGGAGAGGGTGATTCGTATCTGGATATTGAAATTTACGAAACATACCTTGAGTACAAAGACTTTTCATATGTAGAGGCTCAAGATGTTCGCCTAATTCAGGTCGGAAAAGACAGGATTGTCATTAGTATTCTTACTGAAGTAATTGCAGAAGCAAGCGGTGAAGCTACTTTTTCCCAGAGTGATTCGGTCGATAAGGATTATGTTTCTATAGGTGGAAATAGCTGTTCTGTTGAAGTTAGAGAAAATTTACCATTGCTCATTGAATTTTTGCTGACGGGCTCCTCTGAGGAACCATTTGAGATAGGTACTGTGGAATTTGCCGAAGAAATTTCTATCGTCGATTTTGGTTATATTGAACCTGATTTTAGTGATGAATACTATGAGTATGACTAGACTGAAATCAGATGAAGAATTTTTAGCACTGGTGCTCAAATAATTTTCAGACACTCTTCAATTTTCATGGGGGTCTGAGGGAGTTTCGCTTACAGTTCATATATCAAACCCACCCCTCCCTACTCCCCCCGTCTTTTAAAAACGAAATTCCGAAGATGTCGTTGGTCAAGGTGTGATCTTTATATTGGTGCGGAACTTTGAACGCACAAACAGGCTCACCGACTTTTTAAAAGTTCGATGAAAAGAAAATTATCAAATTATCTGAAATGTGGCTTCGTGCCTACCCGGTGCCTACCCGAGCGATTTGGGGGCTTTGTGAATAATGCCCTAAAATGGACGAAACCCCTAGGTTTCCCTAGAGGTTCCGATTGGTGGAGCTAAGCGGGATCGAACCGCTGACCTCTACAATGCCATTGTAGCGCTCTCCCAGCTGAGCTATAGCCCCATAAGTGGGTAGCGCAAAATTAGCTATTTTTTTGCGTCATGCAAGATAAAAATGCATGGATGTACAAAATATTTTTCTAGATGTTTTCGTCTATCGTATCCTCGTCAATATGTTCCATGATTTCCGACATGTCAGACTCATCGTTTCCGACCAGATCGTCGGTGTCTTCGATGAAGTCGTCATCGTCGTCGCTTAAAGCGAGATCGTCGTCGTCATTAACATCGTCGAAATCGTCAAGATCGTCGTGATCATTGCGCTTGATTTTCGGGGGCGGGGCTTTTTCGACCGCGCCTTTCTTTGCCATTAAAGCAGCTTTGTCATTAATCGGGGTGCTGCATTTTGGGCAAGCTGCGTCCGGTTTGCGCATATCGTAAAAATGCGCGCCGCATCCCGGGCATTCGTGTTTAGAGCCCCATTCAGGTTTCATATATTATCCTCCCTTCGCAACGCTCAACAAAGGCCGGAGACCCGCAGTTCATATGGTTTTTAAGACTGCAAAATCACCGAATAAGAGAAATCGACCATCCCATTTATCATGGTGTTTCTAAAAAACTGTATAATGAAAAAATCAAAATGTCTTGTTCAGAGTGATGCCAAATTGCATTTTTTTACATGGATCTTTGATTGACTTCATTGGACCACTGTAAGAAAGTGCCGGGGAATTCTGCTATCGGAGGCTAAAAACGTCGTGAAATCTGTCATTTCGAACCAAAGTTCCCCCCTGAACGGGACCATTCGTGTCCCCGGCGATAAATCCATTTCCCACCGTGCCCTGATGTTTGGGGCAATGGCGGTTGGTCGAACGCGGGTCAGTGGCTTGTTAGAGGGCGAAGACGTTTTATGTACGGCCTCTGCCATGCGCGCGTTGGGGGCGACGGTGGAACGAGAAGAGGATGGAACTTGGACGATACAAGGGCGTGGTGTCGGTGGTTTTAGCGAACCGACCGGCGTTTTGGATATGGGCAATTCTGGGACGGCGGCTCGTTTGTTGATGGGGATTTTGGCAACGCAGCCGTTTACGACCTTTATGACGGGCGATGCGTCGTTATGTTCACGCCCGATGGAACGGGTGATGAAGCCGCTACGTCCCATTGGGGTCAATTTTGTCTCACGTGACAAGGGGCGCATGCCAATCGCGATTCAGGGGACAAGCAACCCCATGCCGATCCGTTATGAATTGCCGGTGGCTTCTGCTCAGGTGAAATCTGCGGTGTTGTTGGCGGGGTTAAACGCGCCGGGGAAAACCACCGTGATTGAACCCAACCCCAGCCGGGATCATACCGAAAAAATGTTGACCCATTTTGGCGCTGACGTTGAGGTCGTGCATGAAGACAATGGTGGACGTGTGATTACTTTGACGGGGCAGCCGGAGCTGGTCGCCCGTGATGTGGTCGTTCCGACGGACCCAAGTTCGGCGGCTTTTCCTGTTGTGGCGGCTTTGATTGTGCCGGGGTCAAAAATTACGGTGGAAGCCGTCGGGATGAACCCGTTGCGAACTGGCCTGTTTACCACCTTGAAAGAAATGGGCGCAAAGATCACGGAAGAAAATCGCCGGATTGAAGCGGGGGAAGAGGTTGCCGATCTGGTGGTGGAATATTCACAGTTACAAGGCGTAGATGTCCCGGCAAGTCGGGCTCCCAGCATGATTGATGAATATCCGATTTTGGCGGTTGCCGCCTCCTTTGCCAAGGGAACAACGCGTATGAACGGTCTAGAAGAATTGCGTGTCAAGGAAAGTGATCGTTTGGCCGTGGTTGCAGAAAGTCTGGCAGCTTGCGGTGTTGATTTAGAAGAAGGTGAAGATTATCTGGTGGTCAATGGTGATGGGTCCCCGGCGCAAGGCGGTGGGGAAATCCAATCCCGTTTGGATCACCGTATTGCTATGTCCTTTATTGTTTTTGGAATGGCTTCAGTTCAACCCGTTCGGATTGATGATGCCTCCCCGATTGATACGAGCTTTCCCGGTTTTAATGACTTGATGAATGGTCTGGGGGCTAAAATTCAAGGGGAAGGGGCGTAAAATGACAATTGTTGTTGCTATTGATGGGCCTGCTGCAGCGGGTAAAGGCACGTTGGCGCGTCGAGTCGCACAGGATTTGAATTTGGCCTATCTGGATACCGGGTTGTTATATCGGGCAACGGGGTTTTCGGTGTTACAAGAACAGGGTGATCCGAGTGATGAAAACCTGGCTTTGGCAGCCGCGCAAAATTTGCAGCCGAGAGACCTTGAAAACGACGCATTACGCCATGATGAAGCGGCCCAGGCTGCCTCAAAAGTTGCGGTGATTCAATCGGTTAGAGATGAGCTTTTGGCTTTTCAACGACGTTTTGCCGCAGAACCGCCAGCGGGTAAAAACGGGGCTGTTCTGGATGGTCGCGATATTGGTACGGTGGTTTGTCCCCATGCGGATGTGAAGCTCTTTGTTACCGCCTCAACCGAGGTGCGCGCACAAAGACGACTAAAAGAGTTGCAAGATCGTGGTCTTGACGCTATATACGCGCAGGTTTTAAAAGATATGAAAGACCGTGACGCGCGCGATAGCCAACGAGCTGCCGCACCGTTAAAGGCAGCTGACGACGCTGTAATTTTGGATACATCCGATCTGGATATTGAAGAAGTTATTGCGCAGGCCAAATCGATCATTTCTGAACGAACTTAAAATATACGTCTGTAAATGGGCTTGCAGCGTTTCCAAAGACAGGAGACGGTGGAGGCTTTTTTGCACTTTCCATGAAGATGGTCGTCTGTCAGTCACCGCGCAGCCCGACCAACCCGTCTTCGACGCAATGGCTGGTGACAGACCAACGGAATCAACCGTTTGGCATGTAACAACATTATTAGGACTATTGATATTATGACTGAAGCAGCACCTGTTGTAGAAAATTTTGAAGACCTCTTTAACGAAGCATTCGGTGAAGAAGCCCTTTTTGAAGGCCAAGTCGTTACTGGTACGATCATCCGTGTAGAAAACGATTTCGCTATGGTCGATGTCGGATTGAAATCCGAAGGCCGCATTCCGCTTAAAGAATTTGGTTATGGCGAAGAAGCGCAAAAATTGTCCTCTGGCGACAATGTTGACGTTTTCGTGGAACGCTATGAAAACAAAGACGGTACAGTTGTCCTGTCTCGTGAAAAAGCGAAACGTGAAGAAGCATGGAAGAAACTCGAGAAGCAGTTCGAAGCACAAGAACGCGTTAACGGCGTTATCTTCGGCCGCGTTAAAGGCGGCTTCACAGTTGACCTTAACGGCGCTGTTGCCTTCTTGCCGGGTTCACAAGTTGACATCCGTCCGGTTCGCGATGTGACACCGTTGATGGGCAATGCTCAACCGTTCCAAATCCTGAAAATGGACCGTCAGCGCGGCAACATCGTTGTTTCGCGTCGTGCCGTTCTGGAAGAAGCCCGTGCGGAAGCGCGCGGCGACCTCATTAAAGGTCTGGAAGAAGGTCAGGTTCTCGACGGCGTTGTCAAGAACATCACCGATTACGGTGCGTTTATCGATTTGGGTGGTATCGACGGCTTGCTGCACGTTACCGACATTGCTTGGCGCCGTATTGCGCACCCGTCTGAGGCGCTGCAAATTGGTGAAACTGTTAAAGTACAGGTTATCCGCTTCAACTCTGATACACAGCGTATCTCTTTGGGCATGAAACAGCTCGAAGCTGATCCGTGGGAAGGTGTGGACGCGAAATACCCGATCGACGGCAAATTCTCAGGTCGTGTTACCAATATCACTGATTACGGTGCATTCGTTGAGCTGGAGCCGGGCGTTGAAGGTCTGGTTCACGTTTCTGAAATGTCTTGGACGAAAAAGAACGTTCACCCGGGCAAAATCGTTTCTACGTCTCAAGAAGTCGAAGTTATGGTTCTGGATGTGGATCCGGTCAAACGCCGTATCTCCTTGGGTCTGAAACAGTGCCTGTCCAACCCGTGGGATGCGTTCCTGGCTGAAAACCCGGCTGGGTCTGAAGTTGAAGGCGAAATCAAGAACATCACCGAATTCGGTCTGTTCATTGGCTTGAACGGTGAGATTGACGGTATGGTTCACATGTCTGATCTGGCATGGGAAGGCACACCGGAAGAAGCGCTGGCTTCCTTCAACAAAGGCGATGTTGTGAAAGCGAAAGTTCTCGACGTTGATGTTGAGAAAGAGCGTATCTCCCTCGGTATCAAGCAGCTTTCTGAAGATCCGTTTGAATCTGCTGCTGGCGACATCAAGAAAAACCAAGTGGTTACTTGTACAGTTGTTGGCGTTGAAGAAAACGGTCTGGAAGTTGAAATCGACGGCGGCCTGACAGGTTACATCCGTCGTGGTGATCTGGCGCGTGATCGTGGTGATCAACGTACAGATCGTTTCAATGCCGGTGATAAAATTGATGCCAAAGTTACACAGTTCGACAAGAAAAACCGTAAGGTTACTCTGTCTGTGAAAGCTCTGGAAGTTGAAGAAGAGAAGAAAGCTATGGCTGAATACGGCTCTTCCGACTCTGGCGCGTCTTTGGGTGACATTCTTGGTGCCGCTCTGGAACAAAAGAAAGAAGGCTAATTGCCAACCTGATGTAAACATCGTTTTACATTAAGGGAAAGCTCAGCTCTTTCTTTTGAAGAAGACAAAAAAACCTCTTCCTGCTTTGACGGGAAGAGGTTTTT
>NZ_JBLWXN010000010.1:18028-126867 GCF_048267425.1 Terasakiella sp.
GAGTGAATGAGAAAGCGGGTATTGATGACATTTTCTTCGGATTGGTTGCTGGACCGGATACGCCTGAAACGCCGATTGCGGATTTGGCAAGGCATAGGCATTCTTGCGCTTTGTGGTGTGGTTTTAGCCTTGGCAGCACGTTTTGATATGTTGTCACATGGCGATCATATTGCACGTCTTTGGGTGGATGGCATCATCAGTGACGATGTGGAACGCGATGACTTGATTGGCGAACTTGCCCGCGATGATCGGGTGAAGGCGGTTATTGTACGCATCAACAGCCCCGGTGGAACGGTTGTCGGTGGCGAAGCCCTTTATAAAAACTTGCGGGCACTGGCTGCGAAAAAACCCGTGGTCGCCGTGATGGGGGAGGTTGCGGCCTCTGCTGCTTATATGACGGCGTTGGCCAGTGATCATATCGTGGCGCGCGAAGGGACGTTAACCGGTTCCATCGGTGTTTTGATGCAATCGGCCAATGTGAAAGAACTGATGGGGAAACTCGGTATCAAGCCGGTGATGATTAAAAGTTCGCCCTTGAAGGCCACGCCGAATCCGATGGAAGATTTGACACCCGAAGCCGAAAAGGTCACGCAGGATGTGATCATGGATATGTACCAGATGTTTTTGGGCATGGTGGTTGAACGCCGCGGTTTGGCGATTGATAAAGCCAGAATCTTGGCCGATGGGCGTATATTTACGGGACGACAGGCAAAGACAGTTGGTCTGATTGATGAAATTGGCAACGAGGCAACGGCAATCCGCTGGTTGGTTGAACAGAAGAAATTGGCGAAAGATCTGGAGATTTTTGACGCTTTATATGGCGAAGAAACTTTTTGGCAGGAGACACAAAGTCGAATTTTTGGAAGTTTTTTTGATAAAACGTTGATTCCAGAAGGGCTTAGACTTGACGGTTTGGTTTCCGTCTGGCACCCTTAATAAAAGCAATAAGCCTATTGGAGGCCCACCGTCGGGTCGATTTTAAATAAGGAGCAGGTGCCAATGACCAAATCGGAACTGATTGCGCGTTTGGCAGAAGCAAACCCCCACCTTTTCCAGCGTGACGTGGAACGAATTGTTTCGACCATTTTTGATGAAATTACGTCTGCGTTGGCAACGGGTGACCGGGTCGAGTTACGCGGTTTCGGCGCATTTTCCGTCAAAACACGTGGCTCACGCGTTGGTCGTAACCCGCGCACTGGCGAGTCTGTGGATGTTGGCGAAAAGGCCGTCCCATACTTCAAGACCGGAAAGAAATTGAGAGAACGCCTGAACGGCTGATTTCACTTTCCTTGCGTATGTACCTCAGTGTATGACAGGCGAATACGTTGACGTCTTTGCTTGGAGTTGGCGTGCGTTCGCGTTTTTTGAAAGTTATGTGTGATGAAAATCCTGTCTTGGCTGCTTTTTATACCCTTTGCGCTGGTTGTGGTTATTTTTGCGGTGTCCAACCGGGGACCGATTGCGGTTGATTTTTGGCCGCTGCCTTTTTCTCAGGATATTCCGCTTTATTTACTGAGTCTCGGCACATTGGCGTTTGGGTTTTTCTTTGGGGCATTGTTGACGTGGTTGTCTGTTGCCAAATGGCGCGTTATTGCCATCAGCCGCAAAAAAGACACGGAATATGCCGAGCAGGAAATCGCACGTCTTCAGCAAAAAATCACACAAATGGAAGCCGCCGCAAAACCCAAACAGGATGTCTTGCCTGCTGTAAAAACGGATGCGGCCTGACGAACGGGGCTGAGCGTAGGAGCGCGGGCGTCGGATGGACATTACCTTAGCGAAAACATTTCTGGCAATTATCGAGCTGGGCAATTTTGCCAAAGCTGCCGATCAGTTGTATGTCACGCAATCAACGATCAGCACACGCATTAAACAGTTGGAAGACTTGTTGGGACAAACCCTGTTTATTCGCACAAAATCCGGCACGACATTGACCCCAGCGGGCGCACAGTTTCGTCCGTTTGCGGAAAAAATCGTTCAAACATGGGAACAGGCCCGGCAAGAAGTTGCCTTGCCAACCGCCTTTGAAGCGCGCTTAAGTGTCGGCGTTCAGTTTACCTTATGGGAACGCCTAATGGTGAAATGGTTGCCGTGGATTAAAAAAGCGGTGCCGGATTATGCGATTTTGGCCGATGTCGGTTCTTCTGAATGGTTGATGCAGCAATTGGTCAATGGCTTGTTGGATCTGGTCATTACCTATACCCCGCAAAATCGCAGTGGCTTGGTTGTTGAAAAATTGATGGAAGAACGCCTCGTGCTGGTTTCAGACAGCACGCGCGCTTTTGGCCCCAGTGACAAGGATTATATTTTTGTTGATTGGGGACCGGAATATAAAATGGACCATGCCTGTGAATTTCCCGCACGTGATATGGCACCGGTGACTACCAACTATGGCCCGTTGGCTTTACAATATTTGTTGACCAATGGGGGGTCTGCCTACCTGCCCATGCGTATGGTGCGCCCCTTTTTAGAAGACGGGCGTCTGGAACTGATCGAAAAAGCCCCGGTTTTTGCGCGTGCTGTTTATTCCGTCTTTATGGAAAATGATGATAGCACCCGTTTTGAAAAAGCCTTGGAAGGCTTGCATCATGTCGCGAGTCTTGAAGAAGAATAGGGTTTGCATTTAGTTCGATTTTTTCAAATTTAAACTAAGATATTATTCGCTTTTCAAAAGCGTAGAGGAGGCATAAAGCAGGATATTGCCTCCTTTTTATTTTGAAAACTGAAGATAATCTTCGTTTATATGAGAGAACCGTATTCATGCAGCAAACATTGATTGTTGTGGAAGACAGCGCGGACTGGCCTTTTGAAACCGCCGCAACTTTGATTAGCTTTGAGAAATATCTGCACGATTATCCGAAATTAAACGAGCCCAAAACACGTATTATTAATCTGTGTGATACGGAAAATTATCTCAGCAAAGGATATTACTGTTCTTTGTTGGCAGAGGCCCGTTGCCATCGTGTGTTACCAAGTGTGAAAACAATAAATGCATTGCGCAACCGTCATGCGGAAGCCGAAAGCTATTGGTTGGCGGAAAATGACGTATCCGATCTGGAAAGCTTAAAGGAACGTCAGGAACATTTTATCTTTTTCGGTGTCTGCGCAGATAAACGCATTGCGCGTTTGGCCGGAAAGCTGTTTCAACAATTTCCGGCCCCTGTCTTAAAGGTGACGCTGTATCGTGAGCATGGCAAACTTGGGTTTACCTTAAAACGCGAATCGCCATCCGTCCTGACAGTAGATCAACGAGAAGATTTCCTGCAAGCTTTGCATGCCTTCACCCAAATCGTATGGCGCGGTGGTGCGAAAGGCAAGCGTTTGCGATGGGACATGGCGATTCTGATCGACCCGGAAGAAAAGGTGCCGCCGAGCAACCGCCAAGCGATTACCCGTTTTGTAAAGGCAGCAGCAAAACTGGGGATCAATGCGCAGACGTTGCAGGTCACTGAGTTACAAAATATTGATCAATATGATGCCTTGTTCGTGCGCGAAGCAACCGCGATTGATCATCATACCTATCGTTTGGTTAATAAGGCAGAGGCTGCAGGGCTGATCGTTATGGATGATTCAGCTTCCATCCTGCGCTGTTGTAATAAGGTGTTCTTGCACGACGCCTTTAATTATAATGGCGTGCCGAGTCTTAAGACTTTGGTTGTCAGTGATCAAAGCGAAGAAACACTGATGGATATTGAACGCCAATTATCCTATCCGTTGATTTTAAAAATGCCGGAAGGGTCCTTTTCGTTGGGGGTGTTCAAGGTTGGATGCCGGGAACAATTGCATGAAAAATTGACGTTGTTGTTTCAGGATAACGCCTTGGTGCTGGCGCAGGAGTTTCTGTTTACGGAATATGACTGGCGCATCGGTGTCTTGAATGGTCGAGCGATTTTTGCCTGTCGGTACTATATGGCGCGCAACCATTGGCAAATTTATAATCACGAATCGCGACGTTATTTTTCTGGTGATTTTGAAACCCTGCCGACTTTCGAGGTGCCCAAACCCGTCTTGGATGCTGCCCTGAAGGCCGCCAAAGTGGTTGGGGATGGTTTGTACGGTGTGGATTTGAAGTATGCCGATGGCAAGGCTTACGTGATGGAAGTGAACGACAACCCCAACATTGATCATAAGATTGAAGATGCCTATCTGGGGGATGAACTATATATGCAAATCATGGCGGAATTCTTGCGCCGTTTGGAAACGCGGGGGCGATAAGGTCATGGAAGCAATATTTCGGCGCGCCTGGTTGTCCGATCTTGATGCCTTGCAGGATATTGAAGAAAGCTGTTTTTTTAGCGATCGTTTGTCGCGCCGCCAGTTACGTTATCATTTACGCGGGATAAGAAATGCTGTCTTTGTTGCCTGCGTGGATGAACAGGTTGTGGGCTATGCTTTGTGTCTTTGCCCGCCCAATGACCGACCCGCCCGGCTTCATTCGTTGGCTGTTTTGCCGTCTCATCGGGGCAAAGGTTTGGCCAGCGGCTTGATTGAAAAAGTCATGTTTGATGTGGCACAAAAAGGCTATCGGCGTTTGCGTTTGGAAGTGCGCAAAAATGATCCGGATACGGTTGCACTTTATCAAAAATTTGGGTTTCTCAAGATTGACGATCTGCCCGTTTATTATGGGGACGGGGCGGATGCGTGGCGTTTGCAGCGAAGTTTATAAGGTTTTCATAAGTTCGAAAAAATCGAATTTAAGCATAAATATTATTCGCTTTTCAAATGTGTATATCCGGCTCTATATGAGATTACAGCCCAGTTGGTGGGCGCGTTAAATGGAGAAAAAAATGAAGACTGGTTTATCTGTTCTGGCCCTTGGCGTTGCAATGATCTTTGGGGCTGTTCATGCACATGCAGCAGATTTAATCAACGAAGACGACATGTCCTACACTGTCATTGTTGATGGTGATATGGAAGTGCCGGTCGAGGCAAAATCAGAACTGCAAGGTTTTTGTGATGCATGCAGCGTCCAATTATCCGGTTCTGAGCAAGAGCCGATTTCAGTCAACGAAGCTGCCACTGTGATTATCAGTGAAGGCAAACTGGTTGTCGAAAACTAATATCGGTTTACGGCAACCTTTGTGAAAAGTGAACGGCGCAGGAATTCGCCGTTCACGCCCACAAATCAACAGGTGTCGAAATGTCATCGATTGTGAAAACGAATAAATTTACACAAGCCCTTGGGGATTGCATTCGCAACAATCCTAAATTCAAAGCAGGGCAAAGTTACGCTGATTTGTCTATGTGGACGCGCTTGTGTGTTAGTCTCAGCGATACCGAAATTTTCAGCATGTTGCCGATTGCGCTTCGTAATGTCTGGGCGGATGAAGAAATTCATCCCCTGTTGCAAGAGCGCGGTGCCCTTGGAACCGGACGGTTCAATGTACAAAGTCTGGCGGCGACTTTGGTTTGTTTTCGCCGCACAGAAACCCAAAACAGCGAAGTCCGTGTGCTGCAAAGCCAACTGGCGCATTTATCACATGAATTCAACAGTTTATCCTTTAGCGTCTTTGATATCTTGAAGCGCTTGGACCGACTGGAAGCGGAAAATGTCACCCTGAAACAGGCCTTGAATATCGGTGATTTGTCTGATGATCCAGCAGGTTTGCCTAAAACGGAAACGCAGCAGATATCCATTCGTTCCGATCAGGATGCCGTCACTAAATATGTTCTATAAGGAAAGAAAGAAATGAACAAAATCGTTCATATCCAGTATCAAAATGCAACAACCGACGATTTGGCAGATTTGCTGTTGCTGGAGGACTTGTGCTTTGGCAAGAAAAAAACCTATCGCAAGTTATTGAAACGATATTTCCTGTCTCAGATTGCCCATTGCATTGTGGCGAAGCTGAACGACCAACCGATTGGTTATGTCTTGACGGTGTTTACGCCCAATATGAAAACGGCAACCATCAATGCCTTGTGTGTTCATCCACGACTGCGTATGCAGGGGATCGGCGAAAGCCTGTTGAATTGGGCCGAAATCGTAGCCCTGCAATCGGGTGCAACACAAATTGGGGCCGAGGTGCAGTTTGACAATGATGCGATGACACACCTTTTAAGACAAAGTGGCTATGATGAATGCAGCGATGTTTTGGTCATGATCCCGGAACATTCCGATGGGACCAAGATGCGCAAACGTTTGATGAACGGTGTCTACGATCTACGTCATCCCGTTGCCAGTGAAGAGATTGAATTGTCAGCCCTGAACGCGGATCATTTCAATATTTTGTCTCGTTAGTCGGGACCGGAGGAGGGGGAATAATTTCTCCCTTTTCTGCATTTTGGGCGGCGTATTGACGTTCACGTTCGATTAAAGCCTGACGTTCATCCAGGGGCGTCAGGTATTTTGTGCAGAATTTTTTGCATAAAATAATCCAGCCCGGGCTGACCAGCAGGGTACAGGCGATGATCAACGTAATCAGTTGATGACCATAAGACGTAATCACACCGCTTTTGAAACCAAGTTCCCCCAAGACGAAGCTGAATTCCCCGATTTGAGCCAGCAATGCCCCGCCATAAAGGCTTTCTTCCCAGGTGCGTTTAAATAATTTCAGGATTAAAGTATTTAAGACGGTATTGAGCAAAAGGGCGAGGAAAGCCAAACCCAAGACCGTTCCGGCGTTGTCCAAAAAGAAGGTGAGATCAACCAGCAAACCGATGGACACGAAAAAGAGGGCGATAAAAATCACCTTGAAACCCATAAGGCTGCGTTCCACCCAGTTTGTATCGCGTGTGGCATGGATCAACATGCCGCCCACGAAAGCGCCCAAGGCCGTGGACAGATCGAATAAGCCGGAAATCAGGGCCAAACCGAAACAGATGAACAGGGCACTAAGCACCTGAAGTTCGTGATTGCGTCGGATTAAATCCCCAAAGGGCAGGTTGATTTTCTTGCGTGTCACAATATAGATGGCAAAACCAACCAGTAAAATTGCCCCGGTTCCTTGCAATAACAAATGACTGTTACCGCCCTCGCTTGTTCCGGCAAGGTATCCGATAATCAAAACCATCGGGACAACGGCGATATCTTGTGCCAGCAAAATTGCCAGCACATCTTGCCCGGTTTTGGATTGCAACTCGCCCCAGTCTTCCAACAATTTCAGGATGACGGCCGTACTGCTGAGGGCCACAACGAAGCCTAACAGGATGCTGCGGTTTAAGGGCCAACCGAACAGTTTGCCGATCCCGACAACGATTAAAACGGTGAGGGAGATTTGAACAAGTGTTCCCAAACCTGCCAGCCAGAGGTTGGATTTAATTTTGGTGGGGGAAACTTCCATACCGATGAAAAAAAGCAACAGGACCACACCGACGGCCCCCATGCGGGCCAACATGTCCGGGTCGCTGATCAGGGCAAATCCTGCAGGACCGACGGCAATGCCTGTGATCAGATAGGCAATAATCACGGGCTGCTTAATCAAGACACCAACCAACGATATCCCCAGCAGAAAAAGCAGGATTGTTAAAAAGAGGGGAAGGGCGGGGTCCATATGCATCGTTTAACCTGCCTTTCGGGCATACCAGTCGGCAATCTCTGCGCTGGCAATCGTTTTTATTTTATTTTCAATTTGGCTTGCTTCGGCAACCGGGACAAAACAGATAAAAGTCAATCGGACGTGGGTGTCGTCCAAAAAACTGATCCGGCTGTCAATGAAGGCATCGGGAAGCGGAATATCGGCGCGCTTTTCAATCAAGGCTTTGTATCGTTTGGCAACTTCGGCGTATTGTTCTGTTTCCTCTGTCAGGATGTTCAATAATTTATCCCGGATCGGGCCGAGGGGGATTTCAGGATGCAGAACAATGTTGAAGTTGTGATAAGTATAACGCTTGTTGAACCGTTCATTCTTGACGGTTGTTGATAAAAACAAGCTGTTGGGAACAAGAACGGTACGTCCACTATATTCATATTTTTTATGACCATGACCCAATTCTTCCAAGGATGTGGTCATAATGTTTTGATCGACGACTTCCCCGCGTAAATCGCCAATTTCGATCCAGTCACCGACACGGATTAAGCCGCTGGTCGATTTCAGGATATAGCCGCTGATACATAGGATCAGTTCTTTGGTGGCCAAAATGATGGCAACGGCAAAGGCGGTTAAGGACAGGGCAAAGGTGCGTAAGGCTGGGGCCCAGATGAAAATCAATGCGATTAAAACAACAAGAAATAAGCCGTTTTTAATATTGGATTTGATCCTTCGTCGGTCTTCGATCTCCATTTTCGAGCGGCTGTTCAGCCAACTGTTAGAGACAAAACGTACCGCCAGCATCGCCGCCATGAAGACGAGGGAAGCTATGATTTGGTTGCCGGATAATTGTTGGATTAACTCAGACATTTTAAATCCATTTCAACTTCTTAAGGGCGAGATAGACGCCAAGCCCCATTCCCAATGAAATCAGGCAGAGGATTAAAAAACCATAGGGACTTTCGGCAAAGGGCATACCACCGACATTGGCCCCCATCAGGCCGGCAAACAGGCTGAGAGGCAACATCAGGGTGGCGACAATGGTCAACCGATACATGGTGTTGTTCATTTCTTCGGTTTGTACACTTTTAATCTCTTCTTGTAAGACGGTTGTGCGTTGGCGCAAATGGTCCAGTTCACCGACTTGTGTACTTAGTTTTTCTGCAAGGTTTTTAAGTTGGGTGCGTTCGCGTTTTTTGATCCACTTGCTGTCTGTTTCACACAGTCGATGCAGGATATTGGCCTGCGGCTGTAAATGTTTTTGAAACCCCAGCAAGCTGCGTCGAACAGGAGATAAATCATCCTGCAATCCATCCAGGTTATCACTGAGGGATTGTTCTTCCATTTTTGTGACAAGATCCGCGATATCTTCGATTTCATTACCGATTAATTCAATCATCAGCGAAATCAGGCGGGCAAGAAGGCTGCTTTGGCTTGAAAAGGCTTGCTTCTTGTCAATTTGGCTTTTTAAAGTCGCCACCGATACCAAATCACGGGTGTGAAAGGTTAAAAGGGCATGAGGGGTGAGGAGAATGCGCAGATTAACCATATCTTCGGGGCAATCTGTTTCGCGCAGATTGACACCGCGCACAGATAGATAAATATCGTCTTCGTTTAGTTCCAGTCGTGGGCGTAAGCTGTTGTTGAACAGGGCCTCGGATGTCGCATTGTCAATTTCAACAAGTTTCTTGAGAAGATAGGGACAGGCTTCATCTTGCGGGTCCAGATTAACCCAAAGGAATCCATCTTGTAAGGGCGCCTTTGTCAGCTCTTCAAGCTCGATCGGCTGGTGATCACCGCCGGGGCGGATATGGAAAGCAAATTGCGACATGGTCCGACCTCGAATATTTATGCGCGAAAACAATCTCTTATGAATCTATCTGCTTTAAAGGGCAATTCAACAGATATTTCACAAAATCCGTTCTCCATATCCTTCCTTGAAATTCTGTGTGGAGTATGAAATAAAGCGCCCTCATTTCGCGTGAGCAATGGTGCTCATCCCGGTCGCAGCCTACCCGGAGAAAACAAGGATAACTGAAATGAAATCAATTGTGATTTGTTCAGGCGGTCTCGATTCCGTCACGCTTGCCTATAAAATGGCAGCAGAAAGTGACCTGAAACGTCTGATCTCTTTCGATTATGGTCAACGCCATAAGAAAGAAACCGCCTATGCCGCCTTGTGTGCGCAAAAACTGGGTGTTGCCCACGATATCGTCGATATCACCACCATCGGGGCCTTGTTAACAGGGTCTGCCTTAACCGATGATGTGGCTGTCCCTGACGGTCATTATGCCGAAGAAACCATGCGCAGTACCGTTGTCCCCAACCGGAATGCCATTATGTTGACGATTGCCTTTGGCGCGGCGGCGGCACAAAATTGTGATTGTGTTGCAACAGCCGTTCATGGTGGGGATCATTTTATCTATCCCGATTGTCGCCCCGGTTTTATCGACAGTTTCAATGCCATGCAGGCACAAGCCTTGGATGGATACGCAAATGTGCAGCTTTATGCCCCGTTCGTGCACATTCCAAAGGATGGGATTGTCAGCGAAGGCGTCAAACTGAATGTGCCTTATGAAGACACATGGTCCTGTTATAAAGGGGGCGAGGTACATTGCGGGCGTTGCGGTACCTGCGTGGAACGGCGCGAAGCCTTCCATCTTGCGGGTGTCGAAGACCCAACCGAATACGCCGATCCCGATTTTTGGATCAAGGCACGTGCAGACTATCAGGCAAACAAGGCGTAAAAATCATGTTTACCATTTCCAAACAATTCCATTTTTCCGCCTCCCACCAATTACATGGTTTGGCAGCGGATCATCCCTGTTCGCGTCTGCATGGGCATAATTATATTTGCGAAGTCGTTTTGCAATCGGACACATTAAACAGTGTGGGCTTTGTGCGCGATTATCGTGAACTTTCCGATTTGAAGAATTATATTGATGACGAACTGGATCATCGCCATTTGAACGATGTTCTGGGGGAAAATAACACGACCGCAGAATTGATGGCGAAACACCTTTATGACTGGTCGCATGCGCGCTGGTCGGAAGTTGTTGCCGTGCGCATCAGCGAAACGCCAAAAACATGGGCGGAGTACCGACCATGAGCAGAAAGCTGAATATCTGTGAAATTTTCGGCCCGACCATTCAGGGCGAAGGGGCCATGATGGGACGCCCGACCCTGTTTGTACGCACAGGCGGATGTGATTATCGGTGTCGTTGGTGCGATACCATGTATGCGGTTGATCCCAAACATAGTGATCAATGGCAGAAAATGACAACCGAAGAGGTCATGGCGGAAATTGAACGTTTGAGCGATCAAACGCCGATGCATGTGACCTTGTCCGGGGGCAATCCGGCCATGCAACCGTTGGAAGACCTGATCGATCTGGGTCATTCCAAGGGATACCAGTTTGCGATGGAAACTCAGGGCAGTCTGGTGCGAGACTGGTTTAAAAAACTGGATCAATTGACGCTCAGCCCGAAAGGTCCATCAGCCGGGGTAAAAACCGATTGGGATGTTTTGGACGCTTGTGTCGATCTCGTTGGGCTTTATAAGCAAGCGAGCATGAAGGTTGTGATCTTTGACGATGCTGATTATGCCTTTGCTCAAAAGGTACAAAACCGTTATCCGCAATTACCACTTTATCTACAAGCCGGAAACCATATGGTCGATAGCGATGCGCCTGCTGATATTCCCGGTGTACTGGATCGTCTGCGCTGGTTGGCGGAAAAAGTTGCCAGTGATCGTTGGCAATCAGCCTGTGTTTTGCCGCAGCTTCATGTGCTTGCATGGGGAAATATGCGCGGCGCCTGAGACTTTTTTAACACCCCCCTCTTGAAAACCGAGGGGATTAGTCGGATTTATCTGGAAGTCTGGAACCATTCGCGTTAGAAGACTGCGAATTCCCTTACCTGTGAACAAAAGCGTTTGAACCATGCCCGATACACCTGTTCGTGAAACACCAAAAGAGCTGATGAGTTATCGCAAATACTGGGCGCACCGTTTTGGTACGGCCCCGTTTTTGCCTATGTCGCGCGAAGAAATGGATCTTTTGGGCTGGGACAGTTGCGACATTATTCTGGTGACCGGGGATGCCTATATCGATCATCCCAGTTTTGGCATGGCGGTCATTGGGCGCACGTTGGAGGCACAGGGCTTTCGCGTCGGTATTATTGCTCAGCCCGATTGGCAGGGACCGGACCCGTTTAAGGTCTTGGGGAAGCCAAACCTGTTTTTCGGCGTGACTGCGGGCAATATGGACAGTCTGGTCAACCGTTATACGGCAGACCGTCGCATTCGCTCCAATGACAGCTACACCCCGAACGATGAAGGCGGGAAACGCCCGGACCGTGCGGTGATCGTCTATTCCCAACGGGTACGCGAAGCTTATAAAAAAGTGCCGATTGTGATTGGCGGGATTGAGGCATCTTTGCGCCGTATTGCCCATTTTGATTACTGGTCGGACAAGGTCCGTCGATCTGTTCTGGTCGATAGCAAAGCGGATATCCTGTTGTATGGGAATGCGGAACGCGCCTTGATCGAGGTTGCCCATCGTATCGCCAAAGGGGATGATCCGAAAACCATGTTCGACGTACGCGGTTGTGCCTTGATGCGCGATGCATCCATGATGGCGGATTGGCAGGAAATCGATATGACGTCTATCGATGACACGGCCCCGCGTGATAAGCATGAAAACGAAAAAATCGTTGTACGCATCCCGTCTTTTGAAACGGTGCGTGACGATCAGGAAGTTTACGCGCAGGCCTCTCGCGTGTTGCATGTGGAAAGCAACCCGAATAATGCGCGTCCGATTGTGCAGGCACATGGTGAACGCGATGTCTGGATTACGCCGCCGCCTCTGCCCTTAAGCACCAAGGAAATGGATTGGGTCTTTGGTCAACCCTATGCCCGCAGTCCGCACCCTGTGTATGGGGACGCACGTATTCCGGCGTGGGAGATGATCAAATTTTCCGTCAATATTATGCGCGGCTGTTTCGGCGGTTGTTCTTTCTGTTCCATTACGGAACATGAAGGCCGTATTGTTCAAAACCGCAGTCACGAATCGATTTTGCAGGAAATTGAGGATATGCGCGATAAGATGCCCGATTTTAAAGGGCAGGTTTCCGATCTGGGTGGGCCGACGGCCAATATGTATCGCTTGGCCTGTAAAGATGACGAGATTCAAGCAAGCTGTCGTCGCTTATCCTGTGTTTACCCGAGTATCTGTAAAAACCTGAATACCAATCACGATAGTCTGACCGAACTTTATCGAAAAGCGCGGGACCTGCGCGGAGTGAAGAAAATCTCCATCCAATCGGGTTTACGTTACGATTTGGCGGTGAAAAGCCCATCCTACGTCAAGGAACTGGTCACCCATCATGTCGGCGGTTATCTGAAAATTGCACCGGAACATACCGAAGACGCCCCGTTGTCCAAAATGATGAAACCGGGGATCGGGTCTTATGATAAATTCAAACAAATGTTTGATATGGCAGCAAAAAAAGCAGGGAAAGAACTTTACCTTATCCCCTATTTTATTGCGGCACACCCCGGTTGTTCAGATGAAGATATGATGCATTTGGCCTTGTGGCTGAAACGCAATGGCTATCGCGCCGATCAGGTGCAGGCCTTTACACCGACACCGATGTCGTTATCAACAGCGATGTATTATTCTGAACGAAACCCCATGAAACCGGTGCGCCGGGAAGGGGGCGAACGGGTTTATACCGCCAAAGGGTTGAAGCAACGGCGCTTGCATAAGGCGTTCTTGCGCTACCATGATGCGGAAAATTGGCCCCTGTTGCGCGAAGCTTTGAAGAATATGGGGCGTGCTGATTTGATCGGGAACGGCAAAAAGCACCTTGTCCCCAGTTGGCAGCCAAAAGGCACCGGCAATAAAGGCGGGGAAGGTGTACGCACTGGGCGAAAACACAAAACGCAAAAGTTTGTGACGACACACAGTGGCAAAGGGCGGCGCAATAGCCCACTTCGCAGCAAAGGTTAACGCAAATCGCGTCCGCAGCCTTTTAACGTTTCATGCTCGGACTGAATGGTCACGCTGAATTTAAACTCTTCGCCGCTCATACTGTCATGGCAGGGGCCAAGGCCTTTGGTGACGGTATAATCCTGTGTATAATAAGACAGGCCATTGACCACATAGGGCTGTTCTGTGCGGTTTTTGTCATACCCTGTGAGCAAGACCATTTTACCGGCAGAAAGTTCGACAATCCACGGCGGTTCGTTGCCGGTACCGCGAAATTCCACACCGTTTTGTGCAGCTTTAACCCACGGGTTTACCGTCTGGTTTTCGGCGGCGGTGGGACCGTCGCACGCGATAAGCGTGAAACAGGCCCCGACCAAAAATGAAAAACGAGATTTCATCAAACCGACCGATTAACCGCGATCCGGGATCATAATGGTGGCATCGCCTGTAATAACGGCGGTGTCTCCAACGGTACAGACAGTTTCGAATTTGATCATTTTCTTGGCATCGTCTTTTTCGAGGGCGGTGACGCGGGCAACGACCGTATCGCCAATTTTGACAGGGGCCTTGAATTTCAGGTTTTGTGCAATGTAAATACAGCCCGGACCAGGCAGTTTTGTGCCGAAGACGGCTGAGATAAAGCCGGAGCTGAGCATGCCATGTGCGATTCGGGCCTTGAACATGGTTTGCGCGGCAAATTCCTCGTTCAGATGCACCGGGTTGGTATCGCCGGAAACCCCTGCATAAGCCATAATGTCGGCTTCTGTAACTGTTTTAGAGAAAACATCGGTCATGCCGACATCGATTTCATCGTATGAGTAGCCGTAAAGCTCTTCCATGGTTTCCATTCCCTATATTTGATTTATAACTTGTGCGCTGCACTATATACGGAACTAAAAAAGCCCTAAAGTGAAAATTCCCCCTTTTCTTCAATGAAAAGAATGTTTCATAATGCGCCCCATCATGTCAGCCAGAAAAATTTATATATTCCTCAGCACGTTTTTGTTCTTGATCGGCCCGCTTTATGCGGAGGAAATCAAGCCGCCTGCCAAGATGATTCTGCCCGTGGAATGCGAAATCGGCTGGAATTGCTGGATTGCAAATTATGTCGACCATGCCCGTGATGACACATCCAAGGATTATGCCTGTGGGGAACAGACCTATAATGGGCACAAGGGCACGGATTTTATGATCCGCAATTTCCGCGACATGCAAGGGGGCGTCCTTGTTCGTTCCGCGCTGGATGGTGTGGTTGTCGGTATTCGCGATCGCATGAAAGATATTGATTTTCGCAAATTGCCGAAAGAACAAATCGCAAATAAAGAATGCGGAAACGGGGTTCGCATTGATCATGGCGGAGGCTGGTTTACCCAATATTGCCATATGCGCAAAAACAGCGTGCGGGTGAAAAAAGGTGATGTGGTGAAACAAGGTGATATCCTTGGCTTTGTCGGGAATTCGGGTCGTGCGATGTTTCCTCACCTCCATTTTAAAGTCGAATACGCCGATCCCAAGGCTGGTAAACGCCGCGGCGCAATCGTTGATCCGTTTGTCGGGATTGCGCGCAAGGATGCTTGTCGCGCAGGTGATGAGGCCCTTTGGCCAAAAAGTGTAATGGATCAGCTGCCCTATCGTTCGGTTGATATTTTTGATATGGGGTTTTCTGCGTCACAACCGAAATATGATGGGTTGGTCGAAGGGCTTTATGATGATGAAACCCTGTCCGTACGTTCGCCGCGGTTATTTTTATGGGGACGTTTCCTGCATGTGAAAAAGGGGGATCGTCTGACGTATGTGATCAAAGGGCCGGGAGGCGTTGAAATCCTGAATTACAGCAATGTTATTGAAAAGGATCAGTCCTATCGTACTTTGCATGCCGGGGTACGCCGCCCTGCCCTTTATTGGGAAGAAGGAACCTATTACGGTTATATCAAGCTGGTTCGCGCAGATGAAAACGGGGGGCGGATCTATGAATCCGAGGCTGCGATTTCTTTGCGATAACGATCTTGTCGTTGATTTTCTCAAACAATCATAATATTAGTATAATCTAAAATTAAAAACGGATGGAGTTATAGATCATGGGTAAAAATTATCCCGATATCGCCAAGGATTTGACAGGCGCGATTAAAACGTTGCGTACAGCGATTCCGGATACGATGAATGCATTCACACAACTGGCTGAAAAAGCGAGTGCAGATAGTGTTCTCGACCCGAAAACCAAAGAATTGCTGGCTATTGCGATTGCCATTACTACGCGTTGTGATGGTTGTATTGCGTTTCATGTCAAGGCTGCTTTGCGTCATGGGGCAACCCGTGAAGAAGTGGCAGAGACTGTCGGGATGGCGGTTTATATGGGCGGTGGCCCGTCCATGATCTATGGCGCGCAAACATTGGAAGCTTACGACCAGTTCGTCGAAAAATATAAAAAATAAGATCGTTTATTCGAAAAAAAGCCCGCTGTTCATAAATAACAGCGGGCTTTTTTTGTTAAAGGCCTTCGGGTTGACCAACAACAACGGCTTTTAATTTGTCCGGTGTCAGCAGGGTTTTTGCAACTCGGTTGACGTCTTCAAGGGTCACGGCTTCCACTTGTTTATTACGTTTCTCTAGAAAATCGATGGGCAGTTTATCCATCTGCATCCCGAGAAGAATTGCCGCAATATTATCACTGGAATTAAATCGCAGGGCAAAGGAGCCGGTTAAAAACGTTTTGGCATCCTGCACTTCTTCGGCGCTGACACCTTGTGTGGCGGCTTTTGCCCATTCAGCGCGCACAACATCCAATGTTTCTTTCACCCGCGCATTCTGGGTACCCGCACCAACAACCCACAGATTGGCATGCTGATAGCCTGCCAAATAACTGTAGACGGAATAGACAAGTCCGCGTTTTTCACGAACTTCTTCAGTCAGGCGAGAGGAAAAACCACCGCCGCCTAAAATATAATTCAGAACATAGGCTGCGTAGAAATCCTTGTCATGGCGTTCAATCCCTTCCTGTACGAACAGAAGACTGCTTTGGGGGACGGGTTTTTGAACGACGCTCAGTTCATTGTCCAAATGCAGAACCGCATCAGAAACCGGGCGGTTTTCTGTTTTTTCAGGCAGGGCGGCGAAGGTTTTATCCAGTAATTTTTCTAATTCGGTTGCTGTGATATCACCGGAAACCCCGATCTTTAAATCATGGCGGCTGAGGCGGGTTTGCACAAAATCATGTAAGTCGGCTTGGGTGATGTTTTGCACCCCCTCAATGGTTCCTTTTGATCCACGTGCATAGGGGTGATCGGCAAAAATAGATCGATATAAGGTCAGGGCCGCAATGGTATTGGGGTCTTCTTCGCGTTGGCGCAGCTCTGCCAGAATTTGCGCACGAATACGTTCAACAGCGTCTTTTTCAAAACGTGGAGCAAGCAAGGCCTGATTTAACATCTCAAGGGCGGGTTCCAGGTTTTCCCGCAAAGTCAGGACGTGACCGCCAAAACGATCCATGCTGGCTTCAAACCGTAACGTTATGGACAGATCATTTAATCGAGCCTGAAAACTTTGTGAATTCCATTCTCCGGCGCCTTCATCCATCGTTGCAGAAGCCAGACGGGCCAATCCTTCTTTTCCAACAGGGTCTAGTGCACTGCCGCCTTGAAAGCCGAAATGCAGGGAAACGATGGGATTGGTATGGTCTTCGATCAGCCAGGCCTCAATGCCGTTTTCTGATATGACTTTTTGGACGGGGGCCAAGGCATATGCGGGCAAGCTTAGCAAGATTGTGACGGCAAAGAAAATAAATCGGATCATTGTTTCGCTCCCTTCTCAGCCGCCATCAAAATGCCGGTTACGGTGTGTTTGTTTTCCAGTACGCTGCGCAAAGCCCGATTGACGTCATCACGTGAGATGGATTTGATATCGTCGGGCCAATTTTCGGTTTTGTCGGTTGTCATACCGATGGCGAGGGAGGAACCAAGTACCTGTGCACCCGTCCCCAGATTGTCACGGGCAAATACCGCATCGTTGATGAGGGATTTTTGGGCACGCAGGACTTCATCCTGTGCGACGCCTTTTTCAATCAGCAAGTCGATTTCCTTGATCAGGGCTTTTTCCAGTTTATCGAGGGACACCCCCTGTTGTGGACTGGCCCAGAAGGTCAGTTCGGACACATCCAGACGGTTTGGGGAATAGGACATACCCGCAGACACCGCGAGTTTCTGGTCCACGACCAAGGATTGATAGAGGCGACTAGTGGCTGAGCCGCTCATAATTTGTTCGAGAATTTGCAAGGCATAAGGTGCCTTTGTATCTGTTTTATCATCGCCATAGCTGGGGGCAAGGTAACTGCGTTGCAGGCTGGCTTGACGCACACGCGGGTCTTTTTTTATCACACGGCGATCTGCATGGGCGGGGGGCTCGCTCGGGCGTTGGCGGATTATGTCGGGCCCGCGTGGGATAACACCGTAATATTTTTCAGCCAGAGGGCGCAGTTCTTCCATAGTGACATCGCCCTCAACGACCAAAACAGCGTTGTTGGGCGCATACCATTTTTTGTAGAAATCTCGCAGGTCTTTGAGGCTGAGATTCTCAATCTCGTGTGCCCAGCCGATCACAGGAATGCGGTAGGGATGGTTCATATATTGAACGGTGTCAATTTGTTCGCGCAATTGTGCACCGGGGTCGTTATCGGTACGCTGGCGACGTTCTTCCAAGATGACGAGACGCTCCGGTTCAATGACCTCTTTGGTCAGGGTCAAGTGCGTCATACGATCGGCTTCCATTTTCATAACCAGTTCGAGGCGATCTTTGGCCACGGTTTGAAAATAGGCGGTATAATCATACGAGGTAAAGGCGTTGTCGCGTCCGCCGTTTTTGGCAACGATTTTTGAAAACTCACCCGCAGGGATGCTGGGAGTTCCCTTAAACATCAAATGTTCAAAAAAATGAGCAATGCCGGACTTACCTGCCGGTTCATCAGCCGAACCAACGCGATACCAAACCATGTGTTTTACAACAGGGACGCGGGTATTGGGGATCAGGACCACCTGCATCCCGTTTTTCAGTGTAAAGCTTTGCGGATTAAAAACGCGGGCCTGTAGCGGAAAGGAAACAAGCAGGCCGATCAATGCAGCAATAAGAAAACGCACGTTTACCTCAAACAATCAATAGGGAGCCACCCGCTTCAAACGGATGGCAATAATAAAACCAATCGAGTCTTTAAGGATTTAGCCTGAAACCTTGTTCAAACAAGGGCAGACTTATCGCGTCGTTTACTTAATTAAATAAACCTTCGAGGATGGCTTGGTCTTTGCGTTCAATCACAACGGCGCCTTGACCGTCGACAGTTTTACCCAAAGCCTGTGCCTCACGAATACGTTGAGCTTCTTTGGCTGCATCGACTTTGGTGCCGAAGGCTTCTTTATTTTTCCAGAACATAATTTCGTCTGTAAAATGTTTTGATTCTTCGACAAAGGCGCTTGTTTCGCGGTCAATCTTTTGACGGATGGTCGGATCGACACCTGTTGCGCCGGTTTGTTGCAATAACGCTTCCAGACCCGGTGTCATATTGGCATAACCGTTTTCGTTGGTACGGGGTGTATTGACATCACGACCCGTCAAAGCACGTTGGGCCTTAAGAGTTTCATCTTCGGCCTGTGGGCGATCAGCTCCCGGTTTCGGTGGCTTGAGTGAATAATCCGGCGGCAAACTTAGTGGGGCACGCGAATAAACGGCAAATTCATCCGGCGCCGTCTTTTCCAGACCCATCATTTTTTTAGCATCACCACAGGCACTCAGACTTGCGACTGCAATTGCTAAAACCATCATATTTTTTAAGTTGAGTACTGACATTTTCATCGCCGTTTTACTGTCCAACTATTCACACTCATTTGTTTTAGATGAATCTGTCTTGCTAAACAAGCTATCTAAAATCAAAAATGTTGCTCCACAGGTGATGCCGATGTCTGCAACATTGAAAGCAGGCCAGTGATAGCCTGCTATATGAAAATCAAGAAAGTCGGCAACCGCCCCCCAATGCAGGCGATCAATACCGTTGCCCAAGGCACCACCGATGATGGCTCCGCATGGTAAGGCAAAGCGAATCCGGCTTTCGCGCACCATCCAAATGGTCAAGCCGATTGCTGCACCAAAGGCCATGGCCATCAAAATATAAACCTTAACCGAGGAATCCCAACCGAACATACCGAAACTGACGCCTCGATTCCATGCCATGACGATATTGAAAAACGAGGTGACTTCGATCACATGGGGGCGGACCATGACATCGTAGACAATGACAAACTTACTCCATTGATCGATGCATAGAACAAGCAGTGAGACGAAAAGACCCGCAAGGTAGGGCTTGGTTTGGAAAATCCGGTTCATGTTATCCTGTCAAAACCGCGCATGCGGACAAAATCTGATCGATTGCATAAAAGTGGCCTTGATGTAGTTCAACATACAAGGCCACGCAATATTAGGTCTTAGGCAATTGCGTCTTCGCAACGTTTGCAGATGCCGCCTTCGTCGCTGACTTCCGGCAGGATTTGCCAGCAACGTTCGCATTTACCACCTTCGGCTTCTTTAAAGACAACGCCGATCCCTTTGATATCTTCCATGATGAAGGCATCGCTTGGCACATCACCTTCATGCAATTGTGCCGCAGACGTAATCGAAAGTTCGGCAAGGTCGATCCCGTTCATGGCCTCGACATATTCTGCCGGGGCGTAAACGTCCGGGGCGGCCTGTAAAGAAGCACCGATGACTTTTTCTTTGCGTTTTAATTCCAGTGCACCGGTGACCACTTTGCGCAAATCACGGACTTTGGCCCATTTGGCGGCCAAGGCGTCATCTTGCCAATTGGCGGGAATTTCCGGGAACTGGCGCAGGTGAACGCTGTCTGCATCTTCACCAAAACGGCTGGTCCAAGCTTCTTCCGTTGTAAAGACCATGAAGGGTGCAAACCATGCGCTCAGTGTGTTGAACAGAATGTCCAGAACCGTGCGGGCAGCGCGGCGGCGAACACTGTCTGCTCCATCACAATAAACCGCATCTTTGCGGATATCGAAATAGAAGGCGGACAGTTCAACTGCACAGAAGTGATGCAATTCGGCAAAGGCTTTGTGGAAGACAAAATCGTTACAGGCCTTGCGCAACTGTTTATCCAATGTGAACAAACGATGCAGAACCCAACGTTCCAATTCCGGCATTTCTTCAATGGGCAGTTTTTCAGCGTCAGTGAAACCGTCCAGATTACCCAGCAAGTAACGCAGGGTGTTGCGCAAACGGCGATACACATCGGATTGTTGTTTGATGATTTCCGGGCCGATGCGCAAATCATCCGCTGTATCGGCAGAAACCACCCACAGGCGCAAAATATCGGCGCCGTACTGATTGTTGACATCTTGTGGGGAGGTCACATTGCCCAAGGACTTGGACATTTTGTAACCTTTTTCATCCAACACGAAACCGTGTGTGAGAACGGCGTCATAGGGCGCGCGACCCCGCGTTCCACAAGATTCCAGCAAGGATGAATGGAACCAGCCCCGGTGCTGGTCGGACCCTTCCAGATAAAGTGAGGCCGGCCAGGTCAAATCATCCCGGTCTTCCAGAACAAAGGCGTGTGTGGAACCAGAATCGAACCAAACATCAAGAATATCTGTGACTTGTTCAAAATCATCGGCGCTATATTCATTACCGAGGAATTCTTGCGGCTCGCGTGAATACCATGCGTCTGCACCTTCTTCTTCGAAAGCTTTGATGATGCGGTCCACGACATTTTGATCACGAAGTGGCTCACCCGTTTTCTTATCGACAAAGACGGTGATCGGCACACCCCATGCCCGTTGACGCGAGACACACCAGTCGGGACGATCCTTGATCATGCCGCCCAGACGGTTACGGCCTGCGGCAGGGACAAAACGGGTTTCATCAATGGCTTTTAACGCTTTTTCACGCAAGCCGTTGGTCTCCATCGAGATAAACCACTGTGGTGTGTTGCGGAAAATAAGTTTTGCTTTGGAGCGCCATGAACAGGGATAGCTGTGCGTGATTTTACCAGAGGCCAGCAGAGAGCCCACTTCGGTTAGTTGCTCCAGTACATGCGGGGCGACTTTATAGACATGTTCACCGGCAAAGATCGGCACATGGTCATAATAACAGCCATCCGGGCCGACCGTATCGGGCACGGCAATGCCATATTGCATGGAGACTTCCCAGTCTTCCTGACCGTGACCGGGGGCGGTATGGACAAAGCCTGTCCCGGCCTCGGTTGTGACATGATCACCGGCGATACAAGGCACGTCAAAATCATAATCGCGACCACGCCAAGGGTGCGAACAAATGGTGCCTTCCAGTTCTTTTCCTTTGAACTGGGCAATTTGTTTGAAGTCCGCAACTTTGGCTTCGCCCATAACCTCGGCGGCCAAGGCATCGGCCAGACAGATTTTTTCACCGACACGGGCGAGAGAACCATCATGGACATCAAGGACTTCATAGACGGCATAATCGATATCATTGCCGTAAGAGATCGCCCGGTTGCCTGGCATGGTCCACGGGGTTGTCGTCCAGATAACGATTGTGGCATCCTTTATCGCATCCAGTTTGGTTTCTTCAACCTTGAAACGGACGTGAATTGTTGTGGATTCGTGATCGAAATATTCAACCTCGGCTTCGGCTAGGGCTGTTTTTTCCACAGGGGACCACATGACCGGTTTTGCCCCTTTATAAAGGCTGCCGTTCATCAAAAAGCGACAAAGTTCTTTGGCAATGATGGCTTCGGCACGGTTGGTCATGGTCAGATACGGATCTTCCCAGTTGCCGACGAGGCCAAGGCGTTTAAACTCTTCACGCTGAATGTTGATCCATTCTTTGGCAAACTGGCGGCATTCTTCGCGAAATTCCAGAACAGGAACCTGATCCTTATCTTTCTTTTTCTTGCGATATTTTTCTTCGATTTTCCATTCGATTGGCAGACCGTGGCAATCCCAGCCCGGTACGTAATTGGCGTTTTTGCCCATCATTTGTTGGGAACGAACGATGATATCTTTTAAAATCTTGTTCAGCGCGTGACCGATGTGCAGATGACCGTTGGCGTACGGAGGGCCGTCATGCAGCACGAAAGGCTCGCGGCCTTTGGCATCTTCGCGCAATTTTTCGTAAAGACCAATCTCTTCCCACTTCGCCAGAATTTGCGGCTCTTTCTGGGCAAGGCCGGCACGCATCGGGAAGTCGGTTTTGGGAAGAAATACAGTTGATTTATAATCCACAGTCATGGTCTGCTCGCTTGAGATTTAAAAAGGTTCGGTCTTCTTTAATATGTCTTTGGCCTGGATGCAATCTTTTGCAATCTGTGCCTTGATTTCGTCAAGGCCGGAGAACTTCTGTTCATGGCGAATAAATTCGACCAAGGCAACGCGCACATGCTTGCCATAAAGGTCGCCGTCGAAGTCAAAAAGGTGGGCTTCCAGCAGGATGTCGCGTTTATCAAACGTTGGTCGTTTGCCGATATTGGCAACGCCGTCATGCCAGACAGTATGAGTGCCATGATCGATACCGGCGCGAATGGCATAAACGCCTAAGGCCGGTGTCAGATAATCATGTAATTCGATATTACAGGTCGGAAAGCCGATTGTGCGTCCGCGTTGATCGCCCTTGATCACACGACCTTCAATTTCGAAGGGACGACCCAGTACATCCCAAGCTTGGCGGGGGCCGCCTGTTGTCAGGTAGTCACGTACCCGTGTGGAGGAATAAGCCACGCCGCCCGCATCACTGACCGGGTTCACACAGGTAAACCCATAGCCGTGTTTCTGGCCTTCCTGCAACAGCATATCCGGGTTGCCGCGACGATGTGTCCCAAAATAAAAATTATAGCCGCTGACCACATGGCGGGCTTGCAGTCCATCGACCAGCACCTCCTTGATGAAGTCTTCTGCCGATTTTTTGGCGAAATCCATGTCAAATTGCAAGGTCACGAGATGGTCGACCTCCAGCTCTTCGATATGGCGGGTTTTGATACGAAACGGGGTAATGCGAAATGGGGCCTGATCTGGCATGAAAACCATGCGCGGGTGGGGCTCAAACGTCAGGACAACCCACGGAATCCGGTGGGCCTTGGCGATCCATCCGGCCTCGCCAATCACTTCCCTGTGTCCCAGGTGTACACCGTCAAAGTTACCGATGGCGACTGCGCCCCCTTTGACCTCGGGCGGCAAGTCCTCATAATGTCTGAATATCCGCATGGCGCGAAGGTAGCGAGATTGGGCACGGGGTCAAGTCTAAAATGGCGTTTTTCGTCTATTCATGGCGTGAAAATATGCATATGTTGATGCAACTCGATCAGCAGATAGTGAGGCCGCTATGACAATTTCTTCTTTCAATCCGCCGTTACGTACACTAATGGGGCCGGGGCCAAGTGATGTTCACCCACGTGTTCTGGCGGCAATGGCGCGTCCCACGGTCGGGCATTTGGATCCGGCTTTTATTGGCATGATGGACGAAGTTAAAAGCCTGCTGCAATATGCATTTCATACAGATAATGCCCTGACGTTTCCGATTTCTGCACCGGGTTCTGCCGGAATGGAATGTTGTTTTGCTAATTTGGTAGAAGCCGGGGACAAGGTGATTGTCTGTATCAACGGCGTGTTCGGCCTGCGCATGAAAGAAAATGTCGAACGTTGTGGTGGCGTTGCGATTGTGGTCGAAGATGACTGGGGATGCCCGGTTGATGCCCATAAAGTAGAAGATGCACTGAAAGCCAACCCGGATACAAAAATCGTTGCGTTTGTACAGGCGGAAACCTCTACCGGGGTCCATACCGATCCGCTGATTCTGTGTAAGCTTGCAACAAGGTATGGCGCCTTAAGCATTGTGGATGCGGTTACGGCCCTTGCAGGGGTGCCTGTGCTGGTCGATGACTGGGGGGCGGATGCGGTTTATGCGGGCACACAAAAATGTTTGTCCTGTGTTCCGGGCTTGTCGCCCGTGACCTTCAGCGAACGGGCGCTGGATAAAATCCGCAACCGTAGCGCAAAGGTACAAAGCTGGTTCCTTGATTTGAATTTGATTATGGGCTATTGGGGCGAGGGGACAACACGGGCTTATCATCATACGGCCCCGGTCAATGCGCTTTATGCTTTACACGAATCTTTGGTGATGTTGCGGGAAGAAGGTTTGGAAAATGCATGGCATCGTCATGCCAAAATGCATTTGGGCCTGAAAGCCGGACTGGAGGCAATGGGGCTGGAATTTGCAGTCGATGAGATGTACCGTTTGCCACAATTAAATGCGGTTAAAATCCCAGATGGTGTCGATGATGTTGCGTTGCGCAAACAGGCATTGGAACGCTATGGTCTTGAAATCGGGGCTGGATTGGGCGCATTCGCGGGTAAGATATGGCGGATCGGTCTGATGGGGCAAAGTGCAACGCCACGTAATATTTTGCTTTGTTTATCAACGCTGGAAACCTTGCTTTCACAGGCAAATGTGAAGGTTGAAAGCGGAAAAGCAGTTGATGCAGCGCAAAAAATATTGTTTTAACGGGTCAGACCACTTAAAACTTAGCGCCTATATCACCCCCTTGAAACAGGAGAAGTCCGTTGAGCAATCTGTCTTTGGCCAAAGATAAAATTCGTATTTTGTTGTTGGAAGGCGTCCATGAAAATGCCATTCGTGTTTTTGAAAATGCCGGTTACAGCAATATCGAGTTTCACAAAAAAGCTTTGGATGAAGAGGTCCTGAAGGAAAAAATTAAGGACGCTCACATCGTTGGTATTCGTTCGCGCACGCAATTGACTGAGGAAGTTATTGAATGTGCAGAAAAACTGTTTTCGGTGGGGTGTTTCTGTATCGGTACCAATCAGGTTGATCTGCGCAGCACCTTGTCCAAAGGGGTTCCAGTCTTTAACGCCCCTTATTCCAACACCCGTTCTGTGGCGGAACTGGTTTTGGCAGAAGCAATTATGTTGATGCGCGGCATTCCTGCGAAAAATACCAGTTGCCATGAAGGGGGCTGGATCAAATCTGCGACAGGGTCTTTTGAGGTGCGCGGCAAGACATTGGGGATTGTCGGTTACGGCCATATCGGCAGCCAATTGTCCATTTTGGCAGAAGCCCTTGGCTTTAAAGTGATCTATTTTGATATTGTCAACAAGCTTCCCTTGGGGAATGCGGCACCTGTTGAAACACTGGATCAATTGCTGCAAATGTCCGATGTCGTGAGCCTGCATGTGCCCGATACACCGGAAACACGCAACATGATGGGTGCACGCGAATTTGGTGAAATGAAAAAAGGGGCGCATTTCATCAACGCGGCACGCGGTACTGTTGTTGATATTCCGGCTTTGGCAGATGCGTTGAAAAGTGATCATCTCGCCGGGGCGGCCGTTGATGTCTTCCCTGTTGAACCGAAAGGGGCCGATGATGAATTCGTTTCTGAACTGCGTGGCCTGTCCAACGTCATTCTAACGCCGCATATCGGTGGGTCTACACAGGAAGCACAGGCCAATATCGGGACGGAAGTTGCCGAAAAGCTTGTTAAATATTCCGATGATGGCTCCACCTTCGGGGCGGTGAACTTCATGGAAGTTTCCTTGCCTGTAAAAGGGTCCGGTACGCGTTTCATGCATATCCATGAAAATAAACCGGGTGTCATGGCACGTATCGCCGAAATTATGAGCGAACATGGCTTCAATATCACCGGGCAATATCTGCAAACAGATGGTGAGTTTGGTTATGTTGTGGTCGATGTGGACGCTGATATTGTCGAAGGCCAAGGCGTGCGTCAGGCGTTGACCGATATTGCGGGAACCATTCGCTTGCGTTTCTTGCGTTAAAATACAGGATGACGTTCAGTTTAGAACAATACCAAAAAGAATAGTTGATTATTCTTGTCGGGTATTGTAATTCAAATGATAGATTTCACACGATAAGCTCTACAGTGAATGTCCAGATGAAAGGAATGTCTCGTGAGCAACAAACCTGAATTGAACGTCATCGACGCAAAACCCAGCCGGGAAGAAGCCGAAGAAGCGGTTCGCACCTTAATCAAATGGGCGGGGGATGATCCGACCCGTGAAGGTCTGGTCGGTACACCGGACCGTGTGGTGCGTTCCTACGAAGAATTTTTTGCCGGATATGATCAAGACCCGGAAGAGATTCTAAAACGTACGTTTGAAGAAACGGACGGTTATGACGAAATGGTCGTTTTGCGCGACATTCGTTTCGAATCCCATTGCGAACATCACATGGTGCCGATTTTGGGCAAGGCGCATATTGCCTATATGCCGAAAAAACGTGTCGTCGGCATTTCCAAACTCGCCCGTATTATCGAGGTCTATGCAAAACGCCTGCAAATTCAGGAAAAGATGACGGCGCAAGTTGCCAATGTCATTCAGGATGTGCTGGATCCATTGGGCGTGGCAATTGTGATTGAAGCGCAACACCAATGTATGACCACCCGCGGTGTTTATAAGCCGGGGGTGACGATGGTGACCTCGCGGATGTTGGGGGCCTTCAGAAATAACATTGCGACTCGTAAGGAATTTCTGACAATGATCGGTAATCCGGCCAGTGGCCCGGCGGTCAACAGCTTCTAAAAAAGATTAAAAGCCTCGCTTTGCTGAAAAGCGAGGCTTTTTTTTATGGGTCTACGTGTTAAGGCTATCCAGCAAATCACCGATCATAAAGCGTGCGGAATTAGAACGTGGTTTCCACAGGTCACGATCTTGTGCTTCCTGAAAACGTTCCAGCATTTCCTTTAAGGCCGCCGGGTTGTTTGCTTTTAAGAATACAAAAGTGTCTTCATCCATGATGAAGGCCTCAAAAACCGCATCGAAATGATGATCACGCACACATTGGGCCGTCGCTGCAAAAGCGAACATGTAATCCAGCGTCGCCGCCATTTCAAACGCCCCTTTGTAGCCATGACGTTTTACGCCATCAATCCATTTGGGGTTAACGACACGGGCACGCACCACACGGGAAACTTCTTCTTCCAAGGTACGGATGCGCGGGGTTTCGGGGCGGGAATGGTCATTGTGGTAGACGGTTGGGGCTTCGCCGCCCTTGAGCGTACGAATAGCGGCCGTCATGCCACCTTCAAACTGGTAATAATCGTCACTGTCCAGCAGGTCGTGTTCGCGGTTATCCTGATTTTGCACAACGGCTTCGACCTTTGACAGGCGTTCTTCAAACAAACCGTGAGCACTTTTCCCGCCGCTGCCTTGACCATAGGCGTATCCCCCCCATGCGACATAGGCCCGTGCAAGATCGTCGGCTGTATCCCAACCTTTTTCATCGATCAAGGCTTGCAAACCTGCGCCGTAGGCCCCGGGTTTGGAACCAAAAACGCGAAAACCGGATTGCAGGTCGGCGTCTTCTTGGCTGGCACCCTTGGCGATCATATCAGCCTTTTCCTGTTTGACGCGAGCAGCCAACGGGTTGAGGTCTTCAGGTTCATCTTGGGCCGCAACCGCACGTACCGCACTGTCAAATAGGTCAATCAAACCGGGGAAGGCGTCACGGAAAAAACCGGACACCCGCAAGGTCACATCCACGCGGGGCCGACCAAGCACGGTTTGCGGCATGACTTCAAACCCGGTGACACGACGTGAAACCGGGTCCCATTGCGGTTGGACACCCATTAGCGCAAGACCTTGGGCAATATCATCCCCGCCAGTGCGCATGTTGGATGTCCCCCATGCGGTCAGGGCCATTGTGCGCGGCCAATCACCGTGATCCTGCATGTATCGTTCAATCATTAAACTTGCGGATTTCCAGCCCAGCGTCCAGGCGGCTGGTGTAGGTACGGTACGAGTATCGACGGAATAAAAATTCTTTCCGGTCGGCAGGATTTCCGGTCGTCCGCGCGTCGGTGCGCCACTGGGACCAGGCAAAACAAAACGCCCGTCAAGACCCCGCAGAATACCATCGATTTCCGCATCACCACAGGCCATGACTGCGGGGCGCACTGTATCTTCCATATAGGCAAGGACAGCTTGTGTCCGGGGCCATTCGGTTGGGCAGGGCAGGTCATTGCTGATAAGTTGAGAGGCGATGGTTTCCAGCCGTTCAACTGTATCCCCACAGGTGCGCCAATGGTCTGCGCTGTTCAGTATATCGGGTTTTGGTCCTGTCCACGTCGCCGCCATTTCACAATTGAGCGGATCGAAAGCCAGTTCCAGATCATCGGCAATCGCGCGAATGAGGGAGGCATCACGCCCTTCGCCCTTGTCACGCGGCACACGCACAAGCGCGACCAACAAGTCGTTGAGTAAACGATCCGTCGGGCTTTCCCCAAAGATATGCAAACCGTCACGGATTTGCATTTCTTTAAGCTCACATAAATGGTTATCGAGTTTGCCAAGTGCAGTTTCATCGTCATCGTCGCGATCAATGCCACAATCGATATCCAGCCCGGTACTGCGAGACAGAGCGAGGATTTCTTTTTTCAAAACCTTCAGGCGGCGTGGGTCTACACCGGCAGCTTCGTAATATTCATCTACCAGTAATTCTAAATCGCGCAAAGGTCCGTAACTTTCCGCCCGTGTCAAAGGTGGGGTTAAATGATCAATGATGACGGCTTGGGCACGGCGTTTGGCCTGTGTGCCTTCACCGGGATCATTAATGATGAAGGGATAAAGATGCACGCTGGGGCCGAAGACAGCTTCGGGGAAACAATTTTCAGACAAGGCAACGGCTTTGCCGGGCAACCATTCCATATTGCCGTGCTTGCCCATATGAACAATGGCATGACTGCGAAATTCAAAACGTAGCCATGCATAAAAGGCCAGATAGTTATGGGGCGGTACCAGATCGGGGCTGTGATAACTTTCCACCGGATCGATATTGTAACCCCGTGCGGGTTGCAGGCAAACGGCCACATTACCGCAGCGATAAGCCGGAAGCAGGAATTGCCCACAATCCAGTTCACCGGGGCGGAAAAACGGATCTTTTTCAGCCGGACCCCATCGGTCCAGAACCGCCTGTTGAACAGATTGCGGAAGGCTGGAAAAGAAAATTTGATAATCAGATAGGCGCAGCGTTTCGCAAATATCGCGATTGTCGATCTGGGTGAAATCGTTGGTAACGCCTGCTTGCAGACGCGCGATCAGGTCATTGCCGTCTGTCGGGATATCGTCCACGCGGTATCCGTTTTTGGCCATTGCCTTTAAAACATTCAGGGACCCGGCCGGTGTATCCAGTCCGACCCCGTTGCCCATGCGCCCGTCTTTGTTGGGATAGTTGGCAAGGACAAGGGCAATTTTACGCATATTGGCGGGCGTGGTTTTCAGTTTGGCCCAATTTGCCGCAAGTTCTGCCGTAAATGCCAAACGATCCGGCACAGGTTTGTAACTGACTATATCACATTGGGTCAACTCGTCGCGTTGGGCCAGTCCTTTAAACGAAACGGCGCGTGCTAAAATACGACCGTCAACCTCAGGCAAGGCCACGTTCATGGCGATATCGCGTGCACTTAACCCGTGGGTGCCCTCGCGCCAGCTGTCTTCGTTGCTGCCGGCGAAGACGACTTGCAGGACGGCGCAATCAGCGACATCAAAAGGTGTTTTTGTGCGTTTGGCATTGGGTTTGGACAGGGCAAAGCCTGTGCCGTTTAAAATCACCGATGTATGGCTTTGTGCCAGCAGGTCTTCGATCTGTGCACCGGCAATTTCATCTTTTAGACTGGCGGCATAAAGGGGCAGCGGGTTTAATCCTTGGGCTTGCAAGGCCTCAATCAAACCATCAATAACGGCTGTATTGCCAGCCTGCATCAGGGCGCGATAAAAAGTAATGGCGGCAACGGGTCGCCCGTCTGTCCAATGATTGTTGCGCAGGTCGTTGAGGCTGAGGGTACTCTGGCCGGGCCAATAGATCCCGGCACGCAATAACGGGGCGGGTTCGGCCCAGTCACGGCTTAGTCCCAACAGGTGATGGCTGAAATTTAAAAACTCAACCGCGTTTTCAATGCCGCCGTGGACGCAATATTGCCACAGGCGGTGCGTGTTTTCTTGATCCAGTGTGGACAAGTTGGCCAATTCCGCATCCGGTTGGTCATCACCGGGTAACAAGGCCAACGGGATGTTTTTTTCTGCACAGATGCGCGTGATTTCATCCACGCCATATTCCCAATAACTTTTGCCGCCCAACAAGCGTACGATGACCAGTTTGGCATGTTGGATGATATCATCCACATACAAATCCACCGACATATTGTGCCCCATATGCAGCAAGGACGCGAGGCGCAGGCTGGGAATACTGTTGTCGTGGTCATGCAAGCGGTTTTGTGCCAACGCCAAACAGGCGAGTTCGGTGTCAGCCGCCGATAGAACGACAATGTCGCCCGGTGTCTGTCCCAGATCAATCGCTTCGGACCCGTCAGAGACAGCGCCCGGTGTGGCGGCCAAAAGATGCATTTTTTACTTCCATTCCTTAACAATCCCTGTCTTATAGAACAGACCTTATAGGAAGACAAATTATGATCAGAATTACGACGCAAAAAGACATGCCTGCGGTGCTGGATATTCATCGCCTCGCCTTTGAGGAAGAGGACGAAGCAATCCTTGTGGAAAATCTGCTAGATGATGAAACAGCACATCCGCTTTTATCCTTGATAATGGAAGAGGACGAGGAGATTCTGGGGCATATTTTGTTTACCAAGGCGTGCGTGGAGGCAAGCGACGTTTCCGCCATGTTGCTGGCCCCCTTGGCGGTGCACCCGGATCGCCAATATAAAGGGATTGGCCAACGTTTGATGAAAGAAGGTTTTCGCCAGCTTGCAGGTATGGGGGTGGAACTGGTTTTTGTGTTGGGGGATCCGGCGTATTATCCGCGTGTGGGCTTTGTGACAGATGCGGGCGGCCAAGGGTTTGCAACGCCGCAGCCCATCCCATCGCAATATCGTGAAGCTTGGATGGTGAAAGATTTAAATGGCGGTGCGATTGATCGTTATCGCGGGCAAATCTGTGTTGCTGATCAAATCAGTGCGCGGGAATATTGGAGCGATTGAGCCGGTATCATTCTTCAAATTCATGTAAAATGGCGGCTTGCCAATTCATGAAATCAGACAGGCCATCCAGACCGGGGAACAAGGTCATCATGTTGATGCCGTAATTGTTCAAGTCTTTGGATAGACGTTGTTTGATCTGTTTGGGGATGATGTATTGATGCAACTCCCCATCTTTTTCATTTAATTTTTTATCCGGCTTGCCATGAACGGTGAAAACGCCGCGTTGCTGCACGATGCGTTCAGAAAAAGAATGTGGGGTAAAATAACCCGTCTTGTCCACTTTTAGCGGGTGAGGGGATTCATCCTGCACATAATGATGTTTGGGTTTGAAGACATAAACCACACCATCGGTGTCATATTGTCCATGTACGGCAAAGAACAGGGCCACCAGTGGATTGCGGGTCCAATCCAGCAATCGGGTCGCTAATCCGTGATGCTGGGCAAGGGCAAGGTAGTCCCAGTCATCAATATTGTCGCGGGAAAAATAGGCCACGGCCTGACGTTTCCATGCGCGGAAAAAAGCACGTTCGTATTTTAATGCATGTTTATATTTTTTGCGCCCGATCTTAGGGATCAAGGGCCAGTCGGCCTCGCATTGTCCACGAAACATCCAGCGTTCAAACCATTGGTATTGTGACAGGGCGTCGTGATAATCCCCGAAGCTTGCAACCTGAATTTCGCGCATTTCAAAGGATCAGGATAGGGGGTATTTATTGGTTTTGCGAAAGGCTTTTTTCTTGGCACCGCAAGAAGGGCATTTCCATTTTTTGCCCAGTTCTTCAAAGGCGATCCCATCCATTTGGGCCGGATCGTAAACGTATTTCGAACAACTGCAAATCCAACGTTGTGGCTCAAACGCCTTGATGGCGCCAAACCCTGCCATTGGCATCATGGCAACAGTCTTTTGAATATTTCCGCGATATAACCACATATGAACCTCCCGTTTTTTAATTTTGAGAGTCGCAAAATACGCGCTTTCAAAGACTCTTTTATGAAGGGAATATGATTTTCGTTTAGAGGGAAACCACACCGTTTTCATCGGCCTTGTTTTCAAGGGCTGCCGCCATCAAGGCCTTGGTATAAGACGTTTGTGGTGCATCGAAAATATCGTCGCGCAAACCTTGTTCGACGACTTGACCGTTTTGCATGACAAGGACTTTATGGCTCATGGCACGCACAACTTTTAAATCATGGCTGATAAAGATATAAGCCAGATTATATTTGGCTTGCAGGTCGCGTAACAATTCGACAATTTGTGCTTGAACTGACATATCCAGTGCGCTGGTGGGTTCATCCAGAATGATCAGGCGTGGACGCAAGACGATGGCGCGGGCAATGGCGATACGCTGGCGTTGCCCCCCGCTGAATTCATGGGGGTAACGGTCTTGTGCACTGCGTTTCAGGCCGACTTCTTCCAGCACATCCCCGACGAGTTCACGGCGTTCTGAACGGGTGCCGCCTAATCCGTGAACAAGCAGGCCTTCTTCGACAATTTGCTGGACGCTCATGCGCGGGGACATGGACCCGAACGGGTCCTGAAAAACCATTTGCATTTCCTTGCGTAAGGGCCGTAGGTCTTTCGCCGGTAGGGTTTGTAGGTTTTGATTATCAAAGATCAAGGTGCCATCGCTGTCTTCAAGGCGCAAAATGGCACGGCCCAATGTCGATTTGCCGGATCCTGATTCCCCGACAACGCCAAGCGTTTCACCTTGTCGAACCGTAAGCGTGATACCGTCGACGGCTTTCACATGATCAACGGTGCGTTTGATGATGCCGCGTTTGATGGGATACCAGACCTTGAAATCTTCAACGCGTAAAATTTCTTTATCATTAATGGTATCCGCCGGTTTGCCTGTCGGTTCAGCTGCCAGAAGTTTCTGGGTGTACGGGTGTGTGGGGGCGTCGAAAATTTGGCGACAATCGCCACTTTCAACGATTTCACCGTCATTCATCACACAGACCCGATCAGCGACATGGCGCACGATGCCAAGATCATGGGTGATCATTAAAATGGCCATGCCCAGTTTTGTCTGCAATTCTTTGAGAAGTTTTAAAATTTGTGCCTGAACGGTGACATCAAGGGCGGTTGTCGGTTCATCTGCAATCAGAATGTCAGGCTCGTTCGCCAAGGCCATCGCGATCATAATGCGTTGTTGTTGCCCACCGCTGAATTGATGGGGCAGGGCCTTGAGGCGGTCTTCGCTGGTGGCATTTTCCAGACCGACGAGTTTTAGCAGTTCAATGACTCGGGCGCGTGCTTGGCGCTTGGTCATCATTTTATGGACAAAGAGAACTTCGGAAATCTGGCGTTCAATGGAATGCAGCGGATTAAGCGAGGTCAAGGGTTCCTGAAAAATCATGGCAATACGGTTGCCGCGAATGCCGCGAATGATGTGTTCTTTGCAGCCTAGTAATTCCTCACCATTCAGTTTGATTGACCCCTTTGGATGGTGGGCGCGGGGATATGGCAGCAGTTGCAGAATGGATAAGGCGCTGACGGATTTACCGGACCCAGACTCCCCAACCAAAGCCAGCGTTTCCCCTTTTTCCAGATGGAAGGAAACACCGCGCACCGCCGCATCTTCGCCAAAGCAAACATGCAGGTCTTTAATGTCGAGTAAAGGGGCGCTCATTGAAATGTCTTCCTTGGGTCAAAGGCATCTCGCACAGCCTCGCCAATAAAAATCAGCAAAGACAGCATGAGGGAGAGAACGAAAAACGCACTTAGTCCCAGCCACGGGGCTTGCAGGTTGTTCTTGCCCTGATTTAGCAACTCCCCCAACGAGGCGCTGCCCGGGGGCAGACCAAACCCAAGGAAATCCAACGCGGTCAGGGTTGTAATGGACCCGTTCAGAATGAAGGGTAAAAAGGTAAAGGTCGCGACCATCGCATTGGGAAGCACGTGGCGGATAATGATGGTGTGGTCGCTGACGCCCAAGGCTTTGGCTGCGCGGACAAAATCAAAATTACGCGCGCGCAGAAATTCGGCACGTACCAGCGAGACAAGCGCAATCCATGAAAACAGCAGCATAATCCCCAATAGCCACCAGACGTTTGGTTCAACAAAACTGGCAAGGATGATCAACAGGTACAGAGTTGGCAGGCCGGACCAAATTTCGATCACCCGTTGGCCGATCAGATCAATAAGGCCTGCGAAATATCCTTGAATGGCCCCGGCGGCAATGCCGATGATGGAACTGAGGATGGTTAAGCCCAACCCAAACAGAACCGAAATCCGAAATCCGTAAATAATCCGCGCCACGACATCGCGTCCCTGATCATCCGTACCCAACCAGTTGTCCGCACTGGGTGGGGCAGGGGTGGGCACGGTCAGGGCATAGTTGATACTGTCGTAACTGTAGCGCACCACCGGCCAGATAATCCATCCCCCGGTATCTGTGATCAGGGCTTGAACTTCGGGGTCCCGGTATTCGGCCTCGGTTTCAAAAAAGCCGCCGAATGTGGTTTCTGGATATTCTTTCAAGAATGGGGTGTAAAGCTCCCCTTCGTAGGAAATCAAAAGCGGCTTATCGTTGGCAATCAGTTCGGCAAACAGGGAAAAGACAAAGAGGAACAGAAAAATCCACAGGGACCAATAACCCCGTTTGTTGGTTTTGAAATTCTGCCAGCGGCGTTGGTTGATCGGGCTCATAATCTTGTTACCTCGCCTCGAAATCAACGCGGGGATCAACGACGTGATATAGGATATCCCCGATCAGGTTCAGCACCAGCCCAACCAATGTGAAGAAGTAAAGTGTACCGAATACCACCGGATAATCGCGGTTAATGGCGGCCTCAAATCCCAACAGGCCAAGCCCATCAAGGGAGAAAATAATTTCGGTCAGCAGGGATCCGGTAAAAAACACCCCGATAAAAGTTGCTGGAAAACCCGCAATGACAATCAGCATGGCATTGCGAAACACATGTTTATAAAGAACACGGTTCTCTGTTAAGCCTTTGGCACGGGCGGTGACGACGTATTGCTTGTTAATCTCTTCCAGAAAGGAATTCTTGGTCAACATGGTGAGACTTGCAAATCCGCCAACCACCATAGAAAGGACGGGCAGAGCAATATGCCAGAAATAATCTGTGATTTGTCGCCATGTGGACAATTCTGCCCAATTATCCGACGTCAGGCCGCGAATGGGGAACCAGTCGAGATAGCGCCCACCGGCAAAGACCACCATCAGGAAAATCGCAAAGAGAAAGCTGGGAATTGCATTGCCCAGAATAACAGCTCCGCTGGTCCAGATATCGAAACGCGATCCATCGCGCACGGCCTTTTTAATGCCTAAGGGAATAGAAATCAGATAAATCAGCAGGGTTGACCAGATCCCCAACGAGATGGAGACCGGCATTTTTTGCAAGACCAGATCGACGACGCTTTGGTCGCTGTAAAAACTGTTGCCGAAATCAAAACGGACATAGTTGCCAAGCATCTGTAAAAAACGTTCATGGGCGGGTTTGTCAAAACCGAATTGTTTTTCTAGTTGGGCAATTAATTCCGGTGGAACTCCCTGCGCACCACGATATTGGCTGTCACCGTTGGCACCGATATTGGGGGCGCCCCCTTTGATCTCGCCACTGCCGGTACCGGACACTCGTGCGGTGGCATCGACCGCTTCGCCTTGAATTTGCGCCAGCATTTGTTCGACCGGTCCGCCGGGGGCGGCCTGAATGATGACGAAGTTCAACACCATAATGCCGAAGAGTGTCGGAACGATCAGCAATAAGCGTCGAATGATATAGGCAAGCATGAGCGAATGGAGCCTCGTTTCGGTTTATTTTCTTATTTGTATGGGAACGTTTAAGTCGGGGCAAGCCCAACCTTGTCCTTGAGGAAAACATTAATGTCCGAAAATGGCGAGTTTTTGGCAAATGATCGTGTAAACTACATTTATGAAACTTGAACATGACATATGCTATCAGGCGCTAAAAAGCCGTGATGCCCGATTTGACGGCCGATTTTTTACCGGGGTTTCCTCTACGGGAATTTTCTGTCGTCCGGTCTGCCCGGCTTCGACGCCCAAGCCTGAAAATTGTACGTTTTTTGCTTCTGCCAGTGCGGCCCTTCAAGCCGGTTTTCGCCCTTGTCTACGTTGTCGCCCCGAAAGTGCCCCGGCAAGTCCGGCGTGGATCGGGACCGAAGCGACCGTAAAACGGGCCTTGAGCCTGATTGAAGACGGGGCACTGGATGAAGGACAATCCTTGGAGAGCCTATGCAATCGTTTGGGGGTTGGGGAACGTCATTTACGCCGACTATTCCAGACACATTTGGGGGCCTCGCCCAAGCAGATTGCCCTGACGCGGCGCTTGATGTTTGCTAAAAAACTGTTGGCACAAACCGATGCGTCCGTGATGGATATTGCGCTGGCAGCCGGGTTCAACAGTTTACGCCGTTTTAACGATGCTTATAAAAAGACCTTTGGTTTTGCGCCTTCCTTTGAACGCAAGAAAAGTAAGGAAAATGAAAAGGCAAATCCGTGTGACTCTTTCACCCTTCATTTCAATTATCGCCCTCCCTTTGATTGGGCGGGGTTGCTTGCCTTTTTTGAAAGCCGTGCGATTGATGCGGTTGAACAGGTGACAGAAAATGGCTATCAGCGACGCATTGCGATGGCGGAGCAGATTGCAACGGTGCGCATCACGCATGATGATCAACGCAACCGGCTGAAAGCTCATATCAGTGGTGTAGATGTCCAGCATTTACGGCCTTTATCGCAAAAAATCCGACGTGTGTTTGATCTGGATGCAGACCCCGCAATTATCAATGCAGACTTATCACGCCAAAAGGTGTTGCGTGATTTAGTGAGGACAACGCCGGGGTTGCGTGTGCCCGGTGCGTGGGATGGGTTTGAGATTGCCGTGCGTGCTGTCATAGGACAACAAATCAGTGTCAAAGGGGCACGCACGATTTGCAATCGGGTTGTGGAACGGGTGGGGAAAACAGTGTTCCCCACACCATCGGATATAGAAAATACCGATCTGGATGGGTTGGGGCTGACCGGGCGACGGATTACCACCTTGAAAAAACTAGCAGCCAGTTGGTCTGCACTGGATTGTACAAATGGGGTGGAAAAATTGCTAAAGGACCTCTGTGATCTACCCGGCATTGGTCCGTGGACGGCCCATTACATTGTTATGCGGGCTTTCGGGGAACCTGATATTTATCCGGTTGCCGATCTCGGTCTGGTTCGGGCTTTGGAAAAACTGGATCAACCTGCCGGGAAAAAGGATATGGAACAGTTTTTTGACAATCTGCGGCCTTGGCGGGCCTATGGTGCGCTGCATTTATGGAAGGTTCTGACATGACGGTTCTTTATGGTGATCAATTTGACAGTCCCTGTGGTGAGATTTCCATTGTTTTTGATGAAATGGATCGCTTGTATCATTTGGATTTTCCGGATCAGGGGGATCGTCAGCAGAAATTGTTAACAAAACGATTTGGGACTGTTGAGTTAAAGCAAGCCAGATCCGATGTTATCCGTTTTGCATTCGAAGCTTATTTTGTCGGTGAATATGATGCTTTGCGCAAAATTTCTTGTGTGCAGGGTGGAACAGATTTTCAGCGTCAGGTCTGGGATAAACTCTGTGAAATTCCCACGGGTGAAACCTGGAGCTATCGCCAATTGGCAATTGAGATCGGTAATGAAAAGGCTGTGCGCGCAGTGGCTCGTGCAAATGCATTGAACCCGCTTTCCATTATTTATCCCTGTCATCGGGTGATCGGCTCTGATGGCAGCTTGACAGGATATGCAGGTGGGTTGAGCAGAAAAGAATGGCTGTTGCAACATGAAGGCGCTATTCTCGCGGCCTTATGACATTAATTCTAATTAAAACCTTTGTAACGATTTCTATCGTTTTGGGATTATCCATCGTGGCGGAGCGGGTCAGCCCGCGCTGGGCTGGGTTGTTGGGCGGATATCCATTGGGAACCGCGATTGTTCTTATTTTCATCGGTTATGAAGAAGGCACGGTTTTTGCGGCAAATAGTGCCATTCATACCTTGGCAGGTTTAACCGCAAACTTATGCGTTTTTGCGGCCTATGGTTTGATTTTGACGTTGCGACCCAATAGCGGATTTGTTTTGCCGACGTTCTGTGCGGTGGCGGCGTTTTTGGCCGTGGGGATCCCTTTAAGTTGGGTCGATTTCACCTTACCGATTGCCTTGGGTTTTATTACTATTGTTGTGATCTTATGCATTTTTATGTTTCGCCATTTTGCGGAAATGAAAATTACGAAAGCGGTCAGACTAAGTTTCTGGGTAACGGCCATTCGTGCGGCGACGGCGTGCTTTGTTGTGCTTTCCATTACGGGTTTGGCTCATTCCCTTGGCCCTGAGATGGCTGGTGTACTTGCGGGGTTTCCGTCAACGGTTTTACCGATGATTGTTATTGTCCATTTTACGTATGGTCCGGCTCCGGTTCTAACCGTTATTAAACATTTTCCCAGTGGTTTAGGGGCGATGATCACTTTTGGTGTGGTTTATGCGTTGTACCTTGTCGATCTGGGATTAGGGTTTGGGACTCTCGTATCCTTTGGGGCAGCCACGATCTATTTGCTGGGATTTTCCCTCATACAAGAAAAAATGCGCCGGACAAAATCCAGCGCATAAGAAATATTTCGAAAGTCGGCCTTAAATCAGCGATTAGGCAGCTAAGGTTAAACCGTGTAAGACTTCTTCAATCGGTTGGCGTTCCTGCCAAAGCTTCAGAAGCGGGCGCGGCGTGAGTTTGGCAGCAACATCGGCATGCGGTGCGACAGAGAGTTGTTCGTAAGAGAGCTCACCTTCTACATGTGCGCCTTTTTCAACGATCACACGACGTGCGTGGATAGAACCTTTGACGTGACCGAGGATGCGAACGGTTTCTGCAATAACATTCCCTGTTAAAGTGGCTCTGCGCCCAATCACAAGGGTATCAACTTCGATGGACCCTTCGACATTCCCGCGTAGATCCAAAGAACCTTGACCGATCAAATCCCCTTGAATAAGGCGGTTACGTTTCACAATGGCTTTTTTAGGTTTTAGAAACATGTGACAGACTTTCTGATAAATTTCGTATCTGTAGCCAGTATGTCGTAAAGGTGTAAACAACCGATTAACAGACGCCTAAAATGGGCTGTACAATGACGCGCCCATTTTAGGTTGATATTTCTATAAAACGTAATTACTGGTTTTGTCCGACAAATGCAATAAGCTCGTCCAAGTATTTCTGGACTAGGCGCGATGGTTCTTCGACTTGTTCAACCAGCGAGATTGCTTCATCCAGTTTATGGTCGTTATAGGCCCGCGCCGCAGCAATCCCCAAGGCATGAACTTGTTCGTGTGGCCCGTCAATAGCTGTGAAGGCCGGGTGCGCTTTCACTGCATCGTCCTGATCGCCAAAGTACCATTTGCCCAGACGACAATGTTGATGATCAGATAACTCGTTCGGGTCCAGTTTGGCACGACCAACCAGCATATCGGCCAGTTTTTTGCGCCAGATCATATGATCAGCCTTGGCCCGGATGAGATCGCGGGACGGGAAGTCGTGACGCATCAAGGCTTCCATTTGATCTCCAATCAATCTTTCGGTTTCATCCATTTCATCAAGAACGGTAGAATTGGCTCTCAGGTTTTCAGATGACATATCTGAAATGGTTGTCGCATGCGCTGAGGTTTCCTGTGTTACCCCTTGTTGTTGTTGCAAAACAGAGGCAATTTCCTGCATGTCGGACGTGACGCGTGTAACGCCGCGATCAATTTCTTCCATACTTTTCAGCGTGGATGTGATGATTTGTTGACCGTTTTCGACTGCCTCGGCTCCTTCGGACATGGATTTGGTGATGCTTTCCATTTCATTGCGCAGAAGTTCGATGCGATCATTGATATCGCTGGTGGCGCGTTCCGTTTGATTGGCAAGGTTTTTGACTTCGGATGCGACAACGGCAAAACCTTTGCCGGCTTCACCCGCGCGTGCAGCTTCGATTGTGGCATTAAGGGCTAGCAGGTTTGTCTGGCTGGCGATATTGTTAATCAAGCCGACAACTTCACCGATTTTGCTTGAGGCATCAGCCAGATCTTGTAATTTCTCGACAGCTTCTGTCACGGAATAAGAGATCGTATTGATGGCATCAATGGCTTCTTGTGAGCCTTGCATGCTTTGCTGCACAATTTCCTGAAGATGGTTGGCTTCATCGGAACTGTTATGTGTGTTTTCTGAAATTTCGTGAATAGATGCGGACATTTCTTCCATTGCCGAGGCTAAAGACTGGGCAATATGATTGAGTTGGCCAAGGCTGCGGGCAGAATGGGCAACAGAAATAACAGTTGAGTTATTGGAAATGGACAGACCAACGGAACGCGATAAATTCACCTCAGCGCGGCGTTCGTTTTCTTGCGCTAAAACTTTAAGCTTATTTGTAAGCTCGTCTTTGCCTTCCGGTACATCTTTGTAGTTCCGTTCCAGAATGGCTTCCACCTGCTGCATTGCCAATGAAAATTCGCAATGTTCTACCTGCGCAGTGGTCTCAGATGTCTGTGCCTCGACCTCGATATCTCGACTGTCGGTTTTCTTTGTGAAAAATGACATGTTGGATCCCCCCTTTTGTTTGTTTGTGCGGAAAGTCTCATAAATATAAGATTTATGCAATGAATCCCTTTGCTTTAAGTGGTTATACTTAGCGATAAAATGGTTATTATTATATTTATAAATGTGCGTAAAAGGCGAAACTGGGCATAAAAAAAGGCCGATGAAGGAAACCCTCATCGGCCTTTTTGAAATTTGCATCAATGCCTTATTGGCGTTCGAATTGCAATTTTTTGATTTCTGCAATCGCCTTACCCGGGTTCAAACCTTTCGGGCAAGTGTTGGTGCAGTTCATGATCGTGTGACAACGATAAACTTTAAATGGATCATTCAGATCATCCAAACGTTTACCGGTTGCTTCGTCACGGCTATCTGCGATCCAACGGTAGGCTTGCAGAAGAACAGCCGGGCCGAGGTAACGATCACCGTTCCACCAATAACTCGGGCAGGAGGTCTGACAAGAGAAGCACAAAATGCATTCCCACAAACCGTCCAGCTTTTCACGTTCTTCAATTGATTGCAGACGTTCCTGATTGGCAGGGGCCGGTGTGTCGGCTTGCATCCAAGGTTCGACAGAACGCAACTGAGCGTAAGGCATGTTCAGATCCGGTACCAAGTCTTTGATGACCGGCATGTGCGGCAACGGATAAATCGCACAATCGCCTTTCACATCGGCAATCGGTTTCAAACACGCCAGTGTGTTTGTCCCATCAATGTTCATTGCACAGGATCCGCAGATCCCTTCGCGACAAGAACGGCGGAATGTCAGCGTTGTATCAATTTCATTTTTGATTTTGATCAGCGCATCCAAAATCATCGGGCCGCAATCATCGAGATCAATCTCGAACGTATCCAGACGCGGGTTTTCACCTGAATCAGGATCGTAGCGATAGATTTTGAACTTCTTAACGTTCTTTGCCCCGGCAGGAGCTTTGAAGGTTTTGCCTTCTTTAACCACCGAATTGGCGGGTAGAGAAAATTCAGCCATTTTCCAAGCTCCCCTTAGTAAACACGTTCTTTAGGTACGATATATTCGACTTCGTCCGTTAATGTCCATGTGTGGACCGGACGGTAGTCGAGCTCAATGGAGCCGTCTTCCTTGACGTAAGCCAATGTGTGCTTCATCCATTCTTCATCGTCACGGTTCGGGAAGTCTTCGTGGGCATGTGCCCCACGTGATTCCTTACGCGCATCGGCTGAAACAATGGTTGCTTTCGCACAGGCCATCAGGTTTTCAAGCTCAAGCGTTTCCACAAGGTCGGAGTTCCAAACCATAGAACGGTCGGTGACCTTCAGGCTTTCCATCTTTTTGGATGTTTCAAACAGTTTCTCAACACCCTCAGCCAGAACTTCTGAAGTCCGGAAGACTGCCGCGTGACCTTGCATGACTTTTTGCATTTCAAGGCGAACGTCAGCTGTTTTATGCTCCCCGTTTGCATTGCGCAGGCCATCAAAACGTTTGATGATGTTGTCTGTCACGTCTTCCGACAGTGCTTTGTGCGGTTGGCCAGCTTTCATCGTTTCAGAACAACGCAGCGCAGCAGCGCGACCGAAGACAACGATATCCAGCAGGGAGTTCGTACCCAGACGGTTGGCCCCGTGTACGGACGCGGATGCACATTCACCGATTGCCATCAAACCTTCGCAGACCGCATCCGGGTCGTCTTTGGTCGGACGGATAACTTCGCCGTGATAGTTGGTCGGAATACCGCCCATGTTGTAGTGAACGGTCGGCAGAACCGGGATCGGTTCTTTGGTTGCGTCCACACCGGCAAAGATTTTCGCTGTTTCGGTAATGCCCGGAAGGCGTTTCCACAGTTCTTCCGCCGGGAGGTGTTCCAGATGGAGATAAATATGGTCGTTTTCTTTACCAACACCGCGGCCTTCACGAATTTCCATTGCCATAGAACGTGAAACAACGTCACGTGAGGCAAGGTCTTTCGCTGTTGGTGCGTAGTTCGGCATGAAACGCTCACCTTCAGAGTTGGTGAGGTAACCACCTTCGCCACGCGCGCCTTCGGTGATCAAACAGCCGGAGCCATAGATACCCGTCGGGTGGAATTGTACGAATTCGTGATCTTGCAGCGGAATGCCGGCACGTGCGGCCATACCGTTACCGTCACCTGTGCAGGTGTGGGCAGATGTACAAGAGAAGAACGCACGACCATAACCGCCTGTCGCCAACACAACTTTGTGGGCGCGGAAACGGTGCAGTTTGCCTGTATCCAGATCCCAAGCAAGCAAGCCACGGCAGGTGCCGTCTTCGTCCATCAACAGGTCGATACCGATATATTCAACAAAGAATGTGGCATCGTGTTTCAGACACTGGGAATAAAGTGTGTGCAAAATGGCGTGACCTGTACGGTCAGCTGCGGCACAAGCACGTTGAACCGGCGCTTCGCCGTAGTTGGACATATGTCCACCGAACGGGCGCTGGTAGATTTTACCTTCTTCGGTACGTGAGAACGGCACACCAAAATGTTCCAGTTCCTGTACAGCCGGAATGGCGTTGCGACACATATATTCAATCGCGTCTTGGTCACCAAGCCAGTCGGAGCCCTTGACGGTATCGTACATATGCCATTGCCATTTGTCCTCTGCCATGTTGCCCAGTGCAGCGCCAACGCCACCTTGAGCCGCCACAGTGTGAGAACGTGTCGGGAAAACTTTAGTTACACAAGCCGTTTTCAGGCCTGTAGCTGCCATACCGAGCGTCGCGCGCAAACCTGCACCACCGGCACCCAGTACGACCACGTCATATTCGTGTTCGATAATTTCGTAGGCATGAGCCATGGTTCATTAGCCTCCAAAGGCAACGCGCAGAACTGCTGTAATGGACGCAAAGCCCATCAGTGCTGCGATCAGTTTGATAAACACCAGAAGGAAAACCTTCTTGGCTTCACAGGATACGTAGTCTTCAATCACGACCTGAAGGCCGAGAACTGCGTGATAGAACATCGTGAAGATGAACAGGCAGAGGAAAACAACGTTGCCGTGATCACCGAGCCAGTCCTTGTAGGCGGCATAATCGGCATCGGCGAGGCCAATGAGAGAGAAGACGAACCAAAGAGCCAGCGGCACCAGGGCAATCGCCGTTAAGCGTTGATGCCACCAGTGATGGACGCCGTTCTTTGTAGAGCCGAGGCTGCGAGCCTGACCCAAGTAGCTTTGCATTTTCATTCGTTCATCCTCACAGCGCTGCAAAAATCCAGAAGGCCACCGTCAGAATAACGGCGAGACCGATGGTCACGCGGCCAGAAGCCACGAGATCTTCTTTTTCAAGTCCACGAACCGTGTCCCAACGCAGGTGACGGATCCCGTTTACGAGGTGATAAAACAGGCACGCAGTCCAGCCGAAGACAATGATCATTCCAAACCAGGACGTCATCAGGGCTTGTGCCGTTGCGAAAGCTTCTGGACCGTACGCGGCTGCGACAATCCAATAAGTGAAAAAGACCAGACCAAGGGACATAATAATCCCTGTCATCCGGTGTGTAATTGACATTTTGCCGGCGAGCGGCAGTTTATAAACTTGTAGGTGCGGCGATAAGGGCCGATTTCCCGTTGTCATGGAGCGGTTCCTTTAACCATGAAAAAGAGGGATGCTGAAAAACATTTTGGGTTTACCCCTCCAAAGGACCGAAGTCAATCGCCGCCACGCATTTCGGTTAAAATTAAGGAAAATATAGGGGTTCAGAGGCTAGTGGTATGACCGCTGAGAGGCAAAATCGGGCAATTTCGATGGGAGAGCGAACAAAATCGGTATTGGAATGCGTATTTATGTCGTGGATTCGTTGCAATGCACAATGAAAGAACGATTTGAGAATGAAAATTGTTCTAAAGTTATATGCAACTTATAGGTCACTCGTCCCACTTCTCAGGCACACCCGGTGGGCTTTCTTCAAAGGGGGAGCCTTTGCGAAAAATCGGACTGCCGTGACTGGTCTGTGTGGGCAATTCTTCGGTCGGGCCACCTGCGCGCACCGGACGTGGGGCGAAACGTCCCATGCTTTGAACCCGGTCATACATAACAAGTGCACCGGCAACCCCGACATTGACGCAGAATTTCATTGGAATTTTGATGATATGGTCGCAACGATCAATCGTACTTTGTGGCAAGTTGGATCGTTCGGGGCCTAATATATAAGCCGCTTGGGTGGGGTGGCGAAAACTCGGCAGTTCAATAGCATCTTCGGTCAGTTCCACCCCGACCAATTGGCAACCTTTGGGCAAGAGCATATCTTCCAACGTGGGGAACGCATAAAACGGGGTGTGTTCCAGCGATTTGGAGGTGTCGGCCTTGTTGCCTTTGCGTTTGGTATATTGGGCATCGACCGTATAGACAAAGCTTGCGCCAAAGGCATGGGCGGTACGAAACAGATTGCCGACGTTGAACGGTTTGTTGACGCCGTGAATGCCAATGCCGAAATATCCGCGCATAGTGTCTTTCTCCAGAACTCAAAGCTTGCTACAAAAGTGTTCTCTACCTATCGCGCTCGCCCACATTGATCAAGGAGTTCTTACATGAAAGCCGCCCTGTGTACGTCATTGGATGGATATCAGTCTCTTGAAATTGTCGATATTGCTATTCCTGAACCGGGGGCCGGGCAGGTCTTAATTCGTGTGCAAGCGAGCGCTTTGAATTTTGCAGATAGTCTTATTGTAAAAGGCAAGTATCAGGTCAAACCACCGTTGCCGTTTTCCCCCGGACTGGAATGCGCTGGTGTGGTGGAGGCAATTGGTGCAGATGTAGAAAACTGTAAAGTCGGTCAACGGGTGATGGCCGTGCTGGATTGGGGTGGGTTTGCCGAATATGCTCTGGCAACAGCATCAGATGTTTACCCGATTGCCGATAATCTGGATTTTACCACGGCGGCAGCGGTCCCGGTTGCCTATGGCACATCGCATCATGGGTTGGTGATGAAAGCCGGCTTAAAGGCGGGCGAAACGCTGGTTGTGCATGGGGCTGCTGGCGGTGTTGGCCTAACCGCGGTGGAAATCGGCAAACGGGTTGGGGCAACGGTGATTGCCACAGCAGGCGGGCCGGAAAAACTGGCCATTTGTAAAGAACATGGCGCAGATCATTTGATTGACTACCGCGAAGGCGGTGTGCGTGAAAAGATTAAGGGACTGACGGGCGGTCTTGGCGCGCATGTGGCCTATGATCCAGTCGGGGGGGATCTGTTCACCGAAACCTTGCGTTCGACACGGCAGGACGGGCGAATTTTGGTGGTCGGATTTGCCAGTGGGGATATCCCGCAAATCCCAGCCAATATTATGATGGTGAAAAATATCACTTGTATTGGCTATCACTGGGGGGCGTATCGCAGTCTTGATCCAGATGCCTTACGGGCATCTTTTGCTGAATTGATGGACTGGATCGAAGACGGCAGCTTAAAATCGCATGTTTCCTTAACTTTTAATCTGGATCAGGTGAAAGAAGCTTACGAAGCTTTACTGTCACGCAAATCGACCGGCAAGGTGGTTGTGCAAATCAGACCGTAGCCGTTTCACGTTTGCGTAAAACCCCAAGCCAGATAACGGCAAATAACGAGATCAGGATGGGGGCCGCAATGGAAATGTTGACCCAGTCCCAGCCCCATGCATTTTGAATGGCACCGCTGGAGAAACTGGCCGCGGCGACTGTACCAAAGACAATGAAATCGTTCATCGCCTGAACCTTGGCGCGTTCAGTTGGGCGATAGCATTGTGTGAGAAGGCTGGAACCACCCACGAACATAAAGTTCCAGCCGACGCCCAAGGCGACGAGACCGAACCAGAAGTTCATCAGGTCAATCCCGCTGAGTGCCAATACCATACAGGCAAGGTTGAGGATTGCCCCGATACTGATGATATTGAGAACGCCAAAACGGGAGATCAGTTTCCCGGTGAAAAAGCTGGGCAGAAACATGCCGACCACGTGCCATTGGATAACAAAGGCAGCATCGTCAAATTCAAAACCGCAGGCCACCATCGCCAACGGGGTTGCCGTCATGACAAAGCTCATCACACCATAACCGATGGCCCCGGAAAGAACTGCGGTGATAAAGGCGGGCTGTCGGGCAATTTCTTTTAATGCACGGGCTGGGCCGTGCGTTTCATCATGGGTGCCGGGGTCCCGAAATTTAACAAACAGGACAATAGAAATTGCCAACAGATACAACCCGACGAGGGAGGCAAAGCCGCCTGCAAATAAAATCGGTTCGAAGTAATCGCGTGTTTGGGAAGCAAGCCACGGCCCTAAGAAGGCCGCAATAATGCCGCCTGCCATTACATAGGAAATCGCTTGGGGGCGGTGCGGGGCATCGACCACTTCGGTGGCAGCAAAACGCAGGTACTGACTGAAGGCATTGGTGATGCCAAGCCCGAAACTGCCTGCCGCAAAGATCCAGTAGGAATTTTCAAAAATCCCCCATGTGGCCAGCAAGGCGGCACTGACACCGATGCAAAACCCGACGGAGAAACCGGCTTTTCGACCAATTTTCCCCATTAAAAGGGAGGCAGGGATCGTTGCACACATCATACCGACAAATTGGATGGCAAGGGGGAGGGTTGCCATTGCCGGATCTTTCGCCAGATAGGTCCCGGTCAGGGCGGTCAGCGTCATAATCAGGCTGGACCCGCTCATCATCATGGCTTGACAGCCTGCTAGTAAAAAAACCTGCCAGCGGTCAGCATTCCAATTATATGTATATGTCTGTGTGCTCATAAGCTTGTGATACAGGTTGCCAGCACGATTGGAAATGCTTATTTTAGCACCCCAATTGAAATTCGACGTTCTTCTATATCAACTATATATAAAGAGAGCGTTTTATTTAACCTGAAGGATTTAGTGCAATGACAGCGCAAGAAGCTCAAGATATCAAGGCGATGATGACAGACCTCGGCCAAAATGCAAAAGCGGCCGCTTTGGAACTGTCTGTTGCGCCAACTGAGCAAAAAAATGATGCGCTGTTAAAAGCAGCAGCGCTTTTGCGTAGCCATACGGACAAGATCAAGCAGGCCAATGCTAAGGATATGGCCGCCGGGGAGCAAAAGGGCTTAAGCAGTTCTTTGCTGGATCGCCTGATGTTAGATGATGCCCGGATCGAAGCGATGGCAAAAGGGTTGGAAGCCATTGCCCAATTGCCCGATCCGGTTGGCGAAGTCATGTCTGAATGGGACCGCCCCAACGGTTTAAATATCGCGCGCGTGCGCGTACCTTTAGGGGTGATCGGTATCATTTACGAATCCCGTCCCAACGTAACGGCAGATGCCGGTGCTTTGTCGTTGAAGTCGGGCAATGTGGCGATTTTGCGCGGTGGATCTGAAAGTTTTCATTCCAGCCATGCGATTATGGATGGTCTGGTTGAAGCCCTTGATCAAGCAGGCTTGCCCAAAACCTGTATTCAAATGATCCCGACAACAGACCGTGCCGCCGTTGGTGAAATGTTGACCATGTCTGATGTCATCGACGTGATTGTACCGCGTGGTGGCAAGGGATTGATTGAACGTATCACACGGGAATCAAAAATTCCCTTGTTCAAACATCTTGACGGGATTTGTCATATTTATGTGGATGAAGCTGCCGATCTGGAGAAAGCGCGCAAGGTTGTTGTAAACGGTAAAATGCGTCGCACTGGAATTTGCGGGGCGACAGAAACCTTGTTGGTCAACCGTGCAGTGGTCGATAGCCATCTTGGTGCGATTGTAAACGATTTGATTGATGCAGGCTGTCAATTGCGCGGTGATGCGGAAGCTTGCGCCGTGGATAGCCGGATCACCCCTGCAACTGAAGAAGACTGGGGCGCAGAATATCTTGATGCCATTCTTTCCATTAAGGTCGTGGACGATGTGAACGAAGCGGTCAACCATATCAATACCTATGGATCGCACCATACCGATTGCATCATTACCGAAGACGGTGCAACGGCGGAAAATTTCCTCAATCGGGTGGATAGTGCGATTTGTGTCCTTAATGCCTCCACACAATTTGCCGATGGTGGGGAATTCGGCATGGGGGCGGAAATCGGCATTTCCACGGGTAAAATGCATGCGCGTGGCCCGGTTGGCGTCGAACAGCTCACCAGTTTTAAATATAAGGTGCGCGGTGACGGTCAGTGCCGTCCGTAAATATTGGCAATGGCACTTCCGTCTTTTGGACCGCAAACGAAAATGACAGTTGGCCTGTTGGGTGGGTCGTTTAATCCGGCCCACTCCGGTCATGTCTATATTTCAGAGTTGGCCTTGCGTAAATTGAAACTGGATCATGTCTGGTGGCTGGTCAGTCCGCAAAATCCGCTAAAGCCGACAAAAGGGATGGCACCGCTTGCCCAAAGGGTCGCTTCGGCGCAAAAAGTGGTGCGTAATTCGCGGATTCAGATTACAACACTTGAAACGCAACTCAACACCCGCTATACCGCCGACACGCTTGAAGCATTGAAGCGACGTTATCCCAATATTCGTTTTGTCTGGATTATGGGTGCCGATAATCTGGCGAGCTTTCATCGCTGGAAGGATTGGCAGAAAATCTTTGGTACCTGCGGGATTGCCATTTTTCACCGTCCGTCCTATGCTTTAAGGGCGCTGTCGTCGCTGGCGGCACAACGTTTTACGCATTACAGATTGTCTGATCACAAAGCCTCTGTTTTAAAACGTAAAAAGCCACCGGCTTGGGTTTTTTTGCCCATTCGCGGGATGCCGATATCAGCGAGCGAGATTCGAAAACAAATGAAGGACTAGGACCATAGCACGCAAACAAAACGGCCAGATGACTTCCAAGGAAATTTTGGAAATGGCTGTCACCTCACTTGATGACGACAAGGCGAAAGATATCGTTACCATCGATTTGGCGGGGAAATCCAGCATTGCCGATCACCTTGTTATTGCGTCCGGTACATCCCAGCGTCAAGTTGTCGCGATGGCGGAACATTTGATGGAAAAGCTGAAGGCAGAAGGTCTGAAAGGTCTGTTTGCCGAAGGTAAAGAACAAGGCGATTGGGTCGTGATTGACGCATTCGATGTGATTGTTCATCTTTTCCGCCCGGAAGTCCGCGAGTTCTACAATCTTGAAAAGATGTGGAATGTGTCCATGCCGGAAAGCGGAACCAGCGAAGAAAATTCCGAACATATCGGTTAAGTATCATGCAGGCACGTTGCCATATCCTTGCGATGGGCAAGTGGAAGAAGGGGCCTGAAAAAGACCTCTTTGATACCTATTGTGCGCGCATGCGACCTGCCCCGGTTCTCAAAGAACTGGATGTGCGCAAAAAATTGTCGGGACCTGAGCTGAAACAGGCTGAAGCCGACCTGTTGTTAAATGGGGTTCCAAACGGGGCGGTGGTTGTCGCGCTGGATGAACGGGGCAAGACCATGAGTAGCCGTGATTTTGCCGGTAAAATTGGTCAATGGCAGGATCGTGGCGTTGGTGATATTACCTTTATTATCGGTGGGGCGGACGGTCTGGATGAAACGGTGCGCCAACGTGCGGACTTGTTGATCAGTTTTGGGGCGATGACATGGCCCCATATGCTGGTGCGCCCAATGTTGGCTGAACAATTGTTTCGCGCCGATGCGATTCTATCCGGTCATCCTTATCATCGGGACTGATTTTGTAATTTAGCGCAAATGTGTGGTTACGGGCTGAGATCGCGCGTCCGGGATTTGTGTTCTTTCCTTTTTTTCCTTCTTTTTCGTCACTTTATTCACTTTTGTGCAATAAAGACATTTGCGGTTTTGACGAAACGAGGCATAATCCCTATAAATTGAGAAACGACTTTCAGCAATAAGGGGCATAGCGATAAAAATGCAAGACTCATTAAGCTCATATACGTTGGATGCGCCAGACCGTCAGGTGTCGCACTATCAGCATGAACTTTTCCAACAATGCCGTAATACGTTTGAGGCATTTCAAGGCTTGGGTGATGTCGCAGAAGACATGCGTATCTTGTCGTTGAACGCAGAATTGGCCGCTGGTCGTGCCGGCACCTATGGTGTGTCTATTCGTGCGTTGACCCAATATACCCGTGAGTTGGTGAACCGTCTTGAGCAAATCAATCTTGAAATGAAAAAGATTGAAGCATTTGAAGAAGACGAAGCGGATGCGACAGACAATCAGACTGTTGAATATAGTGCGGACCCGTCAGATGCATCTTATGAAGAATATGAAGACGGTGCGGAATATGCGACAGAAGAATACGCATATGATGAGGAACAAAGCGCTGCTGAAATGGACGGCGTCGCTTATGCCCTGCAAAAATTCAATGATGACAATGGTGGTGTGAAGTATCTGAATGATCAGGCCAAACGCATTGCCGAAGTTGTTTCCCAGTCGAACTCAATTGCGACCAACATGGCGATTGAGGCGGCAACGGCTGGTCAGTACGAAGATACTTTTACAAACGTTGCCAACGATATGCGTGGCTTTGTAGATACCTTGAAAAATATGGTAACACGTGCGCAAGACTCGATTGAAAAAGCGTTTCGTGCTGAAAAAAGCTTGAAAGAAATCGAAGCCGCCGGGCGTTAAGTTTCGTAAGGTTTCGATTTGAAATGAATTCTTGTGGGTCGCCTCTCGTATAAAAGCCGTTTTTTCTGGCTTTTTTGCGGGGGCGACCCACATAAATTACACCCCCTGTTTCTTTTAATTCAGACTTGAAGACCAACAATGACCCAGACCTTGACACCCCGCCCGACCGTTCTTTGTATTTTGGATGGCTGGGGAGAGCGTAGCGAACAGAACGACAATGCGATTGCGCTGGCAAACACACCAACGTGGGACCGCCTTTATCGGGAATGCCCGACAACACGTTTGAATGCTTCGGCGGAAAATGTCGGCCTGCCCAGTGGTCAAATGGGGAATTCAGAAGTCGGTCATATGAATTTGGGGGCCGGCCGTATTGTGATGCAAAATCTACCCCGCATTGACAAGGCAGTGGCCGAAAATTCATTGGGTGAAACCGATGCCATGAAAGACCTCGCCCTTGCTTTGAAAAAAAGTGGCGGCGTTTGTCATATGATGGGATTGCTCTCGCCGGGTGGGGTGCATTCTTCACAAGATCATATGGTGGCGCTTGCCAAGACGTTGGATGCACAGGGTATTGCCGTGCGTATTCACGCCTTTTTGGATGGGCGCGATACCCCACCCAGCAGTGCGCGTGACTATGTGGCGACATTTGAAAATGATATTGCCGATTGTGCGAATGTCAAAATTGTTACGGTGAGTGGGCGTTTCTATGCGATGGACCGTGACGAACGTTGGGACCGTGTGTCCAAAGCATACGTTGCAATGGTTTGTGCAACCGGTGAAACAGCCGATAGTGCCGATCAGGCGATTGCACAATCTTATGCCAAAGACGAAACAGACGAATTTGTACTACCAACCATTATCGGGGATTATGCCGGAATGGAAGACGGCGATGCCTTGTTGATGGCCAATTTCCGCGCCGATCGTGCCCGTGAAATCCTGTCAGCGCTTGCAGACCCGGCTTTTAACGGTTTTGTGCGTGAAAAGGTTGTTTCTTGGGTGGAAAAAACAGGCATGGTGGAATATTCCACTCATCATAACGGGTTTATGACGGCCTTGTTCCCGGCGGAAAAATTACAAAACATTTTAGGCCAAGTGGTTGCAGAGGCCGGTTTGAAGCAACTGCGTATTGCCGAAACGGAAAAATATGCGCATGTGACGTTCTTCCTCAATGGCGGCGAAGAACAGGTCTTTGAAGGCGAAGATCGTATCTTGGTTCCGTCACCCAAAGTTGCGACCTATGATTTGCAGCCGGAAATGTCAGCCCCTGAATTAACCGATAAATTGGTTGGTGCCATTGAAAGTGAAAAATACGATTTGATTGTTGTGAATTACGCCAATGGGGACATGGTCGGTCATACGGGTGTTTTGGACGCAGCGATTAAGGCGGCAGAAACGGTTGATAACTGCCTTGCCCGTTTGGAAACGGCTATCAAAAAAACCGGTGGAGCCATGTTTGTCACAGCCGATCATGGCAATGCGGAAATGATGAAAGACGAAAAAAGCGGGCAACCGCATACGGCACATACACTAAATCCGGTGCCTGTGATATTAGTCAATGCGCCGGGTGACGTGAAAGAATTGTCCGAAGGGGCATTGTCTGATGTGGCACCGACTTTATTGCAGTTGATGGGATTGCCGCAACCGGCACAAATGACGGGGACTTCTTTAATCAAAGGTGCAGGACTTCGTGCAGCGGAATAAATATCGCACAATTTTAACAGGCTGTTCGGCGTTGTTCTTATGGGCAATGCCGATTATGGTCGATGCAGCTGATCAGCAGGATGAATTGCGCCGTATTGAACGCGATATTAAAACCAGCGAACAACATAAAACGGATTTCCGTCTGAAATCCGAACAACTTAAAAAAGAAGCCTCCGCCTTGCGCGCTGAACTGATTGCCTTGTCTCAATCTGTTCAACAGCGCGAAGCCAATGTAACGCGTTTGGAAAAGGCATTGGCTGAAATTACGTTTGAAGAAAAACAGGCCCGTAAAGTTCTGGAAGAACGTCATGGGCAGTCTGTGGAAACCTTAATGGCGTTGCAACGTATGGCGTTGAACCCGCCTGAAGCCATTATCGCCTTGCCGCAGCCGCCTGCTGATATGGTGCGTAGTGCGATTTTGTTACGCTCAATTGTGCCGCATATTCAAGCGCAGGCTGAGGCTTTGCGCCAAGAAGTTGAAGGATACGCGAAAAAACGTGAAAAGCTGGAAGATCAGAAAAAACGATTAGGCTATGCCAATCGCGATCTTGAGGATGAACGTCGGCGCTTGAATGCTTTAATCGAAGAGAAAAAAGCCCTGAGCGTGAAATATCTGGCGGATAGTAAGACGGCAGGGCAGCGTATTGCGAAGTTGAGTGAAAAGGCAAATTCATTACGCAATTTGTTAACTGAGATTGAGCGTGAAAAAAAACGCCAAGCCAAAATCAAGGCCGCGACACCACCGCGTAAACCCGATACGCCCCAAACTGAGGAAGACGATAACGGTCTTGAAATCGTTTTAGGCAAACCACCCAGCGGAAAACCGATCACAAAATCCAAAGGAAATTTGACACGCCCGGCAAGCGGCGCAATTGTTATGCAATTTGGACAACGTGAAAAACTGGGGGGAAAGCACAAGGGAATTAGCTTCCAAACCCGGCGCGGGGGGCAAGTTGTTGCCACTTATGACGGTCAAATCGCATTTGCAGGCCCTTTTCGGGGGTATAAGCAGCTGTTAATCATTGATCATGGCGCTGGATATCATACACTACTGACAGGGATGGATCGTATTGATGTATCTGTGGGGCAATGGCTTTTGGCAGGTGAACCTGTTGGAGCGATGTCTACGGATAAATCCAATAATGACCCTCTTTATTTTGAACTGCGCAAAAACGGCGCACCGATCAATCCGTTGCCGTGGATCCGGCAACGCAATGCAAAGGCGCAAGGATGACCATTCGATTTTCCACAACGATCGCTTTCTTAGGCACATTTTTGTTGGCGACCCAACTTGGAGCCCAAGAGGTCAAGAAAGACGATCCGAGCAAGACTTATCAGCTTCTCGACTTGTTCGGTGATGTTTTTGAAAAAGTCCGCACCGATTATGTGGAAGAGAAAACCGACCAAGAAATCATAGAAGCCGCTATTCAAGGGATGCTGAGCTCACTTGATCCACATTCCAGCTTTTTAAATGCCGATCATTTTAAAGACATGCAGGTGCAAACCAAAGGGCAGTTTGGCGGTCTAGGGATACAGGTTTCGATGGATCCAAGCGGATTGATCAAAGTAATTTCCCCCATTGATGAAACACCTGCCTTTAAAGCGGGTATCAAGGCGGGGGATTTGATCAGTCATTTGGATGGTCAACCGGTTAATGGATTAACGCTTAATCAGGCCGTTGATAAGATGCGTGGTCCGGTTGGTGCCGATATGACGATGACGATTCGCAGAAACGGGGAAAAGCCGTTTGATGTGACCGTTACGCGGGCTGTGATCAAGGTGCCTTCCGTGCGTCACCATTTGGAAGGCGATGTCGGTTATATCCGTATCACAAGCTTTACCGAGCAGACCGAACTGGGACTGAAAAAAGCGGTTGATGCTTTTAACGAAGAAAAAGGCGACCGACTGAAAGGGCTTGTTTTGGATTTACGAAACAACCCAGGCGGCTTACTGGATCAGGCGATTTCTGTTTCAGATGCGTTTTTGAACCAAGGCGAAATCGTTTCAACGCGCTCTCGTCGGGTCGAAGATATTCAACGTTTTAACGCACGTCCCGGTGATATTGCCGATGGTTTGCCGATTGTGGTTTTGATTAACGGTGGGTCTGCGTCTGCGTCTGAAATTGTTGCCGGTGCTTTACAGGATCATGCCCGTGCCTTGATTTTAGGAACACGCTCTTTTGGGAAGGGCTCCGTTCAAACCATCATTCCGATGGGAACAAATGGGGCGATGCGTTTGACAACGGCCCGTTATTACACGCCGTCAGGACGTTCTATTCAGGCGGTTGGGATCGAACCCGATATCAAGGTTGAAATCGCCCGTATTGAAAAAATTGGCACAGGTGTAGGAACGCGCGAGGCAGATTTGCGTGGCTCTCTTGAAAATACCGATGAAAATGCAGAAGAGCGGCAAAAGAAAGTTGAAGCCGAACGTAACGGTAAGGATAAGGCAGAAGAAAAACCGGAAGATTATCAGTTGAGCCGTGCGCTGGATCTGATTGCCGGGATTGCCCTTTATTCTGAAATGCCGCGTACCACGGAAGAATAACGGAAAGTAACTGACATGGCCGACGACACCCTCGACGACTTTGATCTGGATGATGACGATGATATGCCCAGTGGGGAAAGCGGCGTTCCCGCCCCCACTGATTATGACGATGATGACTTCGATTTAGAAGACGATTTCGATTATGATGAAGGCGGCGGATCATCCAAATTCAAAGAGCTGCTGAAAGATAAAAAGAAGCTGGCGATCGTTGGTGTTGCGGCGGTCTTGGGGCTGTCGGCTATCGGCGGTGGGGCATGGTATTTTATGTCCGATGGTGATGATGCTGAAATGGCAGAGGCCGGGGCGGCAAAATCCGGTGGAGTAGGGGTGGCGGTTGGTCTGGCCCTGCAACAACAGGCCACATCCGGCCTGACGCCACAAACAAAATTGACGGCAGGGGGGGTGACGGGTGGTGCAAAACTGACCGCAGGTGGTACCACAACCGGTAAATTGACAGCTGGGGCCGCTTTGTCAGAAGCCCCATCAAGTCCAGCCCCTTCTATGGGAGGGAATATGGGGGGATATAACCCTGAAAACCCGGATGTCCCATTGTCAACAGCGGCCGTGGGAGAGGTCGGCGTGATGATCCCGGCTGTTTTGCCGCAGGCCGTGGCTGGGTTGGGAACACCAAAAGCTGCGCAAGGAGCCGCCCAAGCTGTAGATGGGAAGTTGTTGGAACAAACACAGGAAGGTTTGTTGCCGATTATTTCAGAAGACGGCCGAGAATCGTGGAAAACATATGCCCGTCCCTTTGGCGGTGATCCCAGCAAACCTATGATCGGCCTTGTCATCACAGGGTTGGGCATGAGTGAAAGTTTAACGCAAGCCGTCATCGATCATGCACCGGCGGATGCGACGCTGGCCTTTAGCCCCTATGGACGTGGGGTGAAGCAATGGGTGGAAAAAGCCCGTGCGATGGGCCATGAAGTTTTGTTGGATTTACCGATGGAAGCGGAGAGCTTCCCGGTTGATGATCCCGGCCCCTTGGCCATGATGACGACGAAAAAACCGGCGGAGAACCTGAAATTATTAAGTCTGATTATGGGGCAGGCGCAAGGCTATACCGGATTTGTCGGTGAATTTGGAACACGTTTTTTGCGGGATGCCAAAGCGATGGCGCCGGTATTGGGGGAATTGAAAGCCCGCGGTTTATTCTTTATGGACCCACATACGGCGCAAGGCAGTGTCTCGTTGGAAATGGCAGACCAGATGCAGTTGCCCCGTGCCATTGCCAACAGCCAAGTCGATACCAATGTGGCACCGACACGGATACGGGCACAGCTTGAAACATTGACAGCGGTTGCAAAAAATCAAGGGATGACGGTTGCCATGATGCGTGCAACGCCCAATAGTTTGGAAACTCTGAAGGCATGGGCCGGGAGTTTGCAAGGCCAGGGCGTGCAATTAACACCCATGAGTTTCTTGGCAGGAAGGCAAAAATCCTGATATGGCCGGTAAGAAGAAAAAAAAGGATTTACCCTATCGTCCCTGTGTCGGGATCTGTCTGATCAATTCAGACGGGAAGGTTTTTGTGGCAGAGCGGCTGGATACGCCGGATGCCTGGCAAATGCCGCAAGGTGGCATTGATAAAGGGGAAGACCCCGAAACAGCCGCCCTGCGCGAACTTGAAGAAGAGATCGGTACCAATAAGGCCCGCTTTTTAGGGCGGACCGAAGGGTGGCTGACTTATGATTTACCGGATGACTTGATCGGTAAAGTCTGGAAAGGCAAATATCGCGGGCAAAAGCAAATTTGGTATGCGTTTGCCTTTGAAGGAAGCGACAGTGATATTGATATTGAAACAGAACACCCGGAATTTGCCCGTTGGCAATGGGTGGAACTGCAGCAAATTGTCGACCTGATTGTCCCGTTCAAACGCGATATTTATGCTGAAATCGTGCGGCAGTTCAAAAAATTAATTTAACTGATCTGGCGTGTTGGGGCCTTCGGCTTCATCTGCGGGTATGCCGAGAGGGTCAACTTCAACGCGATCTGCAATTAATTCGCAGGCGTCCGCATTGGTCAACATCTGTTCTTTTAGTTCCGGGTTTTGATCGGCGATTGCGCGAAAGAAGTTGGATGCCGCGCGTAAAAGTTTTGCAGCAAGTTCAGCGTTGTTGGCCATAATATTTCCTTTATTCTACATCAGTATCCCTAGCCTAACGACCCGAAAGGAGCTTTGCAAAGATTATGTCGGATCTTTTGTTCAGTATTGCGGTCTTTTTGGCTGCACATATCATTCCATCCTATGCCCCCTTGCGTCACAGTGTGGTTGCAAAAATGGGGGAACGGACCTTCATGTCTGTTTATGGCGTGATCAGTCTGGCCTTGTTTGTCTGGTTGATTTACAGCTATCAACAAGCCCCGTATGTTGAGCTTTGGATGATGAGCGAATGGATGCGTCATACCGTTTTGTTCGTTATGTTTTGGGTGTGCTTGCTTTTAATTTGTACATTTTCGCAGCCTAATCCGTTTTCGTTAGGGATCGGTGGGAAAAACTTTGATCCGGACCACCCGGGCATTGTCGCATTGACGAAACATCCGGCTTTCTGGGCTTTTGCACTTTGGTCGTTTGTGCATATTTTGCCCAATGGGGATGTGGCTTCTGTTCTCTTTTTTGGTTTGATGGGCGGGCTCAGTCTTTATGGCCCGATTTCTCTGAATAAAAAAAGACAAGATAAAATGGGGATTGAGAACTGGCAGGATTTACAAACGCGTGTCAAGAAAGGCTGGCCGCGTATTGGGTGGTGGCGTTGGCTTCTTGCCCTTGTTCTTTATGGTGGATTAGTGATGGCGCATGGGCCTGTAATTGGCGTTATCCCTTATTCTTCATAATCAAGAATAAAGACAGTTCCCTCATAATCATCTGAAATCAACATACGACCATCGGCCCATTGTTCAAGATCCACAGGGCGTGCAACCGGATGACTGTCTTGGTTAAGAAAGCCGCCAATAAAGACTTCCTCATCTGAGATGTTGCCGCGTTTATCAAAGGGGTGAAAGGAAATGCGGTAGCCGACGGGCGCGCTGCGATTCCATGAACCATGTTGGGCAACGAAAAGCCCTCGTGTATAACGTTCGGGAAAACGGGTTCCTGTATAAAATTCGATCCCCAACGGGGCGATATGCGCCTGAAAGGCATGAACCGGGGGGCGATTGAGCGGTGGTGTTTCATCGACAAAGTCGCTGACGCGGGATTGCCCACCCCCGAAATAGGGATAACCGAAATGCAAACCTGCGACCGGTGCGCGGTTCAATTCATCGGCGGGAATATCATCCCCCATATTGTCGGCACCGTTATCAGTAAAAAATAAATCGCGTGTGACGGGATCAAAGGCCAAGCCAACACTGTTACGAATACCGCGCGCAAAAACGACGGGGACCCATGTGTCGGGATCAAAACGTAAAATAGTGCCTTCCATTCCCCGGGGGCGGCAGATGTTGCAAGGCACACCAATACTGACATAAAGGCCGCCATCCGGTCCAAAGACCCCGTAACGCCAACCATGTCGGCGTTTGTTCGGGAATTCATCAAAAAGGACTTCGGGTTTCGGTAACTTTTCGGGCAGTCGGGTGCCGATTTTATAGCGGATCAATCGGTGTTGTTCGATGACATAGAGAAAACCGTCTTTCCATGCCAATCCATTGGGGACTGTCAGGTTGCTGCTGAGAAGGCGGACCTCTTCAGCTTCGCCGTCTCGGTTTTCATCAAGAATCGCATAAATAGCTGATTCTCGTGTCCCGACAAAGACGACGCCTAATTGTGGGACGCCGACGATTGTGCGTGCACCGGGAATATAGGCAAAGGTGTTCAGGCGAAAACCATCAGGCAAAATGGGATTTGCAAATGCCGAAAAAGACGCAAGAAGCGTAACAAGGAATAAGCCAATTTTCATATAAGAACTATAGCAGGTTCATTTTGATGGCGCATACAATAAAAACCTCCACACAGAGGCAACCGTGTGGAGGTTTTTGTTCATCAGGCGAAGGACGTCCGATCAACCTTTGTCGGTTCCGATCGGTTTGCTGTATTGCAGTTGGGTATCCCAAGGGAAGAAAACCCATGTTTCCTGCGCAACTTCTTTAACGAAGCTGTCAACCAAGGGGCGACCTTCCGGTTTAGCATAAAGGGTGACGAAGAAGGCCTTGGGCATCATCTCGCGCACGGCTTTGGCGGTTGTCCCGGTATCGACCAGATCGTCAATCATCAGCCAACCTTCGCCGTCACCGGCCATGCTGGCTTCTTTCATCACGTTGACGGAACCGCTCAGTTCTGCGGCATCGTCGCGATAAGCCTCAACACAAACGGTTTCGATCAGTTTAATCCCCAGCTCGCGGGCCATAATGGCTGCGGGGATCAGGCCGCCGCGTGTAATTGCGATAATGCCTTTGAATGTGCCCTTTTTGTGGATTTGGCGGGCAAGGGCGCGCGTATCTTTATGGACTTCAGCCCAAGATACGACTTCTGAAACGATATCGTCTTCCAAGGAGGTCATGACTTACCTTCAATTTTCTACGTAAAATGCCCCTTCTAATAACTTGAACGATCGGTCAAGTCAAAGAAGATAAAAAAGCCGACCCGCTTTTTTTATTCGGATCGGCTTTTTTGCGTGTGGTCAATTGTATCAGCGCAAGTAGAGGTGCACTTCGTTAGACTGTGCCGTGCGGCTCGTGCTGGCACTCAAGGCAACGCGGCTGGGCGGAAGGCCCATTTCAGTCAGGCTTTGCAGAACTTGTTCGGCCTGACGACGTGCTTGTGTGGAACCCAGTGCCTGTTGCCCGACCGCGGCTTGTTGCGGTGTGATGGCAACCAGATCGAAAGTCGCATCGGGGCGACGATCCAGAACCTGACTGACGGTTGTGTACAGCGCTTGCTGATAGTTGACTTTATTGCGATCAAAGCGAATCACAACGAGCGGGCGACGATTTGTCGGCATCGCACTGCGTTGGAAGCTAGGACGCGTAATGCTGGATGTAATGCCTGTCGATGTCCCGCTCATGCGGTTGGACAGGGACGCACCGTAAATTTCACCGGCTTTCACGCCAGCGGCCAATGCGTTCAGGTTGGCGCGTTCAGCAGCAACATAATTGGTTTGGCGCCGCACATCCTCTGTGACTTCTTTGAGGAGGCGTTCGATCAAGACAACGGTCTGATTGACCTCGTCCTGCAAAATAGCCAACTGACGATGATCTTCATCAACCGCACCGGATAGACCGAACGCTGATTGAACGGATTCCAGCATATAAGCCGACATGGCTGAGTCTTCGGCAACTTTTTGTGCCAGCGAACTCATTTGTGCAATGTCGCTGCTGATACGATCCAGATCGCTCAGTGAACTGTTGAATTGTTGAACCAAGATCGGGTTGCCGGGGGTGGTGCCGACCTGTAAACGCGCGTTAATGGCGGCGACAGTGCCGTGATAACGTTGCGAATCCTGAACCGTTTTCCCACGTAATGCCTGCAATTCGCCGTTGTGGACGCGGATCTGGTCAATCAACTGTGCCAGTTCACCGCGCATGCTTACGACTTTTTTGCCAACAAACGTGCCCGTTGCTTCGCCCTGAGTCACAGGGGCCGGATCGAAATTCGTTGTACCGAGGACGGGCTGACCCGTGCTGGCAATTGATTGACTAGCTGCGTCACCTTGCGCAGCTTGTTCAGACGTAGCAGTGTTTTCTGCCGGGTCTTCCCCTGTCAGGGAAGGCCATAATGCCTCTTCTGTAAAAGAGCACGCAGACAACGCGAGCGTTGTTACAACAATCCCTGCCTTTGACCACTTAAGAACCATAGTGTACGGCTACCTTTGTTTTAAGTCTCAAATTCGGCAGAGGATACTACCGAACTCTATGATTTGTTGATTTCCCCTGAGGTAAGCCCTTGGTTCCCCCCAGTTAAATGCGGGCAAATCTTACCCTAAATAAACCATAGGCGACAAGGGCGTATTTGTGTTTTTTTGCAATCTCCTAAGGATATTTAATCCAGAATGTAATTTTTTTGAAAAAAAGTGCATTTTTCCTCTTGACCGATGACCTTCATATCGCTACTTTCCGCGCCACCCCACAAGGGGTTGCCCAACGGTTCTTCCGGGACGGTAAATAAAATAAGCGCCCATAGCTCAACTGGATAGAGTACCTGACTACGAATCAGGCGGTTGGAGGTTCGACTCCTTCTGGGCGCGCCATTTTCAAAGCCTCAAGGTTAACGCCTTGGGGCTTTGTTCTTTTTTGGCAATGGAACATCTTTCGGGGCGGAGTTGCGTGTCTTTACGCTTATTCTTCGCGTAACGAATTTTCTTCTGCCGCCGTTTCAGCACTGTCATCGAAATCTTCCAGTGTGAAGTTTTCCGTTTCTGTACTGTTTTGTGTTCCGAGCAAGGGGCCAAGGTCAATGGCGACTTCTTGTGCGCGCGATAAATTTTTCTGGGTGACTTGTGCCAGTTTGGTTGCTTTGCGGGCTTCATAAACGTCCAACGCCGCCTGAAAGGCTTTGACGGCCGCGTCGGCGGTTTCCGGTTTTCTCGTTTTTTGACAGAGCATGAACAGAGCAGACCCCAAATTATTTTGCGTTGCGGCCCACAACATGGGGGTATGGGTTTTGCTGCGCACAGCAAGGGCTTCACGGCAGGCCTCGGCAGAACGGGCAATCATATCCAGATCGCCGCGTTGACTGCCCAGCAATTGCAGGGCGCGGGCCAGGTGATGTTTGGCTTCTCCCCAGCGTTGCGGGGTGGCGGAGGCTGTAAAGACCTGCAAAGCATTTTGATAAGCCGAGATCGATTCCTGAAGGGCGTTATCGTCATCACCGATTTGATCTTTCTTATAAAGCAATTGCCCGATCATGGCTTGTAGATCCGCCCATTCGGTTGGAAAGGCGCTTTTTTCGAAGACACGACTGGCTTCGCGCAAAGATTCGATAGAGGCCTCAAGCAGGTTTTTCTCCCCGCCCATTTCAAACCAGCTGTTTTGCGTATAGGCAAGGTGGCGATGGACAATCCCTTCCCACAGATCGCCGGACCCGCGTCGTATGGCGCGTAAAACCTTGAGATAGGTTTCTTCGGCTTCTTTCAGATAGACCGTTTTTTTGGTGAAATACCCGCAAGACGCCATCAGGTTGGCTAGTCCGGTTTCAAACCGGGCTTGTTGCGGTGTTTTTAATTCGCGCATGCGTTTTTGCAAGGCAGGGCGCGCATCGTTTAAGGCGCTTTCCAGCAAACTGTCCATACATTCAAGTTGCGTTTTATTGGACGGGATCAAGGCGGCAAGAACGACACCGTAAAGATAGGGGGCCAGGATATCGTCTAACTCGCTGGGCATATCAATGCCATCACAGGGCAATATGCTGCCGGCGCGCTCGTGGCGCAAAGGGTGTAACTGAGCCAGTCGCAAGTGAACGGTTTGCGCATTGTTTCGCGCTTGCCCCCACACCAACAGATCACCATCCAGTTCGTTGAGCCAGCGTTGCGCGGTTGATTTCATCTGTCCCCAAACCATCGGACTGTCGTTGAAATCATTCAGCGCAAAAGGCGATTCGGTGCGGCGGATACTAATATGTGCGCCGCCCAAACGTTGGGCCAATGTCTTCAGGCTTTCGTAAAACGCACTCGTAATTTGATTGTCCGGGTCATCGTGAAAATCAGCCAGCAAAATTTCGAACGTGGCCTGGCGTCCTTTGTCGGCACTGAATAAGCGTGAAAAGAATCCCTTTTTCTTTGCCGGGCTCGTTGCTGGTTTTGTCGGATCAGGTGGCGCTGCTGTTTTGGATGAAATACCCGCTTTGGCTAACATTTCATCGGCGGCGCGCAGACGTTCCACCAGTTTTGACATGACTTTGGAAGAAAGATCAGGATCGGTTTGGATGCCCTTCAGCAGGTTTTCAGGTTGTATCTCTTTAAGTGTCGCCGAACCGACGGCACGTGCTGTGGCGCTGCGGGGGCTTGCGTCAATGATGCCCATTTCACCAAACAGTTCGCCGGATTTCAAGTTGGCAAGACGCACAGCACCGTGTTTGCTGTTTTTGGTCAGCTCAACAGCACCCTTAATGATGACATAGGCAGCGCCACTGGCCTCACCTTCATTAAAAATGATATCGCCGTTTTTAAACTTTTTGATGGTCCCGCCGTCGGACATCTTTGTCTTACCTCTTTCAAGTCGTTCTGTATTATACAGAAATTCTCTTAAGGGAAAATTATCATGCAAGAAAATGAAATTGTAAATGCAATCTCCCGTTAGAAAGGGACATATGTCTTTCAAATTAGGTGGATTGGTGACTGCAAGTTACCCTGTTGGCCGATTGCAGGAACCTGTGGTCATCTCGGGGCTTTTATGGCGTTTGCAGATCGGCTTTAGTTAGACTGATTACGCATCAGGCGCAGACGTTTTTCATCCAGTGCGCGGTAAAGTTTTCTGAAACAATCTTCCCAATCACCGGGATGATCTTGCCGAAAAAGGCGCATGTCGGGATACCACGGGCTATCGGTTCGGTGCCACATCCAGCGCCAATCGGGTGTAAATGGCAACAAGACCCAGACTTCTTTGCCCATAGCCCCGGCCAAATGGGCAACAGAGGTATCAACGGTGACAACAAGGTCCAATTGATCGATCAGGGCCGCACTGTCTGCAAAATCTTTCAAATCCTTGCCTGCATCAAGAACCACACAATTGGCCCCGGTGGTTGTCAAATCTTTGCAGGCGGGTCCTTTTTGCAGGCTGATCAACGTCGTGCCAGTATCATTGGCCAGCGGTAGAAAAAGATCCAGCGCAACAGATCGTCTGCGATCATTTTGATGGGTTGGACTGCCCGCCCATACAATACCGATGTTCATGCCGCCTTTGGGGGCAGGGCGAAGATGAAGGGGATGTTTGTCTGGTTTGTGCAAATAAGGAGGTGTGCCGGGGATACAATCTTCACGAATATGTAGGATATGTCCCAAACTCATCAACGGAACCCAGAAATCAAAGACAGGAGGAACCTGTCCACTCGGGATCAATTGATCAACGGCGTCCATTTGTTCAAACAGACGCATGAGTTCAGGCGGTGTTTCCAAAATAATGGTGCCGCCGAACTTTTCTTTAATGGTGGGAAGCAGGCGGGCAAACTGGATGGCGTCACCAAAGCCCTGTTCGCGGTGAATGAATAAGGTGCAATCGGTTAAGGCTTCTCCCGTCCAACGTGGTTGTGTAAAGGTGCGCGGTGGGCTTCGATCCAGTGACCAGCGAGCATCGTATTCGGCAAACCCGGTTTTAAAATCACCGGACATAAGATAGGTCAGGGCACGATCCCAACGGCAATTTTTATAATCAGGGTCTATGTTCAGAATTTTATTGAAGAGGGCAATGGCATTTGTGCATTGGCCCGCATCGCGCAAGACAAGGGCAGCGTTATAAAGGTAAAGAAGCTCATCCGGCATCAGTTCGATGGCTTTGGTATGCGCCCCAAGGGCTTCTTCTAAACGGTCGAGATCGTTTAAGACGTTGCCCATATTGGAATAAGTTGCCCCATGATCTGGACGTATGGCAAGCGATCGTTTGTAACAGGTCAGGGCAGCGTTAAACCGCCCCAATTTGCGCAAGGCCACGGCCATATTGTTATAGGCATCGGCAAAAGTCGCATCCAATTGGGTACATTGTGCGTAATATTTAAGGGCTTCGTCCAGCTTATTGGATTGATGCAGGCGCACGGCCTTTTGGAAAAGCAGTTGTGCTTTTTCTTCGGGCGGCAATTTGTTGAATTCGATAGCGGGAGGCGTCGTCATAAAAAAAGCCAGCGTCCTGTTTGTGGGCGGGACGCTAGCTTATACAAAAATTCTCGTGTTCAAAAGACCGAATGTAAAATCAGGATTTCAGGCAACTTTCAAGAGAAGTCGCAATATTGTCCAACAGTTTGAAATACATATCCGGTCCTTCGTCGAGGGTCGCCCCAATCGGATCAAGCACACCGCTTTTGGCGGTGCTGCCTTCAATGACGGTTTTGACCAGTTTGGGCTGGAATTGAGGTTCCCTGAAGACGCAGACAGCTTTGCTTTTCTGAATGGTTTCGCGAACCTCCTGTAAATGTTTGGCGCCGGGCATTTTTTCAGGGGACAGGGTGACAGATGCAACGACATTTATATGAAAACGATGTTCAAAATGGGCATAGGCATCATGGAAGACGACAAAGGGGATATCGCGAATGTTTTCCAGTCTGTGTCCGATATCATGTGACATTTTGTCCAGACGGTTATGCATCTTTTCGGCGTTGGCTTGGTATTGGGCTTTGTGTTGCGGGTCGTGTCGGATCAAGGTTTGTGCAATGGTTCCAACCATTGCTTTGGCGTTTTGGGGGTCCAGCCAAAGATGCATATCCATTTCACCGTGGTGGTGTCCATCTTCGTCATGGTCGTGATGTTCTTCTTCTTCATGTTCGTCGTTTTCTTCATGGTTTTTAATCATATGAAGACCGGCGGCATCTTCCATTGCGACGACTTTGGCGTTTTGTCCCAAAGATTTTAACGGACTTTCCATGAATGTTTCCAACTCGTCCCCGATCCAGAAAATAACATCGGCCTTTTGCAGGTTTTGGGCATCCGATGGACGTAAATGATAATCATGGGGCGAACCGGCACCTTTTACAATCAGACTTGGTTCACCAACACCGGACATCACACCAGAAACGAGGGAATGTAGTGGTTTGATGGTGACGGCAACGTCCAAAGCAAAAGCGGGCAGGGAAAAAGTCGCAAAGGCAAAGGCGGTGGTAAGAAAAAGGGGGCGTTTCATGGGGAGGTCCTAATTGAAATGTTATACTATAACAATATTTACGTAATGATATAACGTATGCTAAAAGACCGATCAAGCAGAAAAAAACAGAAGGTGATCTACCTTGAATACCCAGCAACAAGACCTGATTGCATTGGATGGCGCAGGCGTTTACCGTCAGGGACGTTGGTTGATCCGCAATGTGGATTTGCATGTCAAACCCGGTGAAATCGTGACGTTAATTGGCCCCAATGGATCTGGTAAAAGCACGACCGTGAAATGTGCGATTGGGTTGGAAAAGGTAGATGAAGGGCGCGCTCTACGTAAATCTGATCTGAGCATTGGTTATGTTCCGCAAAAATTTTCCGTAGATGCGACTTTGCCTTTAACCGTTCGTCGGTTGATGACGTTGGGGGCACGTTACGGCGCGGCGCAAATTGAAGGCGCGCTGGATCAAGTGGGATTAAACGGGCGCACTGATGACTTGGTACAGCATCTTTCTGGCGGGGAACTCCAGCGTGCCCTTTTGGCCCGTGCCTTCATTGGAAAACCGAATTTACTGGTTTTGGATGAACCGGTTCAGGGTGTGGATTATGCAGGTGAAGCCGCCCTTTATGATCTGATTGGGCGTTTTCGCGATGATACCGGATGCGGGATCTTGTTAATTTCACATGACCTGCACGTCGTGATGGCAAAAACGGACCGTGTTTTATGTTTGAACGGTCATGTCTGTTGTACGGGCACCCCGCAAAGTGTGATGTCGAGTAAACAATATAGCGACCTGTTTGGCGCACGCGCGGCTGAATCTATCGCGATTTATCGACATCACCATGATCACACGCATTTATCGGATGGTCGGGTTTTACATGCGGATGGCAGTGTCAGTGATCATTGTCATAATGAAGAGGAAGGCCATGATCATGCTTGATGATTTTTTCACACGTGCCTTAATCGCGGGTGTCGGCCTGGCCTTGATTGTCGGGCCGTTGGGGTGTTTTGTCGTTTGGCGCCGTATGGCCTATTTTGGCGATACAATGGCCCATTCCGCCCTTCTTGGGGTGGCGCTTTCCTTTTTGTTTGATATTTCAATGACGCTGGGGGTATTTGGTATCGCCGCCCTTGTGTCTTTATTACTGGTGTTTTTGCAGAAAAAGAAAACCTTGCCGACAGATGCCTTACTGGGGATCTTATCACATTCGACTTTGGCGATTGGATTGGTCTTGGTTGCGTTTATGGCGTGGTTGCGTCTTGACCTCATGGGCTATTTATTTGGCGATATTCTGGCTGTTTCCAAAGGGGATATTGCCCTGATATATGGCGGGGGCTGTGTAATCCTTGCCGTATTGGGATTGACGTGGCGCCCCCTTTTGGCCGCCAGCGTCAGCGAAGAACTAGCTGAGGTTGAAGGGTTGAACCCACAACGCAGCAAGTTGATTTTTATGTTATTGATGGCGGCCGTTGTGGCAATTGCAATTAAAATTGTCGGTATTTTATTGGTGACGTCATTATTGATTATCCCTGCCGCCACGGCGCGCCGATTTGCCCCCTCTCCGGAAATGATGGCTTTGCTGTCCTCATTGATCGGCGGGGCAGCTGTTGTGGGCGGATTGTTTTTATCGTTGCATTACGATACGCCGTCCGGCCCTTCTGTTGTGGTTGCGGCTATGCTATTGTTTGTCCTGAGTTTATCTATGCCGTCTCAAAGGGGTTCTTAAACATGAAACTAACAAAAAATCAGGAACTTGTTTTTGGGCGACTGCAAAAATCCGGCACGCCGCAAAGTGCCTATGAGTTATTGGACAGCCTGCGTGAAGATGGCTTGCGTGCACCGCTACAAATTTATCGGGCTTTGGATAAATTGATTGAACTGGAATTGGTTCATCGTCTGGAAAGCGTGAATGCGTTTATCGCATGTAATCATGGGGATCATCACTGTCACAGTGGATTTTGTGCTTTTGCCATATGCGAAGCCTGTGGGCAGGTGACGGAATTTAGTGACAGTGTGATTTCGACACAGCTTCAGGATTGGGCACAGGCCAGCCAATTTAAAACCAAAAGCACCACCGTTGAAATTCGCGGTCTTTGTGCCAACTGTCAGAATACGTCCTGACTCTAAAACAACGGGTGACTCGTCTGACTGGCTTGCCAGAGCAAGGACAGGCCAATGGCAAAGATAAATGCTCCCCCGCTGATAGCGGCAATAAGAGATAGGTTTTGCATGAAGGCCCCACTTTGGCGTTCGGCAATGTAGAGGGCTGTTTTGCGAAAATAAATGGCGAGAAGGGCAAGGCTGCTGACCGTAATAGCCGTCCCAAGCGAAATGGCCATAACTGCGGCAATCCCGGCAAACCTCAAGCCAATGAGTTCAGCAAAAATCAACATCAAGACGGAACCGCTGCACGGGCGAATACCAACGGAAAAGATGATGGCGAGAACGTCTTTTAAACTGCTTTTTGGTGTTAAAAGCGCAGGGTCGGGGGCGTGGCTGTGACCACAGGTCGTGCAGACATGGTCACTATGGTGGTGGTGATGTTCGTGTGTATGGTGATGCTCATGCTCATGCTCATGTTCATGTTCATGTTCATGATGATGATGAGAGCGATTGAGTCGCCATAACGCTTGCCCCCCGCGTTTCACCAAGACCAACCCGATCAGGGCGATGAGGCCGAAACTGACCATTTCCAGCATGGGAACAGCGTCTTTTGCATCGGATCGGGAAAGGCCAATGATACCCACCAACCCTTCAACCAGTACAATTGCACTTAAGCCTTGAATGAAAGCGGACGCAAAAGAAAGGGCAATGCCTTTTTTCAATTTACTTTCGTGACTGAGAAGATAGGTGCCAATAACAGCTTTGCCATGACCCGGACCTGCGGCATGAAAGACGCCATAAAGGAAGCTGATGGTGATCATTGCCCAGATGGCGTGAAGCCCACCATCCTGAATGGCGCGAATAGCCCCTGCCATTTCGCGATGGAAAAGTTGTTGCTGAGTACGAATGTAGAAGATCATTTCTGACCAGTAGCCAGCCTCGTTGGCAAAGGCGTCAACTCGAAAAAGCAGGCAAGCCAGAAAAAGGAGGATTATGGGCATGAGATTTCGACATGTTGGGCAAAATAAATACCGATACCGTCACCGGCGCTTTCTGATTTATCCATTGCTGCTGCCATCAGGCTCATTTCCTTGGGGGGCTCCGGGTTTTTTAAACGATAACTGCATCCCAACGCCCCCTTACCGCTGAGCTGAACCGGATCACCTGTGGCAGCGTGGAGGATTTCGACATAATAGGTCGGGTCATAGACAGCGTAATCGATTTTATGGGCTTTGGGATCAATCGGTTCTTGCAGCATAACGCTGAATTCCATCCATAAACGATTATTTTCGACGAAGGTTTTATAATCCTGAACGGGTTGATACGCAGCTTGTTCCCCGTCATTATGAATGAAGGTGAAGTAAGAGTATTCCGACAGGTTTTTCAGGTTGGTTTCTGCAAGGCTATTGAGCGCTTTTTGATCATATTTACCGTTTTTGTCGGGCACCATGCCTTCAAGTGTGAAAGCAGAATAAAAATCATCAAATAACCAGCCTTGCCACAAGCCGATCACATGGCCTTGATCGTTAAAAATCAGGCTGGTTTCCAAATCAATCCACGAGTGAGGATGGGCCTTGGCTGTGGTATGAGCCAAGGCAAAAAAGAGGCAGGTCAGGAAAAAACGATATACAAGCGGCATTGATCTGTCATGTTATAATGTTACACTTAGGGGAATGTAGCATATTAACATATCAATGCAATGGTCCTTTTTAAAGCAGGTTCAGTCTTCCTGAATCATCTCCTGCAAGGCTTGACGATCCAAAATGGTAATAAGCCCTTTCTTTTCGTCAATGAGGTTGAGGGACTTGAATTTTTTCAAAAGTCGCGACAGGCTCTCCACCGTGATCCCCGTAATGTTGGAGAGGTCTTTCTTGCTGACAGGTAAATGGAACGTTACCGTATTTGCGGTCGGATCGATATGTTTAGACATGGTGAAAAGCAAAAAGGCAAAGCGGCTGCGAATGGTCTTGGTCACAGTTAAAAGCAACTTTTCTTCCATTGCCCCTAGATCCTGTTCAATCAGATTGATCAAGTCTTGACGAACCTTTGGATTCTTATCAATGGCCATTTTAACGTCATATTTGCTGAGCATACAGAGGGAAACAGGCGTCAGGGCCTCTGCTGATGTCTTATGTGGTTTGTCAAATAAAACAGAACGGTAGCCAAAATTTTGCCCCGGAAAAATCAGTTTCATAACAGCAGATGTTCCGTCGCTGCCGTACTTGCGAATAGCGATAACACCTTTTTTTAGGCAATAGACACCTTCGCAAGAATCACCTTCCAGAAAAACAGGTTCCCCTTTTTTAAAATCGAGGCATCTTTTTCTCAGATTGCTTTCTGCCACAATATTATCAAGCTGCCCTTCCAGCAAGTGCGCGTTACTTGCGCGACAGACAGCACAGTGCAGGGATGAATTATGGGAACAATCGTTCATACAAAAACTTTCCGCTTTATTGTTGTCATTATAAAAAGTTTCTCAGTCGGCGGTAACTTATCGGTAAAATTACGTATTTTTAGAAATGTTTCAATACTAAACTAAGTCATAAAGTATGAATTTTAGTACTGATTTATATAGGTAAGCCGCAATTATTTAACAGATGGCAATCTGAAATTGATTTACAAGATCTGAATGAGATATGTATTCTAACTACTTACAGACAAAGGCTGAAGGTTTGCTTCCGCATTCATTGACAGTCGTTCTACTTATGCTAGCGTCTGAAAAAATCTTTACTGACAATTTGAATAAAAACAGAAACTTTGTTATCTGACCATCAAAGCATGTGTTTTGTCAGAAAACGAGAGAAAGAGCCGTTGGAAAATAAAAACGGCTAGGATTCGAAATCAGTAAACTTTTGTTATGCTTCATTAAATAGAAGGCGCTTTGCTTTCTTCTGTATCACGGGAATAGAGTTGGTTGAGGAACCGACGGGCATTTTCCAGCAATATATAGTTCACCGGGATCATAATTAGGGTGATGAAGGTCGCAAACAATATGCCAAACCCTAGCGAAATCGCCATTGGGATCAGGAATTGCGCTTGTGTGGACTTTTCAAACAATAAGGGGACAAGACCGATAAAAGTGGTCAGACTGGTCAGCATGACCGGGCGAAAACGTGCTGTTCCGGCGTTGAGGACGGCGTGTTGCAAGCTCATGCCGCGTGCGCGTTGCTGGTTGATGTAATCCACAAGAACAAGGGCATCATTTACGACGACACCGATCAGGGCCAGCATGCCCATGAGACTGAGCAAAGTCAGATTGCTTCCCATGATCCAGTGACCAAGGACTGCACCGACAAGGCCGAAGGGAATAACGCTCATAACAATAAAGGGCTGGGCATAAGATTTAAACGGAATAGCCAGTAGGACGTAAATGGCGAATAAGACCCCGAGTAAGGACCAGCCGAGGGAGCCGAAAGATTCCCGCTGTTCGCGCGCTTCGCCTTCCAGACTGTAACCGACATCCGGGTAACGTGTGACCAGTTCATCCATGAAACTGCGCAGGCTTGTGGTCAGTACTGTCATATTGGTACTGCCCTTTTCGATGTCAGCACTGATGTTTACGGTGCGAAAACGGTCGATCCGATTGATGGCGGATGGTCCTTTTCCGGGTTGTAAGCTGGCGACCTGTGCCAATGGAATTTCGTTGCCGTTGCTTGTTTTAATCAACAGGTTTTGTAAATTTGCGACGGAACGACGTTCTTCCAATGGCAGGCGCACCATAACTTTCACATCGTCACGCCCACGCTGGATGCGTTGGGCTTGTGTCCCATAATAGGCATTTCTGATTTGGCTGGCGACTTCCTGACGGGTAAGGCCGATGGCTTTCCCCTGATCGGTCAGTTCAATCTGCAATTCTTCCTTGCCGTCGGAAAGGGTGTCGGCAATGTCAAATACAGTGGGGTAGGTTGCAAGATGGTCTTTGACGATTTCACTGACCTGACGCAGTGTTTGCAGGGAATTGGCGCTCAGTTGAATATCGATGGGGTTCCCACCGCGCCCGAATTCTGCACGATAGGCAAGGCTTTCCGCCCCCGCGATATCCCCATTGAGTTTGCGCCATTCATTGACCAGTTGTTGCGATGAAATCTCCACGCTGCGTTGTTCGGGCGGCGTGATTTCAAAACGCACGCGGCCTTCGTTGCTGGTTCCGCCACGCCCGCCGGTAACGGACAGGATGTTGAGGATAAAGCTCTCGCCTGTTTCCGGGTTACGATATTTCTCACGAAGTTTTTCCGCATTTTTTGACAGGGTCAGAATATGACGGTTGGTGACTTCAAACGGGGTTCCGGCAGGCATGGTCAAGGTCACACGTACCGTTTCACTGGGGATACGTGGGAAAAAGGTGAATTTGGTCCAGCCGCTGAGGATCAGTGCAATCAAGATACAAAAGATCGACAAAAAAGACAGCAATGTGGTCAGTTTGTTGTTTAAACAGACATTCAGTACCGGACGATAATATTTTAAAATGGCACGTTCAAAACCATCGGCAAACTTTTGTTGATATTTTTCAAACCGGCTGGCTTTGGTTTTTTCGGTTCTTAGTTTTATGTGTTTAAGGTGGGAAGGAAGTACAAACTTCGATTCAATCAGGGAAAACAATAAAATCGGGATGACGACAGCCGGAATTTGGCTAAACATCGGACCGCGCATGCCTTCGATAAAGGCAAGGGGCAAAAAGGCGGCAACAGTGGTTAAAACACCGAATGTGACGGGCTTTGCGACCTCAAGTGTCCCATTGATCACTGCATCTTCACCGGATTCTGCCCGGTTCAGGTGAGTATAGATATTTTCTCCGGTGACAATCGCGTCATCCACGACGATCCCTAAAACCAGAATAAAACCGAATAGACTTAAGATATTCAAGGTTACGCCGAAGACCGGCATAAGCAAAAACGCCCCCATGAAAGAGATCGGAATCCCGATAAAAACCCAAAACGCAATGGCGGGACGCAAAAAGAGGGTCAAAAGGGCCAGTACCAGAATACCACCTTGTAAGGCACTGTTGGTCAGGGTTGAAATCCGGTTTTTAACAATGGCGGAATCATCGTCCCAATAGCTTAGCTCATAACCTTGCGGCAAGGTGGCTTGACGATCTTTAATGAAGGTTTTGATCTTATCGGCAACATCAATCGCGCTTTGATCCCCGATCCGGTACACCTCGATAAAGACGGCATTTTTACCATTGAAACGCGTGCGAACCGGGGTTTCTTCAAAACCGTCGTTGATCTGGGCAATGTCTTCCAATAGCAGCTTAGAACCGTCTTTATTGGTTTTGATCGCAATCTTTGCAAAGTCGTTTTTGCGGTAAGCCTGCCCGGAAGAACGCAGCAAAATATCACCGCCCAAGGTGCGTAAATTTCCGGATGAAATATCAATGCTGGATTTGCCGATGGCACTGGATATGTCACTCAGTGTCAGGCCATATTGGCGTAAACTGTTTTGCGAGACATTGATGGTGATTTCGTAATTGCGGATGCCGTCCAGTTCCAATTGGGTTACACCATCAAGGCGTAACATTTCATCACGTAAATTTTGGGCGTATTCGCGGGTTTCATGTTCGTCGTAATCACTGGCAAGGGTCACGGTAATGACATCATGGGTGTGTTGGGCCAATGAAATCACCGGACGTTCGGCATCCCCCGGGAAGGTATTGACCGCATCGACACGGCTTTTGATATCGGCAAGCAAGGTCTGCGGGTCGTAATTATCATCAATATCGATGTAAACGACGGCGCTGCCTTCGCCAGAGGTACTGCGGATTTGATCAATACCTTGCAGATCCTGCACGGCTTCTTCAATACGGATGGTAACGCTTTTTTCCACATCCTGCGGTGTTGCACCGGGCAGGGAAACTCTAACGGAAACCACATGGGTTTCAAATGACGGAAAAACTTCCAGCGGGATGCTGGTGTTCAGGCTGAACAGGCCGGCAACCAGAATGCTGATCATCAAAAGATTAGCCGCAACACTGTTTTTGGCAAACCATGTAATCATGTCTGTTTACCCTCAGCAGTATCGCTACTCTGTATGACTTTGACGGCTGTGCCCGATGTCACATTGCCAAGTGGTGTCAGCACAAGGTTTTCGCCCGGTTCCAAACCTGCGGTGATGAGGGCATCTTCCTGATTTTGCCATAAAATTTTAATATCACGTCGATTAATCAATCCGTCTTTTTCGATATAGACGAAACTGCCTTGATAGATCGTACTCGTCGGGATTTTGATGGCGTCGGGCAAGGTGACCCCGATGATGCTGGCCGTGACATATTGTCCGATTTTAATCAGCGGGCCTTGTTGGCTAAATGGGGATTCGATTTGGGCAATGGCATAAAGCTGCTGTGTGTCGCTGTCGATGGCCCCTTCGGTTCTGACCAGATTGCCTTGCCATTGTTGACTGCCAATCAAGTCTGAATAAAGCAAGACCGGGGTTGGGCCGTTTGTATTGTCGTTTTGGACATTTTCTGTTGGCAAATCAATCAAGGGCAGGTCTTTATTTTTGATTGGCAAGCGAACTTCCACATAATCGGTGGCATAAATGTCGGCCAGTTGGGCATTGCTCGCGACCACTTGGCCCATATCGACATATTTGGTCAGAATGCGGCCATCAAAGGGGGCTTTAATCTCGGTCCGCTCCAGATCAAGACGGGCGATATCCAGTTGGGCTTGGGCAGACAGGACGCTTGCCTTGGCGGCTTCCAGTTGGGGAATGCGTAAAACCAGATCGTTGGGTTTGCCTTTTTTACCCAGTCTTGCCCAATCATCTCGGGCCTGGGCTGCATGGGCGGCTTCTTCAGACAAGGTCTGTTTGGCAAGGATAAGATCAGCTTCTGCAACCTTCACCTTGGCGCGGTAATCGCGGGCATCCAGTTTGATCAGGATATCCCCTTTTTTAAAGAAACCACCTTCGCGAAAATTATCGTTAACATCAATAATCTGACCGGAGACCTGAGCACTCAATACGGTTTCGGTGCGCGGGCGAACGGTGCCGTAACTGTCAATGGTGACGTTAAAAGGCGCGCGTTCAATAACTTGGGTGCGCACGGGGATCTTGGCGGCTGCGGCTGGTTTGCCGTGTTGGGCTTGCGGCGGATTTTTCATAATCAGCGCAACAATCAGGGCGGTGAAGACAACAAGGGCAACAGGAAGGGCGATTTGTAAAAGTTTTTTGTGTTTCATCGGGCTTCCTCAACTGCTGTTTCCGCTGGGGCGAAGTCTCCGCCTAAGGCCAGATGGAGCTGAATACGGTTGGCGGCCAACTGGCTTTGAATTTTGATGGCATTGACTTCAGCATCATAATACCGGGTCTGTGATTCTAAAACCGTGGTATATTCAACAAGGCCGCGTTGATATTGCTGGAAAGAAAGATCAGCGGCGATTTTTGCATTTTCTGCAGCAAATTTTGTCGATTCAAATCTTTTTTCAAGGCTGAGTTCTTCGGAAATGGCGTTTTCGACCTCTTTATAGGCCTCAAAAACATCGCTGAGATATTGTGCTTCGGCTTGACGTAGTTCTAAACGTGCGACTTCTTCGGCAGACGCCAGCTTGCCCGCATCAAAAATAGGTGCAGTGAGACTCCCCAACAGAGACCATGCAAAGGGGGCCCCGCTAAACAATTGATTGGCAAGGGTGGCTGAATCCTTGATGTCGGCTGTGAATTTCAGGCTGGGTAAACGGGATTTATGAGCATAGGCAAGGGCGGCATTTGCAGACAGTAAATCACGCCAGCTTGCATTGAGGGAGGCTTTGCGCTCAATTAAATCCTTGGGGAGTCCGGTGCGCATCGGACTGTTTAAAACCGGGAGATCGTCGTTAATGGCACGCAAACCTTTCGGATATTCCCCGAGATAACGTTCCAAGGTTCGGATGGCGGTGGTAATAGCGGTTTTTTGTTGCTCAATCGTGGCTTGTTCCGCATCCAGTTCGTTGCGTACCAGATAGACGTCAAGGGCTTCGTTCAACCCTTTCTCATAACCGCTTTCAATGATGGTATGGTTGTCTTGTGCGTTGGCAAAACGTTGCAGATAAAGGTTTAACAGTTTTTTTGCTTCGATAATATCCAGCCATGCGGTTGCAACGTCAGCGGCCAATTGTTGGCGGGCCTGTTTAAAGGTGGCTTGCGAAGACATCAAGGCAAGCTTGGCTTCGCGTTCGCTATCCGACATTTTGCCCCAGACATCCAGCTCATAAGCCAGATCAAGACCAATGGAGGCAGCGTTGGTCGCACTCCCGCCTTCTGTCAGGCCAGAACGTTTTTGTGAAAAGCTGAAATCCAGTGTTGGAAAAAAAGAACTCTGGACCGCGATCAACTGCTGTTCCTTGATTTGCACATCATAAGCCAGTTGTTTTAACTCGATATTATGTTGCAAAGCGCGATCGATCAGGCTGGAAAGCTCTGTACTTTGGAAGCTATCGATCCAGTTTTCATCAATGGGGTCGACTTGCACCGCTTCCTGCCAATTGGCCGGGGCGTCAATGGCGTCACGTGTTATCAGCCGATTAAGATCGGCATTACAGGCGCTAAGGGCCAGACACCCGCTCAGGAGCAAAAAGGTCTTTAAAGACGTCATCAGTTCACAAAACTTTTAATCTGTTTAATCGAATGCCATAAATGCATGTTTAACAAGATTATGTAACTCTGAAATGTCTTGGAAGCCCCTTTGTGTAACGAATTGTAACAAGGTGGGGGAGAGGGATGAAGAAGAGCGTGTGAAATGCCTTTTGAGGGCAAGTCATTTTACGTGTAAAAGTTGATTATACAGCTTTTTTGGGGGATGAGTTCGCTAACTGTTCTCTGAACTATAATTTCAACTATTTTGTTCATCTGAAACAACAAGGCCAGCCGCGAAGTGTGACTCCGGGGCTGGCCTTGTTATCTTAGTGTACAGAAATATTAATAGACGTCATGTTGGGTGTTGTAGACGTTGAATTTGCCTGTTGGGGTGATCAGGCGTTTGTCTTTAATGACTGTTTTCAGTTTACGTGTTTTGTCATCAACGACAACGATTGCAGATTCCTGATTTTTCGCATTCCATACGGAGAACCAGATTTCCGAGCCGTCTTTATTGTATTCGCCTTGAACAACGCGGCGCGCGCCTTCCTTGATACCTGACCATTTGCCAATCGGCAGGACTTCGTATTCTTTATCAAGATTGTTGATGTCAAATACGGCGATAGACTGTGACATGTCTTCGTCCGGGTTTAATGGCGTATCGACCCATAAGTTTTTCGATTTCGGGTGGGTTTTGATGAAGAGAGAACCGCCGCCTTGGCCTTCGAGGGTTTGAACAACTTTCCAAGCGTTTTCAGGATGACCTTCCGGGTCCGTCCCGATCAAGGAAACGGTTTCATCACCCAAATGGCTGGTCGCCCAAACCGGTCCGAATTTAGGGTGGACAAAGTTTGCGCCACGTCCCGGGTGAGGGGTAGTGCCTACATCAACCAGTTTTGCCAGTTTACGTTCTTTCAGATCAATAACAGCAATTTTATTGGAAGCATTGGCGGCATCCATAAAATAACGCCCGGTGGAATCAACGCCACCATCATGCAAGAACGGTGCAGCATCAATAGATGTGATTGTCAGGTTGTTCAGATCGGAATAATCGACCATCAGGACTTTACCCGTCTCTTTGACGTTGACAACAAATTCGGGTTGGTAGTGAGAGGAAACAATGGCAGCAACGCGTGGTTCGGGGTGGTATTCCTGGGTGCCAACTATATTGCCACGGGTGGCGACAATTTTTAGCGGCTCCAAGGTTGCGCCATCCATAATGACGAATTGCGGCGGCCAATAGGTGCCGGCAATTGCGTACTTGTCTTCCCAACCTTTAAATTTTGATGACTCAACAGAGCGTGCTTCCATGCCTGTTTTAATCTCAGCAACACTTTGGGGAACTTCCATCCACAAGTCGATCAAATTCACACGGGCATCACGACCCACGACCATAAGGTAACGACCAGACGCCGACATACGTGAGATATGAACCGCATAGCCCGTTTTAATCAAAGTTACGATTTTATGGGTGTTGCCATCAATTAAGGCAATCTCGCCTGTGTCACGTAAGGTCACTGAGAAGATATTATCCAGATCAAGATCGTTCATCTTCTTGGTCGGGCGCTTGTCAACGGGCACTTGAAGTTTCCAAGTTGCCTTCATATCCTTAAGGCCAAATTCTGGCGGTGTTGCAGGGTCCTGCATCACGTAACGCGCCATCAGGTCGATTTGCTTCTCTGTCAGAATGCCGGATGTCCCCCAGCTTGGCATGCCACCGGGTGAGCCGTAAGTAATGAATTGCTTCAGGTAATCATATCCGTATTCACGTGTAATATCCGGTGTCAAAGGTTTTCCTGTCGCCCCTTTACGCAAGACGCCATGACAGCCAGCACAGCGTTCAAAATAAATCGTTTTGGCTTCTTCGAATTCCTGTGGCGACATGACAGGGACACCCGGCTTTAAACCAGGTTGTTCCAAGGGAATGTCCGGGGTTGGGCCACTGGGGACTTGCATCGATTTCGCGTGTCCGTCTTCTGCGGCATGAACACCATGTGTGCCAAAAGTCAATAATCCACCGACAACAAGCAAAATTGCTGAAGTCATATGTCGTTTTTGTAGAATGAATTCGTACAAAATTCAAAACTCCCTAAGTTGTAAAGAGACAAGAAAACCACCTCCTGTGAAGTTTTGGTTCAAGCGAATTCTTTCCTGAAAAAGGCTATCCTGTTTCGCCACGTCAAACTTCTAAAAAACGACAGAAATGATTTCCGTTCCTTTATGTTTGGTATCCAAAAAGACAAAGCCATTTCGAGTGAATAGGCCCTGCATCTTCTTTTGCGGACATACACAAGTGCGTTTCTTGCTTGTTTGGCAATCATTCCAAAAGGGAAGGAAAGAAGTACCGCTTCAAATAATTATAACCTAGTGAAACAGTATGTTTTTGAGCGGACGTAACAAATAGCCGTTATTTAAACTTACATCAATCACTGGAAAGCAAGTAGTTGAACTCCGAAAAAAGCACTAAAGTATGAAAACGGGTTTTAAATATCATACTTTAATATTGGTTTCTATAATTAATAGTAATCATAATTGTTATTATTCTATTTAAAGTATACTCTATTTCTTGACTGAAAAGGTTTGGTATAAGAATAAGAAAGTGATTAAAAGAAAGTGTCCCTTAAATAATGGAGTAATCAGGGCGGTTTCCTATTGCCAAATCTGCTATCAGGTTTTGAACTTTGACGGCTTTGTTGAACAGGGAATAAACGAGATGGATCTTTTGGTTATCGTTCTTCCGATTATTGGGACGTTGTTGATCGGTGCGATCAGCCCGGGGCCGAGTTTTATCGTTTTGGCTAAATCGTCTTTGGGTGGTTCCCGGGGCAAAGGGGTTGCGGTTGCGTTTGGGATCGGATTGGCCAGTGCCGTTTTTGCCGTGCTGGCTTTGGGCGGTTTGCACGTTATTTTTGAAACTGTGCCCCGGCTTTATGTCGGATTTAAAGTTTTGGGCGGGAGTTACCTTGTCTATCTCGCATACAAAATATTTGTAAATGCGAAAAACCCTTTATCCGAGGTACGGGTTCAAACGGGACAACAGGCGAAACGTCCGATGCCCAAGGGTGTGATTCTTGGTTTCTTGACGCAAATCAGCAATCCAAAAACAGCCATTGTTTTTGCCAGTGTCTTTGCGACGTTTATGAACCGCGAACCGGACATGGTGCTGTACCTTGTATTGGTTCCGATGATTTTTCTGCTGGAATTCGTCTGGTACACAGTTGTCGCCATCCTGTTATCGAACAGCGGACCCCGTAAAATCTACGCGCAAGCCAAGACAACGATTGACCGTGTAACAGCCGGGCTTTTAGGGGCCTTAGGGATCAAACTGGTGAGTGATACCCTTTGAAGAGAAGTGCAATAGGGGTGATATGATCACCCCTAAAGGCTTAGGATTTACGCATTTACGAGGTCTTTAAGACCTTTGCCTGCTTTGAATTTCGGCTGTTTGGAAGCCGCAATTTTAATGGTTTCGCCAGTGCGCGGGTTGCGGCCGTCACGTGCAGCACGTTCTGTAATACCAAAAGAACCAAACCCGACCAATTGCACTGTATCGCCATCTTTTAATGCATTTGTAATGGCATCGAATACAGCATCGGTTGCAAGTGTCGCATCGGCTTTAGAAAGGTCAGCCGCAGTGGCAACAGCAGTGACGAGATCGGTTTTGTTCATATCAATATCCTTTGTGAAAATGGGACGGGCTTAATAATGTGTACGGAAGACTTCCGCAACATTAATTATCAATAACAGATTATAAATCTGCTGCGGTGATGATGATCACACAATTCAAGCTAAGTGCCCTTTATATCATAAAACGAATAAGCTGTATTATCAGTGGTGTCTAGGCCGTAAACTCTTAAAATAGAATCGTTTTTTAAAATGCTAAAAATGGATAATACGGATTTATGAAGCCAACCTATTCTTTCATCATTTATATTTGTTTGATCGGACTGTCTTTTTTTAGTGCGGCAGAAGGCGATACACCGGACTATCCCAAACAACTGACGTTGCATTTATCGTCGCAAACTCAGGCCAATCCGTCTTTTGTCATGGGTCTTATTCACGGGATCAATGGGCAGCAACCCGCAGATGATGTCATTGACCAAGCCGGTTTTGATTATTGGCGATCCGGGCGAACGGCTGAAGATTTCATCGCGCGTCTTCAACATCGAAAAGCACCGTATCAGTTTGTTTTAGCCGACAGCTGGGGATTTAGTGAAAAGATGAAGCCGCCTTTTTCGCTGAAAGTCGAATGGGAAAACCATGTTCGATGGCTTGTCCGGGCGCTTAAAGACAAAGTCTGGATCTGGGAAATATGGAACGAACCGGATTTAAAACATTTTTGGCGGTTTTCCCGACAAGAGTATTTTGAAACCTGGAAAATTGCCCATGATGTCATTCGTGAAGAATTAGGTGACACAGCCCTGATTGCCGGGCCTTCATTTGTCAAGTTTGATAAAGAATATTTGCAAGACTTCCTCGATTTCGCTTTGCAGGAAAAGCTTCAGGTCGATGTTTTAACCTGGCATTCGCTCCACACACGGATTTCGGCTATTCCTGAAAATGTCGCTTATGTTCGCCATCACTTTATGGATAATCCACGCTATACCCCATTGAAAATCAAGCGCATCCATATTGATGAATTTGGCGGGCGCGGGTCGCAATATTCACCCGGTACAACCTTGACCTATTTATGGCAATTGGAAAATGCCCGCATCGATGCGGCGGCCAAAGCGTGTTGGCCGAATTTGGAAGAAAGCCTCTATTATTGTGACAGCGATACATTAAGCGGTTTATTGACGGACGATTTGAAGGCCAAACGTGCCCCGTGGTGGTTATTTGCCAAATATAATGAAAGCCGCAACGCGCTGCGACTTATGATTAAAGGGCAGACGATCTGGTTACCGGCGCTTGCGTGGGAAGATGATCATGGGCGGGCGCAAATGCTGTTTGGTTTGGCAGAGGCCAGCAACGCGCCTGACAACATCACCGTTGAGATCGATGGGGCGTATCAGGTAATCAAGGCACAACGCTTAAGCGATCAGGGGGAAGCACCTTCTGACGGTTTTGTCGATTTGAAACCACAGGCAGATTTTTCTTTAAAAGCCGGTGATGTGGTTTGGTTAGTCCTCCAACGCCCGTAAAACAGAGGACACGGCAATATGCTGCATAATCGGTGTTTTATCTTCGGGATATTCAAAACCAAGGTTTAGATAGCCAGACTTGATATGACCGGGTGGCGCGATATTTGTAACTTTGGGTCCAACTGCCCCCCAACGCTTGGGGTTCGTTGGCCCGTTTAAGGCAATGGTGCGTACACCGCATGTTGCGGCCATATGCATAATACCCGTATTGACACTGACCAATTTTAAATTCGGATGTTTACAAAAAAGCCAAACCAATTGCGCTAACGTCAGTTTGCCACACAGATCATGGACGTGAATTTTGTATAATTCAAATTCTTCAAACAGACGATTCTGTCGATCCCTATCATTCGGGGCGGCGCTGACATAAACTTGATAACCTTGTTTTATCAAGTTTTGACTTAAACGCGCCCAATGATCATGGGGCCACTCTTTCAGCTCGCGATAAATACCCGATGGCCAAGGGTGCAAAAGGACAACGGGTTGCTCTAGGTCGACAGCGACAGGGACATCTTTCAAATCAGGGCAGGATAACGCCGTAGCCTGATCACCTTTTCCTCCGGCCAGGCGGGCCAGATTCTGAATGTTGCCGAGCTGGTGAAGTGCGGCATCATGGATCACGCAATCGCTATAAAGGTAATGACGGTTTTGCCCCGGTGTCTCAAACCCTAAAATCCGTTTTGCTCCGGATAAGCCGCTGAGCAAGGCTTCATAACGAGTCCAGTCCCCTAAATCGATAAAAAGGTCAAAGTGTTCTTTGCGCAACTTGAAAATATTTCCCAACAGATTTCCAATGCTTAAAACGCGTACATGTAAATCATGTACGGGGAGCATATCGGCAAGCGCTGAATTGTCTTCCCCCAAGTAAAGGTGAAGTTCTGCATCCGGGTATGTTTTGCGCATATCCAGCAACAAAGATGTTGCCAGCGTCAGGTCCCCGATCGCAACCAATTTCAATATTCCAATTTTTCTTGGACTTTTGGTAAATTTTTTCTTCCGCCATACAAGGGAAAGTATGTACAAACATAAAGGGAGGACGTAACGGTCCAAAATATGTAATAACTTGTTGCCGCGCATCAATATCTTATCAAATGTAATGAAAATGACTGCCGATAAATTTAGATACCTATCAGTTAGCCTGATATTGTGCTTGGGCGCAATCTCAACTTTTGCCGCATTGCCCGTTTTTCGCTTCGGTGTCTGGCGAGATGCCGAGCCAACGGTTGTGAGTGTTTTTGCTCTCGGGGGACTGGCTTGGTTGTGGAATGCGTGGTTTTTATATTCATATCCCAAAATGCAGTTACCCCGCACCATCCAGATATCTATTGCATTGGCACTATGGTCGACGCTTTCTTCTATCTTTGCGCCTTATCCCTTATTAAGCCTGTTGGGTGGCCCGCAACTCGCAGAAGGGGCGGCTCTTTTTTTTGTTTTGTCCGGTTTTCTGATTGCCGGTTATTTTGCTCAAGGAAAACGTTTCATAACCATTGCTGCCAGTGTCGGTGCGCTGGTCCTGATTGGCTACGGGGCAATTGTTAACCCGCTTCCGGTTGGGTCCCCTTATAAGCTTTTCTTTTTCCCGGATTATCTGGGTGTTTTTGCCGTTCTGGTTCCGGCCCTGATGTATCTTTTGGCCTATAATATTACGGCTAAAGCCAATCTTCGCAATGCTGCGACTCTTTTGGGTTTTATCGCGGGAATAGTCGTTGCATATCTAGGCGACAACCGTGGTGCAATTGTCATTGTGCTGGTCTGTGGGCTTGGCGGGTGGTTGATAACGGTTCTGGTTCAGCGTTTTGCCTCTCTAAAAATCAATAAAGCAGTCCTTTTTCTGGCAAGTCTTGCCATTGTTGTGATCCCGGTATCAATTTTTGCCCTCATCCTGTGGGTTGGGCGTGACTATCAGGCAAATCAATTGGGCGAGTTTACCTTGTTCTATTCTTTGTGGTCGCGCAGTTTAATGTTTAACATTACAACTCATGCCTTTGATGATGGGGGATGGCTCACATATATTTTTGGTAACGGTTTTGGACATTCCCTCTTTGCCATCCAGAAATATCTGGTTTTTTCCGGGCAAGACTTTCTCAATCCGACATGGGATACATTCTCGCGGGATTATGTTCATACCCATTCCATTCCTTATGAAATCCTTTTTTCCAGTGGGCCGATCGCTCTCATTTTGTATCTTGCTATCTTTATCTTCTGGATAAAAGAGGCAGCGGTTCAACACAAAGCGATCGTTGTCGCCACGGCTGCCAGTTATATCGCGATTGCTTCGCTTTGGTTTGAATTTGCAACTGTTATTCCGTTGCTGGCTTTTATTATGGCGACAACGCTGGGGCCTGCTTCTTTCAAAAAAGCAGGTGCGAAACTTAAAATTCTAAAGGCAACCGCAGGCATTATCTTTGCGGTAAACCTTATATGGGCCTCAATCTGGGTGTATCAGCAAAACATGCATCTGGATAAACAAGTTTTTCTGGCGCGTCAGGATAAAGCTTTCAACACAATTGCGGATGATCATTTACGGGGGAATATTTCTTTCCAACGCGCCTTAAGGGAGGGATATCGTTATATTACCGCACCCGTTGAGGGGCAAAGTTTGGAATATGATGATTTCCTTTGGGTTCAATATCTTGTGGAAAGGGCGCAACAGCAATTACGCTCCAGTCCCGGAAATGCCCTTATTATGGAATATCTCCTGTTGGCGTCTGATTTCCAGAATATTCAGCGCCCGGAAAAAGAATATCAGGCGTTAAAATCCGTTATTCTTTCTGAATGGTCATATGCGGCATCGGTCTTGTTGGAAACGGCACCGCATCGCAGTGAGCTTCTCATTCCCTATCTGACTTATGCGGTTTCGCCTCAAACTCAACAATCCGAGCGGGAGTGGGCAAGCATTATTCTAAATGATCTCTATCAGTACGAAAATGAAAATCCGGTTGCGCTTTGGTTTATCGGACAACTGGAACTCGCGAACACCGATAACAAAAAGCGTATCAAGGCTATTGAAAATATGGTAGATGCTGTCGAAAAACACGACTTAAGACGTTTTTTGGAAATCCCGGATAGTTTAATTCAACAATTAAAAACGGCACACACAGCCCTCGTACAACATAGCAAAATGCAATGAATGCCAAACTCAAAAAAATAGAAGATCGTATTAATGCGATACCTGTATGGAAAAAAACGACAATCGCTTTTTGCATTACGCTCGGTATTGATTTTTTATCTTTGACCGCTTCTGTTTTACTGGCGCGTTATATGCGCTGGCTGTTTGTTGATTACCCTAATACCGAGATTTTGTTTGAATGGAATGTTAGCCTTTTTGTCGAACGATTGTGGTTATACGGCGCCTTTATCTTTATCTTGTTGCTGGTCTTTACGGCAAAAGGGCATTACACGCGTAGGCGTATGCCGATTATGCTGTTTAATGAGATCTTCTTAATGGTCTTAATTGTTGGTGTTGCCGATTTTGCCTCCGCTTATCTTTTACAGAAAGCCTTTCCACGGCTTTGGGTGGCATTAACCTGGGGAATGGCCCCTTTTATCCTCCTCTTTGGGCGCTATGTCAGCATTGCGATTCTCAAACGAATGAGATGCTGGAAACTTCCTGTTCTGTTTTTTGGTGATTTAAATGGTCTGGATATCGTTAAAAACCTGATTCGAAATGAACAATTTTCGGGCTATTACTTGGCCGAATCGTTTCTCAAAACAAATGGCAAAAGCTATCTAAATCCCAAAAACGAATATCAAACGGTCAATCTACGTGATTTTGGGCGCCTGAAAATCCGCCATAACCTGAGAGTTTTAATCTGTTTTTCCAAAGAAAAAGAGCACGAACAGCAAGAAGTTGCCGTAGAAGCTTTACGTCACGGTCATCAGGTTATGCTCTTGCCATCTTATTTCCAGTTGCCAATTTTTCATTCCAACATTGAGCCCATATTTGGCGAACATTATCTGTTGATGCGTATGCAGAATGCGCTGGATAATTGGTTTTATAAAAAAATAAAACGTATCTTCGACCTGATAATGGCGAGCATTCTTCTCATACTTACGATGCCTATACTTGTTCTGGCGGCTATGTGGATCTGTTCGGTGTCCAAGGGACCTGCTTTTTTTCGACAAAAACGGATAGGTCTGAATGGAGAAAATTTTCCCTGTCTGAAACTTCGTACCATGGAAGTTGGGGCCCACCAAACCCTTGTGCGTTGGAAAAGAAATGCACCGGACACATGGGCAGAATATGAAAAAAATAACTTCAAATTGGACAGAGACCCGCGCTTGATTAAAGGGGCACATTTTTTAAGGAAATATTCGATCGACGAACTCCCTCAGCTCCTAAACGTTGTAAAAGGAGATATGAGTATGGTCGGTCCGCGTCCTCTGTTAGCGCGTGAAATTAAAAGTTATGGTGTAAACTTTGAAAATTATACACGTACAATTCCGGGCATTACGGGGTTGTGGCAAGTCAACGGACGCAGCCACACGACTTTTACCAAAAGAGCAGAGCTCGATTCTTGGTATATTCAGAATTGGTCCGTCTGGCTTGACATAATAATCACACTGAAAACCTTTAAAATTGTGCTTTTAGGTCTTGGTGAGCGCCATTAAACCCCGTGAGTGTAGCTAAAATGCCACACCGTTACACGTAGGGTTCAGTTCTCTCTTTTTTTAGTTGCAAACCGCACCAAATCAAAGTCTATTAGCTATTGATTGAGAGCTGGCACAGTGTGCAAGCAGTCTGGGTCAGTTTGAAATCTTCAATTGCAATTGAAGTAAATCTATAATCAAGGGGAATGGAACTAACCATGTTCTCAAAATGTAAAATTCTAATTGCTGGTGCAGCCGTTGCGTTGGTTTCAACGCAAGCATCCGCCGAGACGTATTCGTCCGGTCCGAATGCAGCGGGTTCATCAGTGGTTGCTCCGGTTGTTGCGAAATCAATTGCCGTAGCTAACGTAAATAACGTGTCGGCTCACTTGGATGCCATTGTTGGTGTCATCTCTGGTGCTGTTGGTGGCGGTGGCGTTAGTGTCACTCCTACTCCGACTACTAAGTTTGAAGGTGGTAACACCAAGCAAACTGTTAGCTTGTTCGATTCTGCGAAGCAACACGGGTATGGCGCTGGTAACGAAACACGTAAAGTTTCTGTTTGGGCGAACCTGTCTTATACTTGGATCGAAAGTGATAAAGCGAACGAAAACTTCGATGGTAACGTTGGTGCTCTCAACGTTGGTATCGATAAGTGGTTCACTGACAAGCTAATGGCTGGTGTATCCATCGGTTATGCGTCTACTGACGTAGATACCACGTTCAACTCTGGTACTTACGAAGAGAAATCTACAACTCTCGCACCGTACGCTCTTATCCGTATCACTGATAATGTGAACCTGACAGGTATGTTCGGTCACACATGGGGTGATGTTGACCAGGATCGTCAAAATGGTGCAACAACGGCTTCTACCGATGCCAAAACTTGGTTCGCAGCAACAACATTGTCTGCTAGCAAGCAAATCAAGAACATCGGTTTGACTGGTCGCGTTGGTTACTTGTGGTCTGACCGCGATACTGACGGCTTCGTAGAAAGCAACGGCAACGTTGTTGCTGCTTCTCAAAGCAAAACCAGCCAAGGTCGTATCGGTGCTGAAGCCAGCTATGCCATTAACTCTGGCAAGTTGAACCTGACACCGTTTGCTTCCGTAGATTACCTGCGTGACTTCAAAGACGAGATCAACGATGACGCTGATGCGTTTGACCTTGGCCTTGGTCTGCGAGTGGGTTCTAAAGATGGCTCCGTTGACGGTAGCTTGAATGTTAAAACCCAAGTTGGTCGCGACAACTTCGAAAGCACAACTGCTTCTGCAACTGTTCGCTTCAAATTCTAAGCGTAAGTTTGCAGTATGACAGTTTGTCATCAAGTAAAAAGGGTCATGCAGAAATGCATGGCCCTTTTGCTTGTTTTGTTTTTAGGTGGCTGCTTGAATATCCACACCGATCGCGCCTATGACAAAGCCTACGAATTAACCCGCCAAAGCCAGTGGGTCCCGACTTATATTGAAACGGCACATTTCACGCTTAAAAGCTATCGATCGCCACAACGTTCTACGACGAATCTCCCTTTGATTGTTTATATCGAAGGTGATGGGTCTGCCTGGATTGATATAAATCGTATCGCGCCGGACCCGACCCCTCAGGAACCTTTTATGTTGTCCGTTGCCCTACAGGATACCACATTTGACGCTGTCTATATTGCACGGCCCTGTCAATATGTGATCAACGAGGGAAAAGGCGTAAATTGCCAATATGCATTATGGACCGATGGTCGTTTTAATGAGGTTGTCATTGCAGATATGAACGAGGCCATTGATAAGGCCTTGAAGCAGAAAGCCCGGCGCAATGTCATTTTGGTCGGTGGGTCCGGGGGGGCAACGGTTGCCATGTTGGTTGCTGCACGACGCAATGATGTGAAGGGGATTGTCTCTTTAGCCGGTTTGCTCAATCACAAAAGCTGGACGAACCATCATGGGATTACTCCTTTGGGACAATCGTTGGATACAGGAAGAACTATCTATTCCAAGATTACCACAATTCCTCAAATTCATGTGATGGCGCAGGAAGATACAATTATCCCCAATGCCTTAAGCATCAATGAAATTAATAAAATGAAGAAAATGATCCGTGCCCAAATTCTCTATCGGGTGGAACCTGACATGGATCATGATTGCTGTTGGGGAGCATACTGGGGGAAATACCACCAACCGATCCTAAAAAGCTTCACGCAAACGGGTGTTGGCTCTTAATCAAGGGGCTTCGAAAATAGTATTTTCGACCAACCCACAAATCGTATGGCCCAGTAATAAATGGCCTTCCTGAATTTTGGGTGTATCGGCTGACGGGACCTCCAGTAAAATATCGCATAGATCACACATCGTACCTTTGCGATTTCCCGTCAGGCCGATTGTCGTCAAGTCACGGGCCTTGGCTTCTTCAAGTGCTGCGATAATATTGGGGGATGAACCCGATGTGGAATAGGCAATAAAGACATCGCCTTGAACGCCCAAAGCTTCTACTTGTCGGGCAAACAAACGCTCGTATCCATAATCATTGCCGATTGCGGTCAGAATGGATGTGTCTGTCGTTAATGCAATGGCAGCGAGACCCGGTCGGTCAAAGGCAAAGCGGCTGACCAATTCACCCGCAATATGTTGGGCATCCGCCGCACTGCCGCCATTCCCGGCCAGTAAAATTTTACCAGAATTTTGAAGGGCATGAATGCAAGCCTGTGCTGCGTGATCAACCTTTTGTTTCAAGATTTGATCGTCATTCATCAGGTTTAAAATTCGAATCGTTTCTTCAAGTTGTCTGGTTGTATAGTCGGCCATTTTTATCTCTCTGAATTGCCAAGACTCTCTTATTTGTCTCATTCACCTATGAGACGCAAGAGCTACACACTATCGGTTCAAGGATCAAGAAGCAAAACTTCTTTACGCTTCATCATATTGGCACAATTTTTTTAAGGCCTCAGGGTCTAAAATTCGGATTTTTCTACGCCCTGTTTGAACCAACCCTTGCTGGGTCAGGTGTGACAAAATACGTGCAACAAATTCCCGTGTTGACCCCAAATCATCGGCAATAACCTGTTGTGTGGTATAGACGGTTGCATCGGGGGCGACGCGAACCAATAAATAATGCGCTAGGCGTTGCTTGATGGTTTGGCTGTGATGTTTTTCCAATGCGCTCATCAATCCGAAAACGGTCGAGGATAAGGCTTTAATGGTAATATCCTGAACGATGGCCTCCCCCCGAAACAATTGACGGTATATGTCCCCGGGTAACACCCCGAGAACGGTTTTTTCTTCGGCTTCCACCCATGCCGGATAAAGAAAGCTGTTAAACAGGCTGTTGATTGCCAGTATGCAGGTTTGACCGGGAAGAATCCGATAAAGCGTTATTTGTTTACCCTGCGGCGATAAGGTAAATACCCGCAAAGCCCCTTCCAATACGAAATAGGCCCCTGATACAGATGAGCCCTTATCTAAGACAGGTTGCGAAGGGTCGAACTTTCTACGAACCAGACGGCTGGTAAAAATCGCCCGCCCGGATGTTGATAACTGATTTGCGATATCCATAAAGGGTTGCTCCGGTTTACATCGCAGATGCGGCTTCAATTTTTCGGGACCACGGATTGGATATATTCAATGGGGTACCGCTTAAACTTTTCAAGAAAGAAACAATTTGAGAAATTTCATCCTCATTCAGGCTTTTCCTGCGAGCCAAAAGGACGGGGCCGTCTTTTTCATATAAGACTGTCAGTCCATCTTCTTTTTTGTCTTCGATCTTTAACCCCAATTGTGCTGTGGCCATGACACGTACGGCTTCTTCCAAGGTATCGACCGAACCATTATGAAAATAGGGGGCTGTATGTTCGACATTGCGCAACGAGGGGACGCGCCAAACCCCTTTCTTGTTGCGACCTTTATCTTCTTCCAATTTATGTTTGCTGACATAAGGTGATCCTTTAAATAGAGGAAAAGGACGATAGGGGCTTTTCTGGTCAATCCCCGCCACACTGAAAAGCGGGTCCATATGGCAATTACGACAACCAAGTTGATCAAACAGCATCATGCCTTTCATTTGCTGCATATTCAGGGCATTTTTATCCCCGCGCACAAAGCGGTCATAAGGTGCATCATTGGATATAAGTGTGCGTTCGAAGGCGGCAATGGCGCGTGCGATTGAGTCAAATTCAAGATTATTTGTGCCGAAAACCTGTTGATAGAGATCGCGATAGTTCGCGTCTGCCTGAACAATTTCGACAACTTCTTCCTTATTGGCAATGGCCATCTCTACCGGGTTTGTTAAAGGTCCTCCGGCTTGGTCTTCCAAAGATTTTGCCCGTCCATCCCAAAAGAGTTTTTTCATATAAGCCGCATTGATGACACTCGGGGCATTGCGGTTGCCGTGTAAGCCGTCAACACCAACAGAAACGGAACGTGCATCATCGCCGCCCTTTGAAATATCGTGACATGAGGCACATGATACAGTTTGATTACGCGATAAACGACGATCAAAAAATAAACGCTGCCCCAATTGGACCATTAAGGGATTATCCTGAACTGATAACGGGGGGAGGGTTCGCCAATGTCGCCCGCGATTATCATATACCAAACCACGGGCTGCGACGTCTTGTGCGGGCTTATTATCTGCAATTTCACGCCCGAGGATCACAGCCCTGTCCAACACAGGATTGTTTTGCAGTAAAAAAAGCGCGACGGTTTTGACCGATAAACCCAAGACACCAAAACTCAAGAAAAAGGCAAGGATGTAGCGCCCACTTTTTGAAAAGCCGGAAATAAAAGACAATTCTCCCGATACGAGGAAAATTGCACCGACTCCTAAAATAACGGCTGTCGCCATATATCCGAGCAGTTCCATCTCGATCTCCTGTCCCATAAAATAAACGATTGAACGGAACAACTGTACGAGTTAGCCTTTATTAAAATAAATTTTAATTAAAAATATAATATATAGTTATTAGCTATTAGTTGGTCGGCGCATGAATCTGAATCAGTTGAAATATATGGTTTCTCTTGCTCAATATTGCTCTTTTAAAGAAGCATCCAAACATTGTTGCGTGACACAACCCACGCTTTCCAACGGGATTTCTCAACTGGAAAGCCAGCTTGGGGGAAAGCTGTTTAAACGAACAACACGTTCAGTTGAACTGACGCGCTTTGGTCAACATATTCTGCCCTTAGCTCAGGCGGTTCTTGAAGCGAAAGATGAATTGGAAAAATCTGCTGTTCGTTTTCTTGACCCGGGAACGCAAATCCTTCGCATAGGTATGTCGCCTGTTGTCACGCATCCTCATTTTAACGCTTGTATTCATGCCCTGAAAGACAGTGAACTTTGGTCTGATGTCTTTTTAAAACAATGTTTTATGGATGATATGGCAGCGCGTTTGCAAAACGACACCATTGATCTTGTCTTACAACCGCGTCAGTCGGCAAGACCTTCAATCTATCGGAAGTCCTTATTCCATGAACCCCTGATGTATCTGCCCCCGCAACATGACCTGATCCCTGCGCCGGGCGAAGAGATGGTCGATATACAGACCTTGGAAAATCAGACAATTATTTTAACAGACGGATGTGGATTATCAGACGTTATCAAGGATGCCTTTGACGAGGCGGGGATAACGTTTCGTCGATATCCCGGCCAGGCCTTAAGTTATGATGTGGTGGCGCAATGGGCTGACCTCGGGCTGGCGGGAAGCATTTTACCGCGCTCTCATATTCCAAAAGGGTTTCTGCATGCCAAACCTCTCTTTTATAACGCTAAGCCGATTCTCATTCATTACGAGATAGTCTGGAATATGGCATTTAACAGTAATGGACATCGGCAAAAGACGATTGAACTTCTCTCGCATTATCTGGGTAATGGATCGCAAGTTTTATAGAACTTTTGCGATCTCGCAACAGAGAACATCAAATTTTACAGGCTTGATGACAACGGCGTCGATCCCGGATTTCAGAAAATCCTCACGATGTTCTTTAATCGCGTCGGCTGTAAAGGCCACAATGGGTTTACGTGAATTGGGACCACTTGTGCGCCGAATTTCACGAGAAGCTTCCATACCGTCCATTTCCGGCATTTGAATATCCATCAAAATCAGATCAAAAGCTTCTTTGGCGGCATATTCAACCGCCTCCAGTCCATTATTGGCAATCGTAACCGCATGTCCGCTCTTGCTTAACATCGAACTAATCACTTTTTGATTAATTAAGTTGTCTTCTGCCATCAAGATATTTAACGGTGGCAAAACACCATCTTTCAAAAGCTTGGAACTTTGAGGTTGTGCAGCCGTTTTCACAGGTAAATATAAAGTAAAGGTGGTTCCTTCATTCACTTTGCTTTCTACGCTAAGCTCCCCCCCCATCATCTCGCTTAATTCATGGGAGATGGCGAGTCCCAACCCGGTCCCACCATATTTTTTGGACAGGCTTTGATCTGCTTGTGAAAAACGATTAAAAATAATGCCGAGATAATCTTCGTTTATGCCAATTCCGGTATCGCGAACGGTAATTTTAAGATCGTCATCTCCACCTGCTTTTTTGTCCACATTCATTGAAATATCAATCTGGCCCTGTTCTGTGAACTTAACCGCATTACTCACCAGATTTGAGACAATTTGGCGCAAGCGAATTTCATCGACTTCACACCAATACTCGGTAAACTGGCCAGTATGACTGTTAATATCTATCCCTTTCTTGACGGCGCCCGGACGAAACAGTCCTGCGACATTGTTTAAAATCTCAGCCGGCGAACATATCGCTTTATCCAAATGAAGTTTTCCGGCTTCGATTTTTGATAAATCAAGAATGTCATCCAACAACACCATCAAATTGTTGGAAGATTCTTCCAGATCATCTAGGAGTTCACCTTCCTCTCGAACAATTAACTCATTGCCTCGCAATAATTCCAGAATGCCGCGTATCCCCATCATCGGCGTTCGAAGCTCATGGCTCATGGTTGCTAAAAATTCGCTTTTTGCACGATTGGCCTCTTCTGCGCTTTGCGTTGCTTCACGCAGTTCCGCTTCCATTTCTTTGCGTTGGGTAATGTCATTGTGCGTGCCCGACATACGGAGCGGTAAGCCGTCTTGTGTCCATTCAACCACATTTCCTTTTGAGAGTATCCAAATATAGCTGCCATTCTTGTGGATCATGCGAAATTCGGTTTCATAATAATCCAGATGCCGCTCAAAAGTCTTTTCAATGAGGTTGAGAGCAACCTTCAGGTCTTCGGGATGAGTATTTTCTTGCCACGTTTCAACGGTGATAGGTTCCAGTTCTGCAACGGAGTACCCCAACATCTGTGCAAAACGCTCATTAATGTGGACGACCCCGGTTTGGACGTTCCATTCATAGGTTCCGACGTTGGTGCTCCAAATAATTTCATCCAATTGCTTGCGTTTGTCTTCGGCCAACTTTTTAGCGGCATTTTGTTGTTTCACAGCCCATCCCAAGGCCACAATCATAACCAGCAAGACCACAATACCGCAGACTAACAAGGTTACTTGTGTCTGGAAGGAGTCGATCAGCTTATTTGTTTGGCGATCGACCATCTGTTCGAGTTGGGTTTGATAATGCCACAGATCATCCTGTATTTCACGTTGACGCGAAATGTCATGTATGACAGAAATTAGAACATCTTTTCCGTTCAACTCATACGGATTAGATAGAACTTCAACCGTTTTGATCTCACCGTTTTTCAAACGATGGCGAAAAATAAAGAAATTTCGCCGTTCATTCTTGGCACGCAAGCGTTCCTGCGTGACTTCTTCCTTGGTCAGGACGTTAATGTCCTGAATCCCCATTGTTAGAAATTCATCATGACTGTAACCGTAAAATGTACTGGCTGGTGGATTGGCGTCTATGATCGTGCCGCTTTTGGGGTCGATCACCAAAATGATTGCACTATGGTTTTGTGAAAATTTCTCAAACGATAAATCTGCATGGGCGCGGATGTTTGCGCACAATACAAACACCAAGAAACAGACGAGTGCAAACGCAACTGTTTTATGTTTTTGTGGCAATCTTTTCACAGGCGACTGCATCGTTTCCCCTCAGGCCGTAAGTCTGCCCAGGTTCTTGCCCAAGCTTTTTATAGTGTTAATTAAGTCTGGTAAAAGAATATCCGTTCCACATTTGAACGCAACTCCTTTGATTTATTTTTATAAAAAAGAAGTATTCGGCGCATTTTTATTGCGAAGAAAATGGCTTTTTTTCCTCTCTAAGTATTAAATATGGCACTCGATCTGTCGGGGAGATTTAAGTTAGAAAAGACTGATTCGCCCAAAACATCTTTTATGGTATTTGACATGTGCGTTCCTCTGTAGGATTTTATGGGCCTGACCAGAGACAACAACTTGGCTTATTTCCATGACCCCCGCTATTGATTTGGCAAAAAAGAAAAAGATCACGTTTCAAATCCATCAATATGAACATGACCCCGGTGCCCCTTCCTATGGTGAAGAAGCTGCCGAGAAAATGAATATTGCGATGAACCGGGTTTTCAAAACATTGGTTGTTGCCACGGATCAAAACCAGTTGGCCGTCTGCATTGTTCCTGTGAATGCTATGCTGGATTTAAAAGCTGCGGCGAAATCATTGAAAGCTAAAAAGGCGATTATGGCGGATGCGCGCAAAGTGCAATCCACGACGGGGTATGTTTTGGGTGGGGTCAGTCCGTTGGGTCAAAAAAAATCATTACCAACGCTCATTGATGACAGTGCACAAGGACAAGACACCATTTTTGTCAGTGCCGGTAAGCGCGGACTTGAAATAGAGCTCAGCCCCATAGATTTGCAAAGTTTGACTCGCGCACAATTTGCCACGATTGCCAAAACTTAACTCATTGTTTTCAAACGAATGCTGCGCAGCATTCGTCCGTCCATAATCAGCAATCCCAATAGGATTAACACCATTCCTGCGATTTGGTCCGTCGATAATGTTTCCTGTAAAAAAACGTTGCCCAATGTAATTGCGCTCAGCGGGATAAGGAATGTCACCAGCATTAAATTGGTGGCCCCGCTTGTTTCCAATATTTTGAAGTACAATATATATGCCGCCACTGTACACAGACAGGCAATCCCCAATATTGCCCCCAGAACATCACCGGACGGTATAAAATAGCCTTGTGGAAAACCAAACCATAAGGCCAGAGGTGTCATAATCAGGCTTGAGGCCGTGACCTGCCCGGTGGCGGTCACCATCGGATCAATCCCTTTAAATCGTCGCCCCCAAATCGCGGCACATCCATATGAAATTGCTGCCAACAAAATAGCCGCTTGGGACCAAAATGCGCTTGCCAAACCATGCAGAGCTTCCATCCCGACCATAATCACGACACCAGAAAATCCGATCAGAAGCCCTATAGCTTTGGGCAGGGTTAAACGTTCATCCTGCGTTAGAAATTGTGCCAGAATTACGGTGAAAAAAGGTGTTGTTGCATTGAAAATAGAGGCAAGGGAACCACTGATTTCCTGCTGACCCCAGACAATAAGACTGAAAGGAATGACATTATTCAAGCAGCCCATAACAAGAAAAGCGGCCCAGAGACGCCGATCCCATCCGACTTTGATGCTTCTAAAACGAAGAATGATCCAAAGAATAATACAAGCCAAAGCCACACGTCCCCATACGGTGACGAGGGGAGTAATTTCACGCAAGGCGATTTCGGTAAAAAAGAATGAACCGCCCCACAAAAGGGACAATGTTAGAAGGAGTCCCCAATCAAAAGCCCGCATACGTCCCATCTCTTATCCTTCCTAATTTTATATGTCAGGGCAGGATAGCGTTGGTCGTGCGGGCTTTCTCGCCACATTCGGACTTGGTGATTAGTTTTGTTGGGGATATTGAACCAGGGTAAAGACATTGTTGGCCGGGTCACGGAAATGGGCCAGTGCGCCGCCCCATTCTTCGCGTTCCGGCTTTCCTTCAAAATGCACCCCTTTGGCTTTCAAATCTTTATAAGCCGTGTCAATGTCATCAACAGCAAAAGAAATGCCGGTAAAACGTCCAACCATGCCGGCGGCTTCTGGCTCGCTCAGGTCCAGTTCTTCTAAAATCAATTTGGTCCCTGCCAAATCGTAAACGGCGACACCTTCGCCTTCAAATCCAATGACGAACCCCAATGCATTGACAAAAAAGTCCCGTGTTTCTTCAAAATCACCGGAAAAAATACGAATTGCATCAATCGCGTTGAGCATGGCTTGCATCCTTTTTTATTTGCGTTAGCTTAATGTTGTCTAAACTCTAGGCGAAGGCCTTACACAATTCAAAAGGAAAATACCATGAACTATTTGTTCAACGGCCCCGAAAATGCCGATATTACGTTTGTTTATGCCCACGGCGCCGGTGCACAAATGGATAGCAAGTTCATGGAACGTGTTGCGGAAGGTTTGGGCGAACGTGACATACGCGTTGTTCGTTTTGAATTTCCCTATATGCAAAAACGCCGCGAAACCGGTAAGAAACGCCCGCCGGACCGCACACCCAAATTGTTGAAGGCTTGGCGGGAGGTCATAACGGACCTTGGCGGTAGCGAAAAGCTGTTCATCGGTGGCAAATCACTGGGGGGACGTATGGCGACAATGGTTGCCGCTGAATTAGAAGATGAAGGTACCCCGGTTAAGGGCGTCTGCGTCACCGGCTATCCGTTTCATCCCTTGGGAAAGTCGGAAAAAGAGCATCTGCGCATTGATCATCTGATGACGTTTAAAACACCAACATTGATCTGCCAAGGTGCACGCGACAGTTTTGGTTGGTGGGACGAGGTTGTCGAATATGGCTTGCCTGATACAATTGATTTTCATTGGGCTGATGATGGGGATCACGATCTCAAACCTCGCGTTTTATCCGGGCGTACCATGCGCGAAAACCAGATGGAAGCCATTGATGCGATTGCAAACTGGTTGAAAGAACATGTGTGATGCCGATTGATCCTGCAACTTTGCTGGCCTTTGCGCTTACGGCTGGGGCCATTGTGCTTTCCCCCGGTCCTGACACGGTTCTTATTTTGCGTTATGCGTTGAATTCAGGGCGCAATGTCGGGTTTGCAACGGTTTTGGGCGTGCAAATTGGGTTGGTTGGTCATACCTTGCTGGCTATTTTCGGTATCTCTGTCATCATTGCCTCCAGTCCTATTTTGTTTAAACTGGTGGCGACGTTTGGGGCGGCCTATCTGGCATGGATCGGCATTCAGGGCTTTCGGGGAACAACCCTGAAGTTTGACAGCCAAGGCCCGCAAATCACGTGGAAAAAGGCCATGATCGACGCCACGGTGTGCAACTTGCTGAATCCGAAGGTTATTATTCTGTTTTTGGCTTTGTTGCCGAACTTTGTTGATCCAGAAAAGGGGCAGGTCACCCTGCAATTGGTCATCCTTGCGCTTGTCTTGGTCCTGATTAATGTTTTATGGCAGGCTCCGCTTGCTTGGGCAGCAGACGCGGTTAAGGCATGGCTGTCGCGTCCGCGTGTTCAAAAAACAGTTAATGCGACGACCGGGGCTTTCCTGCTGTTTTTCGCAGGTTTGATGTTATGGGAACATTTAATCAAGTAGTCTTGCGGCGTTCGGCAACCACTTTTTGATACATACCGCCAAACAAGGTTTCCTTGCGCCAGATAACATCGTTGTTGTCTGGTGCATATTCTGCAATTTCCTTGTGCCACAAACCTTTTGCAAAAGGTTCCAGCCAATCAAAAATTTTGCTCATAACGGGCTTTAACGGATGAAGGGGGGAAGGTTTGTGATAATCGACAAACACGACTTTGCCCCCCGGCTTTGTAGATGCGAGCAAAGCCGAAACAATTTTACTTTTCATGGCTTCCGGGACTTCATGGAGCAAGAAGAAACAAACCACCGTATCATATGGGGTTGATCGTACAACAGACGCATCCCCGATCATAACTTTGGCTTGGTTCATGCCTGCAACCCGTTTGCGTGCCGTTTCTACTTGAATAGGGGCAATGTCGATCACATCGAGTTGCCCGTTTTCACTGACAGCATGGGCGAGTTTGGTTGAAAAACGCCCATAAACGGCGGCGGCTTGCAAGACGCGTGATCCCGGTTCAATCTCTTCTACCGTTTTACGGATCAAACGCGATGCATTCCCCCACAAAATGGCGGCCACTACGGGTGCGGAACTCAGCCACGGCACCGTTTTTGGATTTAAATAGGCCCAAGTGTAGGTTTCGCGCAAATAGTCCGGCACGCCTGTTGGTGTTGACGTACAAGCTTGTGCAGCAGATGTATCGCCATCCTGCTTTCTGTAAAAAGTCATGAGCCCCCTCATTTGATACGTTCTAAAAATATATTCATACTTTTGAATGCACGTAAAGTGACGGTTTTGGGGCATAGCTCCGTCAATTTTGCATAGCTGCTTCTTCTTGCACCCATTTTCGAAAGAGAACGACTTTTTCAATATCGCCGCGTCCTTCGGGATAGGCGAGATAATAACCGTCTTGTTGATCCGGCATGACCGGGGCTTCGAACGGGATAATCAACTCCCCACTTTGTAATTCGTCCAAGACGGCGGTTTTGCCTTCCAGTGCGACACCCAATCCGTTAATGGCTGCGGCAATGGCGAGGGTCGCGCGGTTGAAATGCAATCCTTTTGCCGGGTTAATGCCTGCCACACCGGCATTGTCCAACCACATGGACCATGATGTCAGGCGTGCTTCACTATGGATTAATGTATGACCCGCAAGGTCTTGGGGGCAGGTGAGGGGATTTCTGTCGCGCATGAGCGCCGGTGAGCAGACAGGCACCATTGTTTCGGGGAAAAGCATTTCGCTGACCAATCCGGGCCACACCCCGCGCCCGTACATCAATCCGACATCAAATTGACCGGACAGGCTTTCGGTCGGATTTAAGGTTGAATTGACCCGAATATTGACATCGGGGTAGGCACTGACAAAACGATGCAAGCGCGGCATCAACCATGATTTTGCAAAGATCGGCGCGGTTGCGACTGTTAAAATATCGGCGGCCCCTTGTGCCATAACCGAGACAACCGCCTTTTCAATCTCATCAAAAGATCGTGTCAGGCTGGGTAAAAGCGCCTTGCCCGCATCACTTAATCGCAAAGCTTTGTCGTGTCGTTTGCCTTTTGCAATACGATGAAACAGTTTCACCCCAAGATAATCTTCCAAGGCTTGCACTGCATGAGAGACCGCAGACGGTGTGACATGCAGGTCTTCCGCAGCTTGTTTAAAGCTTAAAAGTCGGGCGGCTGCTTCAAAAGACCGTAATTGGGGGAGAGGGGGAAGGGATCTGGGCATCGTTTCACATGAATTAAATTCAACATATCAATGAAATCTTATCGTTTGTTCGAAGCAATGGAAAGGCATAAGAATAAAGAAATAAGAAAAACAAAAAGCCAATAGAGCTAAACAATTAAATTTTCTCACGGGGAGTTTCGACAATATGATGACGCAATCTGCACAAGCGGTTAACATTTACTGGGAACATCGCGGAATGGCTGTGCCACTTATGACTGAAAAACTCTCTTTACGAAAAAGATCGGTAACGATCGCGGGACACGGGACCAGTGTATCGTTGGAAAATGCGTTTTGGGATGCGTTGAAAGACCTTGCGGATGAACGCGACATGTCGATGAATGCGCTGATCACCGAAATTGACAAAGAACGCACAGGCAACCTGTCCAGTGCAATTCGTGTCTTTATTCTGGAAAATACCCGCAGATAAAATAAAGGCTCCCGCAGCATAATTGCCGGAGAGCCTTTGAAAAAAAGCCCCTGTTTTTACGCAGGGGCATTTTGTTTTGTAATTATACGAATTCTTTGAAGAAATCGTTGCCTTTGTCATCCACGATGATAAAGGCGGGGAAATCTTCAACTTCGATTTTCCAAATGGCTTCCATACCCAGTTCAGGATATTCCAGACATTCCATTTTCTTGATGGATTTTTGCGTTAATTCCGCAGCAACCCCACCGATAGATCCCAGATAGAAGCCGCCATGCTTGTTGCAAGCATCCGTTACAGCTTGTGAACGGTTTCCTTTGGCGACCATTAACATGGACCCGCCATTGGCTTGGAACAGGTCAACATAAGCATCCATACGTCCGGCTGTTGTCGGGCCGAAGGAACCTGATGCGTAACCTTCCGGTGTTTTGGCCGGACCGGCATAATAAACTGGGTGATCTTTAAAATACTGCGGCAATTCCTTGCCTGCATCCAGCAGTTCTTTCAGCTTGGCATGGGCGATATCGCGCGCCACAATCATGGTGCCTGTCATTTTCACACGGGTTTTCACCGGATATTCAGACAGGGTTTTCAGGATATTTGCCATAGGCTGATTCAAATCGATGGACACTTCCTGTGCGCTTTCAGCATCAGCGACAGGCAAATAATCTGCCGGATTATCGCACAACTGTTCAATGAAGACACCATCTTTGGTGATTTTTGCAAACAACTGACGGTCTGCGGAACAAGACACACCAATAGAAACCGGGCAGCTTGCACCATGACGTGGCAGGCGGACGACACGAACATCATGGCAGAAATATTTACCACCAAACTGGGCCCCCATGCCCATGTCCTGTGTCATTTTCAGGACTTCCTGTTCAAATTCCACATCGCGGAACGCTTGCCCTTTATCGCCGCCACTTGTCGGCAGGTTATCCAGATATTTTGCAGAGGCCAGCTTGGTTGTTTTCAGGTTGGTTTCTGCTGATGTCCCGCCAATGGTGATGGCAAGGTGGTAGGGCGGGCAGGCCGCTGTCCCTAATGTGCGGATTTTTTCATCCAAAAATGCTTTCAGGGAGGCGGGGTTTAACAAGGCTTTGGTCTGTTGATACAGATAGGTCTTGTTTGCCGACCCGCCGCCTTTTGCCATAAACATAAATTTATAGGCATTGCCTTCGATTGCATAAAGGTCAATCTGTGCCGGCAGGTTATTGCCTGTGTTGACTTCTTCATACATATCGACAGGTGAGACTTGCGAATAACGCAGGTTCAGGTCGGTATAGGCTTGTGCAACACCTTGGGAAATGGCTTCTTCGTCTTGCCCATCAACCCAGCAATATTTCCCACGTTTGCCCATTACGATCGCCGTTCCGGTATCTTGACAAAGCGGCAGAATACCATCGGCGGCAATGGTTGCGTTCTTGATCATTTCAAGGGCGACAAAACGGTCATTATCAGATGCTTCGGGGTCATCCAAAATGCTGGCAACCTGTTTCATATGGGCCGGGCGCAGTTTATGAGAGATTTCCTTGAACGCTTCTTTCGTCAATAAACGGATGGCTTCGGGGTCAACTTTCAATACCTCTTTGCCGTCCACCTCGATCGTGGATACAAAATCCGAAGTTAGTTTGCGGTATTGAGTGGTGTCATCACCCACAGGGAACATGTCATAATAAACGGAATCGCTCATCTCTATCTTCTCATTCAATAGGTCTGTGAAACAAAAAAAGGGGCTGGAAGAATCCAGCCCGAAAAAAACTATTTCTTATTGCGAAAGGCATCCAGTGCAATCACATTGTCTTTGCCCTCTTCAGAGGTATCGGATGTCTTCTCTTCATCCGATTGTGATTGCATCATGCCTTCGTCATCATCATCCATCACATCGTCGTCATCCAGATCTTCAGGATCAAGCATTTCCATCTTGAACTGTAATCCAAATTTCACGCTCGGATCGGCAAAACCTGTAACGGCCTCAAACGGCACGTGGATCGGTGTTTTTACTTCGCTGAAGCTCAAAACCACGTCAAAGTACTCTTGCGTCACTTCCAGGTCCCAATATTCGTGTTCAATCACAATTGTGATTTCTTCCGGATATTGATCACGCAAGCTGTCGGGCATGATCACATCGGGATGATCGGTGGCAAAAGTAATATAAAAATGGTGGTCGCCCGGCAGGCCGTTTTCCTGACAATAGGTCAGGGCTTTGCGCACCACACTTTTCAGCGCGTCTTCGATCCAGCGGTCGTATCGTAAGGTGTCCATGATATCCATGAAAAGCTTTCTTGGCTTGGAAAATACTATAACTTGCCCTCAATATAGAACCGAACACAGAGCAAGGTAAACTTATTTTTCCATCCCTCTTGTACCAACCTTTGGTATAGAGAAAATCAAAAGGGTCAACGTCGCTTTATCGGCGTCGTCTTTCCGGTCCTGTATAGGCCGCTTGGCGGCGACGTTCTTCTTCTTTTGCGCGTTCCAGTTCGTCTTCATCGTCGATATCAACAAGGTCCATTGCGCGGTAAGGATAGGTGTATTTCTGCACTACAGCTTCGCCTGTATCAATCTGGCCTTCTTCATATCCCTGAATGGTTTGGTCTACGATTGCCTCAATCAGCTTTCCTGTTACTTTGCGCAAAACATTTTCGTCATAGAGATATTCTTTGTCGTAGATGATTTTTTGTAAATCCAGACGATGATGAGTTACAAACTTCAACAACAACAAGGCAAAGGCCTTTTTCTCGATATAAGTCGGGGCAATATCGAGAATGTCCTTCAACGTTAAATAAACGAGATTGGGAAAACGTTGTGTTTCTTCAATATCTTCGAGGTAACCAATCACATCGTTGAAATAGTTGGCCCGTTCCGCATCCAGTGTTTTTAAATTCTTTTCAACGATTCTTTTATGCATGGTTACTTCGCCCGTCTTTTTCTTCTCAATCCATATATCTCTTTTTAAGATGAGTAATAAACACCTCAGGATCAAGGGTCTTGCCTGTCGCATTTTTTAAAAGTTCTGGTGTAGAAAGTTTTGACCCCTGTCCATGCACGTTGCTTCCAAGCCAATCCATCAGTCGCGTAAAACGCCCTTGCGCAATATCTTCATCCAGACTGGGCAAGGCTTTTTGGGCGGCGTCAAAAATCTGTGCGGCTGTCATTGCGCCCAGAGTATAGGTCGGGAAATATCCCCATGCGCCGTCAAACCAGTGAATATCCTGCATACATCCGTCACGATCACTTTCGGGCCGGATTCCAAGCATTTTTTCCATCGATGCATTCCACGCGGCCGGGATATCTTCAATTTCCATATCGCCTTCGATTAAGGCGCGTTCCAGCTTGTAACGTAAAATCACATGGGCAGGATAGGTGACCTCATCGGCATCGACGCGAATAAAACCGGGTTTGACTTCGCGATACAGGCGGATAAAGTTTTCAAGGTTCCATGCTTCGCCTTGTCCTTGAAAGGCAGTGCACATATGGGGGACGGCATAACGTAAAAATGCATCGGACCGGCAGACCTGCATTTCCACCAGCAAAGACTGGCTTTCATGCATACTCATGCCCCGTGCCGCACCAACCGGGTTATAACGCCATTCTTTCGGCAATCCCCGTTCATAAAGGGCATGCCCGGTTTCATGCAGGACACCCATCATGGCAGAGGTAAAATCATTTTCATCATAACGGGTTGTGAGGCGGATATCATCGGGCACACCCCCGCAAAATGGATGGGCGCTGACATCCAGACGACCATGATCAAAATCAAAGCCTAAGGCAGACATAAATTTACGTCCTAGGGCTTCTTGTTTTTCGATGGCAAAAGGGCCTGTGGGGCGAATGGGTGCCTTGCCTTTTTGTTTTTCCAGAACGGATTGAAGAAAGTCAGGTAAAAATTCTTCAAGTCGGGCAAAGATCGGGTCGATATCGGCGGCTTTCCCGCCGGGTTCGTATTGATCAAGCAGGGCATCGTAAAGGCCGCAATCCAGCTTTTGCGCTTTGGCCTGTGCGGATTGACGCGACAGATTTAAGACTTCTTTCAAGGCCGGAACGACACGGGCAAAATTACCATCGGGGCGGGCTTCGCGCCAAATACCTTCACAAGTTGAAGTCGCACGCGACATGGCCTCGACCAAATCTTCGTCCAATGCTGTTGCATGGGTATGGGTGCGGCGCATTTCATAAAGGTTTGCCGTTTGCCAATCATTCAAATCGTTATCAACCTCGGCCTCGTTCAGCAAATCGGCCAAGGCGGGTTCCGTCATCATGGAATGTCGCAAGGTTGCCAGTAAAGCCAGTTGTTCGGCGCGGGCTTCAGCGCCGCCTTTGGGCATCATGGCTGCCATATCCCAATGCAACATTGCCGAGGCTTCGCCCAAAACCTCTGCACGTTTAAATTTCTTTTCCAATTGTGTGTAAGCGCGGCTCATGTCATGTTCTTCTTGTTGTTTCAATTCAATAATCCCAGACGGCTCATTTGGCCCAATGCCAGCAGCAGTCCCAACGTAATCATAATGGCAAGCAGTGTGAAGCGGTTCATTCCAAGCTATCTTTACCTTATTTCCACTCTGTTGTTTGTGGGGCTATCGGGCTTTTGGGTCAAGGGTGCATTCGCCCAATCCGTAACCGATACGATTAAAGATATCCAATTACCCTTTCATGTCACCCTTGAAAAATCCGGTAATATCCGTCTGGCTGGCCTGCTTTTTGACTCGCAATCAACAGGATTGAACGATCTTGTCAAAAAAGGCGACCGGGTCAGGGTACGCCTGCTATCGGACAAGCCAGACAGGTATGGCCGAAAACCTGCTCATTTGTATTTAAAAGACGGACGCTGGGTTCAAGGTGAACTGGTGCGTGAAGGCAAGGCAACGCCCTTTCCCTATTCCGGTGAAACCGCCTTTGTTCGCGATCTTTATTTGCTGGAAACACGTCAAGCCTATTCGGCCCTGTCAGAAACCATTCCACTGAATGAATTTGCCATTATAGAGGGTCGCGTTATAGATGTTGCCGAGATTAAGGGCACAACCTATTTGAATTTTGGCAATAACTGGCGTAGAGACTTCACGATTAAGATTTCTAAAAAGGCGCAAAAAAAATTTCGTGCATTCGGGTTTGACCTCCCCACATTAAAGGAACGTGATGTGCGTATTCGAGGCTGGGTTTTTCAACAAAACGGTCCTATGATAGCGCCTGAACATCCTGCCCAATTGGAAGTAATAGAAAAATAATGCCTTTTAATCATCACGGTTCAAACCTGTTTCCCACCCTTTCCCCCAATCACAGCGGCATGCTGGATGTTGGCGATGGTCATTCGATTTACTGGGAAGAATGCGGGAACCCCGACGGACAACCGATCTTGTTTTTACATGGTGGGCCGGGGGCAGGATGCGCGCCGGTGCATCGGCGTTTTTTCGACCCTGATCATTATCGTATCGTTTTACTGGATCAACGCGGTTGCGGTCGTTCTGTCCCGGCGGCCTCAATTGAAAATAACACCACTGATCATCTGGTGGCCGATTTGGAAAAACTACGTCGTTTGCTCAAAATCGAAAGTTGGTTTGTGTTTGGTGGATCGTGGGGCAGTACTTTGGCGCTGGCTTATGGTGTGGCCCATCCAGCCCGGTGCAAAGGTTTCATCCTGCGCGGTGTTTTCATGGGCCAAGATTATGAAGGCGATTGGTTCCTCAATAAAATGGGGACCTTCCAACCCGAAGCCGCGCGTGCATTCATCCATTTTCTACCAACAGAGGAACGCACGGATATTTTAAATAATTACGTGCGACGATTAAACCATTCCGACCCTGATATTCATTTACCCGCAGCCTTTTCGTGGTCGTCTTATGAAGAAGCCTGTGCGACACTCCTGCCGTTTAACAACCCCGGACAACCGGACCCGCACAGCACCTTGTGCCTTGCCCGCATGGAAGCACACTATTTCCAGCACGACTTTTTTATGGAAAAAGATCATCTTTTAAACAAGCTGCACCGCATCCTCCATTTGCCCTGCATCATCGTGCAGGGGCGATACGATGTGGTTTGTCCGCCTGTTACCGCTGAGCACTTATCGCGCAGTTGGCCGAACTCTCAATTGATCATCGTTCCTGATGCTGGGCATAGTGCCTTGGAACCCGGCATTCGTCACGCTTTGGTCAATGCCACACAGGCGTTTAAAGTTTATTCTGACTGATCGGCAATTAAGCGAAGGGCTTTCCAAATGCCGGGCCATGTGCCCAGATCGGACCATGATGTCAACAGGGAGACCACGGCGCACTGATCGTTTTTTTCCAGAATGGCGACATCAAGGGATTGCGATGCACACGGGCCATAATCCAGAATGCCATCCTGATTTTGTGCCAGTGCTTCTTCGCAGGCTTGCAACACATCCGGGCAATGGGTTTGGGCCAGTTTGATCAAGGTTTCCGGTGTGACGCAAAATATACCGGCATTCCAAACAAAGCGCCCTTGTGCGAGCAAATTACGGGCTGTTTCTTTATCGGGTTTTTCAACAAAACGTTCGACCTTATGTCCGCTATAACCGGCATGCAGGCGTGTGCCGACCTCGATATAGCCATAATGTGTGACGGGTCGGTCCGCAACGGCCCCAAACGTGACGATCCAGCCATTTTGCGCCGCACTTGCCGCATCGATTACAGCGCGGGAAAAGGCGGTTTCGTCGCCGATAAAATGGTCGCTGGGACAAATCAATAAGGGATAATTTTCCCCGCGCGCCTGTGCCCAAAGGGCGGCACTTAGACAGGCCGCCAAGGTGTTTTTGCCTTCGACCTCCAATAATAGGTCTTCCAGATCAAAGGCGATATCGTCGGCTTGTTCCAGAACAAGGTCTTTCAGCCGGACATTTGCAATGACCAAGGGGAGTAAACACTCGGCTATATCAATGCGTTCCAGTGCCTCCTGAAAGGGGCTGTCGTCATCCAATAAAGGCAGGAACTGTTTTGGTCGCTCTTCACTGGACAGCGGTTGCAGGCGCGTGCCCGATCCACCGGCCAGAATAACGGGGCGTAGGGTTGTTATCTCTGTCATGGGGCGATTTATACCTATTTTTTCAACCTTCCAGCAACGCGAAAGTCACAATTCGGTCTTAATTATAATGTTTTCTTGTGACAATCCGACGAAAGGACATTCATATGACGTACTTAAGACTCTTTTCCATCCTCGGCGTTTTTCTTATGAGCGCCGCGTTCACCCACGCACACGCCACCGACGTGACGGTCTACAAGTCGCCTTATTGTGGCTGTTGTACGGCCTGGAGTGAACATATGCGCGACAATGGTTTTACTGTCACGGAAATTAAACGCGAAGATATGGACACCATCAAAAAAGAGATGGGCGTCCCTGAACAGATGGAATCCTGCCACACCGCCATGATCGACGGTTATGTCGTTGAAGGCCATGTCCCGGCAGATGATGTAAAACGTCTGCTTAAAGAACGTCCCAAGGCCAAAGGCCTGTCCGCCCCGGGTATGCCGATGGGCTCACCGGGGATGGAACAAGGCGGCATGAAAGACCGTTACGTTACCGTTCTCTTTGACGAAGACAATAATATGAGTGCCTTTGCTCGTCACTGATTTAAAAAAGGCCACCAATCCCCCACCGACAACTTCACAGCAGGCTTACAGTTATCTGTATGGCCTGCTTTTTTTGTAACTTGCTTTTGGATCGTTTTTTGCTATTTTGCCCTAAGTGTCCCCGTAGCTCAGCAGGATAGAGCATCAGATTCCTAAAAGAGAAATTGGGCATTAAGGTTGGAAACATCTTAATGAATCCGCTCAAACTCAGGGAAGCCTTTAAACTGGTAATCCTGAGCCAAGCCCGAAATCCTTTTCGGGAAGGTGCAGAGACTTAACGGGTGGTGCCTAAGTCCTTTGAGGATATGGCAAAGAGAAAGTCCAGACCACAAAGCCGCGAAGCTCGCGGTGGCGGCGAAAGTCGTAGCTGGTATGAATCTGAGGGCCGGAGGTTCGAATCCTCTCGGGGACACCACTTTCCAAGTATTTACTTGTGTTGTTTTGCAGAGGCTTTAGCAATTAAATCAAGCCGTCCTCAAGCCCCTCTATTATGCATCTTTCTTAATTTTTCCCGTTGGGTTTGAAATGAGACACATTGTTTCTGCCAACTCGTGCCCCCGAACGAATCATTCCACGGTCCTTGATTAATTCAGATACTGGGCTGGTATATACCCCGGTTTGGGTCAAAGTCATACTGTCGGTGCGATCACCAGCCTTTTGGGTATCGCAGTATTCGGACAACCAGATGATGCTCTGGAAGTTGA
>NZ_JBLWXN010000011.1:0-115323 GCF_048267425.1 Terasakiella sp.
GACGGATACGGCGGATGTAGAACGCACGTCGGCAACCTCCTTTACGCTCACATTAAGTGCGACGGATAAGGCGGCGCTGAACCAGATTATGAATAAAAACGGTACGTCTTCAACGGGGGCAACGACCTATAATGTGGCGCTTGCCGATGATTGGAACACAAATGTCACGGCTGGTAATACGGCGGATTTAACCGGGAATGCGGTAACTGTTTCTAACGTGGCTGTACCGACGATTACATCTGCGACGTATGATATTGCAACCAATCAGTTGGTGGTGACGGGAACGAACTTCCTGAAACGCAGCGGTGCAATAAACGATATTGATGTCAGCAAGCTGACCATTACGGGTGAAGGTGGGGCGACTTATACCCTGACCTCGGCCTCTGATGTAGAAATTACCAACGGGACGACCTTTACTATTACCTTGTCGGCCACCGATGCCGCCGGGGTAGAAGCCTTGACATCCAAGAACGGTACCTCGGCTGCGAATGGCACGACCTATAATCTGGCGGCGGCCGAAGATTGGGCTGTTGGGGCCGACAGTGCGGTAACGACGGTTGATGGGACCAGCGGTGTAACCGTTTCTAACTATAATGCTCCGGCAATCACGTCTGTGGCCTATGATTATGCTACAGGGACATTGACCTTGACGGGAACGAACTTCGTTTCAAAAACAGGGGCTGCAAACGATATTGATGTGTCACTGTTAAGCCTGACAGGGCAGGGCAACACGGCTTATACGTTGACGGATAGCGCGGATGTGGAAATTACATCCGCAACCAGTGCGGTAATCACTTTGAGTGCAGCCGATAAACTGGCCGTCAATGGTTTGCTGAACAAAGATGGCACCACATCGGCAACTGGGGCGACAACGTTTAATCTTGGTGCGGCTGACAATTGGATGACAGGCGCGTTTGCAAGTGTGGATATTGCCGATGCGACAAACGCTGTGACCGTATCTAATTATGCGGCGCCGGAAATTACATCGGCAACCTATGACAGGACAACAAAAACATTGGTGGTGAGCGGAACTAATTTTGTGAATAAAACAGGGGTTGCAAATGATGTCGATGTTTCGCAGTTGACCTTGACGGGTAAGGGAGGTGCAGGCAGTTCCTATACCTTGACCTCAGCCACAGATGTTGAAATTACTTCAGCCACTGAATTTACAATTGTTTTGAATGATACGGATGCCGCCGGTGTGGCGGCGTTACTGGATGCAAATGGAACAACAGCAACGGATGGGCAAACATATAACTTGGCCGCTGCGGGCAGTTGGCTTGCTCAGGTTCCCGTCGATATTTCGGATAACACTGGAAATGGTATCACGGTTTCCAATGTCCCTGAGAATTCTTCCGGCCTGAATGTCAGCCAAATTGGCGGCGACGAAGGATCGTCTGAAGATACAGCTGGTAACGAGGGGAATACAAATGGCAATGACGGTAATGGAGCAGATGATAATGGTGCGGGGAATGTGAATACCCCTGCCGGTGAAGTGAACTTCGGTAACGGCGGGGACCGGACAACATGGAATGAGGTTGTTAATCGTGGTGGATCCAGTTCGTCTGTTATTGATGACCCAAGTGCCGGTGTTGAAGGGATGACCATTGTACGTAATGCGGTTACCGGAAATGACGCGGCCTTAAATAGTTTTTATGGCACAGGCCGTGTTTCTTCCTCCAATAGTGGCGGCGCGGCAGGTGGTCGTGCTGCAGGAGGTATAGCAGGTCTTGGTGGTGCTAATTCTGGATTGTCTGGTTTAGCAGGCTCCGGCGGTGGCTTGAATGGCCTCGCCAATGGAGGCGGCTTTGGAGGCGGCCTTGGAGGCGGCCTTGGTGGTGGTTTCGCCGGTGGCCTTGGCGGCGGATTTGGTGGTTCGGGTGCGGGCGATCCCGGTTTGGGTGGTGTTGGTGATGGTGGTGCCTCAGGAAATGATGTCGGTGAACCCAGTGGGGTTGGAAATGGTGCACCAGTTGGGGAAGATCAACCTATCGGTGATGAGCGTCTGCCTGGTGGAGAGCAGGCGTCACAAGCGCCACAAGGGGGCCGGATGAATTTCTCGGCTCAGTTGGCAAATGCTTCTGGCGCAAATGATCTCAAAGTTGTAAAAGCACTTCTTGAAGCAGGTTAATATAAATGACGATTGTGCAGAAAAATTGGTTGAAGGAACAGTCCTGTGAATGACGTTCAAATGGGATCTCTTGAGGGGAAACAAAAAGTGAAAAAGTTTAAAAAGGTATTTTCCAGCACATTGTTAATGTCCAGTGCGTTGGTCTTGGCGGGATGTTCTGTGACGCCGGAACCGTTGACGATGGAAGATCATCTTCAACGGATTGAACGGGATTCAAAAGCCCTGTTTGCCAATCAGGAACAGATCGAAGCACCGATTACGCTTTATGATGCGATGGCGCGGGCATTAAAGTACAATTTGGACCAACGCTTAAAACTGATGGAAACAGTCTTAAGCCGTAAAAACCTGACAATGGCCAATTTCAGCCTTCTGCCTCAGATGACTGTCGAAGCGGGTTATACTGGGCGTGATAACCATATGGGATCCAACAGCCAGTCGTTAAGCACCGGGCAGGAATCACTTGAAAGTTCCACGTCTTCGGATCGTGAATTAAAATCGGCGAGTTTGGGATTTACCTGGAATGTTCTTGATTTTGGACTGAGCTATGTTCGGGCAAAACAACTGTCTGATCGTGTTTTAATTTCTGAAGAACGCCGCCGCAAAGTCGTTCACAATATCATTCAGGATGTTCGGGCGGCCTTTTGGGATGCGGCATCTGCCCAGCGTTTGCTGGATCGGATTGCGCCCTTAACACAAACGGTCCAAAAAGCATTACAAGATGCGAAAAAAGCCGAACGGAGCGGTCAGGAAACGCCATTAGCCGCCTTGCGCTATCAGCGTGAATTACTGGATAGTTTACGTCAGCTAAAAATTATGCGCAGGGAACTGCATACGGCGAAAACCCGCCTGAGCACCTTGATGAACCTGAAGCCGGGAACGGATTTCAAACTGGATACGGGTAATGTTGGTTTTGAGGTTCCCGACCTTCAGCTTCAAGATGTTGAGCGTCTGGAGAAAATTGCCCTGTTACATCGCCCGGAATTACGTGAAGAGGCTTATCAAGCACGGATCAGTCATAACGATGTCCGCAAAGCTTATCTGCGCATGCTGCCGGGGCTGGAATTGAACACAGCTTGGAACTTTGACAGCAATTCTTACGCGTGGGAACAGACATGGTGGTCATGGGGGACGTCTATTAACAAAAACCTGTTTGAAGTCTTTACAGGACCAGAAGCCATTGAACAGGCCGAAGGTCAGGTCGATGTTGTCGATTATCGTCGTTATGCACTCAGCATGGCGGTGATGAGTCAGGTTCATGTGGCTTTGGCAGGATATATGCAGTCGGTTGATGAGTTTAAAACGGTTTCCGACCTATATCGCGTTGAAGATAGTATCAAAGGTAAAATTCAGGCGAACGTTCGTGCCGGTAGCGCTGGTAACCGCGAAGCAATTCGGGCAGAACTGCAAGCGGTATTATCCGAACTGCGCCGGGATTTGGCCTTTACCGACATGCGCAATTCTGTTGGGCGTTTGTATTTGACCTTGGGGGCCGATCCTTTGCCGGATACCATTGAAAATACGGACGTTCGCACGTTGGCTGGGGCACTTAAAAAGATCAATGAAGATTGGTATAGTGGTCGTATCGCCATTAGCGATGGTTCCGAAGTTAAAAAGGCAAAAGAAGCCGCGGACAATGGAGCCAAAAAGCAGGTTGAACAGGTGAAAAAGTCTGAACAGGATGACGGCGATTTTTTTAATGCGTTGGCGTCTTGGTTTGCCGGATAAACAGGCATGAATTTGACAAAGTCTTTAAGTCTGTGTGTCTTTTGGGCGGGGGTAGTGTTTTTAAGCGCTGCCCCCGTTTATGCGCAGGAGTTTTTACAGGCACGCGCCCTTTTGCAAGCCGTTCATCAGGTTAAAATTTCCAGTGAAATTCAGGCGAAAATTAATCATTTGGATTTGCTGGAAGGAGATCGTTTTCAAAAAGGCGATGTCTTGGTCGGTTTTGAATGCAGTTTGCTCAAGGCACACGTCAGGGTAAAACAGGCGATCTTAAAGGGTGAAAAAAAGACATTAGCCAATAAAAAACAACTGATGACATTGCAATCGGTTGGTGAACTGGAAGTCGCACTTGCCAGTGCTTCGGTCGAGAAAGCGCAAGGTGAGTTGGACATTGTGCGATATGCGACCCGACAATGTGAAATTGCAGCACCGTTTAATGGGCGTGTCGTCAAAAAAAATGTGAACCCGTTTGAGATAGTCGCACCCGGTGATGTTTTATTAGAGATACTAGATGACAATACGTTGGAAGTTGCCTTGGTTGTGCCGTCCAATTGGCTCTCTTGGTTAAAGCCGGGAACACCGTTTAAATTGAAAATAGATGAAACGGGGGAACAAATTGCAGCAAAAATCGTTCGAACAGGGGCGTGGATTGATCCGGTAAGCCAGTCTATCAGTGTTTTTGGCGAAATTAATAATGTTGAGGCGACCAAAAACTTACTTGCGGGTATGAGCGGAAGCGCTGTTTTTGAAAATACAGGCACGACGACACAATGACCAATACGACGGGTAATTTCCAAAATACCTTAATGACCTTGTTTCAGTTGGAACGGGAATTACGACAGGCAAAACAAACATCCGAGCTATTTTATATTTTGGTCAATCGGGTCCGTAGTTTAAGCCCGTTTGATAGTGGTGTTGTCTTTTCAATTGATGGTGGGAAAGCGCGTGCTGAAATGGTTTCCGATGTGGCGGTTCTGGATCGCAACGCGCCGTTCATCCATTGGATGGAACGCATTGCCACGATGTGTGCCCAAAAAGACGATGCGGCGACCCCTCATGTACTGGACCTGAATGCCTTGGGGGTCGCGCAGGATGAGGATATGCAGGAATGGGGGCATCCACAAAACGTTTGGTTTCCCTTGCGCACCGGTGAGGGACATTTGATCGGCGCTTTGTGGTATATGCGTGCACAGCCGTTTATGGAAAATGAATTGGCTTTGTTGGAGAAACTTTCAGATGTTGCGGCTCATGCCTGGAATGCGTTGATCCCTAAATCTGCGTTTTCATGGCACCGTCTGAAAAATAAAAAGATTGTGACGGCAATTGCGGTTCTTTTAATTGCGGCCCAATTCATTCCGGTTTCCCAATCTGTCTTGGCCCCTGCGGAAGTGGTGGCGCGTGCTCCGTCTGTTGTGAGTGCACCGATCAACGGTGTCTTGAAAGAAGTTTTGGTCAATCCGAATGCAGAGGTGAGTAAAAATCAGCTTTTAATCCGATATGAAGCGACCGAATTTCAAGGGCGTTTGGATATTGCACAAGAAGAATTGCTGGTGGCGCAAAGCGAGTTGTTAAGTGCGCAGCAAGCCGCTTTTGGCGATATACGGATCAAAGGGGAACTTGCCGTTTTGCGATCTCGTTTGCAATTGCGCGAAGCCGAACGCGATTATGCCCGCACACAATTGGAAAAAATTGAAATTCGCAGCCCGCGTAAGGGTGTTGTTGTTTTTCGTGATGTCGCTGATTTAGAAGGCATTCCTGTAAAAACAGGAGAGCGTCTGATGCAGATTGCCGATGCGCGCGATACGCAGTTGCGCATTGAATTGCCGGTTGGGGATGCGCTTTACTTTGACAGTGGGGCACGTGTTCGCTTGTTTCTGGATAAAGCCCCGCTCCATCCTGTTGATGCCACGTTACTGCGTTCCAGTTATGAAGCGGCCCCGACACCATCTGGTGTCTTGAGCTATCGTTTGGTTGCGGCTTTTGAAGAAACGGATAAACCGAGATTGGGTTTACGCGGTACAGCCAAGATCACGGGGGAAGATGTCCCGCTTTTTGTTTATTTATTCCGTCGACCGATGGCAAAACTACGCCAATATTTCGGTTTGTAGGGGGCAGACATGCTGGAGCAGGCATTAGACAAATTGCCGCCATTGCGTGAAGACTTAAGCCTTTTCCCCGGACCCGTGATGGGCAACGGTGCCCCCAGTTGGACCATCCATGATCCTGTGCGCAACCGTTATCATCGGATCGGACAGGAAGCGTTTGATATGCTCAGTTATTGGCATCTGGGTAGTGCAAAACAACTCATTGGGAACCTGTCGCACATGAAGGGTGTTTATTCACCAACACAGGAAGATGTTCAATGGATGGCGCACTTTCTTCACAGCAATCTGTTGGTGCAACGTGAAAGCCCGGAAGACATTGCGGGACTGCGCCGTATTGCACAAATGAGCAAATCCAGTTGGTATCGCCAGCTTTTGCATAATTATCTGTTTTTCCGTATTCCTTTGGTGCGCCCGCAACGTTTTTTGAAAGCGACACGACCATTTGCAGATAAAATATTTTCAAAAACTTTTTTGATTATCTTGTTGGTGCTGGGTGTCATTGGTGGATATTTGGTAACTCGCCAATGGGATGGCTTCTTAACGACTTTCATGCATTTCTTCACTTGGGAAGGAATGTTCTTTTATGGCCTTGCCCTTTTGTTTGCCAAAGTCTTGCACGAATTGGGGCACGCTTATACGGCGCAACGTGCGGGCTGTCGGGTTCCCAGTATGGGGGTTGCCTTTTTGGTCATGTGGCCGGTGCTATATACCGATACAACAGATGCATGGCGTTTGACGGACAAGAAAAAGCGCTTGCAAATTGGGGCGGCAGGCATGTTGGCCGAACTGGGATTGGCATTGGTGGCGACCTTTGTCTGGAATTTTCTTCCCGAAGGGTCGTTGAAAAGTGCGGCCTTTTTAATCGCCACCGTGACATGGCTGATGACTTTGGCGATCAATTTAAACCCTTTTATGCGCTTTGACGGTTATTATTTATTATCGGATTGGCTGGAGGTTGAAAACCTGCAAGATCGGGCATTTGCACGGGGAAAGTGGTGGTTGCGGGAGAAATTGTTCGGCCTTGGTGATCCTCCACCAGAACCTTTTAATGAACCGTTGGGCAAGGTGTTGCTGGTTTATGCCTTTGGCACATGGGTTTATCGCTTTTTCCTGTTTTTGGGGATTGCGGTTTTGGTCTATGCGTATTTTTTCAAGGTCTTGGGCATATTCCTGTTTTTGGTTGAAATTATCTGGTTTGTCGGCCTGCCCATTTGGCGCGAAATTCATGCATGGTGGAAAAGAAAAAACGATATGAAATGGAATGTGCAAAGTTTGCGTACGATGGGTGTCTTCGCGATGGTTGCGATTGCCCTGTTTTTTCCGTGGCAAGGGTCCGTTAGACTGCCTGCCATTGTAGATGCGCAAAATTCGGTTCGCGTTTTTGCCCCGTTTAGTGCGCGTCTGGAAACAATCCGGGTTAAACCGGGGGACGTGGTCAAACAAGGTGACGTGTTATTTACCCTGACCTCGGATGAGTTGGATTTTCAAATTTCACAGGCGCAACGCAAAATAGATCTGCGCAAAGAACTGGTGAAACGTGAGGCAGCAGGTGGTGCGGAACGTCAACGGATCCGTATTTTACGTCAAGATTTGGAAAGTGAACAAACACGCCTGCATAGCCTGATAAAAGGGCGGGACCTGTTGACCATCCGCAGTGAAATAGATGGCCGTATAACCGATTTTGATGACCTGCTATCCGTGGGAATGTGGATCAATCAGGATCATGTGCTGGCACGTGTCGTGTCATCGAAACAGGCGCGCATGATTGCTTATGTGGATGAAGTGCAGGTTGATCGTTTGATCAAAGGGGAAAATGCGACCTTTTTCCCGGATAATCTGCAAGGAGACAAGATTAAAGGCGTTTTGCAGTCGGTTGCGAACGTGAATACGGCTTTTATGGATCAGGCTTATCTGGCATCTGTTTTTGGCGGGGATATTGCGGTTGAACCGGATCGTCAAAAAAGGTTGGTGCCGACGCAAGGGATATATCGTGTAACGTTTGACGTGGCTGGGGATATGCCTGCACCGTCACATGTGATGCGTGGGTCGATCAAGGTTCCGTCCCATCGTGAAAGTCTGTTTGGCGCGATTGTCCGTTCTGTTTGGGCAGTTCTTATCCGGGAAAGTGCGTTTTAACAAATCCTCTTAACCCGTGAAGATGCCTTTGCGTTAAGTCACGAAGTCATTGCACAATTTTGCCGAAATCCATTTTTACCACACGATCAGCACAATCGAAATATCGGTCATCGTGGCTGATGATAATCAAAGTTTTACCTTGGGCCTTTAATTGCGGCAGTAACGTTTTATAGAAATAGTCTTTAAAATGCGGGTCTTGGTCGGCGGCCCATTCATCAAAAATGAAAATGGGTTTGTCTTCCAGTAATGTGACGATCAGGCCGAGGCGTTTTCGTTGGCCTTGCGATAATTTAACGGCACTGAAACGTCCATCAATACAGCTTGTTTTTTCACTGAGTTCCATTTGATCAATCAAGGCGTTGACCTGTTCATCGTCTATTGCGTCAATCCCGTAAAGGCGATCAAATAAATGATAATCGGCAAAAACACCGCTGAATAATTGTCGATAAGATGAAATCCTGTTCGTGCCAATCAATCGACCATCGACAAGAATTTTCCCGGCGCTGCGTTTGTACAACCCGGTTAAGACTTTTAACAATGTGGTTTTCCCACTGCCGTTTCCGCCCACGATAAATAAGGTTTCTCCGCGATACAGGCTCAAGTCAATTTCACCGATTTGAAATGGTTTTTCTTCATATGGGGTTTGTGGAAATCGGAAAAGCAGGTTCTGGAATTCGATTTTTTCAAATGTTGAATAATCGATCTGCACTTGATTGGCGTTTTTTTCACGCATCATGCCTTCCAGTTCCGTTTCCATGCGGTACAGGTTTGAAATGGCCATATTGGCGCGTGAGAGTTCAGGAAAGGCAGACAGGCACATCAACAACGGGGCCACCATAAAAAGGGTGGCAATTGTGACGCTCATCGCTGTTTCTTTTTGGAGGTCGGCATAACCGGGCAAGATGAAAACGATAACACCGATCAGAAGATAGAAATAAGTCTGCGTATAAACCATGTGACCGGAAAAAAGCTTTCCAGCCTGTAAATTCAACAGTTTTAGTCGCCGTACAACACTGCTGTAGGTACGAAAGACAGCTTTGTTTTTACGCGCGTGTAGTTTTATTTCTTTAAAGCCGTTCAATATATGACCAAGGGTGCGAAAGAAGGCTGCATCTTCACGCATCAAACGATGGAGCAACGCATCAGTATCTTTGCGGATCGTCATATAAGTGACAGCCCCCAGAACAAAGGCGACAAGCATGATCAAAAGGGCAGGAAGTGAATTTAACCCCACATAGATCATGCAGAAAAATACTATGACACTGGATTGAAAGGCGTTGACCAAGGCATTAACGGATTGGGAAAGGGTGGAAACTTCTTGTGTCAACAAGCTGTAAATATTAGCGCGTTCAACTTGTTCAAAGGCGACAAGGTCGGCCCGGCGTAATTTGGTGATGACGCGTTTGCGTATGGAATTAATCATTTCTTCCATCGTGGTCATCGACGTCAGTAATGTGTATTTTTTAGTGTAATAATAAAGCGCCATTGTGGTCAGGATCAGCAAAATGGCATGTAAATCGGGACCGTCTTTACCGGCAGAAGAGATATTGCTGAACGCGCTGAGCAAAATGGCGTTGATCAATCCCCCTAACGTTGCCATGACAAGTAAGGGAACGGGTGATTTTCGCATCTCTTTGGTTAAAAAGGCGAACAGGTTCATGGCTGGCTATCCTCTACAATGCGGCCCTGTTCCAGCTTGACAATATGGTCGCAGCACGAAAAGTATCGATCATCATGGGTGACCACCACAATGGTTTTGCCCTGTGCGCGCAATTCAGGCAGAAATTCTTCATAAAAATATTGTCGAAAGACGGGATCAAAACCGGCGGCGGGCTCGTCTAACAGATAGAGGGGGCGATCTTCCAAAAGGGCTGCAATAATCGCCAGACGTTTGCGTTGGCCAAAGGATAATCGGGTTGTGCTGAAACTGTTTTGGGTAAAGGTTGTTTTGTCCTGTAGGGCGAGTTTTATGAGCAGCTCATTGACCTTTGTTGTTTTGATGTCTTGCAAACCATAAAGCTTATCAAAAAGATGATAATCGGCGAAAACAGCGCTGAAGGTTTCGCGAAAGGCCGTTCGTTCTGCCAATGTGATTTCGATATCATCAAGAATGAGTTTGCCCGCACTTTGTGGATAAAGGCTGCAAATCACCTTCATCAATGTGGTTTTCCCGCTGCCATTGCCCCCGCAAATAAAAATAATTTGTCCGCAGTTTAGTCGTAAATCTAAGGGACCGATGGAAAAGACAGGCGTGCCATCTTCCTCGCGGTGGCTATATTCCACTTGTTCCAGTCGAAGCTGGTCTGTTGCGCTCATGGTGAGATGGGCTGGGGTGGGGCGTGGGGCGGTATCTTCAATTTCTGCTAAGCGGGTTTCCAGCATGCGGATATGGTTGGTGGCGGCGACGACTTTAAAATAGTCCGGGATCGCCGCGACCACATTTTCCAATGATGTCCAAAAAAAGAGAATGGCAACAATTAATTGTGGAACCGTTTCTTGCGGGGTGAGTTTGAAATAAGGAAAGACAATGACCAAAAGCGCAATCAAGCCATACATATAGGCTTGGGAGAACATGACCGTATCGGTCAATTTGGAACTGGTGGCGACTTTCAGGGCGGTTGTATCGTCCGATAGACGGTCAAAGTCGCTGAAAATATGCTGACTTTTGCGGCGACACAGGACCAGTTCCTTAAATCCATCCAGAATATGATTCAGGAGTGCGAAAAACTGATTTTCTTTTTGAGCCGCTTCATAAAGGTCGGGTTGAAGCTCGCTATCCTTAAATTGATAAACGCCAACGCCAAAGACAATAAAAACTAAAATCGCCAGCAGGGAGGGAAGAGAGAGCCAACCGATATAACCAATGCAAGCGATAATAATAACGACGGATTGCGAGGCATTGATCAAGGAAAGACTGGCATTTGAAATCATTGTGGTTTGCTGTGTTAGCGCCACATAAAAATTTTCTTTACCCATTGCCTCGAATGCAATGAGACTGGATTTGCGAATTTTATCAGCAATGCGGATGCGAACACCGCGCAGGATGTTCTGGACAATAGATTGTGTGCGATCAACGGATATTTTCTTACTGTAAGAAGACACCAACAATGCAATGGAAAAAAGCAGGAAACCGCGCACGTTCATTTCGCCAGATTGTACCTCGCCTGCCGCTTTATTTAAAATGGCGAGCATGGCCGAACTGGAAAGCCCGGAAATAATACCGAGAAGGGCAATTCGTTTAAAAGTGCTACGGGTTTCTTGACGCAGGAGGTTGAATATCATCGCTTATGAATCGATTGGCATGAATGGACTGGTCTTGGTGTAATGTTGATTATCTTACTCGTATAGGTGTATTGACACCTTCGCGAAAACCACTCTAAAATGCAACCAATAAAAAATTAATCGCATAAAATTCACCAATAAATAGTAATAAGAGCTTTATTCATGTCCATGACATCGACGAACGGCATGCGACCTTTTGTTCGCAAACATGACAATAAATCCAGTACGAACAAATGGATTATGGAATTTCAAGCCCATCATGCGACAGCGCAAAAGGTGATTTGCTTGCCCCATGCCGGGTGTGGGGCTGCGGCATTTAAAACGTTGACGGGGAATTTTTTCCACAATCGGGATATGGTCGTGGTGCAATATCCGGGCCGTGAAACCCGCATGAAAGACCCTTTCGTGTCTGATATGCACGATTTGGTCGATGATATCGTGCAGGCGTTGATCCCGCATATGACTGATCCTTATATCCTGTTTGGTCATAGCATGGGGTCCAAGGTTGCTTATGAAGTGGTGCTACGTCTTCAGGTCCATAAAGAACGTATGCCTGATAAAATGGTGGTCTCCTGTAGTCCGGCCCCGCATCGCCCGTCCGGTTTGAATAATGCCTTTCAGGAAAGCGATGATTTGTTTTTAGGTTACCTGAAACGTCTTGGTGGTGTGCCGGATGAATTGTTGGCAATCCCGGACTTATTAAATATGGTGCTGCCTATTTTACGGGCGGATTTTGAATTACTGTACCGTTATCAGGCCCCGGCTAATGCCGAAAAAATTAAGTGTGCGCTTTCGGCTATCGGCAGCGCGCAAGATGTTTCCGTAAGGGTGCAGGATGTGGCCCACTGGCAGGACCTTTGTGCAGAAAAGTTTGACTTGATCCCGGTCGAAGGCGGGCATTTCTATTTTCCGAATTTGAATGTCGGGATGGATGATCTTATCCCATGATGACACCGGGTGACGTGCATGTTTGGACTTTCTCCTTGATGCAAGGTTCAAGACAGATTCGTGAACTTACCTTGTGTTTGGATCCATCGGAACGAAGCCGTAGCGAGCGGTTTTATTTTGATCATTTGAAACGGCGCTTTATCGTGCGGCATGCTTTCTTGCGCCATATTCTTGCAAGATATCTGTCTTTATCCGCGTCGGATTTGCAGTTTGATCAAAATGCGTATGGAAAGCCGCGGTTATCTGCACGATGCAATCACGCTGATTTGCGGTTTAATCTGTCTTCCAGCGGGGAATGGGGCGTACTTGCCTGCATGTATGGCCAAGACCTTGGCATCGACATAGAAGAACAGCGTTTGATGGTGGAACGGGACCAGCTTGTTGGTGATTTCTTTTCCGCACAAGAAATTATACAATGGGAAAAACTGTCTGATTACGACAAAGATAATGCATTTTTTATCGGTTGGACGCGTAAGGAGGCTTATATCAAAGCCCTTGGGCTTGGTCTTTCTCTTGATCTCAAAAGTTTTAGTGTTTCGTTTGATGAAAATGAGGATCACCTGTTATCCGGCGATAATGATAAGTGGCGGTTGGTTCCTTTTTTAACCGCCCCTAATTATCGGGCGTGTGTCGCCTGTCCACAACAAGCAAAAACGTTATCCTTTTTCCATATCCCTGAGTTGGGCGGTGATGACATGTTCAAGAATGTCCAATCCCTGAACAAGGTCGTCTTCCTCGATCGTTAAAGGTGGCATAATTTTTATAATCTGGCTTTTGGGACCACAGGTTTCCAAAATGACACCTTGGGTGAACATGTCATTCTGGATGTGTCGGGCCAACAGGGGATCATGGACATCGACCCCTTTCATCAGGCCCAGTCCTTTGACCAAAAGTCCGTGTTTGGTATGGGACTGGGCGATATGATCTAACCTGTCTCGCAAAATCTGGATATTGTTTTCCAGATGATTGACGAATGCTGCATCATTCCAGAAATCAAGTGCACGGCGCGCGGTAATGAAAGCAAGGTTATTGCCGCGAAATGTGCCGCTATGCTCCCCGGGGGTTTGTGTATCCAGATCGGGCTTAATCAATACCATTGCCATCGGCAGGCCAAATCCGCCAATGGATTTGGAAAGGCAGACCAGATCAGGTTCAATACTGGCCCGTTCGAAGCTGAAGAATGAACCTGTACGACCACAACCTGTTTGAACTTCGTCCACGATCAGCAGGATATTTTCCCGTTTGGCAAAATTGGATAAATCGCGCAACCATTGGCGGGATGCCACATTCAGGCCGCCTTCGCCTTGTACGGTTTCCAAAACAATGGCAGCCGGTTTGTCGATACCACCTGCCGGGTCACTGATGATTTTGTCCAGATAGGTAACGGTGTCGACCCCTTCACCGAAATATTCGCAATAAGGCATGCGGACCGTATCCGACAGGCCTGCACCGCCCGATTTACGATCCTCCCCATTCGCGGTAAGGGCGAGGGAACCAAGAGTCATGCCGTGAAAGCCGTTGGTAAAGGCTACAACATTGGATCGTCCGGTAGCTTTGCGGGCGACTTTTAAGGCCGCCTCAATGGCATTTGTACCTGTCGGCCCGGTGAATTGAATTTTATATTTCAATCCCCGTGGGCGGAGAATTTGCCGATTGAAGATTTCCAAAAAATCAGCCTTGGCCGATGTGTGCATATCCAATGAGGTGGTTACGCCATCACTTTGTAAATAATCAATTAAAACTGACTTTAAGACCGGATGGTTATGACCGTAATTGAGTGCCCCGGCGCAGGATAGAAAATCAAGATAGGATTTCCCCGTGTCGTCCCAAAGCGTTGCGTTACGGGCTTTGGTGAATTTTACCGGAAACTTGCGACAATAGGTGCGTACCGAAGATTCCAGTTCCTCAAACACATTCAGGAAAGGCAGGTCGCAAGGGGTCGTTATTGTCTTGTTGGTCATATGTGTCATGTCATCCACCACAGGCTGATTGTTACCATGTGTAGGGATTTACTCATACATATTTAAAGTTGTCAAATATATAAAATACACCTTAAAATAATATACTTTAATGCACTTATCAGTGTATAAAATAATATATTCATCTAGAAGGTGTTGTTTGTTTTATGGTATCGGATCGGTAAATGAGAATTAAATCACTGAAGTTTATGGCCTTTGTTTCCAGTTGTGCGCTCTTGTCCGCCTGTGGTTCCCTTGATCAGTTCTCTCATCAAGGGAATGAGGTGGAACCGTCTTCCCGACAGTTATCCGGGGACCGATTAAGAGATCCTTTTGTGCGCGCAGGGGTGCAAGCCTTGGCGCAAAAGGATTATGTTCAGGCTTTAAAATCGTTTAACCGGGCCTTGAAGTTTGAGCCCAGTAATTCCCGCCTGCATTTCTTGGCGGCCTTAAGTTATCATTTGCAGGCAGAGCAAGGAGACAGCAGTCAGCTTGCGCTTGCAAAGGTGGGCTATGATCTGGCTTTGCGGCATGATCCTGCAAATTTCTGGGCGGCCTCTCAACTGGGATATATTGCTTTTTCAGAAGGGGATTATGAAGGGGCGCAAAATGCTTTTGCCTATGCTTTGATTTATGCACCGGATCAAGCCGATTTCTGGCATGGATTGGCTGTTTCGTCTTATGGAGCCCATGATATAGAAACGGCCCTGCATGCCGTTCAATATCTTGAAGAAAAGGCAAGCCCTGACTTGAGCCAGCTTGACGATCTGGCCATGATCGAAGCTGCGGCGGGTCGCTTTGCGGCGGCTGATAAATATTATGCGACTTATATGACGCAAGCAGCCAATAGATCGAGTTTTCGAACAAGTTTGCTGACAAATCGTTTGGCAGCGTGGAAGGACCTCCACCAGGCAGGGTTTGAGTTTGCTCAAAACGAAATTATCCCGAATACCGACGAAGAAATCTCCACCACAACAATGCAGAACAAAACAGCCGCTCAGGCGACAAATACGCCTGTGCAGACCGGTAAAGATATGACCTTGGTTGATGTGGTGATTATCCGTTCGGAAGAAAGCCATAGCACATCCAAAGGCGTGAACTTGTTGAATGGGTTGTCGTCAACCTTATCTGGGACGTTATGGAGCATGAGCGATACCCGCACTGTCAATAAATATGGGGCCAATAGCGGTGCAACGACTTATACCATCAGTCCATCCTTTTCTTTATCGGCGACTTATTCGTTAAATATCTTCAATGATAATTATGATCGTAACGAAGTTTTGGCCCGTCCCACTTTGGTTGCCCTTGATAACACCACGTCCGAATTTTTCACGGGATCGGTTTTTCATGTGGAACTGCCCGGTGCCGCAGGCAGTGTCGGTGCGGTTGAGAAAGTACCCGTCGGTGTCCGTTTGGAAGTCACCCCCAAATTTTTAAACACACAAGAGGTTCAGTTGAAAGTTGCTGCCGGTCGCGCCTTTATCGAAGGGCAATCTGCCAATGCAGGGTTTAATAATTTCACGCAAGTAACCCAAAATTCAGTTTCTGCCAATGTGGTGATGAAGTTTGGTGATACGTTGGTTTTAAGTGGATTAAGCGAGAAAGAAACCCAGAACTTGCGCGACGGCGTTCCTTTGTTGCAAGATATTCCGGTGGTGCAATATCTGTTTTCAAATGAAAATACGCTAGACTATACCAAGTCTGTGATTGTTTTGATCACACCGCGCAAACCCCATTTTACGCAACACAGTACGAACGCTGATGTTGGGCAAAAGAACGACCCGGAACTGGCACTGGAACAAAACTTTCTGGAGCGTCTAAAAGAAAACACGGATTGGATCCGGCCAGAAGATAATTTGGCGGCGGTGTTTCATCATCTTAAATCCAGCAAGCTGTTTAACGCGTTTCGGCGCGGTGATGTCACGTTGGAAGACTGGTATAGCCCGCAACGTTTGGATCGTATAATGAAAGAAACCCTTGGTTTTCTGTATTTCTAAGAAATATCATTATTGTTTTTTACAAGGGTGATCACAACATAAAGAATCGTAAACATTAGAGGGTGTTTTGACTTTGTTCAGCCTTGAATCTATTGCACGTCTTGTCAAAAGGTCGTTTTCACTATTAAATGTACAAAAATAATAAAAAATGACCTTACGAGGTTAATAATATAGTAAAAATATAAAAATTTTTAAAAATATTAGTCAGATTTACTTTTCGTGTTTTGCTAGATTTCAGGCGTAAAAGAAACAGTCGAAAACAAGGAATTTGATATGACCGCAAACCAAAGCATGCAACTGCGCAGCACGATCCAGTCGGCCTATCTTGGCGACGAAACAGATGTTGTTCAACGTTTGATCAAGGAACTGGCATTGGATGAACAGACGCGTGCGCGCATTTGTGGTGAGGCGGTCAAAATTGTTGAACAACTGCGCACAAGCGCAACGCCGGGGATGATGGAAGTTTTTCTGGCGGAATACGGTTTGACCACACAGGAAGGCGTCGCCTTGATGTGTATGGCCGAGGCCCTGTTGCGTGTGCCCGATGACATCACCATTGATGCCCTTATTCAGGATAAAATCGCGCCTGCGGATTGGAGCAGCCATTTGGGGCATTCCAGTTCCCCGCTTGTGAACAGTTCCACTTGGGCCTTGTTGCTGACAGGGAAGATCATTCAGGACCAAGAATCTGATAAATGGGATATTACAGGCACCATTCGTGGCCTGATCAAACGTGCTGGTGAGCCCGTTATCCGAAAAGCGGTTGCCCAATCGATGAAAATTTTGGGACACCAGTTCGTCTTAGGCCGCAATATTGATGATGCGATGGAACGTGCCGAAGGTATGGAAAAGAAAGGTTATACCTATTCTTATGACATGTTGGGTGAAGCGGCGCGCACCGCAGAAGATGCCAAACGTTATTTCATGGCCTATTCCAAGGCGATTTCAAATATATCGGACAAATGCAACGCTGATGATATCCGCGATAATCCCGGCATTTCAGTAAAACTGTCGGCCCTGCACCCGCGTTATGAGTTTGCCAAACATGACCGGGTAATGAACGAACTGGTCCCGCGCCTTTCCAGTCTGGTTCATCAGGCGAAAAACGCCAATATGGGCTTCAATATCGATGCGGAAGAAGCCGATCGTCTGGATATTTCCCTTGATGTCATTGAAGCCGTCTTGTCCAACCCGGATTTAAAAGGTTGGGATGGTTTTGGTGTGGTCGTGCAGGCCTATGGCCCGCGCGCCGGATATACAATTGACTGGCTTTACGACCTTGCCAGCCGACTGGATCGTAAAATTATGGTTCGTTTGGTGAAAGGGGCTTATTGGGATGCGGAAGTCAAGCTGTCTCAGGTCAATGGTCTGGATGCTTATCCCGTCTTCACCCGTAAATCTTCCACCGATATCAGCTATATGGCGAATGCCAAAAAACTGTTGAGTATGACAGACCGGATTTATCCGCAATTTGCCACACACAACGCCCATAGCGTAGCCACCATTTTAGAACTGGCAGGCACCGAAGATAATTATGAATTCCAACGCCTGCATGGTATGGGCGAGGCTTTGCACCGCGTGGTCAAGGAAGCCCATAAGGGGCGTTGTCGCATTTATGCGCCGGTCGGTATTCACGAAGATTTGCTGGCCTATCTTGTGCGTCGTCTTTTGGAAAACGGGGCAAACAGTTCATTTGTGAATCAGGTGTTGGATGAAAATGTTCCGGCGGCTGAAGTTGTAAAAGATCCGGTGGCTTATGTTCTGGCACAAGACACAATTCCAAATCCGAAAATTCCCAACCCATTAAAAATTTACGCGGAAGGCCGTACCAATTCCAAAGGGATCAATATTGCAAACCCGCCGGTTTTGGCAGAATTGGAAGAAAAACGCGGCATTTATCGCACGACCAAATGGCAAGCTGGCCCGATTGTCGGTGGTGTTCTGTTGGAGGGAACGAAAATTCCGGTCTTCAATCCATCCAACCGCGAAGATATGGTCGGTGAAGTGATTGAAGCAAACGCCGAACAGGTCGAAATCGCTATTGCAAAAGCTCAGGCAGCTCAGGCTTCATGGGCGCAGACACCAGCAAAAGAACGTGCGGCTTGTTTGAACCGAATTGCCGATTTATACGAAGACAATACCGCAGAACTGATGGCGATGGTTTCACGCGAAGCCGGGAAATCCATTCTGGATGGAATTGCGGAAATTCGTGAGGCCGTTGATTTTTGCCGTTTCTATGCGTTGCGTGCGATAGAGATAGAAGAAAGTACCGATTTGGCAGCCCGTGGTCTGTTTACCTGTATTTCCCCGTGGAACTTCCCGTTGGCGATTTTCACAGGTCAGATTGTGGCGGCCTTGGCAACCGGGAACGCAGTTTTGGCAAAACCGGCGGAACAAACACCGCTGGTCGCCAGCAAGGCCGTTGAACTGATGCATAAAGCGGGCATTCCGGGTGATGTACTGGCCTTGTTACCGGGCCAAGGTCATAGTGTCGGTGCAAAACTGACATCGGATAGCCGTATCAGCGGGGTCTGTTTTACAGGCTCTACACAAACAGCCCAGTTGATCCATAAGGCTATGGCGGAAAATATGGCCCCGCAAGCTCCGTTAATCGCTGAAACAGGCGGTATGAACGCGATGATCGTCGATTCCACCGCACTGCCGGAACAAGCCATTCGCGATATTCTGGCCTCTTCCTTCCAAAGTGCGGGGCAGCGTTGTTCAGCCCTTCGTATGCTATACGTTCAGGAAGATGTGGCAGATAAAGTGATCCATATGTTGAAAGGCGCAATGGATGAGCTGGAAATCAACGACCCGTGGTCCATACAAACAGATGTTGGTCCGGTCATTGATGAGGAAGCGCGCAAAACCATCGAAGACCATTGTCAGAAGATGGAAGCCGAAGGCCGCCTGATTAAAAAACTGGACATAGCAGCTGTGAAAGATAAGGGCACATATGTTGCCCCGGCGGTTTATCGTGTGAACGGTATTGAAGATCTGGAACAGGAAATCTTTGGCCCCATCCTGCACGTGGCGACCTTTAAGGCGGCGGATTTGCTGAAAGTGGTCGATAATGTCAATGCGATGAAATATGGCCTGACCTTTGGGATCCATACCCGTGTGAACCGTCGCGTTCAAAAAGTCTGTGAACGTGCCCGCGTTGGTAACTTGTATGTGAACCGCAACCAGATCGGTGCGGTCGTTGGGGTGCAGCCTTTTGGCGGGGAAGGATTATCCGGGACGGGACCCAAAGCGGGTGGCCCCCTTTATCTGCGTCGTTTTGTCGCTCCTCAACCCCTTGTTAATAATGCCCCGGTTACATTGACGGATGGCAGCAAGGCAACAGCTGATGTCGCAGCCATTAACGCGGTCTTGCCGGAATTGGCGGATAAGCAGGTTGCATGGGATAGCCGCGATGACCGTTTGCTACAATTGAACAAACTGGCAGATGCGGATGGGAACATCTTGTGCGAAGTTGCCCAACAGGTGCGCAAGAACCTGATCGGGTATCATTTCGATACCGAAGAATTGATGGGGCCGACCGGGGAAAGCAACAAATTGGCCAATCACGGGCGTGGTGTGATGATCTGTTGCGGCCAGGATGCGGCTTATTATGCCCTGATGGCATTGGCTTGTGGCAATACCGCCTTGTTGGTGGATGCGCCAGCCGATCAGGCCAACGCACTGGCGAAAGCTTTTGGGGATGTTGTCAAGGTTGCCAATGGTTCCTTAAACGGACTTGATTTATCCGGGCTCGGCTGGTTTGCCGGTGTTGCCTTTAATCCTTCTGAATATGACGTGCGGGCCATTCGCAAACAACTGGCGGCACGCGAGGGGGCAATCCTGTCCGTTTTATGTGACAAACAGGACTGGCCGGGCTTTGTAACCGAACGGACCTTGTGTGTCGACACAACAGCATCCGGCGGGAATGCGGCCCTGCTGGCTTCTGCTTAAGTATTAAATTTTTCTCCCCGACTGTAAGCCCTGTTTGCTATTTGGCGAACAGGGCCTTTTTTTGTTAGCTGGCGAGTGTCTGTTCCAACAAGTTGGCGAGTTCTTCCAAACTTTGTTCATTTTCATCACTCATCGTTTCATCACTGAAACGATCGGCCAACAAGTCGTCTAGTAAATAATCGGCCAGTTTTTCAATGGTGGGATAGAGAAAAATCAACGTTGCGGGCAAACTGCAATCATATGTTTTTTGCAATCGGTTGCGAAATTCAACGGACAACATAGAATCCATCCCCAGATCGGCAAACCCTTGATGAAGACCGGGCCATTTTGATTTTGCCAGTCCAAGGATGGTGGCGACTTGTTTGGTCAATTGTTCTTGCAAAACGGTTTTACGGCTGTCTGGGGTCGCCTCGACCAATATTGTCAACAAAGAAGACCGTGTTTTATCTTCAGGATTGTTTGTTGCGGATTTGGTTGGAAGGACAGGTTCAAAGAGTAAGGCGGTACGGGATGGAATTTTATCCGCCCAACGGGCCCAATCCACATCGGCCAATGTGATTTCACAGATATCTTTATCCAGCAAAGCGCCCATTGCATTTAGGGCGGCCTCTGGATCAATGGGGGAAATCCCGGTTTGTTTGAGCTGATCTTCCACAGCTTCATTTTGTGCAAGATAACCTACATCGGCAATGGCGCCCCAGTTGATGCACAGGCTGTTTAACCCTTGGACGTGACGGTTGTAAGATAATCGGCGCAAATAATTGTTGCCTGCCACATAGTTGGCTTGACCGGGATTACCGATCACGACGGAGATGGACGAAAACAGGACAAACAGGTCAAGGTCGATATCTTGCGTACAATCGTGCAGATTTTTTGCCCCAATCGCCTTTGTCTTGAAGACTTTTTCAAAATCAACAGGTGTCAGTTGATTAAGATATCCATCGGCATAGATATTGGCGGCATGGATGATACCTGCCAAGGGAATGTCAGCCTCGCCTTTGTAAGGGGTGATTATATCGCGCAACGCGGCGGCATCGGTTACATCACAGGCTTTGATTTCGACTGTTATGCCCTGATTGCGCAAGTCCTGAATATCTGTGTTTGAGGTCTCCGGGATCGTTTGACTACGCCCTAGCAAGATCAAATGCCCGGCCCCGTTTGCGGCCATCCATTTGGCGACACTCAAACCAAAACCGCGCACACCACCGGTGATTAAATAGGCAGCGTCTTTTTTGAAACGCGTCAATTTAGTATCGGATTGTGTTGTAAAATGAGATGGATTGACAGGGATATAGGTTAAAGAACGTTCTCTTATTTTATCGAAGTAAGAGGCGGGCATCCCCATCAAATCAATAAAGCGGCCCGCAGGTTTGATCAGATTGATTTGACGTTGATAATCATGTGCGGGCGTTGTGTAAACCATCAGGTCTACGCCGTTGCTGCCTGTGATTTCCATAACGTGACGTTCAAGGTCGGGGGATGTTGCGCAGAGGGCAAGATCAGCCTGTTCAAACGTCTTTGTATCGTAGGTTATGACGATCACTTGTGCACCGGATTTCTGGACGTGCTGACATAATAAGGGCGTGAGGGCACTTTGATCATGCAAAATAACCCAATCGCCTTTTTGAAACGGGGGAACCTGTTTCAGGATATGTTGGACGGTCTCTTTGACGTTGATGTCATGGTGGATCGTTTGGTGTGATTTATCCGGTAAGGTCCTCGGGTCAAGGTGATGGAGCCTTTTGGCGAAAATAGCCGTGCCGTTCAGGGCGATTTCGGGACCAAGGGTGTCTTCTTCCAGAATGTCCAGTAACGTTGGAATATCGTTTTGATCCTGAAGGTCAACTTGTTGGCAGTTGATATTGGGATATTCATTGGCGATGACACGCCCCATTCCCCATAGCCCGGCACTCTCTAAGTCACCGTCACGATAACCTTGGGTGACAAGACAAATGTGACGGGGGATTTTTTGTTGGCTTCCCAGTGTTTGCAGGATACGGAGCAATTCAAGCTCCGCTTTATCTTGACCACAGAAGATTACCCCCCATTTTTCTGACGTAAAGTCAGGTAGATGATCCCCATCAAATAAAATGGCTTGTGCGCCTTTTTCAACGAAACCCGTTTGAATATCCTGTGCAAAATTATGATTGCCGCAGATCAACCAGTTTTGTGTCTGAAATTGGTCTGATCGCTTGGCGGGGAGAGACGTTTCGTCCCATTGGAAATTATAAAAATCACCTTCAAAATGTTGTAAAGGGTCTTCTTGGAAGGTGCTTAAAGCCTGACAAGTGAAACCGGATAGATGAGCGAGAATAAGGCCCTGTTCATCGCATAAGGTGATATTGCCTTTAACAAAGCTGTTATCAAACAGAACCAGTTCCGTGCAAGCAAACAGACGACGGGGTATTTTACCCGTTAAGATCAGGTGATCAAGATGAACGGGTAAATAAAGACCATCCAGCCCGTTTTCATCCAATAAGGACAGAAACGTTTGGAAAGCGCTATCCAGTAAACTGGGATGCAAGTGATAATCTGCATTGTCCAATTCATCAGGAAGGACCAGTTCTGCCAAGGCACGGGTGGGGGCGAGGTATAGGTTGTCAATCGCCTGAAAAGCCGGGCCGTAGGTCAATCCCCGGTGCTGAAAGGATTGGTAAAGGTCATCACGCCCGATTGTTTTTGTGGCTTGGGTACGCCAGTTTTGCAGGTCGATGGGGGCAATGTCGGGGGAGAAGGTGTCTGTGAACAGATAGCCACTGGCATGGTTCTGCCATTGCCCTGCGATTTGGGAGTGAATATTGAATTGACCTGTTTTTGGGGTGTAGCTGAATTGTATAGGTGTTGCTTCATCCTTGTTTAGGTATAAGGCTTTCTTAAACGACACATCATCGATCTGGACCGGAAAATCTGTTGTAGGGGACGCTGCCAATGCCATTTCAAGATAGGCGGCACCGGGGTAGACGATATCTGCGCCCACCTTGTGATCTTGTAAATAAGTATGGGTTTTCAAATCGATATCCATATCCCATAGGGGGGATGCACTGGGCAGGCGGCTGCCCAACAGGGGATGGACAGTTTGGGCATTGAAATGTTTGGTGCGCATCCCGCCTTTACGGTAATTTTCCGACTGTTCACTTTCCAGCCAATAACGTTCGCTTTGCCAAGGATAAAGCGGTAGATCAAGCGGGCGGGGCTTGTCAGGATAAAGCGTGATCCAATCCTCGAACATGCCCTGTTCAAACAGACGGGCGAGAACGTTCATCACGCTTTCGACCTCGTCTTGTTTGCGTCGCAGGCAACTGACGACAAAACAATCAGGCAGGGTTTCACTGATAGATGTCGCCAAAACCGGATGTGGGGCAAGTTCCACAAATGCATTACATCCAAAATCATTTAGGGACTGAATGGCATCGGCAAACAAGACGGGTTTGCGAATGTTGTCAAACCAGTACTCTGCGTTGATGGTGCGCCCGTCCCTTAAGGCCCCGCTGACGGTGGAAAAAAGCGGTGTATGTGTGGCTTGGGGGGTAAGAGACTGCAAAGCACTGACAAGTTCGTCTTTTAACGGGTCCATTTTGGGGCTGTGGTAGGGGACCTTGCCATTGATCATTTTGCAAAAAATATTGTTGTTCTTTAACTCCCTTACGATGTCGTTCAAGGCAATCTCACCGCCTGCCAAGGCTGTTGCAAAGGGGCTGTTGACGGCTCCAAGCGAGACTTCACTTTCTCGCCCTTTCAGGTAAAACGCCGTGTCTTCCTGCGATAATGCGGTGGCAAGAATGCGCCCCTGTCCTTCGGTTTGATGTTGCAGGCGGCTGCGGTGGTAAATCACAAGGCAGGCATCTTCAAGGCTAAGGGCACCGCTGACATGGGCGGCGGCAACTTCACCTGCGCTGTGTCCGACAATAGCATCGGGGGTAACGCCTTTGGACTTCAACAGCTCTGCCAAGGCGACTTGCAAGGCGAAAATACCGGGCTGGGCAATCTGGGTTTCTTCAATCCGGCTGTTGTCTTCGGCTCGGTTCAGTTCTTCCCATAGGGACCAGTCGGCATGATGGGATAAAAATTGATCAATCTCTTTAATCTTATGGGCAAAGAGCGGTTCTTCTTCCATAAGTTGACGTCCCATTGCCCACCATTGCGGTCCCATACCGGAAAAGACAAAAGCGATTTTTCCGGTATTTGTTGCAACGGATGCCGGTTCCCCATCTTGTTCCAGATATAAATCCAGTTTTTCCTTCAAATCAAAGCGGTCTTTGGCGACAAAGCCTGCGCGGAAATCATGGTGTTGACGCAGCCGGGCCAAGTTGGTCGCGATGTCACAAAGATCAACGTCTTTTTGATCCAGAAAACCCTTCAGGGAATGAACGGTTGCTTTCAATGCCTGATCATTTCGGGCGGACAAAGCGATAAGATGCGCGGGGTGCATGTCATTTTCTGTTGCGTGGGGTTGTGTCTGGTAATGGTCGGCACCTTCCAGGGCGACATGCACATTGGTCCCGCCGAAACCAAAGGAATTCACCCCGATGTAACGGGCCTGCTCACTTGCTTTAAAAGGTGTGTTTTCTGTGACGACACGCAGGTTCCAGTCCTCAAACGGGATGTTTTCATTTGGGGTGTTGAAATGAATGTTGGGTGGAATTTGTTCATAATGCAGGCTGAGGGCGGCTTTCATCAATCCGGCCATGCCCGATGCGGCCTCCAGATGGCCGATATTGGATTTGACCGATCCGATTTTACAGGGGGTATCTGTGGGGCGACCTTTGGCGAAAACATCGCTGATTGCGCCTGTTTCGATGGGATCCCCTGTTGGGGTGCCTGTGCCGTGGGCTTCCACATAAGCGACCTGTAGCGGGTCGATTTGCGCATGTTGATAGACGGTGCGCATCAACTCGGACTGGGATTGTCGACTGGGGACGGTGACGCTTTTAGTATGTCCGTCCTGATTAGACCCAGTGGCGTGAATAACGGCGTAAATACGGTTGTTATCGATGAGAGCTTGGGAAAGCGGTTTTAACAAAACAGCACCAACCCCTTCGCTACGGACATAGCCGTTTGCGCTGGCATCAAAAACCTTGCATCGTCCGTCCGGGGATAGAAAACCGCCTTTTGAAGTCGAAATCGTCCATTCCGGCTTAAAGATCATATTCACCCCACCGACAACGGCGCGGGTAATCTCGCCATTTTTAAGGGCGGTGCAGGCAAGATGCAGGGCAACCATAGAGGATGAACAAGCCGTATCGACGCTTAAACTCGGCCCCTTGAAATCGTAATAATGTGAAATCCGGTTGGATAGTAACGTTGCGCTGGACCCGATGGAAGTATGTGCCCCCAATAAGTCGCGTTGCATGGTGTCGTGGGATAACAGATTGTAATCCACGGCAAAACATCCGACATAAACCCCGGTTGAGCTGCCTTTTAAATGCGCGGGGATTTCACCGGCATCTTCAAACATTTCCCATGTGACTTGCAAAAGTTGACGTTGTTGGGGGTCCATTGCATTGGCTTCGCGCGGGGAAATACCGAAAAAGGCAGCATCGAATTTATCGAAATCGTCTATGAAACCGGCACAACGTGTACGAATGGTGCCGGGCTCACTCATATCATCGTTATAAAAATGATCAAGGTTCCAGCGATCTTCGGGAACTTCGGTAATGGCATCATATTTGTTGCAAATCAGGTCCCAGAACTGGCGCGGGCTGTTGGCACCGTGGGGGAAACGGCAGCCAAGGCCAATGATGGCAATCGGATCGTTTTTCATAGGCTTGTTCTCTTTCTTAATCTTATCCGTTTATTGGGCAACCATGCGGTATTGATCGGGGATGTAACCGTTGTTCAGCGCATATTGGATCAGGCGTTTACCGGGATAGATCACATCAATGGGGGATCGGGCGAGGTCGCAATCCTCAAAATGTGTGCAGCCAAGAACGAAGGCTTCGGCCTTTAGATGCGCGCTGGTTTCAATCAATTGATGCAGGATATCTTCGACAAAGGGTTCATTGTTTTCGACCGCTTCGACCAGCGAAACCATTGCATAGGACAAGGTCGTGGTCGTACGGTTGTTTTGGTCGCAAAATAGTCGAATATTGTTGATGGTATCTTCAAAACAGGCCACCACACCGACGGAAGAATATTGGGCTAGAAAATCGTTGTACACGAGGCTCAGACTTAAAATAGGGGTGCGGATTTTGTTGGCGAGACGATCCCAATCCACTGAAAAAGAAAGGGTATTGCAAAAGACAAGAAAGACATCAGCCTGTATGGGACGCAGCTTTTCCAGAATATAATCATCGATTAAGGGAACGCGTGCCAGAATGTCACGATAATCACTGGGGGAATTGGAAATAGGTAATCCCTGGGCCGCAATGCCCATGCGCGCCAACAGATCTATGCCGATTTGTGCATCACATCCATCACCGCCGATAACGTAAATCATATTGTTTCCTCCTTCTGGAAAAGGCCGAGTTCTTTTAATGTGTTGAAAACCAATTTGCTTTTGTCACCCAAGGCGCCGTTTTGAACGGCAAGGCGGTTTTCGTCTTGTGCCTCTTGCCAGCTGATCAAGGGGCTTATGGTCTGATTAATCTCTTGTGCGCGTTCAACCAGGTTGACAAAAACCTGATAGATTTTGCGTAGTTCCATCATGTTTTGCGGGGTGCCGATATGTCGGAGTTCCACATATAATTTGTCTGATTTTTCAATTGCGCGGGTGATTGTGCCAACGTCGCCATCAATGGTTCCGACCCCGGCATCAAAGACCAGTCGGCAATGCCAGAACGGCAGGGACAGGGCGTAAAAGTTGGCGAGGCTACCATTCACATGGGTTTTGTTATAACCGATTTTATCGGTGCGCATCTGCGAGGTTGTCGGAATATGATGAACGCGAAAAGCTGTTGCACCATTAAAGACCACGTCGGACACACGGGGGCGCCCATTTTGTGTATCAAAAAAAGCAAGTTCACCGTTTTTAACCGAATTGGACACGATAAAGGCGGGCAGGTCCAACAGGTTCGCAACATAATCGTCAAGGCTGTTAATTTCGCGCATTGGCAAGCCTGTGCGTTGTGCGCTGTAAGGGATGGCGTGCAGCCAGTTTTGCAAACGGGGTGTCTTTTTTATATCATGTCCGCCGTAAAGGTACACAAACAGGGGGGCGGTTAGATAAAGGGTGCGTAAAACAGCAGGAATTTCGGGCGTGGAAATATCAATCGCGGGCTGAAAAGCCAGTGAATTCATTAAATGCCAATGCCCCCAGTTTTGATGACGTACAATGCTGTAAAGGCCGGTGGAAACGGTGCGGTTCCAGTATTCGTCTTCGTTGGGTGGGGCATATTGGGATACCCAATGCAGGCGATATTCCGGCGTTATGGATTCAAAAAAGACAAGCAGCTTTTCCAGATTATCAATGGTCGCATCCAGATCGCAGAAGGGCAGGCTGACCAGTTCAACAATGGCGCAATTGTTATCCAGAATAAACCAGCCATTTTTGCCCGAAGCTCCCAGGGCCAGCCCGTTGTAGGGTTCTGTAATGGCGCTGTATCCGGCAGAAACGGCGCGATTAACGATTATGGCCCAGTCTTTTGGGGTGGCGGGTATGTCGTCTTTGGTCAGGAACAATTCCAGTTCCGCCCCTAACTTTCGCGATTTCATGCGAGGTGTCCTTCTTCCTGAACATTATGCGGTGTTGCGGGCAGGCTCAGTCCGTCAATAAACCGGTCCAGTTCGTCCTGATTGAAACCGTCATAATCGATGTCGGACGGGGTGAGTTCCCGTTCGGTTTTTTGGTCAATTTCGATGATCAGATGTTGCAGTTCTTCCTTGAAACGATGCAGTAAACCTTCAAGGGTCTGAGAACGATAATGGCGGGTGCTGTAGCCAATTTTGATGTTTAGTTTGCCCTTTGTGATCAGAGCAATCACTTCAATAAGAAAGGGTTGCGGGGCGTTGGGGGAAATATTGGGGGCAACATCACGGTCTGACAGGCTGAAAAGGTCACCTTCTTCAAATTCATCAAATTGACCGAGATAGTTAAAACTGATTTTCGGTGCAGCCGTTAAGGACTGTTTGGCAAGGTAACGTAACAGCCCGTATCCCATCCCTTTATCGGGAATGTTGCGCAAAACTTCCTTCACTTGTTTCAAATTTGTACTCCTGTCCGGGCTGGGTGTTGGCAGTAACACGGGGTACATGCTGGTTAGCCATCCGACATTTGCCCCGATGTTCAGGCCGTTATCCAGCGCTTCGCGACCATGACTTTCCAGCATAATGGCGGGAGGGGTCGTATCAACAAGGGGGCCGAAGGCACGTGACAGGGCACACAGCAGGAAATCATCAATTCGACTGTTAAACGTTTCGTGGATATCGCCAAGCAGGCGGGCGGTTTCCGTTTCAGGCAATGATGTTTCAACGATTTGGCAATCGGCGTGGGTACAGATGTCCTTTACAAAATCAAGGAATAACGGGCGCTTATGGGCCTGTTGGTCGATCATTTGCCAATAGGGTAATTGGTCGATTGCTGTCTTGCCTGCATAAGTATTGACGGCTTTTGCCCAATGGGAAAAAGAAACGACAGGCGGGGAGAGAGAAACGTTCAAGCTGTGATAAGTCGTTTCCAATTCTTCAAATAAGGTGCGCCAGGATACGGCATCAATAATCAGGTGAGGGGCTGTGATAAACAGGTAATCCTTTTCTTCAGCGCGAAACCAGCCAACCTGAACGCTTGGCCCCATCAGATCGACTTTTTCTTGTAAGGCCTGTGTCGTTGGGTGGTCGGGCGCAGAATTAAAGGATGTAAAACCGAAATCGACAGTCCCGATATATTGAATGAATTGATCCCCGTCGCGGCGAAATTTCAGCCGGAAAGCATCATGATTTGCCAAGACGGTTTGTAAGGATTGCTTGAGGCGATCTTCATCCAAACGGGATTTTGAAGTTAATAAAACCGACTGGTTAAAATGGTGTTTGGGGTCTGGATAAGTTTCAAAAAACCAATGTTGAATGGCGGTTAACGGGATCATATCCCCTGTTTTTAAGGGAGAATAAATCTGTTTGGGGTCATCAATTTTATGCAGTTTTTTAGCGAGTTCGGCAATAATGGGGTGATTGAAAAGGTCGCGCACATCCAATTTGTAATGTCTTTGATGTAAACGTGCGACAATTTGCAAGGCTTTGATGGAATCGCCACCCAAATAAAAGAAATTATCGGTGATGGAAACCTGATCACGGCCTAAAATATCGCATAACATATCACATATAAGGCGCTGTTCTTCTGTTTGTGGGGCGGTAAATGCATGAGTTGTATGAACCGCCTTTGCATCCATATGGGCCAAGGCTTTGCGATCAACCTTGCCGCTTTTGTTGACGGGTAGTTCTTTCAAATGAAAGAAATGTGCTGGGATCATATAATCAGCGATGCAGGTCTTTAAATGTCGATGAAGTTCTGCAATGTCGGGTGTGTGATCCATTTCAACAAAGGCATGAAGTTCCTGCCCGTTTGCCCCCATGTCTTTGGCAATGACGCAGGCTTTTTTTACACCGTCACAGGTCGCCAAATTGGCTTCGATATCGCCCAGTTCAATCCGGTAGCCACGAATTTTAACCTGATCATCATTGCGTCGTACAAAAACAATATTGCCGTCTTTTAAGCGATGGCAGATATCCCCGGTGCGATACATGAACTGATGGGTGGTATCGTCGGGGTGGGTAAACGGGTTGGGGATAAGGACGGCGCGTGTACGTGTATCCAGATTGACATAACCACGAAACAAGGCACTGCCACTGATATATAGTTCCCCATCGATCCCGCAAGGAACAGGGTTACCCCCGGGATCAAGGATATAGGCACGACAATCCCCAAGAACAGTGCCGATGGGGACTGAGGCGGTGCGATTATTGATGATATAATCTTGCGATTGCGTGAAGGCCAGAACATCGACACAACATTCCGTCGGACCATAAATATTGGTGATATCGATGGTGCTATCTTGCAAGCGTTGGGCCTGATGTTGGGGCAATGCCTCCCCGCCGATCAACAGGTGGCGAAGGGGTAAATCTTCAGCTTCGCCAAGGCCCGCCTCCAGCATGATATTGAGCAACGTTGGTGTGCCATCGCTGAGCTGGATCTGATGATCTTTCAGGAACGTCAGAAGGCGGTGACCATCCTGTTTGGTTTCCCTATCACACAGATGCAGGCTATGACCTTGCAGCAAGGCACCAAAGACCTGTTGAACGGAGGCATCAAAGACCAAAGCCGCCATCAAGGCCACATTCATATGTTTAGGCAAGTTGTGATAAAGACGTTCTTGTAACCCCTGTACCAGGTCGATGACGCTTTGATGTTCAATCATCACCCCTTTTGGGGTTCCGGTCGACCCGGACGTATAGATGATATAGGCTAATTGATCGGATTGAAGGGCGCGTTTGGGCTTACTGTCAGCTTGCAGGTCGATCTGGGGCTGTGCGTCTGTTAAGGAAATCCAGTGCAGGTCCTCGCCCAAATCGCTTTCGCTGTTTGCGCTTAAGATAAAACGGACGTTGGCGTCGGTGAGGATATAGCGCAATCGATCAACGGGTTGGGTGGTATCCAGCGGTAAATAACAGCCACCCGCCTTTAAAATGGCGAGGATGGAGACAATCGCCTCCGCGCTATTGTCCATATAAAGGGCAACGACATCTTCTTTTTGCAATCCGTGAGCCAGCAGAAAATGGGCAAGCTTGTTGGCTTTTATGTTCAGTTCACGGTAACTCATCGCCTTGTCGTTATGGACGAGGGCCGTATGGATGGGGAAGGCCGCAACCTGTTTTTCGAAAAGCTCAACAATCGTTGTTTTTATGATCGGTTTCTTACTCGGCGGTGTGATGTTTTGATCCTGTAAGCCGATTTCTGTTATGGCCTTGTCCGGTGTTGCCAGCATCTTTTCTAACAATGTGAAGAAATGATCGGCCATGTTCTGAATCGTTTTTTCGTCAAACAGATCGGCATTATATTCAAATTCGCAATGAAGGGTGCCGTCAGCTTGTTCTTCGGCCAAGAGGCTGAGATCGAATTTGGCAGTATCGCGGGCAAGGGTAACGCCTTCGATTTCAATACCTTGGAAACTGTCATTGGAAATAGGCATGTTTTGCAGCACACACATGACTTGCACAAGGGGGGCATAGCTCATATCGCGTTCGGGCTGAACCAGATCGACCAGTTTTTCAAACGGGACATCTTGGTGGCTGAAAGCTCCGCGTGCGCTTTGGGCTGTGCGTTTTAAAATTTCACGAAAACCCGGATTACCCGACAGGTCGGTGCGTAATGGCAACGTATTAATGAAAAAGCCGATCAAAGCTTCTTGTTCGCGTCGGGTACGCCCGGCGGTGTGGGTGCCGATTACAAGATCGTCATGGCCCATATATTTATGGATTAAGCTGTTCAGCGTTGCGCATAATCCCATGTAAAGACTGGCGTTTTCCTGCTTACAAAAACTGTCTAAACGATCTTTTAAGTCGGTTTTCATATAGGTATTAATGAGCCCACCGCGATAGCTTTGTTGTTTGGGGCGTGCCCGGTCATAGGGCAGTTCCAGCAATGGCGGTATGTTGGCAAGGGCCTGTTTCCAATAATCAAGTTGGCGGTCCAGTCCGCCTTGTTCCGCCCAAAGACGTTGCCACAAGGCAAAGTCAGCGTATTGGATATCCAGTGCGGGTAAATCGGGGGCGCAATTGTTCAAATAAGCATCGTAAAGCTGACTGAGTTCGCGAATAAGGATTTCCAGTGACCAGCCATCCCCGATGATATGATGTAAGACAAGGCAAAGCAGATAGGCATTGTCGTCTGTTTGAACGAGGCTGAGACGCAGCAATGGATCCTTTTCTAAATCAAAGGCATATCCGGTTTCTGTCTGGATATGATGATCAAGGAAGCTTTGTTGTGCGATCTTATCCAGATGACGAATGTCATGTCTGTCTATGGTGAATACACGGTTTTGAGAAATGACCTGTTCCCCGCGTTCTTTGACCGTGGTGAAATTGGTGCGCAGAATTTCATGGCGCGTTGCCAAGCTGTTCAGGGCACGTTCCAGACAGTCAAGATCCAGATGTCCGCTCAGGCGGCGGCAGGCGGGGATGTTATAGGCCGCGCTTTTTCCTTCTAAATTATACAGAAACCAAAGTCGTTGCTGGGCAAAAGACAGCGGTAGGCCTTTGCTGCGATCCATTGGTGTCAGTGCTAGATCGGTTTTGTTTCTGCTTTGTTGATTTTTCTTTAAAAAGGCAATGAGTTCGGTCTTGTTCGCTTTGATTTCATCGCGCAAAGCAGGGGTGATGGCCCCTTTTGGGGCTTCGAATTTCAATTGGTCATCTGGTCCATCAACCCGCAGGCGAATGGCCGATTTTTTGAGTTTAAGAAGCAGGGTTTCCATCGACATATCAGAGAACCCCCTCTTCCATATCGTCACAGTCGGAGGTATCTTCGTCTTGTGCCCAGTTTATGACCTCCAGACGTTCACATAATTGTTTGACCGTGGGGCGTTCAAACAGGTCGTTGACGCTTAATTCGACCTGAAATACATCACGCAGACGCGATAGAACCTTAATGGCGATGAGGGAGTCGCCGCCAAGGTCGTAGAAATTATCTTCAATTCCGATTTGGGGAATGGCGAGAACCTCTTGCCAGACGGCGATCATTTGTTTTTGGCTATCTGTTTGCGGGGCGATGTAGTCCCCAAGCAAGGATGACCGGCTGTGTACGCCGTCTGTTATTTCTACAGAACTTTGTTCTTGTGTGTTCTGGTGTAAAATATCTTTATGAGCGGTGCGTTCGTTAAAATCAGAGGTCGAAATTACGACTTGTGACGGTAGGGTGTGCAGCGATAAAATACGTTTGAAGGTCTCGCAACCTTGTGCGGTACTCATGCCGCCAACGGGGATATGGCCGAGGCGTTTTTTCATCATGGTTTCATATGCTTGTGCCATGCCGACACCGCGCCAACGATCCCAATTGACGGCAATCACAGATGTCTTTACTTCGCGGGCCTGTTGGGCAGCGAAATGATCGACAAAGGCGTTGGAACTGCAATATTCCACATCCCCGGCCCCTACGTCATAAGCACTGTGGGAGGAAGACAGCAGGATAAAATCCAGCGCCTTGTCCCCTAAAAGGTCCATGACATTGCGGCTGCCTTGTACCTTGGGCAAAAATTCGTTTGCGTGGGGGGATTTGGTTTTGGACAGGATCGGACCGCGATTTTCAAAGGCGGCGGTCTGGATAAACCCATGCAAGGGACCGAAGGTTTCTTCGGTTTTGGAAATTGCGGATTTCATGGCTGCTTTGTCAGAAATATCAGCACAGAGGGGCAAGACATGAGCCCCGAAACTTTCCAGTTCCTGAATGTTGTGGATTTTTTGGGCAATGGGATCCGTGTGGGCACTAGATGTGACCTTTTCCCCGACAATCAGGCCGCAATCAGCGTGGTCGCGTCGTTGCCCCGATTGTGGGTAGGTTGCGACTTTAAAACCGCAATCGCGAAACAGGCTTTCCCACTTTTCCAATGTCAGAAGCGGGGAGTCCTGGCGTAAGTCTTCGTCCTGAAAATACCACCAGCCTTCCAATAGTCCCAGCGGCAGGTTCATCCAGCGTTGCGTGACAACTGATTCAACAAATAAAACCATGCCGTCAGGGGCCAGTATCTTTTTGACCTGTGCCATTGTTTCGCGCATTTGATGGGTGGCATGGACGCAATCAAGTTCTAAAATAATGTCGTAGCTGTTGGCCTCAAACCCTTGGGCAATCGGGTCTTGGGAAATATCCAGCAACCCGAATTTCATAAAATCCAGCCCGTTTTCACGTGCGTTGCGTTCTGCCTTCAAAACAAAGGATTTACCGATATCGGTGAAGGTATATTCGACATTTTTACCTGTCAGGGCAGGTAAAACCACATCGCTAAAGACGCCTGCTCCAGCCCCGAGTTCCAGAATACGAAGGGTCTTGTTTGGATTTTTGGCAATTTTGTCCAGAACAAGATCGCGCGCCATTTCGGTATAGACACGGTGGCGGGTATGTTCGGGAATGGCCTTGGTTGCTTTGTCCCAAATGCTTTCCCCACCGCCGGGGAACAGGACGCCGACGGCTTCGATCTCGCCACTCAGGGCCTTGGCGTAATCTTTCATGCAATGTTCAAACACATCAAAGATCGGTTTGAAATCGGGGAATTGTGTGATCAGTTCGTTATGTAAAGGTCGTGGATCATCCGCATCTATCGGGTTTTTCAAGAAGGTGATCTGATCATCATGTCGGGCAATGATATCGTCCTGAATCAGTACTTTCAGGATATAGTTGAACAGTTTGACGAATTTATCCTGAATGGCAAAATGATGGATCAAATCTGTGTGGCAGTAACTTTGTCCTTTTGTCATATCAAGGCCGCTTTGGCCAAAGAAACGGCAAATATAGAGGGAGCATAACCGATCAACTTTTTCAACAAAACCGTCATAAGTTTCAATGCCGTGAATGCCAAGGGACTGATCAATCCGATGTTCGATTTCAATAGGATCAAGCCCACCAAGGTTAAGCAAATTTTCAGACGTTGTTTGTTGGTTGCTCAGGTAAGCATCCCAATCCGTCCGATCCGGGATACTTGCGGTACCGCACAGGGCGAGATTGGCATGATGGGTCTGGGCGAGATGACGCGCGAGTTCCAGCCCGATCCCGTTTAATCCACCGGCAATCATATAGGTGCCGCCGTCACGTAAATGGGTGGTGTTGTTATCGTCGATCAGGATTTGTTCAAAACAAGGTGACCAACGGTGTGATCCGCGCAGGGCAATTAATTGACCGTTGGCATAGTGGGTACGGGGCTGATGAATTTCCGCTATGATTTGGGCGATGGGCGTTTCGTCACACAGATCAATGGCTTTACATTGAATATGGGGATGTTCCACCGGAATGACCCGCAGCGGTCCTAAAATAAGGGCCTGTTCGGCACAAATCGGTTCTTGCCCGTTCACATCGTTCAGGTTTTTGCACAGGATATACAGACTTAGGGGATCTTCGCGCAAGCCAAGGGCTTGAACGAGGCTAATCAGGCTGTAAAAACCGTGATCCAGTGTGTGTTCAAGGGATTGATTGTCCCTTATATCAAGTGACCAGCCATGAATGATTGTGTCCGGCAATTTTTCCAGATCATTCAATAAGGCGAGATAGTCGTCCTTTTCCGCTGGGCGGATTTCATAAGAACGGGCTGTCAGCTTGCGATATTCAAGGCCTGCATAAACACAAATGGTATTTTCAACCTGTTGGGCAATTTGCGTTCCGATCCCTGTTTGATCCATGAAAACAAGCGTTAATCCGTCAGTTGCAGATGTTGTGCAAAGCGGGGCTTCACGTTTCCATGACGGGATATAAAACCAATCTTGAACATGGGCGCTATGGGTGCTTGTGGGGTTTTGATCCGTCGCAGAAATCCAGTAGGGTTTATGCTGAAACGGATAAGGGGGCAGGCCAATACGTTGCGCATTTGGGGCAATGATTTCAGACCAATCAGCCGGGCAACCCTTTTCCCAACATGCCGTGATTGCGTTTAAAAAAGCATGACTGTCAGGTTTGTCATCACGGATATGGCGCATCGTGGAAAGGGGGGGGACTTGTAAGGTAAGCTTGGCAAAACTTGCAAGTGCGGTTCCCGGTCCAACTTCGATAAACAGGTGTTGGCCCTGTTCCTGCAATGTCTGTAATCCATTGGCAAACTGTACGGTGTAGCGCAAATGATCAACCCAGTAGTCAACCGATTGTGCCTGTTCATCCGTTATAAATTTTCCGGTTAAATTGGCGATAAAAGGCAGGGTGGGGGCGTGACGTTCAAGACGTGAAATCGCCTTGGCAAATTCATCCAGCACCGGGTCCATCGCAGCACTGTGAAAGGCGTGACTGGTGTGCAGGTGGGTGTGTTCAATGCCTTTTGCGCTCAGTTTGTTGGCCAATTCTGTGATGTTTTGACTTGGTCCTGAAATGACGCAACGATCCGGTGCATTATGGGCGGCAAGGCTGAGATTATCGCCCAGATCATCAACGATTTTTTCGAAGGGAACGGCAACGCCGAGCATGTCGCCTTTTGCCATCTTTTGCATCAATTCCCCACGAATGGCGACCAGTTCAAGCGCATCTTTTAAAGAGAAAACACCGGACAAGGCGGCGCAGACATATTCGCCCAGACTATGCCCGATCATCTTATCCGGCGTGATGCCGAAGCTTTTCAGCAATTGTGCCAAGGCATATTCGATAGAAAACAGCAACGGTTGGGCAATATCGGTGCGTTTGATATCGCCTTTTGCACTTCCGTTTATATAGTCGCGAATGTCCCATAATATTTTTGGCAACAAAATATCAGCGCATTTAGTTATGCTCTGACGGAAAACAGGGAAATCGGCATAAAGACCTTTTCCCATTTCCAGATATTGCGCACCTTGTCCGGGAAACATGAAAACGGTTTGAACAGGGCGGGCAGCTTGTGCAGGATGGTTCAAGACTTTTTGCAAGGCATCAATGGCACTGGGGATGTCGTGGCAGACAACGCCTTTGCGATAATCAAATATTTTGCGCCCCTGTTGCAGGGTAAAGGCCACATCGTTGAGATTTGTATCGGGATTATTTTTTAAATAGCTGGCGAGATTGTCGCAGGCTTGGTGCAAGGCGTTTTCGTTTTTTGCCGATAGGGGCAGAATGACCGGGTGGTCAGTTGATGCTTTTTCGCGTGGCAGGGGTGGGGCTTCTTCCACAATGACATGGGCATTTGTGCCGCCAATCCCAAAGGAACTGACCCCGGCGCGTCGTGGCGTGTTGTCCGGGGTGGGCCAGTCACATAGGGTGGTGTTGACGTGGAAGGGGCTGCTTTCAAAATCTATTTCCGGGTTTGGGCGTTCAAAATGCAGGCTTGGCGGAATTTGACGGTGGTGGAGGGATAAAACCGTTTTAATCAAACCCGCAATTCCGGCCGCACTGTCCAGATGGCCCATATTGCTTTTAACCGATCCAATTTTGCAAAAACCTGTTTTGTCGGTCTTGGCGCGAAAGGCTTTACTTAACGCCTTGATCTCGATCGGGTCGCCCAGTCGGGTTCCGGTGCCGTGAGCTTCGATATACTGGATGGTTTCAGGGTGAACGTCTGCATTGGCCTGTGCTTCGGCGATGACTTCTGCCTGACCTTCTACGCTGGGGGAAGTATATCCGGCCTTTAGCGCACCATCGTTATTGGTTGCGCTGCCTTTGATAATGGCGAGAATGCGGTCTTGGTCGCGCATGGCATCACCCAGTCGTTTTAAGACGATCAAGCCAACCCCACTGCCACCGACCAAACCGCTGGAATTGGCATCAAAGGCGCGGCAATGTCCGTCCTTGGATTGTGTGCCGCCTTCTTCATACAGATATCCGCTGATATGGGGGACTTGCAGGGTGACACCACCAGCAAGCACCATATCGTTTTGATAAGACAGCAGGCTTTGACACGCCAAATCCACCGCGACGAGGGAGGTTGAACAAGCCGTTGACACACTTAAACTTGTGCCCTTCAAATTCATTTTATAGGACACCCGCGTACACATATAATCTTTGTCGCTGGAAGCCAGAACCAGATAGGGTCCTTTGTCCATGACGGCTTGCGGGTTTTCCATCATGGCGCGCAGCAGGTAACTGTTCAGGCCCGATCCCCCATAAACCCCAATGCGCCCGTCAAATTGATCGGGGTCGTATCCGGCATCTTCCAGTGCCGCCCAGGATTGTTCTAGGAATAGACGGTGTTGCGGATCAATAATCTCTGCCTCGGTTGGGGAAATCCCGAAAAATTCCGCATCAAATCCTTTGATATCATCCAGTACCCCTTGCGCTTTCACATAGTCGGGATGGCTTAAAAGGTCTGGATCAACGCCAGCAGCCAAGAGTTCCTCGTCACTGAACTGGCGTACGGTTTCGGTGCCTGAAATCAGATTTTGCCAGTATTCATGATAATTCTGTGCGCCGGGAAAACGGCACGACAGGCCGATAACGGCAATATCGTTTGTGTCGTTTGCAAACTGTGTGTCCATGTTGTTCATGTGTTTGATACCTTTTGTTCTGTTTGCAGGGGGCGACCCCGGCGAAGCCGTCCTTGACGACGTTTGGCTGCGCGTTGTTCCAGTTGATCGGTGTTGATTTGATTGTCGGTTTGATCTGTGTCGATAAATTCAGCGATGGCACGGATGGTGGGATATTGAAAAAGATCGACCACATTGATGTCGCGTTGGAATGTGTCACGCAGACGGTTACAGACCTTGACCAGCAAGAAGGAATAACCGCCCACATCAAAGAAATTGTCATCCAAACCGACCTGAGTTAGCCCGAGTTCCGCACACCAGATGTGATGAACAGCTTGTTCACTGGCGTTTAGGGTTTGTGTGGAAGGGGTTGTTTGAACAAGTTGTCGGGTATCGTCCGGTTGGGGCAGGTTTTTTCGATCGATTTTGCCATTGGGCGTCAGGGGCAGTCGGTCCAACGCGATAAAGATCAAGGGCACCATATAGGCGGGTAGGCGCGCTTTTAAAAATCCACGAATATCGTTTATGGGGGGCAGGTTTCCAACCAGATAGGCACAGAGGCGTTGATCACCCGGTTGGTCTTCACGCACGACAACGACGTTGTGTGTAATCCCGTCAATGAGTGACAAGGTTTGTTCAATTTCGCCCAATTCAATGCGATAACCCCGCATTTTAACTTGCGTGTCCATACGTGCGACATAATCAAAATCGCCATTGGGCAGGCGGCGCACCAGATCCCCGGTTTTATATAATCTACCAAAAGCACTGGTGATAAAACGCTCATGGCTGAGGTCGGGTCGTTTGAAATAGCCAACAGCCAAACCTTGCCCGCCCAGATGCAATTCCCCCACTGCACCAATTGGCACCGGGGTTAAATCACTGTCCAGTATCAAGGCCGTCGTGTTGGCTATCGGTTGACCGATGGTGACATTACCACTGGGACTGGAGGCGGACTGAACCTGTTTAATCAGGGACCAGACTGTGGCCTCGGTCGGACCATAGAAATTCCAGAGATCAATATTCAGTTCCAGTAATTGTTCGCCTAGTTCCTGTGGCAGAGCTTCGCCGCCGCAGATGATGACGCGCAAGGTTTGGGCCGCCCCTTCTTTAAAATCAGGCAGGCTTAACAATTGACGCATGAAAGACGGGGTCTGGTTTAGAACCGTGACCTTTTCATCGAGGAGTAATTGGTGAAAATTTTGGGCGTCCTGTGTCAGGGTATTGGAAACGACGACCAGCTTACCACCGCTGTAAAGCGGGCTCCAAATCTCCCACACAGACAAGTCAAAGGCGTAGGAATGAAAGACGGTCCAGACATCTTTGGTTGAGGCCTTTAATCGGGGATGTACACCGTGTAATAGATTGATGACACTGTGATGCTGAATTTGCACGCCCTTTGGTTTTCCCGTGGACCCGGATGTGTAGATGACATAGGCAAGATCACGAGATGAAACACTTATTGATATATTTTTTAAGCTTTCCTGCTTGATTAAGTTGTGTTCATGGTCAAGCAAATAACAGGGGACGTTGAGGGTGATTTCCTCCAGTTTGATATCTTGGGCAACTTTACTTTCACACAGCAACAGGGTGGCGTCTGAATCTTCCATCAAAAACTTCAGGCGTTCGCGCGGATAAATCGGGTCAATCGGCACATATGCCGCCCCGGTCTTTAAAATTGCCAGAAGCGAGACGATTAAATCAAGGCCGCGATCTAGGCAAACGCCGACACGATCCCCTTTGCAGACACCTTTGGCGATCAACCAATGGGCCAGTTGATTGGCGCGTTCGTTTAGTTCCTTGTAAGATAAAGAGTGTCCATCATAAGTTAGGGCTGTTGTGTCGGGTGTGTTTTGGGCATGTTGGGCAATGACATCATGCAGGCAGAGATCGTCTGGATAAGGTTGACTTGTTGCGTTTGCGTCTGTCACCAGTTGTTTAAATTCTGTATCCGACAGGGTATGGATGTGACACAAGGGCGCATCGTGTTTGGCGCAAACTGACAATAAGACGGCTTCAAAATTTGCAGCCATTCGGGCAATGGTTTCCGGGGCGAACAGGTCGGTATTATAGATATATTCGACTTTCAGACCGCTTCTTTCTTCCCAGACGTGGACTTCCAAATCCAAACGCACCGTTCCGGTTTCAAACGCGATGGGTTCCAGTGTCAGTCCGTCCAGTGCGGCAGTTGTACTGCCGGAGGCATGCAAAGGCGCGTTTTGTAAAACAAAGACGACTTGGGCCAAGGGACTGCGGCTGAGGTCGCGTTCAATATTCAGATTTTCAACAATTTTTTCAAATGGAACGTCCTGATTTTCATAAGCCTTCAGGGTTTCGCGTTGAACCTGTTTTAACAAATCGGTAAATGTTTCCGTCGTGTTGATTTGAAGGCGCAAGGGCAGGGTATTGGCAAAAAAACCGATCAGGTCTTCGACTTCGGGGCGGTTGCGGTTTGCAATCGGACTGCCAATAATTAAATCGTTTTGTGCGCTGTAGCTTCTGATATGCAAGGCAAAGGCCGCCAGCAAGGGCATAAACAGGGTGCCGCCAGCCTCGCGGGCGATTTGATGCAGCGTTTTTTGCACATTGCCCGACAGATAGGTCGTATGGGTTTTACCGTGATAGGTTTGCAAGGCGGGACGTGCGTAATCGGTGGGCAGGTCCAGAATGTGCGGGGCATCTTTCAGATGTGTTGTCCAATAGTCAAGTTGTTGGCGGTAATCTGTCCCTTCCATCCAGCTTTTCTGCCATTGTGAAAAATCGCCATATTGGATATCCAGTTCCGGCAAGTCGGCGGATTTATTATTGGAAAACGCCTTATAAAGGACGGAAAGTTCCCGCCCGATGATCCCGATAGACCAACCGTCTGAAACGATGTGATGCATGCTCAGTAACAAGATATGTTCTTCGTCACTGACCTTTAAGAGTTGTCCGCGAATTAACGGTGCGGTTTGCAGGTCAAAGGGGTTGAGACATTCGGTTTCAATGGTGTTCTGGATATGAAGTTCGCGCGTGTCTGTATCCATTGCGCTTAGATCGGATTTTTCCAGAACAAGGGATAGATCAGCATGAATTTTTTGAACGGGGGTGCCGTCTTTCAAGGGAAAGCTGGTGCGTAAAATTTCATGGCGACGCACGATTTCGTTTAAGCTGCGTTCCAATGCATTTATGTTAAGCCTCCCTTTTAGACGCAGGGCTGCGGGCATGTTATAGGCGGGACTATCCTTTTCCAGTTGATCGACAAACCACAGACGTTGTTGGGCAAAGGACAGGGGCAAGTCTTGATCCCGTGGTGTTGTGGTGATCGTTTGATGGTTCAGAAAATGCGCAAGCAATTCTTCTTTGCGCTGGGAAAGCTGGGCACTGAGTTCCTGTGTCATTACGCCTTTGGGGGCGTTGATGCGCAGTTTGTCATTTTCGCAGGAAAGGCGGATGTCTTGATTTTCCAGCTCTTTCAACCAGTTTATCAGGTTTGTCACAGTAAAAATTCCTCTCTTTCCTCTTGCATGGCTTCTTGCCGGGCGGCGAGTTCCCGTATGGTGGGGTTTTCAAACAGGGTGGTAATGTTCATTTCCCCACCAAAGGTCTGGCGCAGGCGGGTAATCATTTGCGTGCCCAGCAGGGAATGCCCGCCCAGTTCAAAGAAATTGTCGTCAATTCCGATATCACGCAGGCCCAGTAAATTTTGCCAAATCACCACAATCGTTTGTTCGATTTGCGTCGCCGCCCCGATGTAATCCGTTTCCAGATCGGGACGTTCATAAAGGGTGTCGGGTGTTTCGTTTTTATCCTTGTTTATCGACCAGGACGGGGTGATCCATTTTTCAATGCGGGTGGGCAGATCGGTCACAGAAATAATGGATTGATCGGGCCAAGCGGTGGATTGCATCAGGTGATCAAAGGCAGCAAGGCCTTCTGTTTCCAAAATCGTGTTTTCATCGCGTGCTTTCAGGTTTAGGACCGGGTCGTCATCCCCTTTCCAGCCATCCCAGCAAATGCTCAACCACGGTGTTTGATTGTCGCGGTTTTTAAGCTGGCAAAAGCTGTCCATAAAAGCATTGACCGCTGCATAAGGACCAAATCGTATTCCGCCAAGGACGGAAGACAGGGACGAAAATAAACAGACAAAATCCAGTTCTCGGTCTTTGAGGACTTGTTCCAAAACAAGGGTCCCACGGATTTTGGGTTCTAAATGTTGATGATAGATATCCGGTGTGAGTTCCTCCAACGGATAATCCTGATCGGTGATACCGGCGGTATGGATCACACCGTCCAGGGTGGCAAAATGTTCCACCGTCTGGGCAATTGCCGTTTGCATCTCATCAAGGTTGGCAACATTGGCGGGGATGGCCAGAACTTCTGCCCCCAACTTTTTCAGTTCAGTGACTTTTTCCAACTTATCCTGTGTCATCTTGCGGGTGACAAGGGCGAGCTTGGCTTTGAAATTGAGCGCCAAATGTTTGGCGAAGATAAACCCAAGATGCCCCAAGCCCCCGGTAATTAGAAGGGTGGCGCCTTCTTTTAAGGGCTTGTTCCCTGTTGGTGGGGCGGGCTCAAATGTTTGCACCCAACGATAACGCCCGCGATAGGAAACAAGCGGGTCGGATGTGCAGGTTAAAACTTCCGCCCTTAATTGATCAACCATGCGTGGCGTGATGTTTTGGGTGGTGGCGAAGTCGACGCATTGGCACAGAATACCGGGAAATTCCTGTGCGATAACTTTCAGCAGGGCACTCGCGCTGTAGGTGGTCGGGTTTAAGGCTTCTTCACCGTTGATGTCTTGGGTCTGGTTCAAGATGGTTTTTAAAACGGTGCTTTCTGCATTGTAACGCCGCCCGATGTTTTGGGCGATATGTAACAGGCTGATAAATCCGTGATCCAGATCGGTTTCAAGGTTGTCTTGCCATTGGGCAGCCGGGCCTTGAAAAGACCAGAAATGCAGGATGCCTTTTGGTGTCAGGTTGTTGCGTTCCAGTTGGTCGAACAATTGATTATAATCTGTGACTTCAACCGGATTCAGGGTGAAACCTGTGTCGATATTTCCACTGAAGGCATCTCCTTTACGAACGGTGATACCTTGCAGGCCCAATTGGTTAGCAAATCCCAGATCATCGACAAAGATCAGCCACGGTCCAAACGTATCGTCCAGATTAGGGCCTTTTATGGGCGCGCGCTGCCATGTAGAGACATTGAACCAGTCGTCCAGATTACGAAGCTTGCCTTGCGGGCGTTTCTTATGGGATTTGGTTTGGTTGGGGGCAATCCAGTAACGTTTGCGTTCAAACGGGTAAGTGGGCAACGCGATACGGCGAGCTTGTTTTTTGTGCCAGAATGCCGTCCAGTCGATGTTGACACCATTGGTCCAAAGCCGTGCGAGGCTATGCAGGAGATAATCATGCCCATTCTGTTTGCCATAAACCCCTTGATGGCATGCCAGAATGAGATGATCGGCTTGTTTGGCGTTATGTTGCTGGGCAAAGGTCGCAAGGGTATTGCCGGGGCCAAGTTCCAACAAGATCGCCTTGTTGTTTTCCAGCAAAACGCCAAGACCGTCGCTGAATTGAACGGATTGTCGTAAATGTTGATACCAGTAAACCGGATTACAGGCTTGATCATCGCTTATCCACGTCCCGCTAAGATTGGAAAGAAACGGGCGTGTCGGGGCGTTTAGTTTAATCTGGTTAAAGGCCATTAGAAAATCATGTTCCAACGCTTCCATCGATGCGGAATGAAACGCGTGGGAAGTATGAAGGCGACGATAAGAAATTCCGTCTTTTTCAAGTTTTTGTTCCAGATCATCAATGGCGTCAAACGGACCGGACAGAACACTGAGGTTTGAGCTATTGCTTGCTGCTAAATCCAGACCATTGGTGAGATATCCTTGGGCCTGATCGGACGGAACATGCAGGGCGCACATGGCACCTGATGGCATGGATTGCATCAATTTGGCACGTGTGGCGACCAGAAGGCAGGCATCTTGCAGGCTGAATACACAGGACAGGCAAGCCGCCCCATATTCCCCGATGCTGTGCCCGATCAGATAATCAGGGTGAATGCCCCAGCTTTCCAGCAACTTGGCACTGGCATATTCAAAGGCAAACAGCAATGGCTGGGTATAAACAGTCTGATTGATCCGTTCCTTATCCCCCCATATGGCATGCAGGTCTGTCTCCAGATGTGTGTTGAAATAGCCAAGTGTTTCATCAAAGGTGTCTTTAAAAACAGGTTCTTGGCGATAAAGGTCTTTGCCCATATCTGCAAATTGTGCCCCTTGACCGGAAAACATAAATGTCAGGGGGCGTTGTTCGCTTTCCGCCTTGCCTGTTATCGTTTTGACGATTTCTTGGCTGTCATGGACAAGTACGCAACGATGGGCAAAGGCTTTACGGCCCACATTTAATGTGTAGGCGACATCGGTGATGTTTATATCTGCGTGGGTGTTGAGATAATTTTCCAAATCTTTTTGTTGCGCTGCCAATGCCTGTTTCGTTTGCGCGGACAGGGTCAGAAGATGCGTTGTTTTGTCTATCTGTTGAGGGGCGGAAATATGCGGGGCTTCTTCCACAATGACATGGGCGTTTGTACCGCCAATCCCCAATGAACTGATCCCGGCACGGCGCGGTTGCCCGTCGTTGTCCCAATTCTGCGCTTTGGTCGGGATAAAGAACGGCGATTGGGTTAAGTCCATTGCCGGGTTCAGGGTATTGAAATGTAATTGTGGAGGGATGGTTTTATGTTTCATGGCCATCACTGCGCAAATCAAGCTGGCGACACCGGCGGCTGTATCGGTATGGCCGATATTGGCCTTGACGGACCCGATGGCACAGGTCGATGGTTTTCCGGGTCCAAAGGCAGTGCTGAGGGCTGCGATTTCAATGGGGTCCCCCATCGGGGTGCCAGTGCCGTGGGCGCAGATATAACCAATGGATTGTGGATCAATACCTGCATTGTCATAGGCTTTTTTGATGACGCCAACCTGACCGTCCACAGATGGGGCGGTATATCCGGCCTTTAGGGCCCCATCATTGTTAATGGCGGACCCTTTGATAACCGCATGGATGATATCATTATCATTTATGGCCTTATCCAGCGGTTTTAACAGGACAATGCCCATGCCACTTCCCGGGATGGTGCCTTTGGCGGTTTCATCAAACGGGCGGCAATGTCCATCGGGGGACAGGATCATACCATCCTGATAAAGATAGCCCGCCTGATGCAATACATTGGCCGATATGCTGCCTGCCAATGCCATATCACATTCCCCTGATTGCAGGCTTTGACATGCCATATGAACGGCAACCAAGGATGTTGAACACGCCGTTTGTACCGACACACAAGGCCCTTGCAGATTAAGCTTATAGCCCGCAGACGTGGCAATATAATCTTTATCGTTGCTAATCTCGACTTGGTAGAGTTGGGCGGTGCCGTCTTCGTCCAATGTGGGTTCGACGTGATGGCTTAAATAAGTCGTTGCGCCTTGCCCGGCAAAGCAACCAATGACCGGGCGATTGACCGGATCACCCGCATATCCGGCTTGTTCCAGTGTTTCCCACGCCCCTTCCAAAAACAGGCGTTGTTGCGGGTCCATCAATTCGGCTTCGCGTGCGTTAAACCCGAAAAACGGGGCATCAAATTGATCGAGATCGTCCAGAACAGCACAACCGGGTACATAGTCGGGATGATGAATTTGTTCCCCATCGGCCCCGCGTTTTAAAAGGGTGTCTGTATCAAAAAATGTAACGGATTCCACCTTGTTGTGCAGGTTGTTCCAATATTCCTCGACCGTGCGGGCGCCGGGGAAACGACACGTCATGGCGATAATGGCAATATCCTGATTATGCATTTTGTCTTGTTTTACAACGCGTTGAGTTGTTTGTTCTGAGACCTCTTGCGGGTTTAAGAATTGGGCAAGTGAAGCAATGGTGGGATATTGGAACATGGTCACAAGCGGGAAATCGCGCGCAAACCTGTCTTGAACACGACGATGCAGGCGCGCCATTAACAGGGAATGCCCACCAAGTTCAAAGAAATTATCATGCACGCCAATGGCGTCATGCCCCAACAGGTCTTTCCATAAGGCGATGAGTTTCTGTTGCGTGGCGGTCTGCCCTGCTTGCCGGACAGGGGGTGAGGATTTGATTTGTGGGGCGATTAAGGATTTTTTATCGACCTTGCCGTTGGGCAGTTGCGGGAAGTTGTCCACAAAAACAAAGGCTGCGGGCACCATGTGGGGCGGCAGGCTTTCCCCAAGGAAAGTGCGCAGATGGGTGATATCGGGTTGTGTGTTTTCACATCTCAAATAGGCAGCAAGGTTTTTGCCGGTTTGCGGATCCTCAAACGTGATGACAAGGGCTTGGCGAACAGCAGGGTGGGCCATAAGACGGGCTTCGATCTCGCCCAGTTCAATGCGATAACCGCGAATTTTGACCTGATCATCAAAACGTCCCAGATATTCCAGATTACCGCACGCCAACCAGCGCCCCGTATCCCCGGTGCGATAAAGGACTTGATGATGTTTGTCTGTGCTGTGTGGGTTTGCGACAAAGGCCTGTTCGGTTTTTTGTGGATTTTGCCAATATCCTTCGCCAACCCCGATACCGGACACACAAATTTCGCCGGATAACCCAATGGGGACCGGGTTTAAGACATCGTCCAACACATACATGCGCATATTGCCGATGGGGGTTCCAATGGGCACATTGTGGATTGTTTCTGGTAGTTTTTCACGTAAGACATATTGGCAGACATCGTCTGCGGCCTCACTTGGGCCATAGGCATTGATCAAAGGCACATGGGGCAACACATTCAGCCAGCGATTAACCAACGCGACCGAGGCTGCCTCCCCCGTCACCATTCCCCATTCCAACTTGTTTGTTGACGCTGTATCTGTTTCTTCAATCAAGGCGATGAGTTCATCCAGCACAACGGGCACCAGTTCAATGACCGTGACGTTTTCATCACAAATCAGTTGATAAAGGGCTTTTGGCGTACAAACGGTGTGGAAATCAGCGACCACACACGTTCCGCCAATTAACACAGGGCCGAGGAATTGCCAGATGGAAATATCGGATGAGGACGGCGCACTTTGTAAAAAGACACTGTCTTCGTGAAAGGACATGGCCTCAAATTCAGCAAAGATATGATTAAGCGCCCCGTTATGACGCACAATCGCGCCTTTGGGTTGCCCGGTTGACCCGGATGTATAGATCATATAGGCGCGATCGGTTGGCCTGTTGACAAGATCAATATCGTCTGCGCTTTGGCCTTCTAAAACAGTACTTTCCAGTCGTAGGGCCTGTACACCGTCTGCTAGCATACCTTCAAATTCTTGGCGGGTGATAACCGTAGCGGCCTGTGCATTTTCCAGCATGTAGGAAATGCGCTCTTGCGGGTATTCCGGGTCAATCGGCACATAAGCCGCCCCCGCCTTCATAATGCCGAGAATGGCCGCCAAAAAATCTGCGCTGCGGTGATCAAGGATTGCGACGAAATCGTTGGGTTGGATACCGGATTGACGCAACCAATGGGCAATGCGATTTGCCTGTTCATTCAGTTGTTGGTACGTCCAACGTTGCGTACCAGACACCACCGCGATTTTTTCCGGTGTGCGCGCGACTTGCTGCTTGAAATGATGCGCAACCGTGCTGTCGCTAGGATAGACAGCATCAGTTTGATTAAATCCGACCAGAACTTGATGACGTTCTGTTTCATCCATCATATCCATGTGGGATAAGGGGGCCGATAGATCGTTCAGGGCGCAATGGGCGAGGTTTTCAAAATGTTTGCCCATGCGTTCCATTGTTGTCGCGTCGAACAGGTCGGTGCTGTATTTCAAGGAACAATGGAATTGCCCGTTGCTTTCGATAATTTCAAAGGAAATATCAAATTGCCCTTCCTGTTGGTTGATCTCATGCGGCAGAACATCCAACGTCCCCCAATGTAAGGGGTGATCGCCGCCTTCGATTAATTTGGCAACTAGATCTTTAGCCTTTTGCGGTTGTTGGAAGGTGAAATCAGTCTGGAAGATTGGGGTGACACCGGCCTCCCGACTGGGGTGCAGTTTTTCCACCAAACGGGCAAAAGGATAATCCTGATGGGTTAGGGCCGACAACACGACGGTCTTTGTCTGTTGGAGAAAATCCGCCCATGACAGGTCGTGGGACAGATTTTGACGCATGACGACTGGATTGACGAAATGTCCGACGACCCCGTCATAATCTGATTTGTTGCGCCCGGTTGTCGGGCAACCGATCAGGATATCGTCCTGTTGGCTATAACGATGTAATAACAGGGAATAAAGCGATAACAAGGTAACGTAGTCGCTCACCCCGGATTGTTGAGATAGATGTTTGAGGGCGTGTGTCGTGTCTTTATCCAGCACGAAGGTATGGGTTGCCCCGTTATAGGATTGTACAGATGGTCGTGGTCGGTCTGTCGGCAGGGTCAAAACGGGTAAGGGGCCACTTAATGTATCTTGCCAAAATTTCCAGTCTTGCGTGGCCCGCTCACTGTTCAGGTATGCGGTCTGCGCCTGCGCGTAATCCTGATAACAAATGGGCAAGTCGGGCAGGACATTGCCGTTATTGAGTTGCGCAAATTCATCCAGCAACACCCATAAGGACCAGCCATCACAGACGATATGATGGGCGACCAATAATAAAGCAGTGCCCTGATCTATTGTACGGATCAGATGGGCCCGAAAGAGAGGACCGGTTTTCAGATCGAACGGTTGGCGGTAAGCCTCTCCCAATGCCGTTTGCAGATCGTCAACATTTTGCACATCTATTTCAAAGGGAATATCGGCTTGTACATGTTGAAGAATTTCGTCACCTGATACAGATAGACATGTGTTCAAAGACGGATGGCGCGCAACAATGGTTTGCCAATCCTGCATCATTTTCTCAAAGTCGATGTCACCTTGCAGGTCTAAGGCGAAGGCCACGTTATAGGCAGGTGTTTCACCATCCATTTCATGGATCAGCCATAAGGATTGCTGACCGGGGGTCAGGGGAAAGGCCTTTTCCTGTTCCTGTTTGGCAGGTCCAGACGTGGTGTTTATATGTTGGTTGTTTGTAAGTTGTTGGGCAAGTTCCGTAATATTCATCCCGCCCATCAAATCGACGATTTGCAGGGTTGCGTTTGTGCGCTCCTCCACCACGTTTTTGATTTCCAACGCCATTAAGGAGTCCATCCCCAGCAGGCTGAGCGGTTCGTCCTGTGGGAAATTTGCGGCCTCCAGCTTGAAAATGGGGGCCAAGGTGGCGCATAGGAAATCTGAAATTTTTTGAACGTCCAAGTCTGCCAGATTAAGTTTGGACGTTTCTTGTGAGGCAATGAGTTCCTGACAGATAGGCATGGTGCCAAGGGCCGCGCGGCGTTGCCCGAAAGGGAGAATGGCGAGGTAATCTTGTGAACTGCCTAAAAGACGGTCCATTAAAGCAATGGCATCCTGCGAACGGACAGGATGAAGCAATTGTGTCGCCGGATCAAAATGGTCTGCGGCCATGCCCGCCTCTTTCCACGGGCCCCATGCAAGGCTTAATCCTTTTTTACCGTGTCTGCGACGTTGTGCCATGAAAGCATCCATTGTGGCATTGGCACTTGCATATGCCCCCAGCTCAGGTGAATTTAACACTGCAGAAGCCGAGGAGAGAGCGATAAAAAAATCAAGCTCGTCGTCATCCAATACCTGATCCAAGGCTTGAAGACCCCGTATTTTCGGGCTGAATTGTTGGGCGAAGGCTTTAAAATCCAACTGACAAGCCGGGGCACGTGTGGCCACGCCCGCGGCGTGAATCACCCCCTTGATCGGTTTTGGGGCCTGATCATGATACCAGTGTTCAAAGGCTTCCAAGTTTGAAATATCAAGGGCAACGGGGATGATATTTATATCTTTTTTTTCAAATTCCCCCAGGTCGGAAGGCACATTGCGGCCTATCAAGATGATGTTTTTTGCCCCTTTACGGGCCAGCATTTTGGCGCATTCGCGGCCAATGGCCCCAAAACCACCTGTAATCAAATAACTTGCATCTTCATCCAAATCGATGGCTGTGGGGGATATGTCCGCAGGTGTTAATCTGGGAACCTGAACTCTGTTTTCTGTCAGGCGGAACTGATCTTCCTTATGGACTGTATCAATCAGATGACATAGGGTTTGAGGGACCGGATGTGTCCCTAGATCAATCAATCCACCCCAATGGTGACTTTCTTCGACGGCCAAGGTTCGCCCCAATCCCCAGAAAGCAGCTTGATGAGGGGCTTCTGTCCATGCGTTTTGGGTCATCAGCCACAAATCAACCGCGTGGTCTTTAATGTCAGTCAGGGTAGAAATGATTTGTGTACTGAGAGGCGCGATACGGTCTGCATCTGCATGCAGCAGTGAAAAATCAAGGAGATGAACGGGTGAGTCCTCTCCCTCCAGACGGGGGAGGAGCTGATCGCGTGTTATTTTTTCAGCTTGTTCCCCGGTTTCCAATAAGTGAACCAAATAAGGGTCGGCACGATCATCTTCGTCATTCAGCAAAAGCCACAGGGCATCCGGTTTGTGAGAAGCCTTTGACAGGTCAAAGTCGCGCCATGTGATGTGATAGAGGTCATCGTCTAATCGGTGCAGGGATTGTTCGTTGTCAACAAAGGTGAAGGTGCAGTCTTCCACAGAAACAAGCAGCTCTTTAGCATCGTTGAAGATATATAAGGAACCAATGAGGTGACGATCATTTTGGGTGGTCAGGGTTGCGTGGCTCCAAAACCGTTTACCGATAAACGGGCGATGGAAAACAACGCCTTTAATCGATTGCGCAACAAAACGCCCTTGTTGGTCAAACTGTTCGGCAAAATCAGCCAGCAGATGTCCACAGGCATCCAGTATGGCTGGGTGGGCAAAATAACCGTCAGTTTGCAGGTTGGGATGTTGGATTTTGGCAATCAAAGTGTGATCGTGGCGTTGGTAATTTGCAATGCCTTGAAAAGCCCCTTGCCAATCGTTTCCGCGTGCTTGCCATGTTTGATAAAAAGACGAACCGGAACAAGTCGGCCCTTCTTTTAAATCAGGAAAGGTGATGTTGATATGATCTGTGGTCGCAACGATCACGCCTTCGGCATATGCTGTCCATGAGCTGGAATCAACCTGCGCCGTGATAATGAAACGATAGCCACGTTCATGGGGGCTAAATTCAGTTTTAAGGGTGTAAGCCTTCTTTTCGTCCAGCAATAAGGGACGTTTTAAATCCATCTGTTTGATCGAGGCGCGTGCGTCAGGCATAAGTTGATGAAAGGCAGCGCATGCCATTTCAAGATAGGCAACGCCGGGAAAGACGCTTTGACCCCCGATTTTATGATCTAATAACCAGTTATGTGCGGGGAACAAGTTGGGGTTTATCCAGACAAGTGTGTCACCGTCGCGCTGGCCTAAAATATGCGTGTTTTTTTTCGTTTCCAGCTTGTATCTGCTACGTTGAAAAGGATATGGAGGTAAAGTGACCAAGGTGTAATCGCGTTCTTGATAGAGGCTGTCCCAATCAATATTGGCACCCTCCAAATATGCTTGGGGCAGGTCGGTGAAATCCGGTGTTTGCGGTGTCTCTGTTTTCAATTTGACCTTAATAGGCATGTCTTTTGCAGGTTTTAGCTTTTCAATAGCTTCTTTTAAGCTCGTAACAGGGCAAGCAAAACGATATTCAAAATGATCACGCGCGATATTGCTGCTGTAACAAATGTTTTCCAGGGCCGTTTCAGGTTGGTTCTGCAAAAAATCGATGTAATGTTCAATTTGTTGTACAAATGCCGCCTTTGTTTTGGCAGATATCGCCAGCATATGTGGTGCGTCAAACGGTGCTTTTTTCGCTATATGTTCAGTTTTTTGGACTTCACCCAAAATAATATGAGCGTTTGTGCCACTAAAGCCGAAAGAACTGATTGCACCAATGCGTTTGTTTTCGTTTGCGGGCCAGTTTTGTGATTGTGTCGGTACGTTTAAGGCCAGCTTGTCCCAATCAATATGCGGGTTTGGGGTGGTGAAAGAGGCATGAGCAGGGATTATACCGTGATGCAGGGACAGGGCGGTTTTGATCAATCCAGCAATGCCAGCGGCCCCTTCCAGATGGCCGATATTAGCTTTGACGGAGGCAACGATTAACGGGTTGTCCTGATTGCGCGTGCGCGCATAAACACGATTTAACCCTTCGATCTCAATCGGATCACCAAGGGGCGTGCCTGTTCCGTGGGCTTCCACATAAGAAATATCTGTGGGGTCCAGTGTAGCATTGTTCAGGGCGGCTTCCATCACGGCGATTTGTGCGCTGCTGTTGGGTACGGTCAGGGCGCTGGATTGCCCGTCATGGTTTACGGCGCTACCTTGCACCACGGCGATAATTTTATCGTTATCGCGTTGGGCATCACTCAGACGTTTGAGCAGGATAAACCCGCAACCTTCGCCCCGACCATAACCATCCGCATCGGCATCAAACGTTTTACAGGTACCGTCCGGGGACAACATATTGGCAGCACATTCAGCAACTGCCATGTAAGGGGATGTCATAACATTGACGCCGCCAGCCAAGGCCAAATCACATTCCCCGCGTCGAATGGCATTGCAGGCCAAATGGACAGCAACCAGCGAGGATGAACAGGCGGTATCCAATGTCAAACTGGGGCCATTTAGATCAAAGAAATGCGAAATACGCCCGGCAGCGGCACTTAAGGCAAGGCCGGTTGCACTGTGAACATCAACATCGTCGGGGGTGTTTGTGGTTTGCAGGAAATCGTAACTCATCGTACCGACAAAAACGCCGGTGCGGCTTTGTTTGATTTTGCGAGCGGCTAAGCCTGCATTTTCTATAGTCTGCCAGGCGGTTTCCAGTAAAAGACGTTGTTGCGGGTCCATCAGTTGGGCTTCGCGGGGGCTGATGGCGAAAAAGGGGGCATCAAACCCGAAGATGTCACCGTCTAGAAAACTGGCTCTTTTACAATATGTTTTGCCTTTTTGTGTCGGGTCTGGATCGAAAAAGACAGAATTTTCCCAACGTTCTGCGGGAATGTCACATGCTGTGTTTTGTCCGTTACATAATAAATCCCAAAATTTTTGCGGATTGTCCGCCCCACCGGGGAAATGGCACCCCATCGCGACAATGGCGATCGGTTCGTTTTGGTCGCGTTTGGCCTGTTCCAGCTCATGACGCAGTTCCCCGATGGTTTTCATGGCGTTTGCCATTAATTCTTTGTAACGGTTTTCCATGGTTTATGCTTAATCCAGATAGTCGCTGAGATGGGAAACAAGGGTCGAAACGAAAGGTGGTTCCATCATGGTGTTATGATTGCCCGGTGTGATGTGCACCTTGATGTCGCCTGTGGCAAAGCCTTGCCAGCCCAATGCAGGGTCATCAGGGCAGTATTTTTGCTGCATGGATTGTTCGCCTTCTGCCCGGATCAGATGGATTGATCCCTTGAAGGATGGGGACAAAACTGCGTGGGCAAGGGCGCAATTGGTTTTATAAACCTCAAAAAACCGCGCGACATCGTCATAGGTATAATCGGCGGGGATGATGTCGGCTTTGATCAGTGCGTCGCGCAGATAATCAATTAATTTATTTTCTGAAAATTGACGTAATTGGTCACTCGTGGTGTCGCGTAATTCATCGCTAAGCAAGGCTTTGACCAAGGCCGCGTTATCCATGTTTTTTAACTCTTCAGGTAACGCAGGTGGGGCGTAGGCATCGATCAGGAAAAGTCTGGAAACTTCGGCGCCTTCCTTTTGCAGAATGCAGGCCATTTCATAGGCAATGACCGCCCCGCCGGACCAGCCCAGTAATTGATAGGGGCCTTCGCCTTGATGCTGTTTCAATGCATCGACGTAGGTTTGTGCACATTCCTTCAGGTTTTTAAAGGGGGACTGATGGGGGGATAAACCACGGGCCTGAAATCCATGAACGGGGATGTCTTGTGCCAATTCACGTGCAAAAGGCAGGTAACAGAGAACGCGCCCACCCGCCGGGTGGACACAATAAATCGGATTTTTTGGGGAATTGGGGGCGGGGCGTACCGGGATCAGCGGAGACCATTTTTCTTTTAGGTCTTTATTTTGACGCAGCCGTTGCGCGAAATCGGCGACAGTTGTGTGTTGGAAAATAAGATCCAAATCCAGTTTTTGATTAAACGCGCGTTCAATGCGGCTCAATAAACGTACGGCTAACAGAGAATGTCCGCCGCTGGCAAAAAAATCATCATGGATGCCGAGGTCTGAATTGTTGAGAACCTCTTGCCAGATTTGTAACAGCGCCAGTTCAATATTGTCGCGTGCCATATGACGTTCCGGTAAATGGCTGGTGGCACGTTGCAGGTCCACAAGGGCCTTGCGATTGATTTTACCGTTGGGCAGTTTGGGGAAATCGTCCAAAATGCTGATATGGGCCGGACACATATATTCCGGGAGCTTATTCAGAATAAAACGACGCAAATCATCCGTTTCAATGGATGTGGCAAGGACAAAGGCGAGGATTTGTAATCCTGCCTTGTTATCGTCATGGGCGATAACGATGGCATTTTCGACGTGTTGATGACGGCATAGAACATGGGCGATTTCATCCAGTTCAATACGAAATCCGCGCAGTTTTATTTGATGATCCATGCGACCGAGAAATTCAACTTCGCCATGAGTTTGCCAACGCGCCAGATCTCCGGTGCGATAAATCCGGTTTGAAAAAACAGGGGAGAAGGGATTCGTCAGAAATTTTTCCTGAGTCAGATCATCCCTGTTTAAATACTCACGGGCCAGTCCGGCACTTTCGATATAAAGCTCGCCTGCCACACCAACCGGAACGGGGTGCATGTGGTCGTCCAGAATATGAATCTTTGTGTTTTCAATGGGTTTTCCGATTAAGGGCTTTCCGGTTCCTGCATAGCGGGAAAAAGTGGCACAAACGGTACTTTCCGTTGGGCCATAGCCATTCAGAAATGCGCGCCCCACAGACCATTTCTGTGCAATGTCATCCGGGCAGCTTTCCCCGGCAACGATCAGACAAGTTAGATCGGGCAGGTCTGTTTGCGGCAAGACCCCTAACAAGGAAGGTGGGACGGTCAGGTGCGTGATCTTCTGTGTTTGTAACAGGTTTAATAATGGATCGACTGGTGACATATCGGCGCGCGTTGCCACATGAAGGGCCGCGCCATGACATAGGGTAACGAAAATTTCAGAAATGGATGCATCAAAACTAAGCGACGCAAACTGCAACACCCGGCTGTTAGGTGTCATGTCAAACAGGCGACCTTGGGCATTGATGAAGTTACAGAGCCCGCGATGTTCCAGCAAGGCCCCTTTGGGTTTGCCGGTTGAACCTGATGTGTAGATGACATAGGCAAGATTGTTTGCTGTGCTTGTATTGGGGGCTGCGGTTTTGGTCGTGGGGGTGCATAAGGCATCCATAGATAAAATAGGCAGATCGTGATTGGCCATGCGTTTACCAATGGCATCATCCCCGATGACAAGGGTGCAGGTACTGTCTTTGATCATGTAGGACAGGCGATCATCGGGATAATTGGGATCAAGAGGCAGAAATGCGGCCCCGCTGCGTAAAATGCCCAAAAAGGCAAGGATGGACTGAAAAGGGTTTTCAAGACAGACACCGACCAGTTGTTCCGGTCCCACGGCGTTTTCTTGTAGATGGGCGGCAATGGTATTGACCTGCTGCATCATTTCTTCATAAGAAATTGAGGTCTTGCGATAGATCAAAGCAGGGTTTTGCGGGTAGGTCTGTGCCATGTTGGTCAAGAGTTCCATGACATTGATATCATCGGGGAAATCATGCGCGGTATTGTTCCAAACCTCGGTTTGTGCCCAGATGTTTTCTTGCGTGTCTAATGCAAGGGTATCGATTGATTGCATCGGATCGGACAAGGCTTGTGTCAGGATATGTTGATAATATCGCGCTAACAGTTGCACAGTTTCAGGACGATAAAGGGTATCGTCATAATAAAAAGTAGCAATTAATGTCGCATTTTCCCCTTCTTCGACCTTCAAGGACAAGGCGCTTTGATCTGGGTGCGTGAAAGACGAATGAATTTCATCATAAGCAAAGGACACATCAAATAAACGGTCTGTTTCAAGACTTAAATCTTCGATCAATTTGTGCTGGGGGTAGTTTTGATGTGCATAACAATTGAGAAGTTTTTCGCGTAACTTCAAAAGGAAATCACGAAAGCTGTCTGTCTCGTCGATTTCGTGGCGAATGGCCAGCATGTTGTCATTTGTTGGTGTCGCTGGTTTGCGGGTCGGGGTACCAATGGTGATGGTTGGCAAATGATTATATTTATGCAGGCAGACCATCAGGGCGGAAAGTAAAACGGTGCCGCATAAAAAGGGTCCTTGTGCGATTTTTTTAATCCGTTGGGTTAGGCCTTGATCCAGTGCGAAGGTAACCTGCGCCGGGGTGGAATCCGTTTGTGCGAAGACCGGACTGTCCGCCTTTGGGGCACAGAAAATAGGACCTTCAGCCAGCAAGTCCATCCAGAACTGTTTTTCGTCCAAGGTCTTTCGATCGAAAATCATGGTGTTCATCGTGTCTTTCCACTCCTAAAAAGCAAAGGCTTCAAATTGATCATTATTGTGTAATGCGGTGTTGGTTGGCGGTGTGCGGGGAGCATAAAGCGGGGGATGGTTGTTTATGCCCCTTAAATGATCAAAGCCATCGCGCCGCCCCCAATAGGACAGGTTTTTTAAAATCTGTTCGGATGGTTCTTGTTGATCCGGGATTAAGAGTTTTTCGCGAATACCGTCGTTAAAAGCGCGAAGGAAGCCTTTAATCTGTTCACGCGAAAACCCGTTTCGTTGCAGGTAGAACAGGCTCCACATTTCAAACCCCTGTTGGGGGAGCCAAATGGAATTTTGGACTTCCAGAAACATCTGTTCGACAAAGGCCGTGGCCTGTTGGCAATTCATGGTATTGTGTGACCAATTGAACGCAAAGTTTTCGATGCCCAGTTCCTCTTTTTGTTTCCAAACAGGGGTGATGGGGTCGCAGAACCACAATTGGGCGCGGTAAAAATCACTTTTGCTTTCTTCTAAAAATGACATGCTCTCAGCAACCGTGTCCGGGGTTTCGCCAGGGAAACCGATGATGAGGTTGCAATGGGTCAAGATGTCACGTTCGCGAAACATTTTAATCGCGCTCAGGTAATCTTTGCGCCGCGATTTCTTGTTCATTTTTTCAAGAATGGCGTCACTGCCGGACTCAACGCCCAGAAAGACCCCTTCGCATCCGGCGCGCTGCATCAGATCAATGGTTGCTTCATCGCCATGATCGGATCGGTAAAAGGAATTCCATTTAAATCCGTACCCCTTGTCGATCATCAATTGCATGATTTCGCGAAATCGTTTTTTAGGCACGTTGAAGGTATCGTCCAAAAAGGTCAGGGTGTTGACGGTTCCTAAGTTCTTGATGCTGTCTAGCGTACGTTCCACATGGGCGAGATCAAGATAGGTATATTTGCCCGCCCGATCAGGAAAACCACAAAATGCACAGGAAAACGGGCAGGATTTTGCGGTGCGAAGGGAAAGGAATTGACCGAATTTTTCTTTCGCAAACAGGCTGTAATCCACCGGGTTTTCTTCCAGTGAATTACGCTCAACCGATATTGTGCTGTGAACAAATGTGTCTTTCTGGCGGTAGGCGATATTCTCAATGTCAGCCAAATTTTTTTGGGTTTTTAACGCATCCAACAGATCACATAGGGCTTTTTCCCCTTCGGAAGAAATGACGTAATAATCACCACCTAAATAGGAAAACAACTCGCTTAAACCATCCGCGTCCAACATGGCGGCCTGACTGGAAATAAACGGTCCGCCAATGACGATTTCTACATCTGTGTTATGGGTGCGGATAAACTGGACAATTTCAATAATCGGCTGGGGGACGACATAAAGCGTTGTGGTGATCGCGACGGTGCGAATACCGCCTTTTTCCAGTTTATCGCGTAAAGCGTCTTTTTCGTGTTGGAACAGGTTGATGTAATCAAAAGTAAATCCGTTCTTTGCCAGATAACTGCTTAGACACAAGACAACAGGCCAGACGAAATCACTGTTATGATAGGTTCTGGGTTCCCATCCATTCACATGGTTCAAGATATCCATTGCATGATGGGGGTGTCCTTGCATATTCAGGAAGGCAAGATTGATATCGCGATAACCACCCGATGTCGGGTCGTTGCCACGGATCATATCCACCGTTTTTTCAAAATCAAAATCGTTGAAGCCGATGATTAAGCAATCTGTATGCATCATAAATCCAAACCGTTTTGTCCTATTGGGCCGCTTGACGGCGTTTTGATCGGGTGATGGTTGGGCGGATGGGGGCAGATGTTTCTTGTTGTTGAAGGTCATCAATCACATGCGCAAGGCGGGCAATGGTCGGGTTGTCGAACAGGCTGTGAAAGGGCAGCTCAAGCGCCATTTTATTGCGAATGCGTGACATAATGCGTGTTGCGCTTAGGGAATGTCCGCCAATATCGAAGAAATTATCATCTATACCGATCTGTTGTTTTTCCAGAACGTCTTGCCAAATTTCCTGAAGGGTGCTTTCTGTTTCGGTCGCCGGGGCCCGGTAAACTTGCGTGATTGTGTGCGTCTGGCTTTGTTGTGCCAATGCATTGCGGTCGACTTTTCCGCGCTCACTCAGCGGCAGTTTGTCCAACTGAATAAGACGTTGTGGCACCATGTAGGATGGAACCAGACGAGCAAGGGCGGATTTGAGATCGGTTTCATTTGTTTTGGCTGCGGATAGGTAAAAACCGACAAGGAGGTCGTGATCATCAAGAATGACGATTGTCCGGTCAATGTCGGGATGGTTTTCCAGTTTGTTTTCAATTTCGCCCAGTTCCACACGGTAGCCGCGCACCTGAACTTGATCATCATTACGCCCGATAAAGTGCAAATCGCCTTGTTCATCCCAATAAGCAAGATCCCCGGTTTTATAAAGGCGTGCGCCAGCCTGAAATGGATGGGGAATGAATTTCTCACGGGTTAAGCTGTCTTGTTTCCAATATCCGCGGGCAAGACCGACGCCCCCCAGATAGATTTCACCGTCAATGCCGATGGGTACCGGGCGCAAGTCTTGATCGAGCAGATAGACCTGAACATTATCAATGGGTTGTCCAATCGTAACGGGACTGTCCGGGCGAATGCGTGTTGAGGTCGCAACCACACTGCATTCTGTGGGGCCGTAATTGTTATAGATTTCCAGATTGCCTGCACCGATATCTTTTAAAACATCCCCACCTGTCAGAATTTTGATTTTAGGAGATAGTTTGCCATCATGTGTTTTGCTGACGTCTTCGCATATGGCAGGGGGCAGGAAGGTATGGCTGATGTCATTTTCCTGTAAAAAGGTAATTAATTTTTCTACATCCAGTCGCACAGGGTCGGGGACCGGGTATAGACAAAGGCCGTTGAGCAAATTGGGCACCATTTCCCAAAGAGAGGCATCAAAGGCAGGGGAAGCATAAAGCGTTGCCCGACTGCCGGCTGGCAATTGAAAGGCCTGTTCATGCCAGTTGACGAGATTAAGCAATCCGGCTTCTTCGACCATGACGCCTTTGGGTTGCCCGGTGGAACCGGACGTGTAGGTCATATAGGCGAGGCCGTTGGTTTGCACAGGCGTAAAGTGCGTGATATCGCCCTCCCATTTTTGATCCAGATTGCAAACAGGTGTTGTGGTTGTGATCTTTTCAAGGTTTTGGGTGTTGGACAAAACGCATAAGGCCTCGCTGTCCTTCAGGATATAGTCCATGCGCGCCTGTGGTGTGTCGGGGTCCAACGGGACGTAGACACCGCCTGCTTTGAGAATGCTTAAGAAGCTGCAAACCAGTGAAGCGGAACGTTCTAAAAGAACGCCCACATGCGGATTACCCGTTACGGCGAAGTTTTTTTGCAAATGATGGGCGAGCGCATCGCTGCGTTGATCCAGTTCACGGTAGGTCAAACGGGTTGGCCCATCAACAATCGCCGGGGCGTTGGGCGCGCGTTCCACCTGTTGTTTAAAACGTTCAATAACAGATAGGCGAGATGGGGCCGTTTTGAGGTGATGATTAAAACCTTTTAAGATCAATTCACGTTCTTGCGGTCCTAAAATATCAATGTCGCGGATTGTTCTTTCAGGTGTGGCTAGAATTTGATGTAAAACCTGTTCAAAATGCCCTGCCATGCGTTGCATTTGCGCAGGGCTAAATCGGTTTGTGTTATAGGAAAATTCAGCACTCAGACGGGGGCCCGGATTGAACGCGAGGGTGAAATCATAATGGGTATGTTCGTGACGGATGAGACGCTCAACCGTCAGGCCATAGGCATTCTTTTCCATGTTTTCCTGAAAATCTTCATCGATATGAAAGTTTTCAAAGGCAAAAAGATGATCCGGTTTTTGCGCATCGCTCAGGATATCATTGAGGGCAAGATACTGATGTGGATCAGCGTCAAGGGCCTCGTCCTGCAATTGGGAAAGCAGGTCAGAAAAACGCATATCTTCTGTTATCTGGACCCGTACCGGAATGGTGTTGATAAACAGTCCCACCATATCTTTAACGTTGGGCACGTCATGGGGGCGCACGGTGACGACACTGGCAAACAGAATGTCGTTCCTTCCCTTGTAACGGGCCAGCATTAATCCCCAAATGGCCCGACATAAAATCGCCGGTGTGACACGTAATTTTTGTGTAAGGGTCTGCAGGGCATCCGTGGTTTTTTCACTTAATTGCAACAGATGTTTTGCAGGGCAGTAGCCGTCTTTATTGCGTTGAAAAGGCAGATGTGTTGCAGAGGCCCCTTTTAGATATTTCGCCCAGAAATCGAGTGAAGATTGCTTGTCACGGTGATGCAGCCAATTAAAATAGGGTTTGGAAGAAACCGGTGGTGTCAGGTCCGGGCATTCACCACGCACGTTGGCGCTGTAAATTTCCATTAGTTCCTGCAATAAAATTGCGCTGCTCCATCCGTCCAGCAGGATATGATGATGGGTCCTTATGATCTCGTGACGCTGTGTGTTCAGTTTTACGACGCAAAGACGGGCGAGTTGTCCGGCATGAGGCGTAAAGGGTTTTTCACGGTTTTCTTGACGCAGTTGGTCTAAAGTTGCGTCTTGTTCTTGTCTGTTCAGGTTGCTGAGATCAATAAAACGGGTGTCCGCGCGAACCTTCTTGAGAACAATTTGGCAGGGTTGTTTGGTTCTTTCATATTCAAAGGCAGTGCGCAAAATATCGTGACGATCCACCAGATCCTGCCAGCTTTTTAAAAACAGATCAGGGGCAAAAGAACCCGTAATGAGATAGGAAAATTGTTCAACATAGGTGCTTTGGTCATCCCCGAATAAGGCGTGAAACAGCATACCTTCCTGTAATGGGGTTAGGGGATAGATATCTTTGAGATCTTCTTTCTTCATGCTCAAAACAGGCTTTCAAATTCATCAAGGCTGAGGTTGGACAGGGTTAAATCAGCAGGTGTCAGTTCGGATGTGCCGCGCGCACTGCAAAAAGCGATGAGTTGGTCAATTTCTTCACGCAGGGTTTGCAGCAAGTCTTCCATTGTGCTTTTCAAATAGCGATGACGGCTGTAGGACAGGGTAATTTCCAGCCTGTCCTCCATGACGATGGCCGCAATGTCCAAATTGCTGGTGCGTTTGGCGCTGGGGGCAATGGCTGTGCCTGTATTGTCCGTTGAAATATCGAACAAAGGCGTGTTCTGTGCGTTTTTAAAATGGCCGAGGTAATTAAACGTGATGTGGCAACGTTGATCAAAGGCAGGATCAAGGCCCAAACCGTCTTTGGACAGGTAACTCAACACACCATATCCAAACCCTTTGTTGGGGATTTGTCGCAGGTTTTCCTTGATGGTTTTGATCTGTTGGTCGGTTTTCGTTATGTGTGACAGATCCAGCAAAACCGGATAAAGCGAAGTAAACCAACCCAGCGTTCGACTGACATCACTGTTTTTAAGGGCAGGGGAACGACCATGCCCTTCCAGCATGACAATGGTTTTTTCCAACCCTTTCCAGTTTTTTAAGGCACGCGCCAAGGCAACCAGCAGAATTTCTTCTGCGCTGGTGTGAAAGGCGTTATTGACCTCCCCCATCAAGGTTTGCGTGTCTTTGGGGGGTAAGCTTACGGTGCAACTTTCCAAATCGCATAGGCGATTATGCGGTGAGGGGATTTCAACAGGGAAGGGGCAAACATTGGCCTGCCGGATCTGGTGCCAATAGGGAATTTCCTTTTTTAAATCGTTACTTTGCGCATATTGGGCAAGGGCATTTCCCCAATGTTTCAGGGAATGGGTTTTGCGTGGTAAGTGAATGTTTTGTTTGGCGGTTATGTTGCGGTAGGCCTGCGTTAAATCTTCCAACAAAATACGCCAGGACACACCGTCAATAATCAGGTGATGGATAACCAGCAACATATGGTCCTGTTTTGCGCCTTGCAGGAGAATGGCTTTGGCCAAGGGACCGTTTGTTAAATCAAGTCCGGTATGGGCCTGATTGGCCTGGCGCAAAATTTGGCGATTTTCATCGCGTTTCCGGTCTAGTTGTATCGCCTGAAATTTAAAACCGTTTGTTGTCTCGCAAAATTCCTGATGCCAGGCGCCATCCGGGGTTTGATGGAATTTCAGGCGAAAGGCATCATGTTGCTGGATAAGGACTTGGACAGCCTGTTCCATTGCAGACACATCCAGTCGTTCATGGGCGTGAAGTAACAGGGCATGGTTAAACCAGTTGGGATTGGTTGAAAATTTGTCAAAGAAACGGTGCTGAACCGGGCCAAGCGGGGCTTCCCCCGTGATATCGTCTTCTTCAACGAAATGGTCCTGCGTGATAAAGGGAGCAAGCTTGGCAACGCTTGGGTTATCAAACAGGTCTTTGATCTGAAGGCTTAATCCTGATTTATAAAGCTGAGACAATAACTGAATAGCGCGGATGGAATCGCCGCCCAGTTCAAAATAGTCATGGTGAATGCCGATATCGCTGCGCCCGAAAACGTGTTGCCAAGCCTCAAGAAGGATTTTCTCGGTTTTTGTCGTTGGCGGGGTTGCCTCGGTTTTGTGCGATTGTTCGTTGACTTCGCCAACCTCAAGCAAGGCTTTACGGTCAATTTTGCCGGAAACCAACCGGGGCATGCTTTGCAATAAAGCATAACGGCTGGGCACCATATGGACAGGCAAGCTTGCCGATAAATCTTGACGTAAATCGTCAAGGTTAATCTGATCATGGGCAACGAGGCAGGCCTTTAAATAGGTATGCCCTGTGTGGTCTTGTGCCGCAATGACACAGGCTTCTTTGATGTGCGCATACCGATTGAGCCTGTCTTCAATTTCGCTTGGCTCAATACGGTAGCCCATAATCTTGACCTGTTGGTCATTGCGACCCAGAAACTCGACATGTCCATCGCACCTAAAGCGGGCCAGATCCCCTGTTTTGTAGATACATTTGTCAGGGTTGGTTGGGTGTGGAATGAACTTTTCATCATTCAGGGCCTCGTTGTTTAAATATCCACGGGCGACACCCGGCCCGCCGATACATAATTCCCCAACACCACCAAGGGGAACGGGATGTCCTTGTGGGCTTAAAATAAAGATTTCCGCATTCCCTAACGGTTTACCGATGGGGACATGGGCCGTATCGGTTGTCAGGGGAGCAGAGGTGGTAAACGTCAAGGCGTTAACGCAGCATTCCGTTGGACCATAAAGGTTTGAAACCGCGCAGTTTCGCACCACTTTATTGGCAAGGGAAACGGGCAAAGCTTCCCCGCCGAAAATCATATGACTGAGTTGTTTTGTCAGTGCATCCAATTCGCCCGCTTCGTCCAGCAAGGCCAGAAAATTGGGAATGCAGCCCCCGATATCAATCTTGTATGTTTGGCAGAATTGACGGAATTTACGTGTATCACGCTTGCTGTCATCATCCATAATGAACAGGCTATGTCCGTAAAGAAGGGCGGAGAAAATCTGTTGCACCGACCCGTCAAACACATAGGTGGTTAAAAGCACCATATTGAGGGACCGTTGATGGTGTTGATAGACATCGCGGTTCATGGCATGGGCCAGATGAACGACGCTGCCTTGTTCGATCATAACGCCTTTGGGCGTGCCGGTGGTGCCGGATGTGTAAATCACATAGGCGAGATCGTCTGCTTTGCTGTCAATCTGTTGGAAGGCCAAATCGGGAAGGGTTGTTATTTCGAGACAAGGCAGCGTTGTCAGTTCGCAGGCCTTTGATTGTGTCTGTGGATCCACAAGAACAGCTTGTGCCTGACTGTCTTTTAAAATGAAATCGATGCGTTCTGTTGGAAAGTCCGGTTCAATGGGAACGTAAGCGGCCCCGGCCTTGAGCACGCCTAGAATCGCAAGGACACACCAATGGCTGCGTGTCAACATCAAGGCGACGCGGTCATCGGGCGACAGCTTGACGCTTTGTCGTAAATGGGCGGCAATTCGATCAGATTGCAGGTCAACCTCTGCATAGGTCAGGCTGATGTGTTCAAACGACAGGCAGGTTCTCGTCGGGTGGGCATTGACCTGTTTTTGAAACAACTCAATGAGGGTTTCATCCTGTTCGTAATGTAAGGGGGTGCCTCGCGAGAAGCTTTTTAGTTGTGCTTTTTCTGTATCCGATAACAGATCAATATCGCATATTCGAACCTCAGCCCCTTGTCTTATGAATTCTGATAGGGCGCGTTGAAAATGTTTAGCGAGACGATGCATGTCTGCGTCATCATAAAGGGCCGCATTGTAGCCGATTTTAACTTTCATACGATCTTGATCGGGCAGAAGGCGCACGCCCAGATCAAAATGCGTTTTCTCCCATGTTTCCAGTTGGGTGACAGCAAAGTCGGTGCCGGGGAGTAGGGTGTTGAGTTCAAACACACTGTCCAGAGGATAGTTTTCCATGACGAATAAGGATCCGATCAGGCGATCCTTTAAGGGGGTGGTTGATTGAATATCAGCCAAGGCAATGTGTTGGTGGGGCTCCGATGCCAATGCATTGTGCTGAACTTGCGCAAATAGGTCGGAAAGACGCATATCGGGGGTGAACTGAATACGCACCGGGATTGTATTAATGAAAATGCCCGCCATTTTTTCAATGCCGTCGATTTCATGTGGACGACCCGATACGACGCAGCCGAAAACAATATCGTTAGATTGGGTTTGCTGAGCCAGTAACAGCCCCCAAAGACTTTGAAAGAGGGTATTCAGGGTGATGTTTTTATCGTTTGCCAGTTTATTCAGGTGATCCAGTTGATCTTCCCCGATATCAAAATAAACGGCCTCGGGGGCGCTTGCGGTTTTAGGGGTCGCACGTTGGGGTGGGGTCGATTGCGCCTCAACACCCGCCAGATAAGTTTGCCAGTATTGCATGCAAGCCATTTGGTTTTGAGCGTCGCGCCACTTTATATACTTTGAAAAACCGACTGGCTTTTCATAGGGCAGGGTTCTCTTTTTCGTGTGTGCAATATATATATCCAGCGCTTCTTTAACCAGATTCCCCAATGACCAACCATCCATAATGATATGGTGGTGTGTGAGGATTACCTCAAAGCTGTCATTGCTTAATTGTAAGACACGCAAACGCAGCAGAATGTCGTCTTCAAGATGAAAAGGGATGTGCTTTTCTTGTTCCTTAAATGTGTGAACGGCTTGTCCTTTGTCTTGGCTGTCAAGGTGGCAGTAATCAATAAATTGGAAATCAAGGGGGCGCTTGTCTGCGACAACCTGCAAAGGGGTTGGCGTATTTTGAAAGACGAAATTCGTGCGCAAAATGTCATGGCGATTTACCAGTCTTTGCCATGCTTCTTTGAAAGCCGATACATCAAAACATCCCTGAAGACGCCAAGATATTTGCTGAAGGTAAGATTGTTTGTCGTCACCTTTCAGATAGTGAAAAAACATCCCTGCCTGCATGGGGGATAGTTTGTAGATATTGGCGATGTTGTTTTTGACTGGCTTCATCTTAGCAAGAAATACACTAATTAATATGTATTGGTGTATTCCCCCTCCTTCTACATATCTATTTATTCGTGCGTAACATTATGTTTACTTGTTTAGATTGTATAGGACTTTTTTTATAATCTTTAGAAATAGAATAAAAGTGGAGATGAAATTTAAGGATAAATTATTGAAATTATTATAAAAAATATTAATTGCAATTTTTTAATAAAAACAACTATTGATATTTTAATGGTTGTGTGGATAGAATTGTCCGTGCGGAAGCGTTGAGGAAGCGATACACTTTAAAGGTGTTTTCTTGAGGCGGCCTGATTATGTATCTGTTGAAAAAGCAGACTATTTCAAATTGGTTTGCGACATGGGGAGAAAACTCTTGGGTTCAATGCTAGGAATTTGGATTCTTGCCAGTCTGTTGATTGGAGTGCTCGGCATTCATAAACGGTTTGGGTTTTGGGGATTCTTTTTTGGATCACTCGTTTTATCTCCCATCATCGGCATAATCATGTTGTTTTCTATGGAAGATAACTACATCCATACCAAGGCTTCTGAGTAATCGTCTTTTACATTTACCAAAGGTGACCAAAGTGACTGATACCGATAAGAAGACCCCTGCGCGCAAAACCGCAACGACGAAAGAGCCTGTAAAAGCAGAAAGTGCGACTGAAACTGTGACGAGTGATGCACCAGAAGCACAAGCTGCTGAAATGGCGCATGGCGCGGACCATGAAGAAAGTCTTGAACAGCATGACCACGAGATAGATTTGCATGCAGCGGCTGACAAAATCGTTCGCCGCAATATCTACTGGGCGCTTGGGTTTGGCGTTGTACCGCTTCCGATTGCCGATATGTTTACGATTGGCGCCGTTCAGTTAAAAATGATGAAAGAACTGGCTGATTTATATGATGTGCCGTTCAGTAAAAATCTGGCGACGGCTGCTGCTGTCAGTATCGTCGGTGGCGTTGGCCCGGTTGAGTTGGCAAAAGGTCTGGGGGCCAGTGTTGTCAAACTGATCCCCGGTGCCGGTAGTGTGGCTGGTATCGCAGCCTTGCCGATTACGGCGGGTGCTCTGACTTATGTCATCGGGCATATTCTGGTCAAACATTTTGAATCTGGGGGGACATTCTGTTCCTTTGATGCTTCAAAAGTTAAAGGTTATTCCAAAGACCTGTATGCCAAAGGCAAAGGTATGGTCAGCGGTATGAAAAAAGACAAAGAGGCTGAAGCATCTTCCGCTGATGCAGAAGAAACAACTTCTGCGGCGGCCACGGCGTAAAATCTCCCGAATGCGGCAAACCGAAGTTTCTTTTCTTTGAAAAGGGAAAGGAAGCTTCGGGTCGTATCCTTTTTTTGTTCAATAATAAAACGCAAACGGGCAACTGTTTGCGATTGCATAGGTGTGTCCAATGGGTGAAACATTTGAAACCGTCCAATTTCCCATGTCCTTTGCACAAAAACGATTATGGTTTTTGACACAGCTTGACCCGGACGCCCCTTATTATAACATTCCGGCAAACATTCAGTTGCACGGGGTGTTGAATATTGCGGCTTTGTACAAAAGCCTTGCAGCGATTATTGAACGCCATGAAATCTTGCGAACGACTTTTCATGGGGATGACGGGCAACATATCCAGCGTGTCCATGCATCGTTTGAACCTGTTGTAGATCATGTGTCTGCCCCGGCCTTAGGCAAGGATGATTTATCGCACTGGATGGAACAACAGGTTGAAGAACATCTTCGTACGCCGTTTGATTTGACTTGTGGTCCCTTGGTTCGGTTTCGTCTGATCAAGATGGGGACAGATGATCACATTTTGTTATGTACCATGCATCATATCGTTTCTGACGGTTGGTCAATGGGAATTTTGATCCGGGAACTCTCCGCATTCTATAAAGCCTTTGCCCAAGGCAGTGTGCCAAGGCTACCTGAGCTTCCTATCCAGTACGGTGACTTTGCAGATTGGCAGCATGAACATTTAAATGACGACGTGATGGGCAAGCAGTTGTCCTATTGGGTGGATCAACTGGCGGGACTACCCCCCGTTCTGGACCTCCCCCTTGACCGGGAAAGAACCAAGGTTCGCGGATGGCAGGCCGAGGGGCTGTCTTTTCGCATGACGGGGCCAAAGTATGATCGATTACACGCATTGTGTCGTGAAACGGGTACGACCCCTTATATGTTTTGTTTGGCGGTTTTGGCGGTTTTGCTGGGGAAATATAGCCAAAGTGATGATATTGCTGTGGGCTCCCCCATTGCCAATCGTCAACAGAGTGAAATGGAACAACTCATCGGATTTTTTGTCAACACCTTGGTCATGCGTGTTGATTTATCCAAAAATGATCTGAATTTTTATGACTTGTTAAAGCAGGTTCAAAAAACTGTTTTAGACGGTTTTGCCCATCAGGATGTCGCCTTCGAACAACTGGTGGAAGTTTTGGAACCCGAACGCCATCTTGATCTTAACCCGTTGTTTCAAGTTTCCTACAGTTTTCAAAATGCCCCGATGGGGGATATGGAACTAGACGGTCTGAAGGTAAGACCGCTTGTGGAATATCAAACCGGAATGGGGCGTTTTGATCTTGAATTTTCGTTTTGGGAAGAGGACGGCCTTGTTGGGGCGGTCCTGTTTAAAAAGGATATTTTTGATCGTGCCACCATCGAACGTATGATCGGGCATTTCCAGACCTTGTTGGATCATGTACTTGCCCATCCAGAAAAATCTCTGAGCGACGTGGACATGATGCAAGAGGCCGAACGTCTGGATATGATTGCCTTGGGTGCGGGAAAAACAAGATGCAGTGAAGCGGAACCCCTTCTTCAACATCAATTTGAAACACAAGTCCGTTTGCGCCCCAACGCGATTGCCCTGAGTTATGAAAATCAGAATTTGAGCTATCGCGAATTAAACGAACGGGCAAACCGGCTGGCCCATGAATTGATCGCTTTGGGAGTTGTGCCGGAAACTTTGGTGGGGATTTATCTGGAACGATCTCTCGAAACCGTGGTGGCTGTTTTAGGCATTTTGAAAGCGGGGGGCAGTTATCTGCCGCTGGAACCAGCTTATCAGAATGATCGTCTGGGTTATATGGTGGATGATTCCGGGATTGAAATCGTTGTCAGTACCACTGCGTTGCAAGCGCAATTGCGCGATATTGTGGCAAATCAGACATTACATTTTATATGTCTTGATGAACAAAAGGCGGATATGTGCCACGACAATCCGGTGGTGGCGCAGGACTTAGACCAGCGTGCCTATGTGATTTACACGTCGGGTTCTACTGGCAAACCCAAAGGGGTGGAAATCACGCAACGCAATGTGGTACGTCTGTTCAGCACCACACGTGGTTTGTTTGATTTTGATCATCAAGATGTCTGGACGATGTTTCATTCCCATGCGTTTGATTTTTCCGTATGGGAAATATGGGGGGCATTATTGAACGGGGGGCGTCTGGTCGTCGTACCTTACTGGACAACGCGCAACCCGGATGCCTTTTATGATCTATTACGAACGCAAAAAGTAACGGTTTTAAACCAGACGCCTTCTGCCTTTTATGCATTGATCAATGTGGATCAAGGGGCGGATGGGGCAGATGATTTGGCGTTGCGTTATGTGATTTTTGGCGGCGAAGCGCTGGATTTTCGGAAATTAAAACCGTGGTATGAACGCCACGCAGATGATCAACCCGTTTTGGTAAATATGTATGGCATTACCGAAACCACGGTTCATGCCAGTTTTCGTGCTCTAAGGGCAGGCGATGCCCACAAACCACAAAGTTTAATCGGTGATCCCTTGCCTGATTTACGGTTTTATTTGCTTGATCCGGTCGGGCAACCGGTACCCATCGGTGTGAAAGGTGAAATCCATGTGGGCGGGGCCGGGGTTGCGCGCGGATATTTGAACCGCAAGGAACTCAGCCTTGAACGTTTTATCCGTGATCCGTTTTTAAATAATGGGGAACGTCTCTATCGCAGTGGGGATTTGGGACGATGGTTGGCGGATGGATCGTTGGAATATTGCGGGCGCATGGATGATCAAATCCAAATCCGTGGTTTTCGCGTGGAATTGGGCGAAATTCAAAGCTTGCTGGGCGAACATGACGCCATTCGCGATTGTGTGGTTTTATGTCGTCAGTCTTGCGGTGTGGACGAGATCGTCGCCTATATTGTTGCGACTGACGAAAATGTAACGTTTCCGGCAATGAATGTGCGGCGTTTTTTGAAAGAAAAATTGCCGGATTATATGATCCCGTCTCATATCTTTGCCGTGGACGAAATCCCATTAACAGCACATGGCAAGATTGATCGCCGTAAATTGCAGGCTAAGGAAGGGACAGCGTTAATAGGGGCGGCACGCAAACCTGTAGAAACCCCGTTACAGCAAACTGTTTTTGATATTTGGGCGACTGTTCTGGGGCATACGGATTTTGGTATTCAGGACAGCTTTTTCGAAGTGGGCGGCCATTCTTTACTGGCGACCCAAGTTGTTACCCGGCTGCAAAAACAGTTTGGACCAAACTTGACGCTCCGTACGTTTTTTGAACAGCCGCGCATTGAAGAAATCGTGTTTCATTTAAACGGAACGGGTGAGGATGAGGTCATCCCCCGACGCAGTCCCGATTGTGCAATCCCGCTGTCTTATGCGCAGGAACGGTTATGGTTTATTCAAATGTTGGAAGGGCCGAGTGCGGCTTATAATATCCCCAGCCTTTATCGGTTACGTGGGGATTTGGATGTAGATGCCCTTGAACGCGCGCTTAATCATGTCATTGCGCGGCATGAAAATCTGCGCACCAATTTTGTGGAAGAAAACGGACAGGCATTTCAAAAAATACACGATGATCTGTTTATTGCGTTGCAGGTGGAGGATTGGGATAAAGACCAACTGCATGCCTTTTTACATGAACCGTTTGATCTTGAAAATGATGCGTTGCTACGCTGGAAACTGGTGCGTGAAGGTCAAGACGATTATCTGTTGGCAGTTTCCATTCATCATATCATTTTTGATGGTTGGTCGTCTGCCTTGCTGGCACAGGAAGTCATACAGGCTTATAAAACGGACGGGGCGCACAGTGGCCTTGATGCGCTGGATATTCAATATGGCGATTTTGCCTTGTGGCAACGCACGTGTTTTGAAGAAACAGGTATGCTGGACGCGCAATTGTCTTATTGGCAGGATCAGTTGCAAAGATTGCCGTCTGTACTGGATATGCCCTGTCAAAAGGCGCGACCTGCGGTTCAAAGTTATCGCGGAAAAATTGCCCATTTTGATATTGCATCCCCTGTGTGCCAAGGGGTTAAACAACAGGCCCGTTTGAGCGAGGGGACGGATTTTATGGTCCTTCTCAGTGTCTTTTATATGATTCTGACCCGTTTCAGTGGGCAAACCGATTTGGTGGTCGGCACCCCGATTGCCAATCGCACGCGCGCAGAACTGGAAAAACTGATCGGTTTTTTTGTCAATACGTTGGCTTTGCGGGTGGATTTATCGGGCAATCCCACCTTTGAAAATTTACTTGCGCGGGTAAAAGACTGTGCGTTAGGGGCTTATGCCCATCAGGATGTCCCGTTTGAGAAGTTGGTGACGAATTTAGCCGTGGATCGCAGCCTGAGCCACGCACCGATTTTTCAGGTGATGTTTGTGATGCAAAACACCCCTCTTGCACTGCAGAGTGATGCACAAGGGCTGGAAATATCATTGGAACCTGTGGAATTTGATGCCGCGCGTTTTGATTTGGTTTTTTATATTACCGAAGATGAAACGGGTTATCGTGGCCTCGTGGAATATGCCAGTGATTTGTTTGAGGCAGAAATCATTGATCACATGACACAAAATTATTGTCACTTGTTAAAACAGGTGGTTGAAAAACCGGATCAACCGATTAATAACTACCCTTTGATTGGGACGCAAGTGACCTATCCGGGCGTTCCTTGGGATTGCAGCCTGCGCGTTGATCAAATTTTTGAACAGGTGGTGCAAAAACAGCCGCAAAATCGGGCCTTATGTTTCGCCGGTCAGGCATTAAGCTATGCCCAGCTTAACGCCCAAGCCAATCAGGTGGCGCACTATCTGCAAAAGGCTGGGGTAAAATCGGGCGATATTGTCGGGCTGATGATGAAACGTACTGATCGTTTACCGGTTTGCTTGCTGGGTATTTTAAAAGCAGGCGCCGCCTATCTGCCGATTGAACCCGACTATCCCACAGATCGGGTGCAAACCATGATCAAGGATAGCGCGGCAAGACTGGTGATTTGTGACGAAGGTGGTATCCAGCCGGATGATGTTGACCTTGTGATTATGGATCGTAATGCACAGCTCTGCGCGCAAGAAAGCATCGAAAACCCAAGGTGCGAGATAACAGGGGACAGTCTTGTCTATGTGCTTTATACGTCCGGTTCAACAGGGGTGCCCAAGGGTGTTGGGATGGGGCATCGGGCCATGTCCAACCTGATCCAGTGGCATATGGCTGATCCGGTTTTATCCCAAGGTGCCCAGACTTTGCATTTTGCGCCTTTCACATTTGATGTCTCGTTTCAGGAAGTGTTCAGTACATGGGCGACAGGTGGTTGTTTGGATCTGGTAGACGAAGATATGCGCCGCGATTTTCACGCGCTGGTCCCTTATGTAAAAAGGCAAAAGATTGAACGCCTGTTTATGCCCTATGTCGCCTTGCAGCAATTTAGTGTGGTTGCACAGGAAGAAGGTCTTTATCCCGATTGTCTGTGTGATGTGATCACGGCGGGGGAACAATTGCGCGTGACGCCTGCGATTGTCGACTTATTCGGTCATTTGCCGGATGCACGTCTGCATAATCATTACGGTCCATCGGAAACCCATGTGGTGACGAGTGAGGTGTTAAAGGGGGATCCCTCTTTATGGCCTTTATTACCCGCTATCGGATTTCCCATTTCCGGTGCCAATATCTATATTTTGGATAAGGCCGGACATCCGGTGTCCTGTGGTGGCATTGGGGAAATTCATGTGGGAGGAGAGGCCGTCGCACTCGGGTATTTGGGACGTGCTGATTTAACGGCAGAACGTTTTGTCGAAACCACATTTGGACGGCTTTATAAAACAGGCGATTTGGCAATTTGGCACACCGACGGACGTATCAAATATCTGGGCCGGGCGGATAAGCAGGTTAAAATCCGCGGGTTCCGTATTGAACCGGGGGAGGTGGAAACCATTCTGAACGGGTTTGCCCCGGTGCGCGAATGTTGCGTTGTTGCCCATGATTTTGCGGCACAGAGCAAGAAACTGGTGGCCTATGTCTGTTTTGAAAAGAATATCTCCCCCGATATCGCTGGGGTACGGTCTTTCGTGCGTGACAAATTACCGGATTATATGGTGCCGTCCCTGTTTGTGACATTGGATGAAATGCCTGTCACGGGCAGTGGTAAAATTGACCGTGCGAAGTTGCCCGCCCCTGAAGAAAATCCCCTTGATCAAAAGGCCGGTGTTATGGAATGGCGTACACCTGTTGAAGACATTCTGGCGACAATTTGGAAGGATGTTTTAGGGGGCGCTGTGGCCCATCGTCAGGATAACTTTTTCGAAGCCGGCGGGCATTCCCTATTGGCCACACAACTGGTGTCACGTTTACGTGCAGCGTTTTCTTGCGAGATTACAGTACGCCAGATATTTGAAACACCGACGTTTGTTGAAATTGCTCGTTTGATGGAGACGGGAGAAGGCAAGTCTGAAAGCCAGATACCGCCGATCATCCCTCTTTCACCTGAAAAGCGGACGGTTGCCTCGTTTGCACAAGAACGTCTCTGGTTTCTTGATCGATTGCAAGGCGGAAGTTCCAATTACAATATGTCTGTGACGGTGAGCATTCGCGGTGAACTGGATATTGCAGCCTTTCGTCAAAGTTTCTTGGAAATTGTCCGGCGCCACGAAGTTCTGCGGACAAATTTTGTGTATGAAGACGACCATGTTGTCTGTGTGTTACAGCCAATGAAGGATGATATTTTCACCATCTGTGATTTATCGGACCTAAGCCCTGAAATGTACGCAAGCGAACTGGACCGTTTAAGTCATGACAATGCAGTGGCTTGTTTTGATCTGGAGCGTGATGCCTTGTTGGCGGGCTGTTTGATCAAAACGGCAACGCCTGATGAATTTATTTTCCTGTTACGGATGCATCATATCGTGGCGGACAATTGGTCCACCGGGGTGTTTTTAAATGAACTGGCAACCCTTTATCAGGCTTATCGGGCCGGGGAACAGTCTCCCTTGGCTGAGTTATCGGTGCAATATGGTGATTTTGCCCATTGGCAGCGCGAATGGTTGAACAGCAACAATTATCAAAGGCAACTTGATTACTGGATTCAAAAACTGGAAGGGGTCCGTCCTGATTTTTGTCTGTCCACTCAAAAAGATGAAAACCGAGGGACAGGCCCCTGCCTGAAACATGGTTTTGTGTTTGAGGATGATCTGAAAATCGCGGTGAAGGAAGTGTGCCGTCAACAAGGTGTCAGTTTGTATATGGGGCTTTTGGCGGCTTATGGGGTTTTGCTTTATCGTTACAGTGGACAAAACGATTTTGTTATCGGATCCCCCATTGCCAACCGAAACCATCGCGAAATTGAACCCTTGATCGGTTTTTTTGTCAATATGATGCCCATGCGTCTACAGTTTGAACCGGAGATGACGTTCAGCGAGCTGTTGCGTTGTGTTCGTGAAATCACGTTGGACGGTTTTTCGCGGCAAGATGTGCCGTTTGAACATATCGTGCGTGAAGTTTGCCCGCAACGTAGCGAGGAACGCACACCTTTGGTTCAAAATGTCTTTGTGTTGCAAAATGCCAGTGCACAGGCACAGGATTTAAACGGGGTTACAATGAAGCTGTTACCCACACCGAGCGGGGCAGCAAAATTCGATCTGGTCTTTTCCGTGTCAGAAGAGGGAGAGCAGCTGTTTGGTGTTCTGGAATATGACAGCCATTTATTCAACCCAACACAGATCGAAGAGATGATGACCCATTTCCAATCCCTGTTACGACAGCTTTGTCAACAAGAAGGAATTGCCCTCATTGATCTTGATTTAGGGGCGAACGGGGCTGAAGACAGCACCGCCCCGGTCGAGGAATTTAGTTTTTAAGGTTTTGTGGCCGGCTTATCCGGGGGGCTCGGTTTTTCGTCTGTTTTTTCATCTTCGTTTAACAGGTCTTTAATGGAAAGTTTTTCCAAAGCTTTTTGAGCGAATGTCTTGTCAGACTGTGTGGTCCGTGTGGTGCCGGGTTCATCAAGTTGCCCGATGGAATCCGGTTTTTCAGATGTCAGTTTGCGCTGCCATTCTTCTTCTTTTTTGGCATCAGGATCAATGGCGGCGCTATTGCTATCCATATTGCCAAGGATCAAGGGCATACCTTCGTCCCCGGCCCCGATGATAACAATTTTGGCATTATTGGAACGCGCCAGTTCCAAGGTCGCATCAATACCTTTCCATTTCAGGTAACGCGGTGAAATACCGTCTTTAATGATATCCTGAAATTTACGAATACCGCTGGCTTCAATGGCTTTGCGTTTGCTTTCCTGTTGTTCACGTTGCAGGATATATTCATATTGCAGCATACGGTGTTTGTGTTCGACCTTGGCTTCGATGGCCAGCCGGACGGTTTGTGGCAAATGAATACTTTTAATCAGGACATCTTCCAAAAAAATCAAATCTTTATTTCCATCGTCTTTTGTCAGGACGACTTTCAATTCTTCCTTCACCTCTTTTTCGACAATTTCCTGAATTTCAAATCGCTTGGTGCTGTAAATTTCTTCAGGGGAATATTTGGCCATGACGGTGCGCCCTTTGGCACTGACTTCCGGTAGGATCAAGATATCAAGATATTTTTCCCCCATATGTTTGTGCAAAAAACCAAGTTGATCTTCTTTTGGGCGATAGCGGACCAGAAATTCCACATCAATTTTTAAGCCATCCTTGGCCAGCACGTTAAAGGTGCTGGTTGCTTCATTCAGACGGACACTATAGATCGTCATCTCATTCCAGGGCAGGATGACGTGAAACCCTTCGGGGTAGGTGGTTTTGACATCCGTCCCGCCGTTAAAACGTTCCCATAAAACACCGGCATGTCCGGCAGGAATGCTAATAAAAATTTTTTCCGATAGCAGGACGAGCGTAAATAGACAGAGAAGCGCGGAGAGGGAAAGCCACATGAAATGACGGCGGATGAACTTTCTCACGGATGCCATGTTGCAATTTACTCCCGCGTGCGGCGACGCTAATCTTTTAAAGATATAAAAAAATATTATTGCAACTTAAAGCTAGACGAAAATGACTGCAACAACTCTTTTGATATGTTGTGTAATTAAATTATCTAAATAGTTGTATTTACGTAAAAAGGGGCCTCTCACGGTCTGGACTGTCTGAAACGTTTTGTCAGCGCAACGCAAACTGGACGGGGAGGGTAAGGTGGAGTTTGTCTTCTTTCATCTCCATCGGGAATTCTGGCAAGGGTTGGGCACGTTCCAACATGGCCAGTGTTTCCTGATCCAGTGCCTTATAACCGGATGGCTGTTTGATCCGGTAATTGCTGATACGACCATCGCGATTGATGGTGAAGCTGAGAATAACAACACCTTCTTGGCGGCGCCGTTTGGCTTTGCGGGGATAGGTTTTATGTTTTTCCAACCAATAACGCAGTTTGGTTATGTAATCCGGGCGCACATTGCCGACCACACCACCGCCTGCATGTGTCGTGGTATCCATACGGTTGGCTTTGGGGGCCTTTTGTGTGCTGCCCTGTGAAAGGTTGGCAAGCTGTTTGGGGCGTGCGGGTTCTTGTGTTTTAACCGGCGCAGGTTTGGCACTGATTGGTTTTTGGGTGACTTTCTTTTTAAGAGTTGGTTTTTCGGGTGCGTTAACAACAGGTTTTACACGAGGTTTAGGCGCGCTGACAGGCGTGATTTCTGCCACCTGTTCAACTGGTTCCGGCTCCGGTGTTTCAACGATTTCTTCTTCGATGATGGGGGCAGGTTCCGGTTCTATCGGCTTTTCCACCACTTCGGGTTCTTTAATTTCGGGCTCTTCGACCAGTTGCGGTGTTTCTTTGACTTCTGTTTGCGCTTCTGCGCCTTGTGCAGCAGCGATCATGCTGATGGAAATTTCCAGACCGCCAACGCCCTCTGCCAACGCACCGGAAACAGGTTTTTTATCGTAGAAAAAGACATAAGCCAACGTGGCATGGATGAAGAAGGCGACTGCAACAGCCCCAAACCAATGGTAGGTTTTTAACATTACTGTGCCTCCCCTTTTTGTAAGCGGGTCAATAACGCGACTTTTTCGACACCGCTTTCGCGCAAAGTACTAAGGAATTGCAGAACCTCACCCGCAGGATAGGCGCCATCAACCTTGAGACGGACCTTGCTGTCGGGATGATCCTGCATATAGCCGGTGAGTTTGCGCAATAAAGTTGTTTGATCCATTTCCTCATTCTGGAAAGCGATCTTTTTACCTTCCCCCAAATGGATCAGGGCTGTTTTTTGTTCGACATGGGTTTCGCTCATGGATTTGGCAGGATCAATTTTAAAGGGATCCGATGTGGTCAGCTTGCCAGCAATCATAAAAAAGATCAGGAGCAGAAAAACAACATTGATTAGTGGTAAAATATGTTCTTCACCACCCCGTTTTTGCTTTTTGAAGGTTTGCTTTAAACTTTTCATGGTTGCGCCTCTTCAAAGGGAAGCAGAGAAAACTTTTTCAGATCGAGACGGGCGCTGACATCCAGCAAGGCGACGACATCTTGAAGGGCAGCCTCCTTTCCGGTTTGAACCAGAATGGTTTGATCCGTTTTATGACGCAGAAACTGTTCCAGAGACATCAGGTTGTAGTCCTGTTGGGCAACGGTGTAATGATTGGCCCCCATAACTTCGATTTTTACGGGGGGCACGTCTGCCTTTGCAGCTGTTGCCTTACCTTTTTTCGGGGCTTGCAGTTCAACAGTACGTGTCTTTTCAAAACTGGACGCCAGCATAAAAAACACAAGTAAAATGAACACCACGTCAATCAAAGGCGTCAAGCTGATGGGATTTTTTCGGCGTGATCGTTTAAGCACGTTGCCAAGCGTTTGCATTTTCTACTACCTGAAATGAAGTCTGATCGAAATTGTCCACGAATACTTGTGCAATCAAGTTATCCAAGTCATGCGTCAGGCGTTCCAGACGACGTTCGAAAAAGCTGTTGATGGCAACGGTCGGCATCGCAACGGCCAGACCAACGGCAGTGGTTAAAAGGGCCAACCAAATCCCGCCGGACAGAATGCTCGGGTCCACCTGATTTCCGGCATTTTCCAATTGCTGAAACGCATCAATCATCCCCAGAACAGTCCCAAACAGGCCAAGCAAAGGAGCAAGGGCGGCAATCACTTCGAGGATACGCAGATGAGAAGACAGGCTTTCCAACCGGTCAACCGCATCGCGCAAAACCTCTTCGCGGGCTTGTTCTTTATTGATGTGTGGATGCATTTGTCCGCGTATGGCCTTGGCGACAACCTGACAGCGGATGCTTTTACATCCCATGCAGAGCCCAAGGGCAGCTTGGCTTTTGCCGTTACGAAACTGTTTGACGGCTTGTTTGGCAAGCTTGTTTCGAAAGACGCCGAGCATATGAAACTGCATCAGTTTTACAAAAGTAACGCTGAGCACAACAACCGAAAGCGCGCAGAGCAGATAAACAACCGGGCCACCGGCATTCATGGTTTCCAGCAGTTGTTGGAAAGGGGATGTTTCTGGTTCAATCATGGGAAACTTCCTTTGTGATGTTTGTGTGTGGACAGTCTTGCCATTGCATTTTGATGTCTTCTCGCCATGCAAATTTAACGAGATGGGTTTCAATAATGCTTTCCATTATCCGCAAACCTTCTTCGTCCTGTGCCCGGCAATGAATACGCAAAACATTGTCGTTTGCCGTCATGGTGCAGGGGCCGGGGGGCAGGGCGGCAAAACCGCTATACGCATCGAAAGATGCCTCAACCTTGTGGGCGAAGTGCTTGCAAAGTTGTTGCAGGTATTTACTGGCATGCTCAGTGGGAATACTCATTTGTCGTGCGGTCATTTTTTTCCTCATGCGGATTGTTCCATTTTTTCAAAGGGAAGAGGGGTTTCTGCAAGAACAAACGGATTACCCTTGCTGCAATATTCAACACGTCCCTCTACGTGGTAGGCAAGACGCAGGTTTTCGGCTGTCATCGCTTCTTTCGGGGGACCAAAGGCCAGAAGCCCGCCCTTGGCGAACAAGGCGATCTGGTCGCAATGGCGCAAAGCCAGATTGATGTCGTGAATAGGCATTAAACAAATCCCGTTTCGCTGTTTCAGCAGGGATTTCACAACATTAAAAACGCCAAGCTGCCACCTGAGATCCAGGGCGCTGGTGGGTTCGTCCAATAACAGAAGGCTTGGTTTTCGAACAATGATCTGTGCCAGTCCGACCATTTGGCGTTGCCCGCCTGATAATTTGTTCATGGGGGAAAAGGCAAGATGACGAATTTCCAGAATATCGAATATTTCTTCAATCAAGGCGTCGACTTGGATGGTGCTGAGATCAGGGCGAACGGCCCTACAAGCACTTAAGATGGCCTCATAAGCCAGCAAGGTGGTGCCTTGGGGCAAGGTTTGCGGCAAATATCCGACCAGACCACTACGCGTGATCTGGGGAAGGTCTTCAATATTTTCACCGTTTAACAGGATATTGCCCTGATAGTTCCCTAAACCCGCAATGGCGCGGACAAATGTTGATTTCCCGACCCCGTTTGGTCCCAGAACACCAACCAGAGAACCGGGCTTGATCTCGTCCAGATGAATACCGGACAGGATTTGTTTTGCTCCATAGGAAAGGGTCAGGTTTTGAATGCTGAGTGTGGTCATGCACCTTTCCTTTTTTGTTTGATTAACAGACCAAGGAATAAGGGGATGCCGATCAGGGCTGTTACGATCCCATCGGGAATGAGGATACCGGGAACGATGGATTTACTGAGAACAGAGGCACCCGCAAGGATAAAACCGCCCGCCAATGCCGCACCGGGAAGATAAAAACGATGATCTTCCCCAAAGGCAAGGCGTGCGATATGAGGACCAACAAGGCCGACAAAACCGATCACACCGCAAAAGGCCACCGCAGCGGCACTTAAAATACTGATACGGAACAGAACCCCCAAACGCATGCGTTCAACCGAGATCCCGAAACTTTTGGCGTAATCTTCACCACCGCGAAGGGCGGTCATTTTCCACATATGGCGAATGGAGAAAGGCAGGCAAAGACCGAAAATCGCAGTGACGATAGCGACTTTTTCCCAAGTGGCACGCGCCAATGATCCCATTGTCCAAAACACGATTTGTTGCAGGCTGTTGCTGTCGGCGACAAATTGGATCAAGGAAATCAAGGCTTGCAGGGCAAAGACCATCGCAATCCCAAACAGGATCACCGTATCCAGCCCGGCCCCAAATTGTTTGGAGACATATTGAATAGCAAGTACAGCTGAGATTGCCCCGACAAAGGCAAAGACGGGAACGGCATAATTTTCAGCTATACCGAAGGGCACCAGATTAAAAACGATGGCGAGTGAGGCCCCGAGTGTGGCGGCATACATAATGCCCAGTGTTGAGGGACTAGCGAGCGGGTTGTTTAAAACGGTTTGCAGTTCTGCTCCGGCAAGTCCGAGACATGCCCCGACGATAACCGACATAAGGGCATAAGGCAGGCGAATTTGCCAGATAATCAGGGACTCGTTTTTGCTGAGCACCAGAGGGTCGACAAGGGAGGTTAAAATCTTTGTGACGGATAAATTTGCAGGCCCACTGGCAACATTAAACAGAACGGTGGCGATTAAGACGATGGCAAGAACGATAAGCCAGTACAGACGTTGCAGGGTCAGTCGATGGTATTCGCGAGCCAAAGACCCGCTGGGGGCATAAAGGGCATTTAGATAAGACATTATATTTGTCCTTTGGGCTTTTGACTGATCCAGTAAACGCCATTTAAGGGCACCGCCTGAAAATGGTTGAAATAGGTCTTTAAGGTTTCATTTGGATCAAGGTCTTCAAACAAGATCGGGTGCAGCCATTTGGCCATTGCTTCGACGGCGACCACATTCATGGGGGTGTTGTAAAAATGGTGCCAAATGCTATAGGCGTTTCCATTCTGCACGGCGCTTAATCGGGAAATCACATCGCGTTTCAAGGCCTGTTCAAATGTTTTTTGGGCGGCTTCTTCACCGGTGCCTGCACCCAGTGCAATCAGGCCGGGGGCATTTTCCATATTCATCTGGGACCCAACAGCAGTTGCGATATAGACATCGGGCTGGGTCGTGAGCAGTTGTTCCATGTTCACTTGTGCAACGGCACCGGGGATCATGTCGCCAAAGGCGTTGGTGCCGCCTGCCCATTCAATGAAACGTCCCATCATTTTGCGACCAAAGGCACGACAACATTGCGGCAGCATGCCCGCATGGGCCTCGATAAAGACGGAAGGGCGTTTTTCGACACCTTCCAAACGTTGTTGGATGTTATTCAGGTGAGTGCGGTAAAAGGACAGAAATTGCGCTGCCTGTTGTTCTTTCCCTAAAAGTCTGCCCAGTATCTCGACGCTTTTTGGGGTGTTTTCCAGCGGTTCCATTCGAAAATCTAGAACGACAACGGGAATGCCAGCGGCTTCAAGCTGTTTGATAACTGTTGCGCTTTTATCGTTTGGTCCGTGACCGCTACCCATACCGAATAGGGCGACATCGGGTTTGACGCTAAAGGCTTTTTCGGCACTGAACGTGGCCTCGCCATTACCACCGATTTTGGGAATATCTGCAATTTGCGGGTAATGGCGGACATATTCGGCAAAACCGGCAGGATCCAGTTTTTCAAATTCCCCCATCATGCCGACAACGCGTTTTACCGGGTTGTCGCGATCTAAAATCCCCAAAGTGGCAAGGAAGCGACCTTCACCGAGAATAAGATGGTCTACAGGGACGGAAATGGTGACGTCGCGCCCGGCTAAGTCTTTTAAAGTAATCGTTTCTTTAGCGTGAAGTGCATGGCTGAAAAGGCAAAGGGCTGTTAAAAGTGACAAGAATGTTTTGATCATGATTTTAAACGCAGGAAATGGGCGGCCTGTTTTCAAGCCACCCATCCCCTTATCGACACACTGAGCAAACGGTGTCTATTATTGCGTTCCTCCTAAAAATCGAGCTTGGCGGTAAGAATAACGGAACGACCGGGATCGTTGAGTTCGTAAACAAAAGCGGCGGCGTGGTCATAGGCCGCATTTGCCCGGTCAGCATAAGTGGCATCAAACAGGTTTTTCACATCCAGTCGCAGGGTCAGGCCATTGACATCTTCCGGCATCCATTCGCCGTAGACATTGGAAACCAGATAACTGGGCAGGGATTTACCTGTTTGCACGCGAATATCATCGTTTGAAAAGGCGTATTCATTGGTGGTTCCCAGACGTACGCCGTATTCGGGTAAGGTGTGGGTGACTTCAAGGTTCATCATGTCGCCCATCAAAGTGCCGGTGTAACTGTCGGCTGTTGTGCTGGGGATATCAGAGTCTACGCGCACAGTGGAACGCGAGAAGCCCGCTTTGACGAAGCCGTCACCATAATTATATTTACCGCTGATATTGAAACCGCGCGAATTGATGTCGTGATGTGTATGACGGAAACTTGGATCGCCTAAAATCGGGGCGTTATTGATTTCGGTCCAGAACCAGTTGCCATCCACACTGAACTGATCGATTTCGTAAACCGCACCGATTTTGTAATTTCGCGCGCGGGCAGATTCAATATCGTTATAACGGCTGACATTGGTCTGTGTGCCCGCCTCGGCAATTGGCAAACCGCCAAAAACAGTGCTGAGACCGCCATACCCCATAACTTGCGACGTGATATCATATTCGATGTTGGCATTGGCGCTGAGACCGCTATCAGTGACTTTGGTTCCATCATTGCCTTCCAGTCGGGCAAAATCGTAACGGCCCCCAATGGAACTTCTTAAACGGTCTGTCAGATCAAGGCGCGCTTGTGCAAACCCACCGATATTAAGGTTCTCTTCTGTATAAAAGCTAGGAGCGTTGTAGCCGCCTGTACCTTTGTCGTTATAAAAATCCACACCTGTCGTGATTTTACCCATATCCTTGGTAAAGGTGTTGGACAGCTTACCATTTAAGGTTTCCACATGCGCAACGATGGTGAGCGAATTTTGACGATGATCGGTTAAGTCGGCTTTGGTATAGCTTAGACTTGCCTTTGGGTCCCACATGTCACTGGGGGTTTCATCCCCGAATGCCAACGTCACGTTTGTGCGGTCATACATGGTATGGGACGGGAGTTGTGTGGCAACCACAAAGTTAGGACGTGCGGAACGAATGCCGTCATCTTCCATATAATTGGCGCTGAATTTTAGGCGATATCCGGTGGAACCGGTTGCCCCGATTTTGAAAAGCGCGTTATAGGCTTCTGGCGAGGTGCCTTTTACTTTATTGCCGTCACCATCTTTATAAGCTTGCCCTCCGGCGTTGGAGCCGTAGAACAGGACATCCACATTGTCGTAACGTGCGCCAAGGGCTAAATCTTCACTGAACCCTTTTGTGTTGGTGTTGTAAGCAATTTTGCCAAAACCGCCGAAGTTTTCACCGGGCGTCACTAAATCGCGGCCTTCTTTTGTCTCGACGCTCATGCTTCCGCCGAGCGCAGCTGGTCCGGCATCGGCCGGGGCCACACCCGTTTCAACCTTGATGCTTTTTAGCAAACCGGGATCCATAATCGTGGTGCCGATATGGTGGTAGGTTTTATTGGCTTGACGGGCGCCGTCGATATCAACAGCCAAGTTTGTGTCTTCAATTCCGTTGACGTAGACTTTTTGTGCGATGGAAACTGGGGCACCGACATGAACACCGGGTTCTTGGCGAAAGACATCCTTCATATCCACTGGATCAATGCGTTCCAAATCATCGGCATCAACCTGTACACCGCCGGTGATGACATCGGCTTTGGCATCAATGGAAATCGGCGCAAGCATGATTGCTTTTTCTTCGTCTTTTTTCGCATCTTGTGCCTGTGCTGTGCCGTTCAAAACGATTGCGGCACACCCCGCCAAAAGGGCGTTTTTGAATGTGTATGCCTTGGAGGGGGCATCCGATAGTTTTTGTGACATCGTCATCCTCGGAAATTAAAATCTTTAAAAAGTTAAGAATGATTGTTAATATCAACTGATCTATCTGGAAGCGAGTCAGGATATGTTTGCAAAAACACCAGACTTGTTTGCAAGAAATGCAAGTTATAATTATTTGCATAATAGCTGGCTCATTATGCGGAAACTAAGGGACACAGGTATGACGCAGAACACGATGAAAGAAGCAAAAAGACGTAAAGGGCTTGTTTATCGGGATGCGATTAAAGAAACCAACCTGTATGATTTGGCAGGTGAAAGCCGCGTAAAGGTGAAGAATGTTCCTGAACCATCTGTACAAAACCATACCATTTTAAAAGGACGGATTAACAGTCGCGACTGTTGTTCCCGTTTAAACGTTCACGCAACGGATTCAGAAGAGGTGAGAGACTATACGGCCAAGGCATACTTGCAACCGAGCGTGACTTTTTCCATTATTTTGAAAGGGCGGGTCGAAGGTACGATGGGGGATACGCCTTTTGTTCTGGAGGCGAATACGCAGCCCAGGGGGTACGTGTGGTCCATGAACGACCCGATGTTGTGGACGCGCTCAATTAAAAAGAATATGTATGTCCGCAAAGTAAATATTAGCCTCCCACGCGACGGATTGCTTGCACAATTGGCAGGGCAGAAACAGGATGATCCCTTAAGTCTTTATGTCCGACAACTGCTGATGGCTCCTCTTCAGATCTACGAATGGCAACCGTCTAAAAGGGCGATTGCCTTGGCGGAGCAAATTGTGCAACCTGCCTGTCGTTTTCCTTTGTTGGACCAATTTCATACGGAAAGTCGCGCATTGGAAATCGTCAGTGAAGCACTGGAAAGCATGGTGACTCAGAACCATACAGGGGCCACAGCCGAGTTTGCATCAAAGGCGCAAAGTATCCGAGATTATATTGAGGACCATTTGAACGAAGAGCTCACGCTTTCGCATATCTCACGTGCCGTTGGCATGGCGGTGAACAGTATGCAACGCATATTTAAAGCAGCTTATGACATGACAGTTATGGATTATATTCGCGAACGACGTTTGGAAATTGCCAAAACCGCAATGGTGCAGGACGGTGTAACGATTGCACAAGCTGCTTATATGGCGGGTTATAACAGCCCAGCCAATTTTTCAACCGCATTTAAGCGGGTCTATGGCATGTCGCCCTCCAGCCTGAGACAATAAAAAAAGGTTCTGAGGTGTGATGTTTTATATGTGCATGATCGCACGTAAATCATGAACACGCCTCGCGTCTCGCCTTTTGGTTTATTTTTTGTTGTTATAAATTATCCTTTGATTATGTATGATGAGGAAGTGAAAGATACATCATCGAGGAGCGCCCACATGTTTCGGAACGCAAAACTATCTATTCAGATCAATTTAATTACGCTAATCGGTGTTGTGGGCTTTGTTATTTCCGCAATCCTAATTGCGGCGAATTTGAACAAAATTGTCGATTTACAAGATCAGCAAAATCAGGCGGCAGCGGCACTGCAAGACGCAAATGATCTTAAATATATGTTCCTGAATGCGCGGCGAAATGAAAAAGATTTTCTGATCCGCTTGAATGAAAAATATATTGCAGATCATGATGCCACTATAGCAACGGCCAGAGAACTTATCGGACGTTTAAAAGTCTTTCATCAAGGCGAACCGAAAAATATAGATTTGGCAGAGAAACTGATTGTTAAACTTGAGGCTTATGAACAGCAGTTTCAAAGGGTGGCTGAGTTTTGGTTGGCTCTGGGGTTGACAGAAAAAGACGGTCTTCAAGGAAGCTTGCGGACATCCGTACATAATGTGGAGTCGACTTTAAAAGAATATAGTGAAGATAAACTGAGCGTCATAATGTTGATGATGCGCAGGCATGAAAAAGATTTCATTATGCGTTTGGCAGATAAATATGTTGGACGGATGGATGAAAGACTATCCGAATTTCACAATGCACTGACCATATCTGCGATACCTGAGACAGCCCGGCAAGATATTTTGAAAAAGATGGATGCCTATGTTGCGGATTTTAAATCTTATGCCAACAAAAGATTAGCCATCAACGAAGAAGTTGCAAACCTGAGTACGACATTTGCCGAAGCCGAACCGCTTATGGAAAAACTAGTCGCCCATACGTTTGCTGATTTTCAACAAAGCTCTGAAGAGGCTGTGAATACGGCGGCACATACGGAAAACGTATTGATTGCCTTACAATTAGTTGGTTCTATTTTAATGTTGGTTTGTGGCGTTCTGATCGCAAAAGGGATTGTGCGCCCTATTTCCCAAGTTGCGGATATTATGGGGGATTTGACCGAGGGAGTACGCAATATTGAAATCCCCAATACGGAACGTTCCAACGAAATTGGCAATATGTGTAAAGCGGTTGAACATTTTCAGGAAAAACTGGTTGAAGGGGAGGAATTACAACGCCTTCAAGCCGAAGAACAGCAACGTCAAGTGGATCGTGCGGCTAAAATTACACAGGCAACACAGTGTTTTGAAGAAGGGGTGGCCGCTGTTTTGGATCGTTTCCAATCCTCCATTACGCAAATGTCGGCGGCGGCAGGGACAGTTACAAATGCTGCAGGTCATGTGAATGAAGAATCAGATACGGTGGCCTCGGCTGCATCTGAAGCTTCTACAAACGTGCAAACGGTTGCCTCTGCGTCAGAAGAATTGGCAGCATCCATTAAAGAAATCGGGGAACAGGTTGCGCAATCTACACAGATTTCGAGCGATGCGGTTGAAGAAGCGCAACAGACCAATCAAAAAGTCCAAAATCTGGCGGAACAAGCGACAAAAATTGGTGAAGTTCTCAAAATTATCGGGGATATTGCCGAACAGACAAATCTGTTGGCATTAAATGCGACGATTGAGGCTGCCCGGGCAGGAGATGCCGGTAAAGGGTTTGCCGTTGTTGCTTCGGAAGTTAAAAATCTGGCAACGCAAACGGCAAAAGCAACCCACCAGATCGAAGAACAAATCACAATGGTTCAGTCGTCAACCCATGCGGCTGCAGAAGCGATTGCCGGAATTTCCAGAACGATTTCAACAATGGATGAAATTTCATCGGCAATTGCAGCAGCTGTGGAGGAACAACAAGCCGCCACAGCAGAAATTGCGCGCAATGTTGATGAAGCCGCACAGGGCACCAATATGGTGTCCAGTAGTATTCACAAAGTCAGCCAAGCCGCAGATGAAAGTGAACAGGCGGCGCATTCGATGAACCAAGTTGCAGAGGAACTGAATGGTGAATCTGGTCAGTTGAGTCGAACTGTAACTAACTTTGTCGCGGAAATCAAAGTCCTGTAAAATAGATTAGAATACGTAAAGAAAAAGGGGAACGTTCTGTTTCCCTTTTTTTATACGGTTTTTTACTTGTCCCTATATGGGGATATTTTCATGTTCAGTTTTCAGCCATGATCTTTCTTACATTGGATTGGAGGCAAGAAAATGAAGATGATCAGATTTTGTCAAATAACCGTGTTGGGTGTGTTTACTTTAACTGCAGCGCCGATGGAAAGTGCACGTGCCGAAACATTGTATTTCGGGATTGTGCCACAACAGGCCGCCAGTCGATTGGCAAAAATGTGGGTGCCGGTCATGCAGGAGCTTTCAGCGCAAACCGGTCTGGATATCCGGTTTGCGACAATGAAAGATATTCCGACATTCGAACAATGTCTGGCACAGGGCGCTTATGATATTGCCTATATGAACCCCTATCACTACACGGTTTTCAGCAAGAAATCCGGTTATCGTGCATTCGCGCATCAATCCGAGAAAAAGTTGAAAGGTCTGATCGTTGTGAAAAAGGGCAGCGAAGTTACTTCGCTTGCCGGACTAGATAAGCAAAAAGTTGCCTTTCCTTCGCCTGCTGCTTTTGGTGCCAGCGTCTTACCGCGTGCGGAAATGAAGGCGGAGGGCTTGAAGTTTGAACCCGTCTACGTCAAATCCCATGACAGTGTTTATAAGTCTGTCCTTGCCGGACATTTTGCAGCAGGCGGTGGCGTACAACGAACTTTCAATAATATTCCACAAACCATGCGCGACCAGCTGCAGGTGATTTATACGACAGGTGCATACACACCGCACGCTTTTGCCGTCAATGGTGCAATGTCGGGCGAGCGTCTCACAAAAATTCAGAATGCGATGATGAATATTTCTCAACATAAACCGGGTGTGATGAAATCAATCGGCATGAAGGGGCTTGTCACTGCGGATGATGCGAACTGGGATGATGTGCGTAAACTTGGCTTAAGTCAGGAAGAGACAGAAATCGTTCAACAGGGGACGGTGAAATGTCGTTTCGACTAAAAACCATTTTAGGCATTGCCCTTATTGAAATTGTTTTGCTGTCGATCTTGGTTCTCAGTGGATTAAATTATCTGCGTGACTCCAATGAAAATCAATTGGTGGAACGTGCACAAACTTCAGCACGTTTATTGTCGACCATGACGACAGATGCGATTGTTTCAATGGATTTGGCAACGCTGGATGAAATGGTTGAAAAGACCATGCAAAATCCGGGTATGGTTTATATTCGGGTGCGACATGATGGGGGTGGGGTCATCTCTCAGCGGGGGGATGAGGAAGCCCTGAAACGTAAGTTTGTGATGGATGTGTCTGTCGATACAGCACATGATGACAATGTCTTTGATGTCGTACAAAATGTAAAAGTGGGCAAACAGGTCTTTGGGCGGATCGAACTGGGATTGGACATTGCAGCCTTGGAAGACACCATTGCCGGCGCGCAACGCCATATGTTGAGTGTGGCATTGATTGAAATTGTTCTTGTGGGGATTTTTGGATTTTTATTGGGTGGTATTTTAACACGTCAACTTGCCCTGTTACAAAATGGTGCCCGCCGGGTGGCGCAAGGTGATTTTGGTCATGTCATTCAGGTTCAAGGGCGTGATGAACTCGCCGACACCGCTTCCAGCTTCAATGAAATGTCAAAGGCGTTGGCAAGCTATGCGTCTGATCTGGAGCAGGCGAGGCAACGTGCAGAAGATAAGCGAGCACGTGCGGAATCTGTTTTGGCAGATGCGATGGAAAGCGTGTCACAAGGGGTGTGGATTAATGACGCAGATCGTAACGTTGTTTTGATGAACCGTGCGTTTGTTGAAATGTATAATCTAACGCCTGATGTGATCAAAAATGTTCATATTGGTAGGGATTTATGCGATGCGATCAAAATTTTCCCTCAAGGTTTTCCGGCCTGTTCTTCAAATGTCAAGGAAGGTGAAACACCGGTCAGCAAACTGGATGACGGGCGTTATATTATGCATAGTCGTTTCCCGCTGTCTGCAGGTGGGAATGTGTGGGTCGATACGGATATTACACAGGTTATGCAAGCAGAAGAAAAAAATCGTCAGCTGGAACGCGAGTTGTTGCAAAGTCAGAAAATGGAATCAATCGGCACATTGGCAGGTGGTATTGCGCACGAAATCAATACACCTATTCAGTACATCGGCGATAATATTCGTTTTATGGGGGAAGCTGTTCAGGATTTGATGGAAACGTTAGACGGGTACCTTGAACTGGAAAAAGAAGCCGCAACACAGCCTGCATTGGGTGCGCTGGTGGAAAAATGTGCGCAGACTTATGAAAATGCCGATATCGAATTTATTCGCGATGAATTGCCCTTGGCGGTCGAACAATCATTGGCAGGTGTGAAACAGGTGTCGCATATCGTGATGGCGATGAAGGAATTTGCCCATCCGTCGTCTAAAGAAAAATCCAATGTAGACTTAAATCGCGTGATTGAACGGTCCTGCGCTGTTTGTAAAAATGAATGGAAAACGGTTGCACAACTGGAACTGGATCTGGATCCGGATTTACCGGAAGTGATGGGGCAGGAAGGGGACTTGAATCAGGTCGTTTTAAATATGGTTGTGAATGCCGCCCATGCCATTACGGCTGCAGGTCAGGATGAGGGTATCATTGCCTTGCGTACATTTGTGCGTGATGGGCAGGTTGTTCTGGTTATTGAGGATAACGGGACAGGTGTGCCTGACGAAATTAAGCAGCGGGTGTTTGACCCCTTCTTTACGACCAAAGAAGTTGGTAAGGGAACCGGGCAAGGATTGGCAATTAGCCGTGATATTATTGTCAGTAAACATGGCGGGGAATTGAATGTGGGCGATAGCCAGAAGGGCGGCGCCTTTTTTGAAATCGTTTTACCAACAAAAACGTGATGACCGTGCATGTGTTACCATATGGGGATAGCAAATTTTATTGGAACGCGCATAATCTAGTGATGACAGCAGTGAAAACAGGAATGACAGATGAAGGGTATTGTATTTATTCAATTCACAAACATGGTGAATGAGGTTTGGGGGGAAGATATGGTGGAAGACCTTATCGAGCAAGCCAACCTTGAATCTGAAGGTGTCTATACTGGGGTTGGAACCTATTGTTTCCGAGAAATGGTCAGTTTGATTCATGTGCTGAGCAAGATAAGCGGACGTGCATCGGCGGACTTGCAAAAGACGTTTGGTGAATATTTATTCAAACAGCTGGCTTTAAAATATCCGCTTTTTCTGGAAGGGAAAAAAGATTTGTTTTCCTTCTTGGCGGCGATTGAAAATACAATCCATGTTGAAGTCAAAAAGCTCTACCCGGAAGCAGAATTACCTTCATTTGAATATGCCCATCCGGCGGACAATGTACTGGAAATGACGTATCGCTCACAACGTCCCTTTGCCGATCTTGCCGAAGGTTTGTTAAGGGGGGCGGTTGCCCATTTTGGAGAAGAAATTGCGCTATCACGTCAGGATTTCCAGGTGGACAAAGGGAGCAAAGCTCTGTTCCGGTTAACAAAATAGGGGGGATATTCGTGCTTGATGATGATAAAGACAGGAAAATAGCAACATTACGAAAACGTTTGTCTCGCGAGGTTCGCGCGCGTGAACAATCGGAACAACTGCTGGAAAGCAAGGCCTTGGAATTGTTTCAGGTTAATCAGAACCTGTTGGTTTTGATTCAAAAGGCGAAGAACAAGTCTGCACGTGTCAACGCGATTATGAATTCCATTAAAGACAGTGTCGTTGCGACAAATCAAAAAATGGAAATCCTGGATATTAATAAATCTTGTGTTGAAATGTGGGGGATCCCATATGCAGGTTTGATTGGACGTTCTGTATTTGAATTTGTTGAAGATGACCAAATTCGGGATTATCAAGCCCTATGTTTGTGTGCGGCAGCCGATGAAAGTGATGAAATTAAGGAATTTAACTTTAGGACACTTGATGGTGGTTTTTTGCCTGCGGAAGTTAAAGTCAGTACTTTCCAGCATGATGATGAGCTTTTTCTCCTGCATTTGATCCGAAATGTTTCAAATAAAAAACGTCTTCAAAAAGAACGAGAAGCCATGCAGGAAGAATTGGCAAATGCCGCAAAATGGGAAGCTGTGGGGCAGTTGGCTGGTGGGATTGCACATGAAATCAATACGCCAGCCCAATATATTGGTGATAATCTGCATTTCCTCAGTGAATCTAATGAGGAAATTGTAGAGATATTGAACAAGGCATTGGAGTTAAAAAAAGTCTGCAAGCAAAATGGTCAATATCTGGATTATATACAAGAAATAGATCATTTGATAGAGACCTATGATCTTGAATATTTATGCGAAGAAGTACCTCAGGCGTTAAAACAATCGGCACAAGGGATTGCGCAAGTTTCACATATTGTACTTGCCATGAAAAATTTTTCACATCCGGGGACAGAGGGAAAGAAACCTTTCGATATTAATGCTGCAATTGATACAACCTTGACTGTATCGCGAAATGAGTGGAAAAATATCGCAACTGTTGTGACTGATTTTGATGAACACGTTGGTTTAGTCCCCTGTATTCCGGGCGGGATGAATCAGGTGTTCTTGAACATTATCGTTAATGCCGCCCATGCCATTGAAGTCAAAGGGCATGGAATAATGGGTGAAATTCGTATCGTGACGCGAAAATTGGCGGATCAAGTCGAAATCGTGATCTCTGATAGTGGTTGTGGTATGCCGCCAGACGTTGTGAAAAATATCTTCAACCCATTCTTCACGACGAAAGAAGTCGGGAAAGGAACCGGACAGGGTCTTGCGATCGTCAATGACATTATTGTTAAAAAGCATAACGGAACAATTAAGGTGGATACAAAAGAGGGCAAGGGGACGTCTTTTATTATTAAATTGCCTTGTGAATAGTATAGAAAACCTGAGTGGGAGAGAGACATGATCAGGGTTTTGTTTGTCGATGATGAAGAAAATGTCCTGCGGGCCATTAAGCGTTGTTTGCGCAATATGAAGTCACAATGGCAGATGTATTTTGCCAGCAGTGGTCAGGAAGCGTTGGATATAATGGCAAAGCAACCGATTGACGTTGTCGTATCGGATATGCAAATGCCCCAGATGAGCGGCGAACAGTTATTGGCAGCAGTGCAGGAAAAATATCCTGATGTTTCCCGCATCGTCTTATCCGGGCAATGTAATCAGGCAACGGCCTTTCGTTTGGTCGGATCAGATCATTTTTATCTCGCAAAGCCTTGTCCAACCAAGCTTTTAATCGATACGATTGAAAATGCTTATTTTGTCGGTCGCAAAGCAGATAGTCAGGAAGTCACGACAGAGGAGTTGCAAAAGGCGTTGATTGATTTGTCAAAGGTCTTGTTGATGCGTGGACAACTTAATTTCAGTGATTTACCAGCACAGGTTAAAATGTGGTTGCCTGAATCAGTTGCACAGGCGTTTGCGCCCGTCGTTGATAATCATGCAACCTTTGTATCGTCTACCGAATTTAGCCGCAACGTGGGTTGGACGGATGACAAAGATGTGGAAGAATATCAAAAATACAAGGAATATGACTGGGATGATTATTTCCGAGGTTAATTAAAAAGTCTGCTTTCTTGCTGATGAAGGGTGGGGGTGAGTAAAACTGAGCGGATCAATTCCGGTTGCCCTCTGGTATTTGTTTTAGAGAAAATACGTTTCAGGTATGTTCTTGCAGAACTTTCTGTAATCCCCATTTTATCGGCAGCTTCCAGCAGGCTATATCCTTGAACAATATGCTGTAAAAGTCGGGCTTCTGACGGGGGAAGATCGTAGATCGACTGTAGAATGTCTATACTGGGAGCCATATGACGATCCGGGTCGGAAATTAATAACATCACCCGGTCGTTTTGACCTTCTTTGAGGTTGGAAATAATGACACAAACAGACGTGTCGGAACCTTTGCGGCTGAGCGACATAGCACGATCCTGAGGGGCTACGCTCTGGATACAAGCGTTGAGTTCGTCCCTGTAACTTGCGAGACTTGCACGCAATCTGTTAGTGGTGGGGTCAATGCTGAAAACCTGACGGGTTGCACATATTTCAGCGGCAAACTGGTTCATATGAATGACATGCGTGTTTGTATCGCAGACGATAACGCCGATTGGCAGACGGTTGAGGATGTCATACCCTGTTTGTGATGATGGATTTAAGCTTTGTGTCTTTTGTGAATGACGCAGCAGGCAGTCTTCAATCCCCTGTTCGAGGACTTCGGGTTCGCAGGGTTTAGTATAGAACCTGTATATCCGTGTGGAATTAATCGCATTGACCGCTGTATCAAGATCAGCCGCCCCCGTCAGCATCACAATTTGTGTGCTGTCATCACTTTCTTGAATGCTTTTGGCCAATTCCAGACCATTGATATCGGGCATGTGAAAATCAGTTACGACAACATGAAAAGGGTGCGCTTTTTGAAGTTCAATTGCTTTTTGAGGGTTGCTTTCGAAAAACATGTCCCAGTCTGCACGTTTGTGCCGAAAATATGCGCGTTGTAGGGCTTCCAGCAAAAGTGGCTCATCGTCGACAAACAGGATACGTGGCTTTTCGCTCATCAGTGGCATTTCCCCTCAAAAGGTATTGTAAGCTTAACCTTATATAAGAAGTGTACCCCACTTTTACAGCTTTGTCCCCATATGGGGATAGGTATGGTTGAAAAAAAGAAGCAAGATTTACGATATTGGTTCTTATGTGAGGGACGTAGCGCATGCATGAAAAAATGAAAATTTTATTTGTCGATGATGATGTTGCCTTTCTTGCTGCATTAAAGCGACGCCTATCTCCGTTTCAGTCTGCATGGGATATGCGGTTTGAAAGTTCTGCGGAAGCCGCTTTGAAATATTTTGAAGACGCACCATATGATGTACTGGTTACAGATCTGGAGATGCCGAGGATTGGTGGCAGTTTAATTGCGAACCTTTTAGGTTGTATGCCCAATGCCCCTGCAATCATTATTTTAACGGGGGAGGCCTCACGCGAAGGTGTGGAGCGTCAACTCAGTGTTCCGTATCAATATTTAGCTAAACCTTGTGATCCTGTCAGCCTGGTTAAAGCCGTTACCAAAGCCCGCCAGAAATCGTTCTCACAGATCTCAACTTTATATGATCAAGTTCTTGAAATTGTTGTCCATAAGATGCGTCAACACGGCTTGCTGCATACAGATGAATTGCCGTTAGAATATGCGGCCTTACTGGGGGGGCGCCATATTGCAGACTTGTTGGGCGATAAGTTTTACGATGATTATCCAGAGAGAGGCGAGTAGGGCAAGGGGAGGAAACTAAGAGAAATGGAATAACTTAAGGATGATTTATTTGGTGTTTTATACACTTAAATGGTATCTTTTCTTCATGCTAACGATCCTGAAAAGAGAATGTATTGCAAAATAAACTATTAAAAGATGTTTGGTTTGTTTTATTATACATTTTAGGTAATCGCATGAAGTCTAAAACAACCTTCACATATTTAGTCAGAAATTGCTTGCGCGGTTTTTAAGCTAAAAATGAAAGATTCAGAAAGGGATGTTTATTGAAATACCCGGTGGGTTTAAATGATTTTTGATTGATTTATGATTTATTTGCATTAATTGTAAGTTGTGTTTTTATGTATCACCAAACGGGGATAGCGGAAGGAAGTTTAGTTCTGAAATATAAATAAGAAATAAGGTTAATAATCGAGAAAAACATGACACATAAACCACATATACTGTTTGTTGATGATGAAGAAAATATTCTGCTCGGCTTGAAACGGGGAATGCGTCGTAACCGACACGCATGGAATATGAGTTTTGCGTCCAGTGGTGGCGAAGCATTAGAAATTTTCAAAGAAAAACATGTCGATATTATTGTCAGCGATATGCGAATGCCCATTATGGACGGGGCTGAATTGTTGGAACGTGTGTGCAAGATATCACCCGATACGGCCCGTGTTGTCTTGTCCGGTTATGCAAAAGATGAAGTTGTTCTCAAGGTCATTGGTCCTGCGCACCAATATCTCGCCAAACCCTGTGATTTTGACGATCTGGAAGAAACAATAAAACGTATATTCCGTTTGCGCGATTGTGTCGGTGAAACGTCTGTACGTAAACTGATTACGGGTAAGAAAAACCTGCCGTCCTTACCTGACATATATCAAAACCTGTTGGCCGAGTTGGAAAACCCGATGTCGACCAACCGTTCAATCGCACATATTTTGGAAAAAGATATCGGTTTAAAAGCGCAGGTTTTTAAAGTTTGTAATTCCGCTTTTTTCGGCTTACCTCAAAAGATAAACAATTTGGAAACAGCCGTCAGTATGATTGGCATGAACACATTGCGCAGCATGGCATTGCTCAATGGGTTTTTCACGACTTTAAAAGATCAGGTTTCTGAATGTTTGGTGTTGGAGCGTCTGAGCAACAATAGTCTGGAAATGGCTTTGATGGCCGCACACATTGGAAGAAAGCTCGGTTTAAGCAAACCGGAAATTGATTTGGCGGTTTCAGCAGGAAGTTTGTGCCATATCGGGACGTTGATTGTGTCTGCCACTTGGCCACATAAATTTGAAGAAGCCGTAAAGCAATGCGAGCAAAACCCGGATCAAACAATTGATAATTTTGAGAGAGAACAGATCGGGGCGGATCACGGGGTCATCGGTGCTTATCTTCTCGGACTATGGGGCTTTCCGTTGAATTTATGTGAGGCCATTGCGTATCACCATCGCCCGCATTTGGCTGGCGAGGGAGAACAGCGCGTTTTATGTACGCTCCATATCGCTCAACACTTTAGCAAAATGGTCGGACGCTCGACCCTTGATGACGCATCGTTGATGCGCGGGATTGATATGAACTTTTTAGAAGAAAAGGGCTTTCCAATTACAATGGATTTTTTGAAAAGCTTGAATTTAAAAGAAAATGTGTAAGTGCGCTGAAAAAGTAAAATGATAAGAATATCGCAATAGGAGATGGTTTGATGGTTGAAGTTGATCTTTTAGAGACATTTGATGAGTTTCCGAGTGAAATTCGTCATGGGATCAATGCCTTGTCACAGGGGATCAGTATTTTCGACAAGGATCTCTTTTTGGTATTTTATAATTCAGCGTTTTTAAAGATTTTAGATTTACCTGCCGAACTTCTCGCGGGGCGCACCCATTTTAAAGATTTAATCCGATTTAATACCGAGCGCGGCGAATACGGTGATGTCGATGTACAGGAGAAAGTCGAAGAGATTTATCAACTCGCCTTGCAATTTCAACCACATAAATTTATTCGAACCACAGCGCGTGGCATCACAATTGAAGTCAAAGGGGTGCCTATTCCCTCCGGTGGTTTTGTGACGACCTATACGGACGTCAGTGAACTGGTTGATGCACGTGAAAAGTATGAGAAAGCCAGTGAAAAATTCCGTGATTTTACCGAGGCGGCGTCCGACTGGTATTGGGAAACCGATGAAAATCATTGTTTCAGCTTCTTTTCAGAACGTTTAGAGCAGGTTCTCAATGTTCCTGCCTCATCTCTTTTGGGAAAACAACGCGGAAAATTGGCTGCGGACGAAGGGGATCAAAAATGGATAGATCATCAAAATACCATCAACGCACATATTCCGTTTACTGATTTTCATTATGAAATTATTTCCAGTGATGGGACGACAAAGTTTTGTTCGGTCAGTGGCAAGCCTGCCTTTGGGCCTGATGGGCGTTTCATGGGATATCGCGGTGTGGGGAAAGAAATTACAGATCAGGTCCGTAGCGAGCAGGAACGTGAGAAAGCACATGCTGATCGAATTATCTTGTCGCACATTCTGGATCTTTCTCTGCAGGATTTACCGTTGAACGAGATTTTACAAAGCGTCCTCGATGGTATTTTACAACATAGTCGTCGAGGGTTTAAGCAAACGGGATCGATCTTTCTCGCCGAAGATAAGCAAAAGCAGTTCCAGCTCGTGGCCTGTACGGGGTTGCCCGCGGAAATGACAGAAAAATATGAAACGATTAAATTTTCAGATTTTCTGGGAAGTGAAAATGTTGACGAAAAGATAAAAATTTTAGCGGGAAGTGATCGTAATTATATGATCTCACAAGGGCATTACTGTGTGCCGATTACCCGGGCTACGGGATTGTTGGGGATCCTTAATCTCTATGTGGAAAAAGAACATGAACAAAGCGATGATGAAGTTCAATTTTTGAACTCTGTCGCTTCCACCCTTTCGGGCATTATATCCAGATGGCGGACGCAAGATGAATTGCGCGTTCTTAGCCAGGCAATCGAACAAAACCCGGCCGCTATTCTGGTAACGGATGTTGAAGGGACGATCTATTACGCCAATGAAGCCTTGTTGAAATCCAGTGGCTATTCTCGTGAAGAAGTTATCGGGGCGAACCCTAGAATTTTCCAGTCAGGTGAAACAAAGTCGGAAGAATATGCAAAATTATGGGATACAATTTCTGCCGGACGTGTCTGGCAAGGGGTGTTGAATAATAAAACAAAAAGTGGGGAAGAAATTTGGGAACGGATGCTTATTGTCCCCATTAAAAATCGTTCTGACCAAATCTTGAACTATGTTGCGATTAAGGAAAATATTACGGAATCCCGTGAACAGGAAAAAGAGCGTGAACGTCTGGAAAATGAGTTGCGTCAGGCTCAAAAGATGGAAGCGGTTGGACAATTGGCAGGTGGGATTGCGCATGAAATCAACACGCCAACTCAATATGTCAGCGATAATCTGAAGTTCCTGAAAGATATCTGGGAAAACTTGAGTGAATTACACGCTCTGTTCGATCAGGTCCTACCTTTGGTGCAGGATAACGAAAAAGCACAAAAGTTGCTGGAAGATATTCAGGAACTGAAAGATGACCTTGATTTTGAGGTATTGTCAGATGATGTCGAAGACGCCATTTCAGATGCCGTAGACGGGACGCAGCAAATCTCGCGTATTGTGCGCGCCATGAAAGATTTTTCACATCCCGGACAAAAGGAAATGGTGATGAGTGATATTAACCGCGCCCTGACCAGTACGGCGACGGTGTGTAAAAATGAATGGAAATATGTCGCACATTTGGACTTTGAACTGGATGACAGATTGCCGCAAGTCCAATGCCTGCCGGGGGAATTGAATCAGGTTTTTCTCAATATGATTGTCAATGCAGCGCATGCGATTGAGGAACGTAATAAGGCCGAGAAAACAAGTGATTTGCGCGGCATTACTATTCGAACACGAAATCTTGGTGAAACAATTGAAATCGATTTTCAAGATGAAGGAAGCGGAATACCTGCCAAAATTCGCGATAAGGTTTTTAATCCGTTTTTCACCACCAAAATTGTCGGGAAGGGAACAGGGCAGGGCTTGTCCATTTCCCATGATGTGATCGTTAATAAACACGGCGGGCGCATTTGGTTTGAAATCGAAGAAGGTAAGGGAACAACCTTCAAAATTTCTTTGCCGGTAAAGGGGAAGGATACAGCAACGCAGGAGTCCGAACATGAGGAGTGATGAGCGTAAACACAGAATTCTCTTTGTCGATGATGAGGCGGGTGTCCTGCGTGGCCTGAAACGGAGTTTGCGCAAGATGCGCAACGATTGGGATATGCGTTTTGCCTGTGGGGCGCAGGAAGCTCTCAGCATGATGGAAGAAGAACGCGCCGATATTATTGTCAGCGACATGCAGATGCCAGAAATGGATGGTGCGGATTTATTGGAAACGGTGCGTAAATCCTATCCCCATACCAATCGTATTATTCTATCGGGCTATACCAAAGAGGAAAGCGTTCTGAAAACGGTTGGTCCGGCGCATTTCTATTTGGCAAAACCCTGTAGTACCGAAGATATTACCAATGCAATTACCCGTTTAGTTGATATGCGCGCCTATGTCAGTAACGAACATTTGCGTGATTTTTCCAACAGCATCCGCAAATTACCGAGTATTCCTTCGATTGTGCGCGAGCTGATTGTAGAGCTTGAAAAAGATGAACCGAGTATCGAAGAGGTTGCCGATATAATTAGCCGGGATATCGCCTTGACGGCGCAGACTTTACGTTTGACGAACTCGGCTTTCTTTTCCTTACCGTTTAAAGCGACGACACCATTGCAGGCGGTGAAACTTTTGGGCATGGAGACGATCCGCGATGTCATTTTGACAGCGGGTGTTGTTGGCGTTTTTCAAGGCAGCAAAGAGGAAGCTATGAGCCTTGAACGCCTGAGCAACAATTGCCTTGTCATTGGCCAATTGGCCCGTGACATCTGTGAATATTGGGATTTAAGCAAACAGGAATGTGGTCAGGCATCCTGTGCGGGCGTGGTCTCGCATTTAGGAACCCTTCTTTTGCAGACTGCGAGCCATGATCAATATCAAGAGGCGATGAAAAGCCTGAATAACGGGGATGGGGAACTTATCGAGGCAGAAGAAGATACGTTCAACACAAACCATCAAAAGATCGGTGCATATATGCTGGGATTATGGGGGTTTGCCTTGCCGATTATCGAAGCGGTCGGCTATCATCATTCCTTACCGCCAGAACAACTGACGAAAAGATCACCGATGCTGGCCCTTTATATTTCTCAGGTTTTGTGTAAGGGCGAAAACTGGGATCAAGAACGGCAAAAAGAATTGAAAAATATGCTGGATTGGGAGGCGATTTCACATCTTGTCAGTGAAAATGAATTTGAAATCTGGTTGGAATTGCTGAACAAACGGGCACATACAAAATTGCGGGAGGATGAGGGGGTATGACAAAAAAAATCTTATTGGTTGATGATGAACCAAAGTTGTTACGGGCAATTTCACGTCATTTAAAGCGCAAATTCGATTTGGTGATGGCAGAAAGCGGGGCCGAAGCGCTGGAGGTTTTGAAAACAGAAGGACCTTTTGCCGTTATTGTCTCGGATATGAATATGCCCCAAATGTCGGGTGTTGAATTATTGGAGAAGTTTTTTGAACTCTCCCCCGATACCGTCCGTTTAATGTTGACCGGGAATGCAGATCAAACCACGGCGATTGAGGCCATTAATCAAGGGCGTATTTTTCGTTTTTTTAATAAACCGGTCGCACCGGAAGTCTTGGAACAGGGGATTTCCGAGGCTTTACGTCAGTATGAACTGATTACAACGGAAAAAACACTTTTGGAAACAACGTTGGCCGGCAGTGTGAAAGTTCTGGTCGACGTGCTGTCTATTGCAGATCCTATCGCATTTGGTAAAGCGGCCAAGGTCCAAAGCTGGGCGGAAGACATTGCAAAGGGGCTGAGATTACCCAATCCGTGGGAAATTAAAATATCGGCCATGTTGGCAGGTCTCGGGCGTGTTGCGGTACCGGAAACCGTCATCAAAAAATTAAATGCTTCGCATCCTTTGACAGAGGGTGAAAAGGAAATGGTGCAGAAAATTCCTGCGGTTGGCAAAGACCTGATTGTGAATATTCCGCGCTTAAATAACGTGGCGCAAAATGTGTACTATCAAGACAAAGGGTTTGATGGCTCTGGTTTTCCTGAAGATGGTCGCGCGGGGATGGATATTCCGATCGGCGCAAGGTTGTTACGTATTTTGAAGGATTTGGCCGCGATCACGGACGACAATTTGCCGACCCGGGACAATATCGCTCAATTAGACAGATGGGCGGAACGTTATGATCCGGAATTGAAGAAAAAAGTACAAAGTTATTTTGAATTTCGCATTCGGAAACTGGATGATGCGCCGCGTGTAGAACTGACGAAAATGAAAGTGGCTCACTTGCTGTCCGGTTATACGGTTCATAGCAATATTGAAACGGTGGACGGCCTTCTGGTTTTGGCGAGCGGTGCGAAATTAACCGCACCTCAGGTACAACGTTTGCACAACTTGACAAAAGTTTATGAATTTCAGGAACCGGTGTTGGTCGATATCACGACCAGAGAAAGCGAGAGTTAATGAAATTCGAGGAAAAAATACTGCTGTTGGATGATGATGAGCGTCTTCTGGAATCTATGGTACGGGTGTTTCGAAAACGGTTTGTCGTCGATACGGCCTTGCGTGGTGATATCGCACTTAAAAAAATGAATGATGACGGACCTTATGCGGTTGTTATCTGTGATATGAAAATGCCACGTATGGACGGACTGGAATTTATCAAGCTTGCCAAAGCGCGTGTGCCTGATTGCATCTTTATGATGCTTTCCGGGCATGCATCGTTGCAAACCGCCGTGGAGGCGTTGAATGACGGGTTAATCTATAAATTCTTCAATAAACCGATCAGTCAGGACCACTTGGTGCAAGCGATTGAGGAGGCCTTGCAAGAATATCGACTGAATATTGCAAAAGAAGATTTGATGTCTTTATCCAAAATGCAGAACCAGACATTGGATGTCGCAGAAGCTGTCAGTCATTCAATTGAAGCCGCAACGCATGCTGCACAAAGTAATGCGGCACGGACCTTGTTGGAAATACAGGAACAAAGTCATTTAACGATGACGCCTGTCTGGTTGAAATCAGGCAAGGCCAGTCTGTATTTTCTCACGTCTTTTGATGATGCGACACAGGCACGCATTCAAGGGGTGAAACATGTGTTGGGGGAAACGCCTGAGGTCATGGCAAAACTTGATATATTGATGCTTGGCAAGATTGCGTCTTACATTTTTCAGAATATGGGGAAAGTCGCGAATAAAAAGTTCGTGATAGATGTCCATTTCGCCACACTTTACAATCGGGGAAGCTTGGAAATGTATTTGCGGATTTGCCGTTCCCTCATTGAAACAGTCCGCAATGCGATATGTTTTAAAATTATCGGCTTGCCAGACGATATCCTGCCGAGCCGCGCCAGTGATTTAATCGGGCGTCTCCGTCCTTTTTCCAGTGCGATTCTGATTGAGGTTCCTCTGCTTGGCAATAGCGAACGGCTGGTTCAGGGCTTATCAAAAGTCATTCTTGTTTTTGACCTTCAGGCGTTACGTGAGGGAGGTGACAGAGCAGGTGATCTCCGTCGTTTGTTTGTTGCATTGGCACATACTCCGAACCGAGTCTTATTTACCTCGTGCGAAGAAAGTCAGTGCCAGGAACTTGCGCAAAAGACCCGTATTGATTTTTACATTCCTTAAGGGAAGTGTTTATACGGGTCTTTTTCTGTTCTAAATACCACTTAAGATTCTTGTTTGCATGTTGCCTATAAGGTGCATTGCGAAGCTTTTTCATGTTTTTTGTGGCTTCGAGTGGGCCATTTTTATCCATTAATAATAATACCTTAAGCGAATTATCAAAAAAAAATAAATACCTAAAGATATTTTTGTTTACCTATACGTCATCTTAATCTATTAATGGTCAAAATAAAATAATACGGGAGGCTTTGATGTCTTTAGACAACGTCAAAGAACAAATGACGCAAATGCTAGGTGAGCTTGAGGCGCTAAATGCGACCGTAAAGTTCGACTGCAAAGAAGACGGGATCATATTTCTGGATGCAACTCAGGAGCCTGCGCAACTGAGTGAGGAAGACGATTTTGCGGATTGCACAATTCGTATTTCGACGAAAAATCTTGAAAAATTGATTGCAGGTAAACTGGACCCGATGCTGGCCTATACAATGGGCAAGTTGAAAATCAAGGGGTCTATGGGAACTGCGTTGAAGTTGACCAATCTTCTAAATTAGGCAGTTGTAGACGTGAAAAAAATTAAAGTTTCATTATGGGCGCTTTGTGCGCTTTGTGCGCTTGTTGTGTCGCACGCGGCGATGGCTGCGACGACGCTTGAATATGCCATCTTGAAAGAAGGTGACCCCATCGGTAAAGAAGTTGTTGTCATTAATGATAGCGACAAGGGTGTCAATGTCGATGTGGTGACGAAAACCAATGTTAAAATGCTTTTTCTGGAATTTAATTACGAACATCAGCGTCGTGAAGTCTGGGAAAATGGCGAATTGGTTTCCATGCATTCACGCACCAACGATGACGGGACGCATCACGAATATAGCGTGACCCGTCAAGCGGATGGTTTACAGGTGTTGTATGATGGTAAAAATAAGAATTTTGATGCCAAGGCGCTGCCATTGTCTTTGTGGAGTAAAGCGGCCTTGTATCGAAATGTGTTGTTCAGTGTGATTGATGCAGAACCGTTTAAAACGCAAACGGTTGCGCTGGATGACAATCATTTTAAAATTGACGGTGATATCACGCGGGAATTGTGGTTTGCCGATGATGGCTACCTGCAAAAGGCAGCTTTCAAACGTAAAGGCTTTTTAATCGAGTTGTTACGTAAGTAGGTGCAAATAAGGGAAGCGGGAACTTCCTTGTTTGTTGATTATGTTGAGGCTTCGGATTGTTTGAGCGGAATAAAGCGGTCGACACAAGATCGGCAACAATCTGAAAGAAAAGTTCTATTGGGAGGCAAGATGCCAAAATTATCTAAATGCCATTTTATGGCAACGTTTGTAGCCGCGGCTGCATTGGTGGCTGGAACACAGCAAGTTCATGCTGCAGGTTTTCAGTTGAAAGAACAAAGTGCAGAAGGTCAGGGTAACTCCTTTGCGGGTTCAACAGCCAAAGCCTATGATGCGAGTACGATTTTCTTTAATCCGGCCGGTATGTCCCGACTGGAAGGGAATCAGTTTCAGGCGAATGCTTCGTTGATTATGCCTTCTGCCGAATATAAACACGGGTCTTCTTCTCGTGTTGGGGGTACGTTATTTAATGATACCAATGACAATGGCGGCGTAACCGCTTTGGTTCCGTCTTTGTATGGTGTGTATGAAATCAACGACAAAATGAAAGTCGGCGTGAGTGTAAACACACCTTTCGGTCTGTCGACAGAATACAAAGACGATTGGGTTGGTGCGCAGTACAATTTACTGAGCAAAATTGAAACAATTACAACAACGCCTTCTATTTCATATCAAATTAATCCGCAACTTTCATTTGGTGTTGGCTTGCAAATCCAGTATCTGGGGGGCGAGTTGACACGTAAGGCCAGCCCCGTTGTTGGTGGTGACGTTGAATTAAAAGCCGATGACATGGGTGTTGGTGCAACGTTTGGCGTATTGTACCAATATAGCGAAGGTGGCCGTATCGGTGTGAATTACCGTTCTCAGGTCAATCATACTCTGGACGGGCATGTTAAGATTTCCAATTCAACAGGCGGTGTAGCCAACGCGTACTACCGGGCTGAGGCCGACCTGACAACACCGGATATTATTTCCTTCGGCTGGTATCACGAGTTGGATGAAAAATGGGCGGTTATGTCCGATATCGCGTGGACCAACTGGTCGGTTTTCAAGGAGTTGCGTGTTCAGGATAAAGTTGGTACGCGGGCGGATGCCGTGACGACCTATGAATGGGATGACACGATGTTCTATTCACTAGGTGTTAACTACAAATATGATGATCAGTGGAAATTCCAGACCGGTGTTGCCTACGATGAAGGGGCTGCGAATGACGAGCATCGCACAGCAGGTATTCCGGATTCTGATCGTTACTGGTTGTCTGTCGGAACAGAGTATAAAATGAATGAAAGTGTAACCTGGAACATTGGTTATTCCCATTTGTGGGGGGATGATGCCAAGGTGACGGAAGATTCACGGGCGGCCACAGGCAGTGGTTTTGCCGGTACATTTGAAAACCATGTTGACATTGTTACTGCTGGTGTGAACATTAGCTTCTAGGTGAGACTGTCTCCATTGACTGTTCAGTCAGTGGAGACTTTTTTTGCCACTTAAGTGACGTAATGGTAACTGTAATAACTAAAAAGTAATTCGGAGGCCGATCTGATGGATAAAACCGTCATTGATTATTTCGACAAAGCCGTCGAACGTTTTGCGGAACGCCCGTGTGTGGATTTCCTCGATAAGAAATATACATATGGCGAAATCGGCGCACTTGTTGATCGTGCCGCAAAAGGATTTCAGCAACTTGGCGTAAAAAAAGGCACGAAGGTTGGTTTGTGTTTACCAAACTCGCCTTATTTTATTGTTTGCTATTACGCTATATTGAAGGTTGGCGGCACGGTGGTCAACTTCAATCCGCTTTATGCAGAGCGGGAATTGGAATATCAAATTGAAGATTCCAACACCGAGATTATGGTGACGCTGGATTTAAAGCAGATTTATCCTAAGATCGAAAAATGCCTTGAAAAAACCAGCCTGCAACGCATTGTCGTTTGTTCAATGGCGGATATTTTACCATCGGTGAAAAGTGTTCTGTTTAATGTTTTGAAACGCTCGGAAGTTGTCGACTTTAAACGAGACCCAGCCCATCTGTCCTTTACACGTTTGACGAATACGGATGGGAAGTATAAGCCTGTTAAAATCATGATGGAAGAACTCGCGGTTCTGCAATATACCGGTGGGACAACGGGGCAGCCCAAAGGGGCGATGTTGACACACCGAAATATCGGTGCAAATACCTATCAACTGCGTCATTGTATGCCAGCAATGAACGAAGGACATGAAAAGATGTTGGGCGTTTTGCCTTTCTTCCATGTCTTTGCCATGACTGTGGTGATGAATGTCGGGATTTCGATTGGTGCGGAACTTATTTTGTTGCCGCGTTTTGATTTGCAACTGCTTCTGAAAACCGTCAACAAAAAACGCTGTACGCTGTTTCCTGGTGTTCCGACGATTTATACGGCGATTAACGGTGCCCCCAATCTGTCTAAAATCGACTTATCTTGCATGAAATTTTGTATTTCCGGGGGCGCACCTTTACCCGTGGAAGTGAAAGCGGAATTTGAACGGCTGTCCGGCTGTGTGCTTGTGGAAGGTTATGGCCTGACGGAAAGCTCCCCTGTTGCGACTGTGAACCCGCATGATGGTGAAATTAAAGCCGGCTCAATCGGCTTGCCGCTTCCGGAAACGAAAGTGACGATCCATGATCCGGATAATCATTTGCATGAATTGCCACAAGGTGAAAAAGGCGAAATCGTCATCGAAGGCCCGCAAGTTATGGCAGGGTATTGGCAACGCCCGGAAGCAACGCATGACACCATTCGAAATGGCCAGTTGTACACAGGTGACATCGGTTACATTGACGAACAAGGCTACATTTTCCTTGTGGATCGTATCAAGGATGTTCTCATGTGTTCCGGTTATAACGTCTATCCACGTATGATTGAAGAAGCCCTTTATCTGCATGAAGGTGTGGCGGAATGTATTGTTATTGGTGTGGATGACGAATATCGCGGTCAGGCACCAAAAGCCTTTGTCAAGCTGGCAGACGGGTATTCCAACCTGACTCCACAGGATTTGCGATTGTTCCTGGATGACAAAATATCACGCATTGAAATGCCCAAAGAGATAGAAATTCGTGAAGAGCTTCCTAAAACAATGGTTGGAAAACTGTCCAAGAAAGAGCTTGTGGAAGAAGAAGCGACAAAGCGTCTATCTGCTTGATAATCAATATTTTCCAGTTAGGAAAGTGGAGGTCAAAAAATAAAGAGGATATTAAAAATTTAACTTGCAAGTGACGTATAGGTAATCTAAATTACGAGATGAGATTACCAAGGAGGGTTTGATGATTGGAGATGAGTTTTATACGGTACCGGAACTGGCGAAAGAGCTGGGGATCACGCCGCGTGCAATTCGTTTTTACGAGACTAAGGAATTGCTTTCACCGCAGCGTGCCGGGACAACCCGTGTATATACTCGCAAAGATCGGGCCCGTTTGATTTTGATTTTACGCGGCAAACGCTTGGGTTTTTCCCTTGCTGAAATTCGGGAATTTCTCGACCTTTATGAGACCGATGTCGATCATGTTGAGCAAATTCTGATGTTGCGTAAAAAAGTACGCCACCGCATAGACGATTTGGAAGAACAACGCATTGAACTTGAATCTGTCCTTGTTGAATTAAAGGATATCGAAAGCCAGTGTGATGAAGCCCTTCAGGAAAAAGAGGGTATCTAAGACTTAAAACGCCAAAAAACAGGTGGCCACGGCATGTGGTCTGTAATGGCATAACCAACAAGTTACGTATAGGTAATTTAAGAGACGGAGACGTAAATTATGAAGAACGTAGTCATCGCGGGTTATTCTCGCTCCCCGTTCCACTTTGCAAACAAGGGAGCACTTGCAAAAGTCAGACCCGATGATTTGGCAGCTCAAGTCGTACGCGACCTGATCAAAAAGACAGGGGTTAAAGGGGAAGATATTGAAGACCTGATTTGTGGTTGTTCTTTCCCGGAAGGCGAGCAAGGTTTTAACTTGGCCCGTATTCTCGTGTTTTTAAGCGGTCTGCCGAACTCTGTCGGTGGTGTGACTGTCAACCGTTTCTGCGGGTCCAGTATGCAGTCTGTCCATCAGGCAGCAGGTGCCATTGCGATGGGCGCTGGCGAAGCCTTCATTTGCGCTGGTGTGGAAAGCATGACTCGTGTGCCGTTGATGGGTTTCAACCCGATGCCGAACCCGCAACTTTATAAAAGTAACCCGGGTGCTTTCATGGGCATGGGCGATACAGCTGAAGAAGTTGCCAAGCGTTATGAAATTTCGCGCGATGCCCAAGAAGAATTCGCCGTTGCGTCCCATGCGAAAATGGCGCAGGCACAGGCTGAAGGCCGTTTTGCAGACGAGATCGTCGCAATTAATGGTGTGGATACAGACGGTTGCGTACGTCCCGGTACAACGAAAGAAGATCTTGCAGGGTTGAAACCGGCCTTTGATGCAAACGGTACTGTAACGGCCGGGACAAGTTCGCCGTTGACTGACGGTGCCGCCGCTGTTTTGGTTTGTTCTGAAGAATATGCCAATGCAAATGGGATTGAGCCGTTGGCCCGTATTAAGTCTGTTGCGGTTTCCGGTTGTGACCCGGAAGTGATGGGCATGGGCCCGGTTGGTTCCAGTCGCAAGGCATTGGAACGCGCAGGTCTGAGCGTTGATGACATTGATGTGGTTGAATTGAACGAGGCGTTCTCGTCTCAATCACTGGCCTGTATTCGTGAATTGGGCCTTGATCCGGCAAAAATCAATCTGGATGGCGGCGCGATTGCCTTGGGTCACCCGTTGGGTGCAACCGGTGCGCGGATCGTTGGCAAGGTTGCTTCCGTTCTGAAACGTGAAGGCGGCAAATACGGTCTGGCTACACAATGTATCGGTGGCGGTCAAGGGATCGCAACAATCGTGGAGGCGATCTAATGAGCACCATCAACAAAGTCTGTGTGATCGGTGCCGGTGTAATGGGGGCAGGTATTGCCGCCCATTGCGCCAACGCCGGACACGACGTGCTGTTGCTGGATATTGTTCCCAACGGCGCGGAAAACCGCAACGCCATTGCCGAAGGTGCGATCAAGAAACTGATCAAGTCCAACCCGGCAGCCTTGACCCACAAACGCAATGCCAAACGCATTACGCCGGGCAATATCGAAGATCATATGGATATGATTGGTGATTGCGACTGGATTGTGGAAGCGGTTATTGAACGTCTTGATATCAAGCAAGATCTTTATAAAAAGATCGATGCGGTTCGAAAAAGCGGGTCAATTGTATCGTCCAACACCTCGACAATTCCGTTGGACAATCTGGTGGCGGGTATGTCCGATGCCTTTGCGGCAGATTTCTGCATTACCCACTTTTTCAACCCGCCGCGCTATATGCGCTTGCTTGAAGTGGTCAAGGGCGAGAAAACAAGCCAAAGCGTCATTGATACAGTCAGCGATTTTTCTGATCGCAAGCTGGGTAAATCCATCGTTCATTGTAAAGATCGTCCGGGTTTTATCGCCAACCGTCTGGGTGTATTCTGGATTTATTGCGCGGTCGTCGAAGCTTTGGATCAAGGTTTGAGTATTGAAGAAGCCGATGCCATTATCGGTCGCCCTTGTGGTATTCCGAAAACCGGCGTATTTGGCCTGATGGACCTTGTTGGTCTGGATTTGATGCCGCATGTCATTGATTCAATGGTGGGACTGCTGCCTGCAGATGATCCGTTTGTAAAAATCAAACGTGATTTGCCGTTGATTGAAAACATGATTGCCGATGGGTATACCGGGCGCAAAGGAAAAGGTGGTTTTTATCGCCTGAACCGTGAAGGCGGCAAAAAGGTCAAAGAAGGTATTGACCTGCAAACGGGTGAATATCGCCCGACAGTCAAAGCCCGTCTGTCTAGTGCCCGTACCAGCGTGCGCGATCTGCGTAAATTGGTGACGCACAAGGATAAGGGCGGTAACTACGCATGGCGTGTTTTAGCGCAAACATTGGCTTATGCCGCTATGTTGGTCCCGGAAGCTGCCGATGATGTGGCGGCAATTGATGAAGCCATGCGCCTTGGTTACAACTGGAAATTCGGTCCGTTTGAACTGATGGACAAGCTGGGTACAGACTGGTTTGCCGAAAAGCTGGCAGAAGACGGTTTTGAAGTGCCGGCTATCCTGAAAATGGCGGATGGTCGCCCGTTCTACCGTGTGGAAAATGCCAAGGTTCAATACCTGACAACAGACGGTGAATATACCGATCTGGTTCGCCCGGAAGGTGTGATTATGTTGTCCGATATCAAGCTGGCTTCCGAGCCGGTTTTGAAAAACGGTTCAGCAGCCTTGTGGGATATTGGCGACGGTGTAGCTTGTTTTGAATTTACATCCAAGATGAATTCAATTGACCCTGATCTGATGGCCTTGCTTGGTAAATCCATCCGTGAAGTGAAAAAGAACTTCAAGGCAATGGTTGTTTATAACGAAGGGACGAACTTCTCCGTTGGGGCCAACCTCGGTCTTGCAATCTTTGCTGCCAATATCGCAGCTTGGAGCGAGATTGAAAATATGGTTGAAAACGGTCAGGACACGTATATGGCGCTGAAATATGCACCGTTCCCGGTCGTATCTGCACCGTCCGGTATGGCGCTTGGTGGCGGGTGTGAAATTCTGCTGCATAGTGATGCGGTTCAGGCTCACGTGGAAACCTATACAGGGCTGGTCGAAGTCGGTGTCGGTTTGGTTCCGGCATGGGGTGGCACCAAAGAGATGCTGCGCCGTTGGTCCACTAATCCAAAGCACCCGCGTGGTGTTATGCCCGGACCGGGCAAGGCGTTTGAATTGATTTCAACCGCAGCCGTTGCGAAGTCTGCCGAAGAAGCCAAGGCCAATATGGTCTTGCGCGATACCGATGGCATTACCATGAACCGTTATCGTCTGTTGGCAGATGCCAAAGCGAAGGCATTGGAATTGGCGGTTGATTATCAGGTACCTGAAAAACCGACCTTCCGCCTGCCGGGCGAAAGTGCGCGTGTTGCCTTTGAAATGGCCGTGGACGGCTTCGTTCGCCAAGGCAAAGCAACCAAACATGACCGCGTGGTTTCTTTGGCAGTGGCCGATATCCTGACAGGTGGTGCAGAGGGGGATCCCACTGTGGAAATGTCGGAAGCTGACGTTCTGGAACTGGAACGCGAAAGCTTTATGAAAATGGTTCGCCATCCAGATACGCTGGCACGTGTCGAACATATGCTGTTAACCGGTAAACCGTTGAGGAACTAAGAATATGGCAACGTATAAAGCACCAATCCGCGACATGAAGTTCGTGCTCTATGAATTGCTGGAAGGCGATAAACTGTGCGAACTGCCGGGCTATGAAGAAGCCACCCGCGATCTGGTTGAACCGATCTTGGAAGAAGCGGCAAAGATTACCGAAGAAGTTCTCTTTCCGCTGAACCGATCAGGGGACGAGGAAGAATGTCAATGGAACGAAGGCAAGGTGAGCACACCGGCCGGTTTCAAAGACGCCTATACCTTGTTCCGCGAAGGTGGCTGGACGGCCATTGCATGTGACCCGAATTATGGCGGCATGGGCATGCCCAAGATGGTCAACACGATGGTGGAAGAAATGATTTGTTCTGCCAACCTGTCTTTTGGGATGTATCCCGGTCTTTCTTTCGGCGCTTACACTGCGATGCACGGTTTTGCATCAGATGAACTGAAAGATACCTATCTGCCCAAGTTGGTCGATGGGACGTGGTCTGGTACCATGTGTCTGACAGAACCGCATTGCGGGACCGATCTGGGTCTTTGCCGTACCAAGGCGGACCCACAAGATGATGGGTCTTATCTGGTCACGGGGACGAAGATTTTTATCTCTGCCGGTGAACATGATATGACTGATAATATCATTCACCTCGTTCTGGCGCGCACACCGGATGCGCCCAAGGGGATCAAAGGGATCAGCCTGTTTGTGGTGCCGAAATATCTGCCGGATGCAGATGGCGAAGCCGGTGAATTTAACAATGTTTCTTGTGGCTCCATTGAACATAAAATGGGGATCAAGGCATCAGCAACTTGCGTGATGAATTTCGACAATGCCAAAGGTTGGCTGGTCGGCACCTTGAACAAAGGCATGCAGGGCATGTTCGCTATGATGAACCAGGAACGCCTTGCTGTTGGTATTCAAGGTCTTGGTTTGGGCGAAGCCTCTTATCAAGGGGCTGTGGAATATGCCAAAGAACGTTTGCAAGGTCGTTCGATTTCAGGCGTAAAACACCCTGATAAACCGGCAGACCCAATCATCGTTCACCCGGATGTGCGCCGTATGTTGATGACACAACGTGCCTATATGGAAGGTTGCCGCGCGTTTGGCGGCTGGGTGTCGCAACAATTGGATATTTCACGTAAACATCCAGACGCGCAACGTCGTGAAGAAGCCGATGAATTCGTTCAATTGATGACACCGATTGTCAAAGCTTTGTTCACCGATTTGGGTTATGAGGCTACAAACCACGGTATGCAGGTGTTCGGTGGTCACGGATTTATTCGTGAACATGGTATGGAACAATACGTGCGTGATTGCCGTATTGCCCAGATTTACGAAGGCACCAACGGCATTCAGGCCCTTGATCTCATTGGTCGTAAAATGCCGGACAAAGCAGGTCGTTTGCTGCGCCGTTTCTTCCATCCGGTTCAGGACTATATCGAACAAAACGTGATGGATGACGAATTGGGCGAATTCGTTCAACCGTTAGCCAAAGCATTCGGTCGTTTGCAACAGGCAACAGGTCAATTGGCCCGTGTCGGCATGGGCAAGCCAGAAGAAGCCGCAGCCGGTGCAACCGAATATCTGCGTCTGTTCGGCCTTGTCGGTCTGGCGTACATGTGGTGTCGTATGGTTGAAGTCGCCAAAGACAAACAAGACGGTGATGAAGGCGATTTCTATCGCGCTAAAATCACAACCGCGCGTTTCTTTATGCAGAAACTCCTGCCGCAATGCAGTTCTTTGTTCTCCTCTATCATGGCAGGCGGTTCCTCCATGATGGAACTGGATGAAGATTTGTTTTAAGGCATGACGACGAAGAGGCTGCCATGAATATGCATTTACGAATGACCAAGGTATTTATGGCGGCCTTCTTGCGTCGCACACCTTCGGTAAACGCGCTGGAACCTTTTGCGGTGAATATGCGTGTCTGGCCGATGGATCTAGACTTCAATCTGCATAAAAACAACGGACGTTATCTGTCTTGTATGGATATTGGGCGTATGGATATGGCCTTTCGGGCCGGTCTGCATCGTCCCATGTTCAAATATAAATGGATGCCGTTGCTGGGAAGTTCGACCATCCGGTATTTCAAATCCTTAAGACCCTTTCAAAAATTTGATCTGGTGACACGCATTGCCGGATGGGATGAAAAATGGGTCTTTATAGAACAGAAGTTTATCTCAAAAGGTCATGTCTATGCCGTGGGCACCGTTAAGGTTTTGTTTCGCGGGGCAGATGGAAATGTACCAACCAAAACCCTGCTGCATTACGCAGGGATCAATGATGAAAGCCCGGTTTTACCGCAGTGGATTGCCGACTGGCATTCGGCGGATCAGGCCTTGGGCAAATATATTCCAAAACAGTGAGGAAACGTGGGAACTTTAAAAGATAAAACCCTCTTTATCTCCGGCGCCAGCCGTGGGATCGGGTTAGCCATTGCGAAGAAAGCGGCTCAAGACGGAGCCAATATTGTAATTGCGGCCAAAACGGCAGAAGAAAACCCGAAACTGCCGGGAACGATCTATTCCGCAGCCAAAGAAATTGAACAGGCGGGTGGTAAAGCCTTGCCGCTGGTGGTTGATATTCGTGACGAAGATCAAATTAAAGCGGCCGTCGATCAGGCGGTAGAAACCTTTGGCGGGCTTGATATTTGTATCAATAATGCATCTGCCATCAGCCTGACGGGCACATTGCAAACCCCGATGAAACGCTATGACTTGATGAACCAGGTCAATGCACGCGGGACTTTTGCGGTTTCCCAAGCCTGTTTGCCGCACCTGTTGAAGGCTGAAAACCCACATATCCTGAACCTGTCCCCACCGTTGAGCATGGATCCGAAATGGTTTGGTGGACATACGGCCTATACCATTGCGAAATATGGTATGAGCATGTGCGTCCTCGGTATGGCTGCGGAATTTGCCGATCAAGGGGTGGCTGTAAACGCGTTGTGGCCGAAAACCGTGATCTATACGGCAGCTCTTGCCATGTTGGGCGATCAGGTCAAACCTGACTATTGCCGCACACCTGATATTGTGGCCGATTGCGCCCATATCATCCTGACACGTGATTCCAAAACCTGCACCGGGAATTTCTTCATTGATGAAGACGTGCTGGCAGAAGAAGGCATTACGGATCTGGATCACTATGCGGTCAAACCGGGCAATCCGTTGTTGCCGGATTTGTTCCTCTAGGCAGGGAAGGCATGGGTATGTCCTATCAAACACTACAGTTTGGCGTGGAAAAAGGCGTGGCGAACATTATGTTTGCCCGCCCCGAACAGGCCAATACATTAACACCGGAACTGATTGACGAATTAAAAGACGTTGTTGCGCGATGTGATCAGGATAATGATATCCGCGCTGTCGTTCTATCCGCTGCACCGGGGCCGTTTTTCTGTGCAGGGGGCGATCTGGGCAAATTTTTAGAAGCGGGTGATAAGCTCTCTCATTTCATGGAAGAGATGCTGGAAGATTTCCATCCTACGATGGAATTGCTGGCCCGCATGGATGCCCCGGTTGTCGCAGCCGTTGATGGTGTCACCGCCGGGATCGGGTTTTCTTTTGTTCTGTGTTCCAGTTTTTGTATCGTCAGTCCGAATGCGAATTTCACAATGGCTTATACCGGTGCTGGGCTAACACCCGATGGTGGGGCGAGTTTCTTTTTGCCCAAAATCGTTGGGTTGCGTCGTGCCGAAGAATTGATGATTACAAATCGTACCCTCAGTGCAGAGGAAGCCGTCGAATGGGGCATTGCCAACCAAGTGGTGCCACAAGATCAGTTGATGGCCAGCGCGCAAGGATTAGCCTATAAGCTGGCAAATGGCCCGACAAAAGCGTTTGGAAACGTACGGCGCTTGTTGATTGACAGCTTTAGTAATGATTTGAGCACACAGCTTCATCTGGAAGGCAAATCAATTGCCCGGATGGGGGGATCACCGGATGGTCAGGAAGGTATTCGTGCCTTTTTGGAAAAACGCACACCGCGTTTTACCGGGCGATTTTAAATTTAGGTTAGGGAAGGAGTAATCAAAGTGAAAGTCCTCGTCGCAGTAAAGCGCGTAATTGATTACAACGTGAAGATCCGTGTCAAATCGGACAACACGGGAGTAGAAACAGCGAACGTCAAAATGTCGATGAATCCATTTGACGAAATCGCGGTTGAAGAAGCAATCCGTCTGAAAGAAGCAGGCAAGGCTGATGAAGTCGTTGTCGTTTCTATGGGCGAAAAGAAATGTCAGGAAACCATCCGTACCGCATTGGCGATGGGCGGGG
>NZ_JBLWXN010000012.1:0-88172 GCF_048267425.1 Terasakiella sp.
TATGGTTGTGCGATGTTATGTTACGTCACCCCGAAAGAACATTTGGGCCTGCCCAACCGGGACGATGTGAAAGAAGGCGTGATGGCCTATAAGGTTGCTGCCCATTCTGCCGATCTGGCCAAAGGACATCCTGGGGCGCGTCTGCGTGATGACGCCATGAGCAAGGCGCGTTTTGAGTTCCGTTGGCGCGATCAGTTCCATTTGGCGCTTGATTCGGAAAAATCATTGGAATTCCACGACGAAACCCTGCCGGCGGAAGGCGCGAAAATCGCACACTTCTGCTCCATGTGCGGGCCGAAGTTCTGCTCCATGCGCATCAGCCATGAAGTGAAGGCAGAGGCGCAAAAAGGCATGGCCGAAATGTCGGAGAAGTTCAAAAAAGAAGGCGGCGAGATTTATAAAAAGATCGATGCCGCAGAATAAACCTAAAAATTGAGATGAAACTTTTAAAAGGGTGTCGTGAGGCACCCTTTTTTTACGCTAAAATACGTAAGAAATTCATACTCCGTTATGAAAATTGAAAAAATTGAGTGTCCGGTCAATATTTATACTGGAATTTCCCTGTAATATTCACATAATTAGGTTGTGCGAGGGTCTTCCATCATAAGTTTATAAAAAAAGCCTGTCGCGTCACAAAATGAACGATATAAAAATGTTTGCTCGGGAAATACGTAAAAGACTGTTTCTGATTTTTTTGTCGGCGGCTTTGGGCATATCTGTCAAGGTATCTGCGCAAGAATGGGTTATGTCTGTACAACATGCCGATCTTTCCCCGTTTAAACATCGCAATGGATTTGGGCCCGGTGGGATCAATGTGGATATTATGTCTGCGATTGCCCATGAAATAGGCGTGGATTTAAAGTTCACCGATTTTACGATTGCGCAAGGGCGCGAGAAATTTAAAACAGGGGATGTGACGGTTGATTGTTGTTTGAATGAAGTCTGGTTTCCAAAACAACAAGACGTTCATGTCTTCAGCAAGCCGATATATCATTTGATTGAAGTTTTTGTTTTTCCAAAGGGGAAAAAGTTTCCCGTTCCGGACACATCCGTTTTAACCGATAAAACGGTTGCAGGTATTCGCGGGTTTACATATCCCGGTCAGGATAATTATGGGCGCCGCGTGGATGGGGACAACCCGTTGGAAGTTTTGCAACTGGTGCATGAACGCAAGGTGGACGTTGGCGTATTGGAACGTCATGCGGCCTCGTTTCACATCAATTCCCATAAATTTAAGGTTCAGTTTGGCGACCCTTATTATTCCGTTGAAGTATCCGTGCGTTTACATCGATCCTTGGAAAACCGATTGAAAGATATCAATCAAGCCATTGATAAGTTGAAATCGAATGGCATGATCAAGCAAATCATTGCCCGCAATCTTCGATAAGGTCTGTTTTTTCCAAAAAAATTAAATAAGGCAAAAAAAGGCAGCTTTCGCGCATAATACTGCCCTATTTACAGTGTTAAATAAGAAACATGGAAAGAACGGTGTGTTGAGGAATATCCCCCTCGCGATAATCCCCAAAGCCCTTAAACGGTTTTATCCCATCAAACACACTTTCTCGATACACCGCTTGGACCATAACCGAATCGATCATGCTAGAACTCATCAAATCATCCTCGGACTTGCCCCCCGGGGATGATTTGTTTTAACAATAGGCTGAACGATATGAAGGGGAAAGTCATGGCGACTTTTGCAGGACGGGATTTGGTCTGTATCCGAGGGGAGCGACTGGTCTTTTCAAAATTGAATTTTGCGATGGAAAGTGGGGGGTGCTTGACCCTGATTGGTCATAATGGCGCGGGGAAGTCTTCCTTGCTGCGCATGATGGCCGGGTTGCTTCACGCCGCCAGCGGTGACATGTTGTGGGATGATCAGGTGGTCGCTGACGATATGGATGAACACCGTGAACGGTTGCACTATGTCGGACACCATGACGCGATCAAGCCGGTCCTGACGGTGGAAGAGAATCTGAAATTCTGGGCGGGTCTGCGTAGTGATGCGTCCGAAGCCCAAGCCAATTTTAAAGAAGCTCTGGATATTTTTTCCATTGGTCATTTGATCGACGTGCCGGGACGCTTCTTGTCTGCCGGACAAAAACGCCGTGCCAATCTCGCCCGCATCATTGCGTCGAAATCTCCTTTGTGGTTGTTAGATGAACCAACAACGGCATTGGACAAGGAATCCATCAAAAAACTCGAAGATGTGATTGAAAGTCACCGCGCCAACGGGGGCATGGTGGTTCTTTCAACACATTCCGATATGAACATCAAAGACCAGCAAATTTTAAATGTTAGTGAATTCAGTGCTGCACGCGGTCACGAAAGTGCGTCTTTACTGGCGGAGGGCATCTAATGGGTCGTTTTCTTTCTATTGTACGCCGTGATTTGCGTCTTGCCCTGCGTCAAGGCAGTGACAGCGTGATGGTCGTGATGTTTTTCGTTTTGACGGTTGTGTTATTTCCGTTCGGGATTGGACCTGAAGGCAATATTCTTGCCCGTGTTGCCAGCGGGGTGATTTTTGTTGCCGCCCTTTTGGCCTCTATGCTGTCGTTGGAACGTCTGTTTCAAACCGATTATGAAGATGGCTCGCTGGAACTACTGACCTTAAGCCCCATGCCGTTGGAAATCATTGTGTTGGCCAAAATTACCGCGCATTGGCTGACAACAGGCCTGCCTTTAATGATTGCCTCGCCCTTATTGGCGGTTTTGATGAATATGGACGGCAACGGTTTTGCCATGTTGATGTTGGCCTTGTTGCTCGGCACCCCGGCGTTAAGTTTGATCGGGGCAATCGGGGCGGCTCTTGTGTTGGGGTCACGGCGCGGCGGGGTGTTAATCTCCCTGCTGGTTCTGCCGCTGTTCGTGCCCGTTTTGATTTTCGGCGTGGGATTAATTGAAGCTGCAATTGGCGGATTTGCGGTAAAATCACAAATCCTGATTTTGTCGGGGATTTTGTTTGCCTGTCTTGCCTTCTGTCCGTTTGCGGCAGCCGCCGCCGTTCGTCAGTCAGTCGAATAATAATATAAAGTGGAATGCAGGGTTAGCCCTGCATCCACGGTAGGCCAGCAACTTTCCAGCCGTTGACGGTGCCGCGATGGCGTTGATCGTCGTGGTCGCCTTCAAATCCACCTTCGATATTATAACAGGTTTTGTAACCGGCAGCCGTCAGGGCGATGGCGGCATATTTGGAGCGCACACCGGACCGACAGAGCATAAGGAGTTCTGTTGTTTGGTTCGGCACCAGTTTGGCGACATCTTCGACAAAGGTTTCGTTGCGCATCCCACCGGGAAAGCGGTTCCATTCCACCAACAGATGTTCTTTTTCCAAGGAAGATAGATTAACTTGACCGACCCAGGCCCATTCGGCCTCGGTCCGTACGTCGATTAAAACGGCGTCTTTGGACGATTGAAGGATTTCCCAAGCCTGCTTGGGGGTGATATCTCCGGCATATGGTTCAGACACGGTGGACTCCCTTGGTATTGCGTCGCGATGCATTCTTGTTACACCTGTTTACAGATCCTGCAAATAAAATGTTCACGCATGTGTGAACGAGCGTGAACTGCAATTCAAAGCGTATATTGGTATTGTCTAATGAAATGCTTCTCAAACAATATCGAAAATTATTATGGCGCCTTTGCAAACCTTATCTTCAAAATACTTTTTGGAAACCCTGTTCCATTGCCGTTTATGCCGTCATGTAACAGGGGCCGTCTTTTTGGCAATTTTAATTGTCGAAGGGGCGATTCTGATTTTTTCGGTTAATAATTTTGAACGTGACCGATTGTTGGAGGTTGAACGCGAAGGTTTCACAGTTGTACGTGCATGGCTTGAGATTAGTGCGGATGGCCCACAAACCATGAAGAAGATGGCGCCGATGATCGGAAGTGGCTCTGTCTTGATTTCTGCAGAGGTGGTTGATGACGCGGGGCACGAAATTGCCAAACTGTCACAACACAGCATTTTGGCACCGAATAAAGAAACATTTACGGTGACCTGGACACCGCAAAAGCTGGGATATCCATTATATGTTACGGCGGTGCTGGATAAATCGGAAATACCGGGACAAATTCAGGCCTTTATCTGGCGGATTATCGGACTTGTTCTGTTGATTTCATTTTTTGTGACGGTTGTGACAATGGTGATCTTGGATCGTCTGATGTTGCGCCCGATCCGCACGTTGCGCAGCCGGATGACGGACGCCTGTGTTGATTTGGCGCACCCTGAATCACATCTGATTGAGAAAAGCAGAAATAATGAACTTGGTGATGTGGCCTTGGCTTTTAATGATCTGTTGAAGCGTTTATCAGCTGCCTTTGGTGAAATCCGTATGCAGCAAGACAGTTTACAGGAAAATAACAATCGCCTTGAAACAGAGGTGGTTGAGCGTACAAAAGAATTGAATGAAACGGTGCGGGAATTACGCCGGGAAGCAAGCGAGCGTGAACGCGTTGAAAAGGCACTGGATGCGTCAAAGGGTGTGTTTACATCCGATCATCTTAAGAAAATTGCATATACCGATACGCTGACCGGATTGGCGAACCGAGATTTGTTTATGGATCGGTGTCGGCAAGTTTTACGTCAAATGAAACGGGCAGATATAAAAGCCGCTGTCCATTTAATTGATCTAGACGGATTTAATGCCATTAATCAGGCCTATGGGTCGCAAGGCGGCGATGCAGTTTTGCAAACGGTCGGGGATCGTTTACAAGGCCTGGTACGCGAATCTGATACATTGGCACGTTTAAGTGCGGATGAATTTGCCTTGATCCAGTTTGATATTTCAAACAGTGACGACGCATCGGTTTTGGCCCAAAAAATAACGGAACATATCAGTCAGTCGATTCATTGGCAGAAGGACGAGATTGATGTGAGCTGTTCGCTGGGCATTACATTGCTGGAAAAGGAAGACAGTTCGGTCGAAGATGTTTTGCAACATGTCGCCTTGGCCTGTAAGCGGGCCAAACAGGACCAGGGTGCGAGCTATCATTTTTACGCAGAAGAAATGAACAAGCAGGCCTTGGAGCGTCAAGTCATTGAACGTGACCTTAAAAAAGCACTGATCAATGAAGAGCTTGAAGTTTATTTCCAGCCAAAACTAGACGTCAAAAACAATCGTGTTTCGGGAATGGAAGCCTTGGTGCGTTGGAACCATCCTGAACGCGGATTTATGTCACCGGCCTTGTTTATCCCGATTGCAGAACGCAGTCAGTTGATCGTGTCGATTGGCGAATGGGTTTTACGTGCCGCGTGTCGACAGGTTCGGCGTTGGCAGGCGGACGGGCTGGGTGATTTGAAAGTTGCGGTCAACGTGTCTGCTGTGCAGTTGACGCAAACGTGTATTGTTTCCCAGGTTCGACGCGTGTTGTTGGAAACTGGACTACAGCCGCATTTACTGGAACTGGAAATAACCGAAAGTGCGGTTATGAAAAATGTTGAAGAAACCATCACGATTTTAGAAGGTTTGCGGGGCTTGGGGGTTTCGCTTTCCATTGATGATTTCGGAACGGGATATTCCAGTTTGAATTATCTGAAACGTTTCCCGGTAAAACGCATCAAGATTGACAAGGCCTTTGTGGATGAAATCACCGACCTGCATAGTGAGGGCGTGATTGCGCGTGCAGTTGTGACAATGGGTCATAGCTTCGGTATGGAAATTACAGCCGAAGGTGTGGAAGAAGATTTCCAACTGGAATTTTTGCGTAAACTCGGGTGTGATGAAATTCAGGGATATCTGTATGGCAAGCCAATGGCGGCGGTTGATTTTGAAGCTTTTGTGAAAATGCGTACACAATCGGCTTTGGCTGCACAGTGATTGCAAAGTTCATCCTAGACAAAGTGGATGAAAAGGCCATAATGCGCGGCGTTTCAAATGCCATACAAGCAAGGCTGACTGCCCATGACCACCACACCAGAGATGTCCGTTGTTGTTCCCGTTAAAAATGAAGCGGAAAACATCCAGCCCCTGATTGAAGAAATTTGCGCGGCGCTGGAGGGGAAAATCTCGTTTGAAATCGTTTATGTGGATGATGGCAGTGATGATGACACCCCGCAAAAATTACGCGATATGCAGGCCAAGCTGGATAACCTGCGTGTGGTGACGCACCGTCAATCCTGTGGTCAAAGTACGGCTGTACGTACAGGTGTGAAACAGGCCCAAGGGCGTGTGATTGCAACACTGGACGGGGACGGGCAGAACGATCCGGCGGACATTCCAGCATTGTATGACGAATTGGTCAAAGACGATAATCAGGATTTTCTGTTGATGGCAGGATGGCGGGCCAAGCGTCACGACAGCGCTTTCAAATTATGGCAATCGCGCAATGCCAATAAAATTCGTGCTGGTCTGTTGGGCGACAACACGCCCGATACCGGCTGCGGTTTAAAAGTTTTTACCCGTGAAGCATTCCTTGATCTGCCTTATTTTAATCACATGCATCGGTTTTTACCGGCATTGATGATCCGGCGTGGTGGGCGTGTGCAGTCGGTACAGGTTAATCACCGTGCACGTGAACGTGGGATATCTAAATACGGCATGTGGAACCGTTTGTGGGTCGGCATTGTCGATATTATGGGTGTGATGTGGTTGCAAAGCCGGGGCAAGGTTCCTGAGATTGTACCGTCCAAGGAAGACGCATGAATTTTAAGGTCTTCATAAAGGGCCTGGTTTTCCTCTGTTCGCTCGCCGGGGCGGCTTATCTGTTGTCCTTGGGGATGGATGAAAGCTGGATCGATGAGAATGTGCGCGGTCAGGGCTTAAAAGGCTGGGTGATTTTCATTTCGCTGGGCGGTGTGTTGGCAGCTGTTGGTTTCCCGCGTCAAATTTTGGCATTTATGGGCGGTTATGCGTTTGGCGTTGTGAAAGGCACCACGATCACGGTATTGGCCGTTGGCGTGGGCTGTATTTTGACTTTTACTTACGCACGGGCCTTGGGGCGAAATTTTGTTAAACGCAAATTTCCACGCAAGGTGAAACGGATTGATGAGTTTTTGTCGGAAAGTCCGTTCCTGATGTCTTTGTTAATCCGTTTATTGCCAGCGGGTAGTAACGTTGCAACGAATGCAGCGGCCGGGGTGTCCGGTGTGCGGGCGCTGCCTTTTGTGATTGGCTCACTTGTTGGATATATCCCGCAAACGATTGTGTTTGCCTTGGCGGGCAGTGGTGTAGACGTGGACCCGGTTTGGCGCATCGGGTTAAGTGTGGTGTTATTTTTATGCTCCGGCTTGCTGGGGGTCTATCTTTATCGTCGATATCGTCATGGCAAAACATTGGGCCGCGAGATTGAAAGCCAGCTGAGTGGTGATGAAGACGAGGCCGAAGCCATTGTTCGCGAATGTGATCGCGGTTCTTCTTCATCGCAGGCTTGAAGCCAACCTTTTTCAATGTCATAAACGCCCGTCGCCTATCGGCAAGGAAAGTGTGGATAATGTTGCAGAAATACTGGTCTCCCGTCACGTTTACAGTCATGTGGTTGGTGTTGGTCGTGGTTGCGATCTGGACCCGTCCGGCCTTGCCGGTGGATGAAACACGCTATTTGGCGGTGGCGTGGGAAATGTGGCAACGCGGTGATTTCATCGTTCCGCATTTGAACGGAGAAACCTACAGCCACAAACCACCTTTGCTATTTTGGTTAATGAATGCAGGCTGGGCGATTTTGGGGGTGAATGACTGGTGGCCCCCGTTGGTTGCACCCTTGTTTGCATTGGCGTGTTTGTTTTTAACCCGCAGCATGGCACAAAAACTGTGGCCCGAACGTCCGATGATTGCGGATCTTTCACCGATCATTTTACTGGGTGCGGCTTTTTGGACTGTTTTTACCACAGTTACGATGTTCGACATGCTGGTTGCCGCCTGTACCCTGTGGGGATTGCTTGGTCTGTTAATGGTCTGGCGTGATGGCGATGTGAAAGGCTGGTGGTTTTTGGCCCTTGCCATTGGTTTTGGTGTTCTGGCCAAGGGGCCGGTGATCTTGCTGCAAATTTTGCCAATTGCCTTGTTGTTACCGTTTTGGGATCGTGAAAAACGCATCCAGAATCGCAAACGGTGGTATTTGAATATTTTGCTTTGTGTACTGGGCGGGGCGGTTATTGCCTTGGCTTGGGCAATCCCGGCCGGTATTCAAGGCGGTGAAGAATATCGCAATGCAATATTTTGGGGGCAAACGGCGGGACGAGTGGTGAAATCTTTTGCCCATGCGCGCCCGTGGTGGTGGTATCTGGCTGTTATCGGTCCCTTATTACTGCCTTGGGTCCTTTGGCCGAGCTTATGGCGCGGTTTGATCCAAAAGGCAGGCGTTATTTTTAAAGAAAGCCAGATCCGGTTTTGCCTGTTGTGGTTTGTGCCAATCTTCGTGGCCTTTTCCTTGATCAGTGGTAAACAACTGCATTACTTGTTGCCGATCTTTCCTGCCTTTGCCTTTGTCTTGGCGCGTGTGCTGGATGAAGGTGAATTGTTTTCATCCCGGTTGGGGCGTTTATTGCCTGCCGGTTTTATGATCGTACTGAACGTGACGTTAATTGCGGTGCCTTTTTTACCGATCCGCAAATTGCCCGATTGGGTGGGGATATTGCCGACTTATTGGATGCTGATCCCCTTAATGATCGCGCTCTATATGATTGCCAAACCGGTTTTGAATAATAAATCTGCGGTGATTGGTTTTACCAGCATGATGGGCGGCTTTGTGGTTGCGCTTCATCTTGCGCTTGCACCTTATCTTGCGCAGTCGTTTGATCTGCATGCGATGGGACGTGAGATCAAAAGCATGCAAGACGACGGATACGAAGTCGCCTTTGTCGGTAAGTATCATGGCACATTCCAGTTTTTAGGGCGTTTGGAACAACCGATTGCAGAATTGGCAACTGGTCGTGGAGAAGATATGTTTGATTGGTTGCGTGTCCATCCGCGCAGCAAAGTGATTACACTCTGGAAACAGCCTGCTCCGGATGATGAGGCTGTTGATTTTGTGCAAGATTTCCGCGGCAGTAATTTTATCATTTTTGATGTGGAAAAACTGGGGGGAGAGTTTGATCTCCTCCACCGTCGCGGTAAAGAATAAGCCCTGCAAATGTTGCGGTGCAATGCAGGTTTTATCGACGAGTCATTAAAAAATAGTAATTCATAGCTTGACAGAAATGAGGTCACAAATTACCTCTGTTAGCACTCGGACCTAACGAGTGCTAATCATTGACTCGTTTGGGTCATTACTTTGGTGACTATCACGGAGTTTAAAACCATGAAATTTCGTCCTCTGCACGATCGCGTCCTCGTAAAACGCGTAGAGCAAGAAACTAAAACCGCTGGCGGCATTATTTTGCCGGAAGCTGCGCAAGAAAAACCGTCCGAAGGCGAAGTGATCGCTGTGGGTGCCGGTGTGCGCAATAAAGACGGCGAGTTTGTCGCACTTGACGTAAAAGCGGGTGACCGCGTTCTGTTCGGCAAATGGTCCGGTACAGAAGTCAAAGTCGACGGTGACGATCTGTTGATTATGAAAGAATCCGACATCATGGGTGTGATCGAAGCTTAATCGGCTTTGTTAATCACGTTTCATAGATAATTTTGACTGCTTAAAATAAGGGTCTAGCTCACATGGCTAAAGAAATTAAATTCGGCACAGAAGCTCGTGCAAAAATGCTCGAAGGTGTTGACCTTCTTGCAAACGCTGTAAAAGTAACACTCGGTCCCAAAGGCCGTAACGTTGTTCTGGACAAATCCTTCGGCGCTCCGCGTGTCACAAAAGACGGTGTGTCTGTCGCCAAGGAAATCACACTGGAAGACAAATTCCAGAACATGGGCGCGCAAATGATCAAAGAAGTTGCGTCCAAAACAGCCGATTTGGCTGGTGACGGTACAACAACCGCAACTGTTTTGGCGCAGGCTATCGTTCGCGAAGGCACAAAATCCGTTGCGGCTGGCATGAACCCGATGGACCTGAAACGCGGTATCGACATTGCGGTTTCAAAGGTTGTTGAAGACGTTAAAGGCCGTTCCAAGCCGGTTTCTACAAACGAAGAAGTTGCGCAGGTTGGTACAATCTCTGCCAACGGTGAAAAAACTGTTGGTGACCTGATTGCACAAGCAATGGATAAAGTCGGCAACGAAGGCGTTATCACTGTTGAAGAAGCAAAAGGTCTGGATACGACGCTTGACGTTGTTGAAGGTATGCAGTTTGACCGTGGTTACACGTCTCCGTACTTCGTAACCAACTCTGAAAAAATGATTTGCGAGTTGGAAAACCCGTACATCCTGATCAACGAAGGTAAACTGAGCTCTTTGCAGCCGATGTTGCCGCTTCTGGAAGCCTCTGTTCAGTCTTCCCGTCCGCTGCTGATCATCGCGGAAGACATCGAAGGCGAAGCACTGGCAACTTTGGTTGTCAACAAGCTGCGCGGTGGTTTGAAAGTTGCTGCGGTTAAAGCACCGGGCTTTGGTGATCGTCGTAAAGCTATGTTGCAAGACATCGCCATCCTGACAAACGGCCAACTCGTTTCCGACGAACTGGGTGTGAAACTGGACAGCGTGACAATCGACATGTTGGGGACTGCCAAGTCTGTGGTTATCACCAAAGAAGAAACCACAATCGTTGAAGGTGCAGGCGACAAAGACGATATCGTTGCACGTTGCAACCAGATCAAAGCGCAAGTTGAAGAAACAACTTCTGACTATGACCGTGAAAAACTGCAGGAACGTCTGGCGAAACTAGCCGGCGGTGTTGCTGTTATTCAGGTTGGTGGTGCAACCGAGATCGAAGTGAAAGAACGCAAAGATCGCGTTGACGATGCCCTGCACGCGACACGCGCTGCTGTTGAAGAAGGCATTGTTTCCGGTGGTGGTACAGCCCTGTTGTACGCAACCAAAGCACTGGAAGGTCTGGAAGGTGAAAACCCGGATCAGAAAGTTGGTATCGACATCATCCGTCGTGCGTTGCAAGCGCCGATCCGTCAAATCGCGGAAAACGCGGGTCACGACGGTGCGGTTGTTGCTGGTAAATTGCTGGAATCTGATGACACTAGCTTCGGTTTCAACGCACAAACTGGTGAATATACCGATCTGGTGGCTGCGGGCGTTATCGACCCGGTTAAAGTTGTTCGCGCAGCTCTGCAAGATGCGGCCTCTGTTGCCGGTCTGCTGATCACAACCGAAGCAATGGTTGCTGATAAGCCGGAACCTGCAGGTGCTGCTCCGGCAATGCCTGACATGGGCGGTATGGGCGGTATGGGTGGCATGGGCTTCTAAGTCCAGACTAACCATCAGCTTTACAAGCTTATTAAAAAGGGGTCGTGCCTATTTGGTGCGGCCCTTTTTTCTTTGCAGGGCGCGGCGGTCTTTGATATAAGCTTCTTCAAGTTTACGTTGACGTAAAGGTAAACATTTTTAAGGAGAAGGATATGAACGTTCAAGGTTTGGCGGCAATCGTTACAGGTGGTGCGTCCGGTTTGGGGGAAGCCACGGCACGCAAACTTGCAAACGAAGGGGCGAAAGTTGCCATTTTCGACATGAATGTGGAAGCTGCGCAAAAAGTCGCTGATGAAATTGGTGGGATTGCGGTTGAATGTAACGTGTCCGATGCCGCCAGCGCCGAAGCGGCATTTGCCAGTGCGCGCGAAGCACATGGCCCGGCCCGTATCGTTGTGTCTTGTGCAGGGATTGCACCGGCTTCTAAAATCGTGGGGCGCAATGGTGCACACGATCTGGACCTTTTCTCCAAAGTGATTAACGTCAATCTGGTGGGGACATTCAATATGACCCGACTGGCGTGCGCCGACATGCTGGAATTGGACCCGGTGAATGGGGAAGAGCGCGGCGTTGTGGTCAATACGGCCTCTATCGCATTTGCCGATGGTCAAATCGGTCAAGCGGCCTATGCAGCCTCCAAAGGCGGGGTGGCTTCCCTAACATTGCCGGTGGCCCGTGAAATGGCCCCCAAAGGCATCCGTGTTATGACGATTGCACCGGGGATCATGGCAACACCAATGTTGTTGGGTATGCCCGACGAAGTTCAAGAAGCTTTGAATAAATCTGTACCTTGCGGTCGTATGGGCAAACCGCAAGAATATGCCGATTTGGTCAACCATATCGTCAATAATGCCTATCTGTCCGGTGAAGTCATTCGTATGGACGGTGCCCTGCGTATGGCCCCTAAATAATCGGTTGTTTAAACCGCATTTGAAACGGAACGGTCCTTACCTGTGTAAGGGCCGTTTTGTTTATTGGACTCTACTGCAAAGCATGTTAAACAGCGCGTCTAGGTTTTTGTCTCGATGCAAAGAGGTCCAAGGTGCAATACGTTTCCACCCGCGGCAAGGCGCCCGCACTTTCCTTTGATGATGTTCTTTTGACAGGTTTGGCCCGTGATGGCGGCCTGTATCTGCCGGAAAGCTGGCCGCAGTTCAGCACCGAGGATATCCGCGAGATGCGCGGCTTATCCTATGCCGATATGGCTGTTCGTGTGATGTACCCGTTTGTGGAAGGCTCTATCCCGCATGCGGATTTTAACGAATTGGTGCAGGATGCTTACAAGGATTTCGGTCATCCGGCGGTTGCTCCGTTAAAACAACTGGATTCTGACCAATGGGTCATGGAACTGTTCCACGGCCCGACCTTGGCCTTTAAAGATTATGCACTGCAATTACTGGGTCGTTTATTTGATTATATATTGAAAAAACGCGGGGAACGCGTGACCATCGTGGGCGCCACATCCGGCGATACCGGGTCCGCTGCGATTGAAGCCTGTCGTGACCGTGAATGTATTGATATTTTCATTATGCATCCGAAAGGGCGCGTGTCTGATGTACAACGCCGCCAAATGACGACAATCATGTCTTCCAACGTACACAATATCGCCTTGGAAGGCACATTTGATGATTGTCAGGATGCGGTTAAGGCCATGTTTAATGATATGGATTTCCGCGATAAATATAACTTATCTGCGGTGAACTCGATCAACTGGGCGCGTATTATGGCGCAAATCGCCTATTATTTCTGGGCGGCTGTTCAGGTCGGTGCACCGGATCGCAAGACCCGTTTTGCCGTGCCGACCGGGAACTTTGGCAACGTTTTTGCCGGATATTGTGCCAAGAAAATGGGTTTGCCGATCGAAAGTTTTGTGATCGGGTCCAACCGCAATGACATTTTAACCCGCTATTTCAAAACGGGTGTGATGAAAATGGAAACGGTGGAACCCAGCTTATCCCCGTCAATGGATATTCAAATTTCATCCAACTTCGAACGTTTGCTGGCACAACATTACAAGGCGGATGGTTCTGCCTTGGCACAGGCTTTGGCAGATTTCCGCGATACCGGCGAAGTTGATTTCGGTACAGATCGCTGGAAAGCCATGTGTGAAGATTTCACGGCCCAATGTTTGGATGATGAAGCCACCAAACAGGCGATTAACGCCTTTTATCAGCAAACCGGCGAATTGTTGGATCCGCATAGTGTCATCGGTTGCGCGGTTGCGCGCGATGCGGTGAAAACCGATGCGGTCACCATTGCTTTGGCAACGGCGCATCCGGCGAAATTCCCGGCGGCGGTTGAAGAGGCTTCCGGTGTTCATCCGGCCTTGCCGGAACGTCTAAGCGATTTGTTTGATCGTGAAGAACGTTTTGACGTGCTGGAAAATGATTTACCCACCATTCAGTCCTATATTGAAAAGACTCTTGCCTAAATGAACGTTCGTATTACGACACTGGACAACGGCTTGCGCGTTGTCTCCAACCACATGGCGTCTGTCCAGTCGGTTTCACTCGGTGCATGGATTGAAATTGGTGCCCGTCACGAAAAGCCGGAACTCAACGGCATTTCACATATGCTGGAACATATGGCCTTTAAGGGGACGACGACGCGCAATGCCTTGCAACTGGCCGAAGAGATTGAAAATGTCGGCGGGCATATCAATGCCTATACATCGCGGGAAAACACGGCCTATTATGCCAAGGTATTGAAAGAGGATGTCGCCCTGGCGGTTGATATCATTTCAGACATCTTGCAGAATTCCGTGATTGATGGTGAAGAACTGGAACGTGAACGCAGTGTCATTTTACAGGAAATTTATCAAGCCAATGATACGCCGGATGATATTGTTTTTGATCATTTCCAACTGACGGCCTATCCCGATCAGGCAATGGGCCGTCCGGTTTTGGGCGAAGCCGATATCGTCAAATCCCTGTCTCGTGAAACCGTCTTGTCTTATATGCAGGATAATTATGCGACGTCGCGCATGGTCTTTAGTGCGTCTGGCAATGTGGACCATGACACATTGGTGGCAATGGTCGAAGAAAAGTTTACCTCTTTGCCGCGTGAAACACAGATTTTGCCGGAACCGACCCGTTATGTCGGGGGGCATTTTGTGGAAAATCGCCCCAATCTGGAACAGGTTCATTTGGTTGCCGGGTTTGATGCGGTTAAATATGATGATCCCGAATTTTACAGCCTATCGGTTATGTCGACCCTGTTTGGCGGCGGCATGTCGTCGCGACTGTTTCAGGAAATCCGTGAAAAACGCGGGCTGGTCTATTCGATCTATAGCTTTGTTTCTGCCTATGATGATGGCGGGATGCTGGGGCTTTATGCCGGTACGGGCCGCGATGAAATGAAAGAACTGGTTCCGGTATTGGCTGATGAAATTGCCAAAGTTTGTGAGCGCGTCAGCGAAGATGAAGTGCAACGCGCACGCGCCCAGTTGAAGTCCAGTATTTTGATGTCTTTGGAAAGTACTTCAACCCGATGTGAACAATTGGCCCGCCAATTGACAGTGTTTAACCGTATTATTCCGGTAGAAGAAGTGGTTGAAAAAATCGATGCCATTGATGTGGATGCGGTCTGTAAGGTGGCCCGCCGTGTCTTTGCCAGCAAACCGACTTTGACCGCGCTTGGCCCCTTGACAGAAATTCCCGAATTTAAGTTACCGGCTTAAGATTAATTTCGCACAGCCAAGGCAACGCCAACGCTGACCACAGCCATACCGATCAAGGCACTTAGACCAAGTGTTTCGCCAAACAGGAAGAAGGCCTCCAACGCTGTTACAGCCGGGACCAGATAGAACATGCTGGCCACCTTGGAGGCTTCGCCTTGTTTGATCATCCACATCAATAAGCTGATGGCCCCGAACGAGGGCACGAAGATCAACCAGAACAGGGCGAAGATAAATTCCCCCGTCCACTGGATTTCCATTGTTTCCAAACCAGAGGCCAGCAGGCCGTAAATCAGGCAGGCGGCAAAATACTGGATGAAAGTCCCGCTCATCAGCGGCATGGTGGTGCAATATTTTTTCTGATAGACGGAACTTATGGTAATGCAGACAACCGCGCCAAAAGCAATAAAAACGGCGCTTAAGGGGAAGCCTTCAAACAAGGCGGTATTGTTCAGATCAATTTTTTCACTGAGGACCAAGACCGTTCCGGTGATCCCGAGAACCAAGCCTGCCCATTGAACCGGGCGCACATTTTCCCCGAGAACAGGTTTGGCAATAAAGGCCGTCAGCAAAGGCTGAAACCCTGCAATCAAAGCTGTTAAGCCGGAAGGTAGACCCATTTTGATCGCTGTAAAAACCCCACCAAGATACCCGACATGGATGAGAATGCCCGAGATTGCGACATGTCCGCCTAAGCGGCGGCTTTTAGGCCATTCTTTTTTTAGGACCAGCAGGACAACAAGCAAAATGGCGCAGGTGAGTGTCATGCGCACAAACAGGAAGGTATAAGGTTCGGCATAGGGCAGGCCGAACTTGGCCCCGATAAAACCGGTGCTCCATAAAAAGACAAACAGGAGGGGGATAAAACGGGTCACAGTTCGATATTGGCAACGTCGCGATAGACGTTTTGTAAACAACCGGCAGCCTCGATATCGCCTTCTTTATGACGGGTTTCCAGAACGCGTAGGCAAGCTTGCGCGATGGCTTGGACCTCCATGGTGTCCAGTTCGTTGAAGAAAAGCTGCGGGTTGGTTTTCAGGCCAATGATGAACGGGTTAGACATGTGTCTCTCAATGCTCCTTTCGAAATCTGTGCCCAATCTAGTTTTTTCTGAACCAAAAGAAAAGCTTCATATAGGCTGACTTGTCAAATCGCCTTTACGAGCCTAGTCTTCTTTTCGCACAGTTTGGTCGTTTTTGGGAAGAACACAATATTCGGTTGACGGAAATCTATGCGGGAACGATCGAGTCGTTGCAGGCAAGACAAGAACGGTCTGCCCGGCGTGTAATCACCCCCAAGGCCATTTCGAATTATTGGCGGAAATTGGTAAGGACATAACGATGTTAATCAACGTTGCACAGGATATCTGGATTGGCGAAGGCGGTCTGGTGGATTTTTACAGTTGCCCCTATCCCACCCGTATGGTCGTTGTACGACTGGCAGAAAACAAATTATGGGTCTGGTCCCCGATTGAACTGAGTACGGATTTAAAAACGGAAATTGATGCATTGGGGACGGTTGCCCATCTGGTCAGCCCCAATAAAATTCATCATCTGTTTTTGGGGCCGTGGCAACAGGCTTATCCAAACGTCAGTTTATGGGGACCGCAATCGACCATTGATAAACGCAAAGACTTGCAGTTTACAGGGGTGCTTGGGGATCAAGCGCCGCAGGAATGGGGTGATGTCTTTGATTCGATCTGGTTTAACGGGTCGTTTTTTATGGATGAAGTGGTGTTTTTCCATCGTCCGTCCCATACCGTTATTATGGCGGATCTATCGGAAAATTTCAGCGAGACCTTCATTCAAAAACACTGGAACACGTGGCAGCGCGTGATTGCGAAACTGTGGGGGATCGTCGAAGGGCGGGGGTATGCTCCGCTTGAATGGCGATTAAGCTTTTTTAAACGAGAAGCTACTCGCAAAGCCAAGGAACGTTTGCTGTCTTTACCCGTGGAAAAGGCCATCATGGCGCACGGCGAATGGCAACCCAGTAATGCGCGGGCTTTTCTGGAAAAATCCCTGTCGTGGATTTAATTTTTTTTGTGGGAGCGTTGTAAAAGGACCAAGGCAACCCCGCCCAATGTGGCAAGAGAGGCCAGAATAAGACGCAGTGTCAAGGTTTCGTCCAGCAGTACCGTTCCACCCAGGGCAGCAATGATTGGAACGCACAATTGAACGGTGGCAGCTTGGGTGGCTTTCAGGTAACGCAAGGCCGAATACCAAATGGTATAGCCGCAGCCTGAGGCCAATGCTCCCGATGCAATTGCCAAAAGAACGCCGTGATTACTGAGAACAGTTTGATCCAGAAAAAACAGGTTCATCACAATAACGGGCACCACGCAGTAAACAAAGTTCATGGCGGTGCTTTCCAGTGGTTTGGTTGTGCCCCGTCCGGCCAGCGAATAAAGACCCCATGCAATTCCGGCGATAATCATTAAAAGGCTTCCGATCAAGTCCGGTGCATTCAGACCGGGGGAAACCAGATAAATAATCCCGCTGACGGCAGTTCCCAGGCCCAGCCAGGATAAAAGACTGAAATGTTCCCCGATTTTAAGGGCATAGACAAACATGGTAAGCTGAACGGCCCCGAATAAAATCAAAGCCCCCGTTCCGGCCCCTAGGGAAAGGTAAGCAAAAGAAAAGAACACCATATAGGTGAACAGCATGGCGGCGCTTTTGATGTTTCCGTCTTGTCTGGATAAGGGACGGCGGCGGATCAGGACGATCAGGCACAGCATCACAGCCCCGGAAATAATCCGAATGGAGGTAAAAGAAGCTGCGTCAATTGCGCCGGTCTCAAGGGCTTGCCGACAGAGGATAGAATTGGCTGCCAGTGGGATCAAGGCGCAAGCTGTAAGCAAAAAAGCGTGCATGGAATAACTTTAAAAAGAATAATCAAACTATTCCAAGCTAGAGAAGTTTATCCACAGGTACAAATCTTTTTATATAAAGGAGGATGCGACTTTAGTTTATCCACACCCTCCTTCAGGGTCCTATTTCGTTGTACTTAATCGTTTAACGGCGTTAACAAAACGATTAAGTGTCTGGGAAATTTCGCCGCGTTCCAGCATGATTTCGATCAGTTGGAAACAGGATGTATCATTTTGGGCAGCTTCTAAGGCTTCGACCAGTTCTTTACGGGTGGTGACGCGCACACCTTTCCCGCCCATCGGGGCTGCCATTTGGGCGAATTTCCAATCATCCAAATCGTGATAATCCGGCCCCGGTTGGAAGGTGCGCAGCATTTCCCAGCTGCGGTTGTTAAACAGCAAAACAATCGGGTTCCAGCCATATTGGCGGCAATTGCCCAATTCCCAACCTGTCATTTGAAAGGCACCGTCGCCAACCATGATCAACGGACGTTTGCCGGATGTGGCCTGTATGCCGAGCCCTGCCGGTACGCCCGGCCCCATCGAGGCATAATAACCCGGTGCAATCAAAGCGGTATTGGCGATATCCATCGCGGTAAACAGGCAATCTCCCATGTCCGATGCGATGGGCATTTTGCCATGTTTGGCAAACATATCGTTGACGGCGCAGGCGATATCGGTTGGTGCAATGGGGCTGTCATCGGCGCTGAGATTACGTGGATAGACAGGGGCAGGGTGACGTTTGGCATCGCCAACGGGCTGGGCGATCTCGATCAAGGCTTCGATCAAACATTCCAGTGTGACTTCACGGTAAGTGTGATGGGCGAAATTGACCTCACGATCAAAGGCATGAACGCAGGCGCGCATGTCAATTTCGCGTTTGGAAACCCCGAAGTTGGTATCGGACAGGATGACGCCTAACATCAACAAACCATCAGAACGTTCAACCGCTTTGCGGACCTTTTCTGTACCGGCAAGGCCCAGATAAGTACCGATCAAGGGGACTTCGCTGTCGGCTAGAATGCCGCGTGCCATGAAAGAGGTTACAACCGGCACACCCAGAATATTGGTGAGTTCCGCCAGTTTCTTTTCCAGACCAAAACGACGAATTTCCACACCGGCCATAATGCAGGGCTGTTTTGCGGCACGTAAATGTTCCAGAACTTCTTCAGCACAGGCCCGCGCCGCGTCCATGTTGTCACAACCGGGATGAAAGGCGGGAACGGCTGCAATATCTTCGGCCACCATATCACGGGGCAATTCGATATAAACCGGGCGCGATTGTTGAATACAGGTGTCCAACGCGTGTGCGATCAATTGCGGTGCAGTCTGGACATCATCGAGAATGACCTGTGCGCAGGTGATTTCTTCAAAAATTTTATATTGGGAATCGATTCGTTTGACCTGATGATGCAAGCCAAGGCCGCGCTGGCTTTCCTGCTTGCCCGGCGCACCGGAAATGACGACGAGGGGTGATTTTTCTACATAAGCTTGCGCCACCGGGTTAACCATATTGAGTGCCCCTGCGCCATATGTGACGGCGGCAACCCCCAGGCGGCTGTTGAAACGTCCCGCAGCATCAGCGGCAAAACCGACACCGGGTTCGTGGCTAAGCGTATAAAGCGGAAGGACTTTCGTATCTTCCAGAATTTTGAAGTAGGGAAGGGCAAAGTCGCCGGGAATTCCTATAACCTCGGTAGCGCCACGATCTTTCAGGGCACAAAAAAGGGCTTCGGCAAGCTGCATGTGATAGGCCTCTCTGGTATAATTTCATTTGAAACTAGCTTATCAGAAAAAATTTGAAATGAATGCTCAAAGTTGGGCTGATTCTGATAATAACCAGTCGCGAAAGGCCTTGATTTTATACCTTTCCGTCGCGCCTTTTGGGCACACAAAATAGTAGGCAACGTTGGCAGAGATACTGAAGTCGAACAAACGTACAAGTCGTCCGGCATCCAGTTCAGTCTGGATCAGGGCTGATCGTCCCAATGCGACCCCTTCCCCCACCATACAGGCCTGCATAACCATATGGGTATGTGAGAATTTAGGTCCTCTGGTATGATCGACGCCTTTGATACCGGCTTCCCTTAACCAATATTTCCACGCAAGGTGGGCTTCGGCATCGCTATGGATGGCGTAGTCATGGATCAAGGTGTGATGTTTCAGGGCTTGCGGTGAAACCAGTGAGGGGTGTTTTTCAAGATAGAGCGGGGAGCATACCGGAAAAACATCTTCGCCCATAAAACGTTCTTCATAGACGTCGGGCCAGTTGCCCAATCCGTATCGAATGGCACAATCGACATCGTCGCGGGCAAAATCGGTCAAACTGTCGTCTGCTGCAATGCGAACGTCAATATCAGGATGTCGATTAGTAAAATTTTGCAAACGTGGCACCAGCCATAAGGAGGCAAAGGACGGCATGACCGATACGGTCAAGACACCGTTGAGGTCGGATTTGAGCAAAGTTTCAGTTGCACGCGATAACTGATCTAATGCGTCGCGCACGTCGGGATAATATTGCTGACCATCATCTGTAAGCATCAAGGCACGGTTTAACCGCTTGAAAAGCTTAAGTCCCAAGTGATCTTCCAAAGCTTTGACCTGATGGCTGACAGCGGCCTGAGTCACATAGAGTTCTTCTGCCGCACGTGTAAAGCTGAGGTGGCGTGCAGCGGATTCAAATGCGCGCAATGCATTCAATGGGGGGAGTTTGCGGGCCATTGTTTCGATACAATCCTGTTGTTCGCATTAGTTTTACTTATGCTGTATAGCAAAAAAGATCGTTTGAGAACAGAAGAAAACATCTGTAAAAAGAAACCATAAGAGGCGCGCCTCTATTGACTAAACCTTAAACGTGATGGAGATCGTTATGTCAGTAGAAACTCTTAACATTATTGAATGCTGTTCAACCCATAACGGCGAAAAAGCACAGGCACGTTTGGGTACAACGCTGAAGACAGCACACAAAACGCTTTTTGTATGGCTTCATCGCCATAATTCCCGCAAGTCTCTTGCGCAGTTGAGTGACCATATGTTGAAAGACGTGGGTTTGACCAAAGCGCAAGCGGAAGCAGAAATTGCCAAGCCGTTTTGGGTGAGATAAATTAATGCTTACGGTTACGTCATCCCGTCGCACCGGGATCTGGATACTCCCGTGAATTCAGGCTCTGGCTTTCGTGCCAGAGCGACGTTTTTTGAACAAGGCGAAATGAATTCAGCATGCCCAATGCCTTTCTTTATATAACAACGGTTTTGATCTGGGGCTCGACATGGCTTGCGATCAAATATCAGTTGGGCGTGGTTGCGGTGGAAGCCTCTATCGCATACCGTTTCGCATTAGCCAGTATTTTATTGCTGGCTTTTTGCGTTTTGACACGACGTTCTCTTTCCTTTGACCGTAAAACACATATATGGCTCGCCCTTTTGGGACTGTGCCTGTTTTCTGGTAATTACTTCTTTATGTATATCGCCAGTGGGCATATTACCACCGGGCTGGTCAGTGTTGGCTTTTGCTCTATGGTGGTGATGAATATTGTCTTAAGCCGATTGTTCTTTAAAACATCCATATCCGGGCGTGTGGTTCTAGGGGCAAGTCTGGGCATGGTCGGAACTTTTATGGTTTTTTGGCCGGAAGTGAAGCATTTTGACCCGTCCGACAGCGGTTTTTATGGCATGATATTGGTTTTGCTGGGCACGTTGTGTGCCTCGTTTGGCAATATGGTGTCGGCACGTAATCAGAAAAAAGGTGTTCCGGTGATGCAGGCAAACGCGTGGGGAATGGCCTACGGGGCATTGTTTATGGCGATTTTTGCCAGCTTCAACGGTGTAGCATTTACTTTTGATCCCCGTTTTGAATATATCTGGTCGCTGTTCTACCTTGCCGTATTTGGATCGGTGATTGCGTTCGGGTGTTATTTGACGCTGCTTGGCAATATAGGGCCTGAAAAAGCGGTTTATAGCGTTGTGCTCTTTCCAATTGTTGCGTTGAGCCTGTCAACCGTTTTTGAAGGATATCATTGGCCGGTTGCCGCAGTGGTTGGCGTTCCGTTGGTTTTGTTCGGGAATGTGTTGGTGCTTACAAAACCGGGGACGTTTCGCAAGGTTGCCCGCGTTTAAAGACCGTTTGGAAAAGCGCGTTGATAGGCATCGCGAAAGGCATTTACGGTTTCCATCTGAGTGCCCAAACTAAACGCCATATAAAGCGGCCTGGAAATCTCACTCAGATGATAAACCGGTTCCAGAATATCCGGAGAAAGCCCCATTTTTTCAAGGCGGTATCTGGTTGCTGTAATATCGGCAGGCATAAGGTCCAGACGGTTGTTCAGCAGAAGCTTAATCCCGTTTTCTTCGCTGGTTAGTTCAGTAACGGCGATTTTTTGTTTCTTTAAATATTGCCCTTTGACATCTTTGCGCAAAGCGCCGATTTGATAGTTTCTGAGTTCTGCAAGATTCTGGACGTGGATGTCTTTGCGTTTTTTATCTTTAAAAAGATGGACATCGAAACCCACAACAGGGCCAATCCAGTGGAATTTTTCTTCACGCTCCGGTGTGCGGGCCATAGAAAAAATAAGGGTGTCGGGTATGTTGAGTGCGATATTGTATGCACGCGCCCACGGGTAGACATTGATATTTGGGAAAAAGTGCAATTGAGCAAAAACCTTACGAACCTGATTGACTGCGATTCCTTGTGCGGCCCCCTCTTCTGCAAAGCTATAGGGTTCGTAAAAAGAGGTAACGACTTTGACTTTGGAAAAATCAGGTTGAGCAAAGCTGTTTGTGCTGAAAAAGAAAACAGCGCAAAAGATCGCTTTCGCTAAACTTTTCATTACGTTGGCGTCCTCAAAAATCTCATCTCCTTAGATATAGCGCTCTCCTAATCTTTTTTCTATACGCAATACTATCTATATTGTTTGAAATATTGTTTGGAATGCTTACATTTAGCGATTAATTATTTTAAAAATAAGGAATGCCACATGGGCAGAAAAGCATGGACGGTCATTATTTGCGGAGCGCTTATTTTAGCACTCGGTATGGGGATGCGCCAAAACCACGGTTTGTTTATTGAACCGATGCGCATGGATTTGGGCTGGCAGTTGGGTGTTTTTGCTCTCGCACTTGCCATTCAAAATTTGATGTGGGGGGTTGCTCAACCGTTTGCAGGGGCTCTGGCAGATAAATATGGCACCATGCCGGTATTGATGAGCGGTGTGTTCATTTATGTGTTGGGTCTTATTGGGATGGCTTTTCCGCAAGGACCATTGATGTTCCATATGAGTGCGGGCGTCTTTATCGGTCTGGGGGTGGCGGCGATGGGTTTACCCGTGGTTTTAGGGGCCGTTGCACGCATGGTATCTGAGGAAAAACGCAGCACCGCCTTGGGTATCGCCTCAATGGGCGGCTCTTTTGGTCAATTCCTTTTTGCACCGGTTTCCCAAACTCTGATCAATCAATACGGCTGGTCTTTTGCGCTTGCCTGTTTGGCAGCGATTGCGGCTTTGGGTGTTTTTCTGGCCTTGCAGGTCAATGCAAAGCCGGCAGACAGCAGTGTTGAAACCCATGAACCGGAACAAACGCTGCGCGAAGCTTTGCATGAGGCTTTTGGGACCAATAGCTATATTTTATTGAATTTAGGTTTCTTTGTTTGTGGGTTTCATATTGCTTTCATCGTGACGCATCTGCCGATGTTTTTATCGACATGTAATATTTCACCGGATGTCGGGGCAACCGCTTTGGCTGTAATTGGTTTGTCCAATATGGTCGGCACGTATGTTTCCGGTGTTTTGGGTGGGAAATATTCCAAGAAATATCTCCTCAGTATTATTTATTTCAGTCGTGCCGTTGCTATCCTTATTTATACTCTGATGCCGATTACCGTCTTTTCAACAATGGCGTTTTCGGTTGCAATGGGGGCATTGTGGCTATCGACTGTGCCCCTGACCAGCGGGTTGGTCGGGGTTATGTTCGGCACCCGCTATATGAGCACCTTGTTTGCCATTACGCTGTTCAGCCATCAGGTTGGCGCGTTCTTCGGGGCATGGCTGGGTGGTTACTTCTTCGATCTGACCGGCAGTTTTCAAGGCGGCTGGCTGGCGTCTATTGCATTGGGACTGTTTGCAGCTGTGGTACACTTGCCGATCAAGGAAATGTCGGTGCGTGATCGCCGGGTAACGGCTTAAACTTTTTTAGAACCGGATTGGCGAACCGTTTCATCTTTCCAGATGTACATGGTTTCGCCAATCAGGTGACTTGTTTGTTGCCAAATGGGAAGACGGGACAAGAGATAAAGATAAAAAGCACGTGAAAAAATGGATTTTCCCTGTTTACGTTTTGCCCATTTCCATGCCCGGCCCGCACATCGTTTAAAGGCGAGACGTTGAAGGTCGGCGCTTATATCCGGATTATCCATTAGAAAATAATACATCGTGGCAGACAGGTCGTGAATAACAGTGGCCTGTGCATCCAAAATACGGCCATCGGCATTTTCGGGGCCGAAAACAACCAGCAAATCTGTGCAAGCCATGCGATGTTTTTTGCTGAGACGCAGCGGGAGAGAGAAATCCTGAACGAAGACCCGTTCGTCACAGCCGCCGACATCTTTAAAAGCACGGGTACGGATCATGGTGGAGGTTGATCCCCCCATACCGACTTTAAAAAATTCAGAGAGAGGATCCTCTAAAATATCAAGAGATGCGTCGGTTTCTAGTGCATTTTTAGAATCGGTTTCTATATCCGGGCTGAGCTTCCATTCGGCGGCAATCTGGTCAAGGTTATGCGCGCGCATCATGTCAAGCAGGCGGCGGCTGGCATAGGGGGTCATCGCATCATCGGCATCAACGATTTTGATGAATTCGCCTTTTGCCGCAAAACCGCCTGTGTTGGTGGCAACACTGACACCTGCGTTTTCTTGTTCAAGAATACGAACATTGGGCCAGTCTTTGGTGCGTTCGCGGATGATATCTAGCGAATGATCCGTGGACCCATCATCGACAAAGATAAATTCACGGCTGAAATTGCCCTCTTGTCGTTCCAGTGCATTCAGCATGGGGGCGATGTGATCGGCCTTGTTGTAAACCGTGATGACATAAGAAATGTCGATCATAATTCTACCACCAGATGGTCGCGGTGGATCATTTCATCGCGACCAATATAGCCAAGTTTTTCTTTAATCTCGCTGGATTTTACACCAATGATTTTACGGGCATCTTCGGACCCGTACGCAATAAGTCCACGCCCGATTTCGCGGCCATCCGGGCCTTTTACGCTGACAGCTTCACCGCGCATGAAATCGCCGTTTACCGCACGTACGCCGATGGGCAATAGGCTCTTTCCGGCTTTTAAAGCTTTGAGGGCACCGTCATCCACGACAATTTCACCCATTGCTTTCAGGCTGCCGGAAATCCATTGTTTACGCGCATTGCGCGGTGTGGCTTCGGGCAGGAACCATGTGGCCTTTTCACCGTTTTCGAGGGCTTTAAGGGGGTGGGCGCGTTCGCCCTTGGTAATGACCATGCGGCAACCCGCGTTCAGGGCAATTTTTGCTGCGGCAATTTTTGTGGTCATGCCACCGGATCCGACATTGCTGGCGGCACCACCGGCCATTGCCTCGATCTCGTCCGTGATATGTTCAACAACGGGAATGAAACGTGCGTCCGGGTTTTTGCCGGGGTCCGCGGTGTAAAGCCCGTCAATATCGGAAAACAGAACCAAGGTGTCGGCACTGACCATCGCTGCGACACGGGCCGCAAGACGGTCATTATCGCCAAAACGAATTTCATCGGTGGCTACCGTGTCATTTTCGTTGATCAGGGGAATGGCGCCAACGCGCAAAAGCGTCTCAATCGTGTTGCGCGCATTGATATAGCGTCGGCGGTTTTCGCTGTCTTCCAAGGTCACCAGAATTTGCGCAACCGAGATGTGATGATGTCCAAGAACTTCTTGGTAGGCATGGGCAAGTCGAATATTGCCGCAAGCGGCTGCGGCTTGTTTTTCATCCAGGCGTAAACTGCCGTTTGGCAGGTCAAGGTGGCGCCGCCCAACGGCAATGGCACCGGAGGTCACAATGACGACTTCCTGGCCGCGCGCACGGGCTTCGGCAATATCATGCGCAAGGCTTTCCAGCCATTTGCGATGAACGGTCCCGTGTTTCGCATCCACAAGAAGGGCGGAACCGATCTTGATGACGATGCGTTTGGCGTCTGTGATCTGCGTGCTTTTTTGAAGATCGCCCATGATTAAAGTCTTACCTAGAATTTGGCCTGAGACGTTTATAAGCTAATTTTTTTGAATCTGTCACGCTAAAGGATCGAAAGGCTTTGACTCTTCTTCAAAAAACTCTTCTTCCGGTTCGTCGACGGGACCATCGTCCCACGGGCCGGCGGTAAATTCAATAGGGCCACCGTCTTCACCTTTGATAATGCGGTGCATTTCCAGCAACAGTTCCGGGACGTTTGTGCGTGCCACACCGGAAATCGCATGAATTTTTCCGTTATAGACCTTCGCCAACTCTTCTTTTTGTTCGGCAACCTGTTCGTCCAAAAGCGCATCGCATTTATTCAAGGCGACGACTTCAGGTTTTTTCGCCAGTTCAGGGCTATAGGCTTCCAGTTCGTGACGAATTGTGGTGTAGGCGCCGGCGACGTCGTCTTGCGTGACATCGATCAGGTGCAGTAAAACAGAACAGCGTTCCACATGACCGAGAAAGCGATCCCCAAGGCCTTGCCCTTCATGGGCGCCTTCAATCAAGCCGGGAATGTCGGCAATAACGAATTCGCGACCATCCTTTTGATCCCCGGCATGAACAACGCCCAGATTGGGGTGCAAGGTTGTAAACGGGTAATCAGCAATCTTGGGCTTGGCGCGGGAAACAGCCGCCAGAAATGTGGATTTCCCGGCGTTGGGCAGGCCGACAAGACCGGCATCCGCAATCAATTTCAACCGTAACCAGACCCAACGTTCCACGCCCGGCCAGCCGGGTTCATTGCGACGAGGTGCCTGATTGGTGGAGGTTTTGAACTGTGCGTTCCCACGTCCACCGTCACCGCCGCGCATTAAAACGCGCTGGACACCGGGTTCCAGAAAATCAGCCAGTACCGTTTCTTTATCTTCATCAAGAATTTGCGTGCCGACCGGGACTTTAAGGATAATGTCGTTGCCTTTTTTACCGGAACGATTGCGCCCCATGCCGCCTTCACCGCGCTGGGCTTTGAAATGCTGCTGGTAACGATAATCAATCAGCGTATTCAAATTGTCGACGCATTCAACGATGACATCACCGCCGCGACCGCCATCACCGCCGTCAGGACCGCCGAATTCGACATATTTTTCGCGTCTAAAGGAAACGCAGCCATTGCCGCCGTCACCGCTTTTGAGGAAAATCTTCGCCTGATCTAAAAATTTCATGATGATACCGTCCTCGCCCGGGCGGGGAGCTTTCTTGAGATGAAGGTGGCTATTCAGGGAATGTCAGAATAACCGTCTTGTTTGAACGAAAAAAGAGGAATGGAAAACCACCCCTCTCTTTCCTAACCTGTTATAAGCGAAAAATCGCTTATTCGGCAGCGTCTACGCTGACGTATGTGCGGCCTTTGGCTTTGGTGCGGAAGTTCACTTTACCTTCTGCTTTTGCAAACAGTGTGTGATCTTTACCCATGCCAACGTTGTCGCCTGCATAAAATTTGGTGCCGCGTTGACGGACCAGAATGTTACCAGCGAGAACGGCTTCGCCACCGAATTTTTTAACGCCGAGGCGTTTGCTTTCGGAATCGCGACCGTTACGGGACGAGCCACCAGCTTTCTTATGAGCCATAACTTGATCTCCTTAGTTTAACGGCCTTAGCCTTTGATAGACTTAATGCGCAAAACGGTCTGTTCCTGACGGTGACCTTTTGTGCGGCGATAGTTTTGGCGACGCTTTTTCTTAAAGATGATCACTTTGTCACCTTTGCCTTGTTCGATCACTTCTGCTGTGACAGAAGCCCCTTTAACAAGCGGCGTACCAACAGTGGTTTTGCCTTCTGCACCAACAAGAAGAACGTCTTCCAGTTTGATTTCAGAACCGGCTTCACCAGCCAATTTTTCAACGACGATAACGTCATTTTCAGCGACGGTGTACTGTTTACCGCCGGTTTTAACGATAGCGAACATGGTTCGACATACCCTTTAATAAACGCGCCTTACGGTGCCGATCAATGCGGACTTTCGAACTTGATAATCAAGAACCTCAAGCAGCGTGCTACAACAAAATCCGATTATGCGCAAACGCGCACTCGGACATAAAGTGGGCGAAATATACGTATATTTATTCAAGAGTCAATGTTTCTGTGGTTTTGGGCCAAAATAAATATCTGAATGAAGTATTTTTACTTATGTACTTTTGGTAGGGAGCTACCTAAAGTACAACGATAGCTAAAAAGAATAGAGGTTCTCAGATGGCGAATAATGATACCGCTTTAACGGGGGTTGAGCGCGCATTTGGCGATAATGAAATTATTGTAAGTAAGACGGACCTAAAAGGCCGTATCACCTATGCGAACAAGGTTTTTCTCGATGTCGCCGGATATGGTTTGGATGAAGTGATGGGGCAACCGCACAGTATGATCCGCCATCCCGATATGCCCAGAAGTATATTCAAACTTCTTTGGGATAAAATGACCAGTAAGCAAGAACTATTTGCGTACGTTATGAACCGCTGCAAGAACGGCGATCATTATTGGGTTTTGGCCCATGTCACGCCTAGCTTTGATGCTGACGCTAATGTGGTCGGCTACCATTCCAATCGACGTGTGGCAAAACGCGATACATTGGATAATATCATTATCCCGTTGTACGGTAAGCTTTTGCAAATCGAACAATCCCACCAGAACCGCAAGGACGGGATACAGGCTTCCACGCAAGCTTTGATGGATATATTAGATAATAAAGGGGTCGCATATGACGAGTTCATCCTCTCCATCTAAATCAAAAGGGAATGTTTTTTCCTATCTTGCGGTAGCAAGTTTGATTGCGCTGTTTGTCCAGATGATTGTGACGACGGGATTTTCTCTCATTCCGGCACTTTTAATCGTTGTGGCACTGGGGTTTGTTCTTTTTGGTATTTTTGCCGGTTCTGGTACTGTTGCTTTGGGATCGGGTTCGGCTATTGATGAAGTAATCCATGTATGTAATGAGATTGATCAAGGAAACTTCGAAGCGCGGATTACTCGTGGGGGACATGGCAAAGAACAGGAAATGTTCGATGCAGTGAACGCCGCGATTGACCGCACAGATGCCTTTGTACGTGAAGCGGCTGCTGCGATGGAGCATGTGGCGCAGAAAAAATATTACCGCACGATTATTGAAACCGGCATGACCGGGGCTTTCCTGAAAGGCTCGCGCGATATTAACGGATCGATTGCCAATTTGGCCGGGATGCAAAAATCGGCACTTACCCTGCAAGATCAGGTCAATACGGTTGTTGAACGTGTTATCAACAACGCAAAATCCATTGTCAGTGAAGCTGAAAATATGGGTAAACGGATCGATAAAAGTTCTTCAGGGACGATTGATGTCGCCGATTCTGCGATCCAAACGTCAGAAAGTATTACGTTGGTTGCGGCTGCGACAGAAGAATTGGCCTCCTCGGTTGCCGAGATTACCCGCCAGGTTTCTTATGCCAGTGAAACATCTCAATTGGCGATGACAAATGTAAACAGCATTCAGGAAGATATTACGGCTCTGTCCACAGAAGCGCGTAACATCGGGGAAGTTATTCAGCTGATTTCCGATATTGCCGCGAAAACCAATCTCTTGGCGTTGAACGCGACGGTCGAAGCGTCCCGTGCAGGGGAGGCAGGAAAAGGCTTTGCGGTTGTGGCAGCTGAAGTGAAAAACCTTGCGGATCAAACGGCAAAGGCGACGGACCGTATTGCGCAGCAGATCGGCAATATTCAGGATGCGACAGAAGAGGTTGTGCGTAAATCCGGCGAGATTTATCACACGATCAACGAAATTAACGAAGTTTCCAGTGCGATTGCGGCTGCGGTTGAAGAACAAGGTGCTGCCACCAATGATATTTCGGAAAAAGTCGGTGTTGTTGCCGATCAATCCAATATGGTGTCTGATCGCATCGGGGATATCGCGCAGGCTTCTGCCGGGTCTTATGCCGGTGCAATTACAGTTATTTGGGCGGCCGGAGATCAAATTGATCCAGTGCGTGAATTGGATGACGACCTGAAAAAATTCTTCAGTATGCTTTAATCCAGTAACATTCGGGAAGCCGGGAGAGGGATGATCTTTCCCGGCTTTCGCATGTCTCGGGCCAAGCCTCGTCCATTGAGGTAGGCGCTTTGTTCTTGCAAGGCGCGCTCAATATCCTGCTTATTTTTTACCCCCCATGTACAAAGATGTTTTTTGTGCTTATGGGCCATTTTCGCAATCGTGCTCAGGTGACTTTTGTGGTGGGTATTGGGGGAAGACAGCGACATATCATAGCAGACAAAGGATATGGCCTCATTTTCAAGAATATCGCGTGGGATATCTTGGTCTTCAATTTGGATGCCGATATGCGGCAGATAATTTTGATGTATTTGCAGGGCTTTGAAGAGGGCCTCGCTTGATTTCAATTCATCCAATCCAATAATTTCAATCCAGAGCCTCTGACGGGTTTGATCCGGCAGGTTGTGTAATGGTTTGAGCGGGGAATATTTTTTTTCCGCTAAAATACTTTCTAGATGGAACGGTAAAAAAATTGCCTTTTGGTCCAGTTGGCTAGTGTGTTCCAGATGTTGCACACCTTGTTTGGCAATGGCTTTATCGATGCGTTGGATGGTTTTGGTAGGCGCAGAGGCCGGATAGAATTGATCCCCCTTGAAAAGGGTGTTGTCTTGATGACGAAAAGCAAACCCGACATAACAATCAATACGTTCTGTATGACGTTGCCACGTGGGATGAAAGGCGAGAACTATATCGCCTAGTTGGCGCAATCGGGTGGGTTGAACGCCCAATGATTTGGGCGGGAGCGTTTGGGCTTGCGGCTCGGTTGCGGTGTTGTCGGGGGGAGATTGCGGCGTGTCGAGCCAGGAACGTGCTGTTTTGGCTTCATGGTTGTTGTGTGTTTTTTGCTCGGTTGTTGATTGCCATTGCTGTGACGGTGGCGGATTGTTTTTCGTCGGGGTTGATGGTGTGGAGTTGGTTTCGGTCGATCTTGCGCGTGTGGGCTGTGCGCTCCAGTCGGTCACGTGTTTGTCTTTTACCGGTTTTTTCTGTGTCTTCCAGTCGCCGTAGTCATTTTTTGTGGGACGGGGCGGCAAGGGGACATATTGCGTGGGGTCTGTGGCTTCAATACTGATTTTCCCATCCTGCCAGTTGGTATCGGTTGGGCCGGATATGTTTTTTTCCACCACCAGCTTGATGGCCTTTTTGGCCCGCTGAATATTGAATGTTCCATCCGGGTTTACGATGTCCTGCGGCAAGACACGGGTCATCGGGATGTCTGGTTTTCGCTCACCACTGGTATAGCGATCGCCTAAGAGACGGGCGCCGATTTCATCAATAATGCCAAGGGCGGCGTTATATTCCTCAACCGCATCATTTTTGTGAATGTGAAAGGCGTAAAAGGCATCGACGTGCATATATCCCACACCTTTTTCGCCACAACGCGTTTTTAAAATACCTTCCGTAACCGGGGGGATACTGGGGCGCAGCTCTTTGACCAATGCTTTGCGAAAGGCGGATGTATCCAGCAGGTAAGCGCGCGCACCGTGACGTCCGTGTTGAATGTGGATCACATCGTCACCGGAAACAGAAGGTTTCTTGCCGAATTTCTTTTCTTCTTCCATTTGTGCGGCATATTGTTTGGCAAACTCAGCCAGCCCCCCGTCGTCCGCTAACATATCGGGAGGGGGGGAAGGTGAACCAAAGATTTGATCCATAATGGTTTGAAACAGACCGACCATGAAGACCCCAAATACATCATAACCATTATACAACTGGATATGTTTTCTTAAAAAACAAGGGGGGAGCTTAAATCAATCTTATTCGGCAGATGTTTCGGCACGAGGAAGTAAAATGGTAAAGGTGGACCCTTCGTCCAGTTTAGAAATAACGGTGATCGTCCCGTTCATTTTTTCAAGTAAGGCTTTTGAAATGGTCAGCCCCAACCCTGTTCCGCCCTTGTGACGCTGATCGGAACTGTCGGCCTGAATAAACTTATTGAAAATTTTGTCACGCATATCACGGGGAATACCGCGCCCGGTATCAATGACGGAAATGGCGATTTTATCATTGCGCGTATGGGCGCGAATTTTAACCGTGTGCCCTTCATGGGAAAATTTTATGGCGTTGGAAACCAAATTGGCCATGACCTGCATGAGACGGTCAGGGTCTGCGAGGATCTGATAACTGTCGCCCGATTGATCGTAATCCAGATCGACTTTGAATTTCCCGGCGTAAGACCGATGATTTTCAATCACTTGCGGCAGGAAGCTATCAAGTGGGATCACAGAAGGAGAAAAAGTCACATTCCCGGATTGCAATCGGTCCATATCCAGAATGTCGTTCACCAGAAAGTTTAGACGTTCGCTGTTATTCTGGGCAATGCGAACAAGGTTGCGGGCGGGTTCGGACAGTTCCTCTCCATAATGACCATCAAGCAAACCGATGGCACCGTGAATGGCGGTCAGCGGAGTGCGTAATTCATGGGAGACAATCGAGGTGAATTCGGATTTGGCCTGTTCCAGTTGTTTAAGTTCGGTGACATCGGTATGGGCACCGATCATACGGATTGCGCGACCTTGTTCATCGCGCAAGGCATAGGCGCGCACCAAAATGAAAACCGTATGGTCTTTTTTATGATGAAAACGCTGGATCATTTCAAAACGGTCCAGCTCACCCCGAAAATGCGCGTCCATCATGTCCATCGCTTTAATGCGATCTTCGTCGAAAATCAGATTGGCCCAGCTTTCAAAACTGTTTGAGATTTCATCTTCTTCATAACCAAGTTGCGCTTTCCATTGTGGCGAAAACCACATTTGGTCGGTTTGTAGATCCCAATCCCAAATCCCGTCCGATGTGGCGCGAAAAGCCATTGATAAGAGTTCTTCTTTACTGCGCAGGCTGGCTTGATGGACGCGTTCTTCGGTGACGTCTTGCAAGATGCCGAACAGACTGCGCACAACACCACTTGCATCATATTCACAAACAGCGCGAACCGCGACGGTGCGTCTTTCGTTGTCGTCGCGCTTGAGAACCAGTTCCGTACTGATTTCTCGACCGTCATTTATGGCGTGTTGGATAAGTGACCAGAATTCCTTTTGGTGGCTGCCGGAAAACGCATCAATAAAATCGTCAAGGGTGATAACAGCCTTGTTCGGGCGCCGTCCGTAGATGTTATAGACCTCGTTTGACCATTGAAGTTCCCCTTTGGACACATCGAGTCGCCAATGGCCGATCCGGGCGGTCTGTTCAGCCAATTCCAGCAGGCGGACATCGTTATCAATGGCAATTTGCTTTTGTTTGCTTGTGCTGATATCGCGTGCGCTTGCGCATATGGCCTTATGAGGTAACCCGCTCAGGGAAAGATTCCAACTCAGCCAAATGTACTGACCATTTTTTTGTCGCCAGCGGTTTTCGATGTTTTGCTGGGGAAGGTTTTCAATCACCTTTTGCAAGGCCCCGCGCATGCTCGCGACATCTTCGGGGTGCAGAAAATCAACCAGTTGTGAACCGATTAATTCACCCTCAGTCCATCCTGTTGTCTTTGTCCATGCCGGATTTATTCGGTTCAGACAGGTGGTCTCATCGAAAATGCACAAGAGATCAAGCGCATTTTCGAACCAGTCATTCAGCATGTTTTGTTGGTTTTCTGACATTTTTCGTCACTTCTTCTAAAACTTTGGCAAGCAAGATACAGTAATTGTTACAAAAAACCAATTCACTGGTTGTGAATTATATAAACGCTCGGCTACACTGCTGATCGCAAGTAACCGGTTTGGCAATAAAACAAGGACGAAACGTGTCTGTATTTAGTTTGAAGAACCTCCTCATCTGCGCAACAATTTGTGCCCCGGCTTTGATTACCGGTTGCACGACGGCCAGTGAACCGCAAATGCCTCCGTTAAAACCGGGCGAGTCCTCCTTGTCAAATTATCTTGTGGGGCAATATGCGGTACGCCATCGTGATATGGAGAATGCAGCCGATTTTTTAAGTACTGTGCATGAATCAAAAGATTTCCCCACTGAATTGGACGATAATCTGAAACGCCAATTATTTGCGATTTATGCCAGCGAAGGCCGTTTCGAACAGGCTGCCAAGATTGCCGGTGAAATTAATAACGAAAATCTGATGGCGAAACTGGTTGTGGCCTTGGAAGATGTGGTGGCGGGTGATATGGCGGCGGCACGCACCAAGGTTGATGACATACCGGGCAGCGGCCTTGGCGCCTATGTGAAACCTTTAATCCAGACATGGTTAATCGCAGCGACCGATGGGGTGGATGCGGCGTTGAAGGCGATTGCCCCGATGCAAAAAGAAAAAGGGCTGGAAGCACTTTATCATTTGCACACCGGTTTGTTGTACGATTTTAAAGGCGATGTCGGGAACGCAGAAAAACATTATAAATTGGCGGCACAAGGCGAAAACGGTATGTCCCTGCGTCTGGCGGAACTTTATGCCGCTTTGCTGGTTAAACAGAATCGCGTGAGTGATGCGCAAGCTGTCTATGGACAGTATTTTATGGCGCACCCCGATTCTCTTTATATTCAGGCTTTGTTGGACGAACTCAATAGCGGCATGTTGGCGAAAACACCGGCGATTACGGTCAAAGACGGCTTGGCGGAGGCTTTGTTCGGTCTGGCTTCTTCCCTGCGCTCGCACAGTACCCGGCAAGTTGGCCTGATCATGGGCCATATGACCCTGCATGTGAAACCGAAATTCCCGATTGCGCGTATTTTGGTGGCAGAAATTCTGGAAAGTGATCGCCGTTTTGCCGATGCCAATAAAATCTATGCAACAATTGATAAGAAAAACCCGTTTTCATGGTCTGCGCGTTTGCGTATGGCATTGAACCTGGATGATCTGGGTGATCAAGACGGTGCGATTACCATTTTGGAAGAGATGGTGGCACAACATCCAGACCGTTTGGAAGTTCTGGTGACATTGGGCGATGTGTTACGTCACCATGAAAAATTTGAAAAAGCGGAAAAAATCTATGGGCAGGCAATTGGTTTAATTGGCCAAGAGGTTGGGGCCCATCATTGGAATTTGTTTTATTCGCGTGCCATTTCGCTGGAACGCCTGAAACGTTGGGATGAGGCAGAACCTTTATTCTTAAAAGCATTGGAACTGGAACCAAACCAGCCGTTTGTTTTGAATTATCTGGGCTATTCATGGATTGAAAACGGTCGTCATCTGGAACGTGCACAAGCAATGATCGAAGAAGCGGTCGCCCAACGTCCACGTGATGGATATATCGTTGATAGCCTCGGCTGGGTGCTTTATCGACTGGGACAATATGAAAAGTCTGTGCCTCATCTGGAACGTGCTGTTGAATTGCAACCCAGTGATCCGGTGATTAACGATCACCTCGGGGATGCTTACTGGAAAGTCGGTCGCAACCGCGAGGCCCGTTTCCAATGGTATCGGGCAAAAAGTCTCAACCCAACACCGGATGTTCTGGAAACAATCGAACAAAAAATTGCAAATGGTCTAGAGACGGAATGAGCATTACGCAACAGGCCTATGCAAAGGTAAATTTATACCTTCATGTATGTGGACGGCGCGAAAATGGTTACCACGAACTCGATAGCCTGATCGTGTTTGCCCAGACAGGTGATCTGTTACATGTGGAAGCGGCAGACCGTTTGTCATTAGATGTCGTTGGCCCGATGGCGTCTTATATTGATGTGTCGGGTCCAGATAATCTGGTGATGAAAGCGGCTTTGGGGCTGCAAAAGCTCTGCAAGACCGATTTTGGGGCTCAGATTACGCTGGATAAACGTTTGCCGGTGGCTGCTGGTATTGGTGGTGGCTCCGGTGATGCAGCGGCAACGTTGAAGGCGCTTTGTCAGTTATGGCAGGTTTTTCCCGACCCATTGGGATTGGAAGAATTGGCCCTGTCCTTGGGGGCGGACGTTCCGATTTGTATGAAAGCCCATGCCAACCATGTGGGCGGGATCGGTGAAGTGATCACACCTCTTCCCCCTATACCGGACTGCTGGATGGTTTTGGCTAACCCGATGATTGCGCTATCCACACCATCTGTGTTTAAAGCCCGCACAGGCGGGTTTACGGATGCGGCGCCGATGGGTGGGGAATATACGTTTGCGACCTTTATCAAGGCTTTAAAAGAACGCACAAACGATCTGATGGCACCCGCGGTTCAGATTGCGCCCGAAATTGCAAATGTCTTGCAGGCTTTATCTATTCAGCCGGGATGTGCATTGACCCGTATGTCGGGCAGTGGGGCAACCTGCTTTGGTTTGTTTGAATGCGAAAAGGATGCGCAAGCTGCTGAGAAAGCATTGCAAAAGGACTATCCGAAATGGTGGATTTCCTGTGGAAAAATAATTTAATTTTTTTTCAATTACCCTCTTGCACTTTCTAAAATTTGGTCGTATGTTCCGCGCCACCACACAGATGGGGCATCGCCAAGCGGTAAGGCAACGGTTTTTGGTATCGTCATCCCCAGGTTCGAATCCTGGTGCCCCAGCCAAAAAAAACCCGAGAGTTTTTGCTCTCGGGTTTTTTGTTTTGGAAAGTCCGTGTACATTTATTTGAAAGTACACAGAGAACGGCTTATCGTTTTGTTTGCTATGTGAACTGTTGGAAAATATACGATTTCAACCCTGAATATAATATTCTTTTGTGACGTTCTGTGGGTCTTGATATAACATTGCGCATTTATAGTAGTATTCATGCTATACGTTAATGCTAATAAGAGTTTCTTTGCCAAAAAAAAGAATTTGCGACACTTGTACGCGCTGTCCTGTTGCGCGTATGATAGACGCCGTTGTCTATGCAATGTTCGCGGCTGTCTTGAGAGTGAGCGACAAAAGGAGATTTGAATGCAAAGCGGTGAACAACTAACCGTATTGGCGGAGCAGATTCACCATCTGGTGCGCTATATTACAAAGATCAAGGCTGAGTTGGCATCTATACGGCATCCGAAATCTCCAGTTGATCATTTCAATACGGTGGCAGAACAGCTCAACACGATCTGTGAGACAACAGAAGACGCGACGAACACGATTATGGAGTCCGCAGAAGATATTCTATCAAATGTGGATGATCTAAATGCCAATATCAAATACGAACCGGCACAGGCCTCTTTGAATGCGATTCAGGATCGCACAAACAAAATTTTTGAATCTTGTTCTTTCCATGATTTGACGGGGCAACGGATTTCGAAAATCGTGCGTATTATGAACCGTTTGGAAAGCACACTGGACAGTTTGGTGGATATTGTCGGTCGCGAAGGCCTTGGTGAAATGCCGGTCGATAATGACGAAACCATTGAAGATGCTATCGGGATGCGTGATGGTGATATTGCGATGCATGGCCCGCAAGTCAGTGGACAGGAAGTATCGCAAGATGACATTGATGCTTTGTTCGGTGGCGACAACCCACCTAGCGCGGGTCAGGCGGTATCGCAAAATGATATCGATAGCTTGTTTGATACCCCGTCACCAGCCCCCGCAAGCAGCGCATCTGTTTCACAAGGTGATATAGACAGCATGTTTGACCAACCTGCAACGCCGGTGGCGAAAACACAGGCGCCTGACTCGGGTAGCGCTGTTTCGCAAGATGATATTGACAGTATGTTTAATCAACCCGCCGGTGCACCGAAAGCAACAAAGCCCAAGGCAGAAAATCCGCCTGCGGGGCAAGATGTCTCACAAGATGATATTGATAAGCTGTTTGGTTAGCTTTCTAGAATAAGCGCCACTTTTTCTTTTTTGTCTCGGTCTCTGTCAACCAGCTTTCCGGTTGTCCCGCATGGGGATCACGTTTTTCGCGCGCTGTAATCGGGCTATGGCTATGGCTGCGATATTCCACGTCGACCAGATAGTTAATCGCACTGAAGTCTTTACGTGGTAGATCTGCCTTTTTATAAAGGGCAGCGAAGCCTTTTTCGCCGGGGTCTTTAATCAAAGTCCGGGCCGCTTGAATATCAATTCCAACGCGGTGTGCCATTGCATATTCAAAGAAAGGACGGTCCCCAATTTCCAAGGCGCGGAAAATCAATTCCGGGGTTAGTTTCCCCTGTTTATTCATAGCAAGGACGAGTTTCTCTGCGTCGCGTTTAGAACGAGGGTCATGTAACAATCGGCGTTTGGCATCTTCACGTGATTCCAGTACCACACGTTCGATCAGAACAGGCGATAATGTCTGATGGCTCAGGAGGTAGGCCTTTAACTGGTCACTAACGACATCAACCAACAGGTCAATAATATGGGGTGGCAGTTGATGGCGCGTCGCCAGCCCTTCGTGAATGGCTTCGCTTTTTTCAAAACGCTGCAGGACAAGTTCATATGTATTGTCTTCAAAAGACGCGCCTTCATTTTTTAAGGTGCTTTCCACAACGGCTTCGCTTCCGGCTTCACATAAACTGTGCGTTAAGGTGGGGCTCAGGGTTGGGCGATGGGAAATGGCCATTTGACGATCATTATCGCCCGTATGGATGATTTCTATAAGATCGCTGTCTTCCAGCAAGGTGCTGAATTCCAGCATGGGCAGACTGACCTCAAGAACATCTTTTGCAAGACCAAGGGCCAAATCTTTGGGGATATCGTTATTCTTTTTAAGGGCGTGAGAGAGGGACCTACGAACGGTTGTATCGACATCGTCAGCCAGTTTTTGGCAAATCGCAATGGCAAGATCATACTCGGTTTCCGAAAGGGTCTTGTTTTTCAGGTCATTTGCCAGTTTCTGTGCGAGCACAGCACGTCGCGCCGGCGAACTGTCACCGTCAAGCAACTTCACATCGTTTAACGTAATTTCCGCCATGACCATATCCCTTAATGCTGCCTCGCCTATTATATCAAAATTCTAATTTATTCCCTATAGTAGAATTAAAATGAAAGAATTTATGTGATCACGCGCACAGCAGTGTTACTTTTTTCAATCCCTTAAACCGGGATCAATCCCGAATGACATGAGGGATAAAACGTGAGCTATCCTTGGTAATCGCACTGTTATCTTCGCGAATCCCGATGCCACAGGGCTGACTGGCGACCAGCCAGCTGCCAATGACGGTATGGTTTCCTTCAAAAACGGGAAGGGGGTGTAAGGCCTGTACGATCATGCCTTCCGCCCCGTAAGGTCCCTCAACATTTTCCAAAGATTCACCCGCCTGATGAATGCTGACATTTGCGCCTTCGCGAGACAGAAGAGGTTTGCGGACAAAGGCTTCGCCGACCAAATGCGCATCGGGGTCATCGGCAAAATAAGCGGGAAGGAGATTGGGATGACCTTCAAACATATCCCACAATAGGGGGAGCAATCCTTTATTGGAGAGGATGCTTTTCCATGCCGGTTCAATAAAGGTTGTCCCGGATGTCGGCATGGCTTCGCCGAATTCTTCCTGCATCATCCATTCCCACGGATAAAGCTTGAACAGGGTATGAATGACATTGTCCTGTAAATCGGTCAGTCGGCCTTTTTCATCAATTCCGATTTCTTCCATATGAATGAAATGGGTCTGAAGACCAGCTTGGGTTGCGCATTCTTCCAGATACAGAACGGTGCCTTCGTCTTCCAGGCTTCCTTGGCAGGCGGCAACATGCAGGGGGCTTTGCAGCTTCATATTGGCAAAAGCACCGATAAGGGATTCGTGGATGGCGTTATATTGATCGCAATCGGGTGGGATCAACCCTTGTTCCATTGCCTGTTCCATCCAAACCCATTGAAAAGCGGCACTTTCATAAAGGGAGGTCGGTGTGTCGGCATTATATTCCAAAAGCTTGGCTGGGGATTGTCCGTCATAGGAAAAATCCATACGGCCATATAAATTTTTTTCCCGGTTTAGCCAGCTTTGACGCACATAATCCCAGTAAGAACGCGGGATGGCCAGCTTTTGCAACAAGGCTTCATCCTGAACGACACGGTCAACAATCTGAAAACACATTTGTTCGAGTTCCGCAGTTGGGTCTTCGATATGGTTTTCAATTTGATCCAGTGTAAATCGATAACAGGCACTTTCATCCCAATAGCGTTCGCCGTCGATTGTATGAAAATGAAAGCCGACTTCCTTCGCCAATTGTTGCCAGTTTGGACGTTCTTCAATGCGGATACGATGCATGATTTCTTATCCGCCGAAACTGCGGGTGCTCATACGTGCGGCTGTTGAGCCAAAACCACCGCGACGCAGGGTCGAGGTTTTTGTGCTTGGGCTTTTCGTAACGTTTGACGGGACTTTTTGCACACCGGTTTGGGTAGCAACTTTTTGGTTATCACCTGTACGGAAGCTTTTCGGGTCGTCTTTTGAACGATAGAGCGGTTGGGTTGCCACGTTGGAACGTGTTCCGCCACTGAGCATAGACCCCATCATATAACCCATCATCATCGGCATGAAAACCGACCCGCCCGATGTGGTTTGCATGGGGGCTTGTTCGCAATTTTCATTACCGAAATCAGCTTGGCAATCTTCGACGGAGGTATATTTGGGTGCTGTGCGGATATGTTCAGCTGCAGCCTGTTCAAACCCTTGGCGGCATTGATCCAAATCCTGTCCTTCATAACGTGCGCATTCATCGACATCTTCGAAAATAGCAGCGACTTCATCGCCGTTGTCGCAAGCTGTCATGGTAAGGATTGTCGCGCCCATCAGGGCAAGTTTTAAAGATTTGGAACGTTTCATATCACACCTGTTTTGACCTTTGGGTCTTAATCTAGTAGGAAAAGAGAAACACACAAGTGAAAGTTCCATGGAAAGACCGAATTATATAACGCCACAAGGCTTGCAAACGCTAAAAGACGAGAAACACCAACTTTGGTCGGTGGAACGTTCCGAGGTGGTCAAAGTTGTCACATGGGCGGCAGGCAATGGTGATCGATCAGAAAATGCCGATTATCAGTACGGTAAGCGCCGTTTACGTGAAATTGATCGACGGGTACGGTTTTTAACAAAACGCATAGAAGCCGCGGTTGTGGTGAACCCGGAAGAACAGACCAATCGCGACCAGATTTTTTTCGGGGCATTTGTTGTGTATGAAAACGAACGCGAAGAAAAAGTCAGCGTACGCATTGTCGGGGAAGACGAAGTCGATTCCACCAATGGCCTGATCAGTTGGATCTCACCTGTTGCGCGTGCGTTGATGAAAGCGCGTGTCGGGGATTTGGTAACAGTCAAAACCCCAAAAGGCGACGATGAATTGGAAATTCTTGAAATCCGGTATTGATTGGCTAAAGGTCTTCGTGTTCGCCCTTGCGCGAGATGGTGACATCCTTGTGGATTGAAACACTAAGCAACAGGCCGAAGCTGAAGAGAATGGAAATCATCACCGTTCCGCCATATGAAATCAACGGTAGGGGAACCCCGACAACCGGTAAAAGGCCCATCACCATTCCCATATTAATGAAGACATAGAGGAAAAAGGTTGTCGTCACACCCAAAGCAACCAGACGACCAAAATTGTTGCGTGAACGCATGGCGATGGCATAGCCGTAGATCAATAACAACAGATAGAGTCCCATCACGACAAGTCCGCCGATAAGACCGTGTTCTTCTGCCAGCATGGTGAAGATAAAGTCGGTTTGTTTTTCTGGTAAGAAGTTAAGGTGGCTCTGTGAACCCAATCCAAATCCCTTGCCGGCAATGCCGCCGGACCCGAACGCGATTTTGGATTGCATGATATGATAGCCAGCCCCCAATGGATCATTTTCGGGATTTAAGAAGGTGAGAACCCGTTTTTTCTGATAGGTATGCAGGAACTGCCACGCTACGGGAATGGCGGCCAAGGCAGATGTGCCGACAAGGATAAACTTCCATAGACGCACACCGGCAAGGAAGAAAATTACACCACTGCCGAGAATCAGCATCAAGGTTGTCCCGAGATCGGGTTGGCGCAAAATTAAGACAGAAGGGGCCGCGACCATAAATAAGGGCACAAACAGATAGGGAATGCTTTGAATTTCTTCAAGGCTGCGTCCGTGGAAGTAACGCGCCAGTGCCAGAATAATTGTGATTTTCATCAGTTCGGACGGTTGAAGCTGGAAAAACCCCAGACTGATCCAGCGTTGTGCACCCATCCCAATCGATCCTTTGACTTCAACGCCAATCAACAAGCCAAGTGCAATGAAATAAAGGATATAGGAATATCGCAACCAGATCCGGATATCGGTCAGCGCGACAATAAACATGATACCCATGCCGCCGATAAAACGGATGAGTTGACGTTTGGCCCAAGGATCCCAGCTACCGATTGCCCCGGGGACGTTTGGGTCGGGGGAGGCAGCGGAATAAAGCATGGCAAATCCCACACAGGCCGTTAAAATCAGTAAAAGAACAAACCCCCAATTTAATTCGAGAATTTTGCGACCAAGCGTGAGTTTATCTTGCCCGAGGCGATAGCGTGTCATCATGGTGTGTACTTACGCCTCCTTCTCATTTTTTTTAGGGGTGGTCTTGGTGGGAACCAATAATTCACCGCGTGCAGATTCGCGTCTTTGGGCTTCCAGCAAAATGTCGCGGGCAATGGGTGCCGCCGTTCTTGAACCCGATCCGCCATGCTCAACCACGACGGAAACCGCATAGCGCGGGTTGTCGTAAGGCGCAAAGGCGACAAACAAGGCGTGATCGCGCAGTTCCCAAGGCAGCTCGTCATTTTTTAACACCCGTGTGTCCCGTTCGGACTTGGAAATACGGCGAACCTGTGCCGTTCCGGTTTTTCCGGCCATCGCGAATTCAGTTTCCTTGATGCGCGAGCGAAAGGCTGTTCCACCGGGGATATTGGTAACGGCATTCATACCGCGCTGCACGATTTTTAAATGGGCTTGTGAAATGCCCAGTGGTTCGAATGTGGTGCGGACCGGAACCTCGACCGCATCACTGGTGGTGATTTTACGTGTCAGATGTGGAATGATTTTGGTCCCGCTGACAATGCGTGCCGTCATCACGGCCAGTTGCAAAGGGGTTGCCAATACGTAACCTTGACCGATACCGGTAATCAAGGTTTCCCCGCCTTGCCACGGTGCACCGATGGTGGCCAGTTTCCAGTCCCGCGACGGCATCAAGCCGGTGCGCTCGCCGGGCAGGTCAATGCCGTTTAATTCACCGATTCCCAAGCGTCGCGCCATATCGTGTATGCGGTTAATTCCGGTGCGTTTGGCGATTTCATAGAAATAGACATCACAGGAATGCATATGGGCTTCCACCATATTGACATTGCCGTGCCCGCCTCTTTTCCAGCAGTGAAAGCGTGCGTTGCCCAGTTCCATGTGACCGGGGCAATAAATTTCCTGTGAGGGGGTGATGACCCCTTTTTCTAGGGCGGCCAAGGCGACAACCATTTTAAAGGTGGAACCGGGGGCATATTGCCCGGCAATGGCTTTGTTGGTCAGGGGGCCACGTGGATTGGTGATCAGGTTTTGCCATTCTTTGTGGGATAGCCCGCGATTAAAGGCATTTGGGTCATATGTCGGGCTGGATGCCATAGAAAGGACTTCGCCGGTATGGATATCCAGAACAACGGCTGCTGCGGCTTCTTCCCCCAGACGTTCGGCAACCATTTCTTGCAAGCCGGCATCTAATGTCAGGGTAATTTCTGCGCCGGGTTCCCCGTCTTGGCGTTGAACTTCCTGAATCACACGACCCAATGCGTTGACTTCAACCTGTGAAGTGCCACCCGTTCCACGCAGTTTTAAATCATGCAGTTTTTCGATGCCGGATTTACCGATTCGAAAGCCGGGTAATTCCAATAAAGGATCGTCTTTCGCATCACGTTCGGTAACGGAAGCCACATAGCCCAGAACATGTGCGCTGTAATTGCCTTTGGGGTAATGACGGGTCTGACCGACATCAATTTCACTGCCGGGGAGGTCCGGTGTGTTGACTTCGATCTGTGCGACCTCTTCCCATGTCAGGTTTTCGCGCACGGTAACGGGGACAAAGCTGCGTTTACGCTTGATTTCTTTCAGGATTTTCTTTTTTTCTTTTTCACCGATTTCGATAATTTGACCCAATGTATCCAGCGTCCCCTTTGGGTTGCCATTGGTATCTTCGGCGGTGATGATGACACGGTAGTTTTGTTCGTTGACTGCCAGTTCTTCGCCAAAACGATCCACAATATTACCACGCGGAGGCGGTAGCAAGCGGATGGAAATGCGGTTTTCTTCCGCCATTGTTTTAAAACGCGGGGCTTCGACGACTTGCAGATAATACATGCGCCCGACCAGTGCAGACATCAAAACCAGCTTGCCACCGCCGAGGACGGCCGCGCGTCTGCTGAAGAGTTTTGATCTGTCCGAGCTGCGGTGCATTTAAACGGCTTCCTTTGTTATTATCGCAAAATAGTACGTTGCCAGCGGCCCATAAGCCATGCCAGAAGGGGGTAAAATCCAATGGTCATCAGATATTGAAAAAAGATCGGGCCGGGAATAAGAACATGCACGTGATAGGCGGACAGTAACAACCAGGCTTGCAAGGCGGCCCCGGCCGCAATGATGCTAAACCCTAGCCATTCCACCCAGAAGGTTTTACCCAAAAAGAAACGGCGTTGACCCAGAACGACACCGAATACCGTAAGATAAACAATCGTGTTTAATCCCATCGGTGCACCGCTTAACGCATCTTGCAGAATGCCGATGGCGAAAACGGCAATGATTGGTAACAGATCGGGGCGAAAAACGGTCCAATGGAAAATACCCATTAACGCCAATTGCGGTACGATGGACCCGTAACCCGGAATATGGGTGGGAATGACGCTGAGCAAAATAAGAACGACCGACAATCCCACCGGAGAGATATTGCGCGCCCATAAATCGAGACGCTGCCAAAAACCCGGTTTCATGGCTCTGACGGTCTCCTTTCTGTCCCCGGTTTTGGCACGACGGTGCGCATTTCAATCGGTGTATGAACAGGCTGTGCAACCGGTTTTTCTGGGATATCATTTTTGGGAAGATCGGTTTTTAAACGGTCACGATCCAAAATACCATCCAGTCCGTAATCAATAATGCGCACAATCTCAAGACGGGAACTGTCGACGTACAAAGTGACCTCAATCGCTTTATCGCTGACAGAGGAAACCTGACCAACGGGAATCCCTTGCGGGAAAGCACCGCCGTGACCGGATGTCACGATGCGATCACCCGGTGATACAATGGTGCCGGGTGGCAGTTTACTTAAAATGGGTTTTTCTTCGTTGCGACCGATCATAATCCCGCGTGCGCGTGAGCTTTCGATCATTACCGGAATACGGGAGTTCAAATCGGATAAAAGCAGGATACGGGCAGAACGATAGGCAACACCGGCAATCCGCCCGACAAGGCCTTCGCCGGTGACGACGGCTTGTCCGTTTTTCACCCCTTCGCGAACACCGGCATAAACCAGCATGCTTTCCGAGAAAATCCCGCCGTCATCGGAAATGACGCGGGCGGCTTTGTAAGTGGCTTGCGGTCCGACTTCAAATTTCAGCAGTTCGCGCAGAACGGTGTTTTCACCCTCAACCTGACGGGCAACGGTTTGCCATTTTAACAAACGTTTGTTTTCTTCGCTCAGGCGTTGGTTTTCTTCATGCACGGCCAAAAATTGTCGCGCTTCAGCCAGATAACCGCGCACGGTTTCTGCCGGTTCCGCAACCGCTTCGAGAATGGGGGCAAAAGCATCGTTAATGCGGGCGCGGGCTTCTTCGACAATGATCGTTTCAGCCTTGCCCAGCATCATCAGGGCAAAAGCCGCCAAAATCAGCCCGAGATATGCAAATCTCTGTAGCAGATTTCGGATCACATCGACCCGGTTTTGTGCGCCTGGTCCGTGCTTTACCAAAAGATGTTTCCCTCATTCTCAAGGCAAAAGCGTTTTAAGATAAAACGCTTTATTTATTAATACATAGAAGACAGGACGTGCTTGAGCTTCTTCATTTCTTCAAGCGAGCGACCTGTTCCCAGTGCGACGCAAGATAGTGGATCATCGGCAATGGAAACCGGTAATCCGGTGGAATGGCGCAAAACGAAATCCAGATTGCGCAACATGCCAGCCCCGCCTGTCAGGACGATACCTTTATCAACGATATCGGCCGCCAGTTCTGGGGCGGTGTTTTCAAGGGCGACTTTGCAGGCTTCGATAATGGCGCCGACAGGTTCTGTCAGGCTTTCTGCAATTTCGCGCTCTGAAATGACCAATTCTTTCGGCACGCCATTCATCAAATCGCGGCCTTTGATCTCCATCGTCCGGCCTTCACCATCTTCCGGCGGGCAAGCGGAGCCGATTTCTTTTTTAATCCGTTCTGCGGTACCTTCACCAACCAGCAGGTTGTGTGTGCGGCGGATATAGGCAATGATGGCTTCGTCCATTTTGTCGCCACCGACACGCACAGAACGTGCATAAACGATACCACCCAAAGACAGGACGGCAACTTCGGTTGTACCGCCACCGATATCAACGACCATGGAACCGGTCGGTTCGGTCACAGGTAAGCCTGCACCAATGGCTGCCGCCATCGGTTCTTCGATCAACATGACTTTGCGGGCACCTGCATTTTCAGCAGAATTTTGAATGGCGCGGCGTTCAACGGCAGTGGAGCCGGAAGGCACGCAGATCACAACCAGAGGGGCGGCAAAACTGCGACGATTATGCACCTTGCGGATAAAGTGCTTGATCATTTCCTCGGCAATTTCAAAATCAGCAATCACCCCGTCGCGCAAAGGGCGAATGGCTTGAATATTACCCGGTGTACGGCCAAGCATTTGCTTGGCTTCTTCACCAACGGCGAGAACCTGTTTTTTACCCATGTTATCGGCAATGGCGACAACGGACGGTTCGTTTAGAACAATCCCTTTACCTTTGACGTAAACCAGTGTGTTTGCAGTTCCTAAATCGATTGCCATGTCAGCGGACAGAACGCCGAACAGTTTTGAAAACATCTCGCCTCAACTCTCGTTTTGCAGGCCAAGCCCTGATAACCCAAATGGCTTTTCAAAAATACTTCGAAAAACCGATTAACCTTTATAAGAAGTCGCGTGCTGCAATACTAGTCCTTATCACGAGTCGCAAACATTTTTTTTGTAACAGTTCGAGACGTCACACACTTCTTAACCCATGCATGATGAAGCAAAGAAGTTAACAAAAGATGAGGGCTAAAAAAAAGGGAGAAAACAAGGTTTGCCTTTCTCCCTTTAGTGTCCGTGATTTAGGCGGTTTTTAACTTTTCTTTTTGGTCTTTTGAATGATTAACCAGCAGCTTATTTAACGCGTTTAAATAAGCATGGATGGAGGCAACGACCGTGTCCACGTCCGCACCCCGTCCATTGATGGTTTTGCCGTTTTCTTCCAGACGAACCGTGACTTCGGCCTGTGCGTCCGTCCCTTTGGTCACGGCATGGACTTGATACAGTTCCAAATGGGCGTTGGGCAGGGGCACAATTTCTTTAATCGCCTTGAAGGCGGCATCGACCGGGCCGTCGCCTGCGGCAATGGTTTTACGTTCTTCCCCGTCAACTTCGATAGCCAAAGCCGCGATTTGTTCTTTGACATGGGTGCCACAGGTGACTTGGAAATGTTTCAGTTTGACCCGTTCGTTGACACGCATGACTTCATCATCGACCAAGGCGATAATGTCTTCGTCATAAACATCTTTTTTCTGATCGGCCAGATCCTTGAACCGTTTGAAGGCATCGTTCAAGGCATTGTCACCCAGCTCATACCCCAAGGCAGACAGCTTATCTTTAAATGCGTGGCGCCCAGAATGTTTGCCCAAGACGATTTTGTTGGCGTTATCCAGTCCGACACTTTCCGGTGTCATAATCTCGTAAGTTCCGGCATGTTTCAACATGCCATCCTGATGGATGCCAGATTCGTGGGCAAAGGCGTTCTTGCCGACGATGGCTTTGTTGGGCTGGACGGAAAAGCCTGTGATCGCCGATACCATACGCGAGGCCCGTGTGATCAATTCGGATTTAATGCCGGTATCATAGGGCAGGAAGTCCTTACGGGTGCGCAAGGCCATGACGATTTCTTCCAAGGCGGCATTGCCGGCGCGTTCGCCCAGACCGTTGATGGTACATTCCACCTGACGCGCACCTGCGCACACAGCCGACAGGGAATTTGCAACCGCCAAACCCAAATCATTATGACAGTGGGTGGAAATAATCGCTTTGTCGATGTTGGGAACCCGGTTCATCAACATATCGATCATGGCATAGTATTCTTCCGGTACTGTGTAGCCGACGGTATCGGGGATGTTGATCGTGCGTGCCCCGGCATCAATGGCGGCTTCGACACAACGACACAGGAAGTCTGCTTCGGTTCGGGTGCCGTCTTCTGCGGACCATTCGACATCTTCGACCAAGGAGCGCGCAAATGTCACGGATTCTTTGACTTTCGCCAAAACGGCATCGGGTTCCATCTGCAATTTATATTTCATATGCAGTGGCGATGTGGAAATAAACGTATGAATGCGATGTTTCGGCGCGTGCTTAACGGCATTGAAACAGCGCTCAATATCACCACGTGCGGCGCGGGCCAAGCCACAAATACTGGCATTTTCAGCCTGTTTGGCGATCTCGCTGACCGATTCAAAATCCCCTTCCGAAGCGATTGGGAAACCGGCTTCGATGACATCTACACCCATTTCTTCCAATGTATTGGCGATGCGCAGCTTTTCTTCCAGGTTCATGGAGGCGCCGGGGGATTGTTCTCCGTCACGCAAGGTGGTGTCAAAAATAATTACGCGGTTTGAATCGGTTGTCATCTATCTCATCCTAGAAATGGCATTTGCTACGAAAATTAGTGAAAACAGCTTGGAAAAGCAACAAGCCTTATCCCCTGAACGTTGCTTCAGGTCACTTTTTTCAAATCATGGACAAGAAGCAGGGCTCGCTCAGGGGCGAGTAAGTCGTGCGAGGAGGAGAGAGAGTTGTTTTTGACCGTAGAAACGCACGATCAAGGCCGCGCTTAACGCGCCTGCACTTAAGATCATCATGCTTGTTTCAAAAGCGGTCATGGAATTGAAACCTTTGGTTCACTTTTTCTCTGCCTATATAAAACGGGATTGCGGGGCCGTCTGTCAACGTCTTTTTGGGAAAATCGTCTCTGTTGAATTCCTGCGGATGATTTTTTTTTAATTATTCGCAAAAAAAAAGGGTGAAATAGATATAAAGTATGATACATTCACACTCGAAGTCATACTTTAGGACCGTTATCGCCAGTATTAAATGGTCCTAGAGATTTTCAGGGATAACTCTCCTTACGATTCCAATCGATTGGATTGCCCCCACCTTCCCTGAAAGCACATAGAAAACCCTGCGCTTATTATACCCCCCCCCCTCCGAGTGCAGGGTTTTTCTATGTGTGTTTTTCAATTTCCGCAAAAATTGACTCTTTGAGCAATCGGTGTTTTACTGTTGTGGTAGACGACAGAAGTTCGTTTTAAACGATAGAAGGACGTTGAAACATGGATATTACCGGACTTGCGGTGAGTGCTATGGCGATGCAAAAAGCTTCGAACAATCAGGAAGCCAGCATTGCTATGACGCGGCAGGCTATTGAAAGCCAGACCGCTGCGGCCGCAACAATTGTGGAACAAGTGAGCGAGCAGGCGAAAGCCTCAGCCGCCGCTGCCGCACGGGGCGGGATTAATATTCTCGCCTAAGGCTACACAATTTCAATGCGTTACATCGGCTCGATGGCAATGTGCTGTCGGGCCGTTTCTGTTTCTTCAGCAGGAAACGGGGGCAACTTTGCAGATAGCTGTGTTTTTAGTCGGGCGAGGACGAGATGGCCTTCTACAGGTTCGCCATTTTCCGTGCGAATGGGAACGAAGCGTTCTTCGATGATATGAAATCCGCTTGCCGACAACCAATTGCGCACCGTTTGACGATTATGGATAAAGCGCTGTGTGTGATTAAGGTTGAAGCTTTCACAAGACGGGTCAAAACCGGAACTTTCCACGCTAAAGGCAAGAAAACCACCGGGGCGCAGGCGTTGTACAGTACGTTGGAAAACAGTACTGAGATCCCCGAGATAGTTAAATACATCACAAGCGATAACCAGATCGAAACGTGGTGCGTTTTCCGCGATCTCGGCAAGAATATCGCCTTGCAGCAAGCGGTTATATATTTTTTTCTTTTCCGCCTGTTTTAACATTTTTTTGGAAAGATCAATGCCTTCCAGACGACCAGCGATGGGGTGGATATGTTGCCCTGCCAAACCTGTTCCACACCCTAGATCAAGGACATGCGGTTTGCGAGGCATTTTGGCAAGATGGGTAAACAACAGATTGAAAACCTGTTCCGGTGCGCGATAAGATAAATGCTTGAGCAAATTTTTCTCAAAGCGTGGGGCGTAATCGTCAAACAGGGCCTCGACATAATCAGCCGGTAGACGTTGCATGTGTTCACCTGCGCCCAGTAAAGACAGACGCACACCTGCCCCAAGATGATCCTGATCTTGCAAAATCAGGGCTTGTTGATAGGCGGTAATGGCTTTCTCAGGTGCTTTTGTCTTTTCGTAAAGCTCCCCCAGCACAAAATGAAACTGCGCTTCGTTGGGCAAGGCATCAATGGCGGCCAAGGCGGCTTCGATGGCGGCGTCCAGATCGCCTTCCTCCAACATACCAAGGGCAAAATCCAAACGCATAAAAGCAGAATGTCGCGACATGTGACCTACGGGGAAAGGGTTTCAATCGCGATTATCTACGGGGAAAAATGAGTTCTATCAAACGAATAAAATCAAAGGATAACTTCGATTTTATTCATGTGTAGGTCTAGAAACTTACTTCCTGACATGTTTCTTGTTTCTTGTTGATTGCAGAAAAAATTTTCGAAAAACGGGTTAGCTCGGAAGTAAAACGAGAATACGGATTTCCTTCTAACCATTCATCTTTAAATTCTTTAATATTGGGGACAAGTAAAGAAGCTTTGATAGGAGTTTCATTCACATTCGCAACAGTGACATTTAGAAAAGACATCTTAGTATTAGTTGTGAATATATTTTCTATTTGCTGAAAGAGGTGATCAGCATGACAACTAATTAAATTTGAGAAATCAAAAGTTGCGATTTCATTTTTAAGATAAGAAAAATTATCTGCTTCTTTAATATCTAGTGGATAAGGGCTAAAGACTACGACAATATCTTTATTTTTCAAATTTAATGCGTTGAGAAGTTCATTGCTATAAGCGTAATCGTAGGAAGATAGAAAAGACTTAAAAAAATTAATATCACGCTTGCTATATAGTTTTTGAATATCCCAACTATATTTACCTTCTTTTAAAGGTACGGTTAACAAAGCAATGGCTTGTGTAGGAACAGTAACACGTGTGTAGCCTTCATGTTTTTCATACATAGCGGCGAATGCTTTTGCGACAGCTTTTCGTGTGGAAAGAGTTCTGTCAGAATTATCCCCAAATAGCAGATAGCCGTAACTACCATATCTGTCTTGTGATAACCAATAGGATCCGTTTTCTATATATTTAGGATAAATATATGCAGGTCTAATTTTCTTAAGTTGCCTAGACTCGAGCATTTTTGCATAGGTGAATTCAGGTACGACAATACTGTTTCCACCGCCACCGCCACCATCATAGTTCCAATCAACTATATTAATTGGGGTGCAAGCAGAAAGAACCATTAAAGTTAGTCCAATGCTAAATCCCATTTTCATTTCATGTTCTCCGCCAAATTTTCCAGAAAAGAGATACGCCAAAGACAGATAAAGAGCATAAAAAAAACAAGCTTAAAATTTCGCCCGATGATAAAAAAATACCTTCGTTTTCCAGAACGTAAATTCCAGCATAAGTCATTAATAGTATGGGAATAAATAGAACGCTTCTTTTGAAAATAAAAATGTATGATTTTATCATATGTAATCCCGGAAAACCTCTATATGTTGTTGTATATATATAAACACAATCAAAAAGTATTTTCATTAAAAAAAGAGGTCCGACAGATATCGGACCTCTTTCTTCTTGCAGTGCGTGCAATGCTCTCACCAAAGTGGAGCTACGCGTTCTAAACCCGAGGGCTTAGTTGCGTTCCTTGTCGACCAATGCATTGGATTTGATCCAAGGCATCATGCCGCGCAGTTTTTCGCCTGTTTCTTCCAGCGGGTGAGCCGCACCTTGCGCACGACGTGCTTTCAGGAACGGTTGACCAACTTGGTTTTCCAACATGAAGTCACGAACGAATTTACCGGTTTGGATATCGGTCAAAACGTCTTTCATGCGGTCTTTAACGGAAGGATCAATAACACGCGGGCCGGAAACATAGTCGCCGTATTCCGCTGTGTTAGAGATAGAATAACGCATGTTGTGCATGCCGCCTTCGTACATCAAATCAACGATCAGTTTGACTTCGTGCAAACATTCGAAGTAAGCCATTTCCGGTGCGTAACCGGCTTCTGTCAATGTTTCAAAACCATAACGGATCAGTTCAGTCAAACCACCGCAAAGAACAGCTTGTTCACCGAACAGGTCGGTTTCACATTCTTCTTTGAAGTTGGTTTCGATGATGCCGGAACGACCGCCGCCAACGCCACATGCGTAAGACATGGCGATTTCTTTGGCATTGCCGGACGCATCCTGATGAACCGCGATCAAGCAGGGAACACCGCCGCCTTTCACGTATTCGCCACGAACAGTGTGACCCGGGCCTTTCGGCGCGATCATAATAACGTCGTTGCCAGCCGGAACTTCGATCAGGTTGAAGTGAATGTTCAAACCGTGTGCGAATGCCAGTGCAGAACCTTCTTTGAGGTTCGGTGCGATTTCTGATTTGTAGATACCGGCTTGCAGTTCGTCCGGTGTCAGGATCATCAGTACGTCAGCCCATGCTGCAGCTTCAGCAACAGACATAACTTTCAGGCCTTCGCCTTCGGCTTTTTTACGTGTAGCAGAGCCTTCGCGCAGCGCAACAGCGATTTCTGTGCAACCGGAGTCGCGCAGGTTCAATGTATGTGCGTGACCTTGGGAGCCGTAACCAACGATGGCTACTTTTTTGGTTTTGATCAAATTGACGTCTGCGTCACGATCGTAATAAACCTGCATGTTCAAATACCCCTTGAACTATAAGACAATAAAAAAATTAGACGCTTCTCTTAGAGCCCTTGGGCTCCGCGAGAAATTGCCACGACACCGGTACGTGAAACGTCAACCAGCCCCAGTGGCTCCATCAGTTTAATAAACGCATCGACTTTGCCGGCTTTACCGAACACTTCGAATACGAAGGAAGAATTCGAGCTATCGATAACGCGCGCGCGGAAAATATCGGCAATACGCAAAGCTTCTACACGATGTTCCCCCTCGCCTGCAACCTTTACCAACGCCATTTCGCGTTCCACACTGGGGCCGTCGATGGTGAGATCGACGACTTTGCGCACAGGAACAAGGCGATCCAGCTGCGCTTTGATCTGTTCGATCACTTGGCGCGTACCGCTGGTAACGATTGTAATCTTTGACAAATTATCCACATGGTCGACTTCGGCCACGGTCAGGCTGTCAATGTTGTAACCCCGACCGGAGAACAGGCCCACAACGCGGGCCAGAACACCGGATTCGTTGTCCACAAGAACGGAAACTGTGTGGCGTAGGAGGTCATCTTTGTCGTTATTGGTCATTTTTTGTTACTCCTAAGCTTTAAACCAGAACACCGGATTCGACGCTGCCGCCGTTTTCGCTGGATTGAGAATCCTCAGGGCCGAGAATGATTTCATTATGGGCCGCACCGGACGGGATCATCGGGAAAACGTTTTCTTCTGCATCGACCGAAATGTCGACGATGGTTGGCAGGTCAGAAGCAAATGCTTGCTTAATCACGTCATCCAGTTCACCCGGTGTGGTCGCGCGCAGGCCTGTTGCACCATAGGCTTCGGCCAGTTTGACAAAATCAGGTTGAACGTCGATATGGCTTTCGGAATAGCGTTCACCGTGGAACATTTCCTGCCATTGGCGAACCATCCCCAGAAATTTGTTATTGAGAATGAAACATTTCACCGGCAGGCGATAGGCCATTAAGGTGGCGATTTCCTGCAGGTTCATCTGGAAGGAACCATCCCCGGCAATGGCAACAACCAAGGCATCGGGATGCGCGGTTTGAACGCCCATCGCAGACGGGAAGCCATATCCCATTGTGCCCAGACCGCCAGAGGTCATCCAACGTTTGGGTTTTTCAAAGCACAAATGTTGTGCCGCCCACATCTGGTGTTGACCAACTTCGGTCGTATAATAGGTGTCTTTACCCGTTTCTTTTGCCAGATCACGGATGCGTTCCAAGGCATATTGCGGCTTAATGACTTTATTGGATTTGGTGTATTTCAGGCTGTCAACTTTGCGCCATTCATTAATTTCTTTCCACCAGTTATCCAAAGCTTTTGCGTTCACTTGTGCTTGGTCGGCTTTCCAGTGTTTGATCAACTCTTCCAGAACATGGGCAACGTCGCCGATGATCGGCACGTCCACGATAATGTTTTTGTTGATCGAGCTGGGGTCGATATCCACATGAATTTTCTTGGATCCCGGCGAGAATTTATCCAACGCGCCCGTAACACGGTCATCAAAACGCGCCCCGATATTGATCATAACGTCGCAGTCATGCATGGCAAGGTTGGCTTCGTACGTGCCGTGCATCCCCATCATCCCGAGGAATTGGTCATCGGATCCCGGAAAAGCGCCCAGACCCATCAAGGTCAAGGAACAGGGAATGCCCGTCATTTTCACCAGTTGGCTGAACAATGTGCAGGCTGCATCGCCGGAATTGACGATCCCGCCACCGCCGTAAAACAGGGGGCGTTTTGCGTTTTTGATCAAATCAATGGCTTGTTTGATCGCAGCCGTATCGCCTTTGACTTGCGGTTTGTAAGAACGGTGTTCAACTGCCGTGTTTTTACCCGGTGTCGTATAATTACCAAGCGCCAGCAGAACGTCCTTGGGAATGTCCACCAGAACGGGGCCCGGTCGACCGGAACGCGCAACATAATAGGCTTCGTGCAGAACACGGCCCAATTCGTTTACATCTTTTACAAGATAGTTGTGTTTGGTGACGCCGCGTGTGATCCCGGTGATATCAGCTTCCTGAAAGGCATCGTTGCCGATCAGGCTGGACGGGACCTGCCCGGTCAGGCAGACCAGCGGTACGCTGTCCATCATGGCATCAACAAGGCCCGTCACGGTATTGGTCGCGCCGGGGCCGGAAGTCACAAGGACTGTTCCCACTTTCCCGGTAGAGCGTGCATACCCTTCCGCAGCGTGGACAGCAGCCTGTTCGTGCTTCACCAGAATGTGGCGGAGACCGTTTTGTTTGAACAGTGCGTCATACAGCGGAAGAAGCACGCCACCCGGTAGCCCAAACATCACATCCACACCTTGATCTTTCAAAGCTTGGATGATGATTTCAGAACCGGTCATTTGTTTCGTGGACATGCAATAATCCTCCGTCTCAACGAATTTTCTTGTGCCCGTTTTTAAGACACAAAAACTCCCGCGCAAGTGCTGCGCAGGTTCGAGCTGCGCAAACTAATGGGTCAACTGTCTGGGGTCAACAAAAAATGACGAATTTTATTATAAATCTCATCACGCAAACTTTCCGAATATTGCGTATTGTGAATTTCTACCGCAGAAATCTGATTCCGAAACCAGGTGCATTGGCGTTTTGCAAACCGTCTTGTCTGCATTTGGGCCTGACTTCGCGCCTCATCCAGGGTGCATTCATGGCGCACGTAAGACAACAGTTCGGGGACACCAAGTGCTTTCATTGCCGGGACTTTCGGATCCAGTTCAAGCTTGGCAAAGGCGGTGATTTCTTCAACCGCACCTTGGTCAATCATCAAGTCAAAGCGCTGGTCGCAACGGGCATAAAGGACATCACGTGGCGGCATGACCACATGACTTGCAAAACGGGCGTCCAAGGCGGGTGTGGGTTTTATGTCACGTTGTAATTGGGCCAGTGATTTGCCGGTGGTTTCCAAAACTTCTAATGCGCGGCAGATTCGCTGCATATCGCGTGGCTTCAGGCGCGCGCCCATTTCCGGGTCTTTGGCTTGCAATTCGGCGTAAAGTGCCTCGACCCCCAATTGGTCGCCCCGTTGACGGATGTCATTTCGAATATCATCGGGGATGGCGGGCAGTTGGGAAATACCTTCCACCAATGTCTTAATATATAGTCCGGTTCCGCCTGTGACGATGGGCAGTTTATTTTCTGCCCATGCCTTTTCAATTTCCGCAACACAGAGCTTTTCCCAATATCCGGCGGAACAGGTTTCTGCCGGGTCCATAATTTGATACAGGCGATGGGGGATGCGTGCTTCGTCTTCTGGACTTGGGCAGGCCGTGACGATCGGGATTCCTTTATATATTTGCATGGAATCGGCGTTGATGATGACACCATTAAATTCAGTGGCGGCATCTAAGGCAAGGGCCGACTTTCCGCTGGCGGTGGGACCCGCGATGACAACAACCTGATTTTTCGTAACGGTTGGCATAGACTTTCTTGGTTTCCTCTGGCATAAAATGGCGCACCGCAAAACTCTACGGCTCGTACCCTAATGTCCTATGTTCTGACTTTTATTGCAAACCCTGAAAAGCGACAAATTACGCCGGAGCAGATTCTCAAACATCTGCCGAATGCAAAGCCGGTCTGTTTGTCAGAAGGGGAAGCCTACGATGTTGAGATTTCAGAAGTTGTTAATCTCAATGATCTTCGGTCTAAATTCACGCAAGTTGATGTGATTTTTCAAAAAGTGCAGGGGCGTAAGAAAAAGCTGCTAATCGCGGATATGGATTCTACCATCGTGGCCGGGGAAACGCTGGACGATTTGGCGGAATTCGCCGGACTGAAAGAACAAGTTGCCGAAATTACCACACGCGCCATGAACGGCGAAATTCCCTTTCGCAAAGCCTTGCGCGAACGCGTTTTGATGTTGAAAGGCTTGTCGGAAAGCTTTTTGGAAGAAGCAATGGGCTTGGTTCACCTGAACCCCGGGGCAAAAGAACTGGTCGCAACCATGAAAGCAAACGGTGCCTATTGCGCCCTTGTATCCGGTGGCTTCACCTTTTTTACATCGCGGGTGGCGGCCGATGTCGGCTTTGATTTCAATGCGGGCAATAATATGGAAATTATCGATGGGGTTTTGACGGGAAACGTCATCGACCCGATTGTGACCAAAGACAGCAAGCTTGCGTATCTGCAATCACTGTGCCGGGAACAGGGGCTTTCTGTGGATGAAGCGGTGGCTGTCGGGGACGGCGCGAACGATTTACCTATGTTATTGGAAGCGGGACTGGGCGTGGCCTATCACGCGAAACCCTCCGTGGTGGAAAAAGCGCGTCACAATGTGCAAAATACCAACCTGCGCAGCCTGTTATTTGCGCAAGGTTATACGGAAAGTGAATTTTCTCGTTAAATTAAGCGATTGATATGAAAAGATAAATCGAGGGATAAAGTGCAATTAAGCATTGTAATACCGAAATACCATTATTTCCCCTTGACCTGCTTTTGTAATTGACTACATTTCTACAGACGTTAATCGGATATAGCAGGGTTAGAGCAATGGAAGCTGTGAAGAAGCTGAAAGACGGTTATAAAAAGTTCCTCGATGGTTATTATCTGGAACATATTGATACCTTTAACGATTTGGTCGAAAACGGACAGCATCCAAAAACATTGTTGATATCGTGTTCTGATTCGCGGGTTGACCCTTCGATTATCATGCAGATTGGACCGGGTGAAATTTTCGCGGTGCGTAATGTCGGCAATCTGGTTCCTCCTTATGAAAAAGATACGCATCATCATGGGGTAAGCTCGGCGCTGGAATATGGTGTGAAGGTCCTGAAGGTCGAAAATATTATGATCATGGGGCACGCCCATTGCGGGGCGATTCAAGCGGCGATTGATACAGAAAATAATAAGGAAGCCTTGGGAACAGACTTTGTTCATCACTGGATCGGTATGGTGCATAACACCTTTGAAAATCCGGGATGTTGTGCAGAATCGATCAAGGCGGGTAACCGGATCCCCGAAGAAATTGAAAAAGCGTCTATCGTAAATTCCATGAATAACTTGATGGAATTTGATTTCATCAAGGAACGGGTGGAAAACAAAACGTTGAAAATTTACGGCCTGCATTTCGACATTGAAAGCGGCACCATGACGGCGTTTGACCGCAAAACAGGCGAATTCGGCCCGCTTTAACTTGACCTTGGCGTCATATCCTCTTATGTCCTGATCATCTATGGAATTAAAAGAAGTAAGAGTTACGCCGTGGCTATTTTGGATATTTTGACCGCACCGGATCCGATCTTGAAAAAGAAGGCAGATCTGGTTGACGATGTCACCGATGAAATCCGCACCTTGCTGGATGACATGCTTGAAACCATGTACGATGCACCGGGGATCGGTTTGGCCGCACCTCAGGTCGGTGTGCTTAAGCGCGTCATCGTCATTGACGTGGCGGGCGATGATGAAGAGCCGGCCCCTATGAAGATGATTAATCCCGAGGTTTTATGGGCGTCTGACGAAACAGGCCTTTATGAAGAAGGGTGTCTGTCTGTTCCCAAAAGTTTCAGTGAAGTTGAACGTCCCGAACGCGTAAAGGTCAAATATCTTGATGAAAACGGGACAGCCCATGAAATTGATGCCGATGGATTGCTGGCAACATGTGTTCAGCATGAAATTGATCATTTGGAAGGGACTTTGTTTATTGATCATATTTCACGCATTAAACGGTCTATGATTATGCGTAAACTGACCAAGATGAAAAAAGTGGATTGATCCATTCGTTCAATGATTCCTAAAAATATATACTGGTAAAAAGACGCAAAAAGAGGGCCGGCAACACGTCGGATAGAGAGCGATGACTGAAAGTGAATTTCTCAAAGTAGAAAACCCCATGCGTCTTGTGTTTATGGGGACACCGGATTTCAGTGTCTCTATTTTGGCAGGCTTGATTGATGCCGGGCATGATGTGGTTTGTGTCTACAGCCAACCACCGCGCAAAAGCGGTCGTGGACAAAAAGTTCAATTGACCCCCGTTCATGCCTATGCGGAGGTTCACGGTATCGAGGTTCGCACACCGGTTAGTTTGAAGTCATCAGAAGAACAACAGGCCTTTGCCGATTTGAAAGCAGATTGCGCGGTTGTTGCTGCCTATGGATTGATTCTGCCCAAGGCGATTTTGGACGCCCCCGTTCATGGATGTTTAAATGCCCATGCATCCATTTTGCCGCGTTGGCGTGGGGCGGCCCCAATTCAACGTGCGATCGAGGCGGGCGACGATGTTTCCGGCGTCACAATTATGCAGATGGATGAAGGTCTGGATACAGGGGATATGTTGCTGATCCAACCGGTTGCGATTACGACGTCAACAACGGGTGAAACCTTGCATGATAGTTTGGCGATGGAAAGTGCGAAACTGACACTGGAAGCCCTGCGGGCGGTGCAAGGGGGGTACACGAAACCTCAAGCACAGCCGGAAGAGGGGGTAACTTATGCCAAGAAATTACAAAAAGACGAAAGCCGCATTGATTGGAACCAGCCTAATACGGTGATTGAACGCAAAATTCGGGCGTTTACCCCGTGGCCGGGAACATGGTTTGGCGTGGGTCAGGATCGTATCAAGGTAATTGAGGCCGAGTTATGCGACCTGTCAGGCGAGGCCGGGACACGTCTGGATACAGATGGTCTAGTGATCGCCTGTGCAGAAGGGTCTTTACGTTTAATCAAGGTGCAACGCAGCGGTAAAGGTGCAACCGATGCACAAAGTTTCTTGCGCGGTTTTGATATTCCTGTCGGGCAAAAGCTTTGATGACACCTATGTGATTGCAGATGTCACTCGAAACACGGATCCTGTTTCAAGGAGATTTTAAATGAGTGGCATTCAAGAAAAATCACGCCTCGACGGGTTGGATCTTGCACGTTTAGTGGCGTTTGTCGGGATGGTCATCGTCAACTTTAATGTGGTGATGGGCGGTGAACCCGATTCGGGTGTCCTGAGCTTATTCATCAAAGCGTTGGAAGGCCGTGCTGCGGCAACTTTTGTGGTGTTGGCTGGTATTGGTTTGGGGCTGGCGGTCAAAAACGACAAAGGCAATCAATCTGTCACCGACACCATAAAACGAGCTTTGTTTTTATTGGTGTTGGGCTTGTTGAACACACTTATATTTGACGCTGACATTCTTCACTATTACGCTTTTTATTTCCTTTTCGGTGTTCTTTGTTTACGCCTTTCTTCCGTGTATTTGCTCTTTCTGATGGGACTTACAAATATTGCTTTTTTCATAATGCTTTTGGTCTTTGATTATGATGCAGGTTGGAATTGGGCGGATTATAGCTACGTTGATTTTTGGACATTGGCCGGGTTTGCGCGCAATCTTTTTTTCAATGGCTGGCATCCTGTTTTTCCGTGGCTGAGTTTTCTTCTTTGGGGGATTGTTTTAAGCCGTCTGGCCCTTGAGAAAAGAAATACGCAGAATGCTTTGATTATATGCGGGGTTTTCGGATATGTGGGTGTCGAAAGCTTATCAATTTTTTGCACAAGCCTGTTTCGCGGGGCCGATCCTGAATTGTTGTTATTGTTTGCAACCGGTCCGGTACCGCCGTTCCCCCTGTATATTGCGGCAGGCATCAGTATGGCGTCACTGGTTGTTGGCCTATGTTTGAAAAGTGCGATGGGGTTGGATAAGTTGGGTATCCTCAGGATATTACGGCCTGCGGGGCGCCAGACTTTATCACTTTATATCGGACATATTGTTGTCGGTATGGGCACGCTTGAGGCACTGGGTATGCTGGGTGGGCAATCCGTCATAAGCGTGCTCACGGCCGCTTCGCTTTTTTGCGGTGCAGCGATTATCTATGCGTACTTTTATGCCCGGCGATTTAAACGCGGCCCTATCGAAACGCTTATGAGAAAAGTAACTGGTTTCTAGGCGTCTGCGTTAGTCTTCCTCAACGTTGAGAACAGCGCCCATCGGCTGTGCGCGTTCCAGATCGCGCATACGCTCAATACCTTGTTTCATTTCTGACATAATGAATTCAGAACGACGCACTGGCCCGCCAAGATCGGGATCCGGGAACAGGCGTTTCCAGTGGATCATTTTTACGGTCAGACCGCAGAGGATGCCACCGATGACGGTATGATAACTTTCGATCATGCCTTTGACCTGACGGAAACGTTCCGCATTCAGGTTTTTCCACATGTTCTTTGATGCCTTGTTAAAGGTTTCAAAACGACCGGAAATAGAGGCACAGGTCTCGTTGATGGTGTTTTCAACCATCGTACATGTTTTCATCAAGGCCGGATCGTTGCGCAATTGCCAGTTGGACCGGATGCCTTCCATTGAATCGAGAAACTCGTTCACGATGGGCATGATGTTGTCCATGCTGTTGCGATAGTAAGACAAAGACAGGAAGATATCGCCGTAATCTTCGAGGAACTTTGGCACTTCCATAATGTCAATATCCAGCTTTTCAGCCATTTGTTGCAGTTTTTCACGTGCTTTTTTGACATCAGGATCTTTAAACAGGCCGACCACATCAGAAAAAGATTTGATGGACATATCGTCCGTCCCATAAATCTGCATGATCAAGGGCATGGTAAAGCTGCGCATATATCCGGCCAGTTCGACCTGTTTTTCATCAGACAGCTTTAAAGCAATGTCATCATTTACCGGGATGCCGTGTTCGCGCAGGGTAATGCGCAGGGAATAGATATCGTAGCTTTGTAAAACCGCGAGTTTGCGCATGATAATCAGATCGGGATGCGTCTTATCTTCCGGCCAATCAAATTCGGCCGGAAGATCTTCCACATCCAGTTGACCGGATCCAGTTTCGCGGTCTGCGAAAACTTCAATCGCGCTTTGCAGTTTGACGTTTTTCACCATACGGGCGCGTTTCAGGCCCTTGGTTTCCAGAGGCAGAATGGCAAGCGGGACGGCAAACAGCGAGTCCATATCCTCTTGCACGCGTTGGCGGTCTTCTGCTTCATAATCCCGTTCTTTTTCCGGGAAGCGTACGCCTTTTTTTGCCACTTTATGCCCCTTAATTCTTAGTCATTACAAATGCATAAAATATTCCTAACATATATTTTCCGATAAGACGAAAAAATATCGCAATAATTTTCTCAAAAGATTACAAAGGGCACATGCCTAAGTATAAATTGACCATAGAATTTGACGGAACCGGCCTTGTGGGCTGGCAGCGTCAGGATAACGGGATGAGCGTTCAGCAAATCATTGAGGACGCTTGTTTGATTTTTGCCGGGCACGAGGTCCGCCTTCATGTCGCGGGTCGGACCGATGCCGGGGTGCATGCCTTGGGCATGGTGGCCCATTTTGAGATGGAGAAAGATATCCCGCCCAATAAGGTGCTGCTGGCAATCAATCATCATGTCAAACCACACCGGGTTTCCATTGTTGACTGTGAATATGCAGATACAGACTTTCACGCCCGGTTCAGCTGTCTGGAACGCAGTTATCTTTATCGCATTTTATGCCGTTCCGGACGCCCGGCGTTGGAGGATGGCCGGGTCTGGTGGACACAAAGAAAACTGGATGCCGATGCCATGCATGACGCAGCGCAGATTTTAGTTGGCAAACACGACTTTTCCACTTTCCGGGCGGCGCAATGTCAGGCCAATAGTCCGCTGCGCACCTTGGATGAGATCAGCGTCAGGCAAGTGGGTGAGGAAATCCATGTTCGCGTGCGCGCGCGTTCTTTCCTGCACCATCAGGTGCGCAATATTGTGGGTTCGCTGGAACTGGTCGGACGTGGGAAATGGACCAAGCAGGATTTGCAAAACGCGTTGGAGGCGAAAGATCGGGCCAAAGGCGGGCAGACCGCCCCGGCACATGGACTTTATTTTGTTGAGGCGAAATATTGAACAGCTTTATTGAACTTGATGGACAGAAAATTCCGGTTCAAATGCGCCAAAATGCACAGGCGCGACGATTGATTTTGCGCTTAAACCCCAAAGAAGACGGTGTGGTTGTCACCTTACCCAAAGGGATAAGCCCGGAAGAAGGTCTGAAAATGGCGGCGCGCAATAAGGTCTGGATTGCTAATCAATTGGCAAAACTGACACCCAGCAGCCGTCTGGGCGACGGATCGGTGATTGCCTTGCGAGGGATCGATCACACATTACGCCATCGTCCAAATGCGCGAGGGACGGTTTGGTGTGAAGGTTATGAAATCTTTATCACTGGCGAGATGGAATTTTTCCAACGCCGTCTTGTGGATTGGTTGAAGAAACAGGCCAAGGCCGATATCCAGCCCCAAGCTCACGTAATGGCTGCGCAATTGGATAAACAGGTCAAGCGTATTTCGGTGCGTGATACCGTGTCGCGCTGGGGGTCTTGTTCATCGGCGGGGAATCTGTCGTTTAATTGGCGCTTGATTATGGCCCCGCCCGAAATCTTGCGATATGTGGTGGCGCATGAAGTTTCCCATCTCAGGCACATGGATCATAGTGCCGATTTTTGGGCGACGGTGGATAGCTTTGATGTAGATGCGAAAAAATCACGCCATTGGTTGAAAAAACATGGGACGGCCTTGCAACGGATATGCTGAGGCCTTCTTGGAACTTTTATAAGTTTACGCCCCCAGACGTTCATGTTATATGACCGACAAATTTACTGAGATATTAGTTTAGGAAGTGACGATGACACAATATACGGTCGCAAGCCCGTGTAACGGCGTTTGCACATTGGACCCGCGCGATAAGGTTTGTCTGGGATGTTTTCGCACCGGTGCGGAAATTGCCGGATGGCGGGCCAGCAACGATACGGAACGTCGTCAAATCCTGAAACGCGTTGAAGAACGAAAGATTGCCCGAACATGAGTATGCCCGCACTGCCCACCATCACCCGTCCAGAACGTTCTGAACTGTTGATGCCTGCCGGATCGTTGACCAAGTTGAAAACGGCTATCCTTTATGGTGCCGATGCGGTCTATGCCGGGACACCTGATTTATCACTGCGGACCCAATCGTCCTTTTCACTGGAAGAATTGGTGGAAGGGGTTAAGTTTGTTCACGAACATGGTAAACGCATTTATCTGACGCTGAACCTGTTTACGCATAACAGCGATATTGAAAAACTGCCCAAGTTTATTGAAACAATCCGCACGGTTAAACCCGATGGTGTGATCATTGCGGACCCCGGTGTGTTTCAGTTTGTCCGTCAACATGCCCCAGAACTGGAAGCGCATGTGTCCACACAGGCCAATGTCTGTTCGTGGCTGACGGTGGATTTCTGGAAAAATCAAGGGGCCTCGCTCGTTGTTCTGGCGCGTGAAACCAGTTTTGAAGAACTGGCTGAAATTCGTGAAAAACAACCCGGCATTAAACTGGAAGCTTTTGTTCAAGGCTCCATGTGTATGACTTATTCCGGGCGCTGCCTGCTGTCCAACTTTATGTCGGAACGCGGGGCGAACCAAGGCAACTGCGCGCATTCATGTCGTTGGAAATATAAGCTGCATCTGAAATTAAAAGATGGCACCGACAAGGCGATTGAAATCACCGATCAGAATGCCGATCTGTTTGAATTTTTGATGGAAGAACAGTATCGCCCCGGTGAGCTGTTCCCGATTGAGGAAGATAACTTCGGGTCTTATATCTTGAATTCCAAAGATCTCTGTCTCATGCCGGTTTTGCCGGAATACCTGAAACTGGGTGTGGACAGTCTCAAGGTCGAAGGGCGTAATAAGTCAGAATATTATGCCGCCATTACCGCGCGAGCTTATCGTCTGGCCATTGATGACTGGTACAAAGATCCTGAAAACTGGGACCCGGACCCTTATTTGCGCGAACTTTATACCCTGCAAAACCGGGGCTTTACGATGGGTTTCCACGAAGGGCGCTTAACCGGTGTTGCTCATAACTATGACCGGACCAAGCCGGTCGGGGGCTGGCAATTCGGCGGGATTATCCGCGAATGGGACGGGGACGATATGATTTTCGAAATCCGTAATTTCCTGTTACCCGGTGATGTCATTGAATTTTTGCCGCCGCACGAAATTGAACCCATTCGTTTGCGTCTTTATGAATTTATTGATGCGAAAACAGGGGATGTGACCGACAAGGTGAATCCGGGCCAAGGCAAGGCCATTCGGGTGCCGATTTCAGTCTTTGACCAAGAAGATACGGAAGTTCTGAAAAAACGTATTCCTGCCTTGACTGTGGCGCGCCGCGAAACACCGATGAGCGAGGAAGAACGCGTCAGTCGCTTGGCTGAAATCCGCGCACAGGAACTGGAGCGCGGCCTGATCAGCGAAGAAGAATATCGTGCGATCATGGATGACCCAGAATTGCTGGGTAAACGGATTTCCATGAAAGCCACCAGCGGGCACCGCAAACCCAAACAAGGTTTGGAAAGTTGTTGTGGCAAGGGCTGTAATGGCTGTTTGATGTTCTGGCAGGATGATAAATACGCCAAGGCGCGCGAAAAGATGAAACAAAAGAAAATCGGTGAAATGCTGGAAGAAAAAGTCGTTTAATTGCTTTTGGCAACAATCCGTTTCTCTTTTATCGGCTAATCAAAGGCTCGGGATCGGCATATATTCTCTGTAACAAAGAAAACAGGAGTATATCATGTTGATGCCGAGCCTTTTTGTCTCTCATGGGTCCCCAACAGTGATGATTGAACCGGAGAGCGCGGGTCGGGCCTTTTTATCGAGCCTGAATGAGGTTTTTCCCAAGCCGCGCGCGATAGTCGTCATCAGCGCCCATTGGGAGACAGATAAACCGATTGTGACAGGAAGTCCGCAACCGGAAACCATTCACGATTTTTATGGCTTTCCCGATGAACTTTACCAAAAACGTTATCCGGCCTCAGGTGATCCTATACTTGCCCATCAGGTTGCACAGTTGGTCGGGGGCGAAGTGGATGACGCCCGTGGGCTGGATCATGGGGCATGGTCGCCTTTATCCCTGATTTATCCAAAGGCAGATATCCCGGTTGTGCAGTTAAGCCTGCAACCGATGAAGGGTGCGCAATATCATTATGATATTGGAAAACGCCTGTCTGTTTTGCGAAAAGATGGCGTTTTGATTATGGCATCGGGTTCTGTTACCCACAATTTACGCGAACTGAAATGGTATCAAAATACGCCGGATGTATGGGCGTTGGAATTTGAAAACTGGTTTGTAAACGCCATTCAAGACAATGACCATGATACCTTGTTGAATGCGCCACAGCTTGCCCCACATTATGAACGGTCCCATCCGCGAGACGAACATTGGCTGCCGGTTTATGTGGCCTTGGGGGCGGCACGCCAACGTGCGACTTTGCTTCATCGCGGTTTTGAACATCAAAACCTGAGTATGGCTGCTGTGCGCTTTGATTGACCTGCGCAAGAAAATGGGTAGGCTGGTATGGTTCAGGAGGAAGGGATCATGCGCCAGTACCAAACGAGTTTTGACATTCAGACACGGGGGCAAGGACTTTATGAATTTACCCGTGATGTGGTTGCTTGGGTGAATGAGTGTGACATCGAAACAGGGGTGTTAACTTTGTTCTGCCGTCACACCAGTGCCAGCTTGACCATTCAGGAAAATGCCGATCCCGATGTGCAATTGGACCTGAACGAATTTTTTGCCCGTCTTGTGCCCCAACATATGGATTGGTTGCGTCACACGATGGAAGGACCGGATGACATGCCGGCACATATCAAATCAGCACTGACGGATGTGTCCTTGAGCATTCCAATTGCAGGAGGGCGTCCCGTTTTGGGGACATGGCAGGGGATTTATTTATTTGAACACCGTAAAGTGGCCCATCGGCGCAGTGTCGTTGCCCATATAATCGGGGATTAGCGTGCGTTCCAATACTCTTCGGGGATCATGCGGTTGTCGATTTGGCGACGGACATCGTCTGCCCAGCCTTGCCCCTTTTTTTGGATAATGCTGCGTTGTAAGGGCTCCGCCCCGCGATCCTTTTTACGCGCGGCCAGTTCCAACCAGGCAAAGGCATGATCCAGATCGAAACGAACGCCGTTTCCTTGGTAATAAGCCAGCCCCAATTCTTGCATGGCGCGGGCTTCGCCTTTTACAGCGGCTTTTTTATACCAGTATATAGATTGTTCGCGGTCATTTGTTCCGGCATAGAATTGCCCGAGCTTTGCCATTGCATCGGCAGAGCCCGCGTTTGCGGCCTTTTCTAACCAATATTGAACACGCTCCAGATCAGGGGGGCCGGCTTTTTCGCTGAGATAGAGCTCTGACAATGTCAACATGGCGCGGACGTAGCCTTGCTGGGCTGCCCGTTCAAGCCATTCAAGGGCGGTGAAATAATCCGGGCTGACTTTTTTGCCGTTGGACCAGAGTAACCCCAGTTTATAAGCGGCTTTGACATCCCCGTTTACGGCCTTGGCTTCCAGCCGTTCTGCCAGATCCCGCACATCATTTGCCGAAGCGGATGACAGCGTGAGTATCACAAACAATAACGCAAAACGGACGAGACGGGTCATGGGATCCTCAGTTTTCAACTTAAGATTACACAACCAGTCTAGTCCGTGCGTTAGGCTTCTGACAAGGGTGGATTATTAAAACGTTAGCTTCCGGCGATATCCACGACGACCCGTCCGCGAACATTTCCGGCGAGAATGTCTTTTCCCAATTGCGGCAGGTCTTGCAATTTGGCATCGCTGGTCATGTTTTCCAGTTTCTCCATTGGCAGGTCAGTTGCGATGCGTTGCCATGCGCGCAGGCGTTTTGCTGTGGGGCACATGACCGAATCGATACCCAGTAAATTGACGCCACGCAACAAGAACGGAATGACGGTGGCGTCCAGTTTATTGCCACCTGCCAAACCAATGGCGGCGACACTGGCGCCATATTGCATTTGAGCAAGTGCGCGTGCCAACGTCGTGCCGCCAACGGCGTCGATGCAACCGGCCCAACGTTCTTTTTCCAACGGACGTTTGGACGGTTCGTTCAATTCGCTACGATCAATGATGGTGGACACACCCATATCGCGTAAATAGTCATGGGTGTCGGCCCGACCCGTTGATCCGGCAACGCTATACCCAAGTTTGGCGAGAATGGCAGCGGCAACGGAGCCAACGCCGCCAGCGGCACCTGTGATCAAAACATCGCCTTGGTCCGGGGACAATCCATGATCTTCCAAGGCCATAACTCCGAGCATTGCGGTAAAGCCAGCGGTGCCAACAGCCATTGCTTGACGCGGGGTCAAACCTTCAGGCAGGGGGACAAGCCAATCGCCGTTTACACGGGCTTTCTGGGAATAACCGCCCCAATGAACTTCGCCGACGCGCCAACCGGTGAGAACAACCTTATCGCCGGGTTTAAAATCTTTATGATCGCTGCTTTCAACCGTACCGGCAAAATCAATGCCGCCGATATGGGGATAATTGCGCACCAATCCACCCAACCCGTTCAGGACGAGACCGTCTTTATAATTCAATGTTGAATAATCGACTTTTACCAGAACGTCGCCTTCCGGGAGTTGGCTTTCGTCCATCTCGGTGATTTGTGCGCTGACTTTTTCGTCTGTCTGGGACAGCAGGAGAGATTTAAACATGGTGTACCTCAAAAAATAGAATCTAAGTTGTAGGGTAATGTTATTTTTATATTTGTCAAACAAATTAACAAATGGGATAATTCAGTTGATATTTGGGGTTTAAGGGGGCATTGTGCAAGGTATGAAACACATGAATGAAATGAAAAAGATATGGGGCTGAAATTCGAACCCTTGGTCACCGAAAGTCTGGCCAAACAGATTGCACAAACTCTTCGCCAAGCCATCGTCGATGGGGATTTGAAGGTGGATGAACGCTTGCCGACGGAACCGGAATTGGCGCAGCGTTTTGGTGTGTCGCGCCCGACCATTCGCGAAGCCTTAAAACGTTTGGCGGCGCAAAACTTGATCCGCTCACGTCGGGGGCCAAGTGGCGGCACCTTTGTTAATCGTCCCGATAGTGATGAAGCACAAAATGCGCTGATCAATATGACATCCTTGTTGACGACGATGGGGGAATTCGACCTGTCCGATATTGCAGAAGCGCGTCGCGAACTGGAATTGGTCTGCGTGCGACTGGCGGCGCAGCGTCGTGAACAAAGCCATATCAACAGCATGATGTTTGAATTGTCTTTGCAAAAAAATGCTGCGATGTCGGATCAGGACTTCTGCGCGTCCGATGTGCGTTTTCATCGTGCAATTGTGGATGCAACAGGCAATACCATGCTGCGCTTTATGATGTCATCTGTGATCGAAGCGGTGCAGCCGATCGTGAACTTGATCATTTTTCGTTTTTGGGATAAGGAAAAAACAATTGCACAGCATGAACGTATTTTGACATCGATCGAAGCCGGTGATGGCGAAGGGGCCGCAGCCGTGATTGCAGAGCAGATGGACGATTTGCGTGAACGTTATGCAAAAGCGCAGAAAGTGCGGGACGAAAAAGCATAAACGGGGACGCGATATGTCAGTAGTAGCAACCATGAATTCAAAACGGGCGACAGATGAAGTCCGCCACGCCAACGATGAATTGGAACATTTTTATCTGGAAGCCAAACGCAATAAAAAAATTGCGAATTGGGCGGCAAAAAAACTCGGTTTGGATAAGAAAGAATATTTTCTGGAATTAATCAGTGCTGATTTAACAAGCGCCGGCCCCAAACCTGTTATTGACCGTATCTTGAACGACTTTGCGAAAGCGGGTCTGGAGATTTCAGAAGAAAAGGTCTGGGAAAAATTACGAGAGTTTGAAAGTGAAATTCTCGGTGAAATGCTCCAGGCGCAGGCCAAACAAACCAAGGCAGAGATGAAGGCCAAAGAAAAGAAAGATAAAAAGAAGAAAAAGAAATAATCACTTTGATATGAATATGACCGAATTCGGCTGGTATGTCGGGCCAAGCCCTGTTAATTTGAGCAAACAGAATTTATTCGAAACGGCTGGCCTTTTTTATGACTGAAACCGAAGACAAAGGTGCCTATCGCGTCCTTGCGCGAAAGTACCGTCCCTCTACATTCGAAGAATTGATTGGACAGGATGCGATGGTGCGCACGCTGTCCAATGCGATCGAGTCCGGCAGACTGGCGCAGGCCTTTATGCTGACCGGGGTGCGCGGTGTCGGGAAAACCACAACAGCCCGTCTGGTGGCACGTGCCTTAAACTGTGTCGGGGAAGATGGTCAGGGCAAGGAAACCATTACGCCATGCGGTGTGTGCGAACAATGTAAAGCCATTGCACAGGACCGTCATGTCGATGTCATCGAAATGGATGCCGCCTCTCGCACCGGTGTGGATGATATTCGTGAAGTTATTGAATCCGTGCGCTATCGCCCGACGTCAGCACGTTATAAAATCTATATCATTGACGAAGTGCATATGCTGTCCAAAGGCGCGTTTAATGCGTTGTTGAAAACGTTGGAAGAACCGCCGGCGCATGTGAAATTCATTTTCGCAACCACTGAAATTCGTAAAGTTCCGGTTACGGTTTTATCGCGTTGTCAACGCTTTGATCTGCGCCGTATCGATCAGGAGATGCTGGCAACCCATTTTAAAATGGTGGCCGAAAAAGAAAATGCCGTTGTGGATGACAATGCCTTGGCGATGATTGCACGCGCGGCAGACGGGTCTGTGCGTGACGGACTGAGTTTATTAGATCAGGCGATTGCCCATTGTCACGGCGAAGTCGGTGAAGAACAGGTCCGTGATATGTTGGGGCTTGCGGATCGGGGGCGCACGTTCGATCTGTTTGACGCTGTCATGCAAGGCGATGCACCAGCAGCACTGTCTGTTATGGATAACCTGTATGCGGCCGGGGCGGACCCGAACGTGGTCTTGCAGGATATGTTGGAACTGACCCACTGGTTGACGCGTGTCAAAGTGGTCCCTGATGCAGCACAAAATGCGGTTGTTTCTGAAATGGAACGTGTGCGTGGCAAGGACATGTCGGACAAACTTGCCATGTCGGTTTTGGCACGTGCCTACCAGATTTTGATGAAGGGGTTGGGCGAAGTGCGCAATGCGCCGCATCCTCAGCAGGCAGCCGAAATGGTGATTATCCGCCTGTGTTATGTTGCCGATTTACCGACACCGGAAGAAGCCATTCGATTAATGAAAAATAATCCACAACCCAGTGGGCCGGGCGGTAGTGGCCCATCTGGCGGTGGTGGCGGTAGTGCCGGACAGATGGCACAGGCCGTTGGAGCGCCCCATATGGGGGGATCATCAAGTGGTGGCGGCAGTGGCACGCCGACGACGAGCATGCGTGTGGTCAATGGTGGTGTGGCCCAAGTCCAGCCACGTGTGCAGGATGAAACGAAGGCTGATCCGCAAAGCTTTGTTGAAGTGACCGAACTTGCCGAAGAAAAGCGCGATATCGTGCTGAAAGCAAACCTGATGAATAATTTGCATCTGGTGTCTTTTCGCCCCGGTAAAATCGAATTTCGACCCGGTGAATATGCGCCGTCGACCTTGGCGGGGGATCTGAAAAAATTCCTTGATACCCATACCAACCGGGTGTGGGCTGTCGGGGTCTCGCGCCATGAAGCGGGTAATGTGACATTGGCCCAAGTCCGGGATGAAGCGATTGCAAAACGCAAGCAAGAGGTTGCCAAACATCCCTTGGTGCACGATATCCTCAGCAGCTTCCCGGAAAGCGTGATTGAAAAAGTACATGAAATTAAGCTGGATACGCTGGATGCGGCGATTCAGATCGAAGAAAACCCCGGTGACCCGGATAATACGAGTGGAGATGAATAACCCATGAAGAACATGGCAAAAATGATGCAGCAGGCGCAGAAGATGCAAGCCAAGATGCAGGAATTTCAGGACGGTTTGTTGGACTTGGAAATCTACGGGACTTCTGGCGGCGGCATGGTCAATGTGGTGATCAACGGCAAGGCCGATGTCAAAAAAATTGATGTGGATAAAAACCTAGTTGATCCTGAAGATAAAGAAGTGATGGAAGACCTGATTGTTGCGGCCTTGGCGGATGCGAAATCCAAAATGGAAGAAGAAGTCAACAAACGCATGTCCGAAATCACCGGTGGTTTGCAGTTACCGCCGGGCATGTCCCTGCCGTTTTAAGCGGGAAGAAGATGGCTGCGCCTGAAATCGAACAACTTATTCAGCTTTTATCCAAGTTGCCCGGGCTGGGACCGCGTTCTGCCCGACGCGCAGCCTTGCATCTTGTTAAAAAGAAAGAGACCGTCCTGCAACCTTTAAGCCATGCCTTGCAACGGGTGGACCAAGCGGTAAAAAGCTGTTCTGTTTGTGGAAATTTGGATGGCAGTGACCCTTGTTCCATCTGTAGTGATCCACGACGCGATGACCGGGTGATTTGTGTGGTGCAGGATGTTGCGGATTTATGGGCGTTGGAACGATCCAACAGTTTTCGTGGGCGTTATCACGTGTTGGGGGGCACATTGTCGGCGTTGGACGGTATCGGCCCGGATGATCTGAAGATCGACCAATTGGTTGAGCGCGCCCGTGACAGCGGTGTGGAAGAAATTATTCTAGCGACCAGTGCAACGGTCGATGGTCAAACGACCGCGCACTATATCGCCGATTGTCTGGAAGAGTGCGACGTTCTTGTGTCCGGCCTCGCCCACGGTGTTCCGGTAGGGGGGGAGCTGGATTATCTGGATGACGGCACCCTGAGTGCAGCCCTGTCTGCGCGTCGCAAAATGGATTAAACCTGAATATCGCGTTCTGCAAAAACCTTTTTGGCAACGGTGATGGCGTTCAGGGCAGCAGGGAATCCGGCATAAAGGGCGATGTGGATCATGGTTTCAACGATTTCCTTGGCGCTGCATCCGACATTTAAGGCACCATTGACATGGACTTCCAATTGGGGCTGGCACCCGCCCATTGCACTCAGTGCTGAAATGGTGATGAGTTCGCGTTGTTGCAGATCAAGTGTGCCACGCCGATAAATATCACCAAAGGCAAATTCAATAATATATCGACCAAGATCCGGGGCGATATCGGCAAGACTGTCGATGACATTTTGCCCTGCCTGTCCATCAATTTCAGTCAGTTTGGCAAGGCCAGCTTCATAACGTGTGGGGGACATGGTTTGCTTTCTTTCACATCAGTTTGTTTGGTATGAAAGAAAGGTTACGGCTTTGAGTATACTCTAAGTCAATAGTCTAATTTCCAGAAATTTGTTTCCGGTAAAAGGCGATTTTTTGTCTCAGCTTGTCCAGATGTTCATTTTCCTGACGTAAGCGTTCTTCCAGCACATCGGCATGGTTGATTAATAAGTCCATGCGATCTTGCGCTGTCTCATCCCCTTGGGCACGCAGGTCGGCATAACGTTGAATATCTTTTAGGGCCATGCCTGTTTCTTTCAATCGTTTGATGAAATCAATCCAGACCCGTTCGTTTTCGCTGTAATCACGATGACCATTTTTGTTCCGCCCAACATTGCGTAAAAGCCCGATCTTTTCATAATAACGAAGTGTGTGGGCGCAAACACCGCTCAGTGCTGCAAATTTTTGGATATTCATGTCGGGCTTCCACCGGCTTTATAGGGCGGAAGGCTCCAACCAAATACAATGGCAAGACCGCGCACAATAAAGGTTGCCGCCACGCTGATGACCATTGCACCCTGTTCGTCCAATCCCAAATGCAAGAAAAACAGATAAGCGCAACTGCCGACAATCGCGGCGAGGGCATAGATTTCCTTTTGCAGTAAAAAGGGGACTTCGTTGCAGATGATGTCGCGTACCATACCGCCAAATGTGCCGGTGATCATTCCCATGACAACAACCATGACGGGGTGAATGTCATAGGTCATGGCAATTTGCGTCCCCATAATGGTGAAAAGCGCCAACCCAAAGGCATCGGCCCACATCAACAGGGTGTAACGTTTGCCTTCCAGCCGATGAACTTGAAAAAAGGCAATGACGGCAACGACGATAACGACATACAGGAAATTCAAATCTTCAATCCAAAAGACCTTTTCGGCATTAAGCAAAAGGTCCCGCACGGTCCCGCCCCCCACGGCCGGGGCAAGTCCAACGATAATAAAGCCAAAGATGTCCAGTTCTTTGCGGGCCGCAGCCATTGCCCCGGATAAGGCAAAAACAACGGTGCCCATCATGGTGAGGAAATAGATCGGATCGTGAAAGAATTCATACATTCTTTTGCATCTCCGCCCAGACGGCTTCCAGACCGCTGCGGTGATCTGGGTATTGCAGGTCGTATCCCAGCTCGGTTTTTATTTTGCTGTTATCAACACGTTTGTTGTCATTCCAGAAGGTTAAAGCCATCGGGGTCATTTCTTTGGCGGCTTCGTCAAATGACTGGATCGGGGGCATATCGACCCCCATCAGAGCACAAGCCGTTTTTAAAACCGCAAGCGGTTCCAATGGTTCGTCGTCACACAGGTTATAGACGCTGCCCGGATGGGGCTTATTGATAGAGGCTTCCAGAACACCAGCGATATCTTCGACATGGATGCGCGAAAAGGCATGTCCCGGTTTATCTATGGCCTTGGCTCGACCCTTGGCAATCGAATCGAACAGGGACCGGGTGGGGCCATAAATACCGGCAAGGCGGAAGATATGCAGGGGCAGGCGGGTGGAAAGCCAGTTGTCCTCGGCCTGCTTGCGTGCGCGTGCACGGGCGCTGGTGGGGTGGCGCGGACTGTCTTCATTTACCGTTGCCCCGTCAGCGGTGCCATAGACACCGGTGGTGGACAGATATCCCATCCATTTTAAGTTCGGCAATTTTTCCAGATCACGGGCATGCAGATTGAAGACGCAATCGCCCGTTTCCTTGTGTGGCGGAATGGAATGCAGGACATGGGTCACATCCTTGAGCCGTTCGGGAAAATCGGTAATGGGTTTTGTCCCGTCAAATGCGATGAGGTCGATTCCCTCAACAGCGACGGGTTCGCGTGATGTGGCGATGATGTTCCAGCCTTTGGCTTTCATCCGGTGGGCGAAATGTCCGGCACTGAAACCCATGCCGAAGATAAAGAGTGTGTTCATGCTGTGAACCCGTTACAAAGAAAAAGTGTTTCTCAATATGTTAAGAGGTTTGAAGTGAAACGTCAGGCTTTTCTATCCGTCACTGTCATTTTGTCCCTGTGCGCAGTCGCAGCGCAGGCAGAACCGATTGATCATGCGAAACAGTATAAAGCCTGTATGCAGCTTGTTCGTCAAGCACCACATAAGGCTTTTGATAGCGGTTTATCGTGGAAAGGTCTGGGCGGCGGCGAAGCGGCAGAACATTGCATCGCAAGTGCACTGATTGCGATGAAACGTTATGAGACAGGGGCTCAACGCATGGAAAAACTTGCTGATAGCTCACGCCGATCCAAAGAATTTAAAGCACAAATTCTGGCACAAGCCGCACAAGGCTGGTTTCTGGCCAATGAAAATGACCGTGCCCGTGCTGTACTGAGTACTGCGATTAATTTGGATGAAACCAATCCCGACCTGTATGTCGACCGCGCCCATGTGCGCGCCAGTACACGACATTATACGGATGCGTTGGATGATTTGAACAAGGCTGTATCGTTGGATGACAACCTTGTCGATGCCTATGTCTTTCGCGGCACAATCTATCGCCTGACGGAAAATTTTGAAGAGGCATGGCGCGATATCAATCATGCATTGGCCTTGATGCCTGCCAATACGGATGCGTTGCTTGAACGGGGTATGCTCTACCGTATTGAAGGCCATAATGACCTTGCCCGGCAAGACTGGATGTCGGCAATTGAGATAGACCCGCAAAGCGAGACAGCCCAAACCGCCCGGTTGAACCTTGAAAAGATGGATGTCAATACGACGGAGTGACTGCTTAATCTAACAAAGCTTGAATGACTGCTTTTTTAATTATAGGAGCAACAGTATCAATATTAATATTGTTTTGTTTACAGTAAGTGGATTCAAACCAAGTAAGCAATTCCTTAGGACCTTTACTTGCATTACAACTGCAACAGCATAGAGCTATGTTGTCCCGAGTGATAATTGTTGCATCATTGATTATATGTTCCCAGCTAACAGAACTTTTTTTTGATATATTTGATGGCGTAAATTTTACACCACAATAAACACATGCTTGATCTCGCATGCGAATTTCTTGTTCCAACCAGTCTGGTATATTCCAGTTATTTACCATTGATACACTGCTTAAAAAAGGAAAAGCCGGATCCCCCCCAGAATCCGGCTTTGTAATTCGAAAGAGACAGCTCTATCGAATTATGATGCAGCGCGAATACGCACCACTACATCAACGCTTTCCACTTCGGAACCGTTGGGCGGTGTGGGAACACCGGTAACTTGCAGTTGACCTTCCGGCACATCAGACAGGATACCTGTGTTTTCATCAAAGAAATGATGGTGACAGGTTGTGTTCGTGTCAAAGTAGGAGCGACCCGCATCAACGACGATTTCGCGCAGCAGGCCAGCAGAAGTAAACTGGTGAAGAGTATTGTAAACGGTCGCCAGGGAAACGCGGATATTGCCTGCCAGCGCTTCAGAGTGCAGTTGTTCGGCGGTGATATGACGATCACATTCATCAAACAATAATTTTGCAAGGGCGAGGCGTTGACGTGTCGGGCGAAGACCAGCATCACGTAGACGGTCTAACGCGTGACTGAAAGGGCGTATTTTTTCCATGTTAACCACCTGTTATCGACTAAACGGTTATGACATATTCTATGAAGAAATTCGTACTTTAAAATTAGAATGCTTCAACATTGCGCTGAATATGTCAGAAACCGTTTGAAGAAAAATTGATACAGGTCAATTAACCCTAAAAAAAATCAGTTTCCTGTCAATATCTGCTGAATAAGCTGTTCAACCGTGGGGAATTTGCCTTCGCGACCGGATTGGAAAATCGGGTCATTGGCAAATTTGAATGCATTGTGTCCGGCAAAGGCGAGGTTGTTGTCCACAGACCCGCCATGTGCAATATCCTGCAATGTTTTCTGGATGCAGAAGGAACGCGGGTCCGCCAGACGGCCCGTTGTATTTTCTTCGTTATCTGCCCAGTTGGAGAAGTTACAGGCAGACAGACAGCCCATGCAGGCGGCTTGATCTGCAAGAATTTCACGAGAACGTTCCGGCGTGACAAAAATCATGGTGTCGTCCGGTGTACGCATGCCTTCAGTGTAACCTGCCGCAATCCAGCCTTCAACGCTGGCTTGTTGGCCGGGCGCGACATAGATCGGGCGACCACGTGCGCCGACTTTAACTTCTGCGCTGAGGTCTTCCGTCGGTTTACGGGCAAAGACCACCTGACGGGAGGCACGTGCCCCGAGTTCTTTCAGGAAGTCATTGTTCAATTGTGATGAATAGAAACCTGTCGGGCTGTATTTGTTCAGCGAAATATCGCCTTCTTTCAGGTTCAACAGGCGTTGTTTCCAATGATCGGGAATGGGGCTTTCCTGCGTCAACAAGGGACGAGAACCAAACTGGAAGGCCACCGGGCCAATTTCCGGGTTATCCAGCCATTCGTCCCAGTCACGCAGATACCAAACGCCACCTGCCATGATGACAGGAACATCGTTCAAACCGACACTGTTCATAAATTTGCGGATTTCAGCAACGCGTGGGAACGGGTCTTGGGGTTCGTCATGGCGTTCGGCGTTGGACAGACCGTTGTGACCACCAGCTTTCCACGGATCTTCGTAGACGACACCACCTAAAAGGTTGGCGTATTTGCTGTAAGAGCGTTTCCACAAGGCGCGAAAGGCGCGCATGCTGGAGACGATCGGGTAATAATAAACATTATACTGTGCGGCGAGCTCCGCCATTTTATAGGGCATACCCGCGCCGCAAGTGACGCCGTGGATTAAACCTTTGGCCCCTTCGAGAACACCGTGGATGATACGTTCAGTGCCGCCGGCTTCCCACAAGGTGTTCATATGCAGGCGGCCTTCGCCGTTGGAAGCTTCGTGTGCGATACGGGCCTGTGCAATTGCACCTTCAATGGCGTAGGCGATCAGCTCTTCGAAACGTTCTTTACGGGTTTTGCTGTGATAAACCTGAGGAATAGGATTGCCTTCTTCGTCATAAGAGTCGGCATTGACACCGGAAAACGTACCCACACAACCAGCAGCGGCAAACGCGCCTGCACTGCGGCCATTTGAAACGGCAACACCTTTGCCGCCTTCAATAATCGGGTGTACTTCTCGTCCAGAAATGAGAACAGGTTTAATGGACTTCACGGTCATCTCCAACTTCAAGATGCATCCCCATTCAGGTCTGCCAATTATGTTACAGGCAAATACAGTTATGTAATCAATAATACATATATATATTCATTTGGGCCGGACACTATAGGAAAATGGATTCCTTTACCAGCCTCAAATCGCCATTGGGGAGGAGTTTTTCAAGCTTTCATCCGGAAATTATAAGCTTGAAAACAGTTTTGCTGTTTTGTGAAACTGTACAGGCGGGGGAGACTCCTGTTAGAAATATTCTAAGAATTTTAAAAGGATGTAATGACGTGAATGAGTTAGATTTAAAAAAGAGGGAAAGCTATTCTTACTGGACGGATGAGATTATCCGGTTTGCCGATCTGGATCGTGTCGGGCATGTGAACAATACGGCTTTTGCCACTTATTCGGAAAGTGGGCGGGTGGATTTTTTGGAAATGGTTTACCCAGGCAGTACCGGGGGGCATGGTATCGGCTGGGTCATCGCGAAAATCACCATTCATTATTTGGCTGCTGCTTATTATCCCGGCAAAGTAAGGATCGGTACTGTCGTGCGCAAAATTGGAAATTCATCTGTTGTCATCGAACAGGGGCTTTTCTGTAACGATACATGTTTTAGCACCATCGAAAATGTGATGGTCTGGGCGGATACGCATAATGAAAAATCTGTCTCTTTACCGGATGATCTCAGAAAAAGCCTACAAGGTTACCTGCGGTAGGTTTTTACTTTTTACGCAGTAAATCACCGATACCTTGTAACAATTGTTGTTCCGGGCTAGGGGCTTGCCTGTTGTCGTTTGCAGCACTGGGTGGTGGAGGCGGGGCAAGTGTTTCGCTGTCATTTTGTGGGGCGGGCAATGCTGCGGGGGCCGTTTTTTCTGTGGGTTGCGTTTGACCGCCTGATGCGCCGATGAGACCGCGAATAAGATTGCCGTAGCCTTTTTTCTCTAATTTGTCGGGTAGGGGAATAATCAATCCACCGCCACTGCTGAGACTGCCGGTGTCCAGTTTCACATTGGGGGCATCCAATGGTCCTTTCAGGGCGAAGGGATAATCTTGTTTCATTTTCGCTTTTTGTGCCAACAGGCCGATCAAGGCATTTTGCTTGATATTTAAGGTCCCGCTGACATCCATATACCATTTGGGCAAATCCAGTTGCCCCTGTGCGCTTCCCCCCGCAATGGGGGACGTCAGGCTCGCTTGACTGAGTTTTGCAACACCCTTTGTGATATCGGATTGAACGGCAATGTCGGCCAAACCTTTTGTTGGGTCTTTACCGGATAGGGTCGCCAAAAGATTGAGGATGTCGAAAAGGGAACCGCCTGTATTTTTACCAGAAACGGAAACCTGATTCAGGTTGAGGGCACCATTCCCATTCAGATTGGAAACAAAATCATTCTCGCTTTTGCCTTGGGTGACGAGCATTGTCTTCAGGGCCAATGTACCATCTGCAACAGTTGTTGAACCGGTTTGGCTGAGCAGCGGCTTCAGTTTCAGACCGCTGGCATCGAGTGTCGCCTGAATGTCATTCGTTTCACCCGTGACAATTTTTGAGACGATTTTAGCTTGTCCACCAAACAGGTTGGCGCTGGCATCACTGATATTGAGTTCCGCATCTTTTAGCTGCCCGGTTAGGACCAGATTATCCAGAACGACCTTTTTATAGAGAAGCCGTTTTGCGTTTAGTTGAAGATCAGCGTCCATGTTTTGCATGAAGCCAAAATCAATCACATCCTTTGACCAACGGTTTGAAGGGGGGGCGGTCTGTGAAGACGGCTGCGATGTATTGGACGTTGGCGTCTTGGATGTGGTTTGAGGATCATTGGGTAAAAACGGCGTGACGTTTAGATGATCGGTTTGCAAGTTGACATTAAGGTGCGGACGGTTTTGTTGTTTAAAAAGAATATGTCCGCTGACTTGATCTTTACCAATTTTGGCGACAATGTTTTTCAGGTTGGTTTGCGTCAGGTCCGCATTCAGGTCCGCGCTGATATCCAGTTTTGTCAGGGGACCGCGCGGGCGATAGCTCACCCCAAGACCTTGGGTTAATTTCGCAAAATCGGAAATGGCAAGGTTGATGCTGGCTTCTGCTTTGGGCAACGGAAGAAGGTCCGCTTTGGCTGCGGCAAACAAGGTGGTGTCAAGGGCGGTTACGTTAATATCCATATCGGGGGATAAAACAGGGCCATTCAAAGTGATACTGGCATTCCCGGTGCCAAGTCTGGACCAGTCAAGGGCATCTTGAAGGCCAATGAGCGTCGCTGCATTTGTGAAATCAGACGTATCTAGGGAAAGAAACAGATTGTTGGCATGATAGCCGTCTTCTGAGGGCGCAATGCCGCCTTTGGCTGCCAGACGAACACCTGCCAACTGTTTGATATGGGCATCTTGAATATCCAGTTTGCCATCAAAAACCGTGGCTTTAATCTGGATGTCTTCGATGGTTTGTTTGCGATAGACAACTTGCCCTGCGCTAAGATCAAGATTGGCATCAAAAGTATTCAGTAACTTCAAGGATTGTAGGACGGGGGCGGCGGGGCTTTGAACAGAGGGTTCTTTGGCAGCCCCGATTTGTTCCGCGTTGTCTTGATTTTTCGTGGGTGTGTGTGTGCCCCCTTGTGCAGGCAGATACGCATCCAGATTTAATTGATCCAAATGAAAAGAAGCACCGAAGGAAGGTCTGGATTGTAAGGCGATGGTAAGGCCACCGTTCAGGGTGGAACCATCCAGTTTTGTTTCCATATTCAGAAGATGGAGCTCTTCACCGGTAAAATTGATATCTGATTTAAGAGTGACTTGCTGCAGGCGTTCCAGCGGGACATGACTGGTGTCGATCTGAAGCCAATCAAGGGCACCGCGCAAATGTGCGACATTTAAATCCAGTGTTCCATCAAAGCCAAGTTTCCCGGCGCGCTCTCCGGCAACGCCCAAAACGGTCAATTCACCTGCCCCCGGCAAAATGGCGGAAAGACGCTCAAGCGCGATTTCCCCCTGTGTCAGGGATATATTGGCTTGTGCTTGTCTGATCGCCTGTTCTTTGAATAAGAGGGCATCAATATTAATGGCAACGGTTGCATTTAGGTCAGTTGGGATATTTGGCGCAGCGGGGGCTTTTACGGATGATTTCTGGGCAGGTGTTTGAACGTTGCCGATTGCCGCCGAAATTCGACTGCCCTGCTGGGATTGTTTGGTGGATAAGGTGATAACCGGGGCTAAAGGGGTGGGTTCAATGACTTTATATGGAGATGCATTTAACCACGCGTCTCCGTCAATTTTACTGAAATTGGCTTTCACACTCAGCTGTTTGGTCTCTTTTTTCTCATACTCAACATGCAGAGTGCCCCGATCTTCCCCCACGATAAGCGCGAGGCCGTCTTTGCCCAGACTTAAGCCATTGGGGCCGTAAGTCATTTCGCCGCGGGCGGAAAAAGAACGATTCAGCCCGCCTGCCATTTCATCTGTTTTTTGGAAGGCACTGATAAAACCTGCGAGACTATCCCCTTTTAAATCAAGCTTGGCACTGATTTTAGGACCTTCGGCAAGGTTGACGAGGGTGCCGGTGATGCGGGTGCTGGTGTTGCCATGCGCAAACCTGACTTGCGTGGCGAAGGAGGCTGTTCGTCCGTGTATGATTTGTCCGATCGATCCTTCAATGCCAAGCGGAATACCGCGCACCAACATGGTTCCTTCGGCTTCGAACGGGCCGTTCAAGCCTGCAATGGCAAACCGACTATTGATGTCGCGCACGTCTTCGCGGATGTTATTGGCTTTATCCAGATAAACCAGTTGGCCTTGTTCAATGATCAGGTTATCGATTTGGATGGGTAGGGACGAGCTATTAGAGGTATCATTTTCGATAAAGGCCGGATCATTGCTTTGTTTTGTTGTTTCGATGTCGCCCACGTTGGTGTTGTCTGTCGCAAATAGCCAGTTACCTTTGCCGTTTTCCAAAACTTCTAACTGAATGACAGGGCGGATGAGGCGGATAGATTGTACGTGTATGTTGCCTGCCAACAGAGGCAATAAGGAGACGCGTACGTCAAGCTGTTCAACCGCAATCATATCCGTGTTGCTGGCATTTGTCGCATTGGCAAGATGGATATCGCCGATTTTTAAGACAGGGGAAGGAATAACCGTGAAGGCAATGTCGCCACCGATGATCAGTTCGCGACCGGTTGCTTCTTTTATTTTCTTGGCGATTTCAGCGCGATGACCGGACCAATCGATAAAACTTGGAATAACGAGAATCGCCGCAGCCAGAACAAGGACAAAGATGCATAGCGCGATTAGAACTTTCTTCACGACAAATAACCCTATTGAAAATCAGTTCGTATCCATAACAGTTTGTGGATCAGGCACGATAGTACTTTTGTTAATAATCATAAACAATTGAATTCCGTCAACCAGAGCTGGAAACTGTAAATTGAGGAGAACTTACTCAGGTTTCAAAAAAATAACCTTTGAAAGACTTGAACTATAACCTATAGATGATCATAATTTGATAAATAATATCGTAAATAACTATAGTTAAAATGGACGTTTTACTAGGGTGATGCGCATGCCTACGCCACCAAAAGAAGGGTTATCAGGAACCGATAGTGCACCTGTCGGTGGTGTGAATGCTTTTGCCCAGTTGATGAATTTGGGGCCGAATACGGATAAAGTCACGCTGATGGCTGTCATTGATAATGCGGTGACCCAGATTTTATCGGAATTGGCCAATCACGAGGCAGGGGATTTAACACCGGATATTCTGGTGAAGGTTCAGACGGCCCTGAGTTTTCTTGAAAAGTGCCTTGCATTTAAGGATCAGGAATTTTCGGCTTTTGCCCGTAAAAGGGCGGGGGAATTGGAAAATGCGCTGGCCAATACAATTAAGCGTATCCAAGCCGCTGGGCGCAAACCGATAAATGTGGAAACATCGACGGCGGCGCAAACTTCACCATCTGTTTCGGAACCTGAAAAAAGCGAACCCGCTTCTGCGCAACAAGAAGATGAACCCGCCCCGGCGGTGAAGAAAGGCTTCCTGTATGAGCGTGAAGAAAAAATCCTGATAGATTATGCCTATAAACGTTTATGCGCCCGCTTGGCCTTTTTGCGCGGTGACAGCATTGTTGTTGAAAAAGGCAAGGCTGTTGAGGTCAGTGGTATCCATGAAGATGGTGTTGCGCCTTTGTTTTTACTGTCGCCTCGTTTCCCTGAAATTTTACGACAGCCTTTTGTCGAATTAATCCGCGAGAAACGCGATTTGTTGTCACGTCGGGTCTATAATCATACGGACAGTTCAGACAGTGATGAAGAGGTTCTGCGTTTATATCGGGAAGACCGCTATCGCGATATTGACGGGATTGTCGGTCTGGCGTTTGATGATTGGGCAGGCGAAATCGCACGCGCCGGGATTGCGGGATTGCCGCAGGAAATTAAAGTTCTTGGGGCAAAAAAACGTGATGAGTCTTCCGGCGGGCTGGGCTCTAGCCTGAAAAAAGTTTTTGCCTTTGGGAAAAAAGAGAAAAAAGAATCCGTTAAGGGAAAAACGCCAGAAAAAGAGACAACGCCGATCCGAATTCATAAAGAATGGCAAAGACTGGAAAGTCAGGGCGTGTTTAATCTGTCCCAGCATTTTAGTTTCGGTTTATTGTCCTATGCTTTGCAATTGAGCGAAAAGCAATTTGAAACAGAATATGAATGTATCAGCCAGATCGTTAATCAGCAGGATGAACCGGATGTCGGACCGGTTGTGACCAACTTGTCGCGCCTTTATAAATTTTATGACAACATCTTTTTTGATCTGGTGATCGTGGTGTTGTTTCAACGTAAAAACAAATTTGACATTAATATGCTACAGGCGGCATGCATGTCGCAAAACTTTGTTGTGGATCGCTTGCCTTTGACAATGGACGAGTTGCGCCGTCGACCAATGGAGCACGCAAAGTATGTTTTGTCCTGCCTGAACGATACGACCTTGAGCCCCGAGAAACTAAAATCTGCGCTGAAAGATTACTTTTTTGTGCATGAAACGGTTCATGCCTCAAAAGTGGGTAAACGTATTCAGGCGTCCGAGAACTTGTTAAAACGCCAAGGCGATAAGCTTAAAGGTGCTGCCAAACAAATTGTGGAAGAAGTACTGACTATTTTGGGTGAAATTAAGAACCTGAAAAAAGAACAGGAAGAGGAAGGCGTTTTCCTCGGCGAAGAAATTCAAACAACGATTGATGAAGGTATTGAGCGCGCGTTGTTGTTTATCCGATAGTTCGTTTACCCATAATTCTTATCTTAAATTCAGAAGTCCAGTCGTTGTGCGGTCTGTTTTGCAGGCGGAATTTTTCAGGGCTGTAAAAAATCATTAGAATTACTATAATTTGTTGACAGGCAGCCATCTCACCCACAATATCTGGGGTACGAGAAAGCTGATCTTGGAGTGTTTTTTGAGCAAGAAATGGTCCAACGACCGCCCGTTTCCTAATTTGAAGCGCGGCGGTCGCTCTGCGAATCAGCTCAGGCGATCTTTAAATCGCGAGATCCAGGTACAAGATGATGAGCGTGGTGTTTCACGCTGCACAGATTTTTGTTCCTATATACAAATGACATCGTACGCAAAACGGAGGCGTAAAAAGTGGAATCAAGTATGCTTGACGTGGTTCAGGTTCAAGGTGGGGCACAAGTTCATGTGGATCACAGCCGCGATCATTATCTGACCGAATTTGGTAAATCGGTTTTGGCGGACCGTTATTTGTTACCGGAAGAAAGCTATCAGGATTTATTTGGTCGTGTGGCCTCTGCATACGGGGATAATGATGCGCATGCTCAACGTATCTATGATTATATGAGCCGTCTGTGGTTTATGCCCTCGACACCCATTTTGTCGAATGGTGGAACAACCCGTGGCTTGCCCATTTCCTGCTTTTTAAATGAAGCGAGTGATTCGCTGGACGGTATTGTCGGACTATGGACAGAAAATGTCTGGCTGGCTGCAAAAGGTGGCGGCATCGGGTCTTACTGGGGGAACTTGCGTTCTATCGGCGAACCGGTGGGACGCGTGGGGAAGACCTCCGGTGTGGTTCCGTTCATTCGTGTGATGGATTCCATGACCTTGGCGATTTCTCAAGGTTCCTTACGTCGTGGGTCCGCTGCGGTTTATTTGCCCGATACGCATCCGGAACTGGAAGAATTTATCGAACTTCGCCGCCCGACCGGGGGGGATCCCAACCGCAAAACTCCCAATTTGCATCATGGTGTTCTCCTGTCCGATAAATTCATGCGCGCGGTTGAAAATGATGAAGATTGGAAATTGCTGTCCCCGCATGATGGAACGGTGATGCGCAGTGTTAAGGCGCGTGCCATGTGGATCCGTATTTTGACAGCGCGTATTGAAACCGGGGAACCCTATATTATTTATTCCGACCATGTGAATACGGCCTTGCCGGAACATCACAAACTGGCCGGGTTGACCGTAAAAACCTCAAACCTGTGTGCTGAAATTACCTTACCCACCGGGATTGATCATCACGGCGAAGAACGCACGGCTGTTTGTTGCCTGTCTTCTTTGAACCTCGCAACCTATGAAGCATGGAAAGACAATCCCCGCTTTATCGAAGATATCATGCGATTCCTTGATAACGTTCTGGAAGATTTTATCCAGAATGCCCCGAATGAAATGGCGCGCGCGAAATATTCAGCGATGCGCGAACGCAGTGTTGGGCTGGGGGTAATGGGGTTCCATTCTCTTTTACAAAAGAATCGGGTTCCATTTGAATCGGCGCTGGCGAAAGCGTGGAATCGTAATATCTTTGCCCATATTCAGAAAAAAGCGGATGAAGCTTCCGAAGTTTTGGCGGATGAACGCGGATCCTGCCCGGATGCCGCAGAATACGGCATGAAGGCGCGATTCTCCTGCAAAACAGCGATTGCGCCGACCGCATCAATTTCTATTATCTGCGGTGGAACCTCACCGGGGATCGAACCGATTGCAGCCAATAGCTACATGCATAAAACCTTGTCCGGTTCCTTTAATGTCCGTAACCCTTATCTTGCGGCGGTCTTGGAAAGCTATGGCAAGAATGATGAAGAGACATGGACCTCCATCACCGTGCAGGAGGGATCTGTTCAACATCTTGATTTCCTGAGTGAGGATGAAAAGGATATTTTCAAAACCTCCTTTGAACTGGATCAGATTTGGGTGGTGGATCTGGCGGCGGATCGGGCGAAATTTATTGATCAGGCGCAATCCGTAAACCTGTTCTTGCCTGCAAATGTTCATAAACGCGATTTACATCAACTGCACTATCAGGCTTGGAAGCGCGGATTGAAAAGCCTTTATTATTGTCGCTCCAAATCCATTCAACGAGCCGAGGTTGTCGCCACCAAAGATCATGTGCCGGAAAGCCTGCGCGTGCTGCTGGAAAAAGTGGAAACGCCGGATAACCCGCGCCTGCCCTTAAGTGAAGAAAACAAATATGAAGAATGTCTGGCTTGTCAGTAAGGCGCTGAGCTGAGACGAACGTATAGTGAAAGAAAGAAAAGATGTCCCTTCTGGATGCGAATCCCGTTTATAAGCCGTTCCGTTATCCCTGGTGCTATGAAGCCTGGTTGACCCAGCAACAGGTCCACTGGTTGCCTGAAGAAGTCCCTCTGGCTGATGATGTCAAAGACTGGCACAAGAATTTGACGGAAAGCGAACGTCACCTGTTGACACAGATTTTCCGCTTTTTCACGCAAAGCGATATTGAGGTCAATAACTGTTACATGCGTCATTACACCCGCGTGTTCCAACCGACCGAGGTTCAAATGATGTTGGCGGCTTTTTCAAATATGGAGACCATTCATATTGCCGCCTATTCGCATTTGCTTGATACCATCGGAATCCCTGAAACCGAGTATGCGGCCTTCCTTCAATATAAGGAAATGAAAGACAAATACGACTACATGCAGCAATTTGGTGTTGAAACTAAAATTGATATTGCGACAACACTGGCGGTCTTTGGGGCTTTTACAGAAGGTCTGCAATTATTTGCCAGTTTTGCGATTCTTCTGAATTTCCCGCGTTTGAACAAGATGAAGGGCATGGGGCAAATCATTACATGGTCGGTTCGTGATGAAACGCTGCACTGTAATTCGATCATCAAACTCTATCGCACGTTTCTGGAAGAGAATCCCGAGATTGATCGCGATGAATTGCATCGTCGCCTCTATGAGGCCTGTGCGACCATTGTCACCCATGAAGATGCCTTTATTGATTTATGCTTCGAAATGGGCGCTGTGGAAGGTATGACCGCCGAGGATGTGAAGCAATATATCCGGTATATCGGGGACCGTCGTTTGGAACAGTTGGGGATGACCCCGCAATATCATATCGATAAGAATCCGATCCCGTGGCTGGATGCCATGCTCAATGCCGTGGAACATGCCAACTTCTTTGAAAATCGCGCAACCGAATATTCCAAGGCCGCGACTCAAGGCACTTGGGATGATGCCTTCGATTAAAAGTGAAATGATTCGCCAAATATAGAAAAAGCCCCTTATCGAAATGAAAGGGGCTTTTTTGTTGGTCTGTAACGCGACCGTATTACTTTTTCAGGCGCAGATGAACCCGACCTTTGAAATTATCCGGGTCGATGACTTCGCCTTTATGGACAATCTCAATTTGTCCGGTTTTACCCAGATGCATGGCCTGTTGTTTAACCGCCAGCATGTACTTGCGCCATAACTGTGGGCCATCCTTGGGTTTGCGCCGTTGTTCGGCAATGGCGCGTGCGGTTTGTTCTACGGTCAGTGAGGACCCGCCTGCCAACGCATCAAGAATGCCGGTGACGATGGGGTCGGTGACGGGCAATTCCGTCTCATCATTATCTTGTGTCATGGCGTTATCTTTATCATAGCTTACGTGTTTTATGTAAGGGGCATTCACCGAGTCCCGGTTAATTCAAATAATACCATTTAAATCATGCTGTAAAAACAATGACTTAAGTATAATGTGTCAGTTTATTTGACCTTTTTTTTCATTTTTTTGAAAAAAGGTGTTTACAGGGTGGTTTGAGGTCTTTATAACCCGGCTTCACCGACGGGGCGCTGCTCCTGAGGGGCTCTCAAAAAGCTTCGGCAAAACAAGAGCTTAGCTAGATAACCGGATGGTTGAGATA
>NZ_JBLWXN010000013.1:0-76070 GCF_048267425.1 Terasakiella sp.
ACGATGAACTCAAAACCCTCTGTTATGCAACTCTCTTAATTTGTCCCACTGAGGATGACGGGAGACAGCATAGCCGCCTGTGGATAGCTTTGCATAGCAGATGAAGCGATAATCGGGCTTTCTTAATATCTCCCGTTCCTCCTGTAAACCTCACTCTAACAGAAGGCGTTCACCAGCTTTTAAGAAACGGGTCCACTCTAAAACTAAAGAATGTGATTGCGCTCAAAGCATGTCCTTCATTATCTTTAGCTTCAAAGAACCAGATGAAGGAAAATCCCATGGCCGCGAAGAAAAACCCGCTCAAACTGAATAAGCTGCAATTACGCACCCTTGCCCTGACTCAGGTGCTGGCGAACGAACCTGATTTATCTGTCCGGAACGAAGAGAGTGGTGCTGTTACCATCAGACACCTGCCCCACGCCCACGGTGATCATATGCATGTCGGCCCATTTGTGGTGTCGGCCAAAGATGCCAGTGGTTTTTCCAACCCGGCCGTTTGGGTGGCGTTGAAGCGTAAAGGTCTGGTCATAGACGGCGATTTCGGCGTGACGCTAAGCGCCGAAGGCCTCGCCTACGACACCGGTCTCGGTGAAAAATTCATCGCGCCATCAGATCATTGAGACAAAATCGGACAAAACACATGCTCCATTACGACATGCCACTTTATCGCCCGCCGTCTGAAGGGAATAATTTGATTATTCAGGCGACGTTGGGCTGTAGTTTTAATCAGTGTTCTTTTTGTTCTATGTACAAGACGAAAGAATATCGCGCCCGTGCGTTGCAGGATGTCTTTACTGATATCGAGCAAGCAGCCCGCGTTTGGCCTGAGGCTCATCGTATCTTTCTGGCGGATGGAGATGCCTTGACGCTGCCAATGGATAGTTTGCGCGCGATATTGGATAAGTTGGCGTCATGTTTTCCCAACCTTAATCGGGTTTCAGCCTATGCCACACCGGGTAATATTCTAAAAAAGACACCTGAGGAATTATCCGAACTGGCAGCACGTAAAATGCCGTTGTTTTATGTCGGTATCGAGTCCGGTGCGCCGGTGATGTTGAAAAAAATCACCAAAGGAGCCTCGCAAAAAGGAATTGCAGAAGCCTTGATCAAGGCGCGAGAAGCTGGCTTAAAAATCTCCGCAACGGTTATTTTGGGGCTAGGCGGTCAGAAATATTGGGAAGAACATATCGACGGAACAGTTGAATTATTGTCTCAAGCGCCAGTGAACTATTTGTCAACTTTGCAGCTCTATCTCGAAGAGATTGCCTATGACGAATTTATGACCAAGTTTGGCGAACCGTTTGAGCCGCAAAGTGATATCGCTGTTTTGTTGGAGTTGGAACGCCTTCTGACGAACATCAAACCACCTGCACCGGTGATTTTCCGATCCAATCATGCCTCGAACGCTTTGCCATTGGCGGGCAACTTGCCAAAAGATCAAGACCGCTTGGTGGCGCAGGTGCGGGCATCTTTACAAACCCAACAAGGCATTCGCCCAGCTTTCCTACGCGGACTTTAAACCACTGCGCGATTATCGTTGTTTTTTTTCGCGATATCAGACAGACTATAAGAAAAATCTGGTAAGGGAGGCGCACATGCCATTTGTTCAACGTAACACAAACGGCCAGATTACGGGCTTGGTCAAAACAGCACAGATCGGCTTTGAAGAAGAACTGGCGATGAACCACCCGGATGTTCTCACATTTTTGCATGCTTCAGGCAACGCGCATGAAGCTTTACTTGATTTAACCCAAAGTGATCTTGCAATGGTGCGCGTTTTGGAAGATTTAATTGAGATATTGATGCTCAAAGGCGCATTATCAATGGATGAGTTGCCCGAAGCTGCACGCAACAAGCTGGAACACCGTCGGGAATTACGCGGCAGTCTGGATGAAGCCCTAGAGGCATTTGGCGGGAGTAAGGTAATTTAGCCGCTTTACTTGATATAGAGAAAGGGCTATAAAAGTTGCAAATGTAACTAAATGGTCTTTTCAATGCTTCGCCCTGAATCATTTTTGTTTGCAGCTATCTTGACGGCACTCGTTGCCTTTGGCCCGCTTTCAACCGATATGTATTTACCGTCTTTACCTGCGATGAAGACGGATTTTGGCGCAACGGTCTCTCAAGTTCAGTTAACATTAAGCGTATTTTTAGCCGGATTTGCGGTTTCACAATTATTTTATGGCCCCTTATCAGACAGGTTCGGGCGCCGTCCGGTTCTTTTATTTGGTATTGCGGTTTATGGGGCGGCAAGTGTCGCATGTTTTTTATCAACCACGATTGAAGGCTTGATCTTAGCCCGATTTTTTCAGGCTTTTGGTGCCTGTAGCGGGCCGGTGTTGGGGCGTGCGGTTGTGCGCGATGTCTATGGACAAGAACGCGCAGCACAGGTGTTGGCCTATATGGGATCTGCCATGGCTTTGGCCCCGGCTGTCGCACCGATGTTCGGCGGATATTTACAAGTCTGGTTTGGCTGGCAGGCAAACTTTGTTGCGATTAGTATTTTTGCTTTTGTATTAATCGGTCTGGTTTTCTTCCTGATCCGGGAAACAAACGCACATCAAAACCCCGAAGCGCTAAAACCCGCCCGTATTGTCGGCAACTACGCGCAATTGCTCAAACATCGTGAGTTTCTGGGCTATGTTTTGCTTAATAGTTTTGTGTTCTCAGGGCTATTTGCGTTTATTTCGGGATCCTCCTTTGTCTTTATCGATATTTTCGGTTTGGAACCAAACATCTACGGGATTTGTTTCGGGGTCGTTGTGTGCGGCTATATCACCGGGACCTTACTGGCCGGTCGTTTTTCGCGCAAATTGGGTGGCCCCCGCATGTTGCGTTACGGCAGCAGTCTTGCAATGGTTGCGGGGTTGTTATTGGCAGGGATTGCCTATATGGGTGGCCATACGGCAACCAGTGTGGTCGCCCCGATGGTTTTGTTTATGGTCGCCGTCGGTTTGGTGATGCCCAATTCAATGGCAGGCGCCATCGGCCCGTTTCCAAAAATGGCGGGGTCTGCCTCTGCCCTGATGGGCTTTTTGCAAATGACCATTGCCGCCTGTGTCGGTGGTTCGGTCGGCCTGTTACATAACGGGACGCATTTGCCAATGGTCAGCGCCATAGCGGTGATGGGAGTGCTGAGCTTTGTGACTTACTTTGTTTTTGTTCGTTCGAAGATTTAGGCACGCTCGGCTTACTCGCGCCTTGCGTCTGCGTCCACATCCCGTTCTTTTTTAAATAGCTTACAATGCGTTTCAGACTGACCGCAACGCCTTGGGACTCGCCTTGGCGCGTGGTGGCAACATGAATATAAGCCAGTGTCGGCAGACCGTTTTCCAGATAAAAAATCGGCGAACCCGAATCCCCATTAACCGCATCGCAATTGTGAAAAACCACATCGAGTTTAGCTTCATATTTTTTAAGCTGGCATTTGTTGTCGATACTCAGGATATGGGCTTTGTCCTGACTGTATCCGGCCTGAACGTAATGAATATTGCGCTGCTTTAAGCGGTTATAGGCTTGCGGGCTGGTTTCAGCCAAGGCAAAGGTGCCGACGACGGGGCTGATATCGGTTGCCAGTTCCACCAAGGCCCAATCATTTGCCGATTTGGGTAAGTTATTGATTTTTTTTGGATCATAACCGGGGGCAATATGAAATTTCTTGCCTTTGGCATGGGCATTGTAGCTGCCGCGTCGATAACCGGGGAGAAAATGCAACGTATGTGGTTTGAACCAGACTTTGCGTTTTTTGTTCCACAGGCAATGGGCCGCCGTTAAAATGAGTTTGGGCGCAATCAGGGTGGCGCTGCAAAACCCACCGATTTCGGAATTGAGCCGTCCAATAGCACTCCAGGGGTATTGATATTTTTCGATTAAAACACGGTCATCATGGCCTTTAATGCCGCGCAAATGGATCTTGTCCGCTGCCTGAACGTTTTGGGTGCTAAATAAAATCAGCAAAGCGAAAAGAAACCAAATGCGCAACCGATTATTCCTTCTTATGAATGGATAAGTCGACAATTTCCGGGTGATCCCCACACAGCAAACATCCTTTGTCGCGTTTGACTTTGACTGTACGAAAATCGGTATAAAGCGCATCATAAATCATCAATCGACCAGACATGGATTGACCGATTTGCATAATTTCTTTCAAGACTTCCGTTGCTTGCAAAGACCCCATCGTTCCGCATATGGCCCCCAGCACCCCGGCTTGCGAACAGGTCGGCACCTGTCCGGGCGGTGGCGGTTCGCGAAAGATGCAACGATAACAAGGTTTGTCTTCGCCCTCTTCATGGGCCTTGAATGTGGAAAGTTGCCCATCAAACCGCAAAATCGCGGCAGAAACCAACGTCTTGTTGGCAAAATAGCACGCATCGTTAATGAGAAAGCGTGTTTCAAAATTATCCGTTCCATCTGCGACAATATCATAATCAGCAATGATAGATAAAATATTATCCGGTGTCAGCCGTTTGCGGTAGACCTGAATATTCAGCCCCGGATTAATCGCCAGCATCCGTTCTTTGGCACTTTCGACTTTGGGCAAGTCAAGGGTCGAGGTGGCATGAATAATTTGGCGCTGTAAGTTGGATAAATCGACAACATCATCGTCAATAATGCCGATGGTGCCGACGCCTGCGGCTGCCAGGTACATCAGAACTGGCGCACCTAACCCACCGGCCCCGACAACCAGAACCTTGGCGTTCAACAACTTGGCCTGACCTTCCCCACCAACTTCGGGCAACAGGATGTGACGTGCGTAGCGTTGCAATTGTTCGTCTGTAAAGTCCATGAAACACTCTTTTCTTTGTTCATTTTGTTGTCACACAGACGCAGTAGGCTTGCAAGTGTCAATTCACCAGAAAATAAAGGACAATATAGATATTCATACGTATTGAAATTAATCCAAAAAACATCAATATATTAACTAACAATTGATAAATATAAAAATAATAAACTTATAACAATATGTCCGTTTGACGCTAATCCCATAAAAGTTCGAGTAAGAACTATCATAAGAAAATAAATTAGGTCGAGAAATAGAATGACATTATCAGATATTCAAATTTCGAAGAAGCTACCTGTCTTTACGGTCCTTCTTATGATTATGACAGGCGTATTGCTGAGCACAATCATATTAACCGAAGTTTCTGACGGTTTTGAAAAATCAGAAGGAAATAAGCTTGTATCATTGGTCGCAGCCCGTGAATCAGAGCTTTCCAACTATTTGGATATCATTTCCAGTGACTTGAAAATTCAGGCTCACAATCCCGTTGTGGCACAAGCGTTAAGTCGGTTTGAAGAAAGCTGGGTTTCCCTTGGCGCAGAACAAAAGCAGCGCTTGCAAACGGCTTATATTACCGATAACCCGAATCCATTAGGCGAAAAACACAAATTGGTAAAAGCTGCGACAGGGACGTCTTATGATGAGGTTCATGGAGAATTTCATCCTTACTTCCGTACATTGCTGGAAGCACGCAGTTATTATGATGTATTTTTGATCGACCCGGCAGGGAATGTCGTTTACAGCGTGTTTAAAGAACCGGATTTTGCAACAAATCTTAATAATGGGGATTGGGCTGAAAGCGACCTTGGTGTTCTTTTCCGCGATATCATAAAGAACCCACAAGATAACGGCGCCATTTTTAAAGATTTCCGTCCTTACGCCCCCAGTGCCGATGCGCCCGCCAGTTTTATTGGCATGCCAGTTTTCAATGAAAATTCCGATCTCGCTGGCGTGTTGGTCTATCAGATGCCAATCGGCGAGATTAACCGCATTATGCAATCGGCTGAAGGGATGGGAGAAAGCGGCGAAACCTATATTGTGGGTTCAGATTATCTGATGCGCAGTGATTCGCGTTTTTCCAAAGAAAGTACAATTTTAAAAAAGAAAGTGGAAAGCCAGACGGTAAAAGAAGCCTTGCAAGGTGAAACCGGGGTCCATGAAATTCAAGACTATCGCAATATAGATGCCTTGTCAGCCTATACACCCGTAGATTTTTTAAATACCAAATGGGCTATTATTGCTGAAGTTGATGTCGAAGAAGCCATGCAAACGGCAACTTTAGTACGCAACACCAGTATTGGTGTGGTTTTGGCTGTTTCAGTGATCGGTGCGATTGTCGCGCTTCTGTTTTCCAGAACAATTACCTTGCCAATTACCAGTATTACAGAATCGATGAATGTGCTGGCGAAAGGGGATAATACGGTTGAGATCCCTTACCATGATCGTGGCGATGAAATTGGCGATATGGCACAGGCCGTCAAGGTCTTTAAAGATAATGCGATTGAGCGTGTCCGACTGGAAGAGGAAGAAAAAGAACAGGTCATACGACGTGAGAATCGACAGAAGAAAATTGATGTACTGACCAAGAACTTTGATCAGGTTATTACAGATATGCTAACCACCGTAAAAGGCTCGGTCGAAGAAATGCACGGTGCGGCAAACACCTTATCTGCCAATGCCGAACAGACCCAAAAACAAAGCACGGCTGTTTCGGCCGCGACGGAAGAAGCAACGGCAAATGTCCAGACCGTTTCAGCCGCAAGCACGGAATTAACCGCCTCAATTGAGGAAATTTCCCGACAAATTTCCGAGTCCAGTTCCATTTTGACCGATGCCGTTCGTCAAACGGAAGAAGCCAATCAGAAAATTGAAAGACTGGCCGGGGCTGCAGATGAAATTGGGAATGTGATCAACTTGATTAATGATATTGCAGACCAGACCAACATGCTGGCCTTAAATGCCACCATTGAAGCGGCACGTGCGGGGGATGCAGGTAAAGGCTTTGCCGTTGTTGCATCCGAAGTCAAGATGCTGGCAAGTCAGACAGGCGAGGCAACCGAACAAATTCGCAATCAAATCAGTCAGGTGCAAGGCGAGACCAGCGATGCCGTTGGGGCCATTCGTGCAATTTCCAATGTGATCGCACGCGTAAATGAACTCTCAACAGCAATTGCAGGCGCGGTTGAGGAACAAAATGCATCCACGGCTGAAATTTCACGCAATGTGGAAGAGGCCGCGCAAGGAACGCAGGAAGTGTCGCGCAATATTCAGGGCGTGGCCCAAGCGGCAGGTGAAACCGGAACCATGTCACAAATGGTCTTTGATTCTGCCAGTGTCCTTTTGCACGAAAGTGACGAATTGCAGCAACATGTCGTGAAATTCTTGCACGATGTGCACGAAGCCCAAAATAGCTAGGCCGCAAATTCATAAATGGGACCGGTTCCCCATTGCGCCCAACACAACACCCTTTGCCAGTTGGACGTACTCATCTTTCTGACCAACAGGAGCGACATAATAGATGATGTCCGCCGCCGTTTGCCAATCCAATGTTTTGGTAATGGCCCATGTCGCCAAATAATAAGACGCCAGACATCCCCCTGCAGAGGCAATATTACCTTCGGCGTAAAGCGGACTTTCGCTGATGTGCATTCCTTCTTTTTGCAGGTGGGGGGCTGTCATGGTGTCCGTGGAAATCGTCTTTTTCAACAAGCCCAAACGATTTAGAAACAAAGCCCCGGAACATTGGGAACCGATCACTTGGCGCACGGGGTCCAGTTGCAAACGTTTTAAAAACACAGGGTCATTGGCATATTCCGCCGTTTTCATCCCACTGCCGAATAAAACGATATCGGCCTCATTTGCATACTCAATCGGTTGTTGCGCCTGAATTTTCAGGCCATTCATTGATGTCACCTGTGTGTCCGGGCAACATATTTGTACCGTCCAATCCGCATGTACCACCCGATTGAGGATTGCAGAGGCGATAAAGCTGTCTAACTCGTTAAACGCATCCAATGTGATAATGGCAACTTTCATATCTTATCTCTCAATCAAGGTTACAGCATAGTTATGCTTCAGGGCGCCGTGGGCCATGCTATTGACACAATAAACACCATCCAATCCGCTTATATATAGATGAGAAATGTGGCGGTCGTCAAAAAAACGCGCCGACCTCTTGCCGAGCAAAAGCATTTATCAAATGTTTCATAACCTCGTGGCATATTTCGACATCTTCTAACCGGATATCTTGCTTTCTTTTGCTGATAGTACTACCCAACGCGTCAGGCAGATAGGGCTGCCTCCCCGCAAAAGACGGTGTCACCCCTTCATATACAGACGATCCTTTTCAAAGTGATCATTGTCTTATTTTTACTTTTAAGTTGGCAAAGCGGGCATGTCGATTTGACTTAGGAGTATTTGACGATGAACAGATCGATCGAAGAACTGAAAATCCGTGCAAAAAAGCTGCAACAGGCTGCCCAACGGTTTGACCCACAAGCCCTTGCTTTTCTGAATGTAAAACCCGACACGCAGCACCGTTATCGGTCAGGATATGGGAAAGATCTGGTATGAGAACGCCTGTAACGCACATCTTAATAACTGGTTCGCCAGTTATGAAGAAGCCAAACAATATCTGGCAGATAAAAACGTCGTTGCGGTCCTTGGTTTAACAGACCAGTGCGCTGGATATTGGCATTCCATCAAAAACAATCTGGTTGATGGATATGGCACAGATGGCTGGCATGCCTTGGTATGGCAACTTATTTCCCATCGCCCAATCCCGGAATTTACATCTTCTTAAAATCAACCAATTCTGGACAATAAATCGCGTAACTGGGCGCCTTCTTCGGCGCTCAGTTTCTCAAGCATTTTGTCTTCTGCCTGTACATGAGAAACTACCATTTCATCAGCCAAGGCAAAACCGGCCTCGGTCAACATGATTTTGAGCCCCCGACGATCATTCGGGTCCACAATCCGCTTGATCAAATCACGTTTCTCTAGCCTATCCAACCTGTTCGTCATTGCAGAAGTCGACAACATCATCTCTTTTGCCAAAACAGATGGCGATAAGGTTTCGCCCTTTCCTTGGCGGCGCAATGTCATCACCACATCGAACTGCGGAAAATCCAGATCATATCGGGCCAAATTCGCCATAACACCCCGGCGCAGCACGTCGCTGGCGCGCCATACATCACCACAGATCGCCATTGATGTCGGATCAATATCCGGACGTTCACGTCGCCATTGAGTCAAAATATCATCCGTGTTTTTTCCACCCGCTTCCCTATTGGAACAGACATTGATCACTCTGTCTTGACTCATCGTACAAGATATCCTATATAGCTTCATGTAAAGTAATTTGACGTCAAACTATATTACATCAAATTACCAAAGCAGACTACCTGCCCCCCGCAACAAAGTAAAGGTTTTCAAACGATGACATCCCCCCGACAGTCCGCTCATCCCATTCATCCCGCATTTCTGCAACGTTGGTCGCCCCGTTCTTTTGATGCACAGGCTGATTTGCCGAAAAACGATTTACTGACCATATTAGATGCCGCACGCTGGGCGCCTTCTGCCTATAATATTCAGCCGTGGCGCTTCACCTACAGCATGCGAAACGATAGCCATTGGGCCAATTACCTTGACCTTCTCGACCCTTTCAATGCCGGATGGGCCAAAAATGCCAGTGCCCTTGTCTTTTTGGCTTCCGACAGTCTGGTCGAAGGACAAAATGGCAAAGGGTTGCTCCCTTCCCATTATCATCACTTTGACAGCGGCGCGGCATGGGCGCAATTGGCATTGCAAGCCACGATCATGGGCTATAGCGCACATGCAATGGCTGGCATTTTCAAAGACAAAGCCGCTGAATATTTAGGTTTTCCGGAACGCTATCAGGTTCAAATTGCCGTAGCTCTGGGTAAAAATGACCATCCTGATAAACTGAACGAAGACCTGCGCCTGCGTGAACACCCTAGCGATCGCTTTACATTAGACGAAATTGCATTTGGTGGAGTTTTTCAACATGAATAAAATCAGCGAAAACCCCATTGCCTTGCTCTTAATCACCGGCCTTTTGATCGGGTTTAACTTTCCTTTGGGAAAATTGGCGGCTGAGGCTGCGATATCGCCAACAGTCTGGGCTTTTGTCTTCTCATTGGGTGCGTGTTTATTGTTGTTTCCCGTTTTGGTTTCGCAGAAAAAACTTATTTTTCCAAGGAAATCAACACTGCGTTATATCATTTTATCTGCAATTTTGTCTTATATCATTCCCAATTTATTGCTTTTCAGCGTAATGTTACGCATGGGTGCGGGATATATGGGACTAATGTTTGCGCTATCACCAGTTTTTACCTTGTTTTTTGCTCTTAATCTACGCATGAACATTCCAAACCGCATTGGTTTGATCGGTATCCTTTTCGGTCTGATCGGCACTGCTGTTGTCAGCATCAGTAAAGGCAGTTTGCCGGATGCACCGCCTTGGGAACTGATTGTTCTGGCGCTTTGCGTTCCTCTTTGCCTTGCCCTTGGCAACATCTATCGCACACTGGATTGGCCCGATAAAGGCGAGCCCGACAGCCTTGCGTTCTGGAGCCATACCATCGCCGTCCTTTTTTACAGCGCTCTGATTTTCTTTTATCAAACGGATGCCAGCTTCGGTGAAATCACCAACACACCGGTTGTTGTTCTCCTGCAACTCTTGGTCTCCGGCCTGATCTTCCCCGCTTTTTTCAGACTACAAAAAGTTGGTGGCCCTGTTTTACTTAGTCAGATCGGATATGTATCAGCCGCTGTTGGCTTGGTTTGCGCCGTTCTCTTTCTCGGGGAACGTTACGATCTCACGACATGGATCGGTGCCGGTATCATTGCCTTTGGCATTGCCCTTAGCATACAGGCCCAACGTCAAAAAACAGCTTAAATTAAAAAAAGGGAGGGGCCTTAGCCTCCCCCTTTTCGAACCTAGGATCAGGTGATTACTTCTTGATCTCGATTTCAATCAACGTGACATCAAAATCATTGTCGTTAATCACATTATGTTCAACACCCGCATCCCGATAATAACATTGTCCGCGTTTTAACACCGCATCCTGCACGCCTTTATCACTCTCCATCCTCAAGACCGCATCTTCCATCGGTACAATGACATAATCGCGTTCATGGCGATGCCATTGGGTTTGAGAATGCGCCGGAAAAAACAGATGATTAACACTGACTTTGTCATTCTCAATCTGATTGGTCAGCGTAAACAAGCTTAATTGCGTCATGCGATATCCTTCAAGGCTTTTACTTTTTTGCACATTTGCACAAAAACAGTATATTGGACAAGTTCCTGCCATATAGGCTATTCTTTTATTCCAATTTCAAGCTATTTCACATTGAGCCGTCCCATGAAACTCGCCGCCGTCTTTATCGCAAGCTTTCTTTTCCCCATTTTTGCTTATGGACAAACCACTTTGAAAGAATGTTTTGCCCAGCACAATCAATGTGTTGCAGCTTGTTTCGAACTGGACAGTGAAGGCAGCAAAGCAAGTTGCATGGCCCAATGTGCGGGCGCAGAAGCCACATGTGCGGGCGAAATCGGACTGGAAAGCACCAAACCTTTCATCCGTAAAAAGACCGAACAACTTGAACAGCTTCTAGAAGATTTCTTCGGTGATATCCTGCCACAGGACGAGCCCACACCCGAGTTTGAAAATCAATCTGAGACCTGAGTTCTGATTATCATAAAGCCTCACTCATTTGAGTGATGAAGCCCGAGCGACAGCACGCTAAAGTTAACATTACAGTAGCTTGAATGTGCAACAGGTTCGCTTATGTATCAGTCACAAGAATATATGGAAATCGGCGGCAAACTTATTACCTGCCCCTATAACGAAGATGATTACATGTATGGTGTCAATCTGCATGGCCTATTGTGCCGTTTACATGATAGCGGCGCAACCAATGCAAGCGATTTCCACAGCATCATCGTCTCTTCCATTGAGGGCGAGAACCGGCTTTCCGATAGCCAAAAAATCCATGATATTTACAATCATATCATGAATGATCTTGCCAATCTCGGTGTCACCCCCGAACAATCCGCTCATTAATTCCTTATTTCAACGCATCACTCAAACGTTGCTGGCGTTCCTGAATTTCACGGGGCCAACGGCTTTTAATAAAAGCCAGAACCGAGCGGATTTCCTTGTCACTCAGAACTTTCCCAAAAGGTGGCATCCCGCTTTTAAAACCTTCCGGTCCCAAAGCGGCACCGCCACGTTTCGTATAATCAAATAACAACTGGTCATCATGGTGCCATGTATGGCCGGTTTCATCATGGGGCGGGGCAGGTAGTGTTCCATCAGCCTTTGTTGTGCGCCAATCGGGCGTTTCACCTTCCAGCTTGATGCCATGACATTGCGCACAATAAAGCCCATAAACCTGTTTTCCATGTGCAACCATCTTTTCATCCTGCGGATCAATCTTCGCATATGATCCTGACAGCTGAATAAACGCATAAGCCCCCGCGATTGCCATGAGGCTAATAGCAATATAAATGACCCCTTTATTCGACATTTTTGTAGTGTTGCCTTTGCGTTATTAAAGCGAAATACCTTTTAAGACCTTAAACATATTTACGGCAGCTCGATCACTCAGTCCAGAGACGAAATCACTGACTTGCATCAAATGTTCGTAACGATCATCCTTGAACACAAATGGGTATTGAAGCAGCTGGATCACATGTTTATGTTTCGCCGACATGCGCTTAATATCCCCACCGCATTTTTCAAAATCCAGCATGGCACGGCAGAAGACATCCAGCAAAAAGCCTAAAACCTCATAACTGGCTGTTTCAATTTCCAGCTTGCGCCGTGTGCCAAAGATAGAACGTCCGGCAAATGTTTTACAGGCTTGGGCCTCTTGTGCAAAAGGCGTCGCAGCAAGAAGTTCCTGATCAAACTCACCTTTCAACACCGCCTCTTCATGTTCGATAAAAGCATCCACCGTGGCTTTTATCAAATTGCTGATCGCTTTTGATCGCAAGAAACCCAGTTTTTCGGACTGATCCATGTCGCCATACCAGCCCTGTGACAACAAATGTGCCCTGCGCGCCGCGATCGTGTCGCCATGTTTGTGCGACCACGCAAGCGGGGCCAGGTGATGTTCGACCTCGTTAAACGACACACATTCCATCGTTACCCCATCTTCAAGATCGGCGACCCGGTAACAAATATCGTCCGCGGCTTCCATCAAATAGGCAAGCGGATGACGACACCATAAATGATCTTCCCCTCTGCGAATAAGTCCCAAACGGCGGGCAACTTTTTCAAAAATCTCTTTTTCCGATTGGCAGAAACCTGCCTTTTTGGCCTCAATCCCCGGCCTGTTTGGGATCGACGCATCACCGGGATATTTGGTAAATGCACCCAAGGCCGCATAAGACATGCGAAAGCCGCCATTTTCACGAAAATAATCCAGCTTGTTCAGAATGCGAAAGCCCTGCGCATTACCTTCAAACGCCAAAAGATCGCGTTTTTGTGCATCACTCATGTCTGCACGAAACACCACATCCCTGTTTTCTTGAAACCATTGACCAATCGCAGATTCACCGGCATGACCAAACGGTGGATTCCCGATATCATGGGACAAACAGGCAACCTGAACGATATAACCGAAATCATGGGCCGAAATATGCGTCGGAATATTGCGCCCCCCTTCGATTAACTGTCGCCCGACACCAAAACCCAACGACCGCCCGACCGAGGCCACTTCAACGGAATGGGTGAGACGTGAACGCACACGCCCCCCGACAGACAAAGGATGAACCTGCGTTTTATCCTGCAAACGGCGAAAAAAAGAAGAAAAGGTAATCCGGTCTAGATCCAGCAAAAAAGGGCTTTCTTCCCGGCCTGCCGGGGCATCTTCATCCATTCCGATCCGGCTTGTCGATAAAAGATCGGCCCAATTCATCATCTCTTTTCATCCTCTTATACACTTGAAAATCCAAGGGTCTGCACAAAAACACTAGCCGATTGCACAGACTTGGTGAACGACTATTTTTCACGATAGAAAAAATCTATCGAAGTTATAAAAATAACTCATTTTACTAATAGAAACATTTCTTCTACATTCAGTTTCAGCAAACAAACACATCAACTGACTAACTACATATTTGGAGATTAAAAACATGCAAAAACGTGTACCCGACGTAACTTTCAAAACCCGCGTTCGTAACGATGCCATCGAAGGTGACAACCCGTTCGAATGGAAAGATCTGACAACTGAAGAGATCTTCGCTGGTAAAAACGTCGTTGTATTCTCTTTGCCCGGCGCTTTCACCCCGACCTGTTCTTCCACACACCTGCCGCGTTACGAAGAACTCTATGACGATTTGAAAGCTCAAGGCGTTGATGAAGTCATCTGCCTGTCTGTCAACGATGCCTTCGTTATGTACCAGTGGGGCCTGAAACTGGGTCGTAAAAATGTCTTCATGTTGCCGGACGGTAACGCCGAATTCACCCGCAAAATGGGTATGTTGGTTGATAAATCCAACCTCGGCTTCGGAATGCGCAGCTGGCGTTACTCCATGTACGTTGAAGACGGCGAAATCAAAGTCCTGTTTGCCGAAGACGGTTACGGTGACAATTGCCCGACGGACCCGTTCGAAGTTTCTGACGCCGACACAATGCTGAACTACCTGAAAAACCGCTAAGGTTTTTCACTAAGGAAATGAGGAAGGGCCGCGCCCCCCTGCCCCTTCACGAAGCCGCCCTTCCTCTTTCCTGCCTTCTTCCCCCCCCCCTTTATTTGCCACACTCGTTTTCTTTAAACTTCCTTCCGTTTGAAAGGCAGAAACATGCCCGCACGCAAAGTAGATATCGCCATTATCGGCGCCGGTACAGCCGGTATGGGCGCATACCGCGAAGCCACAAAAGTCACAGACAATGTCGTCTTAATAGAAGGCGGCGAGTATGGCACCACATGCGCCCGCGTCGGCTGCATGCCTTCCAAACTTTTAATCGCTGCGGCAGAAGCTGCCCATTTCGGCGGGCATACCCAACCGTTTGGCGTCACCTACCAAGCGCCCAAGATTGATGGCAAAGCCGTCATGGCACGGGTAAAATCGGAACGTGATCGTTTTGTCGGTTTTGTCAAAGAAGACGTTGAAGGCTGGGACGAGGTCAACCGCATCCGCGCCTATGCCAAATTCATCGATGATCATCATCTGGAATTAAGTGATGGTCAGATCATTGAAGCAGACCGGGTCGTCATCGCCACCGGATCCAGCACCTTTGTACCGCCTCCCTTCAAAGCATTTGAGGATCGTCTGATCGTCAATGACGATGTTTTTGACTGGGACGATTTACCCGAATCCGTCGTGATCTTTGGTGCAGGCGTCATCGGTCTGGAATTGGGTCAAGCCTTACACCGCCTTGGTGTGCGTGTTTCCCTGTTTGGTCGTGATTATCTGGTCGGTCCATTGACAGACGATGTCGTTAAATTCAAAGCGCGCGAAACCTTTATGGAGGAATTCCCTTTCTATCCGCATGGTGAGGTCACCCGCATGGAAAATGTCGGCGATCATGTGGAAATTGATTTTGTTGAAGACGGGGAAACAAAAACAGACCGTTTTGAATACGCCCTGATTGCCACAGGCCGTCGTCCCAATGTTGATAAACTGGGATTGGAAAATACCTCGATTAAACTGGATGAACGCGGCGTTCCGCACTTTGTTCTTGCAACCGGACAAACCAGTGCCAGCCATATCTTTATCGCCGGGGATGCCGGAAATAACATCCCGTTGCTGCACGAAGCCGCAGACGAAGGAAAAATCGTTGGCTATAACGCCGCACGTTATCCTGAAATTCGCGCCTTCACCAAATCCAGTCCCATCGCCGTCATGTTCAGCGATCCGCAAATTATGATGGTTGGCGAAAGTTACAAGGCTTTGGAAAAACGTAACGCCAACTTTGCCGTTGGATCAGTTGATTTTAAAGGTCAAGGGCGTTCGCGTGTCATGCTGGTGAATAACGGTATTTTACGGGTTTATGGCGAAAAAGGAACCGGGCGTTTCCTCGGTGCAGAAATGGTCGGGCCACGCGCTGAACATATCGCACATTTGCTGGCTTGGGCACATCAGTCTGAATTGACCGTCAGTGAAATGCTGGATCGTCCCTTCTATCACCCTGTCGTCGAAGAAGGGGTTCGCACCGCCCTTCGCGATTTGAACAATGCTTTGGAACTCGGTCCCGTATCACCGGCACGCTGCATCGATTGTGGGCCCGGCGCGTAAACTGAGCGAAATAAAAAGGAGAAAGCACATGGGTGTTGAAATTTATACCAAAGACAGCTGCATGTTCTGTAAAAAGGCCAAGGAAATGTTTCAGGAAAACGGTATTCCCTATCAAGAACATGATGTCAGTACAGTCGCAAAATTCAAAACCATGCAAGACCGTATTGCCAATGCGAAAACCGTCCCGCAAATTATCATCGACGGGCATTTGATTGGTGGGTTTGAGGTCTTGGACGCCCACAAAGAGGCGATTTTTGCCAAACTTAAAAAAGCCTTGGCAGAAAAATAAATTCACAAAATGTTGAAAAGCGTTGAGGCAATAAGCCTTGACGCTTTTTTTATCGGCTCTATCTTCAAAACCAGACTTTTGATTGAAAGGGGCCAGACATGTCCAAACAATATGATTACGACCTCCTCACCATCGGTGCAGGATCGGGCGGTGTACGCGCCAGCCGCATGGCTGCACAAAAAGGCGCACGTGTCGCCGTCTGCGAAGAAGACCGGGTGGGTGGGACATGCGTTTTGCGCGGCTGTGTCCCCAAAAAGCTGCTGGTCTATGCGTCTGAATTTTCCGGTCATTTTCAGGATGCCAGTGGATTTGGCTGGCATGTCGGACAAACCGCTATTGACTGGCCTCGACTAATCGCCACAAAAAATAAAGAACTCGATCGTTTGAACGGGATTTACAACAACATCTTGTCCAGTAACGGTGTTGAAACCCTGCAAGGTCGTGGCACGATCATTGATGCCCACACCGTCGAAGTCGCCGGAAAACGCTACACTGCAGAAAAGATTCTCATTGCTGTCGGCGGCTGGCCGACGATGCCCGCAATCCCCGGCATCGAACATGCCATTACATCTAATGAAGCCCTGGATTTACCGGAATTACCACGCCGCATCACCATTGTCGGGGGCGGTTATATCGCGGTTGAATTTGCCGGTATTTTCGCTGGAATGGGTGCAGAAGTCACCGAAATTATCCGCGCTGATCGCATCCTGCGTGGCTTTGACGATGATTTACGATCCGAACTGGAACGTGAAATGACCAAACGCGGGATCAAAATCCTGTCCTCCACCACCGTTGAATGCATCAACAAAAAAGCCAATCATTTTGAACTGGTCCTCGGTGATGGCGAAAGCATTGAAACAGATGCCGTGATGTACGCCACAGGCCGCAAACCCAAAATTGACGGCCTTGGTCTTGAAGGCGTTGGCGTTACCATTTCCGACAAAGGGGCGATTAAAGTCGATGACAATTACCGCACCAATGTTGAAAGCATCTACGCCATTGGTGATGCCACCGACCGGGTTTGCCTGACCCCGGTTGCCTTGGCCGAAGGTATGGCATTGGTCAACCACCTGTTTGGCGGAGAAAGTGCGGGTGTGGATTATGAAAACATCCCTTCTGCCGTCTTTTCACAACCGCCTTTGGGTACCGTTGGCTTAACAGAAGCCCAAGCCCGTGAACGTTACGGCAAGGTTGATGTCTATACATCTGGTTTCCGTGCTATGAAACATACCTTGTCCGGGCGGGATGAACGCACCTTTATGAAACTGATTGTGGACCCAAAAACGGACCGTGTCGTCGGAGCACACATGATGGGACCGGATGCCGCAGAGATCATGCAAGGTCTTGGCATCGCTATGAAATGTGGGGCAACCAAAGCCCAGTTTGATGCCACCATCGGCATTCACCCCAGCGCCGCAGAAGAATTTGTCACCATGCGCGACAAACGACCTGAGGAGGAATAGCACCTCCTTTGTCCGACCATTAAAGTCGGGTAATTGACGAACGTCAATTACCCGAGCATTTTAGTTGGATATAAAAGGGGCAGTCGATGAAGCTCTTGTGATTCTTGATTTTTGGCTTCGCCCCTATAACTGACTATTTTAGTAATATACTAGTACAGTCATTTATTTTTAGGAGCCACACTGGAAATAATCGCGATAACATATGTCAATGCAGCCCCCCTCCCGCAGCGACATATGTGCGATTTAAGCGAGGGTGGAACGAACGGCCCTCCTTTTGTTCCACCCTCCCGCTTCCTTCTTTCCACGACATAAAATTACTTACAAACGCAACCAGCTTGCCGTTACGTCAAGCTTTCATAGAGTTTTCATAAGAAAGCGACGTTTTCTGCTGGAAATCCCATCGATTCCCTTTTATACGAGATGTACAGATTTTATTTTAAGACACATTTCAGATTTTAAGGATTCCAGACAATGGCCCAAAAATGGACCCCAGATAGTTGGCGCAGCAAACCGATCCGTCAGGTGCCGACTTATACGGATGCGGAAAAAGTAAAACAGGTTGAAGATACCCTGTCAGCTTATCCCCCGCTGGTCTTTGCGGGCGAAGCACGTCGCCTGAAAGCTGAACTCGCCGATGTTGCAATGGGCAAAGGTTTTTTACTCCAAGGCGGCGATTGCGCGGAATCTTTTGCCGAATTCCACCCCAATAAAATTCGCGATACCTTCCGTGTTTTGTTGCAAATGGCTGTGGTTTTAACTTTCGGGGCCTCCTGTCCCATCGTAAAAGTCGGACGTATGGCCGGACAATTTGCCAAGCCGCGTTCTTCCGATAACGAGACCATCAATGGTGTCACCTTGCCGAGCTACCGTGGCGATGCGGTCAACGGAATGGAGTTCACCGAAGAAGCCCGTATCCCGGACCCGGAACGCCTGATCCGTATGTACAATCAGTCTGCTGCGACTTTGAACCTGATCCGCGCCCTTGCGCAAGGCGGTTATGCCAACCTGAACAAAGTGCATAAATGGAACTTGGATTTCGTTTCCGGTACTGAGGAAGGCAACCGTTATCAGGATTTGTCTGATCGTATTTCCGATGCCTTGTCCTTCATGGATGCTTGTGGCGTCAGTGGCGACACGGTTGCGTCTTTGCGCGAAACAGAATTTTATACTTCACACGAAGCCTTGCTGCTCAACTACGAACAGGCCATGACCCGTCTGGACAGCACAAGCGACGATGAACAATGGTATGATACCTCTGCCCATCTGGTCTGGATCGGTGAACGTACCCGTTTGCTGGACGAAGCCCATATTGAATATATGCGCGGTATTTCAAACCCGATCGGCTGTAAAGTCGGCCCGACTATGACACCGGACGGCCTGATTGAACTGATCGACACCCTGAACCCGCAAAACGAAGCCGGTAAGCTGACCCTGATTACCCGCATGGGCGATGGCAAAATTGAAGATGGCCTGATCCCGTTGCTGGAACGCGTCAAATCCGAAGGTCGTCACATCGTCTGGTCCTGTGACCCGATGCATGGCAACACGGTTTCCGCCGAAGGTGGATATAAAACCCGTCACTTCGACGCGATTTTGGGTGAAGTCAAAGGATTCTTTGCCGCACATAAAGCTGCCGGTACACATGCAGGCGGCGTTCATTTTGAAATGACCGGTCAGAATGTAACCGAATGTGTGGGCGGAACTTACGAAGTCACCGAAAGCGAACTGGGTGATCGTTACCACACCCATTGCGACCCGCGCCTTAACGCCAATCAGGCCTTGGAAATGTCTTTCCTTTTGGCCGATGCGCTGAAGGGCGAACGTTAATCACATAAACGGGCATTTTCTCTTTAAAAGGGCTTCCTGAAAGAAGCCCTTTTTTTATTTGACTACCTCTGTACAATACAACTAAAAATAATACAGGCACCCTTAGCTGTAAGTATTGGGAAAAGTGATGCGCATTATTATAATTTTAATTACAGGTTTATTCTTATCAGGATGTGCCACGGATCAATGTGGCGTTAAAACATCTACGGGGCATTGTCTTGGCACCAGCGCATTCAAGAAAATATCATACGAAGAAGGGAAAATTTATTTACCTGAAAAATGGCGTGAAAAAGTTTTCATACATCGAGGGCGATCATTCTCCAGTCACTATCAAGAAAACATAATCCTACCTAACGCTGGCCTTGTATTAGAAAAATACTACCTCGGCGGATTTGCCGAACGCTTTAATGAAAATGGATTTAAACGTGTCTTAACAAGTTGGCCTGCAATCAATGACAATATCAATCCTCAGCATCTCAACTTCCAAAGCGCCCGAAATATTTATTTTGCCCCTTATAAAATGAAAGACCTTCAATGTTTTGTCGGACGTACATTCCTTGGGCAAATGCGCGAACTGACAAATGGGAATGGTCGTGAAGCCACATTACGCGGCTATTTATGTCAACCAAATACAATCAAACCAGAAGAAGCGCAGAGTAATTTCATTAACTTTATGGCAAACATAAAACTCAAAGATTAAAACACATCACCCGTAAACTCAGCCTTCAGGCGTTTGCGGAAAGCCTCGATATGGCGCAAGGCATTGCGTAGGTTTTCACGCTCACGCTTGCTTAGATCCTTGAACCGGACAAAGCGTGAAGCAAGAACCCCGTCACGATAATCCATGACTTGCCGATAGAGTAAGATATGAACCAGAAACGAAAAGGCACTGCCCAGATAATCAGCTTCTGTATCGCTTAAAACCCCGGCGTGATGAAGTTTTTCAATGCGTTCTTCTGTCGAAGTTACCTCAAGGGCATGGCGAAGGGATAATAAACGAATGCCTTCCACCAAAGGCAAGGTGCCCCGGTATTTCAAATCAATCATCTTATGCGAACCTTGCACATCCGGATCAGGTGCCAAACGCCCAAACAGGCCGAGGCCAACGCTATGGTCAGCTTGAGCGCGATGCATTTCCTGTAAAAAGAAATTATTTTCCCGAACCATTTTCAACACATTCTGGCGCAGATCATGGGCCAGCTCCACACGCCCCCAAACCGGCTGAAAATCAAAGAAAATATCTGCCAGACGCAAGGCCGCAGCGTTGCGTTTACGCCCCCACAGCCGTACTTGTTCCACCCATTGTGACAAACTTTTGCGCCACAGCGGATTGCTCGCCATAACATGCCCTTTGCAATAGGGAAAGCCGATTTCATTTAAATCGTGGCACATGCGAGCCGCCAGTTCGCGAAAGAACTGATCAACCCGCCCGTGGTCTTCGTCGGGGTAATCATCCAGAATAAAACCATTATCCTGATCCGGTGACAGATAGTTTTCCCCCCGTCCACCGGAGCCCATAACAATGACGCAAAACGCGACGGGTGGCGTGCCCCAGCCTTCGGCCTCCATATGCGCGAGGTTCATGGAGATAATACGCGCAACAATATCGTTATTTACATGGGACAACAGGTGCTGGATATAGGCGGCTGAGACATTATCTTCAAATAAATCCCGTGCAATTTCCACCTGCGCCGCCTTCACACCACGCAGGCTATCTAAATTTCCTTCTCCACCGAGACGGTCAATATGTTGGATCAAACGACTGGCCGCTGCCTCAACAGCTTCCCGATAGGCGATAACGCCCAACGGTTGCTTGGCCTGATCAACCACAATAATTTCATCAACTTGGCATCGGCGCATCCGCGCAATGGCGTGATACAGATATTCCCCTTCAAAAACCGTCAGGGCCTTATCGTCCATCACGTCTTCGATCAAGGTTTGCGGACCAAGCTTAAACAGAATTTTCTCAAGGATATCCTGTGTGCGCACCAGACCCGCAATTTTGCCGTATCCATCAATGACAATGCAACAAGGTTGTTTTTCTTCCGTCATACGTGCAATGGCATCGGCGCACGTTGTACCAAACGGCACGCAAACCTTGGCGGGATGCATAAACCCCTCCACCCGTCTGGCAAATATCTTGCTTTGTGATCGCATTTCTTCCCTACCCGGCCCCCTTATAGGATAAAATTGCGGGCGTATCATCCCATTATATATGATTTGTTGCAATCCGTCTTACATTGCGCAACAATCAAGCCACGCAGGGCGTGCCTTATCATAAAAAAACGAATGGCACACGCTTGGGGGCTTATATAAAAAACGAATGAAGCCCCTTTGACTAGGGAGATTAAGGGTTTGAACGAGAAGCTACTTTGGTTGCTTGCGTTTGTTGCATTATATTGGGCTTATTGCGTCTATCTGGGGATCCGAGGCGCACGCATGGCCCGCACCGCAAGCGATTATTTTCTGGCCGGACGCAGTTTGCCGGTTTGGGTTTTTGTACTGGCAGCCACCGCCATATCTTTTTCCGGCTGGACCTTTCTTGGTCATCCCGCGATGATTTATCGCGACGGTTTTCCCTATGCCTATATTTCATTTTTCACCATCGTCATTCCCCTGACAGGTATTGTCTTTCTAAAACGCCAATGGATGTTGGGGAAACGTTTTGGCTATGTCACACCGGGGGAAATGCTCAGCGATTATTATCAATGTGATCGCATCCGTTTTCTCACCGTTGTGGTTGCCGTTCTGTTCACCGTCCCTTTCATGGGTGTGCAATTGGGCGCTGCCGGATATCTGTTCAACGTTTTATCCGATGGCTTGATCAGCACGACCGCTGGCACGTTATTACTCGCTGTTGCGGTCTTTCTTTATGTCGTCTATGGGGGAATGCGCGCGGTCGCTTATGCAGACAGCATTCAATGTATCTTGTTGGCTGTTGGCGTCATCTTAACCGGAGCCATTGCCATCTATGCCATTGGCGGGGTGGATAATCTGCTCACCAGCCTCGAACGTATGGGAAATTCCGAATTTGGCCTGTGGGGAACGACCAAAGGGGCCGGTGGCGGTGATTATAACTCCTACCTTGCTGTACCCGGCATGATGCAACCTGTCAGCGGCGTTTCTGAAACCGCCGATACCGGTGGTCCCTGGACTGGAATGATGATCCTGACCTTCTTGATGGCCATGCTTGGCGTTCAGGCCTCCCCTGCCTTTTCGATGTGGAGCTTTGGCAACAATACGCCCAAACCTTTTGCCCCCCAACAAGTCTGGGTTTCCGGCCTGATCTTGGGCGGTATCCTGTTTATTGTCTCCACCGCACAGGGCATGAGTACGCATTTACTGGGGGCAACCCCGTCACTCGCCGGAAGTGGCGTGCCGATTGACTGGATTTTAACACCGGAAATTTCGGATATTCCCGATACCCTGGTCCCTTATCTGCTGACAATGGTACAGGACCAGATGCCTTGGCTGGTCGCCTTCCTTGGTGTCTGTGCCCTTGCCGGGATGCAATCTGCCGGGGCGGCCTATATGTCAACCGCCGGGGCCATGCTCACCCGTGATGTGTACAAACATCGCCTTCAACCCCAAGCCGGACACAGTATCCAAAAATTTGTTGCCCGCGTCTGCGTCCTTCTGATCTTGCTGGCCGCCCTCGTTGTCGCCTTAATGAACAAAGACACCCTTGTCTTGCTGGGCGGGATGGCGGTGGCCTTCGGGTTGCAAATGTGGCCCGCATTGCTGGGGATTTGCTGGTTTAAATGGTTTAGCGCACGCGGCATTAGCGCAGGGCTGATTGCGGGTCTTCTCGGCGTTTTCTTTACCGATAACCTCGGTGTCTCCCTACTTCATGCCATTGGTCTGGATTTCTGGGGACGCTGGCCCCTGACCATCCACAGCGGGGGATGGGGCATTGCCTTAAACCTGATTGTCTGTGTCACACTTTCCCTTCGATCACAAGACGAAGCAGAAGATAGCCATAAGGCCAGTTATCACCGTTTTTTAAAAGAGCACGCCACCTTGACCCCAAACAAACGCCGTTTGATCCCACTGGCATGGGGGCTGACACTTATCTGGGTTTTCTTTGCCATTGGTCCCGGCGTTGTCGTCGGGAACGATATCTTCGGTGCCCCAAACGCGGGACGGGACGGTTGGGCCTTCGGCATCCCTTCCATCTGGGCATGGCAAATTCTCTTTTGGTTGCTGGGCGTTGCCTTGCTGTGGTTCCTCGCTTACTTCATGGAAATGTCCACCGTCCCCGAACAGGACATCGAAGCCCTCAGCGATGACATTGGTGACCCGGGACTGGATGAAGCAAACTAAACTTCAGGCAAAACCTGTTGGGATTTCTGTTTCGCCAACTTGGCTTCCCTGCGCACAATATAAAGGGTTGAGGTGAAAATAATCACCGCGCCCACCCATGCCCATACATCTATGGCCTCATTAAAAAAGAAGAAGCCGATAAAAGACGCAAAGATCATATGGCTGAAATTAAAGGGCATGGAAACCGATGCATCTACCAGCTTCATGGCCTTTGCCATACCGATTTGCCCGCTTGAAGCAAACACCCCCATGCCAACCAGCCATATGTAATGTTCCGGTTCGGGCCAGACCCACACGCCAACAGCCCCGATCAGGGACAAGGGCGACATAAATAATCCCATATAAAACACAATGGTCATAGGATGTTCAGAAGACGATAGATGTTTGACCATCAAAACCGCAGACGAAATAAAAACAGCCGAGGCCAGAACGATTAACGTCCCAATTTCAATTTGTTCAATTCCCGGGCGAATAATCACAAGGGCGCCCAAAAAGCCGATCATCAACGCAACCCAACGATGGATACGCACCGTTTCACCCAAAATCAACGCCGCCCCCAATGTTGTAAATAAAGGAACGGTAAACCCAAGGGCCGTGGCTTCCGATAACGGGATCAGGGTTACGCCGATAAACCAACACGACATGGCTGCGGTACCCAATAAGGCACGAACACCATGCAGCTTGATCCGTTTTGTCTTTAAAATGGAAAAACCAGCACGTGCCACCAACGGCAACATAAACAGCCAACCGAAAAAATTACGGAAAAAAACCATCTCCAACGCAGGTATCGTACCGGATAGATGGCGGATCATGCCGGACAGGCAGGCCATCGTGAAACAAAAAAAGACCATCCAAAAGGCGGCACGTGTTGTCGGTGAAAAACTTTCCATTGAAACTATTTAATCGTATATGATCATAAAAACCAGATTTTCTTTAAAAGGATTCCCTTAATGCAATTTCTTATTATCGCACACGATGGCACCGACCCTGATGCAATGGATCGTCGACTTGCCGCCCGTCCTGCCCATTTTGAACGTGCACGCAAGGCAAAAGCCGACGGCACCCTGTTAATCGGCGGGGCCATACTGGATGAACATGATCAAATGATCGGCTCCAGCCTTTACGTTGAAATTGACAGCCGCGAAGCCCTTGATCAATGGCTGGCAGATGACCCTTATACCAAAGGCAATGTTTGGCAAACATTTGAAATTCATGTCATGCGCATTGCGGATCTGGATTAAGACGCTATTTTTCCAAATCCACGGTCATAAACTCCATCTCCGATGGCTTGCCGCTGCAAAACTTCCAAATGGGCTTACGATCTTTCTGCCACGGTTTTGGTAAAGCAAGCAAAGAAGACGAAACGGTTTGAAAACCAAAATCCGTTTCAATTTGCATCGCGCTGCGCGGATTTTCCAAACTTTTACGGCTGCCTAACAGGGCTTGCCACGCCATCCAGTCATCATTTTCCGGCTCAGGGGCCGGGGCGCTTCGAAACCGTGGCAGATGCAGCTTCAAACGGTCTGAATGTTTGGTATCGTTTAAATCATGTGCCGACAACATCGACAAACCATCCGGGATTTGATCGGTCTGAATTTGCAAACCATCATTTTTAATCCACCATGCGCTTTCATGGTCCGCAATAAGCATATTGAATGGGCGATAGGCTTCGGGGTTTAAATCTTCCAGTGATTCTGCCGCTAAATCGGCTTCGGCATGATCCAGGGCTTCCAACGGCAATTCCCCACGGGATCGAAAATCAGGATGGGCGCCCAATGTCCCCACCCGGTTCAAGACACAGGCCACGACCCCATCATCGTTGATGCCCATCCAGGTTCCGCCCGCCAGTTCATCACACCCCGCAATGACGTGGGGATATTCCGGCCAATGACGATCCGGTGGCGACCACGGACGATCTTTCATTTCATCCCGGTTTGCCCCCAATAAAAGGGGCCAGTCATGGTCGGGGCGGCGTAACAGGACAACAGTACACATGTCATTCAATCTTTTCGTTTAATTTGCCTTTCATTATCGCATAGTCCCTTGTCTTGACCAGCGAAATGCATATATTTTTTATAAGACTATAATCACAATATGAAATGGGGAATATCAATGAGTGACATTGCACGCACAATCCGGGAACGTGAACAGGCATTTGAAGCCCAGTATAAATTGGATGAAGAACAAAATTTTAAAATCCGTGCAAGACGTGACCGCCTTTTTGGCACATGGGTTGCCGAAAAATTAGGCCTGCAAGGCGAAGAAGCTCAAAACTATGCCATTGAAGCCGCACAACTTGATTTGGAAGAAGCCGGTGATGGTAACTTAATCGAAAAAGTCATTTCCGATCTATCTCTTGCCGGACGAAATGTTTCCAGTGACGAAATTCTAACAGCCCTGACCACAGCCTTAAACGATGCACAAAAATCCTTCGCCAATGAGTATCCCGAAGCACTGGATCAAGATCACCACCTATAACAAATGGATCGTAAATATCTTTTGCAAATCAAAACCCCGCCTGTCTGCGCGGGGTTTCTTCTGTAAAAACACAGACCTTGCATCACACCACTTGTTTACGTTACCAACATCATAGGCTTTTCACATTCCTTCGAAAACAGGACGCGCATTAAAATGACACAGCCCAAATGGTTCACCGACGGTTTTCCTCACATTTGGCTTCCATACAGTCAAATGAAAACGGCCTTGCCCCCCTTGGCGGCAAAATCCACACAAGGCTGCACCATTACCCTTGAAGACGGGCGTGAACTGGTGGACGGTATCGCCTCGTGGTGGACGGCTTGTCATGGGTATAACCATCCCCATGTGTCACAAGCGATCAAGGATCAGGTTGATGTCATGCCCCATGTGATGTTTGGCGGCCTCAACCACGAACCGGCGTTAAAACTGGCAAAACGTCTGTCCGATATGCTACCCGGTGATTTAAACCGTGTCTTTTATGTCGACTCCGGTTCTGTTTCGGTTGAAGTCGCCATGAAAATGTCCATTCAATACTGGATTAATAAAGGGCAAAAGGGACGCTCCAAGTTCGTCTCTTTCAAAGACGGATATCACGGAGACACATTGGGTTGCATGTCCATTGCCGACCCGGAAGAAGGTATGCATCACGTCTTTAACGATGTTTTATTCGACCAGTTTGTCGTCGATGTACCGCGCAGCCAAAATCAGCTTCAAGAATTCGATGCCTTTCTTGCCAAACACAAAGGCGAGATTGCCGCTGTCATCACCGAACCATTGGTTCAAGGTGCAGGTGGTATGAAAATGTTCAGCCCGGATGTCTTGAAAAACATGTGCGAAACAGCGCGAAAGCACGACATTTTGTTTATCGTTGATGAAATTTTTACAGGGTTCGGACGCACTGGCACCATGTTTGCCATCGATCAGGCTGACATTGTGCCCGATATCATTTGCCTGTCCAAAGCCTTAAGCGCCGGTATGTTACCACTGGCTTGTGCGGTTGCCCGCGATCATATTTTCGAAGCTTTCCTCAGTGACAGCTTTGATGATGCTTTACAACACGGTCCCACCTATATGGCCAATCCGCTGGCCTGTGCCGCCGCCAATGCAAGTTTGGACTTGTTCGATCAGGAACCCCGTCTCGAACAGGTGCAACATATCAATCGCAAACTGCGCAATGCCCTTACCCCCATGCAGTCTATCAAGGGGGTACGTGACATTCGCATTCTGGGTGCAATCGGGGTTGTTCAAGTCTGGGATATCAAGGATAGCAATTGGTTGAAAGAACGCTTCATCGAAGAAGGCGTATGGTTACGCCCGTTTCGTGACATCATCTATATGACACCCGCCTTTACCATCAGTGATGATGAACTGGATAAACTGACCGGGGCAATGGCACGCGTCTTGACCCAATGGTCCAAACTTTAAACTAATTTGCCTCGTCAATATCGCTGGCGTTGATGGCTGTCCCGGCACCGATATTGGCAACAACAGAATAGCCGCCACTGGCGGTGCCATTGGTGTCAACATACAGATTACCTGTGTCATCAACCACCACATTGGCACCGCTGGCCGCATTTGTCCCGTCATAGGTGCCTGTAATTTGTTCAAAAGTCATGGTACCCGGAGCAATCTGAAATGTTGCGGTATCCAAGGCGATTCTGTCCTCTCCACTGGTAAAATCAGTAATGACATCATCTCCATCCCCAAAACGGAAATAGAAAATATCGTTGCCAGCCCCGCCTGTCAGGGTATCTGCACCCGCACCACCCCAAATGGTATCGTTTCCGGCCCCGCCATCAATCAAATCCGCCCCGCCATTGCTGTCTGTTAAAAACGGATTGGACGCAATAAAGACATCATGCATTGAACTCGTCTTAGTATTCAGTAACCCTGTGTCGCCAGAGATAAACATAATCATTTTCCCATCCCCAGAAATATGCGCATTATGCGTATCAACCCCCGTTGGATCACTGCCCAAAGCTTTGCTAACTGAACGCACATCCCCTGTCAGCATGTCCTTAATAAAGATATCGCCATTTATCCCGTCCGGATCACTAAAGCCTAACAGGTCCGTTGCGTTGGAATGAAAGACAACATAGCGACCATCATCGGATACCGATGGGGAATAACTGCCATTGTCGGACTCACCACCGCCTGCTTTTTCGGTCACTTTCACCGTTGTATCGCTCAATGTATCACGTAAAAATACATCGCTGAACGCGCCGCTATCCGCGCCCCCGTCCAGATTTGTCGCATCACTTTGGAAAACAATAAAACGCCCATCAGAAGACACTCCCGGTTCATAGGAATTCCCGCCTGTGGCCTCGCCACCGCCTGTACTGAGCGAGGCGCGCGTCGTGGTACCATCTGAAATTTTATAAATAAAGATATCTTGATTGCCATTCCCGTCACTGGCGACCAGTTCATCGGCCCAGCTGGAATAAATCACATATTGTCCGTCCCCGGTAATTGTCGGCTGAAAAGAATCAAGGGTGCCATCTGCACTGCCGCCTGTTTCCTTACTAACAAGGGTCAAGGTCCCCGTCGTCAGGTTCTTTAAATAGACGTCGATACCGCCAGTTGCATCATTGGGGTCAAGGTTTGTCGCCGCTGTCGAAAAAGCAACCAGATTGCCGTCGTCGGAAACAGAATATTGGTCCACCCAACTACTTGCTTCGGTTACACCATCCTCATCAACCGACACTTTCACCAATGTTTCGGTGGCAATCTCGTAACGATAAATCTGTGCGTTGGTGTCACTGGATGAAACCACCAAATCGGTTGCATTGCTGGTAAAAAACACATAGCGCCCGTCCCCGGACATTTGCGCATTATATGACCCGCCTGTGGTTGAGGTCGTCCCGTCTGCTTTTTTGGACACCAATGTGTACGAACCACCGGCATCACCGACTTTATTCAAATCGCGTACATAGACATCGCCATATCCATTGGTGTCGTTTGCATCCAGTGCTTCAATCGTCGTATAGGCAATCTGGTCTTCATTATTACTGGTGATCCGGTAATTTCCGATATCCATATCACCGCCGCTGGTTATTTCCTGACCTTGATCATTTGTGGAAACCCGCCCGATAATGGGACCATCGCCATAAATGATATCGTCGCCGCCTTCCCCCAAAATGGTATCATTCCCTTGTTCCCCGACGATCCAATCGTTACCGTCCCCGGCCAGTATTGAATCCGCACTGTCCGTGCCGACAACCTGTTCTGGCGCACTGGTGCCGGAAACCTCATTTAATGATGTTGTATTTGTGGGTGTGGTCGTTGTTTTAGGATTGGTTGTATCTGTCGTTGTTTGCGGCACAACCGGATCAAGGGACGCGCTTAGAATATTGAAAGGATCTGTCGGTTCAACACCAATATCACCTGTATTATCCGCAGGTCCAAAGATATCCCCCTCATCACCACCGATCAGGTCAAAGTCGCCCTCTTCACCCACAATCAGTTCATCCATATTGGAAAAAACATCAACCTTGTCGTCCTGCGGGGCAAGGTCTTCGCCATTTCCATCCTCTTGCTCACCGGGGTCTTCGCCACCGTCTTGTTGGGGGTCTCCGTCTGCTTTGACCTCTTCGCCGTCAGCGTCCTCGCCAGTGTCTTTGTCGCCTTTTCCTTCACGCCCTCTATGCGGCGGGGGCGGCATAACGGACAAGGCCGTACCATACATCCGTTCAATTTGTGCCATATTCAACACAATCGGTGGCGGTGGCGGGGCAAACCCACTGGTCATCGCAATGGACTGACCGGGTTGGTTCAACACCTGAACGCCCCCTTCATTACGCACCACAATTTCGCCAATTTGACCATCTGCCTCGGGCATCAGGGTAATCTGGTTTTCCTGCCCTTCAGGTGCGGCCACGCCTGCGCCTTTGGTCCCTCGAATACCAATAGTCGCCACAGGTGTGTTTAAAACCATCGCGTCATCCTGTGTTTTGGCGATTTGACCACTGACAAACGAGAAAACCCCATCGGCGATACTCAGGGCCATTGAACCGCTTTCCCCGACCGGATCATAGACCATTTCGTCAATTATCAATTGGGCGCCACCGCCCAAGGCAACAGTGGTATCATCGGCAAAAATAAGACCAACACTACCACCATCGGAAACTTCCAGCGTATCGCCCATAAAAACACTGTCGCCTTCCGACAAGCTGACGATTTCCCCGTCCATGCGACGTACACTCAGGCTGCCGTTCAGGGTTTCTATTTGTCCCGCGGGCTCACTGGCCCCGGCAAGCTGCGCCAGTTGCACGCCTTTTTCCCCAAATGCATTCAGATCAAATAATATCTCTTCAGGCATGGCCTATCCTATCTCGGTGTTGCCCGTGGATTTTTTTCACAAGCAATAGACGGCAAGTATATCCTTTCCCTCCACATCTATCAATTATCGGTTATGTGAAGATTGCCAATTATCACCTTATTGGAACGCCGCACCTCCTGATTAACCGATTTTAAATTCTTTTCTGCCAGTTATTGCAAGTTGCAACAAGTGAACATCAAGGATAAAAGCACATGGAACAAGACGGTGAAAAAGGGCTGTTTCGCAGTATCTTCGCCCCCCTTTTCCCCTTGTTAGGCGAGACCTTCGCCGCAACCCTCGTCATCAATATATTGGCCTTTGCCATTCCCGTTTTTGTATTGCAGGTCTATGACCGTGTGATTGCCCAAGCGGGCCTTTCCACCTTGCAAGGCCTCGTCATCGGGATGGCTGGGGTCATCATTTTTGATTTTGTCTTGCGCCAAGCCCGTTCCGGCTTGTTGCAACATGCGGCCATGCGTATTGATGCCACCCTTGCCAAACGCCTGTTTGAAAAATTCACCCGTATTCCTTTGCGTATTCTGGAACATCGCCCCAGCGCCTTTTGGCAATCGCTTTTTCACGATGTCGACAATATACGAACGGCCCTGTCCGGTATTGCCGCAATTCTGCTGGCTGATTTACCTTTCAGCGTGATCGGGATTATCCTGATTGTCGCCCTTGCCAAGCCATTGGCATGGGCCTTATTCATTATTGTTCCTCTGTTCATTCTGCTGGCCTTTATTTCCAGCCTCTCAGCGCGCAGTTCCACGACTGAAGAACGCAGCGCAACCATGCGCCGGGATGCTCTTGTCTCTGAAATGATTGCCAATCGTACCACGGTCAAGGCTCTTGGGCTTGGGTCTTATCTGGGGACCATCTGGGAAGAGCGACAAGCCCGTACCATTGACAGCTCCATTCAAAAGGCCGCACGGGCTGATCGTTATCATAATCTGGCTAAAACATTACTGCTGTCTTCTACCGTGACCTTAACCGGGTTTGGGGCCATTGCCATTATCAATCAAGAACTAACCGTCGGGGCCTTGATTGCCGCCAATATGCTGGTTTCACGCATCTTGCAACCCCTTAATCAACTCGTCTTGCAATGGAAGGCACTCAGCGCGGCGCGGCAATCTTTTCAACGTGTTAAAAAAGTACTGGATTACCCCGAAGATAGCCAAAACGCCACATTAGACCTGCCACGTCCGCAAGGGAAAATGATACTGGAAGGCGTTTCCTACAGTTTTGGCGATCAGGAAAATGCCCCGGTTCTGAAAGGGGTTACGGCCAGCCTTGGTGCCAGCGGATTACACGCGATTGTCGGCCCAAACGGCAGTGGGAAAAGCACGTTGTTAAAACTGATGCGTGGTTTATATGCCCCGCAAGCTGGTCGTATTTTGCTGGACGAAGGCGATATGGTCCAGTTTAGCGAAGCCGAAAAACTCAACTGGTTTGGCTATCTGCCACAGGATACCCGCCTGCTCAGCGGCACGATCAAAGACAACCTATCGATGGGAATTACAGTCCCCAGTGACGAAACCATCGCGAAAGCCACAAAAACCATTGGCTTGCATGATGAGATCATGGCCATGAAAAACGGCTATTCCACGCAGGTCGGCGAACATGGGGAAAATCTGTCTGGTGGTTTGCGACAACGCCTTGCCCTGGCACGCACATTGGTCAATGACCCGGTTGTTCTATTGCTGGATGAACCCTCAAATAATCTGGACACCAATGCGGAAATGACACTGGCCCGCCTTTTGAAAGAATTGTCTAAATCGCGCACCGTTATTATGGTAACCCATAGCATGACATTGTTAGAAGCCGCCGACAGCATCATGGTTCTGGAACGTGGGCAAATTCGCGCTGGCGGCAAGGCCCGCGACGTTCTCTCCCGCCTGAGAGGAGCACGCCCATGAGCCGTCTGAACGATATCATCACCAAACGTAAAAAATCACCTTGGTTGTATCCGTCCCGTTTCATCCTGATCTTGCTGATTGGCCTTGGGTACTGGATGAACACGACCATTATCGACGAAGTGGCTATCGCACCGGGCAAGGTCGTCCCGCAAAGCAAAGTCAAGACCGTACAACATCTGGAAGGTGGCATTATCAAGGAATTGAATATCCGTGAAGGCAGCGCCGTTAAAAAAGGTGCTCCCTTGATGGTACTGACCCTTGGTGTTGGGAAACTGAACCGGCAGGAATTATTGACAGAGCTGGAAGGTTTACGCCTTCTGGAAGCCCGTCTCATGGCGGAAAGTGCAGATGAAAATGCAATTTCCTTTCCGGCTGAACTTGCTGAGCGGCGCCCGCAAACCGTGCGGCGTGAACAAAACACTTTTGAGGCCAAACGATCTGAACTTTCCGGTCAACTCAGCGTTATTCGCAAACAAATCAAACAAAAAGAACTGGCGATTGAATCCTTTCGCACCAAACGGGCCGCTGCAACCAATAAACTGGCCATCACACGGGAAAGTCAAAGTCTCGCCGAAGATGCCATGAACAAAGGGATGGGCATGCGCGCGGAGTATCTGAGCCTCAGTTCCCAAGTTGAAAGCCTGTTGGGTGAAATCCGCACCATTGATGCTGAAATCCCCGCGGCCCGTGCCGATATCGAAGAAGCCCGCGCGCGTTTAAGCGAAACCCGCCTGAAATACCGACGCAAGGCTTCCGAAGAACTCAGCAAAGTTTCGCGCGAAATTTCCCTGATTGAAAAAGTCCTTGGCGAAGCGACAGAACAAGAAAAACGCACGATCATTCGCGCCCCCATCGACGGCACCGTCAAGAACCTGAAATACACCAATACGGGTGCAGTTGTGCGCCCCGGCGAACCCATCATGGAACTGGTTCCCTTGCGCGACAGCCTTGTGATTGAAGCCCGCCTCAGTCCAACAGACCGGGGGTACGTCCAAGTCGGCCTGCCCGCCAACATAAAAGTATCTGCCTATGATTTTGTGCGTTATGGGGCTTTGCCCGGTCGGGTGATCCAGATTGCCCCGGATACAGATAAAACCGAAAACGGTCTTCCCTTTTATCGTGTGATTATCGCAACCGAACGCACGCATTTGGGCGATGGTCAAAAATTATACCTGCCCATTACAACCGGCATGGAAACACAGGTTGATATTGTGACCGGCAAACGTAGTGTTTTGGATTTCTTCCTCCGACCCTTATTACGGTTGAAAGATGAGGCCTTTCGTGAACGTTGATGTTAAGGGTATTTTAAACCTTGTGGTTTAATTTGGGTTCAATTGGGAATCTGAATCATCCATAAGGGCAAAATATGGGACCGGGTCTTAAAAAGTTTTGGCGCAACACCACCAGTGCATTGGTCATGTTAAGCGCAATCGGGTTCAGTACCGAACTACAGGCAAACCCGTTGGCGAGTGAGCTGCAATATCTGCTGGAAAACTATCCTGCCATTCAGTCCAAAGCCTCTCTCACTGATGCCGCACGCGAAGACATCAAAGCGGCCTATGCCCTGTCTGCCCCTGTCCTGGCTGTCAGTGGCGATGCCGGATATCAACATACCGACCAACCGGGCAATGACGATTTTCGCACCCGTGCCAACGTGACGGCAACCTATAACTTGTTTGATGGACAATATAGCGCCTTTGAACAACAGTCTGCCGAAATCAACCATAAAAGCAACACAGTCGACTTGGACAACACCCGCCAACGCATCTTATTTCAGGGGATACAGGCATACCTGAATTTGGTTTTGCAAAACAAGCTGGTTGAAATTTCACAAACCAACGTGAAGTTGGTTGAACAGATCAAAACATTTATCGAGTCTGAATCCAATGTCGGGCGTATGTCACATGCCGATTTGTTACAGGCACGCGCCCGTCTCGCACAGGCACATGAAGCCCTAGCTGCCTATCAGGGGGCACAACGCCAAGGCCAAAACCGATATTATCACCTGTTTCAACGTGTCCCACCTGCGGAAAAAATGCTGGATCCTTTGACCCCATCCGAAGTGGTGCCGGAAAGCCTTGAAGAAGCCATTCGCCTCGCACGTAAACACAATCCGGTTCTGCAAAGTGCCGCTTTGTTGACGGAAGCCTCTTCTGCACGGGTGGGGTCGGTTGAATCTGCGCTTTATCCCCGTGTAGACCTTGAGGCCGCAGGCGATGCAAAATATAATGTGGATGGTGTCGATGGTTCTGAAAATGAAGCAACCTTGCTTCTAAAACTGAACTGGAACTTATTTGATGGCGGACGGGTGAAATCTCAAACCCATGCCGCGGCCCTGCGCCATAATGCCGCGATGATGGATTTGCGCAGCAAACATATGGAAATCGAGGAACAGGTCCGCAACGCCTTTTCCACCATTGAAACCCAGCGCCAACGCTTTCGCACCCTTCAGGATGCAGAGGCCATCGCACACGAAGCCTTTCAGGCGCGTTATGACATGATGGCCAGCGGCAAAGAAACCATTATTACCGTCTTGGATACAGCACTGGAATTGCTGAATGTCCGCATTGCCGTCACCTCGTCAGACTATACACACCGTTTGGCAAACTATCAGTTATTATTGGCAACAGGACAGTTAAACCAGACCTCCATTGCGCAATTGGTTGTGGAAGGTAAATTGCAGCCTGCTGTCGCGGATGACACACACCTCTTGCAAAAACTGCTGGATGGGGAAGCTATTCCCGCCCCACAGGATACGCTAAGCCCCTCCTCACCCGACCTATTGCAAGCCTCATACGATGATATGGCCCCGATGCAATTGGCAAACGATAGCTCAGCTTATAATGACATGGCGGCCTTTGAAGCCGCACACGGTGCCCCTTACAGCCCGGAACTGGCCCCGGAAACGGGTCCCACAGGCCCGATTGAGCTGGGACCGGCAGCCAATGATGCAACGGGATATTATGTGGTTTTAGGTAGTTTTTCGGAACCTGTTTATGCACAAGACCGAATTGCGCTGGCAGGCATGGATAACGCCTTTATGAAAGCCATTGATATCAACGGATCAACATATCAACGTGTGCTGGCCGGCCCCATGAGCCAACTTGAGGCCGAAACTGCACGAGATCAAGCCAAGTCGCGCGGCATCCCGGATAGCTGGATTTTACGCCAATAAACCAACTACGTTTATTGTCAGCTCAAACTTATCCTAAACATTTATATAAATCTTTGTTTTTATTATTTTTTTCACTCTGAGAGATTGAAAAATCAATCTTTCCTGCCTACAATTTAAGACTGAAAAAAGAAAAAATAACCTACCCCCTAAATTTAATCAGTTGCAGAGGTGCCAAGCTATGAAACTTGGAAATATTCGCTTAGGCCGCAAGCTGGGCGTGATAATGGCTATATCCTTATCCGGCTTAATCTTAATCACCGTCTTTGGCCTGACAGCCCTAAACGGTAATCTTTTGGCAGAACGCGAACGACAGGCCAAAAGTATGGTCGAAGCAACTTACACCTTGCTTGAGGGGTTACAAAAACGCGTCAACGCCAATGAGATTTCGTTGGAGACAGCTAAAGATGAAGCCACCCATGCCATCAACGCCATTCGTTATGGGGAAGAAGATTACATCTGGATCAACGATTTACAGCATGTCATGGTCGTCCATCCAACCGATCCAAAATTAAACGGGCAGGACGTCAGTGGCTTTAAAGACCCTGATGGGAAAATGCTGTTTCAGGATATTGTGAAGGTTGCGAAATCATCCAAGGAAGGCAGCGTCGAATATCGTTGGGCCAAACCCGGATTTAAAGACCCCGTGGATAAAATCTCCTACGTCAAACTGTTTGAACCTTGGGGATGGGTGATCGGAACGGGTGTTTATCTAGATGAAGTTCAAGCAACCTTCTGGGCAGAAGCCACCCAAGAGGCCCTTATCTTTCTTGTTGCAACACTCGTCATTGCACTGGGTGCTTTTATGGTTTCCAGAGACATTAGCAACAGTGTAGATCAATTATCTCTGGCAATGAAACGCTTGGCAGAAGGTCATACGGAAGAAGTTACTCCTCTACAGGGGCGTCGCGATGAAGTCGGGGAGATGGCTCACAATGTTGAATATTTCCGCGCCCAAATGATTGAGAATGAACAACTCGCCGCTCATCAACGTGAAGAAGAAGAGGCCCAACGCCAACGCGCACGTACAATCCAAAAACTTGCCAGCGAATTTGACATGGGCGTCAATATCGCCCTTCAGCAAGTCGCATCCGCTGCACAGCAACTTGATATGACCGCCAATGGTATGAGTGCCACGGCCACACAAACCAGCACACAAGCCTCCGCTGTTGCTAGTGCCTCTCAACAAACGGCAACCAATGTGGAAACCGTCGCAGCCGCTTCTGAAGAACTGACAGCCTCCATTCACGAAGTCGGCAAACAAGTTGCACAATCTTCACAGATTGCACAACAGGCCGCCCATAAAGTAACGGAAAGCCAAGGCACTGTTCGCACCTTGTCAGAAACAGCCAACCGCATTTCAGAGGCCTCCCAACTGATTGGCGATATTGCAGATCAAACCAATATGCTGGCCTTAAACGCAACCATCGAAGCCGCCCGCGCCGGTGAAGCGGGCAAAGGGTTTGCGGTTGTCGCTTCTGAAGTCAAAACCCTTGCAACCCAAACAGGACGAGCAACCGAAGAAATCGCCGCACACGTCAGTGCCATCCAAAAAGTCAGCCGCGATACGGTTGAAGCCATTTCAGAAATCAACCATATCATCACCGAGATGAATGAAATTGCTGCCGCCGTTGCCGCCGCTGTTGAAGAACAGGATGCCGCGACATCCGAGATTGCGCGCAATATCGAACAAGCCTCCCACGGTACGCAGGAAGTCAATCAAAACATTTTGCATGTTAATGATGCCGCTAACGATACGGGGGCCGCGTCCAAAGAAGTCTTGCATGCCTCCTCACAATTGAACGACCAGTCCACATCCCTACGTTCAATCGTTGAAGACTTCCTAAAAGGCGTGAAATCTGCATAAGAACGATATAGTCCCCTGCTTAATCGTAGGGGGCTATAATCGCCCGATTTCAAATTCTTCGATAGAGACACCCATTTCGGACAGACCTTCTTCCAAATAGTCCGATAACAAAGGCGTCCCCATTAAATATTGCGGCGTGCTTTTGGCGCTCGGGTCAGCTTCAACAGCTTGCGCGTAAGCCTCCCCAAATTCATCCTTGGAATAACTGCCCCGCCCCAACCATGTGAGTGCGACCAGTTCATGTAACTGATCGGCATTCAGATTTGCCAAGGCTTCATGCAGTTCGGCCTCGGTTGCATCATCAGCATAATCTTGCAAGATTTCCACACAACCGTCATCAACTGCATCGGACTCCCGATCACGGCCTTCCGGTTCAACCTTCACATCGAATTCGCGTGCTTTCATAATGATATAAAAGACGCTGTCTGCACTGAGATACCTCATCACGTCCTCCCCGTTTGAAGAGACACATAGACATTTTCTCTATGTCTGAAGTAAGATACCACGACTATCGGGTAACAAAGTTGATTTAGGTCACCATGTCACACACAAATGCGCTCTGGCTTCAATGCGGTGCTTGCGGGGGGTGTTCCATGTCCTTACTGGGCTATGAAGGAACCAACCTGCTGGACGCATTCGACAGCGCGGGCCTTCATTTTTTATGGCATCCGACACTGAGCGAAACCTCCGGGCGCCCCGTCATTGACCTGATGATTGACATTGTTTCCGGCAAAACCAAACTGGATTTGTTGATTGTGGAAGGCACGCCCTTGCTTGGCCCCAACGGAACCGGTCGTTATCAAATGATGGGCGGGTCGGAAAAACCCATGATCACCTGGTTGATCGAATTGGCCCACAAGGCAAAATACTGTGTGGCAGTTGGCAGCTGTGCGGCATACGGCGGTATCCCAATGGCGGGGGACGAACGGCTGGAAGCCACCGGCCTGCAATATCAATCCAACCAGGTCGGCGGACTTTTGGGGGAAGATTATCGATCCGGTTCCGGTCTGCCGGTGATTAACATTCCCGGTTGCGCCCCTCACCCCGACTGGATTGTCGAAACCTTATCCTGTCTTGCCGATGAAAGCTTATCGGCGCAGGATTTTGACCCGGAAGGACGGCCACTGGCTTATTTTGGTCACCTTGCCCACCACGGCTGTCCGCGCAACGAATATTATGAATTCAAAGCCAGCGCCGCAGAAGATTCCGATCAAGGATGCTTGATGGAAAATTTAGGCTGCAAAGGCACCCAAGCCCTTGGCGATTGTAATATCCGACCGTGGAACGGGTCCGGGTCCTGTCTGCAAGGGGGATATTCCTGTATTGCCTGCACCATGCCGGGGTTTGAAGATCCGGGTTCACCCTTTTTGGAAACCGCCAAAATTGCCGGTATTCCGGTTGGCTTGCCCAGTGATATGCCAAAGGCATGGTTTGTCGCACTGGCAGCCCTTTCGAAATCCGCAACACCGCAACGGGTACGTGAAAATGCCCATTCCGATAAAATCGTCCATCAACCGACCCGAAAAAAAGCCACGAATTAAAACCAAAGAGCATACTTATGTCACGCAAGATCATCGGCCCTTTTTCCCGCGTCGAAGGCCATTTGGAAATCGACCTGAACCGCAACGGACCCAGCGTTGTGGACGCACAGGTCAATTCACCGATGTATCGTGGCATGGAAACCATCCTGCTGGATCGTGTCCCGATGGATGCCCTGACGATAGTACCGCGTATTTGCGGTATTTGTTCGGTGTCTCAATCCGTTGCTGCTGCGCAAGCATTGGCGAAATTATCAGACGTTAGCCCCCCTAAAAACGGGCAACTGGTCACCAATCTGGTCTTGGCCTGTGAAATGCTATCCAATCATCTGACGCACTTTTATTTGTTTTTTATGCCCGATTTTGCCCGCGATATTTATGCAAACCGCCGCTGGCACAACAATGCGCTGCGGTTTCAGGCACAACGCGGAAACGCACAAGCAGAAGTCTTGGACGCACGGAACCGTTTTTTGCACATGATGGGCGAATTGGCCGGCAAATGGCCCCATACCCTTGCCTTGCGCCCCAGCGGCACCACATCGACCGTCCATGCCGCGCAAAAACGAAAACTTAAAACCATCCTGACTGGCATGCGTCGTTTTCTGGAAACAACCTTGTTTGGTTGCCCCCTCAACGACATGCTTGCCCTGAAATCCAAATCAGACCTTCACACCTGGGCCAAAGAAGGTCGGGGCGACCTTGGCTTTTTCATACATTTATCTGAAGCCTTATCCTTTCATGAAATGGGCAAAAGCCAATCGGTCTTGTTGGCAGGTGGTGGGTTGCCTCTTGAAAACAAAGAATTGTTTAAACAGGGAATTTTCAAAGACCAACATTTCGCCCCCTTGCCCGTCGATAAAATCAATGAAGATATTTCCCACAGTTTTATGGCAGGCGCGACCGTGCAATTCCCGCAAAATGCCAAAAATGACCCGGACCTTGATCAAAACAACGCCTATAGCTGGTGCAAAGCCCCGCGTTTAGGGTCAGACCGCTGCGAGGTCGGTGCTTTGGCCCGTCACGTCATCAATGGCCATCCTCTGTTTTGTGATCTTTATGTGCAGGAAGGCAGTACGGTAAAAAGCCGCATTTTTGCCCGCGCATGGGAAATGGCCTTTTTGGTTGATGCGATGGAAAACTGGATTGATCAAATCGATCCAACCGCCCCCTTCTATACGCCCTTTACCCCGGCACAGAACGGACATGCTTTCGCCTTTATCGAAGCGGCACGCGGGACATTGGGCCACTGGATCAGCGTTGAAAATAACAAGATCACCAACTATCAAATCATTGCCCCAACCACATGGAACTTCTCCCCCCGTGATCAAGCCGGGCAACCCGGTCCACTGGAAAGCGCCTTGGAAGGTGCACCCATCCTATCCGGGGAAGACGATCCGGTTTCCGTGCAACATATTGTGCGTTCGTTCGACCCTTGCATGGCCTGTACCGTCCATTAAAGTGGAAGAATGGTTTCCATATACCGGACTCTTCCCTTCCACATACATCTTCAACACCCCGATCAAAACCTTGCAAAGCCTAGACTTAAGTATGAAATAAAGATGGCACGCCTTTTGCTGTCTATGACTGAAGGCATGACAAGGGGTAAAGAAGCAAATGAATGTGGGTGCAGACCATATTGTTCTGAAACTGATCACACAGCAAAACCGGGTTGAGGATGTTCACATTGCCTCCAATCGGACCACAATGGCGGCCCGGATACTGGAAGGGAAATCTCCGCAAGAAGCTTGCGCTTTCGTTCCCTTGCTGTTCAGCCTATGTGGCACCGCACAGCATCAAGCTGCCCTCAACGCGATGGAACAGGCCTTGGGTTATATCCCCAGTCCCGCACATAAAACGGCACGCCACCTCCTGCTATTGGCGGAAGGGATCGCGGAACATACCACCCGCCTTTTAATCGATTGGGCCGAATTGGCCGGACAGGATAAAAACATTGAACAAATCCGCGATATCCGCCAAACCCTCGCCTCTTTTAAAAACCTGATTTTTACAGAAAGTGGGCATGACAAAATCGGCGGCGGCACACTGGCCCCTGACATGACAAAACTCAGCAGTGAGTTTTCCCGCTTACAAACAATTATGCAGTCAGAAATCTTCCAAATCACGCCACGTGAATTTGCAGACATGCCAAACAAGGAAGCTTTGGAGAACTGGATTAGCACAACCGACAGCCTGCCGGCACGTTGTTTAAAACACTGGCAACAAGAAGGTTTATCCGACATCATCTGGCCCATCACCCAAGGATTGATGGATTTCGCCCCCGAAGAAATCGCCCTGCATATGGACGCAGAAAATGCCGATCAATTCATCACCTACCCCACTTGGGATGGACAGCCCTGTCAGACCGGAGCCTTGATGCGCCACCTCAGCCACCCGTTTTTGCGTCAGTTTGACCATCGTGCGCTTTCCTATTTTTGTGCGAAATTAATCGACCTTGCCGTTATGATCGAAGACTTTGAAAAAAATATCAGCGGGTTGAAACAGGGCAATGACCTTTATCATACCAAGGCCACCTATAAAGGATATGCACAAATCGAAGCCGTACGCGGACAACTTAGCCACCGGGTCTGGATTAATCCGCAAAATGACACAATTGCACGCTACCGTATCCTTGCCCCGACCGAATGGAATTTCCACCCCAATGGAATTTTAAAACAAGCCTTGATCGGGATAAAGGCCGCAAGTGAAGACAAGCTCAAACAAATCGCACAAATCAGCGTCCTTGCATTGGACCCCTGTGTTGCCTGCCGGGTAGAGATTGAGGAACAAAATTAACATGCATGAAATGTCGCTGACACAGGGTGTGCTGAATATTCTGGAAGACTATGCAAAAACAAACGGGTTTGCCAAAGTCAAGACAGTCTGGTTGGAAATCGGGCAGCTTTCCCATGTGGAGCCTGAGGCTATGGCCTTTTGCTTTGATGCCGTTATGAAAGGCACGATCGCTGACGGGGCCAAACTTGAAATCGTTGAAACACCGGGCCAAGCCATTTGTGTGGACTGCGCCGAAGAATTGGAAATTGCCTCGCGCATTGCCCAATGTCCCAAATGTGGCAGTTATAAGCTCCATATATCGGGGGGAGATGAAATGCGGGTCAAAGAACTGGAGGTCGAATAAATGTGTACAGTTTGCGGATGCGGCACCGCCAAAATCGAAGGCGCTCATAAACACGATCACAGCCACAGCCATGACGAAGGATGTGGGTGCGACCATCACCATCACGATCATTCACATGACCATGACCACCACCATCACCCCCACGATATGCATTTCGGCGAAAACGAAGCAGGCGTATCTGTCCCCGGTATGGAAACCAAACGCCTGATTTCTATTGAGCAGGATATCCTGAGTAAAAACGACCATATCGCTGCCCACAACCGCGTCCATTTCAAGGAAGATGGTATTTTCGTTCTTAATCTCGTTTCCTCACCGGGATCGGGTAAAACCACCCTGTTGACCCGTACCTTGACGGATTTAAAAGATCAATTGCCCATTGCCGTCATTGAAGGAGATCAGCAAACCGCAAATGATGCTGATCGTATCCGTGAAACCGGCGTTCCAGCCTTACAGGTCAATACGGGCAAAGGTTGCCATCTGGATGCTGACATGGTTGCCCAAGCCAGATCCCGTCTGGATATGCCGAAAAAAGGTGTCTTGTTTATTGAAAATGTCGGCAATCTTGTTTGTCCTGCCGGTTTTGATTTGGGAGAAGCCCATAAAATAGCCATCCTGTCAGTGACAGAAGGCGAAGATAAACCGATCAAATATCCCGATATGTTTGCCGCCGCCGATATTATGATCCTGACCAAAACCGACCTGCTGCCTTATCTTGATTTTGATGTAGCGGCCTGCCTTGAGTACGCGCGACGCGTCAACCCCGACCTGAAAATTTTCCAATTATCCTCCAAAAACGGGGATGGGCTGGATCAATGGTATGACTGGATCAAAGCCGGTGTTGATGCAGCCCAATCTTAAACGAATTCAATATCGCGTGCGCGGTCAGGTACAAGGGGTCGGCTTTCGCCCCTTTGTCTATCAACTCGCCTGGGATTTAGGCCTGACCGGTTGGGTCTTAAATGACCAAGAAGGTGTGTTGATTGAGGTTCAAGGCAGCACCACAAACGCTTTCCTCAATGCGTTACATAAACAGGCGCCTGCCCTGTCACGCATTCAAAGCATCGAAGAAAAGGAAATTGAGAAAAAGGAAAATGAAGCCGTTTTTCTGATCCGCGAAAGTGAATGTGGGGACGTTCAAACAGATATCATTCCTGATGCCGCCATTTGCCCGGATTGTCTGTCGGAAATGCGCGATCCAAATGATCGGCGTTATGGCTATCCTTTTTTAAACTGCACCCATTGCGGACCACGCTATACCATCACCCACAGCCTGCCTTATGATCGGGCGCAAACGTCGATGGCTGCATTTGAAATGTGCCCGGCCTGCGAAGCTGAATACCGTGATCCAACCAATCGGCGTTTTCATGCACAGCCAACTTGCTGTCCCAACTGCGGCCCTCGTCTTTCTATGGATATCAGTGAAATTGCCAACCGTATCCGCCAAGGTCAAATCCTCGCCATTAAGGGATTAGGTGGGTTCCATCTGGTTTGTGATGCCCATAACGAAACAGCCATTGAAAAGTTGCGCAAACGCAAAAACCGCGACGCCAAACCCTTTGCCATCATGGTCGCAGACTGTCAGGCCATTTGCGATTTTGCCAAGCTGGATCAGAACGAACAAATTCTGCTGGAAAGCCCTGAACGTCCCATCGTTTTATTGCGCAAAAAAAAGAGTAATCTACCAGACACGATTGCCCCAAACTTAAACCGCATCGGGGTTATGCTACCTTACACCCCTTTGCATTACCTGATTATGGATGCCTTGCGGGGACGGCCCCTTGTTATGACCAGTGCAAACCCCGGTGGGGAACCTTTGGTCATTGCAAATGACGAGGCCGAAAACCGTTTATCAAACATCGCAGATGCTATTGTCACCCATAACCGGGATATCCTAATCCGTGTGGATGACAGCGTGGTGCGCCATGACCTCAGCGGTCCGACCGTCCTGCGTTCGGCCCGTGGATTTACACCGCACCCCATCGACTTAACACAGGATACCCCCAGCATATTGGGATTGGGGGCCTTTCTGAAAAACACCATCTGTTTGACACGGGCAAACCATGCCTATCTCTCCCAACACATAGGGGACTTGGACAACGTGGCAACCTTGCGCTTTCAGGAAGAAACGTTCGATCATTTGCGCAAAATTCTGCAAGTCGATCCCATCCTTGCCGTGCATGATCTGCATCCCGATTTTGCCAGCACACGCTTTGCTCATCGTCTGGGAATTGAGACCTTTGCCGCCCAACATCATCATGCCCATATTGCCTCGGTTCTGGCAGAACATCAGATTGATGGTCCAGTGATCGGTCTTGCCCTTGACGGATTTGGCCTGGGAGACAATGGTGAAAGTTGGGGGGGTGAATTATTCAAGGTAGATGGATTAAACTGTACCCGTATCGGGCATCTACGCCCCTTGGCCCAACCGGGGGGCGACAAAGCGGCTGTTGAACCGTGGCGCATGGGGGCCAGCGCCCTGCATGCCTTGGGTCGCCGTGATGAAATCGGCAGCCGTTTTGCAGGCCATGACACGCAAACCTTAAAATTGATGCTGGATAAAGGCCTGAATTCCCCACACACATCCTCAATGGGCCGTTTGTTTGATGCGGCTTGCGGCCTATTAGGTGTTTGTGAAATCGCACAATATGAAGGTCATGCGCCGATGATGCTGGAAAGCCTTGTCAGCCGGATTGAGGTTGATTCACAAGGCTGGCAGCTGGATAAAAATGGCGAGTTAAACCTGCTGGCATTACTGAATACATTGTGTGAGCGCACCGCACAAAGTGGAGCCAATTTATTTCATGGCACCTTGGTTTTCGCCCTTGCCGACTGGGTGGAACAGGCCTGCACAAAACATAACATTTCCTGCGTTGCCTTATCGGGGGGATGTTTCCTGAACGAAATTCTCAGCCAAGGCTTAAAGCGTAAATTGCAACAAGCCGGTCTAAAGGTTTATCTTAATCAACATGTCCCCTTAAGCGATGCGGGCCTATCATTGGGCCAAGCATGGCTGGGACAACAAAAATTACTACGGGACGGGAGCTAATCTAATGTGTCTTGCCATGCCATCCAAAGTCGTTGACGTATTGGACGACGATATGGCCATCATCGAACTGGGTGGGGTAAAGAAAACCATCTCTCTTGGTTTGGTGGAAGACGTCACCCCCGGGGATTACGTCATCGTTCATGTCGGTTATGCCCTGTCCAAAATCGACGAGGACGAAGCCCTGAAAACCATCGCCTTGTTTGAAGAAATGACCAAAAACGAAAGTGTCGCCCCATGAAACATGTGGATGAATATCGCAACGGGGACACCGCACAAAAACTGGCCGCGACCCTTGCACGCGAAGTAGATCCGACACGTGATTACCGCCTGATGGAATTTTGTGGCGGGCATACCCACGCCATTTTTCGTTACGGTGTACAGGATCTTTTGCCCGGTAACGTCAAAATGATCCACGGGCCGGGCTGTCCGGTCTGCGTCTTACCCATATCACGCATTGATCAGGCGATTGCTTATGCGCGTCGTTCGGATGTTATTTTATGTTCTTATGGCGACATGCTGCGTGTCCCGGGATCCAAATTCACCAGTCTGATGAAGGCCAAGGCCGAAGGTTGCGATGTGCGTATGGTCTATTCCACATTGGATGCCTTGGAACTGGCACAAAATAATCCCGATAAAAAGATCGTTTTCTTTGCTATCGGGTTTGAAACCACAACACCGCCGACTGCGATGGCGATTAAGCAGGCCCAGACGATGGGGCTTAAAAATTTCTTTATTCTGTCCAACCACGTTCTGACCCCATCCGCCATTCAAAACATTCTGGAAAGCCCGGATGTGCGTGCCTTGGGCAGTGTGCCGTTGGACGGATTTCTCGGCCCGGCCCATGTCAGTGTGGTTATCGGTTCGCAACCTTATGAATATTTTGTGGAAGAGTTTCAGCGCCCCGTCGTTATTTCCGGGTTTGAACCACTGGACGTGATGCAGTCCATCCTGATGCTGGTTCGCCAATTAAACGAAGGCCGCGCCGAAGTCGAAAACCAATATCTGCGCGCCGTCACCCACATGGGCAATACCAAAGCCAAGAAACTGGTTGCGGAAATTTTCGAACTACGCCGTGTCTTTGAATGGCGTGGATTAGGCGAGGTGCCCTATTCCGGCCTGCGCATTAAGGAAGAATACGCTGCCTTTGACGCTGAAGTTCAAATCCCGGTGGAAACACCGCCAGCGCGCGAAAACAAAGCCTGTGAATGCCCTGCTATCCTGCGCGGCATGAAAAAACCGACCGATTGCAAACTGTTTGGCACCCATTGCACACCGGAAAACCCGATGGGGTCTTGCATGGTTTCCGCCGAAGGGGCGTGCGCGGCTTATTATTCCTACGGTCGTTTCCGCGAAGCCGTTTAACGTCTTACATAAAAAGAGAACAAATCAATGTCCACTCGTACAGCCTATACCCGTAACCTTGATTTAAAAAACGGTGTCGTTGAAATGAGCCACGGCGGCGGCGGTCGTGCCATGTCACAACTGATCGAACAATTGTTCGGGGACGCATTTGCCAATGATATCCTTGCCCAAGGCAACGATCAGGCTGCTTTTGAACTGCCGCGCGGTAAAGTGGTTATGAGCACAGACAGTTTCGTTATTTCCCCACTGTTTTTCCCCGGTGGCAATATCGGCAACCTTGCCGTTCACGGCACCGTCAACGATGTGGCTTTGTCCGGTGGTCAACCGCTTTACCTCACTGCCGGATTTATTCTGGAAGAAGGCTTTCCCTTAAAAGATTTAAAAACCATTGTCGATAGCATGGCTCATGCCGCCCATGAGGCCGGAGTCTATATCGTCACCGGCGATACCAAGGTTGTGGAACGCGGTCACGGCGACGGGGTCTATATCAACACAACGGGCATTGGCGTTATCACAGATGATATTCATATTTCTGGTGAACGCGCCCAACCGGGCGATAAAATTCTGATAAACGGATATGTCGGTGATCACGGGGTAGCCATCATGTCCTTGCGCGAAGGATTGGGGTTTGAAGCTTCCGTGCAATCTGATTGTGCCAACCTGAACGGTCTGATTGGCGATATGGTCAAGGCCATTCCCGATATCCATGTCATGCGCGACCCGACACGTGGGGGCTTGGCTGCTACCTTAAACGAAATTGCACGTCAAAGCGGGGTTGGCATGATGTTAAACGAACCCGATATCCCCATTCGTGACCAAGTGCGCGGGGCTTGCGAAATCCTCGGCCTTGATCCCCTGTATGTTGCCAACGAAGGTAAACTTCTTGCCATTTGTCCTGAAGATCAGGCAGAAACCTTGTTACACGCCATGCAAGCCCATCCACTCGGCAAACGGGCTGCTATCATCGGTACGATCATTGAAGATGCCAACAGTTTTGTCCAGCTTAAAACCGGATTTGGTGGCACGCGCGTTGTCGATTGGATTGCCGGTGAACAATTACCGAGGATTTGTTAAATGAAAGTCCTGCTGCTTACCCATAGCTTCAACAGCTTGACCCAGCGTTTATATGTGGAAATTGAACGCCTCGGCCATGAGGTCAGCGTTGAATTTGACATTAACGATCATGTCACCGAAGAAGCCGTTCACCTTTTTCAACCCGATATCCTGATCGCGCCTTTTTTAAAACGCGCTATTCCTGAATCAATCTGGTCCAAGCTAACCTGTTTAATCGTCCATCCCGGTCCGAAAGGGGACCGCGGGCCCTCCTCGTTGGACTGGGCTATTTTGCGGGGGGAAAAACAATGGGGTGTTACCTTGTTGCAAGCCGTTGCCGACATGGATGCCGGCCCCATTTGGGCGAGCCGTCGTTTTGCCATGCGCACCGCCCCGAAAAGCAGTATTTATCGCAACGAAGTTTCAGACGGGGCGGTGGAATGTGTTCTGGAAGCCTTGGCTAAATTTCAAGATCCGAATTTCATCCCCGAACCCTTGCAAGGCGATGGAAACTGGAACGATCTGATGAAACAAGCCGATCGACACATTGATTGGGGCACTGATGACAGCGCAACCATCTTGCGTAAAATTCAATGCGGAGATGGTAATCCCGGCGTTTTAGATATCATTAATGATAGAGAAGTTTATCTGCATAACGCCTGTCTTGAACCAAGCTTAAAGGGAACGCCCGGTGACATTCTGGCAACCCGAAACGGGGCCATTTGCCGGGCCACAACCGATGGGGCTATCTGGATCGGACATTTACGCAAAAAAGGCAAAGACACCTTCAAACTACCTGCAACCGAAATTCTGGGCCTACCTTATGGGGAGGGAGAACGCGATATCATCTTCGAAAAGGAAGGTGAAATCGGTTACCTGCATTTTCCTTTTCATAACGGGGCCATGAACACAGACCAGTGCCAACGCCTGTTGCATGCGTATGAAAACGCACGTACGGACAAAGACATTCACACCATTGTCTTGATGGGCGGGGAAGATTTCTTTTCAAACGGTATTCACTTGAATGCGATTGAAGCCGCACCGCGTCCTGCCGAAGAAAGCTGGAATAACATCAACGCGATGGATGATCTATGCGAAACCATCATCCGCACCACGGATAAAGTCACCGTTGCTGCCCTCAGTGGCAATGCAGGTGCCGGCGGTGTGTTCTTTGCACTGACTTGCGATAAAATTTATGCCCGCAACGGTGTTGTCTTAAACCCACATTATAAAAATATGGGCAATCTGTTCGGATCTGAATACTGGACCTATCTGTTACCCAAACGCATCGGCGCTGGCAATGAAGCCCTCGTCATGGAACATCGCCTGCCGATCTCTGCTATTAACGGCGTGGAGATGGGGCTTCTCACCAGTTGTTTTGGCGAAACGGTTGCCCAGTTCAGAGAGATTTTGCGCAAGAAAGTACACGAACTGGACCATCACGCCATTCTTGCCGACAAGCCTGTTGTGCGAGAAAAAGACGAAGCAAAAAAGCCCTTGAATGAGTATCGCCGCGAAGAACTGGAGCATATGAAGCTGAATTTTTTCGGCTTTGACCCCAGTTATCATGTGGCCCGATATAAGTTCGTTTTGCGCGAACCCAAATCCCACACTCCACTTTATCTTGCCAAACATCGCCAACGGGTCAAGAATAGGATGTAGCGCAGTGTCATAAACGGAAAAATCATGGGACAAAACCAGCCGCCGCATAATCCACTGGAATTGAACGACGGGCAGGAACATGCTTGGGTCGAAGTCATTCAGAAAATGGACGAAGTCTATTCTGACCTGCTGGAACGCGAAGTCGATCTGGAAAACAAAAATGCGGAACTCGAAGAAGCCCATGATTTCATCGATAGTATTTTAGAGGCCATGTCCGATGTCGTCATTGTCTGTGACCGGGTCGGGCGGGTCGTCAAAGTCAACGGCCCCTTGCTGGAACGCACAGGCTTTGAGGAAGCCGAACTGTTTGGACGGCCAATTTCCGTTCTTCTGGGGCAACAATTTGAAGAACGTTTTCGCAAGTTGATCCCGCCGACCAAAAGCAAAAACCTGCAGGATTATGAAACCAAACTTCAACATAAAAACCCTGATATTTCTGAATATGTATCGGTGAATTGCAGTTTGCACAAAACCGCCAGAGGGCAAGTTGACGGTCTGGTCATTGTCGGGCGCCCCATCGGGGAATTGCGCCAAGCCTATGACGATTTAAACAAGGCGCATGTCGAACTGAAAACCGCACAACATCATCTTTTGCAATCTGAAAAAATGGCCTCTATTGGTCGTCTGGTTGCCGGTGTCGCCCATGAACTGAACAATCCGATCAGTTTTCTGTATGGCAATGTACACAGCATGGAACGTTACAGCCAAAAAATGCGGACCTATATTGAAACATTACGCGAAGAACTACCTGTTTCGGTCCGTCAAAAACTGGATGAAGACTTAAAAATCAAACGCCTGCTGGATGACCTGCCCAATTTGTTGGCAGGCACGCGTGAAGGGGCCGAGCGGGTCAGCGAAATTGTTAATAACCTGCGCCGCCTATCGTTTCGCGAGGGCAAAACGAAGGACTGCGTCGATATCTGTGATGTCATTAAAACGGCGGTTCTTTTTGCCAGCAAGGGGCGTGCAAGCAACCATCCGATCGAGCTTGACCTCAGTAATGATTTATATGTCGAAGGATCAGCAAACAGACTGCATCAGGTCATTCTGAACTTAGTTGAAAATGCCCTTGATGCCTCCAGCGCACAACCAGACACCCCGATTATCGTCCGTGCTGAAAAACATAACGCAAACGTAAATATTTACGTACGGGATTGCGGAAACGGTGTTTCAGATGACGACCTTCACCGCATCTTTGACCCGTTTTTCACCACCAAGCCGGTCGGTCAGGGGACGGGATTGGGTCTTTGGATTTCATATGAAATTGTGCAGGACCATAAGGGGCATATTTCTGTCCACAACCACACAAACGGCGGGGCAGAATTTAAAGTCAGCTTACCTGTGTATGCTTGCGAATAAGATCGAAAACATCCTTCAAATGAATGGGCTTGGACAGATAATCTGCAAACCCGACAGTCTGCGCACGGGCAATATCGGCACGCATCGCCTGCGCCGTCACCGCAATAATGGGGAAATCACCAATTTGTTGTTTCTGGCGTAAGATTTCCATCATATCCCAACCGCTCATCCTCGGCAGGTTGATATCTAAAAACAACAAATCCACATCATGTGTTTCAATATAAGCCAACCCCTCTTCTGCTGTGCGCTTGATAATCAATTCAATATTCGGGGATTGGGCCAATGCATCCTGCATGAGGGTACTGTTGCTGGGATTGTCTTCGACATATAGGATACTCAGTGTGCGTTTTAAAACCGGATTGACGGTTTCTATTCCATGGAACGCTGTGAATCCCTTGCGCCTGTCAATCAACGCCTGTTTATAAACGGGCAGACGGAACCAAAAACAACTTCCTTCACCGGGGCTACTGTCCACACCCAACTCGCCCCCCATCAGACCGACAAGTTTATCCGTAATCGCCAAACCGATCCCGGTTCCCTCAATCTCACTAAATTCTGCATTCAACCGATTAAAAGGAACAAACAGTTCTTCCTTTTTCTTCGGGTCAATCCCCGGTCCGGTGTCGATAACATTGAACTGTACCATATCCAGATCTGCATCATATGCGCATGTAAAGCGAACAAGACCTTGGTCTTTATTATATTTGATGGCATTCCCACCCAAATTGACCAACACCTGTTTTAAACGGGTGAAATCCGCATAAATCATCGTGGTATTGTCTTCGGTTATTTCATTTATCAATTGAATACCACGATCACGGGCCAGCCCATCCAACAGATCAATGACATCTTCCATCACATTATATGGATTAACCGGCTCAAGTGAGATTTCAACTTTGCGGGCTTCAATCTTTGCTAAATCCAAAATTTCATTAATCAGATTAAGTAAGTGATTACCCGCTTTCAGAATTTGGTTGATAAACTCTTTCTGACTGTCCTGTAGTTGGTTGCCTTTCGGCATCAAAAGAAGCTGCGCAAACCCAAGAATACCATTTAACGGGGTACGGAGTTCGTGGCTCATAGAGGATAGGAATTCCGTTTTCGCCTGACTTGCATTTTCCGCTTCTTCCTTGGCGGTTTGCAATTCTTGCGCACGCAGATAATCTTCCGTCACATCGCGACCGGATCCACGATACCCCAGAAAATCACCTGCCAATGAATTGAAAACCGGTTTACCACTGATCCGAAAGACACGTTTATCCCCATGACGGTTTTTCAATGTATATTCAAATGCCCGAAAGGGTTCGCGCCTCTCCAACGCTTCTAAATGCGCCCGCCATTTTGGTTGCAGGCAGTCTTCCGGCGTCAACCCGATCAGTTCTTCACGTGTTTTCCCCATGATTTCTTCTTCGAGAAAACCCGAAACCATCATCGCTTTATCCGACATATAGCTGAATCGCAAATCCGGGCCCATTTCCCAGAACCAATCGGAGGAAGCTTCCGCAATATCACGGAAACGTTCCTCGCTGTTGCGTAACTCAGCTTCGATCTGACGACGCTCGACAATTTCGTCTTCCAAGGCTCGTGTGCGATTGGCAACGCGACGTTCCAGTTCCTCGTTAATGCGGTGTAATTCTTTTTCCGCATGTTTGCGTTGTGTAATATCCAGACCTTGCGCCAATACGGTCGCAACAGATCCATCCTGATGAAAGGCAACCGGTGAAATACTCCAAGTGATATAATTTATTTGGCCTGTTTTGAAATTGCGATGTGCCATTTCCCAACCGTCGATCACCTCTCCGTTCAAGGAACGTTCAAGAACGCTTATCTTACGTTCAGACTCATCAGCTTGCGAAATCGCCCCCATAATATCCTGAATATCCGGTTTTTGGTCCCCATCCACGACAAAACCCATCATCCGTTCGGCTGCACGATTAAATTTGGTCATTCTGCCCTGCTCATCCCACACGATAATCGGAGAGGGGGCCAAGTCGATTAAATTGGTCAAATAACGTTCATTTTCATGGATGGTCGTAACCATGTTGCCAACGACGTCGCCCAAACGGTTAAATTCCAGCACCGGTCCCGCCTGAAATAGCGCCGTCCGATCCCCTTTGTTGACCTGATCAGCATAAGCCGTTAATCGCAAGGTGCTATTGCGCATCAAGCGACGGATCATATAGGCAATGCATAAGGCCGTAATCAACGCCCCGACGACCAGCAAAATACCGCTCATGCGGTATTCCTGCATCAAGTCAATTGCCGTATCGCGGCGCATGAACGTAATAACGTTCAGTTTCACACCGCCATTTACACCGACCTGAATATCCTGAGATGCCCCAACATAATCGTTAACTTTCAGAATATCTTTATTCGCCTTTTGCGTGAGGGCCAGAACCTCTGCATCTGCCATATGTTGACCAAAGGAATCGTTACCAGCCTTTACCAGAAGGCGTTCCCCATTTGTCAGGTACAGCCGGGCGACATCCGCAGCATCCATCAAACGTTTTGAAAACTGAATATTCTCTGTCAGAGCCAAAGCCACAAACGCGGACCCGATTACCTGCCCATATTGCCCCTCAATCAAGGGGACACTGTAAACCAGTGCCATTGTCTGTGACGCCGCATCCAATTCCACCAATGACCATTTTTGAAAAACACGCGGTGTACTTGGATAGATTTTATGTGTGAATTTGCTGAGAGGGCTGAGAAGGGAACTCGCATCACCAACAATCTTGCCTTGTTGATTGGTGACAATCAGAATATCCAGATCGCGCATTTCATCCGATTGCATCACATCGAACAGGAAATTTTCAACATCCGGCTTTCCACCATTTTCAACCGCCTGAATAAGAGGCTGCAAATCTGACAAAAGCGAGACACGCGCCGCAATTTGAGAGAGCGTCTCATTCAGATTCAACTGGACAATACGATGGCGATAATCAAACGACTGGCGAATCTCATGGTCAATCAGACGCTGTGCCGACAAATAACTTGAAATGCCAAATAAGGCCGAAACACTCAACACCCCGCCAAAAGAGAGGGCAAGGATAAATGTACTCAACCGAAAGCCTTTATTATTATTCATTCTTTATTTTTGCCCGTCGAAGGTAACCACTTGATCGGTTTTGGTACGCCAATGATCCGAATATCGAAAAGCGCGGTTTCTCAGTTCTTGCAGATAGTGCGCCTCCATCCCTTTCTCAATCAAAATCATATCCCCGGAATAAATTGTCGGCACCAGAGCTGATTTTCCATTTTGGTCCAAAGAAATCGCGTCTGCCATAGCAACCCCGTTATCATCATTCATACGCATGACAGTGAACTCCAGTTCTCCTTTTAAAATTGCCTGTAATTCAGCTTCACCGCCACCCCAGCCGTTGACAACCAAGTCATCCAATCGTCCCAATTCTTTGGCTGCATCAATGATGCCAAGGGCAATATCGGTAGAGCAGGCAAAAATATACGGAAGCTTTTTATGTTTTTGCAAGGTCTTCAGGGCTGCCTGTTTCGACTTTTCCCGGTTGAAACCCAAATAGAAGGAATCAACGACCTGCGCTTGTCCGTACATTTCGCTTTCCATCTGAAATGTGCCACCCCGCATCGCGCTCACATACCCTTGGGTGCCATAAAACATCGCGTATTGCGTCTTAGGTGGAAATATTTTCACAAATTTGGCGCTTAACAAGCTGCTGCCCAATGCATGATCAAATCCGACATACAGGAACGGTTGTTGATCCCCCCACGCCCGAACCGGAGTTGTGATATTTTGCAAAATCAGTTTAGGACGTCCACGGGCCATAATACGTTCAATGATGGAACGATGGCGAAAAGCATCCAATGTAAAAATCAGATAATCGGGATCTGTTTCCAAAGCTTGCGCGATTTGTTTTTCCTGTAAACGAAGATCGACCCCAGGTTCGGTAAAATTGGGGTAGATTTCATAAGGTAAATTATGTTCGCGCAAGCGCGCTTCCAACGAAGACACACTGCGCCACCAATAATCGCTGACCTGTTTACCGGGATAAACAACCGCGACTTTAACCGTTTTTTTTAAACCTTGCTCAGGCACAGCGTCTGCCCGCACCATTGCAGAAAACGTAGCCGCCTTTTGACGCTGTTCCGGATGTAAGGACATATATTCTTTATAGGTCCAGTAACCGGTGCCTTCCGTCTGTGCAGATAGGTTGCCACTGAAAAACAGAATGGCAACCAACCATAAAACACGCCTCATTTCTCCGCTCCCCTCACAATGCGAATACGAGTTGCGTCATTCCTTCCCCTTGGAATTTTATAATCTGGAACCCAGTATAACTGTAAATATCATTGCAGGCAGGCACTTTTTTATTAAAATGTTAGAATAACTTGTTGAAGCCGTAACGCCGGATGTTCAAATGACAGAAAATGCAGGCACGATCAGACAGGCTTGGCACTCAAAGCGTGCACGCCAAGGAACATGGGCTCTGGCACTTTGTGCCTATGCCCTTTTACTCTGTTTGGGCAGCTACCTGCGCCTTCAGGAACAGGACTTTCGACAAACGAACATCATACAAAATACGCGGATGCTTGCCTCAACTGTTCTCAGTACCGGAGGGGAAAGCGACGATATTTTGCTTCGTGTCAACGACTTGTTGAATGTCGACAGTGTTTTAGGCGTTAAATTGTTACAAGGTGGTGATAGCCCCTTAAGTGTTGGCGAAACCCAAAATGATTTTCCCGCACACAACACCACCCAAAACGTTTTGGTACAATGGGACGATCTGTTTGAAAAAGCCGATGTCGCCTTACGTTTAGATGAAAACCTGCCTTATGACTGGCTTATCCTTAGACTGGACGGCACCCGCCTGAGCCCTGCTCCACATTGGGGAACTCTTGTAAACTGGGTCGCGGCCCCCCTTATCGCTGGCCTGCTGGCTGTCTTGAATTTATGGCTGTGGGGTAAAATGCACCTGCGCCCGATGCAGGCTATTCAAAACCATTTACAAGAACATAGCGGCAAACTGGCCAGCACCCCACTGCCACAAGAATTAACAAAAGGCAAAGACCATACCGCCTTATTGGCTCGCCAGATTGAAGCCATGCGCGTTGAAGTCAGCGACGCAAAGGCAAAATCGGATTTTCAGGCGCGCTTTCTACACGAAACACCTTATGCACTCCTGCGGTGTTCGGTTAATCGTAAAGTTCTCTATGCCAACAGTGCCGCACGCGCACAACAGGCTCTGTTTGGCGATGACAGTAAGGAATTTATCGCCCCGGCCCTGTCTGAGTTAGTGCGCAAGGCGTTTTACGAGTCCAAAGAGGTGTTCGGCGATATCCGCAACAAAGACCATATCATCACATTTCGTGCAGTTCCCGTACTGGATGCCGGATATGTCAACCTGTACGGGGAAGCCAAACGCCATATGGATGACGATATTTAACCCTTTAACAACTGAACCAAGGCCTCAACCGGGTGTTTCGGTTTGAAGTCCCCATAACGTTTGGTCTGACATCGACAGGAAAAACCGGTGGCAAGCATTTGACCCGGTCCGGCTTTCGCTGCCTTTTCTTTCCAGCTCATATCATAAAGCTTTTTTGATATTTCTTCATTATCGGCTTCATGGCCAAACATGCCTGACATCCCGCAACAGCCTGTCTTTTCAATCCGCAAAGACTGATTGAACGTTTTAAAGATCTCGCTCCATTGCTTCGGTGTCTCTGGCAAGGAGGTCTTTTCCGTACAATGTGCAAACAGGGCAAATTCCCCTTCTTGCACATGTGCAGGCACCTGCCAATGGCCCGCAATCATTTGTGCATGCAGCCATTCATGGAACTGAAAGACCGTATAATCCGGTCGATTGGCAAGGCGTTGATTATATTCTTGGCGGAACATCAGGGTGACGGCGGCTTCAATCCCGACCATATCAATCCCGCAAGTGGCAATATGCAGGTAATACATATCATTATCTGCCGCCAGTTGGTCAAATTCCTTCAGGAACCCTTTGACATGCAACGGTTTACCGTTGGGACGATAAGGCGCCACATAGACCGTATATCCAAGATTTGCCAACAAATCATAATGCGCCAGCACAACATCCACATCATAATGCGTGGTAAACGTATCCTGTAATAAAACAACCGAACGGGCCTTTTCTTCTGTCGATAAGGTGCGCATGGCATCCAGATCAAAGGCAGGTGCACCTCGTTGTTTAAGGCCTGCCTGTACAGTATTGCGACAGACTTTCGGTAAATCAATCAAGCCAAACCCATGACGCATAAAGGCTTTTACCGGTGGCAGGGATTGCCCCAGATTGGTCAAGGTTGCAAATTTCTGGGTAAGGGGCGCAAGTTTTTCAAGTCGGGCCACCAGCCAATCTCGTTTTGGGCGGCTGTAACGTTCATGGTAGGCTTGCAGGAACTGAGCCTTCATTTCCGGGATATCCACTTTGACCGGACATTGGGTCGCGCATGTCTTACACGACAGGCATGTTTTCATGGCCTCATAGACATCAATATTGAAATCTTTGCCTTCTGCCAACGCATTGGGGGCATCTGACTTGTCTGCTTCTGTGCGTAAACGCAACCATTCACGCAACAACCCGGCCCGCCCTTTCGGCGATTGGACACGATCGCGCGTTGCCTTGTAGCTTGGACACATTGGGTCAAAGGCATCCCATGTAAAACAGGCCCCGTTCCCATTACATAACGTTGCTTTTGGATAAGCTTCTTTCAGTTTTTCATCCAATGTGCGGTCGATTTGACCACGCAAGACCGCCTTGTCAATCGCCGTCAGTTCCACATCCGCCATTGTGTAAGGTGTCGCGATTTTACCCGGATTAAACAGGTTATAGGGATCGAATGCCGCTTTGATCTTGCGCAGCTCGTCATACAGTTTGGGACCAAAGAATTTCGGGGAATATTCCCCGCGAAAACCTTTGCCATGTTCCCCCCACAACAGACCGCCATATTTTTTGGTCAGATCCGCCACACCGTCGGAGATTTCGCGCAGTTTGGGTTCGTCCATGAGATCGGTCAGGTCCAGTGTTGGGCGCACATGTAAGCACCCCACATCGGCATGACCAAACATACCGTAATCAACCCCGTGGCTGTCCAGAAGACTGCGAAATTCCCGAATATAAGGTGCAAGATTTTCTGGGGGAACGGCGGTATCTTCAACAAACGGGATTGCACGGCGTTTGCCCTGTAACGCCCCCAGCAATCCAACAGATTTTTTGCGCATTTCCCAAAGGGCAGAAATCTGTGCGCCATCCGACGTTGCCCGCCAACCGGTCGCTTGCCCTTCCAGCTCCGATGCCTCATCCAAAATTTTTTCAAGTTTGGCGATTTGGGCATCGACTTCGTCTTGGGAATTACCGACAAATTCAACAAAGTTCATACCCATGACCGGGGGTTCCCCCGCAACACCGCCCAGCATATCGCCCACTTGCGTCCAGATAATATCATCTTGGGCCAGCATCATAATCTTATCGTCTACAACCTCAACCGCAGCCGGATCCGCTTTCAGGATCAACTGCACGCCTTCCAATGCCTCGTTAAAGGTTTTGTAGCGAACGGTGACCAGCCCTTTGTTTTTGGGCAACGCAATAACACGGAACGTCAATTTTTGTGTAAAACACAGCGACCCTTCTGAACCAGCCAGCAGATAGGATAAGTTGAACGTCCCGTTATTATCCAACGCATGTTGCAGGTTATATCCGGTCAAACCCCGGTTCATTTTCGGAAAGGTCTGTTCGATCAGTTCTTCGTTTTCGATAATACTTTCATAAGCTTGGCGATGGATATGGCCGACAATATCGTGACGCGCCATCACTTCCGTCATCTCATCGGCATTTAAAGGGCGCGATGTCCAGCTTTGCCCGCCACTAAGCACAACATCCATTTCCTCGATATAATCAGATGTTTTGCCATAAATGCGCGACCCCTTGCCCGATGCATCCGTCCCGGTCATCCCAGCCAAGGTGGCCCGTGACGAGGTCGAAACTGCCGGCGGAAAGAAATAACCTTTTTCTTTAAGAAACGCGTTTAACTGATCCAGCACCACACCCGGCTGCACTGTCACCAGTTTCTTTTCCTCATCAAACGCGATGATATTGTTCATATGTTTGGAGGTATCGACAACCACGCCTTTATTCAGCGATTGTCCGTTGGTTCCGGTGCCGCCACCGCGCGGAGCAAATGAAATGCCGCGAAAATCATCATCGGCGCCCAGTTCGGCAATAACGTTCAAATCGCCTTCGCATGCTGGATAGACAACGGCCTGCGGCATCACCTGATAAACGGAATTATCGGTCGCACTGAGCAGACGGGTTGGATAATCAGCATGGATTTCGCCCTTAAATGACGATTTTTCCAGCGCCTTCAAAAAACGCAATGTTACATCATCAAGACCACGGGCAGGTGTCAGAACCGGAAGCATCATAAATACCATTTCAATCAGACATTATTTGGCACAAATCGCACATAACATCGTGTTACAAGCTTGTCGTCTGCCTATGGATATACGCCGATTGGGTATTTTTTTAAACAGTAAAAAAAGCATCGGCCCTCTCGATTTTTCTGGAAAAACCTGTGAGAGGGCCGACTAAGATGACGACATTAACGCTGAGGGGGTGAGAATAACGTCAAAGGACGCCATCTGTTCGCCTTCAGCCAACGCCTTTAGTGTGCTTGGTTCAGCTCTTCTTCAGCGCTAAAAGCATTCGCCGGGAGTTCGTGTGCGATCCCTTTGTGGCAATCGATACAGGTTTGACCTGCCTCTTGTGCCTCAAGGTGACGGTTTCGCGCACGGGAATTCTGAGCCATGACATCCATAGCCATGAAATTGTGACAGTTACGACATTCGCGGCTATCGGTTTCTTTCATGGTTTGCCAGACACGCTTGGCCATCGTCAGACGATGTCCTTCAAATTTCTCGCGTGTATCCACGGTTCCGAGAATTTTATGCAGGACTTCATTTGACGCCTGGATTTTACGTTTCATCTTATGGATCCACGGACGCGGAACGTGACAATCCGGACAGGTTGCACGGACACCGGACGCATTGGTGTCATGAACCGTACCCGTATATTCACGATAGACGTTTTGTTCCATCTCGTGACAAGACAGGCAGAACGTTTCCGTGTTCGTGACCTCAAGGGCCCAGTTGAAACTCCCCCAAAAGACAACACCGAGGATCAAGCCGACAAAGAGCAGCATGCCCGCCGATGTCGTCTTGCTTGGCCTTCTCAACAAAGCCCAGATGCGGTTGAAAAAGCCGCCTTTTTCTTCAAGTTCACTCATAATAAGTTCCCTTCAGGCTTTATTCTGAGAAAGTGTTTTCCACCAGCGGCTTCGCATCCACTTGCGGTACGTGACATTGTGTGCAGAACCAGCGACCCGGAACAACATCATCCAACGGCTGACCGGTACGGTGATCCTTGTAATGGGTCTCACTGATTTTCGGTGCGCCTTCTTTGGCGGCATACTGCCAGTTATGGCAACGCATGCACTGATTGACCTTCAGATTGATTTGATATTTTTCAATCTTGTGCGGGATCAGCGGCGGTTGCTGACGGTAATTTTGCGGAACCCGCCCGTCTTCAACCACATGATTAATTGTTGCAGCAGAGTTGGTTTCTTTCAAATCCACCTGTCCGCGTAAGCTCGTTACGTTCCCCGCGATTGCATTTGCCATAAGTAGAATGGCAACGGCAAAAACGGCGACTACTGGAATTAGGACTCGTTTCACAGTCATATCTCCTTCAAGTCTCATGCCGCCCGTTGGGTGCCGTCCTCGGCACTCCCCTCATTCGGGCGGACATCATCCAATTTATTTCTAGTTCGAAGCGAAAATTCAAAAACGTCTTCAGAGCAGACATCCAGACAGCGACCACAATTTGTGCAATCACCGGACAGGATGATCGGACCCCGATTGTCCTTTTCCCCTTTAAGCGCGGGCGAAATGACATGAGACTCCGGACAGACGGCATAACAATCCATACAGTCGTTACAAGCCTTGCGTTTGGAAGCACTGACTTTCAGGATGCTGACTTTCCCCAGCAATCCATAAAAAGCCCCGACCGGACACAATCGGGAACACCAAATACGGTCCCCCCCGACAAGTTCGATCAAGAACAAGGCCCCTGAAACCAGTCCAACGGATGCGAAAGCCCCAAACACAATGGCACGATGTAACATCGTCACCGGGTTGACGAACTCCCACGCAATGGTACCTGTCAGGGCGGATGTGACAAACACAGCCCCCATCGTCCATAGCGCCGTTGAACGGTCCAAACGGACACCTGTTTTCTTCCATCCCAATTTCCGACGCAACCAACTGGCCGTATCAGAAATAATATTGACAGGACATACCCAGGAACAAAAGACACGACCACCCAGCAAAAAGTAGGCAGCAGCGACGATCACAGCACCAATAATGGCGTTGGTTTCCATGACATGTCCCGTCACAAGGGACTGCAAGAAGATGAACGGATCCGTCAGCGGCAAGACATCCAAAGTCATGCTTGACGCCAAAGTTCCCTTCACCAACCAGAACCCCGTCAACGGACCGACGAGGAAAGCGGCAATGAACAGAATTTGAGACAAACGTCTCAGGATTAGCCACTTATGGGCGGCTAACCAGCCTTTTTGTTCAACGGCGGCTGCACCGGGATTTTGCATTTTACTCATGGCTTAAACCCCTTATAGCCGCCGGTTGCCGATTTCTCCGGGAAACCGGACGGTTCGGGATTGTAACCTCGATCCGGTAGATCGATAATCCCTTGTCCCTCAATGAGAGACTCGCCCTTATTGCCTTTTTCAACCCAGCCCCAGCGATAATGGGCACCCAGTTCGCCCAATGCAATGCGTTCGGGTAAAACACGGATAGCCGTCTTTTCCAATACGCACGCATGTTCGCATTTGCCACAACCAGTACATTTATCACTATGTACGGTCGGGATGAAAATTGCGTGTTTCCCGGTTCGTTCGTTGGCGGAACGTTCCAGTGTAATTGCCTCTTCGATCAGAGGGCAGACGCGGTAACATACGTCACAGCGCAGCCCTTGAAAGTTGAGACAAGTCTCATGGCCGACCAACACAGCGATACCCATTTTTGCATCGTCAATATTGGTCAGCGATTTGTCCAGGGCCCCTGTGGGACAAGCAACAACGCACGGTATGTCGTCACACATTTCACACGGAATTGTGCGTGCAACAAACAGCGGCGTGCCACTGACCACAGAACTGCCCATATCGGCCAAACTCAACGTGTCGTAAGGGCAATCCCTCACACACAAACCACAGCGAACACAAGCCGACAAAAAGTCCGCTTCTGCCGTCGCACCCGGTGGCCGGATGGCGTCGGCAGGAAGCTTACCTTCGGCTTCTGCGACCACTGAGCCGAGGGCCAGACCAAACAGTCCGGCGCCACATACCCCTTTGGCGGCATCCCCTAAGAAGTCCCTTCTCGAGACCTTATTTTTCTTATTAGGTGTTTTCTCTGCCATGGCTCTCACCCCCTTCAAAGGAGGACAGTTAACGTTTAAGCTTTCTCGATTTTACAAGCGCATTTTTTGAAGTCCGTTTCTTTGGATAGCGGATCAGTTGCATCCAAAGTCAACTTGTTCACAAGTGCACTTTCATCAAACCACGGAATGAAGACGAGGCCTTCCGGCACGCGGTTCCGGCCACGTGTTTCCACACGAAGCTGAATTTCACCACGACGCGAGGAGACTTTGACTTCTTGACCACGGCGCAAACCGCGTTTTTTGGCATCTGCCGGATGCATAAACACAACAGCAGACGGGAACGCACGGTGCAATTCAGGCACACGACGCGTCATAGAACCGGAATGCCAATGTTCGAGAACACGACCGGTACAGAGCCAAAGATCAAATTCTTGATCCGGGCTTTCCGCAGCAGCTTCATACGGTGCAAAGATGATATTGGCTTTGCCATCCGGCTTACCGTAGAACTTCACACCTTCGCCAGCCTTCACATGCGGATCGTATCCTTCACGGAAACGCCACAAGGTTTCTTTGCCGTCGATCACAGGCCAGCGGATCCCGCGGGCACGGTGATACATCTCAAACGGTGCCATTTCATGGCCTTTCTTGAGAATATCAGCCGCCGAGTTAAACAGACGATATTCCTCAAACAGACCTTTTTGAACGTAGTAACCGAAATGTTCAGACTCATCATTATCATAAACATTACCAGCATGATCGGTGACTTTTTCAACCGGGAACTCATTGACTTGACCATTTTCGTACAGAACTTCGTACATGGTTTTGCCACGGTGTTCCGGCATTTTTGCCAACAGATCTTCCGGCCAGACTTCTTCAATTTGGAAACGTTTGGCAAATTCCATCACCTGCCACAAATCGGACTTGGCTTCACCCGGTGCAGTAACCTGTTGGCGCCAGAACTGGGTGCGGCGTTCCGCGTTCCCGTAAGCCCCTTCTTTTTCCATCCACATGGCTGTCGGCAGGATCAAATCAGCCGCCAAAGCCGTTACGGTCGGATAAGGATCGGACACGGCGATAAAGTTTTCAGGGTTACGATAGCCCGGATAACTTTCTTCGTTCATGTTCGGTGAAGCTTGCATGTTGTTGGTACATTGTACCCAGTATGCATTCAGCTTGCCGTCTTTCAACATACGGTGCTGCAACACAGCGTGGTAACCCGGTTTACCCGGAATAGTCCCTTCCGGCAGTTTCCAAACTTTTTCTGCAAACTTACGGTGCGGTTCTTTCATAACCACCAAATCAGCAGGCAAGCGGTGTGCGAACGTCCCGACTTCACGGGCTGTCCCACAGGCTGACGGCTGACCTGTCAGTGAGAACGGGCTGTTGCCGGGTTCTGAAATTTTACCCATCAACAGGTGAACGTTATAAAGCAGGCCATTGACCCAGACACCACGCGTATGCTGGTTGAAACCCATTGTCCAATAAGAAGACACTTTACGGTTCGGATCAGCGTAAGCTTGTGCCAGCTTAACCAATTGATTTTTCGGCACACCTGACAACTCAGATGCATAATCCAATGTATATTTGGAAACGGATTCAGCATATTCTTCAAAAGAAATTTTGTTGAATTTACCTTTACCCGGATTGGCCGCCGCTTTTTCCAGCGGATGCTCAGGGCGCAGACCGTAACCAATATCTTCGGTTGTCGCATTGAAGTTCACATGCTTATTGATGAAATCTTCATTATAAGCTTTGTTTTCAATGATATAGTTCGCGATATAGTTCAAAATCGCCAAATCGGTTTGCGGCGTAAAGACCATACCGTTATCGGCCAGTTCGAAACAACGATGCTCGTAAGTGGACAACACATGCACTTCACATCCCGGCTTGGTCAGACGAGTATTCGTCAAACGTGACCACAGGATCGGGTGCATTTCCGCCATATTCGCACCCCAAAGGACGAATGTGTCGGCATGTTCCAAATCATCATAACAACCCATCGGCTCATCAATACCGAAGTGACGCATAAACGCCCCTACGGCAGACGCCATGCAGTGACGCGCGTTCGGATCAAGGTTGTTTGAACGGAAACCCGCTTTCATCAATTTAGAAGCGGCATAACCTTCAAAGATCGTCCATTGACCGGAACCGAACATCCCGACAGAGGTCGGGCCTTTCTTTTTCAGGGCTTCTTTCCATTTTTCAGCCATGATGTCGAAAGCTTCGTCCCAGCTTACGGGTTCGAAGTCGCCGTTTTTGTCATATTTGCCATTTGTCTTACGCAGCAAAGGCTGGGTCAAACGGTCTTTACCGTACATAATTTTGGACAGGAAATAGCCCTTAATACAGTTCAAACCTTTGTTCACCGGTGCATCCGGGTCACCCTGTGTCGCAACGATACGGCCTTCACGTGTTCCGATGAGAACACCACAGCCTGTACCACAAAAACGACATGCCCCTTTGTCCCAACGAATTGTATTGGGCATTGCGGCTTCGGCAGTTTTGGCGGGTAGAGAAATGCCGGCCACGGCAGCAGTCGCTGCAGCAGCATTGGCCTTCATAAATTCGCGCCTGGTCAGTTTCATGAGGAAACCCCCTCCGTTTCAAGCGAGTCTTGTGATTCAAATTGGTGATAAACGAGTGAACTGTTCATAACGCCGGGAGTGCGATCCACTTTCGTGATCATTTCCGCCGCTAAACAATCCTCGGTATCTTCGATGGTGATGACCAACCGGCCATCTTCTGTTTCGGCATGAACTTCCACGCCGTCCAGTTCGTCCAATGCAGCACGTACTGCCGCCATTTGGCCTTCGGCCACATGAGCAAGCAATCCGCAAACATTAAACGGCTTTTCCGGTGAAGGCAGAGCGCCCGGCACCGTGGCAAGTTCTTGGTCTTCAGATAAAAAACGACTGTTTACCTTCAAATCAATTTGCCCCCTCTTTATAAGACGCAGGCATCAGTGTGATCGCATCGGCCGGACAAGACGCAATACAGGCACCACAGCCCGTACAGAGATCTTTATCCAAATGCAAAGACGCCACACTGCCCGGCGTCGGTCTGAAAAAAATGGCACGGGGTTCGCATTGATCGTCGCAAGCCCGACATTCAATCCCCTTCATCGCTAAACATTTCCCCTCAATTGAAATATGCAGCGACCAGGGGGTTTGCGGGTCCAAAACAACCAGTGCCCCATCCGCACAAGCAACAACACAGTCACGACAAAAAGTGCATTCCCCTTTCGAGAAATCCACTTCAGCGAGATTTGTATTGTCGATTGTCAATATACCTTCAGGACAAGCACGCACGCACTCGCCACAGCCAGTGCATTTTTTTGCGAACGCGTCACCCGGCACAGACCAAGGCGGGCGGATTGCATCCTCCCGACCGGTCAAACCGGAACGTCCGAACAAAAGTGTTCGTCTCGAAACTACATCTTTCATGGGACCCCCTCCCATTACCCAAAATTCATACTTTGGATGTAAAAAGTGGTACCACAATTCAGACTCAAAGGCAAGGAAATCAGGTACTTAAGTTGTGGTTCATTAGAGTTATTACATTAAGTTTTATAAGGTCTTAAAGGTAATACCCCTTCAAAAAACCTAGGAATTATTCCAATCGTAACGTATAAGAATTCCATGAACAGATTGACAAAACCCGACGAAGAAAACCCCGGTTTATGGATGACAAAGCGCTATCTTTTTGCGCTTGTTGCCATCGCGATTCTTGCCACATCCGCCTTCGGCACCGTTGGCTTATTGATTGCAGAACACAAAAGCACACTCTCTGTCGTCAACATTTCAGGGCGCCAGCGTATGCTGTCACAACGCACCGCCCTTTTCGTGGCGCAATTGGCCTCGGCACGCGACAGCAAACAGCAAGAAAAGTTTCGTAAAGATTTACGGCAATCCACCATGCAACTGGAACAGGCTCATCTTGCCCTGACAGGGCGCGCCAACGCCATTAATATGTCGATCGATATGACACCGGAAGCCCGTCGGCGCTATTTTAAAGGGGCCTACCCCCTGAACGCCCAAATGCGCGGTTATATCAAAGTCCTGCATGATATTCTTGAAATGGACGGCGCAAAGCTGACGCCTGATCATCCATCCGTCCAGTTTGTGTTGGAAGTTGCCCCCGGCGAATTGGTGCATGGCCTTGATTCAATGGTAAAGTTTTATCAGGAAGAAGGGGAGAAAGCTTTTGATTTCCTCAAACTTCTGGAAGCCATTTTCCTGACACTGACTCTTTTAATCCTAAGTGTCGAAGCTTTTTTCATCTTCCGCCCGATGGTGCGTCATGTTTCCACACAGATGAGACGAATTAAGGCCTTTTCCCTTCATCTGGAAGAAACCGTTGCCCAGCGTACACGGCAACTGGAAGAAGCCCGGAAATCTGCAGAACAGGCAAACGAAGCCAAATCCAAGTTTCTGGCAGCGGCCGGCCATGACCTCAAACAACCATTAGAAGCCATCGGCATGTTTTCCGGCATGTTGGAACGTCGTATGCCGGATGCGCGCAGTGCCGCCATTATGAAAGACATGCATGATGCGCAACGCTCCATGCGCAGCCTACTCGACTCGATCCTTTCCTTATCAAAACTGGAAGCCGGGGTCATTCAACCCAATCCTTGCACGTTCGAAGTCCAACCCCTTCTGGATCAGCTCACCCGTCAATATCGCGCCCTGGCCCAAAACAAAGGGCTGGAGTTCCGCGTCGTCCCTTCACAAAAGGTCCTTTATACAGACCCCTTGTTGCTGGAACGGATTTTGCGCAACTTTCTTTCCAACGCCGTGCGCTACACCAAGGAAGGGCGCATACTTCTCGGCTGTCGCACAACCTCAAAAGGGTTATGCATTGAAGTCTGGGATACGGGATCCGGGATACCCAGCGAAGGGATGGAAAATATTTTCACCGAATTTTCACAACTCGACGACCCGGAAAGAGATCGCAGCGAAGGCATCGGACTAGGCCTCGCCATTGTTAAACGTCTGGCCAGCCTATTGGAACTTGAAATCTCGTGTAGTTCAATTGTTGGCAAAGGATCTAAATTTGCGGTTGTTTTTCCACCCGAGCAGTTTTAAGCTAGAGCATATTAGATATTTAGAATAATAACAAAACTGGGGAACCTCGATGGACTTTCAACAACAATGGATGGATGCCGCCCAAACCCGCTTGTCCTTCGTCCTTGATGGCAAATTGGTTTTTGGACAATTTGAAGAACTGCAAAGCCTTGTTTTCGAGTTGAAGAAAAACCCGCCCAAACATATTACGTTTGATCTAACCGACGTTGATATGATTGACAGTTCGGGTCTTGGCCTGCTGATTATTGCAAATGAATTGACCGGTGAACAACGGAACGTCACTCTGGTCAATCCAAACGCCCAAGTGCGTCACCTGTTTGACATTTGCGAAATTGACAAGCTTATGGTGATTGAAGGCTAATTAAATAAGTGCTGTCGGTAAAAACTTACTTGCCGACAACACTTTGGAATTTCAAAACGGCCTGAGTACGGTTTTCCACATCAAGCGCGCGTAAAATCGCGGTGACATGGCTTTTAACGGTACTTAAGTTCAAATCCAGCCGTTCGCCAATTTCTTGATTGGACAGACCTTCTGCCAACAGCGCAAGAACTTCACGCTGGCGTCGAGTTAAACCGGGGAAGATTTCCTTTGTCAGCAAACGCCCCTTTAGGCCCTGATCTTCAGCCTCATTGCTGTGACGCTCTGTTGTTAATCCCCCTAAAACGGGTGGCACATACGACCCACCAGATAAGACAAGTTTCAAGATTGTGGCAATCAACCCATCATCTGTTGTTTTGGGGATATAGGCGCGCACACCCGCAGCCAGCACGGCGCGCATTTCATCCGGGTCTTCTGAGACCGTAAAGACACAAACCGGTGTCGGGGCAACCCGTTCAACCACACGACCAATCGCTTGCCCGTTTCCGTCCATACCCGGCATGCGCAAGTCCAGCATCACCAGATCAAACCCATCCGGATTGCTGTCCAAAGCAGCGAAAATATCACTATTGTTGCGGGCTTCCACAACAACCAGATCGGGCGTAAGTTCGGATAGAACATATTTCAACGCCGTACGAACGATGGAATGATCGTCAGCCAATAGTACTTTCACAACAGGTACCTTTTTGTGCGTAAAGTGGTTTCCTATCGCTACATTTAGCACTACTCATATAGTATAGGAAAGCATTTCTCATACCCAAAGGACATGTTTTTTAATTTATTGAAACTCAAAACTAATCCAAAGTAGGAATTAGGACGGGTTTGAGGCCACCGCATCCTGCGTATTTTTCGACCAGCAGAGAAAATCTTCAGGATCAAACAGCACCAGATTTTGTAAAAACATCGCTGTACAGGTCTCCCACGAGAAATCCAGCGCATATTCACGACAGCCTTCCCCGTCAATTTCCAAGGCCCCCAGACAGGCTTTCTTTAAATCATAATCCAGACAACCGACTGGCGCCCGACCGATCACATCACGCGGACCGGTCACCGGGTATGCCGCCACCGGCACACCGCAGGCCAAAGCTTCCAATATCACAAGGCCGAACGTATCGGTTAGACTGGGAAAGACAAAAACATCACCGGATGCGTAATGTCGTGCAAGTTCCTCGCCTTCTTTCATACCCGTGAAGTGGACATCGCGATAACGGGCTTTCAATTGATCCAACTGCGGCCCATCCCCAACCACAACTTTGCTGCCGGGCAAATCAAGATCGAGGAAAGCCTCAATATTCTTTTCAATCGCCACCCGTCCGACATATATAAAAATCGGGCCTTTCAAATGGGCAAACATTTTATCTTTGCGCGGTATAAACAGATCAGTATTGATCCCACGCGTCCATGTCACCACATTTTCAAACCCCTGTTCGCGCAATTCATCACGCAAAGACTTGGTCGCCGTCATAATTGCCCGACTGGGTCGATGAAACCATTTCATAATCTGATTGGTATAGCGTGCCGGAATATTTGTTCGCGCCTCGACATATTCGGGAAAGCGGGTGTGAAATGCGGTTGTGAAAGGGATTTTATAGCGAACGCAGAATTTACGGGCGGCTATACCCAAGGGACCTTCCGTCGAAATATGAATCGCAGTGGGTCGAAATTCCCGGATCAAACGGGACATTTTTCGGGCAGGAAAAAGCGAAAGGCGAATTTCCGGATAAGACGGACACGCCATTGTGCGAAATTCCTGCGGGGAAATCAGCCGGACGTCGATGCCTTGGATTTGAAGATGTTTAATAAGGGACTGATGCGTTCTAACAACGCCATTGATTTGCGGGAGCCACGCATCTGTGACGATGAGGAGACGCATATTTTATCCTCTATTTCTTTTTTGATATAAGACGGCGGGCCCATCCAGTAGATAATTTCCAGACGCCCGTCAGCATGCTCGACCAAGGCAGAACAACTCTCCACCCAGTCACCGTCATTGCAGTATAAAACACCGTCAATATCGCGGATTTCCGGGTGATGAATATGCCCGCACACAATTCCGTCGATATCACGTTTGCGGGCAACTTCAGCCAAGGCTGTTTCAAAATCGGCAATAAATTGCACAGCATTTTTGACTTTGAATTTCAAATAGGCGGACAACGACCAATAACCATATCCAAATTTCGCCCGCACCCAGTTGAAATAATCATTAACCTTCAAGGCAACGCCGTACGCACCATCCCCCAAAACAGCCAGCCATTTGGCATATTTCACCACAACATCAAATTCATCGCCGTGAATGACCAGTAACTTTTTACCATCCGCTGTTTCATGGACCATTTCGTCATGGACCTGAATATCGCCGAAATCATGTTCCACATAAGGGCGAACAAAGGCGTCATGGTTGCCGGGAATAAAAACAACATTTGTCCCTTTGCGCGCTTTGCGCAGGATTTTTTGCACGACATCATTATGACTTTGCGGCCAATACCATGATCGACGCAAACGCCAACCATCAACGATATCGCCCACCAGATACAAATTTTCAGATTCCGTCTGCTTCAAAAAATCCAGCAAATAATCTGCCTTGCATCCTGCTGTCCCCAAATGTATATCGGAGATGAAAATCGATCTGTATTTCTTCGGATTTACGCCCGCATCCATCTGTCCCGCCATATTTTCCATTTCGGCAACAAAACCGCATTAAAAGCGAAATACTTTATTGGCACCTTTTTACGCACGAAGGCTTGCAGCTTTGTGACCACATTTTGAATCTTTTATTGCAAGGGGAGGCTCCATTATGGCCATTCACGACCAACGCATTAAAGTCATCCATAATCCGGTTGCCGGTGGTCGAAACCGCAAAAGATTGCGAATTGCCTTGCAAGCCCTGCGAAAACACGCCTCTAAAGTCAAAGTCAGCCCAACCAAATATGCCGGACACGGCATTAAACGCGCCGATAAAGCCATCAATCGAAAACCGGATAAAATCCCTTATGACATTATTTGTGCCGCAGGCGGGGACGGCACCATTGCCGAAGTCGCCAATGGGATGCGGGGAAGTGATTGCCCCTTGCTTGTCCTGCCATTGGGCACGGCCAATGTCTTTGCCCGGGAACTGGGCCTTGGTACATCCATGCGCAAAATTGCCGCGATGGTGGAAACATTGCACCCCAAACAGGTCTATCCCGGATTAATGGGGGATAAGCGCTTTATTATGATGGTCGGGGTCGGGATCGACTCATTGTCCGTTGCCTCACTGGAAACCAGTTTAAAAAGACGGATCGGCGGGGCGGCTTATGTCGTTGCCGCCCTCAAGGCCATCAAACGCATGAAAGAATTGGACCTGAACGTCAGCGTCGATGGGGCAAGTTATGAAACAGCCAACGTTATCGTGACAAACGGGCGTCTTTACGGTGGTCCCTTCACCCTGTCACCGAATGCCACCTTGGAAGAACCGGTTTTTCATGTGGTCATGCTCCATAAAAAGGGGCTTTGGGCCGCTTTGCGTTATGGATTGGCCTTGGTAATGGGACGCCTGCCCTACTTAAAAGACGTCACCATCACCAAAGGCACGCATGTGCGTATTGAAAGCAAAAATGCCCTGCCGGTTCAGGCCGATGGGGATTATGTCGGCATGCTCCCCGTCGAGGTACGCGTCGATAGCTTTCCCTTAACTGTACTGGCCCCTAGAACCCATACATCTGAGGCAGCAGAAAGCTGAAAACCGCCCATAAAAGAACGGACAGAGGAAGGCCAACACGCACGAAATCCGTAAATTCATACCCCCCGGCACTCATCACCAATAAATTGGTTTTATAGGCCATCGGGGTTACGAAACTTAAATTTGCCCCAAACAAAACCGCAAGGATAAACGGTTCTGCGGGCAGCCCCAGCTGACGGGCGATATTAATCGCAATCGGCGTTCCAATAACCGCTGCCGCATTGTTGGACACAATATTGGTCAAAACCGCCATAACCAGCATCAACCCTGACAAAATAAAGGGCGGTGAGCTCCCTGCGCTGACGGCCAAAAATAATTTTGCCATAAAATCCGCGCCACCTGTCTGTAACAACGCACTGCCCAAGGCCAAACTGGCAACAACAATCAAAATCACCCGCGTGTTCAACGCGTGTGCCGCATCCTGCCATGTCATGCAACGGCTTATCAGCATCAATAAAATGCCGCAAACGGCACTAATTGCAATCGGCATCAGGCCAAAGGCGGCGGCAGCCACAACCCCCAGCATAATCACTGTTGCAATTGGTGCACGGCTTGTACGCGGCAAATCACTGGTGGCATCCAATACCAAAACATGCCCGCTTTTCTTAAGCTCGGCTAATTTTTCCTGTGTCCCCTGAACCAGTAAAACATCCCCGGTGCGCAAGATCATATTGCCAATATCATCTTGCAAAACCTGTGTTTTATGACCCGGTCTATGCAGGGCCAAAATCACCAACTGATAGCGATCAGCAAAACGAATATCGGATAAAACCGCACCTTGTAACGAGGATCCTTGCGTGACAACAACTTCCGCAATTTGCTGACCTTCCGCGCGTAACGGATTATCCTCATCAATGGGGGAATCATCATCACGATAAAGGCTCATCCCCAGCACTTCTTCAAAATCTTTCAGATTGTCCGGTGTATCACGAACCGCCAAACGATCGCCTGCACGCAATAGAGCATCCGGTAAGGGGCGGACAACTTTGTCCTCATCACGCAAAATCTCCAACACCTGCAACTTGTTACCTGACTTTTCCCGCACGTCGGAAAATGTTTTTCCTGCGGCAAAACCATCTTCGTCGACATGTAAATGCGCTTCAAAAATACGTGGGGAGAAATCCCCCAGAGGCGTTTCGCGTTTCGGTAAAATACGCGGGGCGACCAACCACAAAAACAAAATCGCAACGCCCCCCGCAATAACAGCCGGAACAACAAAATCAAACATACCGAAATGAATATTGCCCACATCATTAGCAACAGAAACCACCAGCAGGTTTGTTGACGTGCCGATCGTCGTGCTCATCCCGCCAATTAACGTGGCAAACCCCATCGGCATCAACATACCGGATGGTGACTTGCCTGTACGATGTCCAATACTGATTAAAATCGGCAATAACAAAACCACAATCGGCACATTGTTCACAAATGCACTGAAAACCGCACTGATCAATAAAGTCAGCAGAAGCGAGAACGAAGGGCTGATATTCCAGGCTTTTGCCAACAAACGGCCCAACGGTTCCAATGCACCGGTGCGCACAAGCCCCTGACCAACAATCATCAGGGCACATACCGCGATCAACGCCTCATGCCCAAACCCCTTGAAAAACTCGATCGCGTGTAAACGCTCACCTTCCACATAATAAGGGTAGACTTCAAAACCAACCAGAAGGATTGTCAAAATCGCCAGACTTGATGTTTCAAGTGCAATCCGTTCACGGGTAAACAAAATGAGCGCGCAGACCATCAGAATGAGAACAAATATCCCATGCATATCCGGTAAACTGACCGATGCCATTAAAAAGCTCCTCGTTCTTTGTCTTGCCATTTTTTAAGGTCATTCAAGGTATCAATGTCATCTAAAACATCAATAAAACCGACCTTGGCTGTTTTCAGATTTGCCAAACAATCCTGTAATGTTGCCGGGTGGGACCACCGCACTTTCTTGCGATAAGGGTTGACCTTTGCCCCATGTCGTTTCAAACCGACCAGCCAAAACCCACCATCTGTACATGGGCCGAACACCGCATCCTGACAACCCAACAGGCGAAACGCCTTTCGAATATGGGCGGGGCGAATATCAGGAATATCAGTCCCCACAACAATAAACGGCCCCGGTGGTAATGTTTGGGTGGGTCGCCACATACGTGCGCCCAAATCACCCGCTCCCTGTTTCATCCATTTTATATGTTGAACCGGAAAGCATCGTTTGGGCGCATCATCCGGGCTGATCGCCAACCAGGTTGTCCAGCTTTTGTCCGCGGATAATCTTTTGGTCATAAGTGATAACATACGACGATAAAAAACCCATGCAGGCACCCTACCCATATCGCGTGCCAACCGGGTTTTCACCCGCCCGATGCGAGGGTTTTTGGCAAAGATGATCAAATGTTTCTGCACGAGGCGCGCTTACTCATATAATTTCACAATTGTATGAGGCGATAATCCCAAGAAATAAAGACTTAAACAAGTTGCATTTCGCACGACACGCCGCCCATAGCCATTTTGCTGATATTTCGCAGCCGATGTGACTGCGACACTCGACAAGGGATATAAATTCTTTTTCCCGATCCGGCGTGCAAGATCAACATCTTCCATCAACGGCATATCACGAAACCCGCCAATTCGCTCATAATGATCACGCGAAATCAACAGGCCCTGATCCCCATAGGGCAGGCCCAACACACGACTGCGCCATGCCACAATTTTTTCCAAACGCCGGGCCGACAGGGTGTCATCATCCAAAGCGAATGAAAAATATCCGGCCCGATGGTTGGCGTTACATTGCGCAATAAATGCACAGACATCCGCCCCCCATCCCGCTTGTAGCACTGTATCGCTATGTAAAAATAACATCCAATCCCCGGATGCGTGCACCGCCCCGAAACGCAGTTGCGTTCCGCGTCCTTTGGGGCAAGAAACCACCTGATCAGCATAACGTCTGGCAATTTCAACCGTTCCATCACACGACCCGCCATCCACCACAATAATTTCACGGGCATAAGGCGGTGGCACCAGTCTTTCAAGTGTTTTTTCCAGACCCGCTGCACTGTTATAGGTTGGGATGATAATACTAAGCATGTTACATCATAAGACAGTTTGACATGAGTGTAGTTTACAAAATTACATTTGCATGACTGTGAGCTTAAACACACCTGAGAAAAAAATGCCTGATTTCAGCCTCGAAAACCAACATCCCGGCCTTGTCTGCGGTGTAGACGAAGCCGGGCGCGGCCCTTGGGCCGGTCCTGTTACCGCCGCCTGTGTTCTTTTCAATCAAGAGACATTATCCCCCGATCTCGCACAGGCCTTAAACGATTCAAAAAAGCTCTCCCCAAAAAAACGCGAAAGCCTAATCGATCGGATCAAGGCAGAAAGCATCTGGGCTGTTGGCGAAGCAAGTGTCGAAGAAATTGATGCCGTCAATATCCTTCAAGCCACATATCTTGCCATGACTAGGGCAGTTGACAACCTGCCCCAAAAACCTGATTTCATCCTCATTGACGGGAATAAAATTCCACCGTCCCTTGATATTCCCGCCCAAGCCATTGTGAAAGGGGACGGCCTGTCCTGTTCAATCGCGGCCGCCTCTATCATTGCCAAGGTAACACGAGATCACCAAATGGCTGAACTCGCAAAAGAGTACCCCCACTACGGTTGGGAAAAGAACGCTGGTTACGGTGTCAAATTGCATCAAGAAGGCCTTGCCCGTCACGGGGTCAGCCCTCATCACCGCAAAAATTTTAAACCCATAAAAGCAATTTTAGGAATAGATTGAAATGACCATACGCGGCTATATCGCAACCAGTGCTGACGGTTTTATTGCAGATCAAAACGGGCAAGTGGACTGGCTCACACCTTTTCAAGATGTGGATTTTGGCTACAACGCATTCATCAGCCAAATCAAGACCGTGGTGATGGGACGAAAAACGTACGAACACTCATTGGAACTAGCTCAAGGCTGGCCTTATCCAGAACAACAAGGCATTGTCCTGACCTCCACCCCCATCCATAACCCGCCTACACAAGTTAGCGCTTGGCATAATGGCATTGAAAAACTGGTCGAACATCTACGTACACAGGTTTCCGGTGATTGTTGGATTGTGGGCGGTGCGCAACTTCAAACCCGCCTCATTGAATTAGGCGCACTGGATCGCTTGGAACTTTTTATTATTCCTGTTTTTTTAGGAAGTGGCATACCGCTTTATCAATCAGATAAAGTTCAACAAACGTTTGACTTACAGGATACGCAAACATTTGATCGCGGAATTGTTAAACTCGACTACTGTTTGAAAAAATAAGCCCCCGTCGCGGTGACGGAGGCTCATCCTTTGATCAATGCCCAATAATCTGGCTTAAGAACTCCTGAGTTCTTGGTTCTTGTGGATTGTTGAAGAACTCGTGAGGTTCGTTTTCTTCAACGATCTGTCCATCCGCCATGAAGATGACGCGGTCAGCGACCGTTTTGGCAAAGCCCATTTCGTGTGTCACACACAGCATAGTCATGCCTTCTTCGGCCAGTTGTACCATCGTATCCAGCACTTCCTTGATCATTTCTGGATCAAGCGCCGAGGTCGG
>NZ_JBLWXN010000014.1:0-53750 GCF_048267425.1 Terasakiella sp.
TCAGGAGCAGCGCCCCGTCGGTGAAGCCGGGTTATAAAGACCTCAAACCACCCTGTAAACACCTTTTTTCAAAAAAAACGAAAAAACTCATTAATTTCACATAAGCTATTGAATTTAAAGAATATAATCTTTAGCGCTAAAACCACTCCACACGGTGCAAGAATTAACAAAAGGTTACTTTTTACCGTATATCCCATATTCCCTCTCATATGACGCAGGAATCAGCCGCCCGATGATATACAAAGTGTCATATCTTTATTCTTCTATTGATAGAGATCATGGGCGCCGCTTTTTTTCTGGTTTAGAAACCCTTCCTTAATAAAGCCTCATTAGAATAAAACCCAAGGGATTCAATGGATCGAATCCACTTGACAACTGAGCCTTGTACACTCATTGTCCTTGACTGTTTTGTGACACAAGGCCAATGACGGGGCTTTATATATAAAAGATAAACGACTGTCGGACGCCAATGATTAAACGATCACACAGGGGATTTCGAAACATGATACGCCGCCGCTTACCTTTGACGGCCATCATCTCTTCAAGCTTGATCGCAGGTGGGCTCTTTATGCTCGATCTGCCACAAAGCGAAGAGACACCGCAACTTCGCTTGCAGGCACCGGTTACACAGACAGCCCATGTCGAAACACCGACAGTAACAGTCGGGTCCATCGCCAATGCCGCCATTCAGCAAACACCGACAAGTGAACCGCGCAAGCAACTTCCTGAAAGTTATGTGCGTACACTGGAAGTCGGTAGCGGTGATACGCTGATGAAAATTTTGCTGGAGGCCGGCATCAACCGAGGTGACGCCTATACAGCTATTGAAGCGTTGCGCGAAGAATACGACCCCCGTCGTTTGCGTCCAGGACAAAAGATCGAAGTAACCTTCCAGCCCGGCTTACATGAAGATATGCCGCACAGCTTTGAAGAAATGCGACTGAACACCGGTTTTAATCATAATGTATATGTCTCACGCGAAACCGGCGGCGTTTATAAAGCCCATGAAGAAGTCAAAGATCTGGTCACCACATTGCGCCATGCAGAAGGCACAATTGATTCCAGTCTCTATGTTGCCGCAACCGATGCTGGCTTACCGGCTTCTCTTTTGATGGAATTTATCTTTGCCTACTCCTTTGATGTCGATTTCCAACGTGACATTCAAAAAGGCGACCGTTTCCAGATCATGTATGAAGAAGTCGCCACAGAAGACGGCAAACATAAAAAAGTCGGCAATATTTTATTTGCAAGCCTGAAGACCGGTGGCCGTGCATTACCGATTTATCGCTATGAAGATAAAGACGGCCGAGTTGCCTATTATGATGACCAAGGCAAAAGCGCACAAAAAGCCCTGATGCGGACCCCGATCAATGGCGCACGTTTATCATCCGGTTTTGGCAAGCGACGCCACCCGATCCTTGGGTATTCCAAAATGCATACCGGTATTGATTTTGCGGCCCCGTCCGGCACACCAATCTTCGCAGCCGGCGACGGTGTCCTGGATTATGCCGCACGCAAAGGCGGTTATGGCAAATACATTCGTATCCGTCATAATTCAGAATATCAAACCGCTTATGCCCATATGCGCGCTTTCAAAAAAGGTATGTACAAAGGCAAACGGGTGAAGCAAGGCGATATCATTGGTTACGTCGGCACAACAGGTCGTTCCACCGGCCCACACCTTCACTATGAAATCATCAAAAATGGTCGTAAAACCAACCCATTACGCGTTCGTATGCCTGCCGGAAAGAAACTAGCGGGTCAAGAGCTGGATCGTTTTCTTGCGGTGAAAAGCAAATTCGAAACAGAATATGCAAAATTGGCACCGACAACTTCTATTGAACGTCTAGCCAGTGCCGAGTAGGCCCGAGGCAATCTGATAGTTCACATCAATAAGCCCCTGAAGCTTTTGCGGATGGGGCTTTTTTGCGACATCATAACATGTACGATCCACATAAAGACTGAGCGAAAGCAGATTCGTACGGATATCCTCGCTCAAGTGATGGTTCGGTTCTTTCAGGTCCGCCTGCACAATGGTCCAGAGCTTACGGGTATAATCCAGAGCTTCCATCAACAGTCGGCGATTGCCATCAAATTCCTGTGCCTGTTTTAAAAGCTGAACGGCTTTCATAAAGGATTCGCCTTCCAGCGCACGTCCTTTCAAACCGTTTTTATGGGTTTGCTTGTAAGCATCGTATCCGGTTTTAGTCATTCAAAAATACGCTTAAAAAAGTCCCAGAAGCAGGCTTTCACCTTGCGCTAAAATCTTCTGTCCCTGAAAAGACAAATCACTGCGCACTTGCGCGGCCAACAATGTTGCTGCATCTTCATTCAAATCAGCATTGACCAGTTTGTCGACACCATCTTGCAGAATATTGCTTAAATCATCGGTGAAGTTTTCACGCACATTGGAAATAGCGATATCAACCGCATAATCAGATTGCGTACTGCGCACCTGAGAAACCGCACTGTTGACCGAGGCGATTGCCGTGTCGATATCACTCAGTGTCGCAAACCCATTATAGTCGGCATTGGCATCACCGATATTGAGGTCACTCACCGTATTGGATGCGATTAGATTTTTACCGAGAAAAGTTGCGTCACCAACCAAATTGTTAATCTGATTTCGAACTTCATTAAACTGATCGGAAAGTGCTTGGCGTTCCTGTGCAGATTCAGCTGATTTCGCAGCCAGTGCGATCCCTTCCAACTGTTTTCCGAATTTTTCAACCGTATCCAAACCCAGAACCGAGGCTTGGTACCCCCCTTGTTCCAGTTGAAGCGCACCTTTTGCATTCCCAAGATCACTTACACGATCAATAAGGGCCTTGGCACGAAAATAATCGGCAGGGTCGTCATTGGGCTGACTAACACGCAAGCCTGTCGAAAGACGATTCGATCTTTCACGACTGACTTCCGCAATATTTTGTGTATTGCGGACATTGCGGCTAAAAGCTGTGCTTAGAAAGCTGACTTGTTCGACCATCACTTCATCTTTCACCTAATTCGTACCATTAGAATAGCAGAATTAAACAAAAAACATAAGTGATGGCCGTCACAGAGCCTTAAAGGTCGGCGGCACTGCGCCCATTTAGGGTCAAGCCTGCATCATCCGCCCCAATTTGTACGGTCGTTCCATCCTGAATACGTCCTTCCAACATCAAAACAGCCAAAGGATTCTTCAAAGATTTTTGGATCACCCGTTTTAAAGGACGTGCCCCAAAGGCCGGATCATATCCGGCATTGGCCAACCAATGCAGGGCATCTTCGTCCAGTTCCAGCACGATTTTGCGATCACTTAGCAAGCTTTCCAGTCGTTTCAACTGAATATCGACGATACCCGCCATATGTTCGCGGAACAGGCGGTGGAAGAGAATCACTTCATCCAATCGGTTATAAAATTCCGGTCGGAAGGACGCGCGCACCACCTCTAAAACCTCTTCGCGAATTTCGGAAGAATCATGTCCTTCTTCCTGTGCGGCCATAATTTCGGCCCCTAAATTCGACGTTAGGATAATCAGAGTATTTTTGAAATCGACTGTACGGCCCTGACCATCGGTCAAACGTCCCTCATCCAATACTTGCAATAAAATGTTAAAGACATCGGGATGTGCCTTTTCAATCTCGTCAAACAGAACCAATTGATAGGGACGACGGCGCACGGCCTCGGTCAAGGCACCGCCTTCTTCATATCCGACATAGCCCGGGGGCGCACCGATCAAACGGGCAACGGCATGTTTTTCCATATATTCAGACATATCAATGCGCACCAACGCATTTTCATCATCAAACATGAATTCTGCCAAGGCTTTGGTCAGTTCTGTTTTCCCAACCCCAGTCGGCCCCAAAAACAGGAACGATCCAATCGGTCGGTTAGGGTCCTGTAAGCCTGCGCGTGAACGGCGAACCGCATCAGCAACCGCTTGCAAGGCCTCGCGCTGCCCAATCACCCGTTTTGACAATTGGTCTTCCATAAGCACGAGCTTTTCACGTTCACCCTGCAACAATTTATCTACTGGCACACCTGTCCAGCGCGATACGACCGAGGCAATATGTTCTTCACGTACCGCCTGCTCCATCGTGCGTTCCTGCTGCGAACTTTCCGCAAGACGTAATTTTTCTTCTAACGCCGGGATTTCGCCATACAAAAGTTGTGAGGCTTTTTCCAGTTTGCCTTCTCGTTGGGCGATTTCAACATCAATGCGGGCCTGTTCCAAAAGTTCTTTCACTTTGGTTGCATCGGCCAAGGCGTCTTTTTCCTCACGCCATGCTTTTGTCAAGGTCCCGGATTTAATCTCAAGGTCTTCCAGTTCGCTGACAATATCTTCCAGACGATCCTGCGAGGCTTGATCACTTTCTTTTTTCAGGGCTTCGCGTTCAATTTTCAACTGAATAATACGACGATCCAACTCGTCAATTTCTTCGGGCTTGGAATCAACTTCCATACGTAGGCGAGAGGCGGCCTCATCCATCAAGTCAATCGCCTTATCCGGTAAGAAACGGTCCGTGATATAACGATTTGACAATGTTGCAGCCGCGACCAAAGCCGTATCGGTAATACGAACCCCGTGGTGCAATTCATACTTTTCCTTAATACCGCGCAAAATGGAAATACTGTCTTCCACTGTCGGTTCCGACACAAAAACAGGCTGGAACCGACGGGCAAAGGCTGCATCCTTTTCCACATATTTACGATATTCTGCCAAGGTCGTCGCACCCACACAGTGCAAATCCCCACGTGCCAAGGCTGGTTTCAAAAGGTTGGATGCATCCATTGATCCTTCGGACGCACCTGCCCCGACCAAAGTGTGCATTTCATCGATAAACAGAATAATGTCGCCATTTGCCGTGGCAACTTCTTCCAAAACAGCTTTTAAGCGTTCTTCAAATTCACCGCGGAATTTGGCCCCGGCGACCAAAGCGCCGAGATCAAGAACAAGCAATTGTTTTTCAGCCAGACTTTCCGGCACATCGCCTTGCACAATACGGTTGGCTAAACCTTCGACAATTGCGGTTTTCCCAACACCGGGTTCCCCGATCAAAACCGGGTTGTTTTTGGTCCGGCGCGATAGAACCTGAATCGCACGACGAATTTCTTCGTCCCGCCCAATAACCGGGTCAAGCTTGCCGGCAGACGCTGCTTCAGTCAAATTGCGAGCATATTTTTTCAAGGCATCAAAGTTGTTTTCTGCATTGCGTGAAGTTGCTTTTCGTCCTTTTCGCATAGCATTGATGGCACCGTTGAGATTTTGCGGTGTCACACCTGCTTCTTTCAACGCATCACCACAAGGTGTCCCTGTGGCCAAGGCACATGCAAGCAACAACATATCGGTGGTGACAAAATCGTCACCTGCTTTGTCTGCAGCTTCTTCTGCTTGTTGTAACAGTTTGGCGATTTCACTGGACAGGTAAAGATTACCCGCCCCGCTGCCTTCGACCTTGGGGATGGCGCTCAAGGCCCGTTCAATCGCTTTTTTTGCGACTTTCGGTTTTCCGCCAGCGGCTTCAATCAAGCCAAAAGCGGCCCCTTCTTCGTCATCAAGAAGGGCTTTGAGCAAATGCTCAGGTGTAAAACGCTGATGGTTTTCTCGCAAAGCCCCCTGCTGGGCAGCTTGCAGGAATCCTTGCGCACGTTCAGTATATTTTTCAATGTTCATGGTCTCAAACCTTTTATGGTGATCGACTGCTTTCCAACCCGGTCCTTCTTAAGAAGCAACAACTTGTGGGAAACCTCTGTCGGTTTAAGTTCTAAAATAGAATATGTCTCAAGCGTTGCATTGCGCAAGGTATGTTTTTCTGGCAAAGTTTACAGCGAATTAGAATAACCTTAAAAATGCTTATACGAGGCTCAACATGTTTCACAAAACACTTGCAGTTTGCACCATCGGCGCCACTTTTCTCGCCCTTTCAAGCGCCTATGCGCATGACGGGGCAACGGGTGTGATCAAAGAACGCATGGACCTGATGAAGATCATCGGCAAAAATACAAAGATGATTGCACCCATGGCAACAGGGGGCGCGGATTTGGATATGAAAGCCGTTGCCGCAGGGGCAGCAGCCATTTCGGAAGCCGCCAAACAGGTTGCAAGCAAGTTCCCTGAGGGTAGCCTTTCCGAAGAATCTGAAGCCAAACCAAATATCTGGACAGATTGGGCAAAATTCAGTGGCCTGATTGAAAGTCTCGCCGCAGATTCTGCTGTCCTTGCCATGTCCGCCTCCAAAGGCGATGAAAGTGCAATTTTACCGGCGTTTGGTAAAATGACCGGCAACTGTAAAACCTGTCATACTGAATTCCGTCAAAAGAAAAATTAAGGCATACTGCCTATCATATTTTAATCACGACCAATTCGGATAGACACGATGAAACGCACCGCCCTATTCCTGATTCTATTTTGCCTGCTGGCTTCCCCGCTTCATGCCGCCGGAGATGCTGAAAAAGGGAAATATATCCTGAATATGGGCGGCTGCATTTCCTGTCACCACACACCAAACCAAAAAGATGCAGATTTAAGCGGCGGACTGGCCATTAAATCCCCATTCGGCACTTTTTACGTACCGAATATCACACCAGACCCCGACGTCGGGATCGGTGGATGGAGTGATGACGATTTCATTGCAGCAATGACCCAAGGCATTTCCCCGGACGGATCACATTATTACCCGGCTTTTCCTTATACTTCTTATACCCAAATGACGCGTCAGGATCTTTTGGACCTGAAAGCCTACCTTGATACGGTAGCGCCGTCTAAAAATGTCGTCCCCGAACACGACATCCCCTTCCCGTTTAATATGCGGTTTTTGATGATGGGATGGAAAATGATGTTCTTTGATGAAGGAACATTTACACCAAACCCGAATAAGTCGGCCGCCTGGAATCGAGGGGCCTACATCGTCAATGGTTTGGCCCATTGCGGAGAATGTCACACGCCTCGTAATAGTTTGGGTGGCAGCGACACATCCAAAAAATTTCAAGGTAATCCAAACGGTCCTGATAAAGAAAAAATCCCCAACATCCGCCCGAAAGGATGGGAAGAGGGCGACTATCGCACCGCCTTGCGCATAGGGATGACACCGGATGGTGATTTCCTTGGCGGGTCTATGGGACATGTGATTGCAAAAACCACATCAAAACTGACCAAAGACGACTTAAACGCTGTCATCACCTATCTTATTGAATTTGAATAACCATGTCGATCCGCGCCCTAAGAACGCTGATTGCCATTGATAAATATGGCAGTTTTGCTGCAGCGTCCCAAAAACTGGGCCTGACACAAGCCGCTGTCAGTTTGCAAATCAAAAAACTGGAAGATGAATTTCAAACCGAAATTTTTGACCGCAGTGGACATAAACCGCATTTAAACACCAAAGGACAGACCTTATTAAAAGAAGCTCGTCAGATCGTCGCACAGTATGACCGTCTAAAAGGGCTCCTCCATCAAAACGAATCGTTCAGTGGCCCCTTGATTATTGGTTCCATCAACACGGTACAAGCCGCCCCCCTTCCCATCGTTATTCGTGAAATTCAAGACAGTCACCCCAACCTGCAAATCAGCATTAAAACCGGTTTATCTGCGGAATTGACACAGGCTGTTGAAGCTGGACAGCTGGATTTTGCCATCACCACCGCCCCACAAATTATTTTACCGACAACAATGATATGGCGCCCTTATTTCGACGAACGTTTTTTCGTCCTCGCCCCAAAAGATTTTGCGGAAGAGACCCCCGCCGGTTTGTTGTCAAACCATCCTTATGTCTGTTTTGACCGTCAAGCTTGGGCCGGACAAATGGTTGAACAACGCCTCAAACAAGATGGCATTGTCACGCAGGACGGTATGGAACTCGATTCTCTAGAGGCTACAATTAAAATGGCACAAGCCTCGCTTGGTGTTGCGGTTGTTTCCTTACCTGATCATCGTGCCCAGAAATTAACCCAAACGATGAAAGTCGTTCCCTTCAGCGATCCGCCACTTTATCGCAGTTTAGGATTGATGCATAAAAAGGAAAGCCCGTGGTGGTATATTATTGATACCTTCTTCCAGTCCCTACAGCATCACACCGCCGCACCGAACTTAAATTATTTTTAACAAATTCGTTAATTTTATAAACTTTTATTTAATTGATAGTTCTCGTACTACTGGCTTCCCCCTTCCCTCGTGATTTGAGGCCAGATATGCTCATCACCATCAATGCCCTTATGCCCATACTCAGCCTGATTGCCCTTGGGACATTTTTAAAGCGCACGAATTTTTTTGATCCTCACCTTTGGCCCGCTCTTGAAAAACTCAGCTATTATGTACTGACGCCTATTCTGCTGGTTTATGTGCTTTCCAGTAAAAGTCTTGATCAGATGCCTTGGAAAGAAATTGCTCTGGCGGTTGATATTCCCATCCTTCTGGCTGCTTTTGTTTTCTGGCTCAGTCGTTATCTCGGTCCGAATATCAGTGCGGAACGTTTTACCTCCCTGTTTCAGGGTGGTGTGCGTTTCAATACATTTGTTGGCTTGGCGGTTGCACAGGAACTATATGGAACACAAGGTCTTATTATCGGCGCGCTTGGTGCCGGATTTATGATCGTGCTCATCAACCTGTTATGTGTAACCACCTTTTCTATTTCCTTAAACCGGGGCACCAATATCTTCAAGACCGTCATGTCACAGATCATCCAGAATCCCCTGATCATCGGATGTGTGATCGGCCTTCTGTTAAATTTTTCCGGTTTAAACATACCGACGGCCTTGTCCAAAACTTTGGAAGTCATTGGCCGGGCCAGCCTGCCTGTTGCCTTGATGACGGTCGGGGCCGCATTACAATTTAAAACTCTTTATAAAAACAAAGGTTCATCCTTCTTTGTCGGTATTATTCAATTCTTGTTTAAACCCGTCAGTACCGCCGCTTGTTGTTACTTCTTTGGGCTTAATGGCATCACGGCAGCAACATTGATTTTATTTCTATCGACCCCTACTGCCCCGTCTTCCTATATTTTATCACGTCAATTAGGCGGGGATCACGAAATGATGGCGACGATTATCACGCAACAGACCTTGTTCGCTTTCTTATCCTTGCCCGTCACCATTTGGCTCTTGCAACATTTCATCCCCCAGTAAAAAACAAAACGCCCGATCAAAAGACCGGGCGTTTTTTTATATTCAAAAGCAGCATACGTTTAGCTGGCTTCTTTTTCCGTATCCGTAGAAGCATCCGCATCATCAGCTTTTTTACGGCGTGTGCGGGTGGTTTTCGGTGCATCGGATTTTGCCGTTGTCGTTTTACGGGTCGTTGTTCGACGCGTTGTCGTACGGCGTTTCGGTTTTTCTTCAACCTCGCCAGCCGGTTCATCTTCGTTGGACTGACTGTCCACATCAACCGGGCGAGCCAGGAAATCAGGGACCGCGTTGCTACCGCCCCCTAACTTGGGCTTGTCGTCTTCCACTTTTTTACGTATTGTCGTGCGACGGGTCGGTGCGCGGCGTTTCGGTTTTTCTTCTACCGCTTTTTCTGCTGGCTTTGGCGCAGCATCCGCCGAAGCATTGCTGTCTTCTATATCGACTTTAACGGATTTTGTGACGCGTTCAGCAACATCTTTTGTGTCGTCATTGCCATCATCTTCATCAGTTTGAACATCATCATCGGCGCTTTGCGCCTCAAAGTTTTCATCCTGTTCCGGTTTCGGCTTGGGCGCATATAAGGCTGCAATGCGACCATAATGGTCTGCATGTTGGAAAAGACTTTCCGCCAAAACACGATCACCGGCAGAAATGGCATCTTTTGCCAATTGCAGGTATTTTTCAAAAACCTGTTTGGCTGTCCCGCGAATACGTCCCTGAGGACCATTACTGTCGTAATTCTGGTTACGGTTGCCACCATGATTGTGACGGCGATTGTTGTTATGGGTATGGCCCCGGCCACGCCCACGACGATTGGTTTGATTATTGGAACCTTGTCTCATGGATCCTGATATATAAAAAGAGATAACCCATTTCCAAAACAAGGTGGATTCACCTACATCTGCTCTTCTTAGGAGCGCGACGATATTGTTTTGGAAGTCTTTGCTAAATGACGGAATACCAAGAGCCGACAGTTTCCCCGAGCGGCTTTCCAATGTGTCCGTTACAACCCCAACCTATAGAGGTTTCAGTTGTTTTCCAAGCCTTTTTTAAAGTTTTTTACGAATTATTACACATCGTTCTATTCCAGCCAGGTCTTTTGGCCTTTCCAAAACGCAAAAACCGACTTTTTCCATCAGTTCAGAAACTGCATTCCCTTGATTTATACCAATTTCCACAACCGCCAATCCATCCTCATGCAGCACGTCAACCAAGGCCAAAGCCAATTTGCGATAATCATCCAAGCCATCCGGCCCTGCAAACAAAGCGCTGTACGGTTCAAATTGCACGACTTCCGGCGCTAATATCTCTTTGTCACTCAGCGCAATATAGGGGGGATTGGATAAAATGAGGTCAAATTTTTCAGAAATGCCTGCACCCCAATCGCCAAGTCGGAAATCACTACGTGATTCCAATGCCAGATTTCGTGCATTTTCTTTCGCCACCTCAAGGGCAGCCGGGCTGATATCCACACCAAGACCGCTTGCCTGTTGATATTCAGACAAGACACTCAACAACAAACACCCCGTCCCGGTCCCCAAATCCAGAACACGCAAATTTCGCATCATATCCGGGATGTGATGCAAAACAGCTTCGATCAAGGTTTCACTATCGGGACGCGGAGTCAGCGTATCTTTCGTTACTTTAAACGGCAGGCTCCAGAATTCCCGCTCCCCTAAAATATGGGACATGGGTTCCCGGCCTTCCCGGCGTTTGAGCAACGTTTCCAGACGATCCATATCGTCTTGGGAAATATCGCGTTCCGGGTAACCGATCAGGATTTGCGTTTCCACCCCAAGCACATGACATAAAAGAAGACGGGCTTCAAAGCGGGTATTTTCAATTCCGGCTTTGTCAAGCCGTTCACAAACCATCTGTATCGCACGGGCAATCGTGGTCATAATCACCGACCTGTTTTATGAAAGTTCCGCCAATTTCTGCGCCTGATCTTCGGTAATCAAGGCATCGATCACTTCATCCAGATCACCTTGCAAAACTTCATCCAATCGATAAAGCGTCAGGTTAATCCGATGGTCGGAAATACGGCCTTGCGGGAAGTTATAGGTGCGAATGCGTTCAGACCTGTCCCCGGACCCCACTTGATTTTTACGATCCGCTGCCCGTTCCGCATCCAGTTGCTGGCGTTCGTGATCATACAATTTTGCCCGCATCATTTTCATCGCCTGATCCTTGTTTTTGTGCTGGGACTTATTGTCCTGACACTGTGTCACAAGACCGGTTGGAATATGGGTAATCCGTACCGCAGAATCGGTTGTGTTGACGTGCTGCCCGCCAGCCCCTTGGGAACGGTAGGTGTCAATACGCAAATCTTTTGCTTCCACCTTGATATCCACATCTTCGGCTTCGGGTAAAACGGCAACCGTGGCGGCGGAAGTATGAATGCGCCCACCGCTTTCCGTTGCCGGGACACGCTGCACACGATGTACACCGGATTCATATTTAAAGCGGGCAAATACGTTTTTCCCGGTAATATTGGCCGAGACTTCTTTAAACCCGCCGATACCGATTTCGTTGACATCCAACAGTTCGAACTTCCACCCCATGCGTTCAGCGTAGCGCTGATACATGCGGTAAAGATCCGCGGCAAAAAGCGCGGCTTCATCCCCGCCCGTACCGGCACGAATTTCAAGAATAGCATTCTTTTCATCAGCTTCATCTTTGGGCAGCAACATCAATTGAACGTCGCGTTCCAGTTCCGGCACGCGTTTTTTCAAATCGTGATACTCGGCTTCGGCCAGCTCTTTCATATCCGCATCACAATCCGGATCCGACAGCATTTGTTCGCACTCCGCCATTTCGGCCTGAGCATTGCGCAAGGCATTCACCGCTTCCACAACAGGTGTCAGTTCGGCATATTCCTTGGACATTTTCGTAAATTCAGACGCATTCAAAGACGAGGCATCCGACATTAACGCCGCAAGTTCCTCATGCCGGTTGACAACCTGGCTTAGCGTTTCCTGAAAACTCATTTTTTACCTTCAATCTTTCTTGAGGAAAAGTCGTTCGACAAGATCGCTTGCCGCTTCCCACTCTTTCTTTTTCTTAACAGCCGCGAGTCCACGCAGTTCTTCGCTGGGTGTGTGGAGCAAGCGGTTAATCAACAAACGGGTGGCCTTATCCGCATCATTTGGGTGCAAAACCAAGACAGCCTGACGTTCTGTTTCAAATCGATCCCGCAAAGAACTAACCAAGGGAACCGCCGTGCGTTCTTCCTTGCCCCGGAAGAAATCGTGCAAATCCTTGTCCAAGATAGAAGAAGCCGCGCGTGCTTCGGCTTCGCGTGAGGCACGGCCTTCCATCGCGACACGTTCCAGATCGTGAAGGTCATATAAAAACGCACCGTCCACATCGTTCACCGCAGGATCCACATCGCCGGGAATGCCCGTGTCGATCAGGAAAATGGGTTTATTTTTTCGGACCTGCAAGGCCTTGGATACCATATCGGCACTTACAACACGGGTCCGTTTATTCATTGAGGTCACAATGATATCGGCCTCGCAGGCCAAGCGATTACGATTGTCGAAATCATCAAAATGACAGGACAAATGTCGCGCAATCCGTTGCGCACGTCCCGCAAAGGAATGGATGCAGGTAAAATCGTTCAATCCCGATTCAATCAGGTTTTGCGCGGTTAACTCCCCCATATCGCCCGCCCCGATTAACAGACCCCGGCAACGGCTCAGATCGCCATGCAATTCCTTGGCGATTTGAACTGCAACAGACGCAATGGAAACCGGACGTTCGCCCACCGCAGTTTCTGTACGCACCCGTTTCGCCGTTCCATAAGCGGCCTGAAAAATACGTTCCAATTCCGAACCGACACTGCCAGCTTCCACCGCCAGACGATGGGCGTCTTTCACCTGCGCGACGACTTGGGGTTCCCCCACCATCAAACTGTCAAGCGAGGCGGCAACCCGAAAGATATGGCGGACGGCCTCTTCGCCTTCATGTACATACAACTGGCTTGCAATGGTATGGCTATCCAATTCGGCGCGTTCTGCCAAACGGGCAACGATCAGTTCGTGCGCGCGGGCCGGATTATGATCAACGCAATGGACTTCCACCCGGTCACAAGTTGACACCACAAGGCATTGCTCCACCCCGTCGTCTTTCAACTTATCCAGAAAGGGAATGACTTCCGGCTCGTCCAGAAACAGACGATCACGCAAAGCAAGGGAACTGGAACGATGGTTCGCCCCAATCACCAAAACTTTCGCATCACTTGAAAACAGACCAGCCATCGGATTTTCAATTACCCTTTTGCACGTTCAATCAAAGCAGGCAGTCCATCCACAGAAACCTGAACCTGATCACCTGTGTTTAAATCGCGGAACATCACCTCGCCTTCGTTACATTCCGACATCCCTACGATGATTGCAACAAAAGCATTCAGTTTATTCGCTTTATTCAAACGTTTCTTAAAATTCCCGCTATAGCCCTGTTCGACAATATAACCTTCTTGGCGTAAACGATTGGCAACCAGAAAGGCTTCATCCTGATGTTCATTTGCAGCCGGGATCACCATGATCGGGCGCGGCAATTCAACCTTGTCGTCACCCAGCATCAAAGCCAGACGTTCCACACCGGACGCCCATCCCACACCGGGAACCTGCGGCCCACCCATCATTTTAATCAGGCCATCGTAACGCCCACCTGCCAAAACCGTTCCTTGTGCCCCCAATGTATTGGTCGTAAATTCAAAGGCAGTATGGCAATAATAATCCAAGCCACGTACCAGACGCGGATTTTCCACATAAGGGACACCCAGCATATCCAGCCCACGTTTCACTTCGTCGTAAAAAGCCTGAGATGTTTCGTTCAGACATTCACCCAACAGTGGCGCATCTTTTACAATTTCCCGATCACCTTCATCTTTGGAATCGAGAATACGCAGCGGATTGGTCACCAGACGTTTTTTGCTATCTTCGGATAACTTATCTTCAAACTGACTGAGATACGCCACCAACTTTTCACGGTACGCATTACGGCTTTCGCTATCCCCCAGACTGTTCAGTTCCAGTGTCACCACATCTGCGAAACCCAGTTCTTTCAGGAAATGATATCCGGCAGCGACCACTTCAATATCGGCTTGCGGGCTATCGACACCGATCAGCTCAATCCCGACTTGGTGGAACTGACGCTGGCGCCCCTTTTGTGGACGTTCATAACGAAACATCGGGCCGTAATAAAAATGTTTAATCGGCGTTTCCTGTTGCAGCCCATTGGAAATGAACGAACGGCAAATCCCGGCTGTTCCTTCTGGGCGAAGCGTAATCTGATCGTCACCCTTGGTCACAAAGGAAAACATTTCCTTGGTTACAACATCCGATGTCTCACCAAGCGTGCGTGAAAAAACTTCGGAGAATTCGAAAATCGGGGTAAGGACCTCGTTAAAACCATAACGCTCACAGATCGAGCGCGCGGTTTCGCTCACATGACGATGCAATGCGCGCTCTTGGGGAAGGAGATCGTAAGTGCCTTTAACAGGTTGTAATCCAGCCATGATTATTCTTCTTTCTGTGCTTCGATTTGTGCAGCTTTTTGTTCAACCAACTGCACGATATGGTCAATCATTTCTTCACTTGAGGTGTTATGATCGGGTACACCACCGACATAAACTTTGTGGCTTCCGCCCCCCCCCCCGGTCAAACCGATATCGGTTTCACGCGCTTCACCGGGGCCATTTACCACGCACCCGATGATAGACAATGTCAAAGGTGTGCGAATATGTTGCAAACGTTCTTCCACAGCCGCGACCGTTTTCACCACATCAAAGCCCTGACGGGCACAGGATGGGCAGGAGACAACCTTGACCCCACGGGTACGTAAACCCAACGATTTCAAAATATGGTAACCGACTTTAACTTCTTCTACCGGGTCGGCAGACAATGAAACACGCAGCGTATCGCCAATACCCGCCCACAACAGGTTACCGATCCCGATCGATGATAAAACCGTCCCGGCCTGCAATCCACCGGCTTCTGTAATCCCAAGATGCAAGGGATAATCACAGGCTTCCGCCAAGCCTTGATAAGCTGCGACACCCAAAAAGGCATCAGAGGCTTTCACGCTGATTTTAAATTCGAAGAAATCATTATCTTCCAGAATGCGGGCATGATTGAGCGCACTTTCCACCATCGCTTCGGGGCAGGGCTCGCCATATTTTTCCAGCAGGTCTTTTTCCAGTGACCCGGCATTCACACCGATGCGCATGGAACAGCCATGATCTTTAGCCGCCTTAACGACTTCGCGCACACGCTCCGCAGACCCGATATTGCCCGGATTGATCCGCAGGCAGGCCGCACCGGCCTCTGCTGCCTCAATCCCGCGTTTATAATGGAAATGGATATCGGCAACGATCGGCACATTGACCTGTTTGATGATATCCTTCAGGGCGGCTGAGGAGGCTTCATCGGGCACCGAAATACGCACGATATCAGCACCAGCTTCTTCCATTGCCAGAACCTGACGAACCGTTGCATCAACGTCGGTGGTCAATGTATTGGTCATCGATTGCACCGAAATCGGCGCATCACCACCAACCAACACATCGCCGACACGAATTTGGCGGGACTTCCGACGGATGATATCTCTATAAGGGCGCACGGACATAGCGATCAAAGCTCATCACAATTAAACAGAATGCGCCTTATAGCTTATATTTTAGGCTAAAAAAAGGACTGATATGTCTTGGCGGTATGCAAACAGGTCAACGGGGAAAGGTTTAACTTTCCACAGCCTTCCCCGCCAATAATTTTTCCGGGTTGATCTGCACTTTACGGCGGACTTCACCGGCTTCACCAATCGAGGGCACTTTCGTACCATCCACATAGATTTCAAGTCCCCCCGCATTCCCTGTGCGCAAGATTAAACCCGGTGTTTGCGGGATTTGATATTCTTCACCTTCGTTTAAAACCTGTGTATGGATCACGTTGCCATCCGCGTCCGTGACTTGAATCCACGAATAATCAACCGCTTTCAACATCACTTTTTCAGTCATAACTTGCGGCTCAGCGGGCGCTTCATTTTCAACGGCAGGGGTCGCAGGGGTTGAGGTTTCTTCTACTTTTTCCTCAGTCACCGCGGGTGTTTCTTCCGTTTCAACTGCCGGGGCTGTCAATGTTTCAGCTTCAACCTCAGCCGAAACTGCCGCAACAGTCTCTTCAACTTTTTCTTCTACCGTTTCCACCACTTTTTCAGCAGTTTCTTCAACGACGTTTTGCGGGGCTGCCTCTTGTTCCGCTTGTTCTTGCGCTACCACCTCGTCATTGACTTTTTCATTTAGCTTGACGGTTTCAACAACTTGTTCCGTTTCTTTGGTTTCAGCCTTTGCTTTTTCCAAAGATTCCATCGCTTTTTGTGCCATATCCTGTGCGTCGGTTTCACTGACCTGCTCATTGGATACAGAAGGTGCTTGCTCCCCCATCCGCGATTCTTGTGCGGTTTCTACGGGTGCGGGCGCCTCTTCTTGCTGACCATTTTTAACACGGTCCATCATTTCAGCAAATTTAGCGGGCAGATCAGGCACCAATTCCGCAACACTACGATCTTGCGAGGATAAAAAGTACCATCCCCCATAAGCCGCCGCCAAAACAACCAGACCAATCATTATAATGGCACCGCCCGGTACGGACTGTTCCGTTACCGGAGAGGGGAACATCAATTCGGAACGCCCTTCAAGACCGTCAACTTCCTGTTTGAAACGTTTGACGACCTCGTTTGAATCAAGGCCTAAATGTTCCGCATAGGCACGAACAAACCCGACAACATAGGTTTTGCCCGGCAATTCGTCGTAACGTCCCCCTTCGATCGCTTCCAGATAAATGTAGCGAATTCGCAAGACTTGGGAAATAACCTGCAGGTCCTGACCAGCACGTTCACGCGTCGTTTTCAGTAATTCACTGACGCCCGGCCCCGTAAATACCGGCTCCTGTTGTGCATCACGCCCTTTATTTCTCATCATGGCTCCTCAAGTCCCAGACCGATTGAAGCTTACACTATATGCGCTTTTTGTTAACAATCTGTATATGGATTACAACGCGATGTCACGGTCTTTCGCAAATTGACGCAGAACAGGCCGCAAACTGTGATGAGACGTACCGACTTGTTTGTGCAAAAAGTTTTCCAATTGCGATAAAGTCAGGGACCGGATCATCATTTTTACAGGCCCGACGGATGAGGCCGACATGGATAATTTACGAAATCCCAAACCAACCAGCACCATTGCATCCAACGGGCGCCCCCCCATTTCACCACACAAGCTTAACGTCACATCTGCCTTATTGCATTTATCGACAACCGTTTTCAACGCATTCAACATAGGCGGCGACAAGGTATCATAACGCCCTGAAATACGGGGGTTCCCACGATCAACCGCATAGAGGAACTGGAACAAATCGTTTGATCCAACAGACAAGAAATCAATTTTTTCAAGCAGGCTGTCCAACTGAAACATCAAAGAGGGCACTTCCAACATCACGCCAACATTTACACGTGAGGGCAAACGATGACCTTTGATACTTTCGCGTTCAATTTCCATATCCAGAAGACGGCGCGCTTGTACAAATTCGGCAACTTCTGCAACCATCGGGAACATCACGTTCAATTCCCGCCCGCCGCAAGCCCGGATCAAACCGCGCAATTGTTGACGCAACAAGTAAGGACGATCCAGCGTGACACGAATGGCCCGCCAGCCCATCGCCGGATTTTCTTCCCCATGATTATTCCAGTAGGGCAGCACCTTGTCTCCACCCGCATCCAACGTGCGAAAGACAACAGGCTTACCCCCTGCTTCGTCCATTATTTTTTGATACAATGAAACTTGTGCTTCTACACCGGGAATGTCGGACCGGGCCATGAACGGTATTTCAGTACGATAAAGCCCAACCCCGTCGGCCCCGACTTCTTTAAGATGTTCCAGATCAACCAGTAAGCCTGCATTCACGTTCAACGAAACAACCACACCGTCTTTGGTGACCGCGGGCTTATCACGTAAAGCCGCATAGACTTCGCGTTGGCGAATACGTGCCTTCACATTATTTTTAAAGGCAGATAAAACATCTTCACCCGGACGAATAAAAATCTGTCCATTATTGCCATCTACGACAATAGGGTCGCCCGCTTCGATGCGTGACAGAGCACTTTTAACTTGCCCGACGACCGGAATATCCAGCGCACGCGCAATAATCGCCACATGGGATGTCGCCGATCCTTCTTCCAAAACAAGGGCGCGCAGTCGGGTACGATCATAATCCAGTAATTCCGCCGGTCCCATGTTTTTGGCAACCAAAACCGCATGTTCAGGAATATCTTCGGGGGAAAGTTTTTCAACCCCGACCAGATGTTGCAACAAACGGTTGGCCAAATCCTGCAAATCATTGACGCGTTCGCGCAAATAAGGGTCTTGAACCTGTGCCATACGGGCTTCGGTATCATCGTGAACCTTTTGCACAGCGGCTTCGGCGGTCAGACCTGTTTTAATCGCCTCGCGAATACGACCCAGCCAGCCAGCATCTTCGGCAAACATACGATAGGTTTCAAGAATATCGCGATGTTCATCATCCAGACTTTCCGACGATTGCAACATATCATCCAATGCCCCGTGCATTTCGCTTAAGGCATTGCGCAAACGTTCCAGTTCCGTTTCCGGGTCTTCGGCAACAAAACGTGTGATGACCACGCGGGCTTCATGCAAAATTGCATCGCCCATCCCGATCCCGGCATTCAGGGCCGACCCTTCCAGACGCAACGGCAACATGGCGATACCGTCGGTGGGCAGGGTTTCTTCTTTTTTAATCAGTTCACCACTGCCGACCAGTTCGCCAATAATCATGGCAACAGTTTGCAGGGTTTCGACTTCTTCTTCGGTGTAATGACGTTGCGTCTTGTTCTGGATTACCAGAACCCCAAGGACGCGCCCCATGCGTAACAAGGGAACACCCATCATCGAATGATAATCTTCTTCCCCCGTTTCCGGGCGATAGACATATGATGGATGATCTTTGGCTTCTGACAGGTTCATCGGTCGGCCCGAGGCCGCGATTGCCCCGACAACCCCTTCACCAACCCGCAAACGGGTCAGGTGGACCGCATCCAGTTTCAACCCCTTGGTCGCGAACAGTTCCAAAACCTCGCCCGCGCGCATAATGTAGATGGAACAAACTTCCGCCACCATATCGGTCGCGACAATATTGGTCACCAATTGCAGGCGCGTTTCCGCCGTCGCATCTGCTGCCATAACGGAGCGCAGGCGCGACAAAATTCCTTTTGGGGCGAGTGCTGAACGACCGGGGATCATAACCTGATTGCGATTAGGTCGATTGACGTGTCTCTAGGACGGCACACGCCTGTTCGACCAATTCCTCCAAAATTTCCAAAATGGGTTGTTCTTTTTTCACCATGCCGACGGACTGTCCAGCCATAACCGAACCAAATTCCACATCACCATCAATGGCCGCACGTTTCAAGGCACCCGCCCAGAAATGTTCAATTTCCAACTGAGCCGCACCTTTTTCAAGCTCGCCATTATTGAATTTTTCAATAACGCGGCGCTGTGTCGCCATAAATTCCTCAGTCCCTTTATTGTTCAGGGCCCGCACGGGAATAACCGGGAAATTCGGATCAATTTGCAAGGTTGTCATCGCATCCTTGGCTCCGGCCCGAATAAATGCCTTTTTGAAATTCTCATGGGCAATACATTCATGGGCACAGACAAAACGCGTCCCCAACTGCACACCACTTGCCCCCATTTCCAGATAGGACAACATCGCTTCACCGCGACCAATGCCACCGGCAACAAAGATCGGCACGTCTTTTATCTGCGGCAAAATTTCCTGCGCCAGAACAGACGTCACAACCGGGCCGATATGCCCCCCGGCTTCCGCCCCTTCAATCACCAGCGCGTCTGCACCATTGCGGATCAATCGTTTTGCCAGAACAAGGGCGGGTGAAAAACAAATCACCTTTGCCCCAAAATCTTTTACCTGTTTGATAGATGCCCCACTGGGCAAACCGCCTGCCAGAACCACATGAGTGACCGCGTGTTCCTTACAGACGTCAATCAACTGGTCCAGTTGAGGGTGCATGGTAATGAGGTTCACACCAAACGGCTTGTCGGTCATTGCTTTGGTCGCTGCAATTTCAGCAGACAACAATTCCGGTCCCATAGAACCGCCCGCAATTACACCGAAGCCACCGGCATTGGACAAAGCTGACACCAGATTTCTTTCCGAAATCCAGGACATCGCCCCGCCCAGAACGGCAAATTCACAACCGAGGAAATCTTTCCCGCGTTGCCACAATTTATCCAGCTGTTGTCTGGCAGCTTCGCTCATTACCCTACCCCTTATTTTCGTTTTTATTCTTGATCAGCATCCAAGCCATATGCAGAGTGCAACGCACGGATGGCCAGTTCAAGATATTCTTCCGCAATCAAGACAGAAACCTTGATTTCAGATGTTGTGATCACCTGAATGTTGATCCCTTTTTCAGCCAACGCGCTGAACATTGTAGCCGCTACCCCGGCGTGGGTTCGCATACCGACCCCCACCACAGAGATTTTAACCACATCGCTGTCGGAGATCATACGCTCATAGGCAACATCGTCTTTGCGTTCTTCCAACAACTGGATGGCACGTTTCAGATCACCGCGCGGCACCGTAAAGGTCATATCGGTTTTCTGGCCATCTTCAGAAACGTTCTGAACGATCATATCAACGTTGATAGAGGTATCGGCCAGCGGACCGAAAATACCGGCAGAAACACCGGGGCGATCGGCAACACCGATCAAAGTGATTTTCGCTTCATCGCGTGAATAGGCGATGCCGCTTACAAGTTCTTGTTCCACGATTTCATCCTCCCCGCAAACCAAGGTTCCGGGCTTATCTTCAAAACTGCTTAACACTTGCAGGCGCACATCATGTTTCATCGCCATTTCCACAGAACGGGTCTGCAGAACCTTGGCGCCGAGTGAAGCCAGCTCAAGCATTTCTTCGTAGGTGATTTTGTCGAGTTTACGCGCTTTGGCAACGATGCGCGGATCCGTCGTATAGACACCATCCACATCTGTGTAGATATCGCAACGATCCGCTTTTGTCGCCGCTGCCAATGCAACGGCAGACGTATCAGAACCGCCGCGTCCCAATGTGGTCACACGGTTGTCACTGCCGACACCTTGGAAACCCGGCACAACGACAACTTCGCCGTTTTTCATTCGCGTGTCGATTTCCTCGGTACCGATTTCTTCGATACGTGCTTTTGCATGAACACTGTCAGTACGGATTGGAATTTGCCAGCCCTGCCAAGAGCGTGCAGCAACACCCATCGATTGAAGAACGATAGCCAGCAGACCCGAAGTAATCTGTTCGCCGCTGGACACAACCACATCGTATTCACGGGCATCGTACATGGGCGATGCATCTTCGCAATAACCGACAAGCTGGTTGGTGACACCGGACATGGCCGAAACAACGACGGCCACTTCGTTCCCTGCATCCACTTCGTTTTTCACGCGTTGGGCGACATTCCTGATCCGGTCGAGGTCGGCCACCGAAGTGCCGCCAAATTTCATTACGATCCGAGCCATTTGAAGAAATGTTCCTTAAGGCGAAAGTCAAAAAAGGATAAGTCAAATGCGACGCCTTAGCGTGCGCGCGCTATACATACTCTTAAACATGTTATTTTTGCAAGCCAAATACAGCGTAAAATGCAGCTCTTTAACATGGTTCCACCCCCTGAGTTTACACAAATCAGTTCATTTTTTCATTTAAGACTGGCAAAGCCAAACCTGCACGTATAAATAAACGGATAGAACAGGCGAAAAAGACTGGAGCAATCACATGGCCTCTACGACAGTCAACCCGGAAGAAGTGGCATGGTTCACCGCTATTGCGGACGAATGGTGGGACCCGAACGGAAAATTCCGCCCGTTGCATAAATTCAATCCAACACGCTTGACCTTTATTCGGGAACGCCTCTGTAATCATTTCGGACTGGATGCCAGTGCAGACCAGCCGCTTAAAGGATTGCGCATTCTCGATATCGGGTGTGGCGGTGGTCTAATCTCAGAACCGCTGTGCCGCATGGGGGCCGAAATGACCAGCATCGACGCCGGGGATAAGAACATTAAAACCGCAACCGTCCATGCAGAAGCCGGCGGACTAGATATCAATTATCGTTGCGTCTTCCCCGAAGACCTTGCCAAAGAAGGCCAGCAATTTGACGCCGTTATAAATATGGAAGTCATCGAGCACGTTGCCGATATTGATGCCTTTCTTGAGGCATCCTGCGCCCTTGTTAAACCGGGCGGCGCCATGATCGGAGCAACTCTAAACCGCACCATCAAATCTTTTGCTATGGCAAAAGTCGGGGCTGAATATATTTTGCAATGGTTGCCACGTGGCACACATGATTTCAACAAGTTCGTTAAACCCGGTGAATTTGCTGACGGCTTGCGCCAAAACGGGTTAAACGTCATTCAGATGAAAGGCATGACCTTCAACCCGTTACGTGACAGTTGGTCTCTCACCGACGATCTCAGTGTCAATTACTTGTTGTTTGCGACAAAACAAGCCACCTGAACGAGGGCAAACAAGAGACAGCGTCATCACCGACACGGGGTAATTATGCCAATCGGTGCGCCGCCTTTATCTTGCAACACCGCAATACGGCCAACCTCCGGGATATCAAACGGACCGAAATAAATCTCGCTTTTTTCGGACTTGGCAATTTTCAAACACGCGTCCACATTCGCCACCTGAATATAACCGAGCCAATGCGGCGGTATGTCCGATGTAAAACCTTTTTGCTCGTTCATTTCAAACATGCCGGCGACGACCTGCCCCCCCGTTTTACACAAAAAGTAAGGGGTATCTCCCTCTTCCATCGTCAGTGCCTCATATTGCCACCCCAAAAGTTTATGATAAAACGTTTTGGTTTCTTCAATATTTCTCACCCGTAATTCATTCCAATAAAACGAACCCAGTACATTGGCGTCCATCAATTTATCCTCATTATATAAAGGGGAAAGATTATTCTAAAGACTGGCCCGAAAAACCTGTACAAGCAAGAACAGTTCCTCAAAATAACCGAAGAACAATAGATATCACAATCAAGGATTAAATGATGGCAAATTTAACAAAACTCACAGGGCTAGAAGGGGAATGCGTCCTCGTTCGTCTGGATCAGATCGCCTGTGCCTATCCATCGAATCTTTATGGCGCTGGTGACGATAGCAATGAATTTGATGTTGAAACATTAGCCTGCACACGGCTTTCCATGATTTGTGGCGATGTCCTGCATGTGATCGAAAGCCCGGAAGAAATCCTCGCATTGGCACAAGCGCAATAATACCAAACTCATCTGCAAGACTTGCGCAAAACACCTATTGCATGCATCATAATGCAACCTCTCCCTTTTTAAGTGATGATTAGCATGCGTATGATATTTTTCACCGCCTTTCTTTCTTTTTTTATTCTCACTGCGACATGGGCGGCAAATCCGCTCCCTAAAATAAGTGAAAACCAAATCACCGTCTCCGGTGTATCGTCCGGTGCGTTTATGGCGCAACAACTTCATGTCGCCTATTCCGATATATTTTCGGGCATGGGATCTGTGGCTGGCGGACCGTTTTTTTGCGCGCAGAACATGCCGCCCAGTGACATCGCAACCATCAAACAGCAGTGCATGATGGGAATCGGCGCCGATCTCACGGCGACTACCTATATTGATAAAGCCGAAACCCTGTCCGCAAATGGTCAAATCGCCCCGGTTGCAAATTTAAAAGACGATAAGGTCTTTATCTTCAATTCCCAAAGCGATCAGGTGATCAACCCGCTTTTGGGCAATGCGTCACGCCTGTTCTATAATCATTTCATTGAAAACCAAGGGAGCAATATCAAAGCCTGGGCCTATATCCCGACTTACGGTCCCTTCTATCCGGTTGCCCACGGCATGCCCACCGCCAAAAGCATATTTGATAAATATGAAAACCTTGGCGATGCCGCCCTTCCCTGTGCCCCGTCCAATTCACAACAATATAGCTGGTTTCCCAATCAGTTTATGCGCGGAAATGATCCGTGGATGTATCATTGTAATTACGGGTTTGTCGCCGGATATGATCTTGGCAAAGATATCCTGTCCCATCTTTATGGCAGCATGAAGAGCCCGACGGATATCAAAGCAGAGAACCTCTATTCCTTTGCGCAAAAAACATATGTGGATGATCTCAACAGTGACGAGGCCTTAAACGATCACGGGATCGGCTCGACCGGGTATGCCTATATCCCGGATGCCTGTAAATCCGGGGAGACAGATTGTAAGCTTCATGTCGCCTTGCATGGGTGTCAGCAATTCCCCGAATGGACCTTCACCGGCAAAGTGGGGTCAGCTGTATCCGGTCAGACAATTACCTTTGGCGACCTCTTTTATAAAAACATTTATAATGGTTTGGCCGAAGCCAACAATATCGTCATGCTTTATCCACAAGCACACAACATCGGAACAAAGGAAGCTGACATCAACCCTTATGGCTGTTGGGCATTTTGGGCCTTGTTTGATGATGAAACCCAAACCTATTACACCCGAGAAGGCCGTGAAATGAAAATGATTGCCAATATGGTCAATGCATTAAAAAACGGCACTTTACCACTCTCACAATAAAGAAAAAGGGCGTTTACCGGGTCACCGGATACGCCCTTTTCTTTTTTCAATTAGACAAATCAAGCTTTTAAAGTTTCAGCCAGTCGTTTGTCGTGCGACAAAATGTGATTGACCCACCAGCTCCCCAGCAAACCTGTCAGGGCAACTTCACCAGACATTTCACCTGCTTTATAACGTGCATACATGTTTTCCACACGCAGACAGAAGGCCTCATGCGCCTGTTTATGTTCATCATAAAGGGGGTAAGAATGATCCTGCATCAATTTTTCTTCTGCGGCAAAATGGGTTCGGGTGTAATCCTGTAACTCATTAAACGCCTGATCGATATCTTCCCGTGTGGCATTGGTTTTCATAAACTTATAAAGACGGTTCACCATCCTTAACAGCTGTTGATGATCATTATCAATTTGCGTAATCCCAAAGGCGAGATCGTCGGTCCATTCCACCAAATTCTTGTCGTGGCTCTGTTTATCGAACTGAACTTTTTGCAAGAAATCGGTTACTTTCTCGCGCAATACTTCAGCCTGTGACGACAGGGCGCGCGACGCATCCCCGATATGATCAGATGCTTTTTCTGCCCGTTCTGCAGATTCAACCACATGCACAATTTCAGAAGAGACATTCTGCGTTCCCGTCGCGGCCTGTTCCACATTGCGGGCAATTTCGCTGGTGGCGGCACTTTGTTCTTCCACCGCTGCGGAAATAGAGGCCGAAATCTCGCTCACCTGACTGATAGAACGAGAGACACTGGCAATCGCCCCCACTGATAGAGAAGTAGAGGCCTGCACCTCAGCAATTTGTTTGGCAATTTCTTCCGTTGCTTTGGAGGTCTGGTTGGCCAGCGTTTTGACTTCCTGAGCCACAACCGCAAACCCTTTGCCAGCGTCACCAGCGCGCGCTGCTTCAATCGTCGCATTCAAGGCCAACATATTGGTCTGATCCGCAATATCGTTAATCAAACCGACAAATTCACCAATTTTGGCGACATTGTCTTCCAAGACACTAATTTTGTGTGACGTATCGGTGGCTTCTTGTACGGCCGTCAGGGCCGTATCGGATGCGGACGACACCTGGGTTGAAATTTCACCGATGGAGGCGGAAAGCTCTTCTGCCGCACTCGCCACCGTTTCCACATTTGTCGAGGCTTCTTCTGCCGATGCGGCCACGGCCGCTGACTGTCCTTTGGTATTGATCGAAATTTCATTCATTTCAGCAGAGGTTTCACGCATGGTGGTGTCCGCACTGGACAGGCCGTCCAGGACTGTAATCATCGTCAATTCAAAATCGTGAATGTATTCTTCCAACAATTTTTGGCGACGCAGTTTTTCTTCCTGCTCTGCTTGTTTTTCCTGATTGAGGCGTTCGGCTTCAATCATGCCGTTTTTGAAAACTTCGACAGAATGCGCCATTTCCCCAATTTCATCACCACGCTCACTTCCTTGAACCGCAATCGTCAAATTGCCTTGTGACAAATTGCTCATAACCGCGCTTAGGCTCAAAATTGGTTTCGTGATGCCTGCGACAATACGCAACACAATCACAAAGGTAATCACCAACAATAGAACGGTGAATACACTCGTCATATAAAAAGCGGTTTGCGCATCACTTCGAACGCGTTCCACCAATCCGACGAGGTCTTCGGCAACTTTATTTTCAACCGTTTTTAATAAGTTGATTTTTTTGGTAATCGTATCAAACCAATAAGGGCCTTCGATCCGTTGCGTTGTCCCCGTAACCGGACTTTCAATGGCAATCTTGCGCATGCGCTCAACTTCATCGACGTCCTTGCCTTTAACAGTATCGATCATAAATTGAATTTGCGCGTTACTTGCAAAGATTTTGAAACGGCTCAGGAAGGTTTCCTGCATGGCTATCAATTGTAAAAACTTGCGATAAATAGCAGGCTTGAACTCGCCGGCACTAAACCCACCAGAGCCCATCGCCCGTTCAATCCCGGCACGTTCTTTTGCCTGTAAAAAGGCCGTATAAGACGCAATTGCGCCTGTAACGGACGAATCATTGCTCAGCACCGCCATTTCTTCCACAATACTCAGGAGTTTTGCAATCGTCGGCGTGTAATACCCTGCCATTTGCGGCACGGAGAACTCCAATTTTGTGACTTTGTCCCGGCTCGCGCCCAATTGATCTAAGGCTTTCTGTGCAACATCAATTTTCGTTTTTAAAACTTCGCTGTAATCCTGAACTGGAAATTTCTTTAACGCCTGCTGGAGTTGACCAAAACGGATATCGCTTTCTTTGCGCTGATCGGTAAGCTTGGTTTGAAACTTCTGGCCCTTGCCCCCGATAAATCCCGCAGATGTACCACGTTCTTTCTGCAATTCATGGACCAAGGCACTGATCGTTGGAGCCAACTCAGCCAGCGTCGTCAGTTTTTCCATATCTGCAACAATCTGGCGTTTTTCGACAATGTTGCCGCCTGCAAAAAACAGCAACCCAATCACAGGAAGAACCAGCGCCAAAATGATTCTTGAACGAATTCTTATATTACTCAACACAGAGATACCCTCCTCCACCAGCCAGCAGATACATTATCTAGGGACTATATCACTTACTTCAATTATTATAATTAAAAAATATAATCAAATAATACATAATACTGCAAGAGAAACATTACTTACAGTTGTCCCTCATAATACAGTTTGAAAAATAATGTAAGACTAAATTCGCCTATTTTTTTTATGGAAGTCAGAGGGCCTTTTACTAAAATTTGCAGATTAATTTTAGTTTGCCTGTTTTTTATCCGATGACTTGGGCAAGGTCAGAACCTCAATTCCCTCATCACGTAATTCCTGCGTTTCTTCCGGGGATGCTTCGCCATAGATATTGCGTTCTTCGGCATCACCGTAATGGATAGCACGGGCTTCTTGTGCAAAATCTTCACCGACATAATCACATGTTTCTTCTACATGCTTTTGCAGCTTATTGACCACTTCCATAAAGGCATGCGCCGCATCTTGAGGGTCAGTCCCTTCCCGCATATCATCAGCAGCTTTTTCCGCCGCTTCAATCGCCAGTTCGCGCCCGGTTGAGGCAACACTCTCTTTATGCGACGCAATCGCCGGTGCCATCACCGCCTTGCGAATATTATCGTTGCTACAGAAAGGACACAGGACCTCACCGGCTTTGACCTGTTCATCATAAGCGGCACTATCGCGAAACCACGCTTCAAACTTATGGTCATATTCACAAAGGAGGTCGTAGCGAATCATATTCAAAAACCCGTGATATAAACAACAAGGCTGCGGTTTAGCCTGTTTTGAGGTCAGGAACAAGAAAAATACCGTCAAACGCTTTGATTTACGTGCGTTTCAGCTTATCTTTACCGAGAACATTCAGACTCAAAACCATTTTTAAACGGTCCGCATGAAGCCTTTTATCCTTTTTAGCGTTTTCGCCCTGCTTGCAGTGTCCACCTCCGGCTGCTCGGTCAATCCGGCAACCGGGAAAAGCAGTTTTACCGGCCTGATGTCGGAACAACAGGAACTCAATGTTGGAAAACAAGAGCATCCGAAAATTCTCAGACAATTCGGTGGCGCTTACGACCACGCGGCTATTACACGCTACGTAAACGATTTGGGCCAACGTCTCGCAAAAGAATCTGAATTGCCGAACCTGAAATGGACATTTACGGTTCTTGATGATCCCATTATCAATGCTTTTGCCTTACCCGGCGGCTTTATCTACATCAGTCGCGGCCTCATCGCATTGGCAGAAAACGAGGCAGAGCTCGCCGCCGTCCTTGGCCATGAAATCGGTCATGTGACCGCCCGTCACACCGCCCAACGATACAGTAAATCGGTTCTAACCGGTGTCGGCGCGACTATTTTGGGGGCTGTTATCGGTGGTCCTGCGGGGGATATCGCCAACTTTGCCGGTCAAGCCTATCTCGCAAGTTATTCCCGCGACCATGAAATGGAAGCTGACATGCTCGGCATTCGTTACATGACCAAACTGGGGTATGATCCCAAAGCCTCCGCCAGCTTCTTTAAAAAGCTTGCCCAACATACCGAGCTTGAAGCCCGCATGAAAGGTGAACAGGGACAGCAATCACATTATTCCATTTTTGCCTCCCACCCTGACACACGTAAACGGATCGCCGCATCCTCCAAAATTGCGCAATCTTACCCACCGGAGCTGGACTTCCTAAACCAAAAAACCTATCTCGCCTTGATCAATGGTATTGCTTATGGTGAGAGTATTAAACAAGGCCTGATTGATGGTCAGACCTTTGTTCATCCCGATTTACGCATCCGATTTAGTGTTCCCGATGAATTTCAGTTGGTCAACAAACCAGACATGGTTGTCGCCACAGATAAAAATGGAAATGCCATTGTCTTTACAATGGGTAAAAAAGGGTATGGCCGCCTTACAGCTCACAAATATCTGACAGAGATCTGGGCCAATAAATATAATTTACGCGAACTACAAACCCTAGACATTAATGGACTGGACGGGGCCACCGGGTTGGTGCGCATCAAAAATTCCAAAGGGGTGCGGGACCTGCGTTATCTGGCGATTGTTGATGGCAATGAGATTTTCCAATTCCAGTTCCTCACTCTGCCCAATATGACAGAAGCGCTGGCCCTGCCATTTCGCAAAGTAACCTACAGCTTTGAACGTCTGTCTCAACGTGAAGCCAACGCGATTACGGGGTACCATATCACCCTTTATCGTGCTGGTAAGAAAGACAGTATCGCCTCGTTAGCGCAACAAATGAAAGTCGAAAAGTTCAAAGAAGACTGGCTCAAAGTCCTGAACAAGGAGACCTTAAGTGACGGCTTACAAGCCGGGGAAACCTTAAAACTAATCACAAAATAAAAAAGGCAGGGGCTAAAACACCCCCTGCCCTCAGTTTATAGACAAAGCCCCTAAACTGTCATCCCCGACCCTGATCGGGGATCCATATTTATCGCATGAGCAATCTTTAACTTATTGATTTCAAATGGATCCCGCATCAAGTGCGGGACGATTTTTGTTTCGCTAGTTATCCAAAACACTTTGTCAACAGCCTGAAGGGAGGGGTATAAAACGCCCCTCCCTTTGGCAGAATACGGGTAAACTTTAAGCCGCCAATGCTTCTGAAATTTTCTGTGTTGCGCCCGCAATGGCCTGCGCCGCAGCTTCTTCGCCCATCGCAATTCCATTGGCTTGGATCAAGGTCACATTCTGAACACCGATAAAACCAAGAACTGTTTGCAGATAAGGCAGGACAAAGTCCATATGCGGGTATCCGTTTTCGGAATAATCCCCACCACGTGCGGCAATCACATAAACCGGTTTATCTTCGACCAAACCGACCGGCCCGTTCTCGGTATATTTGAACGTTTCACCTGCGCGCGCAATATGATCGATATAGGCTTTCAGGGTTGAAGGGATACCGAAATTATGCATCGGTGCACCGATCACCACACTGTCTGCATTTTTAAATTCAGCAATCAGTTGTTCAGATCGTTTGGCATGCGCAACCTGTTCTTCTGTACGATCTTCAGCTGGTGTGAAAAAAGCGCCCAGAATTTCACCATCCAGATGGGGCAAGTTCAACGCGGACACGTCACGTTCGATAACTTCAGCACCATCATGGGTCGATTGATACTGTTCAACAAACGCTGCCGCCAATTGACGTGTTACAGATTTATCGCCCATCGGGCTGGAATGGATCACAAGCAATTTAGACATTTTTAAACCTCATAGGAATGAAACTTCGATTGCCAAGAGGATGCCTTGTTTCTTTAAAATCGATAATATGGGGATTTAGAAAATGATTGTTTCCAAATTTTATTCAGTGTTGCACCATCGTTTCCAGTAAGCGACGCGCATAATTTATTTCCCGCCAAACATCACGCGGGATAGTATCCGCCTTAAAGGGCGTCAGTTCGATTGCGTCCAGTTCAAAGTTTTCTTTCGCCACTGCAATTGTATCGGCCAACGCGATACCCATCAATTTGTTAACCTGTCCAGGCCTAATCATTCCATCCTGTGGCTTTAAAGCCAGAACGCCGCCGGTTAAGTGCGTCTTGTACTTCTTCACATAAAGATGCAGCGCATCAATATAACGATAGGTTTCCTGATAAACATGTGCGGGAATAATCACGTCATCGTCAGCCAGTGTCCGACGGCGAATATCGGAGCAAACATCCAAACGACATAACTTTTCCGCAAGACCGGCAACTGCGTACGCCCGGCGAAAAACATGACCGGGCTGAACGGTCGGCGCCCCCATTTTTAATAAAAACAGATCCATACGTTCCAATGCATAGAACACATCCAAGGGTTCACGTTCCCCATGTTCTTTATAATATTGATTTTCAGGGATCTTAAAATATTCAAGCAGTCGTTCAATCCGTTGATGCATGACTTCCAATAAATCTGCAACATCCTTTGGTGTATAAGGTCGTGCCAGAATTCGGTGGATCGGCGGTACTTTGACGCCATTTGCCCGCACAATCGCCGCTAATTTCAATTCAACATCCAATGCCAGTTGATAGACATGACGCGGTTGAATCGCGTTATCCATAAGTTCGGACGTGACTTGAATGGCGAAATCACTCCGCATATTATGGCGGAGCAACGTCACTAGACCTTCGTTTAAGTGCTGGACTTTGGAATAAACATCTTTGGGCTGGACTTCCTCAGCTTGACACGTCCCTATCCACAAGACGGTCAATGCCAAAATAATGCCAACAGTGCCGCCCAGCGTTTTCATATTCTTGCCACATAATCCCTTTTTCCCCTGTTAATTCTTACTACAAGAACCACCACCAAGCACACAAAATTTTGCACAATGAGGATGATTAAGGGCCACAGGGCCACCCGATGTTGATAAATGCGTTCCCATTTCAAATTTAGGGTCATAGGGTAAGAGCGTACACGGCACGACTTTCGCAACGCTGTCCCCTTTGCGTCGGATGACCATGCGTGACGTTGCACACATCATTGCATCGGGACGAACCCCCAAAATGTCCCAACACGCTACCGTAATTTCCGGCACATCCGCTTCGATGTCCATTTCGGGGAACAAAACCAAGGCCGAAGGGTCCGTTGCATTAAGCGAAATATTATATTGCGCAAACATGTGGCCATACCCGACCCGCGCGACGTCTTCGCCTTCCTGCCATAATGTGCGCCCGGCAACCGCCAATTTAAATTCATTTTGGGATAACCAGCATAAGCCCTCAATCATCATATCCCAACTCTGGGCGCCGCGCAGTTTCTCGTGATCTTTTGCGCGGTAATGATCGACCGAAACACGTATCCCTAATTTGCATCCATATTTTTTCTTCAACCCCAACAGTGCTTCTTTGTGATGATGTAACGGCTTCATTGCATTGCTCAGAACCAAGACATCAAACCCTTGATCTAAACAGAGGGTCAGAATCTCGATAATCTGTGGGTTCATAAACGGCTCACCGCCGGTAAAGCCGATTTCCTGAACCGTCATACTCTGTGTGACAATCTCATCAAGGAATGTTCGTACATCATCCGTTGTGATATAGGCTAACCGATCATTTGTCGGACTGGAGTCCATGTAACAGCCCTGACAGGACAAATTGCACAAGCTGCCCGTATTAAACCACAAGGTTTCCAGCTGTTTTAAAGCGACATGCGCGCGGGTTTCCCCTTTTGCCGTTATCTCGGGGTGTTCAAATTTTGTATAGGGTAACGGGCTATCCACGGGGCGTTCCTTTTTAAACTATCTGTCTAAAAACTACCCTGATCAAGAGTTCGGACCAATTCAAAAAAACGTGAACACCCCCAAAAAAGCACTACATGGAATAATCGCCAACAATCAGAACAATAATCACGACGACCAGAAGAACAATTTGCGTGTAATAAAGAAAAGTCAAAAACCCGCGCGCACGTTTTTCAACACACATTTTATATTTGGGGTAGGCAACCCAGCGTGAGATAAAAGATCGTTTATCCGTCTTATCTGTTGGAAATTCTGAGAAAAACAATTTAGCAATCACAGCAATCAGGAGCAATCCTGCAAGTAGAACCGTCACAATATAGGCCTGAAGAATCATAGGATGCATCACTTTTTATCTGTTTCATTTGGACGTGATCCTAAGAAGGTCCTCCCCCCTTCACCTTGACGCTGGATAATTCTCTCATAATAAAAACATCATGGTTCATATCTTTCGAAAGAATGCAGGTTACCCATTTAGCTAAACAAGCATTTATTTTTCATAAGACATCAAATTTCTATTGAAACCGACAGCCCCCTCCATTAAAACCTTTTTGGTCAAGCGGGCGTAGTTCAATGGTAGAACGACAGCTTCCCAAGCTGTACACGAGGGTTCGATTCCCTTCGCCCGCTCCAAATCTTCTCGATTAATTTGAATTATATTCACCCGGCTTCCAGAGAGTTGAGCGGTTGATTTACGTCTGCACACCCTATATACAGTGTTTTTCTGGGGGATGCTGGGGCCATCATCATGTTTAGTGAATTTAAAAAGAAATATATCAAGAACACATATCTATATGATTTATATCGTAGCTTTAGATATGGCACCTATCATAAGGCCTATTCATTCTGGGCAGAAGATTTCTGGGTAGATAAGGCCACCGCCAATATTGATAACGGCACCTATGTCGATGTCGGATGTAATCATCCGGTTTTAGGGTCCATTACCTACCGCTTATTCCAGCGTAACTGGTCCGGTATAAATATCGATTTTGACCAAAAAAATATCGACCTTTGCAAAAAATATCGTCCCCGTGACAAATCCTTCTGCTGCCCCATCTCTGACAATGAAGCAGATGTAGACTGCTACAGTTTTGATGCTGGCAATGTCCTCAACACACTGGACAAAGATGCGGCGGATGAGTGGGCGGAAAAAATGGGCAAGCCCTATAATGTCCGCACCATGAAAACCCGGACGCTAAACGGCATTTTAAAAGAAGCAGGAATTCAATCCATTGATTTCTTGAACATTGATGTCGAAGGGTTTGAAGATCAAGTCTTTAAAGGCTTTGATCTTTCTAAATACGCGCCCAAACTGATCGCCTGTGAAATCCACATCATTGATTTGCGGGAAATGGACCAATCATGGTCTTATAATCATCTGATTGAAAATGGTTATACCCTGATTTCAAAGATCGGGCCGACCTGTATGTTCAAACGCAATGACTGTGACGATATTTTTTACTGATCTGCACACATTCTTTCTTGATCAACAAAAAATTGCATTAAGAACAGACCGCAGGCAACAAAGTATGAGACCTGCCACCACATGCTCCAATAAGAAAAGTTAAAAAGGCCGGTCCCCCAGTAAACTGCATTTACGGCAATAAAACCCAACATGGCAAAGGATGAGGTTGTTAAATAAACGCGCAAAGATTTAATAAAAATCCAACAGACCATCATCACAAACGGGATCGCCCCGATAACTCCACCATCCAAGATAATTTCTACGATCCAGTTATGAGGGTGACTGGGTAAAGCCTGTACATCGGGAAAAGATTCCAAGGGTGTATTGCGCTGTGCCATATAATCCAGCAAAGACATTTCTGCCATTGGATGATAGTTCGATGCATTCAGTCCAAAACCGACCCAAGGGCTATGTTGGACAAGATCAAAGGAAAACATCCAAATCAATTGCCGGTGCAGATCCACCAACCAGACCGGAACAGGTGTCAGCGCGCTATTGACACGACTGCTCATCAACATTTGATCCGGCAACCAAATAAGCGCAGCAGCAATCCCGCCAGCGACAATAAATCCAACCCATATCAAATGTCGAAAACGATTTTGCCGATCCGCGAATAAGATCAGCACCCCACTGAGCGCAACCAGTAAAAGTCCCAATAAACTGACTTTAGAAGACATCAACATAATATGGGTGACGCATAAGCCGATATTGGCAATACCCAGTATTTTCCAGATATAGCTATGTCGGGTCGCAACGATGTATAGGCACGCCGGAATTGTTAGAACAAAGCCATTGACCAAGGCCTTGGGCAATCCCTTGGACAGAAACAGCGCCGCAAGCATCACAATAAAGATCGATGTTACGAGACTGTAAAGCGCAATTTGCAAGCGGTGTCGTAAACAAAACAGGATATAGAAGATCAACCCCGCCACAACAAATGTGCGCGCCCATGCCTCAGCCGACAAACCGATCCGCAGGGAAAAAGGGATATTCACCGCCAAGGCCAGAGCAACAATACCGATCCCACCCATCAACCTTTTGTCCAGATAAGGACGCAGCGCGTGAACAACTTCACGATGGTTGACACTGATGAGCGTTAGGATCAAAGCAAGCCCCAGAAAAATACCGATCAGCGCACGCCCCATATAGAGCGAAGCAATCGATGCACCTAATAAAAGGGCAGCGGCATTCAATCGCATCTCTTTGGAAAATAGGGCAGTCATTCTTACGGCCTGTGTTGGTGAAACGTCTCAACTTAGTAAGTTGTCCACTGTCCGTGATCAAGAAAAAAAAGAAGCGGCTAAAGAAAGACCCTAGCCGCTTTTGCAAGTTTGACAGTGGTTGATAGAGAGGTTAATGGCTTGTCCCGGCAGAATAGGAAATCTTGTTCCAGACGTTATATTTGCCCACCGGTTTTTTCATCGGGATGCGTTTGACTTCTTCAAATGTTTCAGCGTCATACACAACAAGTGCGCCGTCCATATCCCAAACTGAGACCAGTGCATATTTGCCATCACGGGTGAATTCCACATGGGCATTGGTTTTACCCGGCTGCGGGTTGATGGTTTTCACAATTTCCAGTGTGCGCTTATCAATGATATGCAAAAGATCACGATCTTTACCAAAGAAGACATCGGTCCAGGCATAAGGGGTGTTTTCATGGGATCGCATGAAAAAGCCCGGCCCCTTGGTCTTGATCGTTTTAATCGTGTCCCAGCTTTCCATGTCGATGACACTGATCTTGCCTTCTTTCAGGTGCGGGGTGGCCATGACGGGTGTCCCCTTGTAATTCCATGTAATGCCAGACCCCAAATGCGGCATTCCTGCCAAATCAAGGTTTGCGATTTTTTTCCCGGCATCCAGATTGTAGGCAACGCCATGCACCCCGTCACGAGACGCCCCAAAAACATTGATGTAATCCTGATCAAAGAAGAAATCGTCGAGATAATCATCCAGCTCAATCCGTTTATAGCTGAGTGTCCCGGTCTGCGTGACTTCGACGTCTTTTTCCTTACCGCGATAATCATGGACAAAGGTACCATATTTCGGGTCTGCGTCCGGGTCGTAAGTGATTTCCCAAACTTCTTTCATATCTTTAAGGGCAGCAATAAAGCTTTGACGGGGCGGCGCATTATAAACCGCACTCACACGCGATGAGTTCCCATTACCGTCCGAAACATCAATATATTTAACGGGTTCAAGGGTCTCTGCTTCTAAAACCACCAGAGAATGCGGCAAGTAGTTCCCGGCAATGACCCATTTCCCATCACTGGACACTGCAATATTGCGCATATTCACCGCAACACGGATTTCTGCCACCAATTGCAGGGTATAAAGATCATATTTGGATACCCAGCCATCGCGTGATCCCAGATAGACGAAACGTCCATCCGGTGAGTATTTCGCCCCGCCATGCAGAGCGAAACGTGATTTAAACCGCCAAAGCGGTTCAAACTTGTCGCCATCCAGAATGGTCACACTATGATCACCTGTTTCCACCACCGTAAACAGGTTTAAGGGATCGGCATCAAACACAGGCTTGCCCGGAAGTCGCGACGGGATGACATGGACTTCGCGGGTTTCTTTCATCTGGTCGATATCCCACGTCGGCAATTTGCCCAACGGGGTATAGATAAAATCAACCAAAGCCTTGATCTCTGCTTCGTTTAACTGTTCCTCAAACGCGGGCATCTGTGTGGCGGCACGACCATTTTTAATGACACTGACTGCGCTTTTCTTACGCAGGCGTTTCAGGTTTTCCGGTAACAAAGCCGGACCAATAGCCCCAAAACGGTTCAATCCGTGGCAGCTTGCACAATGTTCTTTAAAGACCTCTTCCACATTAACGTCACTGGCGTTTGCGTTAAACGACAGACTGGCCGCCAAAATGGCTGTTGCCCCAAGGAATTTTTTCATCATTTTTTCTTAACCCTTATTCTGCTGCCGCATCTTTGCTGTTCGGCAAGCCGATTTCGTCATCACTCAAATAACAGCCCGGATCTTCGGTCCAGTAATCATTGGTTACACGGTGTGCACGACAACGTGTATTGCCGTTACACACATCAAGATAAGCACATTCTGCGCACCGCCCCTTAACCGGGCGCGGGCGCTGTTTCAGGCCGGCCATTAACGGATCACTTGTGTCGTGCCAGATCTCACCAAAAGCGCGTTCTTTCACATTGCCAAGTTTATGATGCCACCACATCGTATCAGGATGGACATTACCTAGATTGTCGATATTGGCAACGTTCTGACCCGAGGCGTTTCCGCCCCACTGGATCAATTTTTTATGAAAATGTTCGGCCTTATCCGGGAAATTTTTGCGCACCCAATGCAGCATATACACCCCGTCGGCATCGTTATTGCCGGTTGTCACTTCCAGCTCGCGACCTTCTTGCAGATTTTGCCAGCACAGATCAAACAACAGATCCATTGCCCAGCGGGTATGTTGGAAATAGGCATCATCGCCCTTATTCTTATTTCCGCGCCCAGCATAATTCAAATGCGACAGATAGAACTTGTTCACATCTTCTTGTTTCAACAAATCTAGGATTTTGGGAAATTCTTCCACATTGTCTTCGGTCAGGGTGAAACGCAAACCGATTTTAAGATTACGTTCGCGACAGAGGCGAATGCCTTTCAGTGCCTCCTCATAGGCGCCCTCTTTCACACGAAAAGCATCGTTTACCGCCCCGATCCCATCAATACTGACACCGACATAATCATAATTGATGCGCGCAATATCATCAATATTGTCTTCAGTGATCAACGTCCCGTTACTGGAAAGGGCCGTATAAAAACCCATCTCTTTAGAGCGTTGGGAAATTTCAAAGATATCCGGGCGCATCAAGGGTTCGCCACCCGACAGGATCAAAACCGGGACACGAGCCGCTTTCAAATCGACCATTGTATCGAAAACTTCCTGTGTACTGAGTTCACCGCGAAACGGTTTATCAACAGACCCAGCGTAACAATGTTTGCAGCCCAGATTGCACTGGCGCACCAGATTCCAAATGACAACCGGTCCCGGTGGATCGCGATGTTCGCGCGCCTCGCTCGGGCTGACCAATTCCTTCATCATGGCGGAAATTCGAAACATGTTTCTGGTCCTTTTCTTTCGTTCAGGCGATACGCAAGCCGGTTTTCTTCAGTATTTTAGAACTGAACAAAACTTCATGGCCGCGATCATCCTCGCCCAGCATCTGCGCAATCATTTCGACACGCTTCATGCAGGTTTCTTTATCTTTGCCATGCACCATAGCAAAAAGATTATAATTCCAGATCGGTTGATGACGCGGGCGTTCATAACAATGGCTGACAAAATCCAGCGCACCGATTTTCTCCCCGATCTCTTTAACCTTTTCATCCGGGACATCCCATGTGCTCATGCCATTGGCGGTATAGCCCAGCGCGTAATGGTTGGGCACCGCCCCGATGCGGCGGATAACACCAGCATCCAACATGGCATTCAATCGCTGGCGAACCTCGTCACCGGACAGACCGATTTCAGCCCCGACAGCCTCATAAGGGGCTTCCACCAGGGGCAAACCTTCCTGTGTCGCCTTGATGATTTTACGATCGGTTTCGTCCATTTGCCAGTTGCTCATACGTCGAACCTCAGACCGATAAAAAATTCCTGTTTCTTCGGCATGTTATAGACTTGATAGCCGGTCGCCTCGGTAATTTCGTGGCAGCATTCTTCTACACGGTCCGGTGTTTCCGTTGCTAAAACGAACCACATGTTCAGTGCATGTTCACGTTTGTAGTTATGGGCCACTTCGGGAAACGCGTTGACGATGTCATTCACCCGATCAAAATCATCTTCGGGGATGGACAAGGCCGCCAAAGTCAAGCCCCCGCCCATACGTTCGGCATGATACATCGGGCCAAAACGTGACAAAACGCCGCTTTCACGCAACCGGGTCAATTTGGCAAGGACAGTCTTTTCATCACTGCCCAGTTGCACAGCCACATCGTGAAAGGGACGTTCAGATACCGGAAAGCCGTTTTGCAATTCATTGATGAGCTGGCGGTCCAGATCATCCAATTCTATCGGATCTATTTTGCGTCTCATTGTGCAGCCCTTTGTAAACTGGCAACATCTGCCGGACGACAGTCATTATAACGGGCCCCGCGTTGTTTAAAACGCCGCGTGCTAAACAAAATATCACGTTTGACATCTGCCAAATCATTTTCGCGCACCAACTGGTCCACATGTTGTAAAACATGGGTGCGGTCTTTGGCATGGATCATACAGAACAAATTATAAGGCCAGTCGGGAAAACGTTTATTGCGTTCATAACACAGGGTCACGAAATCATATTGGCTAAAGGCATGACCGATTTCATCGATACGTTCAATCGGAATTTCCCAAACACACATCCCATTGCAGCGATAACCCAATTCATGGTGGCGCACAATCACGCCAAACCGTTTCAGCGTTCCGTTATCCAGCAGGTCGTTTAAGCGTTCGAGTACAAATGCTTCTTCCATCCCCAATTGATCGGCAATCACTTTGTAAGGTTCTGCGACCAAAGGAAGTCCGCCCTGCAAGGCTTCTAAAATGAGATAATCTTGTTCTAGGAGTGCCATTTTAAATCGAACCCTAAATCAAGGTGAAAATCTTTTAACATACGTAAGACCAGAACTTGTAAACCGGTTGCCTCTTCAATTTCCTGAACGGCGCGGTCCAGCGCAGCCTTGGACGAGGTATTCAGAACAAACCACATATTATAATCATGTTCACGTAAATAATTGTGGTTCACATCGTCACGGGCGTTGATATAGGCCGCAACCTGTTCAATTTTATCTTCATCCACCTGCAACGCCGCCAAGGTACTGGCCCCGATACTGCCGGGTTTTACGATCGCGCCAATCCTCGACACATGCCCGCTGTCTTTTAAACGAGACAAACGATCAATGACCTCATCCTCGTCAATTCCCAATCGGTTTGCCACCTCCAAATAAGGGCGTGAACACAAGGGAAAACCACGTTGGAAATCATTCAATAGATGTTTGTCAATCTCGTCCATCATCTTACAGGCCGATCTTGTGCGCACGATCAGTAAAGAAAATGCCACTGGGTTTAGTTGCTTCGATTGCACCAATTTTTTCAAAACTGTCAGTACGATAGATATCAACCCGGTTTTCATCACGCACCGACATCCAGACCTTTTCACCGCGCGGTGTAAATTCCATATGCAGCACGCCTTTGCCGGGTTTCATTGTCTTAATGATTTTAAGCTGCTGTACATCAATCACCTGAATGGTATCGTTTTTTGGAACCGAGAAGTTCACCCAAATATATTTCCCACCCGGTTGTGCCATTGCAAAGATCGGCTGACCATGAACAGGGATGCGCCCAACCTCTTTCCAAGTCGTTTTATCCAACACCAACAATTCGTGACGCCCTACCGCAGGTAGGAACATTAAATCCCCAGCAACCGCCCAGCCTTCCAAATGTGGCATTTTATAAACGGGAAGCTTTTGTTCCCCTTTGCCGTAATGATCCAAAATGCGCTCAACCCCTTTGGCTTCATTCCACAGGTCCAGTTTTGCCAAACCATCTTCGCCAAACAGGCCTGCCACATAATAACGACCATCAGGGCTGATTAAGGCATCATAAGGGTTGGTGCCGATATCTTTAAATTTCGTAATCGCCGGGGTCAGGCCTTTTGAAAAATCAAGTTTCCAAATTTCGCCATCATCCCACAGGCTAACCATGAAGATATTGCCCGGCGCATCCGCCAACCCCACGGTTTTGGAACCATCATTTGCGGGAATGTCAGCAACCATTTCCAATGTTTTTGCATCGAAAACACGCACACCACCCGGTTCATAGTTGGAAACCGCAACCAATTTGCCATCCTGAGAAATCGCACCACCGATGGAATTGCCGCCTTGAATAACCCGTTTAACCAATTCACCTTTCAGGATATCCACTTTGCTGAGGCCACCATCACGCCCAAACACATAAGCATAACGCGCATCACGGGAATAAACAGCCGAAGCATGGGACAAATCGCCCAGCCCATTCACCCGCGTAATTGTCTCGTCCTTGGTGTTATCAACGACCAGAACAGAGCCCGTCGCCCGTTCAATCACAATCCCCATATCGCCGGTGCCGCGTACCAGACCATCGCTGGCGCAAGCTGACAACAACAAAGCACTGCCGAACAAACCGGCTGTTGAGATTTTTTTCAGGTGTTTAAAGAATTTCATTGTTTTTTCAATCCGTCGCGCAATTGCTTGATAAGGAAATAGGCTTCTTCTTCTGCGATAATTGCTTTCCACGGCGGCATCGCCGTTTCAGGAATTCCGTTCAATATAATATCGGCGAGGGTTTCATCTTCCATCGCTTCCAGACGTTCTGGCAATAAGGGGGAACCCAAACCACCTGTGCGTTTCAAGCCATGACAAGACCCACAGTCCTGCTCCAGAAAATTGAGCAACTCCGCCTTTCTGTCTTGTGCGATTTCGGCCTGTGCCGCCCCGCAAAAGATCAGGACGCCACACAATGCTTTAACACATTGCGCAAAGGGTCTCTTCAGATGTAACATCATTTAAATCCAAGCCATTGTCTTGCCAGTTCAGGGTTTCAGCCAAGGCGACGACCTTCCCGATAATAAACAAAGTCGGCGGGCAGAATTCAGCTGCCATCACTTCGTCATAAACTTTATCCAGTGTCGAAATAATTTGACGCTGATCTTGCGATAGTCCTTTTTCAATCGCTGCAACGGGTGTACTGGCTGGCAAACCATGCACAATCAGTTTTTCAGAAATCAAACCGATGCTGGATACCCCCATATATACCACAAGCGTTGTTTGGTCACACGCAAGGCTCGCCCAGTTTAAAGCCAGATCTCCGTCGTTACGACGATGACCCGTCACATAACGTACCCCGGTAGAATACCCCCGATGGGTCAGCGGAATGCCGTTAATACTGCTGCATCCTTGTGCCGCCGTAATACCGGGGACAACCTCAAACGCGATACCATGCTTCAGCAGATGCTCGGCTTCTTCACTACCACGCCCAAAAATATAAGGATCGCCACCTTTCAGGCGGACCACCTTGCGGCCTTGCTTCCCCAGACGTACCAAAATATCATTGATCTCGTCCTGAGAATGATGATGGTTACCCGGCTGTTTGCCCACATAAACCCGCGTGGTATTAGACGGAATCATATCCAAAATTTGATCGGAAACCAGACGGTCAATTACGACCACGTCGGCCTCGGATATCAAACGATGTGCCTTTACTGTCAACAGATCGGGATCCCCCGGTCCGGACCCCACCAGAAACACATTTACATCAGCGTAGGTCGTCACTTTTGCCACTCCTGATAAACACGCAAAGTCAGGAAAAATTCCAGTCTTGCACCCGCCCCCCAAAGGCTTCGTTCATGGTCTGAATTTTTATCACGCCCGGCGCTTAAAAGTGTTTGATGTTGATCAAAGCAAATACAAAATAATTAGAAAATACAATATATCTATCTGATTAAATTGATCTATTTAAATAACAGTATAAAAATTATGGAAAAATAACTCTATCAGGGCAAAATTTAACCAAGCTCAAATCTTTTCAAAAAAAGACAAGCGATAATCTGACTCCTTTAATCTGAAGGTAGGAGGGGGAGAACATGACAAAATCGGGCTTGCATGTCGTTGTCGTCGGGCACGGGTCAACCAAGCGACCGCACGCGGCAAATTCCACCCATGACCTTTCACGTTTTTTGTTCCATAGTAATCATTTCAATGCGGTGCATTGCGGCTTTATGAAACAGGAAATGAAAGTCCGTGCCTTGTTGCAATGCCTGCCCGATGGGATTGATCTTGAAGTTCTGCCGCATTTTGCCGCAGCCGGGGCCTTTGTCAACGACCACCTTCAATCCTGCTTAGAGGTCGAACGCAAACGTTTTCGTAGCGCGCGCATTCATCGCCCGCTTGGCCTTCATCCCGGCATTTCGCGCCAGATTGCCATGAAAGCCAAACAACATCACGCCGATGATGTCATTATCGTTGCCCACGGATCCAGTGTCAGTGCAGGCCCGGCTTTGACCGCGCAAAACCTGTGTCGTGATTTATGCGATCAGGGCATTTCCACCCATGTTTTATTCCTGTCCAACAAACCGCAATTAAACGATTGGCGTGACCTGAAACTGGGCCGCAATGTCTTGGTCTGTCCGATTCTGGCCGGACGAGGCACCCATCTGTGCGAAGATGTTCCCAATGCTTTTTCACTGGATGATATTCCACGGGCAGGTTTGCCCTATATCGTCGCCGGGCATTGCATCACGTTTGACTATCCCCTGATGGATGCACGTCTTTTGGCTGATCTGGCTTTAGAAGACCTCAGTCCTGCACAACAACCTGGCGATGCCGCCCGACTGTTATCCTGATTTTACTCGACCGTCACGCTGCCACGCATACCTTCACGTTCCCAGTGGGGGCCGCACAGGTATGGGTATTCGCCTTTTTCTGTGAACGGGAATTCCCAAAACTCAACAGGGAAGAAACGTTCGCTTTCTTCTTTGCCTGCCTCTTTTAACCAGACGCTATGACTTGTGCGCTTATCCACATTGACAAAACGCACGGTGGTTCCGGCTTTTACGGTCAGTTGTTTGGGGCAAAAGTTATAGTTATAGAGCTTTACAACGCTCACACCCTCATCCGACGGTAACTCGCTTTTCACTTCCTGATATCGTGCTTCAGCCTCTTCGCAGACATCACCAGCCCGTGCGGAACCGATCATCATCACACCCGCAAGCAACGCAAATGCGAACGTTTTAGATAACATATCTCTCTTCCTTTCCAGTTGGTAAAAAACAAAAAACCCGACTGAGAGTATGAAGTCTCAGTCGGGTCTATGCAAGATCAGCTTTTAAGTAAACTTATTTTTGCATCACTTTGATTTGTGCATCAGGGCTGTCCAACTGCATCTTATATTCCAAAGATACATGGTGGAAACGAGCATTCGTATGGTCATCGTGAATAGCGAAACCAACCATATACTCTTTACCCGGTTCGAACGATACATCGCCCACTTCGTTGGAGATCAACGGACGTTGCATTGTCACAGTCCAGACGCCGTCTTTCAGTTCAGCTTGACCTGTAACGTCGACACCTTTACCCATCACGCGTTGTTCAAGAACGTAACCGTTTTCAAACTGACCGCCGTTTCCACTTTTGAAACGCATCAGATCAAGGAAAGTTCCGTCTTTCAACAAAGCATCAATCTCTTCCTGAGATTTCAGCTTGTCCCACGCACCACGCGGTTTACCGCCACGTCCTTTGTATTCGAACTCGGTACGTGTTTCATTCAGGTACTTGGTAATGCCTGTGGACACATCCAGACGGCTGGCCGCTTCGCCTTCCGGCTTTTCGGGTGCATCCGGCATATAGCGGCTGTCATTATGACAAGTTGCCCAACATCCCGCTTGCGCGCCAAAGAACTCTTCCTTCATGGGCGAGATCATCATGGCAAGCTTGACCTGATTGTCTTTATCCATTTTGCCACCATCGACAAATGGTGCAGCATTGTCTTCGCCCGTATCTTTCCAGGAAACTTGGAAATATACGTTTTGTGCGTCGTGTGCTGCTTTGACTTCGGCTTGAATAGAACCTGTCTTGCCCGGGATCGGGGTCGGTTCAGCTTTTTCACCACCAACGATCTTTTTACCCATGTCCGGCTGTTCTTTACCATGACATTCTGAGCAACGATCACCGATTTTGGCAACCGCACGCGCACCACCGTGATCTTTCCCACGGAAGATCCATTCCATTGAAGCTTGGCCCGGGTAGAACAACGGTACTTTCAATCCTTCAATACCAGCCCAGTTCACAGAACCACCGGCTGCGCCCCCCGCAGCAGCGGGTGCTGCTGCAGAAGAAGCTGCCTTGCCTGCACCACCAGCCGGAGCTGCAATGGTGATGGCATTGATCTGTGCATCCGGGTTGTTCAGACCGAGATACCAATCGATAGAGACATGGTGGAAACGGGCATCTGTAAAGTCATCATGGATGGCAAAACCAACTTTATAAAGCTTGTCGCCTTCAAATGAAACGTCACCCGGTTTGTCAGAGCTGAGTTTACGCGTCATATAGACCACGTTTTTACCGTCCACTTCTTCGTGTACGAACTCGACACCTTGACCACCGGTCATAACACGTTGTTCCAAAACATGACCATCTTCAGACGTTTTGGTTCCGCTGTTATAGCGCAACAAGTCCAAGAATAGGCCATCTTTTAGCAAAGCATCAATCTCTTCTTGAGGTTTCAGCTTGTCCCACGCACCACGCGGCTTACCGCCACGACCATTAAATTCAAACTCGGTACGGGTTTCGTTCAGGTACTTTGTAATGCCTGTGGACACATCCAAACGGCTGGCGGCTTCGCCTTCCGGTTTTTCCGGTGCATCCGGCATGTAACGGCTGTCATTGTGACATGTCGCCCAACAACCGGCCTGTTCCCCAATTTCGGACTTACCGGAATTGATCATCATCGCCAGTTTGAACGGGTTTTCCGCATCCATTTTGCCACCGTCTACAAACGGTACCGGTGTATGCGGGTTAGAAGCCCATTCGTAACGCATATAAAGATTATTGCCGTCGTTTGCCGCTTTGACGTTCATTTTGATCGCCGCTGCTTTACCCGGAATCGGTGTGGCTTCCGCCTTTTCACCGCCGACAATTTTCGCCCCCATTGCAGGAACTTCTTTGATATGGCATTCCGCACAACGATCACCAACTTTGCGGACCGCACGGGCACCGCCGTGATCTTTACCACGGAAAACCCATTCCAGCGAAGCCTGCCCCGGATACATCAGATCAACATCGGTACCGGGAATGGCGTCCCATGCAACACCTTGTGCATTGCCACCGCCAGTGGCCGTACCTGCTTTTTCCGCTGCTGCGCGTGCCGCAGCTGCCTTGGCAGCAGCTTCTTCAGCAGCTTTTTTCTTGGCTTCTTCTTCCGCTTTTGCTTTAGCTGCTTTTTCCGCCGCAATACGTTTCACTTCTTCGCGTGGATCAAGAACGTCCAGACGCGCCGGGTTCGGCTTACCGTCATAGAATGTTTCTTCATCTTCGATCAATTGATGAACGTTACGGTGGGCAATACCTTTGTGACAATCAATACACGTCATGCCTTCTTGTTTGGCATTCTGGTGCTGCTTCCACGCACGTGCTTTTTGCTTCTCATCTGTCATCGCATCCCATGAGTGACAGTTGCGGCACTCACGTGAATCGGTTTCCTTCATCGCTTTCCAAACGTTTTTGGCCAACGTCAGACGTTTGGCTTCAAACTTGTCCAGCGTATTAATCTCACCGGTCAACCAATAAAGAACTTCTTTGGACGCTTGGATTTTACGTATAATTTTGTAAACCCAGGGACGCGGAACGTGACAATCCGGGCAGGTTGCCTGCACGCCTGTACGGTTCTTATAGTGAATAGTCTGTTGGTATTCCGGATAAACTGCCTGATCCATTTCGTGACAGGTTACACAGAATTCCATCTGGTTGGTTGCTTCCATTGCCGTGTTGAAAGCACCCCAAAAAACAATACCGCCGATAAAGATAACAACAGCACCAATAAGGCTGGCACCTAGAATCTTCATCTTCGACAGGCGTGAAAGAAAGCTACCCTCGGCCATCGATCAATCCTCAAAGTAGGGGTGAACGGGAAAGAATAATTCCCGTGTAAATGCTAGAACTATAATATAATGAATTCGTTTGAAAAAGGCGGGCACAGATAATGAAATGTGCCCGCCCAAATCAGTTCACGATATGCCTGAAGATCAGGTTACGTGGTGTACACGGTTGTAAACGTTGAATTTACCAGTCGGAGTTTCCAGACCTTTGATACGTGCTTTCTCTTCGAGAGTTTTCGTATCGTAAACAACGATTTCACCGTTCAACCAGTCAGCTTTACCGCCACGAGCCCATACGGATACCCACAGCTCAGAACCGTCTTTGTTAAATTCACCGTGCAGCGCGATAGATTTTTCACGATCGGTTACGCGGATTGTTTTAACAATTTTACGAGTCTTTTTGTCCAAAATTTGGATAGACTGCTGAATTTCCGGTTCCGGGTGTTTCGGCTGATCCATGAACACATACGGAGAGTTCGGGTGTGTACGGATGAACAGGCCAGCACCGTCAGTTTCGGTTTTGTAGCAAGTTTTCCAAGCTTGATCAGGGTGACCTTCCGGATCGTTACCCCAAACAGTGATCATACCTTCACCGATGTGACCAGTTGCACCAACCGGACCACATTTTTCGTCAGTCCAGTTTGCGCCCGGACCCGGGTGCGGCATTTTACCTGTTTCGAGAGAACCTACGAACTTACGAGTAGTCGTATCGAAGAATTCCATACGGTTAGACGCGTTCGCAGCAATTTGGAAGTATTTCTGAGACGGATCAAAGAAGCCATCGTGCAGGAACTTGTGAGAGTCCATTTGCTCGATACGCAGGTTGTCCAGATCAGAGTAATCAACCTGCCAAACTTGACCCAATTCTTTAACCGCAACCATCCAAGTCGGTGCATGCGGCGTGTTGTAAATCGCAGCAACACGTGCTTCGTTTACGAAGGCACCGTCAACGTTTACACCACGTGTGGAAACAACTTTCAACGGCTCCATAGTTACAGCGTCAGAAATAACGAAGTGCGGCGGCCAGTAACCACCCGCAATAACGTATTTATCCTTGAAATCACCATAGTGAGAAACAGCGATGTCACGCGCGTCGTATGCAACTTGAGATTCAGCAACAACTTGCGGCGGATCCATCCAAAGATCGATTTTGTTTTGCTTACCATCACGACCGATGGTGTACCAGAAACGACCATCAGAAGTTTCTTTGGTTACGTGTACCGCATAACCCGCGTCAAGTTTGGACAGAACTTCTTTGGTGTCACCATCGATGATGGCCATTTTACCAGCATCACGAAGAATAACGACGAAGAAGTTTTCCCAGTTACGACCGTGCATCGGTTTTTTAACGTAATCTTCAGGCTTCACGTAAATCTTTACGCTTTTCTTCATTTGCTCCAAAGACATTTCAGCCGGTTTCGGCGGAGTCATTTGGATGTAAGTTGCCAGCTTGGAAATCTGATCTTTAGAGAAAATATCATCGAAGTTGTTCATACCGCCTTCGGTACCCAGTGTGATGATTTTTTCCAGACGTTTTTGACCGAGTTTCTGAGTCGCTTTCGGCTCAAGGTTTTTACCTGTCGCACCCTTACGCTCAGCACCGTGACAGCCTGCACAGCGTTGGAAGTAAAGCAGCTTGGCTTCTTCGAAATCAGCTTCAGACAGTGTAGGTTCTGCGGCACTTACGGCGGAACCCATGCCGAACATAAAGCCGGCAGCGAGTCCCAACACTGAAGTACCAAATGCAAACTTACGCATTTCATTGCCCCCAATATAGGTTAATAAAAGTCCAGTCGGCTCAGGTCATCTCGTCTGTTTGTGCCCAAGCAAGCTGGTCCTGTTAATTCAAACAGTGCGTCATGCTTACATAGACCAAACCCTGATTCCTTTACGTTGATCAAATGTGGCGAAAAAATGATATCTGGATGTATCCTCATTTGTACGAGGGTTAAAAAGCACTCTTTCAAACTGTTATTTTAAAACGGAAACAGTTAAATAAAAAAGCTAGGTTATTGATATAAATTAACTATTAGATGAAAAATTGGTTTGCCATAGAAATTCTATGAAGGAAAAACCATTTCCAAAAACCATCTTTTTCATATGGAAAAGCCATATTTCACAGCCACTATTTTGTAAAAACATGCCTTGCTGCGAACAAAATTTCATAATTTTTTCAAAAAATAGATAGAAAGATACAGACCCTTAAAATTTCTCTGCGAATCACTTGGTCAATCCAATATCCGAGTGTTATCCTATTTGACTGTAACCTTAAAGTGAGCCGTTGAATGCAACGAACAGCCGTGATCCTTGCCCTACTCTTTCCAGCCACACTTGCATGGAATACGGACGGTTTGTCTCAAGACTCAAATCAACCAAATCCGGCAAACGTCTTTCGCATCGTCTACGCCAATAACTGGAACCCCATTTCTTATATTGAAAACGGCAAAACCAAAGGGATTCTGCCTGATCGCGTAGAACATCTATTGGGACAGATTATGGGTATGCGCGTTGAACACATTGCAGTTCCCTGGGGGCGTGCACAAAAAATGATTCGTGACGGCGCCGCGGATGCTTTTATCACAACAGTGACGCCGGAGCGTCTCACCTACAGCACACCGACACAAGACAGCCTTTTTTATGTGCCGTTTGTTCTGGCGACCCTGAAAGAGAGCGCCGCAGATCAACGACTGAAATCTCCAGATAATTTAATCCCTGTCATGGGATCGACTTTTTGCGATGTATTAGGAAACGGTTGGGCAACGCAATTTTATCAAAACAAACCTGTAAAAGTTCACTACGCCCCAACGATCGAAGAATGTTTAAAAATGTTACAGGTTGGCCGGGTCAGCGGCATTGTTCATGCCCAAGCTGTTGTCAAACATTATGCCGACATCATGGGATTGGGAAAGACCATCCATATATTCCCAACCCCTGCACAATCCAGCCCTACCTTCCCTATTCTGGTCTCAAATAAGTCTGTTTGGAAAGATCGTTTCCTGAAAGAGTTCAACAGCCGCTTTTCTCAAAAGCTGGATACGCAAACGATTGAAAAGAAAGAATAATAGAGAACACCTTTCACAAAGTCGCAAGGGCATCCGGAAGATCACAAAAACGATCAATAACGATATCAGCACCGAGTTCCTCAACCGAAACTTTTCGATACCCATAAGAAACCGCCACATTCAACATAGAAGCCTGCTTCGCCGCTTCAATATCATTTGGGCTATCGCCGACCATAACCGCTTCGCATGCAGATAACTGCATCCTCTCCAGAACATGAAAAATCATTTGCGGGTGCGGTTTTTTATGCTCCAACTCGTCTCCCCCAACGACAACGTCAAAGAAGTCTTGAAGCCCCAGATCTTTTAACAGATTTAAAGTCGGGCGACTTGGCTTATTGGTGCATAATGCCAGACGCAGGTTCTTTTTTTGCAGTTGGTGCAAAGTGGGAACAACCCCCTCATATATACGGGTCTCATCCGCTTCATGGCCTTCATAAAACTCGAGAAACGCTGTTGTCAGGCGGTCAATTTCTCCATGGTCAACATCAACAGCTTTCCCGCTCGCCCGAAAGGCGCGTTCCATCAACTTTGCTGCCCCATTGCCGACAAATGTCATGGTTTCTTCAATTGTAATCGGACGATACCCATATTGAGCAAGCACTTTATTACAGGCTGTGCGTAAATCGGGTGCACTGTCAATCAACGTACCATCCAAATCAAAAATAACTGCTTTTAAAGGCATTTGTAGCATTCCGTAACAATGTTTGAGTTTGCTCTTGCCCCTTTTTAGGCTTAAAAAGGCATTGAACCAAGTGCTTTCAACATCGAACGACTCCAAAATATTATGTCAAAATCTGCTGCCATCGTTCTCGCTGCCGGCCTCGGCACCCGTATGAAGTCTTCCAAACCCAAAGTTCTGCACCCTTTGGCGGGTCGCCCTATGGTCAATCATGTCATTGCAAATCTGCAACGCGCCAGCGTCGAAGAGGTCGTCTGCATCGTTGGTCCCGACATGCCAGAACTTGAACAAACAGTGGCCCCACATAAGACAGCAATACAAAAAGATCGCCTTGGAACCGGGCATGCGGTCCTTGCCGCAAAAAACGTCATGTGCGGTGATGAAGAAAATATTTTAATCGCCTTTGGGGACACCCCCTTAATCACTGATCAAACCTTCCACGCTATGCTGGAAGCGCGAAAACGTGCCGATGTGGTCGTTCTGGGTTTTCGCCCTAAAAACCCCGGCGCTTATGGTCGCCTTATTGTCGATGCGCAGGACGAATTGCAAGCCATTGTCGAATTTAAAGATGCCAATGCAGAACAACGCGCCATCACCTTGTGTAACTCGGGTGTTATGTGTGTGAATGGTAAAAAGCTATTTCCTTTGCTGGACCGCATCACCAACGATAACGCTGCTGGCGAATATTACCTGACCGATATCGTTGCTTTAGCCCGTGAAGACGGTTTGCATTGCGGTGTGGTTGAAGGGGAAGAAGATGAGCTTCTGGGGGTAAATTCCCGTGTCGAGCTTGCCCGTGCAGAAACCATCGCCCAAGACCGCCTGCGCCATCACGCGATGGTCAATGGCGCAACCCTGCTCGACCCCGCCTCTACACATTTTAGCTTCGACACCCGCTTGGGCCGTGACGTTGTCGTGGAACCCAACGTCTTTTTTGGTCCCGGCGTAAATATCGGCGACAATGTTACCATTAAGGCCTTTTCTCATCTGGAAGATACCAAGGTTGGCAACGGCGTTGTCATGGGGCCCTACGCACGCTTGCGCCCGGGAACCGACCTGCATGATGATGTCAAAGTCGGAAATTTTGTTGAGATTAAAAAGGCTGTGATCGAAAAAGGTGCCAAGGTCAACCACCTCAGCTACATCGGTGATGCCCGCGTTGGGACCCAGGCCAACATCGGAGCCGGTACGATTACCTGTAATTATGACGGCTTCTTCAAATATCATACGGACATCGGCGCAGGGGCCTTTATCGGGTCCAATACCGCCTTGGTTGCCCCTGTCAAAATCGGTGACAATGCCAATGTCGGTGCAGGTAGTACCATCAGCAAAGACGTTGAAGCAGGTGACCTTGCCTTAACGCGAGCCCCGCAAAAAAACTTCGTTGGCTGGTCCGATAAGTTCCGCGCCAAACAAGCCCTTCGCAAAAACAGCAAATAAATATCTATTATAGAGTATATCAACATGTGTGGAATTGTCGGTTTTATCGGAAAACAAGAAGCCTCCCCTCTTTTGGTTGAAGGACTAAAACGGTTGGAATATCGCGGATATGATTCCGCCGGTATTGCAACCCTCAGCGAAGGCAAGATCGAACGCCGCCGTGCGGAAGGAAAAATTTGCAACCTCCAAAAAACGCTCAGCGACACTCCGGCCACCGGCAATGTTGGTATCGGCCATACACGTTGGGCAACGCATGGCATTCCCAACGAAACCAATGCGCACCCGCACGCAACCCAGAAAGTGGCTGTTGTCCATAACGGTATTATCGAGAATTTTCAGGAAATTCGCGCTGAACTGGTGAAAAACGGCTATCACCCGCTGTCAGAAACCGATAGCGAAGTTGTCCCCTTATTGATTACCTATTATCTGGATCAAGGGGCAACCCCGCGCGATGCCGTCAGCAAAACCTTGAAACGCCTTGAAGGGGCTTTTGCCCTTGGTATTATTTTTTCCGGCGAAGAAGACCTTCTCATCGGGGCACGGCGCGGCAGCCCCTTGGCCGTCGGGTTTGGCGATGGTGAAATGTATCTGGGATCAGACGCGATGGCGTTGGCCCACCTCACCAAACAAATCGCCTATCTTGATGAAGGTGATTGGGTCATTTTAGGACGTGATCAGGTGATCTTTCTTGATGAAAACGATCAGGAAGTTCAACGCGACATCAAAGAAAGCGCCATGTCCAGCGCCTTGATCGGCAAAGGGGATCACCGTCATTATATGCTAAAGGAAATTTACGAACAGCCGCAAGTCATCGGCGATACCTTATCGACCTTTTTCAATCCGACGGCACAGACCATTTCCATGCCGGATTTCCCCTTTGACCTCAAAGACATTCCCCGCATCACGATTGTGGCCTGCGGCACATCTTTTTACGCCGGACTGGTCGCAAAATACTGGATTGAGCAATATGCCCGTATCGGGGTCGATATCGACGTTGCTTCGGAATTTCGTTATCGCGAGGCCCCCATGCAGGAAGGCGGCCTTGCCCTGTTTATTTCTCAATCCGGTGAAACCGCCGATACACTGGCGGCATTGCGCTATGCCAAATCACAAGGGCAGTCTATTCTTTCCATCGTCAATGTGCCGGAAAGCTCGATGGAACGTGAATCAGATGCCGTGCTTTTGACCCACGCCGGGCCGGAAATCGGTGTCGCCTCCACCAAAGCCTTCACCACACAATTAACCGTTCTCGCTTGCTTTGCAATCTCTCTTGCCAAAGCCAAAAAGGCAATTAATGTTGATTGTGAAGCACGGCTTTGCCGGGCAATTGCAGAAGTCCCGAGCCGCACGGCAGAAGTCCTCAACCATGACGAAACCTTGCGCAGCATCGCACAAAACGTTGCCGAAGCACGCGACGTTCTCTATCTCGGGCGTGGGTCCAGCTTTCCGATCGCAATGGAAGGGGCGCTCAAACTCAAAGAGATTTCCTATATTCATGCCGAAGGTTATGCCGCCGGGGAAATGAAACATGGCCCGATTGCATTGATTGATGAAAATGTGCCGATCATCGTCATTGCACCGATGGACAGCAACTTTGAAAAAACCGCCTCAAACACACAAGAATCCGTGGCCCGCGGCGGCAAGGTCATTTTCATGGCCGACAAAGAAGGCGTCGAAAAAATGGCTGATCATTGCGTCGCCACCGTGACCATGCCCGATGTCGACCCATTTGTTGCCCCGATCCTATATTCTATCCCGGTCCAACTGCTGGCCTATCACGTCGCCGTTCACAAAGGCACAGATGTAGACCAGCCCAGAAACCTCGCCAAATCCGTCACCGTGGAGTAGTTCCAACGGGGGCAGATAAGGACTTTTTAGGTCTACTACTGCCTATTTTTTCATCGCAGGCCAAAGGTGCCATGAGTTCGATTGTTAGATCGTGGCACTTCGCTTGAGCGTCATATCGGA
>NZ_JBLWXN010000015.1:0-48058 GCF_048267425.1 Terasakiella sp.
GTGGATACAACGCATGGCGACTGTGACGTCCTCCATCGTGTCAGAACCAAAAAATACTTTCTCTGAACCCGGCAAGGGGCCGGTCGTGATATCAAGTTTAGAAGTATCGTTGCTCATAGTCTGAGGATCTCCAATCAATTTGGGTCAGGAGATCCGGGAGGTGAGCGTTGGGGGAAATTACGTCCATCCCTACGCCGGAATAACCCGGATCAGGTTCAAAGGGTTGTCACATGTTCGGACTCTCAGCCCTATTCAGGCACCCCTTGGCATCGGACTATAAGTGGGATAGTTGACTATAAAGGTCAAGAAAATTAGTTGAGAAAAACGTAACTCTCTCCCTCAGGCAGGATCTAAAGGGAAGCAACCGTTTGGCAGGTTTGCCAAAATGGTTTCTTTCAACATTTCCGCAATTTGCATATTGGGATAGGATGTTCTGAACGCCAAAGCAATATCACGCGACGGTGCCGGGTTTTTAAAATAGGCATAGCGTACCGTTTTGCTGGCGCTTTTCGGGCAGGTATGTTCGGATTTGCACAAGAAATTTTCCAGCGCCGAGGTCGGCAGCACCGTAATACCGGTCCCCACCGCGACCATATGGCGGATGGTTTCAAGGGAATTCCCTTCAATAATATTATGAACCCCTTTACTGCTGTCTTCAAAACTGTGGGGGTCCTCGCAAATTTCCAGCACTTGATCACGGAAACAGTGACCTTTCCCCAGCAACAATAATTTTTCATCCGCCAATTCATCCCCGCCAATGTCATTGCGCCCTTCCCAAGCATGCCCTTTGGGGACAGCCGCAACAAAGGGTTCTTTGTAAAGGGGGATCGTGCTCATCCCCGGATGATCAAAGGGGAGGGCAACCAACGCCATATCAATGCGACCGTGGGCGAGAAACTCCAATAGGGTCGAGGTGAAATTTTCCTCAATCAATAAGGTCAGCTTTGGGGCATTCTGATGAACGTTCGGGATCAGGTTTGGAAAAATATAAGGCCCAACCGAATAAATTGCACCCAAACGCAATGTGCCGGAGAGTTCCCCACGCAGACCGTCTACAATTTCTTTGACCCGGTCCACTTCACTTACGGCAATGGCAATTTGAGATAAAACCTTGTTACCTTCCTCGGTCACTTTCAGAGAATTCTTAATTCTTTCAAACAGCGTGACATCCAGTTCCTCTTCCAGATTTTTAATCGCCACACTGAGGGAGGGTTGGGACACATGGCAAAGGTCGGCCGCCCGACTGAAATTCTTTTCCTGAGCCACCATCAAAGCATAACGCAATTGTGTAATCTTCACGGACCTGTTCCTTCTACACTTAAAACGCCAAGAGGGAAGAGACGACATCTGCCGCCTCTTCCTCTTTTCAACCGCTTTAGTTTTTACTTATTTCATTTCTAAAGGTTTTGGTGTCGTTGCACTTGACTTAGGTAAAATTGGATACTCAATTTTTGGCTGATCACCCGTTAAGGTGCGCAAAAAGGCCGTAATAGATTCGACTTCTTTTTCAGACAGCTTCTCACCCAACTGGCTTGCCCCCATAATGGAAACCGCCTGTTTCAGGTCCCAAACTTTACCAGAATGGAAATAAGGGGCTGTCAGTTCGATGTTACGCAACGGTGCAGCACGGAAAACATAGGAATCATCCGCTGTTTTCGTCACAGCAAAGCGACCTTTGTCACCTTCCGGCAGAATTTCCGAACCGGGTTTCTCAACAACACCGAACGGGTAATAGCCTTCGCCACCAAAGTTTGTTCCGGCATGACAAGCCACACAGCCTTTTTCCATAAACAGATCCAGACCTTCAGCTTCCACTTTATTCAGGGCGGATTTATCCCCCATCAGGAACTGGTCAAATTTGGAATTCGGTGTAATCAAGGTGGCTTCAAACGCTTCGATTGCACGCGCCATATTGTCAAAAGTCACCGGATCTTTATCATTCGGGAAGGCTTTGGCAAACATGGCCCCATAATCCGGGATGCTTTTCAGTGTTTCCACAACGCGTTCGGGCTTGTTGTTCATTTCAACACCTGCCTGAACCGGGCCTTTCGCCTGTGCCTTCAAATCCGCCGCACGACCATCCCAGAATTGGGCAATATTGAACACCGCATTAAAAGCGGTCGGTGCGTTGCGTGGTCCCTTGGCCCAACCATGTCCGATGGATGTTTCCAAGTTATCATCCCCGCCCATACCGACGTTATGGCACGTGTTACAGCTGATCAAATGACTGGAAGACAAACGCGGGTCCATAAACAACATTTTACCGAGCTCGACTTTATCGGAAGTCACTTTGTTATCCGCAATTTCCGGCACAACCGTCGGAATAGCCTTAAAACTTTCTTTTGCGCGTGCCAGTAGATCGTCAGCCGCCGTTGCCGGTTGTATGAATGCGCACGTAGCTGCGATAAGCGATAATCCTACAAAGATACGTTTCATTGTCTTCTCCATTAGTGAAACGGTATCCGGGGCATAAAGCCCCGACCCCACCCCCCAAAGATGGGCAGATGGATGATGTAGAATTAGTCAAATGAAAGGAAATACTATTAATCAATCCAGACCATAGAAAAAAACTATGTTCTATTCAGTCAAATAAAAAACCCGGCAGGTTCAATCACCTGCCGGGTTTTTTGGAAAATGCTTGGGCAAATCTGTTAAACGAGTTTATTTAACTCGGTAATCAGCGCATCCCCCATCGCCGCGCAACCGACTTGTTGCATACCAGCCTGCATGATATCACCTGTACGAATACCCGCATTCAGAACATTCTGGACACCTTGATCTAACAGGTCGGCTTCTGCCCCCATGTCAAAGCTGTAACGCAAGCACATGGAGAACGACAGGATCGTTGCCAATGGGTTGGCAAGGTCTTGACCCGCAATATCCGGGGCAGAACCGTGGACCGGCTCGTACATCGCGCGAACTTTGCCGTTTTCATCTTTACCGGACAAGGACGCTGACGGCAGCATCCCCAATGAACCGGTCAACATAGCCGCACAATCGGACAAGAGATCCCCAAACAGGTTATCTGTCAGGATCACGTCAAATTGTTTGGGATTACGCACCAACTGCATAGCGCAGTTATCGGCATACATATGTTCCAATGTCACATCGGCATATTCTTCTGCATGCAGCTTGGTCACAACTTCACGCCAGAATTTACCGGATTCCATAACGTTGGCTTTTTCAACCGAATGGACTTTATTGCCGCGTTTCTTCGCCAGATCAAAGGCCACATGCGCCGCACGAATGATTTCTGCATCCGTATAGACTTGTGTATCAAACCCTTTGCGACCGCCACCGGGCAGATCTTCCACACCGCGCGGTTCACCGAAATAGACACCACTGGTCAATTCGCGCATGATCAGGATATCCAGACCACGAACCACTTCGTCCTTCAAAGTCGATGCGTCAACAAGCGCATCAAAGACCATCGCCGGACGCAGGTTGGCAAACAGGTCCATTTCCTTGCGCAGACGCAGCAGGCCGGCCTCAGGACGAGCATGGCGTTCCACGTTATCCCATTTCGGGCCACCGACAGCGCCCAGCATGACCGCATCCGCAGCCATCGCATCCGCAACGGTTTCGTCTGTTACAGCACATTTGTGCGCTTCGTAACAAGCACCGCCGACCAGACCTTCGGTGATGTTGAAATTGACGGAACGGTTTTTCGCCAGCCAATCAATAATTTTACGGACTTGCCCCATAACTTCCGGGCCAATGCCGTCACCCGGCAAGAACAACAGGTTTTTAGCGTCGGACATATTGTATTCCCTTAAAGACGCGCCACCCCTGCAAACACAGGGATGGCGGTAGTAATGTTAACGAACCAACCACGGCATGGAAGCCGCGCGTTGTTCTTCAAAGCTCTTGATCTGTTCTTCACGTTGCAGGGTTAACCCGACATCGTCCAGCCCCTCGATCAGACAGTGCTTGCGGAACGGGTCCACATCAAATTTGATGGTGCCGCCGTCCGGGCCTTTGATTTCCTGATTTTCAAGATCGATTGTAATGGTCGCATTCGCCCCGCGTGAAGCGTCGTCCATCAACTTATCAATATCTTCTTTCGGCAAACGGATCGGCAAAATACCGTTCTTGAAACAGTTGTTATGAAAGATATCGGCGAAGCTTGTGGAAATCACACAACGGATCCCAAAATCAGCGATAGCCCACGGAGCGTGTTCACGCGAAGACCCACAACCGAAGTTGTCACCGGCAATGATAATCTTGGCATTGCGATAGGGTTCTTTATTGAGAACGAAATCCTCTTTTTCCGAACCGTCTTGATTGTAGCGCATTTCGTCAAACAAATGCACACCCAGACCGGAACGTTTAATGGTCTTGAGGAACAGTTTAGGAATGATCATATCAGTGTCGATATTGATCAACGGCATCGGCGCTGCGATACCGGTCAGTGTGGTGAACTTTTCCATGATCTTAGTTCCCCTCTTTCAACAAGTCGCGAACGTCAGTCAGTTTACCGGTAATCGCCGCAGCAGCAGCCATTTCCGGGCTGACCAAATGCGTGCGCGAGTCACGGCCCTGACGGCCTTCAAAGTTACGGTTGGATGTGGATGCACAACGTTCCCCCGGTGCCAGACGATCATCGTTCATCGCCAGACACATGGAACAACCGGCCTCACGCCAGTCAAAACCAGCGTCGATAAAGATTTGATCCAAACCTTCTTCTTCAGCGATTTCTTTGACCAGACCGGACCCTGGAACCACCATTGCTGTCATTCCGTCAGCAACTTTGCGACCCTTTGCAACCGCAGCTGCCGCCCGTAAATCTTCAATACGGCCGTTTGTACAAGAACCGATAAAGACGTGATCGACTTCAATTTCGTTCAACGGTGTGCCTGCTTCCAGACCCATATATTTAAGGGCGCGTTCAATCGCACTGGCTTTACCGGCATCGCGTGCCTCAGCCGGGGATGGCACTTTCGCCGTAATCGGCAACGCATCTTCCGGGCTGGTGCCCCACGTCACATAAGGAACCAGATCTTCCGCCTTGATGATAACGGTTTCGTCGTAAACCGCACCTTCATCGGATTTCAATGTCTTCCAATATTCAATAGCAGCTTCCCATGCCGCCCCTTTCGGGGACATTGGACGGCCCTTGACGTAATTGATGGTTTTTTCATCTACAGCGATCAAACCACCGCGGGCACCGCCTTCAATGGCCATGTTACAAACCGTCATACGACCTTCCATAGACAGATCCATAATTGCCTGACCGGTAAATTCGATCACGCAACCAGTACCGCCAGCCGTACCGATTTTGCCGATAATAGCCAAGATCAGGTCTTTGGCGGTCACACCCGGCGGCAAAGCCCCTTCAACACGGACTTCCATGTTTTTGGATTTCTTCTGCAACAAGGTTTGCGTGGCCAGAACGTGTTCAACTTCAGACGTCCCGATACCAAAGGCAAGGGAACCAAAGGCACCATGCGTCGCGGTATGGGAATCCCCACATACGATTGTGGCCCCCGGCAGTGTGAAACCTTGCTCAGGCCCAACGATATGCACAACACCTTGACGAATATCATCCATCGCAAAATAGGGAACGCCAAAATCTTTGGTGTTTTTTTCCAGCGCTTCAACCTGAATACGAGATTCCTCGTTGGTAATCACAATACCGTTTGAGCGGTCAGATGTCGGAATATTGTGGTCAGCAACAGCGAGGGTCAGTTCCGGGTGGCGTACCTTACGCCCCGTCAAACGTAGCCCTTCGAAGGCCTGCGGTGAGGTCACTTCATGTACCATGTGGCGATCGATGAAGATCAGACTTGTACCATCGTCCTGTGTTTCAATCAGATGGCTGTCCCAGATCTTGTCAAAGAGTGTACGGGGGTTGCCCATTGTCGTTCTTCTCCGAATGAGTTCGAATGTCTAATATCTATATAAGAAATGCGCCCCTTCTATAAAAGTTTTAAGGCCAAAGGTCACGCACTTTATCTTAATGTCGTTTAAGGGTCGGAAATTAATCAGGTTCATATCTGGATCCCCCTTTGCAAAGCAAGAATATTTCTAATTTTATTCAAGAGCGAATCGTTATGTACCCGAAACTTGAGACTTTGAAGAGAAAATCTACAACACGGAATAGAATGATTTCATCAATTCAACACACAACCCAAAAGAACTTTTTTGTCGCTTTAGCTCTTCAAGCTGGAATTTTGCACAAGCTATATGTGCATTCGATAAGCGCCCAAATAGAATGCAGGGCCAAAAAGGATTGCTACGGTTGAATATTAGAATTTCTTTACCAATTTAGCCGTTTCGTGTTTGGAAAACACCAGACAAATGATTATCATTCTGCCAGTCGATTTGGGGGTATACGACGGCCGTCTTCACTGTACCACTCAGGCCATAATGAATGGAGAGGGACACCGAGACAATCAGCAATAATTTTATTTCCAGTCGGCTGGGGACGAATAAGCGCAGCACGTACGACGGAGTCTGACACACCATGACATCGCGCCAGGGAAGCCATTGAGCCAACTTTTTTTCGAACGGCGGCTTTTACATCTTCCGGATGTGCATTTTTGGTTCTGCATGTTGAGTACGGCATAGAATCCCCAAATTCTGGTCCGGTATATTCCGGTTTTTTTTAGTTACACAATTATCACGATCGGGATGAGAACTCTAAATGGCAAAGCAACCAACTTTTTCATCCCGACGAATAGAGTATGCCATATATGGGAAAAACAAATCTAGAGATTTTATGTTTCAATATTCAATCTCAAGACCAACATAAAAATCTTTCCCAAGGCCCCATAATAAGACTTCGAGGGAGATTTCGTTTTGACCGATCAATTGCAAGTACGCCTGAAAGAAATTGCCAAGGAATGCGGTGGCAATCGCGCCCTTTGTGAAAAATCAGGCGTATCCGAACGCACATTCGCCAACTGGTTGGCCGGATCAAGCGAACCCAAAATCATCGGTATCGCCGCAATCGCCCATGCCGCAGGCGTCACAATCGACTGGCTTGTTACAGGGGCCAAACCCAAGCAACCGCTTGGCACACGCATTGATGATACCTTTGCCATCGTTCACGTCCCTGTCATCAGCAAGGACTTGAAAGAATCTGACAAGCCGTCCAACGAACGGCTGGTCTTGCAAAACCATTTACCGTTTTCAAAATCCTTTCTTGAAGAACGCTTGGGACATCAAGAATTTGACCAACTCTGCCTTTTCAAAGTTCATGGCGATTCAATGGACTGTACCATGAGTAGCGGAGATTACGTTCTTGTCGACCGTGCCCAAACAAAACTTGAAGACGGCATATATGCGTTCCTTTTTAAAGATCAGATCAACATCAAACGTATCATCAACATACTTGATGGGGTTGAAATTATAAGTGACAACCAGACCCTGTACCCACCTTATCTCATCAAAAACGCGCACCTGCATCAGATGCAGGTGATTGGACGCGCCCTATGGGTCGGTAAAAGCATTCCCTAAACGCCATTGCCTGTTTCTGCACACAAACCCCTCCTGAAAAGCGAAAAGCGCCGCGTCCTTCACGCTCGACAAGTGAGCAAAGGACACGGCGCTTGCCAACAGTGGCTCTTCTACTTACAGCAAATACCGGACAACTCATTCAAGTTGCGACGAATAATTTGCAATGATACCTGAAAGCATAGTCTTTCAGACCGATCAAAGCAGAGAGGCCGAGAGGTCGTCTGTTTAAAAAGGGGCGCTGCCATTTCTTTGAAACAGAAACGCCAACACTTTTTTTACCAGTCTTTTTTCTCGGCGATACGAGCAGCTTTACCCGTACGGCCACGCAAGTAGTAAAGTTTCGCACGGCGAACGTCACCGCGGCGAACCACGTTAATTTCTGCAAGGTTCGGGGAGTACAGCGGGAATACGCGCTCTACGCCTTCACCGAAAGACAGTTTACGCAGTGTGAAAGCAGAGTTGATGCCGTCGTTTTTACGCGCAATGCAAACGCCTTCAAATGCCTGCAAACGCTCACGCTCGCCTTCTTTTACGCGAACTTGCACACGCAGGGTGTCACCTGCGCCGAATTTCGGGATTTCACGTTCAGCAGTTTGCTTTTCAATCTGCTCTTTACCGAGTTGTTCTACAATATTCATGGTCTCGACCTTCTAAAAAAGGAGTGATCTCAGTCAATGGAGAGGTGCCGATCTCAGGCACTTCCTTTGGTTTCTTTGCAGTAAGCTGCCCACAAATCAGGGCGGCGGTCCTGCGTAATGCGTTGTGCCTGACTTTTACGCCAAGCCAGAATTTTTTCGTGATGTCCAGATAACAGGGTTTCAGGAACTTCGCGCCCCCGCCACACGCGTGGGCGGGTATAATGCGGATATTCCAAAAGCCCGGCTTCAAAGCTTTCGTCCTCGTGGCTGGCTTCTTTGCCAATCACACCGGGCAGCAGACGTACACAGGCATCCAACAACACGGTTGCAGCAGATTCACCGCCGGAAAGAACGTAATCTCCGATACTGATTTCTTCCAAATCATCATGTTCATCCAGAACACGTTGATCAATGCCTTCATAGCGACCGCAAAGCAAAACCACGCCCGGACCTTCGGCCAGTTCGCGCACTTTTTCCTGCGTCAATGTTTTGCCACGCGGTGTTAAAAACACCTTCTTGGCCATTGGAAAACGAACCGAGGCCGCCTCCAACGCATCAGCAACCACATCGGGTCGCATCACCATACCGGCACCACCGCCACAAGGGGTATCGTCCACTGTATTATGTTTGTCTGTCGCAAAATCGCGGATCTGGATGGTATCCAATGACCAACGACCTTCTTCCAGCCCCCGCCCAACCAAGGAATGCCCCAGCATACCGGGAAACATTTCGGGAAAAAGCGTCAACACACAAGCCGTCCAAGGCAGCAATTGAGGGCTCATTGCGGGTCCTCCGTGCCTTTCGCCTTTTGCGGCTTTTTGCGTTTTTTCTTTTTCTCTTCCGGCAACAGTCCCTCAGGTGGATCGACGACGACACGCCCTTTTTCAATATCCACAATCGGTACAATTGCCTTGGTGAACGGCACCATAATCAGTGCCCCTTCTTTGGGGAGAATTTCCAGCATGTCACCCGCACCAAAATCAAACACTGCCCGCACAGTTCCAAGGGTCTTTCCACTGGTCGTTTTGACCGTCAGACCAATCAGGTCTGCGTGGTAAAATTCCTCATCCCCGGCATCAGGTAATTCGGTACGTGAGACATAGAGACGTTCGCCTTTCAGCAATTCCGCTGCTTCACGCGTTTGCACACCCTCAACCTTGACAATCAATTCGCCTTTGCCTGTATGGCTGACAACCTCGATTTCATAAGTCTTGGCGGCATCCTCGCTTTGCAACACCTTAAAGGCCGCAACGTCATCTGGATTTTCAGTAAAGCTTTTCAGACGCATGGCCCCGCTTACACCGTGCGCGGACGAAAAAGCAGCCACGCAAACGCGTGCACTTTCATTATCCTGTATGGGTGTGTGTGAAGACATGATCTGTAAATCTCTATCCAAAAACGAAAAAATTCAAAAGAAGACTTAAGCTTCAGCAGCTTCTTCAGCCGGAGCTTCAGCGGCAGCAGCGGCTTCTTCAGCAGCAGCTTTTGCAGCTTCTTCAGCTTCGCGGCGTTTCTCTTCTTTTTCCTCGATACGCATTTTAGTCTTTTCAGACTGTTCAGCTTTTTTGGTTTGCTGCGGAATAGCACGTTCGGCTTTACCGGCATTAACCAAGAAACGCAGTACACGATCAGACGGTTTTGCGCCTTGACCGATCCAGTAATCAACGCGTTCGATGTTCATGTTCACGCGATTTTCGTCGTCTTTGGCCAGCATCGGGTTGTATGTGCCGAGTTTCTCAATGAAACGGCCATCACGCGGAGCGCGCTTGTCTGCAACAACGATACGATAGAACGGGCGCTTTTTAGCCCCGCCACGTGCCAAACGGATTGTAAGAGCCATTGTTGGTCTTTCCTATGGTTTGGGTTTAGTACAAAAGGTTAAATCGAAAAATCAAACATCAAAGGCCTTCACTTTTTGAAAGGCGGCAGTCCCGGTGGCAAACCACCCTGTCCACCCAGACCGTCCAGTCCGGGCAAACCATTGAGCCCACCCGGCGGCATTGCACCGCCCGGTCCACCCATCATGCCGCCCAATTTGCCGAGCAGGCCTTTTTTGTTCATCTTTCCGACTTTTTTCATGACGGTTGCCGTTTGCTGATATTGTTTCAGCAACTTGTTCACGTCCTGAACTGTGAGGCCGCAGCCTGCCGCGATACGCTGGCGGCGCGATGCCTTGATAATCTTGGGGTTTTGACGTTCTTTAACCGTCATGGATAGAATAATTGCTTGTTGGCGGGCGATCATCTTGTCATCCACCTTGGCTTCGGCCAGTTGTTTTTTCATTTTGCCGATCCCCGGCAACATGCCCAGCAATCCGTCCACATCACCCATTTTGCGAATTTGATTGAGCTGTTCCAGCATGTCTTCCAGCGTGAACAAGCCTTTCATAACCCGTTTGGCTAAGGCTTCGGCCTTGTCCTGTTCGATGGTTTCCTGTGCTTTTTCCACCAGCGAGACCACATCGCCCATGCCGAGGATTCGACCAGCTACACGATCTGCGTGGAAAGCTTCCAACTCATCGATTTTTTCACCGACACCCATCACCTTGATCGGTGCACCGGTGACTTCTTTCATAGACAGGGCCGCACCACCGCGCGCATCGCCGTCCACACGGGTCAGGGCAATACCGGTAATGCCGATCTTGTCATTAAATTCCTTGGCAACATTGACAGAATCCTGCCCGGTCATGGCATCCGTAACCAACAGGGTTTCCGCCGGGTTGGCAACGTCACGAACCTGCGCGACTTCATCCATCAGTTTTTCATCAATATGCAGACGACCTGCCGTATCGAGGATAACCACGTCATAACCGCCCTTACGGGCCTCAACCATCGCACGTTTGGCAATGGCAACCGGTTGTTCGCCAAAGACGATCGGCAGCGAGCTCAACTCCGCCTGTTTGGCGAGGACCTCAAGCTGCTGCTGGGCGGCCGGACGATAAACGTCAAGGCTGGCCAGCAAAACTTTTTTGCGCTCTTTCTTCTTGAGCATCAGGCCGATTTTAGCAGAGGTGGTTGTTTTACCTGCACCTTGCAGGCCAACCATCAAAATCGCGACCGGAGGAACGGCTTTCAGATTAATCGCCGTATCATCCGAACCCAGCATTTCAACCATGCAGTCATGCACGATCTTAATAACCATCTGGCCCGGATTAATCCCTTTTAAGACTTCTTCGCCAATTGCCTTTTCTTTAGCTTTTTTGACAAAATCTTTCACAACCGACAGGGCAACGTCGGCTTCCAGCAAAGCAACGCGTACTTCGCGCATAGCCTCGCTAACGTCGGCCTCAGACAGAGAGCCACGTTTTGTGAGTTTATCAAAAATGCCGCCAAGGCGACTCTGAAGACTTTCAAACATATTAAATCCCAACGCAAAACGCGCCAGTGCCCGAAACTCGAGGACTGGCGGCACCCCTTAAGGTGACAATAATGTCAAAGAGGCCTGTGAATTTGGCGCTGTTCTACTGGCTTTCAAACACAGAGTCAAGCAAAAGCGGTCTTGTCTTGAAACCAAAAGATGAGTAGGTTGCGAGTATTGGAAATTCAATATGGATAGCGATATGCTATATTTCGTCGCCTTGCTTCTTTCTATCGTCGCCGCACAAAGCACTTATGCCGCCGACGATATACGGGATTACGCGGAATTTCAGGCCTTTCATGCCGAAAAAACCATTCAGGCAATTGATCTGGCATTGCTGGATTCCAGTGAACTGATTGAACGCAACCCAGAGGCGGAAGAACTGGTTTTGCACACCACATTGGCAAAATATGTTGAACGCACACCGGGCTTGCGCGCCATTATCTCAACAAACCGCACCGGTCAGCTAAAGATCGACAGCTTTACCTATCCGGCAAAAGACATTGACTTGTCGGATCGCGAGTATGTCAAAACAGTACTCAACGCCGGGGAACGCGACTTATATATAGGATCTCCGCTGGTCGGGCGCTCATCAGGCGCCGCATTTGTTCCCTTCGCGCGATCTTTGCTGGATTCCGATAAAAAAACCCTCGGTGCCATTGCCGGTATTATCCATCCCGGTTTTTTGATTAAACAAGATGCCTTATGTCCACAATGTATCGTAAGCCTGTTCAATGATCGCAATGAAGTCTTGGTCAGCTACCCCTCCAACACTCACTTCCCAGAAGGTTTCATTGAAAAAATCAACGCATTGAATACGAATGGCGTGCTTAAAGGAACAATTAATGAGCATAAAATTCAGACCTGGGTTATTATATTAAAAAAATACAATATTCGCGTCAGCGTCAGCAAGTTCGCGAATAAATAATAAATTCATTCCAATAAGTTCGCTATGATTGTGTTCTACGTTACGTGCTGATATGGTTGCCCTGTTTTCTTCTTAGAGTGGTCTAATGGTGCGTTTTTTCCTTTTAACCTTTGCGTTTTTGTTCAGCGCAGTGCATGCACATGCCGGTATGGACAGAGAACTCAAGCTATCCGCTCTTTATCAAGCTGTTCATGCCCAAGGGCTGTTACGCTCGGCCGATATTACATTGGTCGGGATCACCAGCCTGTTCAGCCATAAAGAAACCAGTGCGATCAATGACCTGATCATTCATAATTCCCTGAACCGCCATGTTGATCGTGTTCCCGGTCTCAGCGCTTTATTCACCACGGATGTAAACGGCAACCTGAAACACGACAGCTTTCGTTATCCGACCCGTTCTCTAAACCTGAAAGATCGTGCCTATATCAACAATGCGTTGCGCTTAACCAATAACGAGCTTTATATCGGTGAACCGATTAAAAACGCCATTGTTGCCTATGACAGCTTACCTCTGTCTCGCCCGATCTTTAATGATCAAGGCTACATCACCGGTGTTGGTGTGGCGGTTATGACGCCGGACCATTTATTACAACGGACCAAAATCTGTAAAAAATGTGTGGTTTCTATATTCAAGACCAACGGCACAAAAATCGTCAGCTTTCCGGCTGCCGTTGAGGCCCAGCCCGACATCCAGAAATTTATGGCAGATCATCCGGACAATACCATTGTTGATCTCACCATTAACAAACTACCGACCCTAACCGTCTGGACACAAATTGCAGATTACGATCTCGTCCTGCTGTATTCTTACTTCAAATAAAAAGAGCCCTATTCGCCTTTGGGCCAACGTCGGTGGAGCCAAAGCCATTGTTCCGGTTTTTCCCGGATCCAGTTTTCCAGAATACGGTTAATCTCGGTCATCACTTTCACAAGATCATCTTGACGATCACCGGTTTTTTCAATTTGCAACGGCGGATAAAAAGTCATGCGAAAGCGTGTCTTCTCAACCCGCTCCAACTGCATAGGGATAATCGGACAATCAAATTTCAGGGCAAATTGCGCAATTGCCGATGCCGTCATGGCATTACGACCAAAAAAGGGAACCGCAATGCCATCGTTCATTTTTTGATCGACCAATAAAGCCAGATGCCCGCCATTCTTTAAAATATTCAAGGCCTGACGTGCCCCTTTTGTGCCCTTAGGCAGCAAACTGCATTCCGGTGTGGGCATACGTTTGGCAAACAAATCACGCACATAAGGGTTATCGGGTTCGCGATAAATCATATGAACAGGCAAACTTGGTGTACGTTGTGCACTGGCCCGCGCACTAAATTCCCAATTGGCAAAATGGCCGGAAAAAAACAGCCCGCATTTACCATCGTCGCGCAACAAATCCACATAATGCGGGTTGATAATTTCAAAACGATCCGTGTCTTCATAGACATTCATGGATCCGACGTGGGGAAATTCAAACGCAACCCGACCGAGATTATCCCAAACACCCAACAGAATTTTATCAATTTCGGCTCGTGTTTTTTCTGGAAAAGCCTTTTGCAGGTTTTCAAGCCCGACTTTGTTGGCCTTGCTATGCGGACCGATTTTTCGAGCGAGCCAGCCGCCAAGATTAGACGCCGTATCAAAAGACATAAGACGGATCAGAAAATAAAGCCCATAGGCCAACGCCCCCTGCAAGGGGTGACTGATATATTTCTGTCGTAACGCTTTCATCAGGCGAGATCCGTAATTTTCGAAAGCACTGCCTTTAACATGTCTTCCCCCTGCCAGACCAGAGAGATTTTTATGACATCGACTTCTTGAGCAAATTCCTTGGGCAAGCGCATATAATCTTTGCGCGTTGTGATCAATCGGGCCCCTGCCAGTTTTGCCCGTTCGCGCAATGGCCGGATATCGTCGATTAAATAAGGATGGTGATCTGGAAAAGGCACGCAATCCAGCAAATCACAATCCATTGTGCGCAAGGTTTCAAAAAACTTTTCAGGTCGTCCGATCCCGGCAAATGCCAGAACCTTTCGCCCGACAAGATCCGGACGGTCCAAAGGCTGAATATAGGCCTGTAGTACCGGGATATCCGCACGTATGCGCTGTACACGTTCCAGTGCCCCGGTCATATCTGCACCGATTAAAACCAAACCATCGGCGCGTTGTAACCCGCTTTGTAAACTTTCCCGCAAAGGCCCCGCCGGAAAGACTTTTTCATTGCCGTGACCATAACCGCCATCCACCACAAGAAAGGACACATCCTTATGTAAATGCGGGTTTTGAAAGCCATCATCCATGACAATGACGTCCGCCCCTTTTTTGACGCATAATTTCGCCCCGGCAACACGGTCACGCGACACACAAACCGGGGCAATTTCTTTTAACAACAACGGTTCATCGCCGACTTCATGGGTGCCATGCCCACCAACCATAAGCGGACCTTTCATATGCCCGCCAAATCCACGTGACAAGAAATAAGGGTTCTTCCCGGCTGCTTGCAAATACTGGGCAATTGCCATCGCCGTTGGCGTTTTCCCTGCCCCGCCCATCGTCAAATTACCAATGCAAATGACGGGAATCGGTGCTTTCCACAGCGCCGGCCGTTCCGCGCGTGTGCAGGTAATTTTATTATAGAGACAAGCCAGTGGGGACAAAACAGTTTCCCACAGGCTGTTATATCCATATCCCCAAAAGGACGGCGCCTGTTTCATGCATGCCCCCTTCCCGACCCATCGACAAACGGGGCCAAAGCCGACAGGGTACGTTGCAAAACCGCCGCTTCCCCCACAGCAACCTTATGGGCGCGTTGTGCCTTTTCCTCCCGCAAGGCTTCATCCGACAACAACAACGTCACCATCTTAACCATCTCGGTTTCATCATGGACAATCAGAACACTGTCTTGTTCAGCAAACCGGACCATAATTTCTGCAAAATTCGTCATATAAGGGCCGCATAGAAGGGCGCAATTCAGACGCGCGGCCTCCAATGGGTTTTGTCCCCCCAAAGGTTCCAGCGATTTCCCCATAAAGACGATCGGGGACAAACGGTAGAACAAGCCCAGCTCCCCCATCGTATCGGCAAGATAGATATCGCAAGCCGGGTTTAAATCTTCTGCCGCGCTACGCTGTGCAACCGATAACGATTGCGCCCGCAAATCAACTGCAATGGACGGCCCCCGTTCCGGGTGGCGCGGGGCAATAATCGTCAACACATCGGGGAAGGTTTCTTTCAAACGGCGATGGGCCTGAGCGATCAGTATTTCTTCCCCATCATGTGTACTTGCCGCCATCCAGACCGGGCGTTTCCCTATTTTATTTCGCAATTGGGCTAATTCTGCGTCATCTACCGGTAAATCTGGTGACGCATATTTCAAATTACCCGGACACTGCACATTTTGCGCACCTAAATCACGATAACGCTGCGCATCTTCGTCGGTTTGGGCCAGACATAAATCGAATGCCCCCAGAAGCTTTTTCGCAAAGCCCGGCACGCGTCGCCATGTTTTCAGCGACTTATCCGACATACGTGCATTGATCAATGCCATTGAAACACCACGTTTACGCGTTTCGCAAATCAGATTGGGCCACAGTTCGCTTTCCGCCCAAATGGCCACATCCGGTCGCCAATGATCCAGAAAACGGCGCACATAAGGCAAACGATCAACCGGAATAAATTGATGAATAACACCATCAGGTAATCTTTTTTCCATCAAGGCGGCAGACGTTACCGTACCGGTCGTCAACAGGATATGACAATCCTTATAATCACCATGCATGACCTCAATCAAGGGCAATAGGGAAATCGCCTCCCCCACACTCGCACCATGCAACCAGATCAAGGGACCCGTTGGCCGGCGCAAATTTGTTTGCCCTAGGCGTTCTGGAAACCGGGTTGGGTGTTCCTTTCCCTTGTACAATCGTTTTTGCAAATATCGGGAAATCAGCGGAGCTGCAATTGTTGTTAAACCGCGATAAAGCGAATAAATCATGCCGCCTCCACCGGGGGATGACCTGTCAGCCGGTCGCTTTCATCGGTGACGCGTGTGAGTTCTGCTTCCACCTTTAAACGGTAGGCTTCCAGGTCTGCCCCTTTGGCCTCTTTGGGCACATGGATCGGATTCCCCCAGACAAACACACCTTTGCTAAAGGGAAAGGCCACACAAAAACGATCCCAACTGCGTACATGCTTTCTGGAGACACTACCAAACGCGCAGGGAATAACAGGGACTTGCGCCATCTTAGCCACATTGACCACCCCGTTTGACGCACGCATGCGCGGCCCGCGCGGCCCATCCGGTGTAATGCCGATACACTCACCATTTTTCAACGACTTTAACATCGCACGCAAAGCTGTGGCGCCCCCCTTGGAGGTTGACCCTTCAATCGTCTGAATACCAAAATGACCAACCGTACGTGCAATCAATTGCCCGTCACGATGTTGGGAAATCAGCATGTGAATGGATTTTTTGCGGTTCCAGCAATAAGGCATCAACAAGATGCGCCCATGCCAAAAGGCCAAAATAAACGGCTTATCCGCGTCCCAATACTGCTTGGTAACCTCGCCATTGACTATCTGCCAACGGCCCGTGACGTAAACAAAGCGAATGTATTGCGCCCCGATCCAGCACAGGATTTTTCGAAACCCGTCTGATTTTGTGATGGATTTCAAAAGGCTCATTTAAGCCTCCGTTGCTTCTTCGCTAAACTGCATGGCATATAGACGAGCATAAATTCCATCCATATCAACCAGTTGCTGATGATTGCCCTGTTCAACCACACGACCACGATCAATCACATAGATCAAATCGGCATCCACAACTGTTGATAAACGGTGTGCGATCACCAACGTTGTGCGATCTTTCATCAATTCATGCAAGGCCGCCTGAACTTTACGTTCGCTTTCCGTATCCAAGGCAGAGGTCGCTTCATCCAGCAACAGGATCGGTGCATTTTTCAGCATAGCGCGCGCAATGGAAATCCGTTGACGTTGTCCGCCGGACAGTTTCAGCCCGCCTTCGCCCACCATCGTGTCATACCCATCGGGCAATTCCATAATAAATTCATGCGCAGCCGCATTTTTTGCCGCCTGGACAACATCTTCCTCGCTGGCATCCATACGCCCATAAAGGATATTGGCGCGAATGGTATCATCGAATAAAACAATTTCCTGACTGACCAACGCGCAGGCTTTGCGAAGCGAAGCAATGCTTACCTCGCGCACATCCTGTCCATCAATGCAGACCATCCCCGCATTCACATCGTAAAAACGCGGCACCAAGTTGAGAACTGTTGATTTACCGGCCCCACTTGGCCCCACAAGCGCAACGGTTTTACCGGCAGGCACATGCAAGTTCAGTTTCCGCAAGGCTGTTTTTTCTTCTTCGTAGGAAAAATCAACATTTTCAAAGCGGATATCCCCACCTTGGACAGAAATCCGTTTTGCATTTGGCGCATCATTAATGGTCGAACTTTCTTCCAACAGACGATAAAGACGTTCTGCCCCGGCCAAACCGCCTTGCATTTCTGAATTGAGGTGAGCCAAACGTTTTGCAGGTTCGTAAACCATGAAAGCAGCGCCGATAAAGGCAAAGAAATCCCCTGGTGTTTTCACACCTTCAATCACCTGATATCCGCCATAAACAATAATCAACGCAATGGCAAAACCGGCAACCCCTTCCATAATCGGAGAATTTAAGGCCTTTGTACGTTCCGCCTTAAAAACCAGCTTGCGCACAACCTCGGTTAAATCACGCACGCGGGTGCGTTCGTATTTTTCCATACGATAGGCTTTGACATGACGAATACCCGACAACGTTTGGGTCAGTAACGTCACAAGCTGCCCGATCTGCACCTGTGTATTAACCGTCACTTTGCGGATCCGCTTACCGATTTTTAGAACCGGGCCAATTGTGACCGGAAAAACTACCAAGGCCAGTAATGCCAACTGCCAATTGGTCGATACCATCACAACAATCATACCAACCAGCAAGGTGCTGTCCTTACCCGCACTGGTCAGAACCTTGGTTGCCGTGGCTCGCATCAACAACACATCGTTGGTAAAGCGCGACACCAGCGTACCCGATGGATTGGCGTGGAAATAGGCCAGATCCAGTCCCATCAAATGATCATACAGGCGCACCTGAAGGTCTGTGATGATGCGCAATCCCAACCACGACATCGCCACCGTTTGCCCAAATTGCGCCAACCCCTTAGCAACAAAGACAAAGACAATTGCCAAACCTAAAGGCCATAACATATCGCCATTTTTACTGACAAAAATATCATTTACCACAGGTTTCAGCAGCCACATACTCAGGGCTGCCGCCGCCGACGAAATACCCATAAACAAAAGGGCAAGGGTCAATTGCGTGATATAAGGGCGCACACTTTCCTTGATGAGGCGTTTCATCAAGGGAAAAGTACGTGTATCAAGCTGTGTTTTTGGTTCCAACGAGAACTGTTCCTCATAGGGGTGGCATGTCAAATTTTGCGGACAATATCACGGGTTTGTCGATTGTGCTACCGCTTCATTTCATTGTTTGTGTTTAAAGAAGAGATAGAGTAAAGAACGCCTATGGAAGATAAAATCATAACCGCCGTTCAACAAGCCGTCGATCAGGGCGTTGGCGCACGTAGCGTCCCCTTTGACTGGCAAGGCAAACGCTACTGGATCAAAATCGCGCTGCGTGAACAGGCAAACAATTGGCACCGGTTCCAGAATCTGTTTGCCGGGCTGTTTCGATGCCCCATGCTGCGCGCCACCGTTTCCGATGCAATGGATGACGGGTTAAACGCCGAAGCCCGACGGTTACGCAAAATTGCGACGCGCGGCGTGCGTGTTCCCACCGTTATTGCCCAACGCCCGGGATGGATTTTACTGGACGATATTGGTCACAGCCTGTTTGAGCAGATCAACGGGCATAACGACCCGCAAACCCTGATCTTAAAAGCTGCCGATGCGCTCAGCACGCTGCATCAAGCTGGCGGCTGGCATGGCACCGGACAATTGCGCGATATGATCCTGTGTCTGGATGGAGAAATCGGTTTTATCGATTTCGAAGAAAACGTCGGCGAAGCAATGGACGTATCAGCGGCGCAAGCCCGCGATATTTTGCGGTTTTTGATCTCATCCGTTCGTTTTGATCGAGGTGACGGAGCCTTACTGCGTGCCACTATGGAAATCTATCAAGACAAATCCCCATCTGCCGTTTGGCCTCATATACGCGGTGTCATCCGTTGGGCGATACCTTTGACGTTCCTGTTAAAACCATTTCGCAAAAAACTGGGGCGCGACTTGCGCCACGCCCTGCTTGTTATTGAGGCCTTAAAAGGTTCGCTTAAGTAAAATCAGGCAGATGATCCGGCAACGGTTAAGCCTTCGATCCGCAAGCTAGGCGCATTCGTGCCATAACGAAATTCCAGATCATCCGCAGGCGTTAAATTCAGGAACATATCCTTTAAATTCCCTGCAATCGTCAACTCGGAAACCGGAAACGCAATTTCACCGTTTTCAATCCAGAAACCAGCAGCCCCACGGCTGTAATCCCCGGTGACACCATTGACCCCCATGCCGATCAATTCCGTCACATAAAAGCCCTGTTTGATATCGCCGATCAATTCTTCCAGACTATGTTTTCCGGCTTCCATGTAAAAATTGGTTACACTGGGCGACGGCGGTGAACCGACCCCACGCGCAGCATGTGCTGTACTTTCCAATCCCAATTGACGGGCAGAGCGTAAATCCAGAATCCAGCTTTGCAACACACCGTCTTTGACGATCTCGCGTTTTTTATTGGCAAGCCCTTCCCCGTCTATCGGTTTGGAGCGTAAACCCCGTTTGCGATGAGGATCATCCACAATCGAAATATCAGGATTAAAAATGGTCTGCCCCATCTTGTCTTTGAGGAAACTAGTTCCGCGTGCAATCGAATTGCCGTTAATCGCGCCGTTTAAATGCCCGAGCAAGCTTTGCGACACACGGGTTGAATAAACCACCGGCACCTGTTGGCTGGCCACACGACGCGGGTTCAAACGTTTAACGGCCTTTTCCCCGGCACGTCGCCCCACCAATGCAAAATCTTCGAGGTCTTCGGCATAAACAGCAGAGGTATAATCATAATCACGTTCCATCTGCGTCCCCGTTCCCGCCAAGACAGAGGCACTGAGCGAACAACCCGATGAGCTATAGGCATGAGCCAATCCGTTGGAAGCTGCAATCGCGACATCATTGCGCGACCACGAGGCTTCCGCCCCTTCGGAATTTGTCACACCCTCAACAGCGCGCGCAGCATCTTCTGCCGCTGTCGCCCATGAAATCAGGGTTTGTTCGTCCGGCTCATACGGATCATATCCATCAACATCGGGAAATTCTGTTGCCAATTGGTCCGTATCCGCCAATCCACAAAATGGATCTTCCGGCACCACACGGGCCATATCAACACAACGTTGCGCCAATTCATCCAAAGCGTCAGCCTTGAAATCCGCAGAAGAAACGATTGCCTGACGTTTGCCGATAAAGACACGCAAGCCCAAATCCTGACCTTCGGCGCGTTCCAGATTTTCTGGTTGCCCCAAACGTTGAGACAAAGACAAAGACACCCCCTGTACCAAAACCGCATCTGCCGCATCGGCCCCTTTTTGACGCGCCTTTGCAATCAGGTCATTCAGCAGGTCGAGATTGTTTTGGTGCTGGCTCATATTTTATCCTTAAATCTATCGAGGCTGTTTTTAAAAAGATATTCCAAATAGCTAAACAATCAAGCGCCGTCTTTCCAGATGGGGTTCCCTGATCCGGGCAGGCCGAGCTTATCCCACATATCAGAGACTTTATCGACCACATCCTGATCCATACGGATTTTTTCGCCCCATTCCCGATGGGTTTCATTGCCCATTTTATTGGTGGCATCAAACCCGATTTTGCCGCCCAGACCGCTTTCAGGTGAGGCAAAATCCAGATAATCGATCGGGGTGTTTTCCACCATCATGGTATCGCGCACCGGATCCATGCGGGTCGAGACGGCCCACCAGACATCTTTCCAGTCACGACAATCAATATCGTCATCCACCACAATAATAAACTTGGTGTACATAAATTGACGCAAGAACGACCAACATCCCATCAAGACCCGCTTGGCATGACCGGGATAAGCCTTTTTGATCGACACTACCGCCACCCGGTACGAACAGGCTTCCGGCGGCAACCAGAAATCAACAATTTCAGGAAACTGCTGCTGCAACAAAGGAACGAAGACATCGTTCAAAGCTTCCCCTAACACAGACGGTTCATCCGGTGGACGTCCGGTAAAGGTTGACAGGAAGATCGGTTTTTTGCGCATGGTCACAGCGGTAATTTCAAACACGGGGAACTCTTCCACGCTGTTATAATATCCGGTGTGATCGCCATAGGGGCCTTCGGCGGCCTCTTCATCGTGGCGCACATAGCCTTCCAGAACGATCTCTGCCTCGGATGGCACTTTCAACGGAACAGTTTTACAATCAACCAGTTCCACCTTTTTCCCACGCAACAATCCGGCAAACTGATATTCAGACAATGTATCGGGCACAGGCGTCACCGCCGCCAAAATCGTCCCCGGATCCGCCCCCAGCACAATGGCAACCGGCATGGGTTCATTTTTTTCTTTAACCCAGCGCGCAAAATGCTGCGCCCCGCCGCGATGTTTTAACCATCGCATAATGCAACGGTTTTTACCCAAAACCTGCATGCGATAAATGCCAAGATTAAAATTATCCGTTTTTCCCTGCCCCGGTCCCCGCGTCACGACCAAAGGCCATGTAATCAAAGGGGCAGGTTCCCCCGGCCAGCACGTCTGGATCGGCAGCTTGGCAAGGTCGATATCGTCCCCTTCCAAAATCACTTCCTGACAAGGCGCAGACCGGACCGTCTTGGGTTTCATGGATAGAACGGTTTTCACCAAAGGCAGCATCTTCAGGGCATCCTTAAAACCGCCCGGTGGTTCCGGTTGTTTTAAAAAGGCCAGTGTTTCGCCGACTTCGCGCAACTGATTAGGTTCGCGGTCCATTCCCCAGGCCACCCGCTCAACCGTACCGAATAAATTGACCAAAACCGGCATATCGTATTTCCGGCCCGTTTCATCCACCACATTTTCAAACAAAACAGCCGGGCCTTCTTCTGCCAACAAGCGGGTTTGAATTTCTGTCATTTCCAAAACAGGCGACACAGGTTCGCTTACGCGGACAAGGCGGCCTTCTTTTTCAAGCCGGTCCATAAAATCACGCAAAGAAGCAAAGGGCATCTGACACTCCGAGAAAAAATCCGTCACGTCATCTCATAACAAGCTGCGCAACAGACTTACAGAACTTTATCTAAAAAAAGACAGGACATTTTACGATGCTTACCGCCAAAACAACCCATAACCTTTTACAAAACTTGCGACTCGATTTGCAGAAACACCTCCCCGATGAGGTAGATACAAACGAAACCACATTGTTTTTAGAAACACAATATCACAACCTTTGCACTGTACTTTCTCGCGCAGAAGATGATTTCTCCGTTGTCCTGTCCCTGATCGAACAAGACCCCGACTGCCAAGACAACAACCCGCAACGCCGACTAAACGCTTTGATTGATTATCTGGATATAGCAGTCGCCATATACGACACGATACCCACAAAGCCACATCTTAGAGTTATAAACTGACGAGTACATTTTTTTTACAAGGTTTTAATTTCCAAAAGGCAGAAAACTGTTAGAATAGACGAGGATAATCAATCGAATAGAGACCGGACATAGATACGGGCGCCATGGTCGACTCACGTGAACAACATTATCGTAAGCTTTTAGACATCGGACTTGCCCTGTCGACCGAACGTAATTCCGTTCACTTGATGGAAAAAATTCTCGATGAAGCAAAATCCATGTGCAACGCCGATGGCGGCACGCTTTATCGCCTGGTCGATAACGACCAACGCCTGCGCTTTGAGATTATGCGTAATGACAGTCTCGGCATTTATAATGGCGGAACGTCGGGTAAAGAAATCACTCTCCCGCCCGTTGAACTTTTTGATCCTGAAACGGGGGAAGAAAACCATAAAAATGTCGCGTCTTATTGCGCCCTGTCCAGAAAAACGATCAGTATTGATGACGCCTATGTCTTCAAGGATTTTGATTTTCAAGGCACCAAGAATTTTGATAAAGCCACCGGCTATCGTTCCAAATCTTTCCTGACCGTCCCGCTTTACAATAATGAACGCCGCGTCATCGCCGTTCTACAATTGTTAAATGCGCAGGACCGCGACACGGGCGAAGTCATCGGTTTCGATATCTCCTTGCAACCGTTTGTCGAGGCATTGGCCGCACAAGCCGCAATCGCACTCGACAATCAATTGCTGGTCGAGGCTCAAAAAGAATTACTGGCTTCCTTCATCAGTTTAATCGCCGGCGCCATTGATGCCAAGTCGGCCTACACCGGTGGGCATTGCCAGCGCGTGCCCGTCCTGACCGATATGCTCGCCCAAGCCGCCATTAATCAAAAGTCCGGCCAATTCGCTGATTTTAATATGAGCGAAGAAGAACAATATGAATTGCATATCGCAGGTTTGCTCCATGACTGCGGTAAAGTCACCACCCCGGAATATATCGTTGATAAAGCGACAAAACTGGAAACCATTTACGACCGCATCCACGAAGTCCGCATGCGTTTTGAAGTGATGAAACGCGATGCCGAGATTGAATATTGGAAAGGTCTGCATAAGGGCGAAGATGAAACCGTGCTTAAAGAGGCATTAGACAAAAGACTGGCCCAACTGGATGATGATTTTGCCTTTGTGGCAGAATGCAATGTCGGCGGTGAATTTATGGCCCCGGACCGAATGGATCGTCTGGATCACATTGCCCAACAGACATGGATGCGCACTTTATCTGATCGTCTGGGCATCGGACATGAAGAAGAAACCCGCAAAAAAGCCTGCGGACCCGAAGCACCCTTGCCTGTCGAAGAATCGGTTCTTGCTGATCGCGCGGACCATATTATCGCACGCCGTGACAAATCGCTGTTCGCCGCAGATAATCCCTTTGGCTTCAAAATGACCCCGCCGGATAATCTGTATAATCTGGGCGAGCTTTATAACCTGAAAATCAAAGCCGGCACCCTGACCGAAGAAGATCGTTTCAAGATCAACGATCATATCGTTCAAACCATTATTATGCTGGATCAATTGCCCTTCCCGCGTCATCTGCGCCGTGTCCCGGAATATGCAGGTGGGCACCATGAAAAAATAAACGGAACCGGTTATCCCCGCAAACTGCGTGCCGATGACATGTCCCTTCCTGCCCGTATGATGGCAATCGCCGATATTTTCGAAGCCCTGACGGCTGCGGACCGTCCGTATAAATTACCGAAAACCCTGTCTCAATCCATCAAGATCATGTCCTTTATGGTCAAGGACGAACATCTCGACAAAGATCTGTTTGAGCTATTCCTCACTTCGGGTAAATATCTGGAATATGCGGAAAAGTTCCTCAAGCCCGAACAAATCGACGAGGTTGATATCTCGCAATATCTTACCGACACAACGGATGCGGCCTGATACGCATAGGCAACATCATGGGACAAATCGTCAGTATCAGCCGCCGAACCGACATTGCCGCCTTTTATAGTGACTGGTTTATCAATCGGGTCCATGCCGGATTTGTAAAAACACGCAACCCTTTTAACCCCAATCAAGTTCGTGATATTTCCCTGCGCCCCGAAGATGTCGATTGTTTCGTTTTCTGGACACGCAACCCGGCACCGCTTTTTCCTCATCTTGGCATGCTGGAAAAACGTCCATTTGCCTCGTACTTTCACATGACCATCACAGGCTACCCGCGCGAAATTGAAAACAGCACACTTTCGCTCGAACAAGCCATAAATCATTTTAAAACTTTGTCACAGAAAGTCGGGCCGGATCGTGTTATCTGGCGCTATGACCCTATTCTTTTATCCAACGTTACACCCATCCAATATCACATCGATATGTTTGATAAAATTGCCCATGCCCTACAGGGCCACACCCATACTGTCATGTTCGCCCTAACCGATTTTTATGCCAAAACAGAACGAAACCTCAAGAAAGTCAATGCCCTTGTCTATCAAGATATCGCCCAACAAGAAGATGACCTCAACCGATTGCTGGCGACTTTGTCGACCATTGCGCGTTCCTGCGGGCTGTCTTTAAAATCCTGCGCACAAGAACAAGACTGGCGCGCCTTTTCCATTGAACACGGCAAATGCATCGACGACGATCTCATTCGTAAAATTTCCAAAACAGACCAACATTGGCGCAAAGACAAAGGGCAACGCAAAGCTTGCGGATGCGTTCAATCGGTTGATATCGGCGCCTATAACAGTTGCCTACACGGCTGCCAGTATTGTTATGCGACCTACAATAACGCACAGGCAAAAGACGCCTATCGTCAGCATGACCCACAGAGCCCGTTTTTGCTTGAACGCAGTGCAACAAAAAACGTAAAACAGTCGTAATAACACAACAACCAAAGAAATATAATTTCAATGCAGGCATTGAAAAACACCTTTTATTGCGCTGCAAAAAATGCTAGAAAACCTCCAAATTACACAAAAAATGAGGACGTCCTAAAATGACAAAAACAAACCCGGGCAATTTCTTTGAGGATTTCTTCCTCGGTCAGGAAATCGTTCACGCCACACCACGCACCGTGACAGAAGGCGATGTCTCGCTTTACACCGCCCTTTACGGTTTTCGCCATATGCCGCACAGCGCCGAGCCTTACGCAATGGGTTTGGGGTTTGAAGCCATGCCGTTGGATGACATGCTGGCCTTCCATATGGTGTTTGGCAAAACAGTTCCCGATGTTTCCCTCAATGCGGTTGCCAACCTTGGTTATGCCGTCGGACGTTTTGGTGCCCCGGTTTATGCCGGTGATACGCTGCGCACGACCTCGACTGTCATTGGCTTGAAAGAAAATTCCAACGGCAAAACGGGTGTTGTCTATGTCAATTCCATCGGCATTAACCAAAAAGACGAAGTCGTTTTGGATTATGTCCGTTGGGTCATGGTGAAAAAGAAAGATCTGGATGCACCGACACCGGACACCATTATTCCCGATCTGCCCAAAGTTGTTGATGTTGATGATCTTGTGATCGCAGAAGGTTTGGATTTCTCGTCTTACGATGTTGAATTGGCAGGCGCACCACATCTGTGGGAAGATTACGAAGTCGGTGAAAAAATCGACCATATTGATGGCATGACCATTGAAGAAGCCGAACACCAAATGGCAACCCGTCTCTATCAAAACACAGCCAAAGTTCACTTCGACCAGTTTGCCGCCAAAGACAACCGTTTCGGCAAACGTCTGATTTACGGCGGTCACATTATTTCACTGGCGCGCGCGCTTTCCTTCAACGGATTGGGTAATGCATTCAAAGTTGCCGCCATCAATGCCGGTGCGCACGCCAACCCGACCTTCGCCGGAAATACAATTTTTGCCTGGTCCGAAGTTCTGGATAAGCAGGAAATCAAAGGTCGTTCCGACATGGGTGCCCTGCGTCTGCGTCTGGTTGCCACCAAAGACCATCCGGCGGATGACTTCCCTTACAAGGATGAAGACGGCAAATATAATCCTGATGTGGTGCTTGATCTGGATTACTGGGTGCTGATGCCCCGTCGGGGATAAGCCCCCGCCTAGCCTTTACGATAACAAAAGCGCCACGTTTCTTTTTTGAATACGTGGCGCTTTTATTTAAGCAGCCAATTGGCGGCGGATATAAGAGGCATCTATACGTGAGATATGTCCATTATACCAACCCAGCAAGACGGCAAACGCTTCGGTGATATCATCATTTTTCCCTGTGGCGTGTCCGTCCTGCCATTGCTTCAGGTCACGTAAAAAGATCGCCTGTTCCTGCAACACCTTGTCCAGTCCCGGATAATTCACCTGACGCAGGAGATCGGCCTCTAATTCAAAATGATCAACCACAGCGTCTGAAACCTGTTTCAGCATAGAAATCATTTGTCTGACATCCCCACCTAGCAGCATGTGGGCATAAATCGCATTGACTTTATCAATGAAATTTTGATGTCCCTGATCAACAGCCGCATCACCGTAAGACAATTTTTCACACCATTTAATGATCTTCGGACTTTCCCCCTCATCACGGCGCACACCATTGAGGAATTCCCCCATCTGCCCCGTTAAATATTCTGCCTGTACCGACAATTCAGAACTTGCGGCCTCAATCTGGCTTGCTGCTGCACCCGTTTCTTTGGCGGCATCTTCGACCAATGCAATATTGTCACTGACCTGACGCGTTCCTTCTGAGGCCTGATCCACATTGCGTGCAATTTCACTTGTGGCAGCACTTTGTTCCTCAACTGCCGTTGCAACAGCAGTTGAAATTTCATTCATCTGGGCAATCACATCCGAAATAGACTGAATAGCCTGCACCGCATTACTGGTTCCGGTTTGAACATGATTAATCTGTGTTGTAATTTCATCCGTCGCTCGGCTCGTTTGATTGGCAAGGTTCTTAACCTCCCCGGCAACAACCGCAAAACCTTTGCCGGCATCGCCTGCGCGCGCGGCCTCGATTGTGGCATTCAATGCCAATAGATTTGTCTGATCTGCAATATCTGTAATAAGATGCACCACTTCGCCGATTTGGCGTACACTTTCTGACAACGCTTCAATTGTCTGTGTGGTCTCGAGGGCCACACCCACCGCTTTTTCCGACACTTCACTGGACATCGAAACTTGTGTCCGAATCTCGCCAATTGAGGCGGATAATTCTTCCGTCGCGGAAGCCACTGAATGAACATTTTGACTGGCATGTTCTGACGCTGACGCTACGGCACTGGCTTGATCACTAGTGGTCGCCGCTGTTCGCGCCATTTCATGAGCCGCTGCCTGTAATTCTGTTGCTGCGGATGTCACCGTCTGGACAACACTGCCCACATCTGTTTCAAAGGAATCGGCCATCTGGTTTAATGCAATACGCTGGCGCTTTTCGGCACGCACTTTTTCCTCTTCCTGTTCAAGACGTAATCTCTCCGTCTCTTTCAGATTGTCTCGAAAAATCAGCAAGGCCCGGGCAATATTGCCAACTTCATTTTTTAGTGTGAGAGAAGGAATTTCCGTCTGCAAATCTCCTTCTGCCAATCGCATGGTTGCCTCTGTCACCCCTTGTACAGTTTTTGCAACATTGTGTCCGATAAGCCAACCAAAGAGCAAACCAAAAGCCATAATTACGACTGTTATGACGATCACAATCACTTCAACACTATGCTCGTGTTCTTCCGCTTCCAACAAGGCTTTTTGCGTATAACCATTGACCTCCCACAAAAGCGCCTCAACACCTTGGATAAGGACTTCTTCTTTCTTTTTGATCTCGCGTGCTTTGCTTTCTATCTCATCTTTCGCCCCGGTTGTACTTAATTTAAAAACCTCAATTGCATGGCTTTCATAATTTTTATGTTCTTGTGCAAGACCTTTTAATTTGACGGAAAGCTCGGTTAACTTTTCACGTTCCTCGTCAAACAACTCTGCGTTGGTTAAAAATTTTGCAATAACACGTCCCGCATCTGCAAGCTCCGATTCAACCTGTTGCGAAAGCTCATTAAACTTGGCAATCTCAAGCGTGCTTTGGTGTTCATCGCCTTGCCCAATTCCTTTCAATCGTAATACACGTTCGAAATGAACCGCTTGTGCCTGTTGATGCGTTTCAATTTTTGTAATTTTTCCAACGAGCGGCATATCCCGTTCTGCGACAGCTTCAATCTCATTTCCGATCTTTACCACTTGCAATTCGATCACAAGGCTTCCCACCAATGACAAAATCATGAGCAAGCAAACCAAGCTCATAATTTTTGCTCTCACTCCTAAATTGATAAAAATGCTCATTGACTTTCTCCTAGTTGCATAACGTCCATTCTATTAATATTTAAACGTTTATTCAAGTAAACAATAAATCAAATTTTTGTAATTTTTTAGAGATTTACCTTGTTCTTTTTTAGCCTTCTAATTGACTAACATTATTTCCTGCTTGGCGAAATTGGTATAAATCCTTAGTCTGATAAAATCGAATTTAGATTTGAGGTATTCAATGACGGCTGTCATTGCCATTATGAATCATAAAGGCGGGGTGGGAAAAACCACAACCACACTGAATATGGCCAGCGCCCTTGCGGCTGGTAACAATGCCGTTTTGATTATCGACATGGACCCGCAAAGCAACGCTGCGACCGGGCTAGGCCTGAATGCCAAGGCCATTCAGGCCGGTAGCTATGAGCTGATTCTTGGTGATAAAAAACTTCAAGACGTTATTCATAAAACGGATTTGCCCAACCTGTCTCTTGTCCCCGCAACCTTTCAGCTTGCCGCCCTCAGTTCGGTTTCCCCGGATGATGAAGACCCGGAATACTGGTTGCGCGAAAGTCTCGAACAAGACGACATTCCCTTTGATTATGTGCTGATTGATTGTCCGCCTTCGTTTGGAATTCTCAGTCTCAATGCGCTGGTGGCAGCCCATAAAGTGATCGTGCCCGTACAAAGCGAAAGCTTCGCCATTGCCGGATTACAACAAATGGAATCGTCCATTAATGATATACGTGTTGAAGCCGGGCATGATCTTGATTTTCGCATTTTGATGACCCTTAGTGACCCAAGCCAGCAACTGCATCAACTGGTAGATCGCGAAGTCCGCGCCCATTTTAAAGAACACGTTTTCCAAAATGCCATTCCGGTTGAACCCAAAATTGCCGAAAGCGCCTTTCTCGGTCGCCCTGTTATCTTCCATTCCCCCAATTCACAAGGCGCGCGCGCCTATATCCGTGCCTGTGCAGAATGCCTGCAATGGACACAGGAAGAAGGCGATAACAAAGACCTTGCTACTTATCGTGACACAATCGTCAGCGGGCTGAAACAATGGCTGAAAGACGATACCATTACCGCCCATGCCGACCCGGTTCAATTTGATACTTCCGTCAAAACACCTGTGAAAAATCAGCCGCCGGGCGAAGATGTGAACAGTTTAAAGATCACCATCCGCAATGGTGTGATTCTCGCCCTTGCCCTGACTGCAGGTATGGCCCTCGCCTTACTGGGTTTATGAAAATCTAGATATCAATTTCAACCATGACCGGGGCATGGTCGCTGGGCTTTTCAAGCCCGCGTAAATCCAAAAGAACTTCGCAGGATTTAACCCCATCTTTTAAGGCAGGACTGACCCATACATGGTCCAGTCGTCGCCCCTTGTTTGCCGCGCGCCAATCACGTGCGCGATAGCTCCACCACGTAAAACATTTTTCATCCGGTAAAATATGCATACGCATGGCATCCACCCATTGACCCGCCGCCTGCAAACGATCAAGACGATCAATTTCAACCACCGTATGGGTGATAATATTTTTCAGTTTTTTATGATCCCATACATCGGTTTCCAGCGGGGCAATATTAAAATCCCCAACCATAATCCGGCGGGTCCCCTCTTGATAGCTCTGCGCCGCCCAATCTGTCATTTCATCCAGAAACTGCAATTTATGTGCAAATTTCGGGTTAACATCTGCATCAGGTTCGTCACCACCAGCCGGAATATAGAAATTATGCAGCTCAACACCACCTGCTAGCCGGACACTGACATGGCGTTTATCTTCACGTCCGCACCATGATAAGGCTGTCGTCTCTTCAAACGGTATTTTGGACAGAATGGCGACCCCGTTATAACTTTTTTCCCCGGCAAAATGGATGTGTTCAAACCCAAGTGCTTGTAAATCCAACAAGGGAAACAGTTCGTCCCGGACCTTGGTTTCCTGAAAACAAATCACATCCGGGTTGGCGGTTTCTACCAGTTGACGCACATGGTCTAAACGAATACGCACGGAATTAATATTCCAGGTCACCAGTTTCATTGACTAATCCTGTTTTGAAATCATTTTAAAAAAGACTTGTAGCAGAAAAGAAAAGCGCCCGACTAGGGGGCAGTCGGGCGCAAAAGGCTTTTTCTCTCATGGCTGAGAGGTCTCAGGTGGCAGGGGAACCACCTGCGAGTGGCTATGGTAGGTGAACAGCCATTCTAATCTTTAGATGGGGTGGCCCTTCCAGATTCATCAATGCAAATATTTCAATCCTGATATGTAAAAAACACATAGTTTGTTAGTTATTTTGCGCATCATACTGTGGGTCAATAAAATCAAACTGTTTGGCATCAATCGCCCCGCCATATGTCGCATTCAGCAGAGAAACCTGTGTCATCACGCCTTGGGCATCCACGATTGACCATTTGCGCAATTCCAAAGGCGCATCACTGAAAACCAGCGTAACAGACCCCATGCCCGGGTCTTCCCGATCCACCAATGTCAATTCAATCACGCCTGTTCCTTGGGCCAAATCAACGATTTTGACGCCTTTTTCAAAATTGATCTGTTCATCCAATAAAACGGCAAGCGGTGTGGAGCTCAGCGGGTAATAATTCACCTGTTGATATTCTTTATCATGGTAAATGATTGTCCCACGTCGCACGATAATTTCCGTTTTCACAGGTGGATTATACACCAGATGCATTTTACCGGGGCGCGACATATAAACTTTCCCATCGGCATAGGTGCCGTCCGAACTGATTTGTGCAAAACTGCCTTTTAACGTTTTCAGATCATCCAAATAGTTGCGTATTTTTTCCACCAAGGCCTGCTGGTCTGCATTTAACGACGGTTCATTAGCCTGAACCGGCACAGCAATCAGTAAAAACGTCAAAATAGCAAACAGGCGCAGCATGGAAATCGCTTTCAAGATGATAAAGGTGGAATTCAATTTAGCCGATCATCGCCTGAATGCAACAAGGGATCACTGTTTCAGCTCTGCCAGAACCCGAAATGAAACATTATAACTAAAAACATTCTCGGCATTTTTGTAACGATAGGCCGATCGGGACAGTTTGGGGAAGTAATACCACGACCCGCCGCGTGTCACCGGTTCCTTGCAATTGCCATCTGTGCGCGCACGTCCGTCTGTTGGGGCCAAGGCGTAATGAGGGCTCCAACAATCGGCAACCCATTCCCACGCGTTGCCATTCATATCAAAAAACCCCCACGGGTTCGCCTTGAAAGATCCCACCGGGGCAGAGCCAAAGCCTGACCATTTCGACCCACATTTGCGGCAATTGGCATTGTTTTTACCAACCTCGTCCCCCCACCAATATTGGGTCGTTGTACCCGCTCGTGCGGCATATTCCCACTCCGCTTCACTGGGCAGACGATACGTTCGCCCGGATTTCTCACTCAACCATTTCAGATAATCACCAATATCAGCATAGGTCACATTGATGATCGGATAACGTCCCTTGCCCCAACCATGATCATCCGGGGCTTCTTTACAGGCGAGTTCCTGTGCGCAAGCCTCCCATTCATCAAAGGTGATTTCGTACACCCCCAAGGCAAACGCGTAATCAATGGTGACCCGATGGGCGGGACGTTCATATTTATAACCGTGGTCATCGCCCATAATAAATGAACCGGGGCCAACCACTTTCATTTTGGGACATCCTGCACAATCACTGAATTCCTGCCCGACTTCCCATTGATCTTGCGCAAGGGCCGGGAAAGTGATCAGACAGGATAAAACTGCAAAGATGAAAAACTGCTTCACAAACACTCACAACTCCATCATTTCAGGACAGTTATCAGAATCCCTTATTCATCTGACGAGGTAAAGAACATTCTCGCACATAAAAAAAGAGAGGACCGAAGCCCTCCCTTTTCATTCTTTTTGTAAAACCCTTTGTTAGCCCGCTTGGCCAAGATCCGGTTTCACCGCAGACATACGCAGACGCAAGGCATTCAATTTAATGAAACCTTCTGCATCGCGCTGATCGTAAACTTCGTCTTCTTCAAACGTGACGTGTTCTTCGGAATACAAAGAGAAATCAGATTTACGACCGACAACAATCACGTTGCCTTTATAAAGCTTGAGACGAACCACACCGGAAACATTTTCCTGTGTTTTGTTGATCAAAGCCTGCAAGGCTGCACGTTCCGGTGACCACCAGAAACCGTTGTAGATCAGTTCCGCATAACGCGGCATCAATTCATCTTTCAAATGGCCTGCGTTACGGTCCAGTGTGATAGATTCCATTGCACGGTGTGCCGCCAGCATAATGGTACCGCCCGGTGTTTCATAAACGCCGCGTGATTTCATGCCGACAAAACGGTTTTCCACCAGATCCAGACGACCAATACCATTTTTACCAGCCACTTCGTTCAGGGCTGTCAGCATGCTTGCCGGGGACAGTTTTTTACCGTTCAAGGCAATGGGGTCGCCTTTTTCATATTCAATTTCGATATATGTCGGTACGTCCGGTGCATTTTCCGGTGAAACGGTACGCAAGAACATGCTTTCATCATATTCCTGCCACGGATTTTCCAGCGCTTTACCTTCATAGGAAATATGCAGCAGGTTCGCATCCATTGAATAAGGAGCTTCGCCGTGCTTATCCTTGGGCACCGGGATTTGGTGGTGCTGCGCATATTCAATCAATTTCGTGCGGGAATTCAAATCCCACTCGCGCCACGGTGCAATGACTTTAATGTCCGGTTGCAGGCCGTAGTAGCCCAATTCGAAACGGACCTGATCATTACCTTTACCCGTTGCACCATGAGACACGGCATCCGCACCGACTTCGCGGGCGATTTCAATTTGACGCTTGGCAATCAACGGACGGGCAATGGATGTGCCCAACAGGTAAACACCTTCATAAACGGCATTGGCACGGAACATCGGGAAAACATAATCGCGCACAAACTCTTCGCGCAAATCATCGATATAAATTTCCTTGATGCCCAGCATCTCGGCTTTTTTGCGGGCCGGTTCAACTTCTTCACCCTGACCAAGATCAGCCGTAAAGGTCACCACTTCGCAGTTATAGGTGTCTTGCAGCCATTTCAGGATGATGGAGGTATCCAAACCACCAGAATAGGCCAATACTACTTTTTTAATGTCGCTCATATCAAAATCGCCTCGAAAAGATGCGTACTATATTGCGCGCAAAATAGGACAAAGCGTTGCCAAGAGCAAGGCCAGATAACAGCGAAAAGACAATTCCACGGCTTTTTCTGGTTCAAACCAAACCAACACTACCTTTGCTACAAATATGTCGCTCTTGAGTTAAGTTTGACCTAGAATGAAAACGCTGAGGTTTCTATTAGAGGATATAAAATGGACGAATCTTTATTGCAGAATGCCGCACCCGCCATTCTGGAAGCCAGTAGTGAAGCCATTTTAACCATAGATGCAAGAGGCACAATCAAGGGATGTAATAAACAATTCCTCCTGCTCGCGGGTTTCGAGTCAGAAGACACTATTTCTTGTACCATCCAGGACCTTTTCCCGGAATTTGATTTCGTCAGCCCACGCCATGATAACGACATTGCCACTTTCAGCCCGACCAAGTTCACCAAGCCGGATGGCACGTCATCACTGGTCCTTATAAAAGTCATTCCCATCGGCAAAGCAGGGGATTCTTTCAAAACCATCCTTATTCAAGACCCGGAAATTATCCGACGCATTATTGATCATCTGGACTATATTGATTGTTACGATGTCGCCTCCGGCCTTCTCAATCGTCACAAAGGCACGCTTGAATTCGGACAGCTTCAAACCAGAGCCATGAAAGGTGGCACCTTTTTTGTCAAAGCCCAGATCCCAAGTACGGTTGATACCGATGATCGTGAATATGGCGAAGTCTTAAAACGGGTTTCCAATCATCTTAAACCATCGGCACAACAAGCCATTATCTGTCGATATTCCATTTCAGAACTTCTTGTGATCTGTGTCAGTGAAGTCCCCTGTAACATTGATATCTTGCGCGATGCCATCGACAAGATAAAAACTGACCCTCATCTTGATGATGCGATTTCAATTTGGCTCGCCTATCAGGAATGGAACGGGGCAAATGATGACCTGAACTCCATCGTTCATAACCTGCGTCATCATCTTGTAGAAATGTACACTCCAAATGTACTGGAAAAAATAAAAGAGCAATCATCCCCCAGCTTACGCAACATCTTCTTACAAAATCTGAATGAAGCACTGGATAGCAATCAGCTGCAATTTTACATTCAGCCACAAGTCAGTTCGGAAAGTAACCATGTTGTCGGTGGTGAGTTGCTCATTCGCTGGGTTCAGCCCAACGGACAAATTATCCCCCCCTCCCAGTTTGTTGATTTTCTGGAGTATGGTGACTTTGGGCGCACTTTCTTACATTGGTCCATGGAACGTTCTGCTGAACTCCTTGCTCAAATCAAAAAGGAATGTGGGCGGTGGATCCCTCTATCCTTGAACGTGGCCTCCAATTATTTTTCAAAGGAAGTTTTGGTCGATCCATTGGTTCAATGCATGGACAAATACGATATTCCTTATGAAAATCTGGAAATTGAAATTACCGAACGCGTTCTTGCTGAAAATCCCAAAGACGTAATGCACACATTACAAATGCTCCATCACAAGGGATTTAAGGCAGCCATCGATGATTTTGGAACTGGGTATTCCAGTCTCTCCTATCTGCGTAAATTCTCGCTGGATCGTTTAAAAATCGACCGGGTTTTCGTCACCAATCTCGCTGAAAACGAAGAAGACCGTCTCATTGCAGTTGCCATCGCCTCACTCGCCCATGTTCTCGGCCTTGAGATCGTAGCAGAAGGGGTTGAAGAAAATGCTCAAGCCGCCTTTCTCAACAGTATCGGTTGTGAATATTTCCAAGGTTTTCTGACAGGTAAGCCCATGCCTGCTGATCAATTCATTTCCTTTTGTATTGAGAATGAAAAAAACGTTGGACCCGTCAAATGGTCAAACAATCAAATTGAAGACCTGAAACTCAGCCACCGTCCACGCAAGGTCAATTGGAAGAAAAGCTTCTCTACAGATATCGTCTCTGTTGATAACGAGCATCGCGACCTGATCGACCTGTTAAACAAAGCGACCGAAACATATTTGAATGACCCTCTTTCCCTTGATCTTGGAAACACTTTTGACCTTATTGGCGCCGAAACGCTGAAACACTTCGATCACGAAGAAAACGTCATGCGCAATATGGCTTATCCGCGTTATGAAACTCACCGGGATAAACATAAATGGCTTATTGCTGACCTGTCCAAACGCAAAGCTGAAATTCTCAGTGACCCCGAAGGGACAAACTTCGATGAAGTCTTGCGTTATTTAAAATACTGGCTGCTGCGACACCTGATTAGCGAAGACACACATCTCTTGCGCTATTTAAACAAGGCCAACACGCCGTAAAACTCTTTTTTTTCCATTTCCCAAAAAGCTGTGATAGTTTCTCCGTAAAATTTATAGAGTTTCTTACTTCGCGGAGCGTTAAAAATGAAAATCGGTATTGTCGGCTGTACAGGCCGCATGGGGCGTATGTTGGTTCAAGCTATTGTCAATACAGAAGGCGCAGAACTTGCCGGTGGGACAGAGCGCGAAAACTCCCCCTTTATCGGGCAAGACCCGGCGGTTGTTGCCGGTGAAGTTCCCAGCGGTGCCCTCATTACAGCCAACGCGGACGAACTCTTTGCCAAGGCCGATGCCGTTATCGATTTTACTGCACCGGCGGCCACGATTGAACATGCCAAGCTGGCCGCAAAACATAGCACCGGGCTTGTTATCGGCACAACGGGATTAAGTGCAGATGATCAAGCCATCATTGCTGAAGCTGCAAAATCCACAACCATTATTCAGGCCCCGAATATGAGCCTTGGTGTCAATCTGGCTTTTGCCATTACAGAAAAAGTTGCCTCCATGTTAAGTGACGATTGGGATATCGAAATCGTCGAAATGCACCACAAACATAAAGTCGATGCCCCCAGCGGCACTGCCCTTGGACTGGGTCGCGCCGCTGCAAAAGGACGCGGTGTTGATCTGGACACAGTGGCCGATAAAGTCCGGGATGGCTTTACCGGAGAACGTAAAAAAGGCGACATCGGATTTGCCACATTGCGCGGTGGTGATGTGGTTGGCGATCACACAGTTATGTTTGCCATTGAAGGTGAACGTTTCGAAATCACCCACAAGGCTTCCAGCCGGGTAATTTTCGCGCGCGGTGCTGTCACCGGTGCCCTATGGACCAAATCCGCAGATGCGGGACTTTATGATATGCAAGATGTGTTGGGCCTGAAAGACTAATCCATGAACAAGGCCAACCGTGAAGAATTTTTCCGTCGCCTTTGGGAAGATAACCCAGAACCCAAAGGCGAATTGAACTACACCAATCCCTATACTTTATTGGTGGCTGTTGCCCTGTCGGCACAGGCCACCGATATCGGTGTCAATAAAGCGACTGAAAAGCTCTTCCAGATTGTTTCAACGCCACAAGACATGTTGGATTTGGGCGAAGCGGGCCTGAAAGAACATATCAAAACCATTGGCCTCTATAACTCCAAAGCCAAAAACGTTATAAAAGCGGCGCAAATGTTGGTGGATAACCACGACGGTATTGTGCCCAATGACCAAGCCGCGCTTGAAAAACTCCCCGGTGTTGGACGCAAAACCGCCAATGTCGTGCGCAATATCGCATGGGCTGTTCCCACCATCGCGGTTGACACCCATATTTTCCGAGTCGGAAATCGCACCGGGCTGGCGAAGGGCAAAACCCCATTGGAAGTCGAAAAAAAATTGATCAAGGCCGTGCCCAAAACCTACATGCTGCACGCTCATCATTGGTTAATTTTACACGGCCGTTATATCTGCAAAGCCCGCAAACCAGAGTGTGGACAATGCAAAGTCTATGACCTTTGCGCCTATAAAGCGAAAACCATATAACCCGATTGGGGGGGGTAAATATGATAAAAAGGTAAACTACTCCCGATATATATATCGACTTGCCATTGTGTCAATTTGAATACATACTCTTATATGGTTCGGTAAAATATATAAGGAATCAAAACCTTATGCGGCATATAAAAGCAGTTATAGACACTTTATTAAGCGCCGCCATTATCCTTCTTCTGACAGGGTTTCACACAGGTGCCTCTGCCAAACCGACCCTGAGCTGGGCAACCAACGATCTCATCCCCTTCTACATCAATGACGGCGCCTATAAAGAACAGGGCATATCGGACCAATTGATCCGTTTCTTTGAAAGCTATCTGCCGCAATACAAACATGTCCGCATCCCCATGACTATGGCGCGGTTTTACGCGCAGGCTCAACAGGGCGATCTTGTCTGCAACCCTCTTTTGTTAAAAACACAAAACCGGGAAAGCTTTCTTTATTACTCTGCCACAATGAAGCCCGCCTACGCACATACTCTTGTGAGTACGCATCCCGTCGACTATCCCGCAGAGGGAATCAGTTTAAGTGAGTTTCTAAAAAATGACCCGGATGGCCTGATCGTACAGGCAGAGCGTTCATATGGGCCCATACTGGACCGTATCATTGATCAAGCAATAAAAAGCGGACATGCCAAACCCAGCCAACTGACCACCAACAATTATTCATAATGATTGAAAAGGGCCGCATTATTCATTTTCTCGATATCGAGAACAGCGTAACCTATTACAACAAAATGCATACAGGGACGCGTACGCTCTACAATATCCCGATCAAAGAAGATCGCCTTGACCGTTTCAGCTATCTTGCCTGTACGAAAAGTCCTGAAGGGCAACAGGTTATCGCCCACGCCAACAAAATATTAAAAGAAAAGGCCGCCAGCCCGGAATTACGAACAATTCTGGAATCGTGGATGGTTCCCGAAAACTTGCCCCGTTTTCGTCGTTTCTATGACAGGACAATCCTCAATCAGCAATAAAAAAAGCCCTTCTTGCATTCAGCAGAAAAGGGCTTTTCTTAAAATTGACGCCTTTTTAAGCGGCTTCGTTCTGTTCAATCAAACCGACAATATCAGCCATGATCATGTTGATTTCATAATCCTTGGGCGTATAAATGCGCGAGACACCGGCTTTCAGCAAGACCGCCTCGTCTTCCGGTGGAATAATTCCGCCGACAACCAACGGAATATCGTTGATATCGGCCTCTTTCATGCGTTCCAGAACTTCCGTCACCAAAGGAATATGGGAACCGGACAGAATAGACAAACCAATGACATGCACCCCTTCTTCCAAGGCGGCATTTACGATTTGCGCCGGGGTCAGACGAATCCCTTCATAGACCACTTCCATCCCGGCATCACGTGCACGAACGGCAATTTGTTCAGCCCCGTTGGAATGACCATCAAGCCCCGGTTTACCCACCAGCATTTTCACACGCCGGCCCATTTTACTGGAAATGGCGTCCACACGGGTGCGCACATCTGCCAGTTGGTCACCATGTGCCGCACTGGATGCCCCACCAACACCGGTTGGCGCACGATATTCACCAAAGACTTCGCGCAAGGCAGTGCCCCATTCCCCGGTGGTCACACCGGCATGAGCCGCAGCAATGCTCGGTTCCATAATATTGCGACCTTCACGCGCCGCTGATTTCAATTCTTCCAGCGCCACCTCGACCTTGGCGTTATCGCGTTGTTCACGCCACGCTTTCAAACGTTCGATCTGTTCTGCTTCTGCCGCCGGATCAACGGTCAAAATAGACCCATCGCCTGCAGTTAACGGGCTGTCTTCCCCTTCGGAAAACTTGTTTACACCAACGACAATTTGTTCCCCGGCTTCAATAGCCGCCAAACGGGTTGCGTTGGATTCAACCAGTTTTTGCTTCATATAACCGGTTTCAACCGCGGGGATAGATCCCCCCATTTCATCGATTCGGGCCAGTTCATCACGCGCACCGGCTTTCAGTTCTTCCACCTTACGGGTGACTTCCCCTGATCCATCAAACAAATCACCATATTCCAGAAGGTCTGTTTCATAAGCCATGATCTGTTGCAAACGAAGCGACCATTGCTGATCCCACGGGCGCGGCAGGCCCAGCGCCTCGTTCCAGGCCGGAAGCTGCACGGCACGCGCACGCGCGTTTTTCGACAAAGTCACCGCCAGCATTTCCAGCAAGATACGGTAAACGTTGTTTTCCGGCTGCTGTTCGGTCAGACCCAAGGAATTCACCTGAACACCATAGCGGAAACGACGGTATTTTTCTTCTTCCACGCCGTAGCGTTCCCGACAGATTTCATCCCACAATTCCGTGAAGGCACGCATTTTACAAATTTCGGTGACAAAACGGATACCCGCGTTCACAAAGAACGAAATACGACCAACAACTTTGGGGAAATCTTCATCCGGCACCTGACCGGAGGCCTTAACAGAATCCAAGACCGCAATCCCGGTTGCCAAGGCAAAGGCCAGTTCTTGTTCGGGTGTCGCGCCAGCTTCCTGCAAGTGATAGGAACAAACGTTCATCGGATTCCATTTCGGGATTTCACGATAGGTGAAGGCCGCGATATCCGTAATCAGTTTCAAACTCGGTTCCGGTGGGAAAATGTAAGTTCCACGAGACAGGTATTCTTTAATAATATCATTCTGTGTTGTGCCCGCCAGATCAGAACGTTTCGCCCCCTGACGTTCAGCTGCAGCAATATAAAGCGCCAACTGCCATGCTGCCGGAGCATTGATCGTCATGGACGTATTCATTTTTTCGAGCGGAATATCTTTAAAGAGGGTTTCCATATCGCCCAAATGAGAAATCGGCACACCGACTTTACCAACCTCACCACGTGAAAGGACATGATCAGAATCGTATCCCGTTTGTGTTGGCAAATCGAAGGCAACAGACAAACCCGTCTGACCGCGACCTAAGTTCGTGCGGAAAAGTTTATTGGTTTCCACGGCTGAACTGTGACCGGAATAGGTCCGAAACAGCCACGGGCGATCCTTTTGAACCGTTTGTTTTTCAGTCATTTCTTGGGCGCTCCTAAGCGTAATAAAATATCCGTGGGCGTCAGCGTTTTGATTTGATTATTGCCCGGTCGAATCCTCATTGGCTTGCAATCTACCACTTACTGCATCGCAAAAAAAGCTAGAAATGCGTTATAAACTAAGATTTTTTACAATATAGTTGCAAATGCAACCTATTTTTTGTGTCGCAATGCAAAAAAAACTTGCCCGCCTGTCAAAATGGTGTAAACCAGATAGTAATGTTAAACGCCGCACAAAAAAACAACGCGGTCAGATTTATGAAACGTCTTTGAAAAAACGATGGGAGTATCCCGATATGAGTTACCTCGCCGAAGTCACAGCGAATCAGGAAAAGAAAGACCTTTACGAAATCGGCGAAGTTCCGCCACTCGGTCACGTGCCTGAAAAAATGTACGCTTGGGCTATCCGTCGCGAACGCCACGGCAACCCCGACACAGCCATGCAGTTGGAAGTCGTCGAAACACCGAAACTTGATAGCCACGAAGTACTCGTTTACGTCATGGCTGCCGGTGTCAACTACAACGGCGTCTGGGCGGCACTTGGTAAACCGATCTCCGTCTTCGACGTTCATGGCGAAGATTACCATATCGCGGGTTCCGATGCGTCCGGTATCGTTTGGGCCGTTGGCGATAAAGTCAAACGCTGGCATGTGGGCGACGAAGTTGTTGTTCACTGTAACCAGGATGATGGCGACGATGAAGAATGTAACGGCGGTGACCCGATGTTCTCTCCTTCCCAACGGATTTGGGGGTATGAAACGCCGGATGGTTCCTTTGCTCAATTCTGCCGCGTTCAGGCACAACAATTGATGGAACGCCCCAAACATCTGTCTTGGGAAGAATCTGCTTGTTATACACTCACGCTGGCAACCGCCTATCGGATGCTGTTCGGTCACCGTCCGCACATTCTGCGTCCCGGTCACAACGTTCTGGTTTGGGGGGCTTCCGGTGGTCTCGGTTCCTTCGCCATTCAGCTGTGTGCCGTTGCCGGTGCCAATGCGATCGGTGTTATTTCTGATGAATCCAAGCGTGATTTCGTTATGGGTCTGGGTGCCAAAGGCGTTCTGAACCGTAAAGACTTCAACTGTTGGGGCCAATTGCCGACTGTAAACGGCGAAGGCTTTAATGATTACATGAAAGAAACCCGCAAGTTCGGTAAAGCCATCTGGGAAATCACCGGTAAAGGCAACGATGTTGATTTCGTGTTTGAACACCCGGGCGAAGCCACATTCCCGGTTTCCTGTAACGTGGTTAAGCGCGGCGGTATGGTTGTCTTCTGTGCCGGTACAACAGGCTTTAACCTGACGATGGATGCCCGTTTTGTCTGGATGCGCCAAAAACGTATCCAAGGTTCCCACTTTGCAAACTTGAAACAAGCCTCACAAGCCAACAAATTGGTCGTAGAGCGCCGTATCGATCCTTGTATGTCCGAAGTGTTCTCTTGGGATGAAATCCCCGAAGCACACATGAAAATGCTGGCCAACCAGCACTTGCCGGGCAACATGGCTGTTCTGGTCAACGCCAAAACAACCGGCCTGAAAACACTGGAAGAAAACCTCGATTAATTTCGATTAACGAGGCGCGCCCCGAACCCGGTTCGGGGCCGTTTCTCCTTGATAAGCCCCTATTTTTATTAGGGAAAATGTTTTCATTTCTACTTCTTTTTGAAAGGACCGATCCATGAGCGATCTTATCCTCTCCGACCTTCTCGGCTCCTGTGCGCGTGCAGTCGAAGCCGCCGATAAATTGCTGGAACAAGCCAAAGACGCTGTTTCTGAAAAAGTTATGACAGACGGTCGCGTCGATTCCCAGAAACTGGAACTCGAACAAACCGCCGCTCATGGCCTGTCCTGGATGGCAACTTATGTTGAAGCCTTGCGCCAAATGCATAAATGGGGCGTAAAGCTGGAAGAAGAAGGCCATTTCAGCGAATTTGAACAATTGATCCTGCAATGTGCCTTTGGTGAATATTGTACACAATTAACCCACGGCATCGCGATTTCACAGGTTGAAGTCATTCGCCCGCATGATCTTGGCCTTACCGCCAAAGAATGCCACGAATATATGACCAAGGATGTTACGACTTTTAAATACAAAGCCAACACACCTGCGGTACGTCGTAAAATTGCCGAATATGCCAAAGATGGTCTGGATACCGGATCCTTCGGGCAAACCGGTCTGGATGAAGAACTGGAAATGATCCGCGATCAGTTCCGCCGCTTCGTCAACGAACAAGTCATCGATCAAGCACCAAAATGGCACGATAACGATGAACTGATCCCGCTGGAAATCATCGAACAGGTTGCTGAAATGGGCGTGTTCGGCCTGACCATTCCCGAAGAATACGGTGGGCTCGGCATGGGTAAAACAGCCATGTGCGTTGTCACCGAAGAATTGTCACGCGGTTACATCGGCGTTGGTTCCCTTGGGACCCGTAACGAAATCGCCGGGGAATTGATCCGTCTGGGCGGTACCGAAGAACAAAAAGAGAAATACCTGCCGCAAATTGCCAGCGGCGAAATTCTGCCGACCGCCGTTTTCACGGAACCCAATACAGGTTCCGACCTTGGTTCTCTGAAAACGCGCGCCGTTCTCGAAGGTGATGTTTACAAGGTCACGGGCAACAAGACATGGATTACCCACGCGTCGCGTTCCGACTTAATGACGCTTCTATGTCGCACCAACCCGGACGAAAAGGGCTACAAAGGCCTGTCCATGCTGCTGGCAGAAAAACCCCGTGGCACCGATAACGATGCTTTCCCCGCCAATGGTATGAGCGGTGGCGAAATCCACGTTCTCGGCTATCGCGGCATGAAAGAATACGAACTGGCCTTTGACGGCTTTGAAGTTCCAAAAGGTCAATTGTTGGGCGGCGAAGAAGGTCAAGGCTTCAAACAACTGATGGAAACGTTTGAATCCGCACGTATTCAAACAGCCGCACGGGCTTCCGGCGTGGCGACATCGGCTTTGGAATTCGGCCTGCGTTATGCAACCGAGCGCGTTCAATTCGGCAAACCGATCTTTGAATTCCCACGCGTTCATTCCAAAATCGCCTGGATGGTTGTGGAAACCATGATCGCAAAACAACTGACCTATTTCTCCGGTTGGGAAAAAGATCACGATGTGCGTTGCGATATCGAAGCCGGTATGGCCAAACTTCTGGCGGCCCGTGTGGCGTGGACCAACGCCGACAACGCCCTGCAAATTCATGGCGGCAATGGCTACGCAACCGAATATCCGATTTCTCGCGTTCTGTGTGACTCCCGTATCCTCAATGTCTTTGAAGGGGCGGCTGAAATTCAGGCAGGCGTTATCGCACGCGGTCTTTTGACTCGTCGCTAAATCGAAAACGGCGCAAATCCCTTAATATATCAAAGGGATTTGCGTCAGATTTCATGCGCAGTTTTTATCCTTCCCTCTCCTTTTTGGGATAAAGGCTGAGCGTGGACTGGCGCGCGATAAGCCCTAACATGGACCCTGCCATCCACTTATCTTTTAGGCGCGCCTTCCATTGGGATCCCCAAAGGAAAAGGCAGACAGCGAAGCCGACTTGAGCCCTTCCCCAACCAACGGGGAAGGGCCTTTTTTTCTGCCTTTTGAAGCGACATGGCAACTTAAATTGGTAATACAAATTAAAATGACTCTTTTATGAACACGTAAACGGTGTTATTCTCCCGCAGAAATTACGTAGAAGCGCTTTCTAGTTGGGAATAAGATGAATTTCGAAGGCTTGGTTGGGCAGGCCGCGCGCTACAGTCCGGACATATATCTTGTCATTCAAAAAACACCGGATTGCCGCGACGGTTTTAGACTGCTTTATGCAAACAACGCCTTCCATACGGCCGTAACCTGTAACGTTCGTGATAAAGACAACTGTTGCGCCTGCCATTTCAAACTTGGTGAGATTGACCAGAACCAACAGGCCCTCCTCTCCATTACCGATGGGGAAGAAGTCACCAAAACATTTCGCGTCAGCATCACCGACCTGCCCCTTGAACATACGGGGGGATTACCCGCCTGCATGCTTATGGTTGGTCGTCGGGCAGGTATCAGTCTTTCCGAAGAACGCGAACGGCTTTACAGCACCATTGCCAAAAAATTCATTGAACTTTCTCCGGACGAAGCCGCCCTGAATGCGGTGCACGAAGCCGGCCTCTATTTCGATGTCGATGCCAGCTATGCCGCGCGTGTTGATGTCCAGAATCGCAGCATGGATTTTCGTTATATATGGCGCAATCCCCATATTCCAGATTTACCCGAAACGCCACAACGCCACGAAATGTGCCACTGGGTTTTGGATCAGTTGCGCAATGGGGATGTCGTCAAGATCGACCGTCTCAGCGATCTGGCCCCCGACGTGTTGGAAGAATGCGCGGTCCTGCGCACCAGCGGCACCAAAGCCTGCATCCTCGTGCCGGTTCTACAAGCCGATGATGCCGTTTGGTTTATCGGCATACATACTTTTGAAAATTCACGTTGCTGGTCCGATCAGGATGTCGATACCTTGAAAGTTGTCGGCAACTTGCTTGGCAATGCCTTCACCCAAACAGAAGTCGCCTGGTCTTTAAAAGAAACCCAACGCCGTTTCAGCGATGTCGGGGTCAATATTCCCGGTATTGTCTATCAAATCCGCCGCACAGAAGCCGGGCAACTGTCTTTTAGTTATATTAGTCAAGGCGTCGCCGACCTCACCGGTTGGAGCCCCGCCGATATGCAAAATGATCCAAGCTTATTTGAACGGATCGTTATTCGTCAGGATCGTGGGCGTTTTCGCGAAACACTGGAACGCGCAGGGCGCGAATGCGATTTGTGGACAACCGACGTCAGAATTCGCCATCGCAATGAACAAACTGTCAAATGGGTTCGCGCCAGTGGTCGTACTCATTTAGGGGTCAATGGTGATACGGTCTGGAATGGATTGATGTTGGATATATCCGAACATCGCCAAGCCGAAGAAGCCTTGCGGATTTCTGAAGAACGTCTGCGCCGTATCTTGGGCACCAGTCCCATCGCTATCGGTATTAGCCACGTAAAAACCTTCAAACTCTTATTTGCCAACAAACGACTGGCACAGATGTATGAAATTCCGCGCGACGACATCATCGGTTTTGATACACGCAAATTCTATAAAGAACCGCGCATGCATCGCCGCCATTGGGTCGATACCCGCAGGGGCAAACATCTAAATAATGTCGAAACACAATGTCAGCGCACGAACGGCAATCCCTTCTGGGCACAGATCACAACACGCCTGATCGAATATGGTGGGCAGGAAGCCATTCTTTGGTGGGCGTTCGACATTACCGAACATAAACACACCAAAGAAGCCCTGGCCCATCTTGCCCATCACGACGCCTTGACCGGATTAGCCAACCGCCGCCTGTTTGAAGAACATCTGCATAATGCGATTGCACTGGCGGCGCGTACAGACCGTCCCGGTGTCCTTTTTTATTTTGATCTCGACGGTTTCAAGGCTGTTAACGATGCCTACGGTCATAATTTTGGTGACTGGGTTCTTGATCAGGTTGGGCTGCGCCTGCGCCATGTCCTGCGCGAAACGGATATCGGCGCGCGACTGGGTGGAGATGAATTTGCCGTCATTGCCCACGGGATTGAAGATATACGCGCCATCGAAGCTGTTGTTGAAAAAATGCAAACCGCCATTTCCACACCTTATAAAAAAGAAGGAAAAATCGCTAAAATCGGTCTTTCCATCGGCGTCGTGCGTTTCTTTGGACATGAAAGCGATATCCATGATCTCGTCATGTGTGCCGACACCGCAATGTATCAGGCCAAACAAGCCGGTAAAGGAACCTATCGCCTGATCAATATGGCGCGAAATGACAATCTTACCTCTAATTCGTGACCTTTTTACAATCGATATGTTATTTTGTTCGCCTTCTTAACATTTTTTTACCTCTTTAGTCTTGACCCGCAGCCCAAAAACTTCAAAAGTCTGCCCTGCACTTTTTTTGCACATTTACCAAAATAAAAGGCTGGATTGACCCATGGTAACATTAACCAAAATATATACTCGTGGTGGCGATAAGGGCGAAACCTCGCTTGGCGACGGGGCTCGTATTGCCAAACACGACCTGCGTGTCGAAGCATACGGCTGCGTTGATGAAACCAATGCCACATTCGGTCTGGCCCGATTACACACAAACGGTGAATGCGATAAAATGCTGGAACGCATTCAAAACGACCTGTTTGATCTGGGTGCCGATCTCTGCACCCCCGAAGATGGACGCAAAAGCGAAGGGGCTTTGCGTATCGTTGATGAACAGATCAAACGCCTCGAATCGGAAATTGATGACATGAACGATCAACTCGACCCGCTCACGTCATTTGTATTACCCGGTGGCAGTGCCGCATCCGCCCATTTGCATTTATGTCGTACCGTGTGCCGTCGCGCAGAACGTCTCTGTACGGAACTTGCCAAACGTGACACGATTAATTCCCTTTGTGTACAATATCTTAACCGACTATCCGACCACGCATTCGTCATGGCCCGTTTCCTCAATGAAAAGGGGAAATCAGACGTTTTGTGGAAACCGGGTGCCCATCGTTAAATCTGGGGAGATTCACTGCCTGAGGAGAGGTATTGTCCAACAGTTGCATGAGTTGACATTCATTTCTGCAACCCGTATTGTGCAATGCGAAAAACGTGATAAGCATAGGGTAGGCTCCCACGCTTAAAAACAAAGCCTCAGGCGTTAACGAAACGACTTCTGAGAAAGGAATTCCATGAAAGTCCTCGTCGCAGTAAAGCGCGTAATTGATTACAACGTGAAGATCCGTGTCAAATCGGACAACACGGGAGTA
>NZ_JBLWXN010000016.1:0-36722 GCF_048267425.1 Terasakiella sp.
GAAATAGAACTCAATTTCTTGCCTGTATAGAAAGAGGCTTACGCCTGCCAGCAGGAAAAGAAGTGCATTTACAATTCCCGAAAGAATCAAAGCCTTATTCATTATTTCCCCTCAAGTCGTCTAGGATAGAAAAACATTCTATCCTAGACATGGAAGGCTTTGAACGTTTTTACTCAAAAAACGTAAATTGGATTATACTTAACGGTCATTCCCTCCAATCATCCAAGGAATAACATCCGAAACAGCATGACCAGCCCAACGTGCCCCATACTCCAGATAATCACCCGGTTTTTTAAGGGGCTTGTTTTCGTTCCAGGCATTTGCGTAATTATAGGTCCCCCTAAGTTTGAGATCGGTTAGGAGATTCCCGGTATCACCGTCGTAAATTGCCTCACGTCCATCCGGATTGATAAATTTACGCTCCATTTTACCTTTACCATTATCATGAAAGATATTCTGGTTTTCTGGCATTTCTTCCCATCGACTGCCAAATTTCCGGGCATCGTTCACATTCTCCGGCAGATAGACATTCTTGGCATCTCTATCCTCATAATGCCATTGAAACGGCTTCCTCTCTCCTCCGAAATAGTAGCTACTATTGTCGGCAAAGCGATCCTTATATCCATCTGCAAAAGCGGGCAAACCGCTGACCGGGTTCTCCTGTTCGTGTCCTGAGCCAACCGTGTATTTCAGAATATCATCGCCTAACGTTTGAGAAAGATATTCCATTAACTGCGGTGTTTGCGCACTTAAGGGAATGACGATCTCACCCGGCGTGACATGGGCAACTATCGTATCTTGCCCATGATTTTGGCCGTTAATTCCGATCTGATTGGCGGCTTTACCTTCTGCCGCTAGTGCTTCAGGCGGCGGATTGTCATAGAGGTTTTGAAAACCTTGGCGGATCATATCCACATAGGCCGGATCTTTTTTCTTCCAATATCTGGGATCTTTCATAAGCTCTCGCAGACGCGCGGTTTCGCGTTCCTCATAAGCTTTGTTGAGTTTTGCCATTTTAATTTTCTCCAATAAAAAAAGCGGCCCCTTCTTTCGCGAAAAAGAAAGGGCCGCTTTGGGTTATCCTGACGAGACGAAGAAGGGGGCACTCACACCTCTCCTGTTGACTCAATGTTGAAATAGCCTGAATTATTGATTTCGCAAGACACCTGAGAACAAAAGGTGAAAATTATTCCAAATTTTCTTGCAGAGCGTGGGCGATGGTGTCTCCCGTCAGCCTCAGTGGGACAAATTAAGAGAGTTGCATAACAGAGGGTTTTGACTTTATCATAGAGAGCGAAAGCGAACGAAGATGAAACAGAAATCCATGACTACAAAAGACACGACTGAAAAAACCGTTCACGACAAGAGATGGTCCCCAAAAACTGGACAGGATGTTAAGGTGGGATAGCCGCTTTTAAAAGGACTATCCGATGGCAAAACGTCGTAATCATTCTGCTGACTTCAAGGCCAAAGTCGCTTTGGAAGCTTTACGCGAAGAATTGACGCTTCCCGAACTGGCCAAAAAAGGGCTCTCTAACAGACCCCTAACTACCCCAGTAACGACAGATTGAATAGTCCCTAGAACAGTAGACACCTTGTCGGTTATACAATGAGGCAAGGTGTCTAGAAATCTGGTCTTTTTAGCTGAAAGCGAACTTAAAAGGCGTATGACAGTTCCAATCCGACATTACGACCATCACCCACTTGAATATAGCTCGCACCGCTTTGATAAACTTTATAGTCTTTATCAAACACATTCTGCGCAAACAGTGCAAAGTTCAAGTTGTTCCATTCATAACCCAAACGCAAATCAACAAGAGTATAAGCTGATTGGCTGTAATTATTATCAACATCTAAATGAGATTTTCCGTAATAATTTACATCAACCCGCGGAATGAATGTGCCCGGCAAGGATTGCGTCTCCAGATAATATTGGATGCCAAGGTTTGCCTTCACTTTCGGCGTATAAGGCGTCTTATTGCCATCCAGATTATTTGATGTCTCCAGCTCGCTACGATTAAGGCCAAGGCCCGCCATCACTTCAAGGTTTTGTAGTGGGTGGGCAACTGCACTAAACTCAATCCCCATTGATGTGCTATCCCCCACGTTTCTCAAGACTTGCTGTCCCCCCACACCTCTATAAAGCTGCATATCTTTGATATCGATATAGTAAGCAGATGCATCCAGTTTCAACTTGCCGTCAAATAGGTCACTGCGTAAACCGGTTTCATAATTCCAGCTATATTCTGGATCGTACGGCACTTCCGCCGCTGTATTTGTTGCGGTTCTATTAAAGCCACCAGGTTTATAACCACGATTAATCGTGACATATTGATTGAATTGATCCGTCCACTTGTAGGTCCCGCCCACTTTTGGTGTAAATGTCGTCCAACTTTCATCTCGATTTAAGGTCAGGCCGCCGTTTTCAACGAAATCAAAATCGCTTTTATCTTTTGAATATCGGCCCCCGGCACTCAGAGCCAAGCGGTCCGTCACATCAAAAACCCCTTCCCCAAAAACGGCAAAACTGTTTTGCGTCACTTCAGTCATATAGGCATTGCCAGAGAAAAAGGACACCGCATCACGTTCATAGTCCGTTTGATCACTATAAACCCCTACAAGACCTGATAATGCACCATCGGTTGGCTTGTAACTTAAACGCAGTTCTTGCGAAATAACTTCCTGATCTTCATTTTGCCGACGCATGAGAATACGGTTCATATCGCGTTTCTGGTACCCGGTCACGGATGTCAGTTTAAACTCGCCAAAATTATAATTTGCATTCAAAGACAAGGCATCGCTTGTACGGTCGCCACGATCACCAATTGTGGATGTGGCGACTTTCTCTTTCCAGCCCGACTCATTATAAAATACATCTTCAAAATGTTCGCGATCATGTTGATACCCGAGTGTGGCATCAAAGGGGCCATCTTTCGGGGCAAAACGAAATTGGGTTGAAAGATGACGGCTGCGTTTGTCATCTACCTCTTTTTCCCCCGTGGCAGAATTGTCGGCTTCGCCACCACCACTAAACCCGCGCGCAGTCAGGCTTGCATACAAGGTATCCTTAATCAACGGTGTCGAAACCCCGGCTTCCAATGATCGTTCAAGGGAGGAATAACGCGTTTTCACCTGCCCCGCCACATCATTATTCGGTGCTTTTGTGATAATATTAATCACGCCACCATGCGCATTTTTACCGTAAAGTGAACCCTGCGGCCCGCGAAGCACTTCGATACGTTCAACATTCATTAAAACGCGGTCACTAAAATTCTGATCCTGTGCGACACCATCCACATAGACAACGACGGACGGATTATAATAATCCGCCGAGAAAACACCACGCATGGAAAAAGAGGTGTACGCATTGTTACTCTGTTTATTAATCATCAACCCGGGAACGATACGACCCAGATCCGTCATCTTGGTCACACCTGCATCTGAAAGTTCCTGCGCGCTGATCACCTGCAAAGCAGTGGTACTTTTTTCTTTTGGTAACTCCAACTTTGTCGCCGTAACAGACAAAGGGGCCAACTGGATGGTATCATCAGCCTGTGCCGTTGCCTGTACGGCAAACGAAACAAGCCCGGCGCCCACCAAAAGGGCAGCTTTCGACGTTGAAAGATTTCGCATAAGAACTCCTGTTTTGATAACCGCATGCAACGGTTTCCATTAATCTGATCAATTCTTAGATCAGCTAAACCATCAAAACTATCGGGGTCGGTGTAAGACTATAGGGATCGGTAGTTAATAGTAAGAACTATTCTCAATTTTGCGCACGATACGCTCGCGGAGTCATGCCAAAATAGCGTTTGAAAATTTTGGCAAAATGTGCAGGGCTTGAATATCCCACATCCAGCGCAATCATCGTAATACTCTCTTGACTATGGCGCAGAGCTTCTGCCGCTTTGGTCATACGGTGTTGTTGCAGGCAGGCATATACAGACGTTCCAAAAATAGATTTGAAGCCACGCTTCAATTTATTGTCGTTGATCCCGGCTTTGCGGGCAAGTTGACGGATCGTCCATTCAGTTTCTAAAGAAGAGAGCAACAAATCATAAACCTGATGAATTGCCTTACGCTCCCTGCGGGTCAATTCAACCGGAGCCTGTCGGTTGAGGTTCACTTGTTTTTCCAACATTTTTGTCGTTGTTGACAAAATTTCTACAGACTTGGCCTCCAGCCAAAACCGATCCGAAGCTGTTTCAATCTGCTTACTATGCATTTCTTCGACTAAACAGCGAATAGACGTTGGTGTCGGAAAACGTGCTAACCAAACGCCTTCATCACTGTCATCACAAAAAAGGAAAGCGTCTTTTTTCAACGCACCCAAAATATCCGGAAAGATGTTGTTTCCGTAACTCACGTCAAACCGAAGTTCTACCAGTTTCATTGGCATCATGGCAGGGCTGGAATGTGTAGCTTCCAATGACCGTGTTGAAAAAAACAAAAACATATGACCCGGCAAATAGGTGATCGGGGCCGTACATCCTTCTAGATAAGATACCCCGCTTCCCTCCATCATAACGCAGACCTGCAACATCGGTGAAGTGACACGCCGATCGGAAAACTGCTTTTCAAAAAAAACATCATAAAGACATATAGAACTGCCATTTGACGTTTCATGTTCAAACAACTTATAGGATCCCTCATTTTCTATTGAGATATCCAATTGGCAGTTCTTTTCAATGAGCGAAGAAATTTTCGGCACATCTGCATTGAAATGATTCATTCATAGCAACTTTCATCTGGGAACATGAAATATACTATAATGCAACAAATAATCATTCTCAATAAGTTTCACTCTTCTATGTCTCAGGATACAACATGCCCCCACCCCTTTGTCTCGCGCAGCATTTCCCAAAAACGTTTATACAGAGTAGCTTGAGAGAGAAGATCTTCATGGCTACCTTTTTCAATTAAACGGCCTTTTTCCAGTACAATAATCTCGTCTTGTTCTTTTAGGGTCCAAAGACGATGCGCGATAACAATCACCGTCTTCTCTTTGGCAAGCTCAGAAAGAGCCTGTTGCACCAGTCTTTCATTTTCAATATCCATGGCAGAGGTAATTTCATCCATTATCAGGATCGGACTATCCTGCAAAAAAGCCCTTGCGAGCGCGATGCGTTGGCGTTCCCCGCCAGATAGCTGCGCTCCGGCGCTCTGTAAAACGGTACCATACCCGTTCTCCCAACCCATTATCAGATCATGACAACGCGCTGCCTTTGCTGCCTTGATCACATCTTCTTCCCCAACATGCGCCCGACCTAACGAGATATTGTTGCGAACGCTATCACTAAACAACACCACCTGCTGCGAGATGTAACAGACCAGATCATTCAGTTGATCTCTCGGTAGATCACGGATATCAACATCACCGATTTTGATTTGACCCGATGTCGCTGAATAGTGCCCGCAAAGCAGCTTTGCAATTGTCGATTTGCCAGCCCCGGTATAACCGACAATCCCGAGGTTATGCCCTTGTGGGACAAAAAATGAAACCTGTTCAAGTTGTTGCCTTGCGCCTTCACCCTGCCCTTCATAAGAAAAGCAGACCTGTTCAAACGACACCGCATGATCACGAAGGCTCACAGCCGTTTTCGGCCTCTGTTCAATCGGCTGATCCAGAATGTTCAGCACCCGCTTCAAAGCCCCTTCGGTTTGTCGTACCAAGGCCGAAAAATCCATCAAATCCAAGAAAGGACTAAACAGGCGCAACCCCAAAAAGAAATACAAAAACATCAAAGACGCTGTCATTTGCCCCGCCAGCAGGTCTGACGTTGATAATAAAACCAAGGCGCAAATACCCGTCAATAAAAGCACGGGAAACACCAACGTCGGCATCACATAACGAAAAGTCATATGCTTACAGGCCACCTGAAACGCCTTTGCAGCCTGAAAACAGCGATTTTCCCTATTCTCCAGCAAGCCAAATGCTTTAATCACGGCAATCCCACGGATAAATTCCAGCAAACGCGCATTCAACACCCCACCTTCGCATCGAAGTTTCTCGCTGGCGTTTGCCATGCTGCGATGCCCCCAAACCAGCACCAATATAGCAAAAGGAAGACCAGAAACCAGTGCCAGCCCCAGTCGATAATCCAGACTAAACACCAACACAGCCGCAAAAAAAGGAAACGTCACCGCAAAGACAAAGCGCGGTAAAATCAATCCCGGCACTTGTTCCAGCACCATCACATCCTGCATCAATACATGTGAAGTTTCCCCCGTTCCCTTAGCCTCTGTATAACCAAGGGGGAGTTTACATAAATGGGACATCAAGCGCAGACGCAAGCGGGTATTGATCCGGTTACCTGCCGCATAGGCATTAACGTTTGTGCGCCAGAAACAGAGCCACTGCATCCCATAAAGAACCAGCAACAAAATAGCCAGATACAAAGGAGCAAACCGGTCTGTCAGTGCAAACGGCAGTAATTCCTGCGCATATCTCCCATCCAGATAGAAACTTAAACACACATACCCTACCCCAAACGGCAAGGCGGCAAAAAAACTTTCACAAATCTTGTAAAGAATTGCCCGGATCAGACAACTACGGTCTGGGCCAGCCAGTTCCAGAAATTTAAAGAAGAACATATCGGATTACTCTGCCTTACCTCGGTTGCACGTACTGACATCATGCGTTTTTAATGTCCAATCAATGTTTTCCTGCTGCAACTGCCACAGATGTTGATACATTTTATTGTCGGCCATCAACTCTTGATGGGAACCTGCCCCCACCAGCGTAGCGTTATCCAGCATGATAATATGATCACAGGTCGCAACACTGTCGAGACGATGAGACGACAGCACGATCGTCTTTTGCCCCACCAGCGCATTAATCGCTGTTTGAATAAGATGTTCATGGTACATATCCACATGGGCCGTAATTTCATCCAACACCAGAACAGGCGTGTTGCAAATTAGCGCGCGCGCCAAAGACAAGCGCTGGCGCTCCCCGCCGGACAAACGCACCCCGTTTTCTCCAATTTCCGTCTTATATCCCTGAGGCAAGTTTTCAATAAAATCATGGACTTTAGCGCCCTTGGCAGCTTTGATCACCTCATCTTCCGTCGCTTCTGTGCGCCCTATTCGGATATTATCCAAAATTGCACCTTCAAACAAAAAAACATCCTGACTGACAAAAGCAATGTGTCTTGTCACCGCTTCAGGACGATAATCATCAAGTCCAAAACTCCCGATCAGGATTTTACCACTATTGGGTGTCAACAAATGACACATGGCCCTTAATAAGGTCGTTTTGCCCGCACCTGAAAGTCCAACAACAGCGGTAATCCCTTTGTGCGGAATATCCAAGGTAATGTGATCAAGCAATTTTTGGTCACCGTCACAGACCACAACATCTCGAAAACGGATCTGGTCTTGCTCATCAACAGACGTAATATGCCCACCTGCCCTGTCTTCCGGCGCCTCTAGCAAAAGATTGATAGACGTTACAACCTTTTGCACACGCAGAAAGATTTCCATATAGATCATCAACTTCAAAATAGGTGCCGCAATCCCCGTAACACATAGGATGGCAAACATAAAATCATAGACCGTGACCAAATCCGATTGCAACAACCACACACCTGATGGGATCACAAACAACAAGGACGCACCTGTCGAGACAGAGAACAAAGTCCACGGCGCCAACCAGCTTTTTTGCCAGTCTGCATTAAACGCTTTAAATTCTTGCGTCTTTTCTTCCAGACGAACAAAGGGGGCATCTTTGTCATGTAAATTTTTTAACGTTTCCAGGCCTTGTAGATATTCGACAAAGACCCCGTTTATCTGTCCCAGCAATGCGAAATATCGGTTAATCTTATCACCATGCCCCCGCATAATTAAAAAGTTGGAAAACCACAACAAAGGAACGACACCAATCGCGGCAAGAGCCAATGGCCAACTGACCAAAAACAACAACAGCAATGTCAAAAGCGGCATCACCATAGCCGCCAGCATATCTGGCAATTGGTGGCTAAAATAAAGTTCTAGAACTTCTACATTTTCATTCACCATCCGCTTTAAATTGCCTGTTTGTCGGGTCGTAAAATACGATAGAGGCAATCGGGTCAACTTACCTAACAGTCGCAAGCGAACTTCATAAAGAATATCAAACGATGCAATATGTGCAAGCCAGGTTGATGCCCCGAACAAAAGCGGTCGAGCCAGTAAAGCCGCCATACAGGCATACGCAAAGTCCCAGACCTTGTCGACCTCACTTACACCATGAAAAAGCAATATCCCGTAAACACATAAATACGGCAGAACTTCTGCACATACAGACAAGATCGCTAGAAAAGAGGACAGAAATACTTTATGGCGATGCCCCGGCGCCAAATTAATCAGACTGGAAAATGTTGAATGTGCCATCCGCGCTTTACTTATATCCGTGATATTAATAAGAAGGCAGCACCTTAAAACCGCATGCTGATCGCGCACTATTGCAATCCGTTCGCAATCACTGCAAAGGGGATTTTTTGCCTCCATCCTTGGCTTGCACGCGACACACTCATCAAAAATACCGATCACAATAGCTTTTGCCGGATCGCGCTGTTCAAGCCTTAAAAATCACGATAACGTTCTTCTTTGTCTTTACCTGCCTTCCCTTCTTCTTCAAACGGAACAATTGCGTGCAACACTCCGGCTCTCTTTCCTTGAAACCGCCCCTTAGCATCCTGCTCACCATTTTGGGCGGTGCCTATGTCATACAAAGCTTGATCAGCATGTTCGCATTGCAAGGCATACCCGCCATCTTGCGTACAGAGGGAGTATCAACATCTCATATCGGTCTTTTTTATCTCGTCATGCTGCCTTGGGCACTAAAGTTCCTGTGGTCTCCATATGTCGAAACCTATCGTAAACAAGCCAACACACTTAAAAACCACACCCTGTTGATTGTCGGTGCGTACGGATTAACCGCCCTGTTGTTGGGTGCTTTAATTTACGTCGATCTCAATCACTTAACCATTATCTTCGCTCTGATTACTTGTATGGCCTTACTCTCTACTTTTGCAGATATCGCCAGTGACGGGTTGGCAATCGATCAGTTGAGTGAAAAAAATCGCGGAATTGGCAATATTATGCAGGTGGGTGGCTCCTATATTGGCGGTTTGATCGGCGGTGGCCTTTTCCTCTATTTCGTAGCCATGCAAGACTGGCAGTTTGCATTAATTATTCTGTTGATCTGCGTCCTTATCATGTCCCTACCCGCCTTCATGCTCTGGTCCAATCTATTTCAAAACTTGCAGCCACAAGGTACCTCGCGCCCTTCTCTCAAATATGCCTTTTCAAACCAGACCGTTTTATACGGAATTTTGTTTGTCGTAATTTCACAAATCGGTACTCGCCTCGTTCTGGCTATGATGATACCGTTTCTCGTAGATCAAGGCCTTGATCTAAAGAAACTTGGCCTGCTTGCCGCCGGTGGCGGTACGATGACGGCCCTTTGCGCCGTATTTCTGAGCGGTATCATTATCAGATATATCAACGTCAAGAAGGTGTTTCTGTGCGTCCTTCTACTGGAAAGCCTCTCCTATACTGCTCTCTATTTTTCCCCTCAGTTTTCATCAGCTATCACAGGCAGTATAGAAGCGCTCTACATCTTATGTTCCTTACTTTCTGCCGCCAAATTCGTTGTACTCTATACGTTGCTGATGCGATGGTCGTTTGGCACTCAATCCGGTGTCAATTTTTCACTGTTCCAATCTGCGGATATGATCGTTGCGATCCTGTGTGCAATGATTGGTGGCTGGTTGGTGACATTCTATGGATATAGCACACTTTTTCTCCTAGCGTTCGCCACAACCCTGAGCGCATTTACTATTATGATAATCACCAACAGAAAAATTCAAAAAAACAGCAGGCTTAAACAACAGAATACATAGCGTAATTTCGAATTCCCCTCTTCAGGTTAAAATTTAAACGAGAGGGGGACGCCTCTGGTAATTTTTTCTTGTGATTTTTGTACTAAAACTGTAGTTAAGCATTGATAATAATTATTATTAACATTTAACGTGTACGTAAAAATGAGTTAAATCATGCAATCCCATACAGAAACGCTCGATATATATATTGTGCACAGGGGAGAGCTGGTCGGATATGCCAGAAAAATACTAGGGGATGACTTTCATGCAGAAGATGTGGTTCAGGATGCCTATTTTCAATTTGTCACAGCAACACAGGAAAAACAGATTGTTGAACCGTTAGCATATTTATACGGCATCGTGCGCAATAAGTGTTTTGACCTTCAACGAAAACTTGCAAAAGATCAAAGCAGGGGAGATTTGGATTCAAATGCAGCCTTAAGCCTTTTGGAAGAAGAAAAACCGTCTGCCGAACGTAGGTTGGCTGCCAAACAGGAATTAAAGCTCGTGAAACAAGCTTTGCAGGAATTGCCCAAGCGAACACGAATTGCATTTGAAATGCACCGTTTTGGCAATCACACCTATCCTGAAATCGCTGAGCATCTTGGTGTTTCCGTCGGAACAGCACATTCTTTGGTTTTACATGCACTCGAGTATTGTAGTGCAAAATTATAAACTGATTAAGAAATTGAAAAACGGGCTCTGTAAAAACGTCTATAGTGTATAAAAAAAAACAGGGCACTCTTGAAAGCGCGTTTTTAAATATTAAGACTTGTTGTCTAGTGAGAATTTGTATGTGTCAAATGACAGAACCAGAAAAAGCCACTGAATGGCTGCTTGCATTAAAAGATAATCCCGACGATACGAAATTAAAGGCGGATTTCACACGTTGGTATGATCAAACACCGGAACATGCACGTGACTGGATAAAGACTGTTCATACCTACAAATTAATGGGGGAAACTACGCCTGAATTCACTCATGAATGGGCGCCTCAGACAACAACTAACAACACATCAATCCATCCTGGAACAAAGATTGACCTTTTTAAGAAAAAGAAATGGACAGGATTGGCTATTGCTGCCTCGTTACTTCTTATCGCCCTCTTTACCGAAACTGACAAAGGCACCGCAGATTTCAGCACAGGACAGGGCGAAAACCGTTCTATAAATCTTGCAGACGGTAGCCGCGTGTATTTAGGCCCGCACAGTCGCTTGAATATAGATTATACGGATAGATACCGGGGCGTTAAATTATTGGAGGGACAAGCCTTCTTTGAAGTCGCAAAGAAAGTAGAACATCCTTTCCGCGTAATGGCAAATGGCACACAGATATCCGTTTTGGGAACTGCATTTGATGTGAATTTGTCTAACCACCAAACTGCTGTGAAGGTGAAAGAAGGGGTTGTCCGTGTAAAGCCCGATTTTTCCACGCAAGAAGATGAAATCTTAAAAAAGGGTGATGGCATTAGCGTTGCGACCGATGGATCATACAAACGTTTTATAATTTCTACCGACTATGTTGCTGCCTGGCGTGAGGGGCGTTTTGTCGTAAATGACCGCCCTGCCGGAGAAGTCATTGATACCTTAAGAAGATATTATAATGGCATTGTGCTTGTGCACGGTGAAGGATTGGAAAACCAACCTGTAAGCGGGATGTACCTGCTCGACAAACCTGATATTGCACTAAAGGCAGTGGGACAAACCATTGGCGCTAAAACCTATCAAATGACACCGTGGATGCTTGTCATCTCTGCCAATTAGAGTTCTAAAAATAAAAATATATAATTTTTTTGAAAATTCCTGAATGTCATTTCGTCTCTATATACACAATTTTAAATGAGACGCATTCGCACTCATGATATGAAGATGACGAGTAAGGAATTTCTAAATGAGCCGTTTCAAAAGCAATCTTCGCAATAAAAATATATTGCGGGCAATTGCCGTATCATTGATCTTCAGTGGTACAGTTGTCATAACAGCACCAGTTGAGGCACAAAGTGCTGTCAACAAAGAGTATGATTTTAATATCCCCGCCCAGACATTGTCAGATGCCTTAAATCGCTTTGCTTTACAGACAGGCCTACAGGTTTCTGCACATGGAGACGCCATTCGGGGATTGCGGGGACATCCCGTACAAGGACGGATGACAGCACAACAGGCACTGGCTCAATTGACAAATGGTCTAGGTCTTTATTTTGAAATCAAACCGGATGGTTCTGTTGTCGTCTCAAATGTAGCAAGCGATGCCAACGCTTTAACCTTATCACCGATTATGATACAGGACGCTGTTAATTTTGATCGTCATGCTGGCGGTGCAGACCGCGTTGATTCAAAATATATCTCAGGTACTGTTTTGGCTCGCCGAAATCCAACAACAGTCAAAAAGGTATTTGCCGGTGAGGCTGCTGTTTCTGTTGGCGGCGCAATTGCGTCTTCCCAAAAAGTCTTTGTTCGCGGTGTCGAAGAACATAATCTTGCCGTTACGATTGACGGTGCACGTCATAACAACAAGGTGTTTCACCATTCAGGCAACAATTTCATCGACCCAAGCTTGTTAAAAGCGGTTAGAGTAGACCCCAGTGTAGCTCCGGCAGATGCGGGTCCCGGTGCCTTGGCAGGTGGGATCGCCTATGAAACGGTTGATGTCGATGATTTACTGTCACCCGATAAAAACTTTGGCGGTTTTGCGACAGCTACTTACGATACCAACAGCGAAACGTTTACCAACAGCGAGTCCATGTATGGTCGTCTTGGTGATTTCGAAGCTTTGGGGTTCTTCAAATGGGGCAAAGGGGATGATTATGATAGTGGGCTTGGGGAACAGACCTATGGGACGGGAACAAACCTGAAATCCTTTTTAGGGAAAGTTGCTTATGAAGCCGACAATCACCGCTTTGAATTATCCGGTGAATCTGTAAAAGATGATTCAAATCGGCCATTTCGGGCAAACCTGCAAAACTTAACCAACCGAAATGAAGCACGAGAACGTATCTACACAGTAGAACGAACGAATGTCGTCTTCAATTACAACATGGAACATGCCCAAGGATGGCTGGACCCGCGCGTAACAATCGGATATGGCGTATCCAGTGTAAAAGTCCCTTCCCCTTATGGAAGTGACGGGGAGACCAGAAGCCTGTCGGCAAAGTTCGAAAATGATTTCCATCTGGATGTGCGAAACAAGATCACCGCTGGTTTGGATTTCTACAACGATGTGAACGCTTATCAAGACAACTCAACAACAGAAATTGACGAACGAGCCCGTAATTTCGGTCTCTTTACTCAGGCTCGCCTTCAACCGATGGAAGATTTGAAATGGTCAATCGGCCTGCGCGGAGATACACAGACCTTTACCGGATTAGATGGCACAGATATTGATACAAACGGGCTAAGTGGCAACACATCCGTTGCCTATAAAGTAATCGAAAACACAACATTGAAAGCTGGTTACTCCAACGTATTTGGCGGGATCATCTTGTCTGAAGGGTTTATTTATAATAAGGGGGCATGGGATTACCGAAACAACGAGGTTAAGCCAACGCGGGCACAAAACTTCTCCGTTGGTGTCGAAACTACACATAACGGCTTTACCTTTGATTTCGGTGTTTTTCGCACGGATGCGGATAATGTGCGCAACCCGACTTATTCCGGCGGTCCACATCTGAAGCATGATTTTATTACCCGTGGGTACGAAGTCGGTGCAGGTTATTATTGGAACAACGGTTTTGCAAAACTGTCCTTTTCTGACACGACCATCAAGGTCGATGGTTCAGCTGCCAAATCAGACTCCGATACAACACAGTACTTAGGTGCACCGCTTGGTAAAGTTTTTGCGCTAGAAGCTGAACATACGTTCCACGATCTTGGCTTCACCGTCGGCGGAACCATTGATGGCGCCTTGAAAAACAAAGATACAACAAAGGCAGGGAATGCCGCACTGGACGGTTATACGACATACGGACTTTATGCAGAATATAAACCCAAAGAGCTGGAATTCCTGACATTGCGTCTCGAAGGAAATAACCTGAACGATCAGGCTTATGCCGACCGTGCAACATACGGTCAGGATTTTGCCAATGTCGAACCGATGCTAGAAGCCGGTCGCTCCTTCCTCTTCTCTCTGCGCGCTGACTTTTAAAGGGTTCTATGCACCATTTGCCCGGCCCTGATGGGGTCGGGCTAACTCATTTTTTACGAAGGTATAAGGTTTTGAAGTTTTTCATCGTAACACTGTTATCCGTCTTTTTTGTTCACGGGGCACAGGCAAAACCACTTGAATTAATTGATCTCGCAGGCCGTAAGGTTACCGTAGAGACACCCGTTTCCAGATTTGGGCTGAGTGAGGGACGCTATATTGCAACCCTGTCCTTATTGCGTGAAAACAATCCTGTTGAAGGCTTGGTCGGAATGATGTCTCCTTTGAAATGGACGCACCCGGTTTTGGAACAAAAGCTGTTTTCAAAATTCCCAAAGGCAAAGAATATTCCGGTTTTTGGTACAAAGGGGGCCGATAGCGTCTCTGCAGAAAAAATCATCGACCTTCGCCCAGAGGTCATTATTCTGGGGTTGGGTGATCATGGTCCCAATAGCAAAGCTAAAGAATTGATTGATCAATTGGAAGCGGCCGGCATCAAAATCATTTTTATTGATTTTCGCCAAAACCCATTAAAAAACACCCTTCCGTCCTTAAAAATACTGGGACAATTGTTCGGGGCCGAAGAACGTGCGCAAGCCTATATTGATTTTTATCAGGATCGCATGGACACAATCCGCACCCGTCTGGAAAATGTAATAGACAAACCAAAAGTATTTTTACAAGTTCATGCCGGACGACGGGAATGTTGTTGGGGAATGGCCGACGGCATGCTGGGCCCCTTTGTAGAGTATGCGGGCGGAAATAACATTGCCGATAAAATTGCACCCGGACCAACCGCACTACATACGCATGAATTCTTATTGCTTGAAAACCCGGATGTATGGATTGCGACTGCATCGGGCACTATCCCGGAATTTGAATCTGGTGCCTTGCCTGTCACAACAGGGGCGGGTGTAACAGCACAAATCGCAGAAGAAAGCCTCACCCGTTATCTTACCACTTCAGAATTTCAGGCTATGGATGCAATTCGTAATGGTCGGGCCCATAGTTTTTGGCACAATTTCTACAATTCTCCTTTGAATATAGTCGTTTTGGAAGCCTTGGCAAAGTGGATACACCCCACCCTTTTTAAAGATATCGATCCACAACAAACTCTTAACACACTTTATAATCGTTTTATGCCAGTTGAAATCGACGGCACCTATTTTGCGACCTATCGCCATGACAAACTCTAATGACCTTTATACCGGATTTAGTCAACTCACGCGCAGACGAGTTGTCGTTCTCAGCAGCATGTTTATTGCCTTGCTCGTTAGTTTGTGGCTGGACATTCTCGCCGGACCAGCTGGGTTGAGTGCCGGACAAGTTTTAAAAGGACTGATACATCCTGATACGCTGGAATTACGCTATCAAATCATCCTCTGGGACGTTCGCTTGCCTGACGCCTTGATTGCCTTGGCTGTCGGGGCAGCACTTGGGTTATCCGGTATTGAAACACAAACGGTTCTGGACAACCCCCTTGCCAGTCCATTTACGTTAGGCGTATCTTCCGCTGCTGTTGTCGGCGCCAGTATTGCCATTGTTTTGATCCCGGACATACCCAATCTGCCCACCCAATTTATCTTACCTTTCCTTGCGCTTAGCGGGGCTTTAGGAGCTTCTTTACTGGTTTTATTTGTTGTCCGGATATCTGGGGGCAGTCGGCAAACCGTTGTTTTATTTGGTATCTCGCTTGTTTTTTTATGCAATGCGATTTCGTCGGGGTTTCACCTCATCGCAGACGAAGATGCTTTGCAACAGGTCGTTTTCTGGACAATCGGTAATTTGACCAAAGCGGGGTGGCTCGAAGTTGCAATTGTTAGCTCCTGTTTCTTTATCATCTTACCGTTCAGCCTGAAACACGTCTGGTTACTAACCTTGCTGCGTGGCGGTGAAGCCCATGCGAGGAGCACGGGCGTCAATGTCCCAAGGTTACGTACATGGGTCATTGTCAGGTCCTCCATTCTTGCTGCTTTTGCAGTCTGCTTTGTCGGAACAATCGGTTTTGTTGGACTTGTCGGCCCCCATATCGCCCGCTTATTATTAGGCGAAGATCATCGCATGCTGGTTCCCGGCGCAGCCATTTGCGGGGCCTTGCTTTTATCTATGGCCTCAACTTTATCAAAAACACTTATTCCCGGAGTCATCATTCCTGTGGGTATTTTAACCGCTGTTGTAGGCGTGCCGCTTTTCCTTTCCCTTCTCTTCCAACGTAGCAGGAGGCAATGATGCGACTAAAAGTACAGAATGTCTCAACCACTTATGGAAAAAAGACAATTCTGCATGATGTCAGCTTGCCTAATATCCCTGCTGGCACAATCGTCGGCTTGTTGGGACCAAATGCGTCTGGCAAATCAACATTGATGAAATGCCTTGCCGGTGAAAAAAAATGCGACGGGCATATTTCATTTGATAAATTGAACGTGGCAGAAACAGACCAAAAGCATTGGTTCAACAAAGTTGCAACCATGCCCCAGACGCCCCCCTCACCCACAGCCCTGACCCCTACTGAATTGATGTGGAGTACTGCACGCGCGCTCGCCTTACCCATTTCAGATAGAGAGCTGGCACGTAATATTGAACGAATTTTCAAAGACTTGGGACTTGTACAGTTTGCCCTTTCTCCCCTGTACACGTTATCGGGGGGCAAACGTCAACTGGTTGGCCTTGCCTTAGCTCTCATCCGCGAACCGGAACTTTTGCTTCTTGATGAGCCCACCTCCGCACTTGACCTTCATTGGAAAATTAGTGTACTTGCATTGGTTCATGGCAAAGTGAAATCCGAAGGTAAAATTGCCCTTGCAGCGCTACATGATCTGGACCTGGCCGCACGTTATTGCGATATCCTCGTCCTTCTAAAGCAGGGGCGCATCGTTGCCAGCGGCCCCCCGTTCGACGTTCTGACAAGCCAAAATATCGAACGTGTTTATCATGTAGAGACAGAAATCAGTGATACGGGCAAAGGTTATCCACGCATTGACGTTATTGCCCCGCTAAAGGAAAACCACGAAAATGCATAAAGACGATAAAGTACCGGGGTTAATTGGCTTAGGACTTTATTTGGGGTTATCCAATCTTGCACATATTGCCATTGGCGTCACCGATGTACTGATGGCTGGTATGTTGGGCAGTTTCCTGCTTGCCGCAGCAACTCTTGCAGCAACCCTGTTTCATGTTGTGATGCTATCTTGTGTTGGTTTTTGCGCCGGTTGCGCCCCCTTGCTCTCAAAATATAAAGGGAAAGATAACCCAAAAGCCTACCAAGCCCGCTTGATCGGTGTCGTCGGATGCCTATTGATTATTATAGGGCTTTGCATTGCTATCTTATACATTGGGGATGACATTTTACTTGCCTTTGGACAGGATGAAAGGCTCATAGCGGCTTCACTTGACTATCTTTTTTACCTCACCCTTACTTTACCGGTTGCCGGACTATTCAGTTTTTTATGGATCATTGCCTCCCTGAACGGACAAGGTTCCTCGCTGTTTTGGATTTCCCTTGTGTCCATATTTGTAAATATGGGGCTGAATTCTGTTTTTATGTTCGGCTGGGGACCGATTGAAGCTTCAGGGCTTGCCGGTTTAGGGATCAGCACTTTTGTAACTTTCTGTCTCGAAACAATTTTCTTATTATTTTGGTTGCGCCTCAAATCCAATAGCACAGCACTCACTGTTAAAGGCATTGACCCGCAACAAATCATTTTACATCTGCCGGAAATCATTCGTTATGGCGTGCCCATGATGATCCTTGAATGTGCAACATTGGCATTTTTTGCTGTCCTGACATTTTTCGTCGGCCTTTTGGGTCCCACCCAACTCGCCATACATGCAATCACGTTACAAATGGCAGAAATCGGAACAGGTTTGGCTTTTGGTTTCAGCGAGGCAATTTCCATCGTTATCGCACGTTATATGGGACAACAAAACCAACTGGCATTGCAACGTTCATGTAAACAAGCCATCCTGTTTGGCTCTGGCGCGATGATTATATATGGTCTTTGCCTTATTGTTTTTGGACAGGAGATCACATCTCTTTTTCTTAATTTCTCCAATCAATTGGATATCCCAATCACACAAGAAGTGGTCAGTCTTTTAACGATTGCAGCAATTTGCCTGATCGTTGATTGTGCACGTATCGTTTTAATAGGCATTCTACGCGGATTAGGGGATAGTCATGCCCCTATCAGCCTCACAATGGGCAGCTTCTGGTTTATCGCGATCCCCTTTTCCTACATCCTCGCTTTCCAACTAGACTGGAGCATAAAAGGCATATGGTGGGGAATGGCTTTTGGATTTGCAACCGGATCAGTCCTTCTTATCTGGCGCTTTTACAAAGTATGGACCCATCTCGTTAACCCAAAAAGAAAAGATATGATTTCCCCGCTTGCTCAAGAATAAATTTTCAAACCTTCATAGCGACGCATCATTCCAAAGCACCCAAAATTAAACCCTATCACCTGATTAGACCTTCCTACAGGTGACTGAGCGTCAATCAAACAAAAGTGATAACAAATCTGAATATCAGCATTGACAAAAATACAAAAAAATATACCATCTAATTAATAATGACTATCACTTGCATATTATAATTTCATCAGGAGCCATGCTGATGCTGCATAAAGTTTTTTCTCTAATGGATAGAATTGTGAAATTTGACGAAGTGAAAGCGCATTGTGACATTCCCTGCAAAGTATATGATCCCGGAACTGCACAGGTGGCTGCATTATCTGTTGTTCGTATGATGGATATCATGCTGGAAACATCGGAAAAAGAAAACATCAATCCGCTACAAACACAAAATACGATTTCGCGCTGCATTGCGTTGAAAGAACTGGAGGCGGCAAAAGTAAAGGATGAGGTCCGAATTATTTGGGGAGATTACATCAAGCAGGCCCAAATTGAACAGCACCCAAATGTGCATGACGTGGTTCACCAAATCATGATGAAGGCCAGTGCCTGCAAACAGGGAGTAGACCGAAAAGTAGGAGAAGAACTGGTCGAACTGGTAAATCGGTTTGCTGAAATATTTTGGGACACGAAGAATATAAAAACCGTGCGTAAAAAAGCGCCCTATCCACCGGAAATCCCAATGATTTATCCTGTTTGGTGAAACATATGTTCGGTTTGCATATCCTAAAAATTAAAGGCCAGAGTATGGTTCCTACGCTGCACTGTGGTGACTTTATTTTGACCAAGGTTGCCGCCACCCGCAGATTTTATGAGGTTCGAGACATCGTTATTATAAAACGACTAGGCGAGGCTATGATGATCAAACGAATTGTTTGTCGCAATAGTGATGGTAGTTACAAACTTGCAGGGGATAACGTAGATTCTATCCCTAAAGTCGATATTGGGAATGTACAACAACAGCAAATAGTTGCTAAGGCGATTATCAAGCTAACCCCTACTGGCTTGTGTTTTCTTTAATTGTACAGACATATAAATGTAACATTTCAAACATCTGGGGTAGTAATTAGAATGATTGCCTTATTTTTTGAGAATGATATTCATTTATAAGTTATTGATTTAATTGACATATTTTATCAAACCCTATATAAATAACTTGTTTAGAATTAATAAATTTGAGTGTTATGTCTCTTTCTCAACTTACTGCAAAAACTCTTCAGGAAAATCGACATTTTCTATCCACCCCTTCGCATGTTCCTGGTCGATTGCGGCTAAAATGTTCAACTAAAGCCATTAAACAGCTTGATAAAAATCTTTTATCAAACCTTAAGAAATCTTTGGAAGCTGTTCCCGGTATAAAATCCGTGCGCGTGAACTTGGCAGCGCTAAGTGCCATCATTGACTATGACAAAACAACTCTGGACCCTTCCATCTGGCAGGATTTTTTAAATGGTAGCAACCAACAAGCTGATTATGCCTTACGCCGTTTATTTGGCGAAGATGCATTGGCGATAGAATAAGAGGATACAATTATGGCCTTTTCAATCTTTCAGAATATGGCAAAAAATAAAACGGCAAACAGTTGGCTTCCCCCCACCAACGAGATCGCCAAGGCCAGTGCTTTCGGTGCTGTTCTTGGGGTCGCCACCAGTGGCTTTGCCAACTACACGCGGGTTAAAGCTGGTGAAATCAATCAAGAAGATGCCATTAACGAAACCTTGGGAGATGGAGCCAAATCAGCGGCGACAATGGCCGCAGCGTCTGTGGCATCCCACATCGTACGTACGCGTCCCTTAATCGGCTTTGTTGCTCTTGCCGCTGTGGGTGCAGGCACCTTCTTGATGATGAAAAAAGCACAGGAAGATGCCCTCCTGCATGCGGCCAGCATGGAAAGACATACAGAAACACAACCAGATGAAGCCCAAAATACGGTGATTGAGGGAGAAGTCGAAAACGTGTCTATTGAGCCATCCAAGCCGAAACGACGGCGCATTCGCAGAGCTCAAACCGCAAATGCAGGCAATGAATAAAATAAGATAAAGGAGAAGAATTATGGCTACAGGATTAATGAAAAACTCAGGCGCATGGGTGAAGCCACCGTTTGTCTATGGCTTGGTAATTGGCGCAGCTGCCGCATATGTGCTGACCAACAAAAACGTTCAAAATACAATCTTTCGCACAGCCGCTGGCGCTGTCAACGCCCTAAAAGGAGGACTGGAAGAGGCTAAAGAACGCTTTAATGATGCCGAGGCAGAAATTCAAGCTGAAGCAGAAGATGAAACCACGGCGGCATCTGCTGAAGAATAGCCTTTAGACCGTAAAACAGGATTTGTCGTGTGAAAGTTTATAAGCAAGCGAAAATCGTGCATGAAACACTAAAACGTCTTCGTGTGCGTATAGATTGGTTGCAACGCAAACTGATCGATGCCAGTCACATTTCCACTTTGGTGGAACGTATGGAAGGTATTGAGAGCGCACGTGTAAACAAAGGGGCTAAGTCCGTCGTTATACGCTATGACGGAAAGCCGGAAACTCGCCTTGCTGTCTTAGACTTTCTAGACAGGTTGGAGCCAACGAACCTGCCCTATGTTCAGCAATCCAACAGCGAAGAAAAGCACTTTTTTCATGCCAGTTTGAACGGCCTAGCACTTGCGGCCTCACCATTCCTCACACCAGGTCAACGCCTTGCTTTAGCCGGGGCGTTGGTTGCACCAACCATCTGGGAAGGGATCGACTCTCTTTTTAGTGGGAGTGTCAAAGTTGAGTTATTGGATGCAATTGCTATTGGAGTGGCCACGTCACGGGGAGATGCGATCACCGCTTTAAGCACCAATTTTTTTATCCATCTGGGAGAACTGTTGGAGGCAAAGACCAACAACAATTCCAATGCACTCCTACGTCAACTATTACATCCCGCACCTACGAGTGCCTGGAAAGAACAGAATGGCGAATTGACGAAAGTTGCGGCAGATCAATTGAAACTCAACGACGTCGTTGCCGTGAATCCCGGCGACACCATCCCCGTGGATGGGCAAGTGCTCAGTGGAACCGCACAGGTCAATGAATCTTCGGTTACTGGTGAAAGCGTTCCGGTCAATAAAGAAGCTCATATGCGGGTGCTCTCGGGTACAATTGTTGAAGAAGGCACATTACGCATTCGTGCTGTAAAAGTCGGCGATGACACAACAACGGCACGGATCAGCCGATTTATTCAAGACTCGCTGGAAAATAAATCAGAAACTCAGAAAAAGGCAGAAAAGAAAGCCAACCAACGTATTTTGATTACGTTAGGTCTAGGCGCATTGACCTTCCTGTTAACACGTGATTTTACACGTGTGGCATCTGTCTTTCTTGTCGATTATTCCTGTGCGCTGAAACTAAGTACACCGGTCGCAATGAAATCAACCATGTATAAATGCGCGAAAAACGGCATCCTTGTAAAAGGGGGACAAGTGATTGAAACCTTTGCAGATATTGATACCGTCGTTTTTGATAAAACAGGGACCTTAACACATGGAGAACTGGACGTAATCGAAGTGGAATCCGTACAACCGCAAGAATGGCCAAAAGATCGTTTGCTGGCACTGGTGGCTTCTATCGAAGAACATTCCACACATCCGGTGGCAAATGCGGTTGTCACAAATGCGAAAGCACATGAACTCCCTCATATCAATCACAGCGAAGTGAATTTCATTGTCGCTCATGGGATGGTAAGTGAGGTAAACGGCAAGCGTGTAGTCATCGGTAGCCGACATTTTCTTGAAGAACATGAAAACGTCGATATCGCCCCATATGAAGAGCTGATTATCCGACTGGAAAATAAAGGACTCATTTTACTTTATACCTCAATGGATAGCGTACTGACAGGCGTTATCGGATTACGCGATCAGTTACGCGAAGATGCAAAATCAATGATTGATCGTCTTTATGCCAATGGTGTGGCCCGTATTGCCATTCTGACCGGAGACCGCGCACGTAAAGCCCATGCGCTGGCTGAACAACTGGGGATTAAAGAAGTCTACGCCGATTTACGTCCTGAAGAAAAGGCCGCAATTGTCCAACAAATAAAAGATCAAGGTCGCAAGCTGGCCTTTGTCGGGGACGGTGTTAATGATGCCCCTGCCCTTGTAAATGCCGACGTAGGGATTGCCATGCCACAAGGGGCAGATTTGGCACGAGCCAGCGCCGACATCGTTTTAACCGATGATAATATTTCAGGCGTAGCCGAAGCTTATGAGAAATCACGCGATACTATGAAACTAATCCAATCCAATTTCAAATGGGCCGTTGGAATCAATTCTGGTTTATTTGTCGGTGCCTCAATGGGATGGACGTCACCAGTAGTCTCATCTCTGTTACATAATGGAACAACATTGGGGGTACTTGCCCGTGCCCTATCAGGCGTGCGCGAACGATAATATTTTCACATACATAAACATGTTAGAAGCAATCTAAACTTGACGCCATAAATGAGAGTGATTATTAATATCTTATTATGTTTTTGTCAGGAGTTCCACATGGACGGCTGTGTTCATCATATTCCCGGTCGGGCGCGTTTCAAATTAACGCAACTTAAGGAGGATATTTCATTACTCGCTGATATAGAAGGTCATTTTATGACCTTAAAGGGAATTAAACGTATTCAGGCAAATGTAAAAGCCGGATCCCTCGTAATTTTCTATGATGAAAAGCAAATGTCTTTAAACGTCATAGAAGAAAAATTGATATCTGCAGGCTTCTTATATCGTTACGGGTTGGTTAAAACTGAACGAAAGCAAACAAAAAGCCTTCCTCCACTTGTCAGTCATGTCAGTGGTGCCTTTGGTCGCGCTGTTGTGCATGCTTTATTGGAGCGCGCTATTACAAAAGGTGTTGGTTCTTTCCTTGCCCGATAAAGGATACAATGAAAGTCTATTGCAAATGAGAAAAAAAAGTAACAACCCCTTAAACAATACCACCCTGACAATTGGGGGAATGGTTGTTGCATTGGGAACCTTGCTCTACACAGGGTTTGTTCGTGGACCGGGATGGAAACGCACACACATTGGTGCGGGTGTCGCCCTGACAGGGTTGTCCCTATGGCATGCGTCACAACAGGCAAAATATGCGAGGCTCGACAAACAAGGAGCTGTGCGAGAATTGCGGGAGTTACGCCAAAAAAAGAAAGAAAACGCACCATCTGACGAGCCTCATAACAAGGCTCTTCGAAAAACTTCTCGTCAATCATCCGCATAAGCCTGAGATTATAGGAATTCTCCCCCCTCGCAGACGGAATAATAGGTCGAAAGCGGCTATCCCACCTTAGCACCCTGTCCAGTTTTTTGGGGGCCGTTTCTCTAGGACAGGAATTCAAACAAGTTCATTTTGCTCATGGAAACGGTCACATTGTAGCTCGCTTCCAAAAGCACTTGCAGTTGTTCTTGTTCTGCGATCACGGCCGCCAGATCGACGTTTTTGATATCCCCGATCATGGCATCCAGTGTCAGTTGATAGTCCAGTTCCATATCAATTTCCCTTTCAAGATTTGATGCCGTTGTTGAAAGGCCACTTTGCACGACCAGTAATTCATCTAACGCGTCATTTATCAGATCATACGCTTCAAGCAATGCATCTTGATCCACAGGCGCTTCCGTCGCATTTGCCGCAAGACTAAGGGCACGTATGGACTTTTCAAATCCGCTTTGCGACGCTGTCACCCCATAAGTGATTTTGTCATTATCTGAGGTATAAAAAGAAGCTTCCTGTTCGTCGCCCTGATAATAATCGTAACTTTCAACGGACGGGTACGTTTGGGCACTATAGGGCGGATCGGAAACATCAACCGGTGGCGTTGCCGTATTACTGCCACCAAATAAGTAACGCCCACTCATTTGGATATTTGCTTGTGAAACAAAACTGTCCAGCGCCGCTTGCGCATTTTCATTTAAAGCTGCACTTTCTGCAGTTTCGCCGCTAATCGCACTACTTAAGGTCACCTGAAATTGCGCCAAAATGTCGACCATATTACCAACAGCGCCGTACATAGTATCAACACGCGCCGCAATTGTTTCTGCGTTTGAAACCATATTGTTGGATTTTTCCAAATCCCCTTCCAACGCCTTGAGGATAACTGTATCGCCTGCAATATCCTTGTAGCTATCCGACACGAGTTCAGTCGAAACTTGCATCTGAACGCGTGACAAAGAGCTTTGCACCTTCATCAGGCTATTTACCGCAAAATCATTTTGGCCAAATGTGGAGACACGTGTCATCTTTTCCCCTCCCCTTTAGGCAACAGCGCTAATGAGACTGCTGAACATATCGTTCAACGTTTGAATGATCTGGGCAGATGCGGAATACTGATTTTCCAATACGGTCAAACGTGCCGCTTCTTCATCCAGATTGACACCGGACTCATTTGATATATCGCTTGCTAGTGTTTCAGAAATTAATCCCTTGGTTTCCGCCTGCGTTTCTACACTGGAAACTTCCAATGCAAAGCTGGACAAAAGCTCGGCTGAATAATCTGCCAATGTTAAAGTCGTCGCCCCCATTGCACCGGCATCAGCAAAATCGATTGTCGTATTCATTGCTTCTTGCAAGGCCAAGGCAACCGAGGCATCCCCGCTTGTTAAAGCCACATCACCAACACTGAGTGTTGCATCCTGGCTCAATTTACCACAAGATAAGAGACTGGGATCATCCAGCAACTCATCACGTACCTTGATGGCTCCAGCATCATCCCCAATGAACAAATCGTTCAGCCCGAAATAATCACTGACTCCCTGCGCATCACTGCCCACTTCACTATCCATTTCAGACAAGGCAATGCCGAGATCGGGATCATCGGACAAAATCGTCAAATGCCCATTCGCATCAATGGACGCAGAAACACCCGCAATTCCATCCAGTGCCGCCGTCAGATCACTGACCGTTGCGTATGTAGAAAGGTCCAAATCCGTTACCGATTGCGTTTCACCGTCTGCATCACTTAAAACAATACGAAATGTCCCACTGGCAGAAAACGCATCACTGCCATCAAAAACTTCCTGCCCTGTTATACCATTTTGTGCAGGGAAAGGCGTCCCTGTATTCAGAACAGCATTCAAGGTATCGGCAAGTGCGCCGGCCAATGCATCTAATTCTTCCTGGCGCGCGGGGATCGTTTCATCACGCAAATCAACCAAAGCGCCGATTGTACCACCTGACAGTTGATTGGTAACATCGCGACCATCCAATGTAATGTCATCAAAAGATGTTACCGCATTCACATTGTTTGTCGATTCATAAGATAATTCGTGTGCCCGACTATCAACAAGTGGCAACCCACCTGTCGTATAAACATGAAGTTCGTTGGTATTGGTTGTAAAATAGCTGACATTCATATTTTCACTGACCGTCAGCAAAGCTTGTGCACGTGCATCTTCCAAAGCAGATGTATTTTCACCTAACGCTGTTTTGACGGAAATTTCACGGTTTAGATCTTCAATTTCAGTCAAAGCCTGATTAACCGTCGTAACCGCGTTTTCAATATCACCATCCACATTTTCTCGTTGCTGCTGCACGTCCGAAGACAAATCGTTTAAGGTGGATGCCAATTGATCGGCAGCATTTAAAACTGTGTTTTTTACGGTTTGGCTTTCTGGTGTGACACTCAGGTCTGCAAGTGCCGTTTCCAGATCCGTAATCAAATCCGCCAACGCCGAGCCGCTATCAACCGCACCGTATTGATCTAAAAGCTGTGATAAATGATCTGCTGTTGTTTGCGCATAAGTGGTTTGCGACACCGCAGAGACATAAGACTTAAACAGATTTTCATTCACATACGCCGATACAGAAGACACACCAACACCGACCGCTGAACCGTCCGAATAGGTTGTCGCCGTATTCACCCGTTGCGCGCTGTAGCCTTCAACATTGGCATTCGCAATATTAGTCGATGTAATTGACGATGCATATTGTGTTGCATTTAAACTGCTGAGGGCAGCACTGTATGCTGATCGTATGTCCATGATTTATCCTTCCTGCGATCCATTCAAGTTTGTTAGATCAAGCGGGATGTAGTAATATTGGGGCCATATTGTGCAGGCTCGGAACAACCGTCTCCCCCATAAGATGTCGCATTGTCTTCATGATGGCGTCGCCAGGCCTGCATGCCGGCTTCAATTCGGTTAGCACTACGCACTTTAGCCACGGTCAACAATTGCGCGTTAGTCTGCATGACCTCTTTTAAGTAATCTATTTTATCGCTCAAACGCGAAAATGCGTTCTGGCGTTTACCATCGGCATTTTTCAATTTGCTTTTGTAGTCCTGCCACTTGCGACGCAGCAAGAAAGACAAACGCCCTTTTTCATGTTGCAAGGATTGCAAAGTATGAATATTTCCAGATTTCAATGCTTCGTTTTCGATTTCAACGATCTCTGTCAAACGTTCAATCATACGATCAAAATCTGCCACGTGAGCGGTTTCTGACATCACCTGCTGGGACATGATGTTTCTCCCACCATATAAGCGACATTGGCACGTTTATTGTGTGTTTGTTGCTGAATCTGTTTTTCCACACGGGCTTGTTCAGCACGTAAACCTTCACGTAAACGATTAAGATCATCCATGAGTGCAAGAATGTCGCGTTGCTTACATAAACGAACGTCCTGCGGCATGTCAGCCATTTGTTGACGCACATTTTTTGCAGCTTCCAAAGCCGTCTGTGCCGTTAACTCTTCAACCCCAAAGACCGCATAGGCACGTTGCAGAATACGTAAGTTTTCCCCGGAAATTTTCACATCCAACGCGAGTTCCGTTTGAGTTCTTCTTTTGGTCATTTGCCTATTTCCTTCCTTAACGTGTTGCGCTCATCAGATCGTCAAACATGTCCTGTGTGGTGCTGACGACTTGGGATGCGGCGGAATAGGCCTGTTGGGCGATGATCATATCGGTTAATTCTTCGGACGTATCCACAGTAGAACTTTCCAAGGCATAGCCCTGAATTTCACCAACACCGCCATAGCCCGGAATATTCAACGTGTAATCACCGGACGCAACTGTCATCGCATACACATTATTGCTGAAACCTTGTAATCCATTGGGGTTATTAAAGTTCGCCAACGGAATTTGGTAAATTGCCCGGTTTTGGCCGTTATCGAAAACAGCAATCACCATCCCACTTTCATCCACATAGGCCTGTTCAAATTCACCAAAACGCAAGCCGTCTTGTGAAACCGATGTGATGGAAATTGTCGGTTCATCGCCATTTTCACTGGCAAATTGACTGAGACCGTCAGTACCGTCCACAGTTCCCAGATCATAAGTCACAACACTATCTGCGGCCCCTGTAGTCCAGCCGGTTACACTGACAGTGACGGGATCTACCGACGTTGAAGCCAGTGTACCATCTTCATTAAAGGTGATCGTCACTGGGCCACCCGCCGCTGTCCCTGTTGTTTGGGAGGTATCAGAGCTTAAAACCGGATCGGAAAACGAAAGCGACCATGTATTTTCCGCTGTTTTTTCCCAGCTATAATCAATTGTATGACTAACGCCAAGGCTGTCAAACACTTCGGAAGACGTGGTAAAAACTTCACCTATTTCGGCATCAGCTGGCAGATTGGCGACAATAGAGACATTTTCTGTCGCTTCTGCCGACCCAGCCACCGCATTTAAATTAATCGGTTCCAGACTAGAAACAGAACCATTGTTGCCATTGATATAATTCCCTTCGGAATCAACAGCCATGCCCTGCAGATAATATCCGTTCTGATTGACAAGATAACCATCTTCATCCGTGGAAAAACTGCCCGAACGTGTGTAATAAAACACATCTTCATCGGGTGCCCCCGTCACAACAAAAAAACCATCCCCGCTGATTGCCATATCGGTGGAATTGCTGGATGCTTCGATTAATCCCTGTTGATCAATATGTTGTTGTGCACTGACCATCACGCCACCGGAAGAACTGGCCGATGACGAATAAGGATCGGTAATCAGGGTTGAAAAATAGGCCGAGCTTTCCTTGTATCCCACCGTGCTGGAGTTAGCGAGGTTGGTTGAAATGATCGACAGATTGGTACTTTGCGCATTTAAGGCCGACGTGGCGGTATAAAGGGCTGAATTGGTGCTCATGGCTTCTTACTCCTTGAAAAAACTTACGCAGATCAGACGCCGGGCACATAAGCCAGCGTGGATTTCGATACGGACACCCCATCCATCACAAGGAAGGTTTCCGTGCCGTCACTTGCAATATTAGTGACCGTGCCCTGGACGTATTGGGTCACATCCAGAAGTTCCCCTTCATCGTTATAGGCAGAGATGGCAAGGACATAAGGCGCGTCTTCGGCAATTGACCCATCATCACTGGTCCCATCCCAAGTAAAGGTATGTACGCCTGATGATGTTTCGCCATCCACCGTATAGACAACATTGCCATCGGTATCCTGAACCTCCAGCTCAACACTGCTGGCATCACTGGGCAGATCATAAATCCATTTTGCCGTCCCATCAGAAAGCGGGACGGTATCGCCAAGGGCGGTAATTTCTTCCCCCAGATAACCATATGACGTATCGTTTTCGACCGATTGAAGGGAAACCAACAAGCTGGACATGGTTTCATTGCTTAACGTTTGCTGTTCCAGCTGAGAGATACCGATCAACTGGTTGGTATATTCCGTCGTATCAACCGGGTCTGTCGGGTCTTGGTTTTCCAACTGTGTTGCCAGAATGGAAATCCACATCTGATAACTTTCTTCTGCCGATGTTTGCGTCGTTGACGTCGTAGAAGATTGAACGGCTGAGGAGGCTGCAGAAACTTCGCTCATGATTTCACTCCGTGAATTCGAGTTTACCCCTTGGGGTGGCGTTACTCTTTCCACGGCTGATCCGATAAAAAACTGGCGCAAAAAAACCATCTTTTCAAAAAAAAGATGGCTATCCCATTTAATGAATTGAAATTAAATAATTATTTTTTTGAAATAACCTTTTTCCTGTCCTCGTCAGACAGTTTTGTTAAGGCGGATTCAACCAGTTCAGTCATGATATTGAATCTCTGTGACATGACATCGGATGTCTGTGCAAGGTTCTGTTTTAAGATTTTTTCACGCATAACCGTACGCGATATTTCTTGTTTCAATTCTGTTTGCAGACTGTCAAGTTGGTTAATTAGTCTATCAAGTTTTGGTTTTCTCAAAGCATATTCTTGAAAAATAATACGTGCCCCGTCATCGGATAACTCACGACTAATGCTTTCAATCATTTGAACTTCGCTAAAATCATTTTCCGAAGGCTGAGATTTTAATTCCCGAAGAGCTTGTGCAATCGGCAAGTTGCTATCCATGTAGCCATGCGTCACATACCAAGAAACCCCGAACACATTAAAAGCCAATGAGGCAACAAGCAACAGCTTGCTCCACATTGTTTTTCGCTTTTCTTGTTCGTTATGGTCCATTGGTAAACTCACCCTAAATATCCTGTAATTCTTTTACAAGGGAAGTGCAGAATATACAAATTTTGCAAACAAAAAAGTGTCTTGGGCCGGTTCAAGCCAACTATCCCATAGTCCGATCACAATACCTGCAGCAGCACTGGCCCCTAAAACAGCAGAGGGACGGGTGAAAAAGTTGATCAAACGATCAATTCGCCCAAACTGTAGCGTAGGTGCTTCCGTAAACACCTGTGAAGTTCCACGGTTTTCTTCAGCAAGAGCATGACGGGCCACATCTTCAAATAGACTTTCCATTGCATTTGGACTGGGGACCGGAGCAGGATCCCCTGCTAAAACACTGTCCAGCATCAGCGCTTCTTCATGCATCAAAACGGCTTGATCATCCGTTTTCAATAACAATAAAGCCTGTTCACGCTTATCTTGCGGCCATGCCGAAGGGGAAGCACCAAACGTATCCAAAAGGTCTTGAAAATCGTCTAACGTCATTCTCTCATCGTCTCCAACATTTCACCAGATGAATGTTTTAATATCTCGCGCAGCTTTTGTCTTGCTCTTTTCAATAATGATTCCATTGCATTGACCTTGATACCCAAGACCTGCGCGGCTTCTGCGTTGGATAATTCCTGTTGATAAAACAAGGCTAAGGCGGCCTGTTGTTGTTCGGACAATTTCGATGTCGCCTCTTTTAAAAGGCGACTGGTTTGTGATCGTTGGATCAAAGTCACCGCACTGGGGCTACGATCTTCAACTTCGGGAGCCATATCCAAATCTTCCCCAACAGGGCGACGTTTAAAATCAATACTGCGATTAAGGGTCACACGATAAAGCCAAGTCGAAATCTGCGCCCCTTCGCGTTGCCAGTTTTCACGGTTGGTCCACAATTTAAAAAAGACATCCTGTGCAATATCCTCTGCATCTGCACCTTGCTGCACCATTCGATAAGCAAGTGCATACATTTTCTCGAAGTAACGTTTTACAATTTCACGATAAGCCTGTTGATCGTTTGCAACCACACGATCCATCAGGTCCGCATCATCCATGTCAGCCAAGGGAGCTGCCTCTTGCGATGTGGATACCTTTTTCACTCGATCTTGTGCCTTATCTATTGGCTCATGCCGCCCTTGGGCGCTTATACGGCCATTTAACGTTGCAGCGAGAAAGGTCATACCCTAACCCATAATCCGCACATTAGGCGACTGTGGATTAAGAGCGGGTGCCGTGTTTTTCAGTCCACTACGGGGTGATTTTCCGGCAACCTCGGCCCAAGCGTCACGCACATTGCGAACAGCCGACAATAGACTGCGAAATTGGTTATCTTCAAACTTTTTTTGCGGTTGTTGTGAAATTCGAATAATGCTGGAACCGTAAAAGCTATCCAGTTTATCAAACAAAGGCTGAGAAAGGTCCGCACGCAAGACCTGTTGCAAGCCAAGCAAAATGCCATTTGCCTTGCTGATCGATCGCATCATATCACCATGATGATGATTTTCAAACGCTTTGCGGGCATCGCTGAGATGACGCAAAACCCCGTCATATAACACAACAACATTGGAGGCCTGCGGCATTTTAGCGGCCGCCTTGTTATAGGCCGAGATACCATTCTTTAAATATAAATCATTCATATTATGTCCTAATCATCACTTGAAGTTATGGCGTCCAGATAATCGGACAAGGCATTTGCCACAGCAATTTTTGCCTCCAGATTTGCATAATAAGTAATCAAGCGATCTTCTTCTGCTGCGGCTGCGCTTTCAATACTGGAAATTTCGCTTGTTGCGTTACTTACTCTCTCTTCACGGGCGCGTTTGGCTTCGGTCAAGCTGCCATCCACAACGTTTGTATACTCGTCCAATTCATTATACAGGCTGTCTGCAAACCCTTGAGAAAACGAAATATTGACCGTTGAGCTTTCTGTTCCGGTAAAAACGAATACCATCCCGGCAACTTCACTTCCGGCCACACCTGTCAAAGTATTCCCATCGATTTCAAACAGGCTATCATCACCATCGACGGAGACTCCGGTAATATCCCCCCCTCCATCGACCGAAATATCCAGTGCGTAACTCCCGCTTGCGATTTGCCCTTCACGTGACAACACCATCAGATTTTCGTCATCGCTTTCATATTGAAACTCGAACATTTCGGCGACCACATCAATATTGTCGAGTAAAAACGCATCCAAGACGGTCTCATCGACTTCCAGTGCATTTTCACTGTCAAACGTAATGCCAAGGGACCCGAGTGAATAGGTCACACCATCGACATCCCATGTATCGTTCAAGCTGTCATAAAGGGAATTATTGACACCACGCAACACATCGTCGCCAAACAGGATCGCATCCTCGCTCACATTACCGGAGCTATCCACATCCTGATGGATAAGAGCAAACTCCCGATAGGCATTATAAGCATCTACAAAAGCCAGAAGCTCTTCTTTTACGTCACTGTAGGAATAATCAAGTTCAAGTGTAAACGTCGCATCTTGATTGGCACCGTACAAATCAAGAGAAACACCCTCAATCAAATCATCAATTGAATTGGTGGAACGTTCAACCTGAACACCGTCAACACTTAAAATCGCATTCTGTACAGTTTGCAGTTCATTTTTAACGCTGCTATCTGTATTCAAAATCCCCAAATTCTGTGCAATATCCTCACCGCTTACACTGCTAAGTGAGATTTCCTGCCCCGTTTCACTGGCACTCAAAACCAGTATAAATTCCGTGTCACTGACTTGCAGGATCGAAGCACTTACACCGCTTTTATCACTGCTGTCATTTATGGCGTTGCGAACATCTTCCAAGCTCATATCCGCTGCAATTGTAATATCAGCACTTGAACTTCCAGTCCCAAGACTGAAAACACCGTCCAAGCCCAAAGCATCGGTTTCACTGGATTGTCTATCGCTGGAAATTTTATGGGCTGTTGCCAATTGCTGTATTTGAATTTCGTAACTGGTTGGTTCCGTATTTTCATCCACAACAACCCCGAAATAATTACCAGGTGTCGAGCTATCATCGGAACTGAGATAAGCCGCACGACTTTCAAACACACTAGGATCACTGAGTGTACCAGGTTCGTTACGAAGCGCATTTAAGGTATCTTCCAATGTTTCCAGTAAACTGGCCATTTCAGAATAGGATGACAAGACCGCTTCATCTTCTTCCACACGAGCCTCCAGCACATAAGCCGGTGCAAGTTTCGCCTGAACTGCGGCCTCAATGAGGGCACTGCTGTCAAACCCTGATAAACCACTGATGTAGGTTGTTGAAGACGTTGTTACCAAAGTCGAAGAGACATCATCTACCATATTCTAACCCTCATTCAAAAAAGTACGGGCAAAAGGTGCGGGAGACCTCTGGCGGGCATCGAAAGAGATCTCCCTTCCTTTAGGATCAATCGTTTAACGAAGCAGATCCATCAGGCCTTCTGGCAGTTGGTTGGCTTGTGCCAACGCCGCAATTGCCGCATCTGTTTTGACTTGGTTTGAAGCCAGTTGCGCCTGTTCAGCCGCAATATCTGCATCCATAATCGCCGATTGTGCTGCATCGATATTTTCAATCGAGGTATCCAGCATAGAAGCGCGATATTCAAATCGTGACATTTGCGCCCCGACATCTGCACGTGCTGAGGACACTGTATCAATGGCCGCATCAATTGCATCCATCGCAGCCGCACGTGATGCGTCATCCGTTTCCACATCCAACGCATTGACAACCAGTGTCGCCGTTGTCAAATCAGCCGTTGTCACGCTTAATGTATCTGTTGATTCCGTTCCAGCCAGAAACAGAACGCCTGTCCCGTTACTGAAATTATTCGTCCCATCCAACAACGCCTGACCGTTAAACGCTGTTGCCGCAGTGATATCATCAATCTCGGTGACCAACGCATCAATTTCCGCCTGAATAAAGCCCAGTTCAGTCGCTGAAACCGTCCCAGAAATCGATTGAGCAGACAGGGATTTCATTCGTTGCAGAATATCTGAAATCGAGGACATCCCCCCATCCGCGGTTGAAAGAACCGACACACCGTGATCCGTATTGGTCCGGGCCTGTTCCAGCGTCGCAACATCTGTTTGCATCCGCGTACCAATCGCCAAACCAGCTGCATCGTCAGCAGATTTTGTAATACGCGAACCACTGGCAATGCGTGCAAGGTTTTCTGTTTGCGCATCAGTATTATCATTCAAATAACGCAATGCGGTATTGGCCGCGGTATTGGTTGTAATGACGGGCATGGTCATTCTCCTTTTCTAGGGTCACAACGGGGGACCGGTGGCCCTGCCCGTTATCTTCACATAGCGATTTTTCTCGCATACCCTTCTCACGCATGAGCTTTGAAAAAACTGGCGCACTTTTTTAATTTTTTTTGTAGGCAATTTTTTCCTATTGATCTCTTCGGACGAAATAACAATAATGCCTTCGTCGAGCACAGAACTTGCTCGCACTCTAGGGCATCGCCTGCTTTTTATGAAAAAAGGCAGGAAATACAAAAAGTTGACGGCCACATTGTGGCTATTCCTGCGGTCATCTGGTGGATTATTTCTACTGGACTTTGTCTAGGTGCGAGAATATGGACTTCAATGCATATTTTGATTCCGTCTTGAAAAACGGTTTTTCTTTTCTGAATTTAAATCTTCCGACATCTACAGAAAATGATATCACCAAACGCTATATCTCCAATTCAGAGAATATCGCCATTAAGCATGCATTTAGTGAACAATCTGGCATGGATGAACATTATATCATCACCGGTGACAATGGTGGATCAGTCACCTTACACGATGTTGCGAAAATCTCGACTGAATTTCAAGGGACTATGCCTACACATATCAACCTGACAAATGTTTTATCGGCAGATATTCATACAAATGCAGGCAGCGACATTGTTGAAATTCAACAAAAAACAACCTCTTCGCATCCAGTTTCTCATACGATTAACGCCGGCGACGGTAATAATTTTATATCCCTGACAACATCCTACCCCAACTATGGCACGATCAAAATCATCACGGGCTTTGGCAATGACCGTATCATAAGCACAGGATACAGCAATGACATCATCCTAAGCGGCGCGGGACAGGATATGATCATGGCGGGTCGCGGGCATGATTTTGTAGATGCACAAGACGGATGGGACAGTATTGTCTTTGACGGTAATTTTAATGATTACACCATTCATTGGACAGAAGATCAGAGCACCACAATCACAGATACCGATGGCAATTTTGTAGAAACCACCAATGTGGAAGAACTGATCTTTGCGGACCAGACATTTATCTTGCCTTATCAACAATTGGTCCAACTGGATGGATTTGATCGGCTTTACAATTACTTTAGTACATATTACACCACAACCAATAACGAGGAGAGCAACCTCACGACGTGGCAATCCTACGATATTTCTTCCGTTTCATCGCAAAGCAGCCAATCTTTTACAATCGCAGATTGGTCCACAACAGACTTATATGCCGATAACATAAGTACAGAAATTGAACGCTACGACAGCCAAATTGATTTTTCGATTTACGAAGAAATAGATCATTTCGACTTTCAAGATCGACCAGATAGCCGACTTCACGACTTTATACGTAATCACCTTCCCTTTGATCCACGTGATGCACTCACACAAATGTTTGAACATGCACAAGCAGGGCGAAGGTTTCTGGGCAGTGAACAAAACGATCAAATCCTTGGCACATACGGAAATGACCGCCTATTCGGTGGGGACGGGCACGATTTTATGGCAGGGGGAAAAGGGAACGACCTGTTTATCGGTGATAAAGGCAATGACATCATGTTGGGTGGCGAAGGTATTGATACAGCCTTCTTTTTAGGGATGTCGTCCGATTTCCAATTTGATTTTGAACATGGCACTATGACAGACAAAAACGGCGAACACGGCATCGACTTTCTTAAATCAATTGAACGTCTTATTTTTCTGGATGCGGTTTATAAAATCACAACAGATAATCAAGTTGAATTGGTTGATCAAAACCCCTTCAAATTACTTGAAAGCGTTGAGGCCCCTCATCTTGAAATTATTGGCCTTCCCCCCAGACCGCCAATTCCAGACAATATCGAACAAGTCTTCCCGCATCCAACAGCCGCTGAAATTGAAGGCAACCTGATGCGTGCCTATGAAAGCATGTCTCAGCCAGATGATCATTTGGTAAAACCACCCGGCGTTGATATCTAGGGGGGGCTTGTCAAGGAATTGTCAGAGTAAATTGAAGGTCGCTGTGTTTCATTCTATTCTTGCATGATGAACAAGCATTTTAGATATTTTAAATCCTCTCCAGAGGTAATCCACCTCGCAGTGATGATGTATGTCCGCTTTCCTTGGTCTTTACGGAATGTAGAAGATGGTCTTGTCAGACAAACTCTAACAGACCTCTAATACCAAACCCGTGATTTTTTGACTCGTAAGGGATTCCAATAAGGGCTGATATATGATTCACTATGGAAAACGGCACGAGTTTGGTATAAGTTTACAGAACAACAAGCCAATTCACTGGAACAGGAACGCATCAAAGCCAAAGAACGCACCCGCCATCAAACCTTGATTGCGCCGGTTTCCGGTAAGATTCAACAACTTGCCATTCACACTGTTGGCGGTGTCGTCACCCCTGCTCAAGAACTTCTTTCCATCGTTCCGGCAGATAGTGGACTGGAAATTGAAGTCAAAGTTCTCAACAAAGACATCGGCTTCGTCCATGAAAAACAAGATGTTGAGATTAAAGTCGATAGCTTCCCCTTCACCAAATATGGAACGATTGAAGGCGACGTACTCAGCCTATCGCGTGACTCCATTGAAGATGAACAACAGGGTCTCGTCTATCCGGCCCGTATCTCCATGAGTAAAACGGAAATCCAGTCCGGTGACAAAATGGTCGATC
>NZ_JBLWXN010000017.1:0-35934 GCF_048267425.1 Terasakiella sp.
CTGCAGTGGCTGTAACAGCCGTGACAACAAATGCGCCCGTCAGGACAGACAAAGTTTTTTTCATAGTTAAATTCTCCTAAGAAATGAAATCCAGTTTTCTTCCAGATCAAAGACCGGCATGTAAAACTGAACACCTCCATGTTTTGATTAAATTCGCAGTTATGTATAGCTTGCGTCATTTATTTTAATGTCCGTAGAAATCACGCCATCCAACTGAAACGTCTTCAATGAACAGTTGAAACTTAATCTCTACAGATAACAAGCATACTAGAGCGGGCTTTGGATTTGTTTGTTTTATCAACAGTAAAACCACACTTTTTTCGAACTTTATTCCATTCATTTAAAATATTCAGAATAAAATTGCGTTAAGTAGTTCGCAACTGCAATAATCCCAACAAGTCGCCTCTTTTTATTTTCTATAATTTTTTATAGACGAGTGCGTCGGGCTCTAGAATTTTGCAAATGGTGCACTTATTACGCTATCAGTTGCACAATACGCACCACATTGCACCATTTCAGATAAAACGTTTTCATATAAAAAAAGAGGCGATACACCTGAGATGTACCGCCTGATAATTTTTAATTATTTTACAAAAGCTACAATTCTAAATCACACGGGGTTACATTCCCCACAATAAGGCACCAGCAATTCACGTCGTATAAGATCACTCTTGCATCCCTTGCTGATTAAAAAATGCAACTTCGTAAAGGCTGCTTCCAAGGTTAAGTCCAAAGCAGGGACAACACCGATTTGATTAAAGGTCTCCCCTGTGGCATATGCACCTTGATGCACAGACCCTTCAATACATTGTGAGACATTCAGGACAACCAAGCCTTTGGCATGAGCTTCCGCCAAGAAATCAATGAGCCCTTTATTATTGTTTGGTGGATTGCCTACCCCATAGGACAAAATGATTAGCGCTTTTAGATCTTCGCTATCCAGCATCCCTCGAAACATACGCGCATCAATTCCAGGATAAAGTTGCAGCATCGCAACGGAATTTGCCTGAAATTCTTTTTGATGGAAATCCGGTGTTTTTTTCTTCAGTAAAAGTTCTGAACGAATATCAATATTGATCCCCACAGTGCCCAACCACGGAAAATTGGGTGTATCAAACGCATCAAATCCGGCACTTTTTAATTTACGACATCTGTTTCCACGCATAATGCGACCATTGAAATATAAACAAACTTCCGGAATGTCATAATCTGCCGCCAACATCAAACTGGTCACGACATTGGGAAACGCATCATTTCGCAACTCAATCAACGGAATTTGCGCACCTGTTACAATAACGGGTTTATTCAACCCCAACAAAATGAAAGAAAGCGCCGATGCCGTATAAGCCATCGTATCGGTACCATGTAGGATCACAAAACCGTCGTATTGATCTTTATGGGCAATAATCGTTCCGGCAATCTTCGTCCAGTCTGTTGGATGGAGGTTTGCACTATCAATAAGATTATCAAACTCAATCAGATCATAATCCGGCAAAGGGGTTAATGTCCGTCCCTCTAATCGACGTGTTAAGAGGTCTGCAAACCCTTCGACAGGTTCATAACCATGATCGGTGTGACGCATACCGATCGTGCCACCTGTATACACAATTAAAATACGTGGTTTTTTCATTTAGACCTCCCTACTGCACAAATTGCGGTGTCAGCATCGATTGTGGACTGAGCAATTTATCCAACTCCTCAGCACTTAAGATCCCTTCATTCACAACAAGGGAGCGGACCGTTTCACCCGTATGCAGCGCTGTCTGGGCAATTCTAGATGCATTTGCATATCCAATATGTGGGACCAGTGCCGTAATTGTACCAATACTTTGGTTTAGAAGATAAGCACATCGTTCCTCATCTGCCTGAATACCTTGAATACAGCGTGTTTCAAACATCAAGCAGGTTTCTTTTAACATTTTTATCGAATTTAAAATGTTATAAATAATAACAGGTTCCATCGCATTTAATTGTAATTGCCCGGATTCTGCCGCCAAGGTAACCGCCAAATCACTGGCAATGACCTGATAAGCCGTTTGATTAACCGCTTCAGGAATAACCGGATTAACTTTGCCCGGCATAATAGAAGACCCCGGTTGCATCGGCGGTAGTCTAATTTCACCAATCCCTGTACGCGGCCCACTTGACAATAATCGCAGATCGTTGGCAATTTTACTTAACTTAATCGCAAACCGTTTGAGAATACCGGAAAAAGCAACAAACGCGCCCATATCGGAACTGGCTTCAACAAGATTTGCCGCCAGCTTCATCTCTTTCCCAGAAATCGACACCAAATGCTCCACAGCCAAATTCGCATATTCAGGGTGCGTATTGATACCGGTCCCGATGGCTGTCCCTCCCAAATTCACTTCACACAGTAAGGCTGTTACTTCACGCAAACGCGATATGTCTTCTCCCAGCGTCACACCAAACGCTTCGAATTCCTGGCCTAAAGTCATGGGAACAGCATCTTGTAACTGGGTTCGCCCCATTTTCACGATCTGTTTAAATTCGGTTCCTTTTTTATAAAAGGCTGTTATCAGGCTTGAGATCGTTTCAACCAAAGGGTCCACAGCAAATTGAATTGCAAGACAGGCGGCCGTAGGATAGGCATCATTCGTCGACTGAGATCGATTGACATGATCATTGGGGTGTAGATGTCTATAATCCCCTTTTTGATATCCCAGTTTTGCCAGCGCCAAATTTGCAATCACTTCATTGGCGTTCATATTGGTTGATGTCCCGGCGCCCCCTTGAATAACATCAACAACAAACTGGTCGTGAAGGTGCCCTTCACAAATATCGCGACAAGCCGCAACAATGGCATCCACTTTATCTTCATCCAACAAACATAAATCACCATTGGCTTTTGCAGCCGCCCATTTTACCATCGCCAGTGCCTTGACCAATTCAGGAAAGTGGCTGATCGGTATCCCGGTTATGGCAAAATTATTGACGGCGCGTTGTGTTTGCACCCCGTACCAAACATCCGCAGAAATCGCCAGATCACCTAAAAGATCATGCTCTATACGTTGTCTCACAGAAAAACCTCCTTTATTGAAGAAACGCAAAGTCTCTGCGTTTTTTCTTCAATTTAAGACGGAAGAAAAAGGAATGACAATTTGGCACCTCGTTACAGAAAGGTGCACAAAGACGCAAATAGTGCGCCAAAGTGCGCTAGTGTGCTATATTGAGATTTTATGGGATTTTTTTATAATCCCGCCCTCATTTATTGACCACGTCATAAGGGCCTGCTTCCATGACTGACCACTTCGCAAAAAATTTAAGATTTGCATGCGGGTATTATAAGTCCATCGCCGAGGTTTGCCGTCGCCTCAAATTAAACAGGGCCCAGTTTAATCGATACCTGAGCGGACGGCACAAACCATCCGCCAATGCCATGATGCGGTTATGCGATTTTTTTGGCATGGAAGAGTTTGAATTTCTCTTGCCCCATGATCAATTTCAACGGCTGCTCCAAGTTAAACCAAGAACACAAACCATTGAAAGAAGTAACTACCCCGAGCTGGAACATTTGACCAAACTTCATCGCACAGGGGATTCAAACCTAGAAAAATATCTGGGATATTATTTTGAATATTATTATTCTCTTTCTTCCCCCGGCAAGATTTTGCGAACATTAATTTGCATAGAACGTCAGGAAGACGGCGTCTATTATCAACGAACTGAGCGTTTTCAGGAAGCCTCTAAGAACGTTATTAGTCATGGGGTTTACAACGGTGCAGCCTTTTTTCTAACCGACCGTATTTTCTTAGTCGATTACGAAGCAAGGACCGGATACGAAATCACCGAAACGATTTTATTCCCCACTTTTAGAAATAAGCTATCTCGCCTAAACGGCCTTAAACTGGGTGTGTCCGGCAGTGGTGAACGCATGCCGTGTTGCACACGCGTTGTGTATGAATACCTTGGCCGATCCATAAACAAACATCGCGCCTTATCTCTTTGCGGGCTTTATGATCCGGCAGGAGACGAAATTGACGCACCATTAAAAGAAGCACTTGTCAATACCATCGCACCAAACGAATGGCATTTTAGGGCGCGCCATTAGGTGCATAGGATGTCATCATTATACGAACCGTTTCCTCAACAATCTCAGTTACGCCAATCGAACCATCCGTCATTTGCAGAAGGCAACGCATATGGTTCCCCCCCTTTAACATGGACATAAACATTTCCGCCGCTAACCGTGGGTTTTCAACATTAAGGAAACCGCACTGCCCCAATTCCATAAATCGCTGTTCATAAATTGCAATGCCCCGCGCAGGACCAGCACGATAGAAAACTTCCGCCAAATCAGGGAAACTGGTCGCACTACCGATCACTTGTCTAAAGATTCCCAATGTTTCCTTCTTGGTCAACTGTTCAACAAAAAATGTCGCGAGCGTCCGCAAATAATCTGCCGTTTCTTCAATGCGCGAAGGAATTTCAGGAATTTGCCAAAAAGTCTCCGCCCGGCGGTTAATCACTTCTTCAAACAAATTTACCTTGCTGTTAAAGTGCGCATAAATCGTTGCTTTGGATACTCCGGCACGCTTGGCAATCAAATCCACACTGACAGCCGCAAACGGAGATTCCAGAAACACTTGTGTCGCTGCATCCAGTACAATATCGCGTTTTGAGCGGCGAGTTTTTTTATTGTTCGTGTTTAGTGACATACTTCATATACCGTACAGTGATTTTTCGTAAACTATACTCAAATCCTAAAAATTAGCAAACTAAACTAAACAGTTTAGTATTGACATTTTTCTTTTTCGCATCAATTTATTGAACTAGACGGTTTAGTTTATTTGGAGTTACCCCCCTTCATGTCCAAGGCAAAAAAATCAAAAGCTCTTCTCATTGGGGCCCTCGCCCTTGGTGGTGCCATTGCCGGTGGCGCTTACTGGTGGATCGAAGCACGTCATTTCGAAACAACTGACAATGCCTATGTCCATAGTGAAATCACACGATTGAGCCCCAAAGTATCGGGCTACGTCACCGATATCAGTGTCAATGATAACCAAGATGTAAAAGCAGGTGACGTCCTTTTGCGTCTGGATACACGGGATTATGAAGCCGCCGTTCAAAAGGCAGAGGCTTCGGTAAAAGTGGCAGAAGCCAACTTGCAAATCGTGCAGGCCCAATTGAAGATGCAAGGCGCCGTTATCCAGTCTGCGCGTGCGCAGGTCGAAGCTGCAACCGTTGAACACAATCATAGCCTTAAAGATTTCCAACGATCCAAAGACCTTGTGAAACGCAGTGCCGCCAGCCGACGCACCTATGACAACGATCAAGCAAGCGTGCAACGCACGCGCGCAAATTTGCATAGTGCCCAAGCAAGCCTGTTGGCAGCCGAGCGCAAGCTAGACGTTTTAAGCGCACAGGAAAATGAAGCACAAGCAGAAACCAATCGTGCCCGTGCCAGTTTTGAGCTTGCAAAGCTTGATCTGGAAAACACAATTATTAGATCCCCGATTGACGGCATTGTCGGCAATCGCTCCGTTCGACAAGGACAATTCGTTGGTGTCGGCACACCATTATTGGCAATCGTTCCAGTGAAAGATGTCTGGATCGAAGCCAATTTTAAAGAAACACAAATTGAAAAGATGCATCAAGGACAAAGCGTATCCTTATCTGTGGATGCCTACCCCGGTATCAAATTGTCCGCCGAGATTGAGTCAATAGCCCCTGCATCAGGGGCTCAATTCAGCCTCCTCCCCCCGGAAAATGCATCGGGTAATTTCACAAAGATTGTTCAACGCATTCCCGTACGGATCAAAGTTCCCGCCCGTTCTGAAAATGTACATCTTTTACCCGGCATGTCTGTCGAAGTGGCCGTCGACACGCGAGAGAATGGTTCGGTTATCGCAGAAAAAAAGAATAATCCAACCAACACCGTCGCCTACGCCCAATAGACGCATTAGCGAGATAAGCACATGGAAGCAAAAACCCTCATAGGTTTTCTGGCCCTTGTTGTCGGCATGTTCATGGCGATTTTGGACATCCAGATTGTTGCCAGCTCCCTTGCCGAAATTCAGGCCGGTGTATCGGCAAGTCAGGAAGAAATATCGTGGGTGCAAACCTCTTATCTTATCGCTGAAGTTATCGTCATTCCCATTTCGGGATGGTTGGCACATGTCTTTTCGACAAGACTGTTATTTTCGGCTGCCTGCTTTGGATTTACGATTGCCTCTGTCCTGTGTTCATTGGCATGGAACCTCGAAAGCTTAATCGTTTTTCGTGTATTACAGGGACTGCTGGGGGGGATGATGATCCCCACCGTTTTTGCAGCATCTTACACCCTTTTCCCACGCGATAAACAAGCCGGCATTACCGTTGTTATCGGTTTGGTCGCAACCGTGGCACCAGCCATCGGGCCAACCGTTGGTGGATATATTACAGATTCATTTGGTTGGCATTGGCTTTTCCTGATCAATGTTCTGCCGGGCATGATTGTCACCCTTTTGGTCTTTTATTTTGTCAATATAGATGAACCGGACCTATCCCGTCTCAAAGGGTTCGACCTGATTGGTATTTTGCTTATTGCCCTTTTTCTCGGGTGCATGGAATTTGTCTTAGAAGAAGGTCCCGGTGAAGATTGGTTTAATTCTACTGAGATCACATTCTTCGCCATCATTATGACTGTCAGCGGTATATTGATGTTTTGGCGCGAACTCACCATTGAAAACCCAGTCGTCAACTTGCGCGCCTTCAGTGATGAAAACTTTGCCATCGGATCATTTTACAGTTTTATCGTTGGAATCGGTCTTTATGGTTCGGTTTACCTAATGCCTTTATTCTTGGCATCGGTGCGCGGGTATAATGCGGTTGAAATCGGTAAAGTCGTTATGGTGACAGGGGTTTTCCAATTCTTATCCGCCCCCATTGCTGGCGCTCTATCCAAGAAAATTGATTTACGCCTGATGCTGACAATTGGCTTGTTTTTGTTTGGGATGGGGCTTTACCTTAATACCGGGTTGAATGCGGATTGGAGCTTCTGGGAATTCTTCGTGCCACAAATGATACGCGGCCTCTCCCTTATGATGATTTTTGTTCCGATCAACACATTGGCACTTGGAACCCTCCCCATTCACGAACTTAAAAACGCATCTGGCCTTTATAATCTAATGCGCAATCTGGGGGGTGCGGTTGGCTTAGCCGTCATCAATACACTGCTGACTAACCAGCGCGATCTGCACAGCAGCCATTTATCCGAACAAATTAATTATGGTCGCCAACAGGTCATTGACATGTTAGGGCAAATTCAAACCACCCTCACCCCACAATACGGTGATCAAGCCTATCAGGCCACATTAGAATTGGTGCGCACAATTGTGGGCAGAGAAGCGGCCGTCATGGCTTTTGCAGATGTCTTTATGGCAACAGCAGCTATTTTCTTTACTTCAATGCTGCTTATGCCCTTTGTAAAAAAAGTCGCAATTAAAAAAGATGAAACAGCCGAACCGATGCCAAGTGAGGCATAAGGAACAGATAACGCTCAGCCACGAGAAACCAGTCGGTAACTATCGCCGGGGTGGCTGAGCTTTACCGCAGTTATCGTATCAGCCCCTTGCCATGTGCGTCTTTCAATCACAAACAAAGCCGCCCCGACTTGTACATTCAGTAGATCAGCCATTTGTTCGTCTGCGAGTTGTGCAGAAAACATGTGTTCCGCTTCCAAAAACGGTTCTTCCTGAATAAGCCATTCATTTGGATTAATGTCTTCAAAGCTTTGTTGCGCAGCATCTGGAACGCGTTTCAAATTAATCCAGCGATCTTCATATTGGTATGGCGTTTCATCCGCAAAATGCAAGCATCTGAGATGAAGTGCTTTTTCTTTTTCCTTCATAGAAAGCTTCGCGCGCACGCCCTCAGGCGGAAACATTTCCTCTTTTTCCAAAAGAACGTAGCGATAAGTCGCCCCGCGTGCCTCGATTTCCTTACGCACAATAGAAATATTGATTTTTGCTGACCGTCCGGATTGTAACGCAACACGTGTGCCTGCTTTGCGACGGCGCTCGACAATCCCTTCAGATGCAAGTTCACGAATGGCGCGGTTTACAGTCATACGCGAACACCCGTATTCAACAGCCAAACTTTCTTCACCGGGAATCGTCTCCCCCGGCAACCAATGACCTGCCTTAATTTTTTCCAGAAGATCATCCTTGATCATTTGGAAAGAAGATAATCGCCCCTTATTCACGTCTCGTATCTCTTTCTAAAAGGAATTGAAATCAAATCTCTAAGGTCCAATTTCAGATAAGCAGACCTATTGTGCAATAAATTCAGTTTAACGCCAATTGATTTTACAATTGACTTATTTGTATATACATATAAATGTTATGTACATAACTTATGTTTCAGAGGTCATCAGATGAACGCAAAAGTTTTCATCAACGCACAAATCGCAACAATGACATCATCATCACCCTATGGGCTTATTCCCAATGGTGCTCTTGCTGTCTTGAATGGCAAGATTGATTGGATTGGCCCATCCTCTGCTCTTCCGATGAAATACCAGATTTGGGAACAGGAAGACGTAAACCAGCGCCTCATTACCCCTGCCCTGATTGATTGCCACACACACCTAATTTACGGTGGTAATCGTGCACAGGAATTTGAAATGCGTCTTCAGGGCGCTAGTTATAAAGATATTGCGCAGGCTGGTGGCGGAATTGTATCGACCGTCCAACAAACCCGCAATCTAAGCGAAGATCAATTGATTCAATCCGCCCTGCCGCGCCTTGATCATTTCATTGCAGAAGGGGTCACAACCCTTGAGATCAAATCCGGTTATGGATTGACGATTGAAGATGAACTTAAAATGCTGCGTGCTGCACGACGTCTGGAAACCCTCAGGCCCATTCGGATAAAAACAACCTTCTTAGGGGCGCATGCCGTTCCGCAAGAATATAACGGCAATGCAAATGCATATCTTGATGAAGTTTGCTTGCCAGCCTTAACACAAGCGGCCAAAGAAGGACTTGTCGATGCCGTTGACGCCTTTTGCGAAACAATTGGTTTTACTCCGGATCAGGTCCTACGCGTCTTTGCCTTATCTAAAGAATTAAACCTGCCCGTTAAAATTCATGCCGAACAACTTAGCGATCAAAAAGGGGCTATTCTCGCCGCCTCTTTTCTTGCCTTATCTGCCGACCATTTAGAATATTTAAGCTTGGATGGCATCAAGGCGATGAAAGCGTCACAAACCGTTGCCGTCCTTTTGCCCGGTGCCTTTTATACCTTGCGCGAAACTAAACTGCCGCCCATTGATGATTTACGCAGAAACGGTGTTCCTATGGCGATTGCCAGCGACAGCAACCCGGGTTCCTCTCCCCTAACCTCCTTATTGCTGTGTGTGAATATGGCCTGCACCTTGTTTCGTATGACACCGGAAGAAGCATTAACGGGCGTAACCCGCCACGGCGCACAAGCCCTTGGTCTTTCAGACAAGATCGGCACGTTGGAAACGGGAAAGATTGCGGACCTTGCTGTCTGGAATGTCGAACATCCCAACGAATTGGCCTACCGCATCGGCTACAACCCCCTTATCAAACGTATCTATGGAGATGCTTAAAATGTCGCTTACCCTGATGCCGGGACATGCGTCCTTAAACGAGCTGCAAAACATTTTACAAAAACACACCCCGATTAAAGTTGATCGTTCTTTTAAAAAAGCGGTGGAAAAAAGCGCAAAGCTTATTGAAGCAGCTGCTAATGGGGAAGAAGCCGTTTACGGTGTGAACACCGGATTTGGCAAACTTGCCAGTATTAAAATTCCTGCACAAGATACCGCAACATTACAACGCAACCTTATTTTATCTCATTGCTGTGGCGTGAGCGATCCTTTGGATGAAGGCACAGTGCGCCTAATCATGGCGTTAAAATTGCTTTCTTTGGGGCGTGGGGCATCCGGCGTTCGTTGGGAATTGATTGAACAACTGGAAAACATGTCTGAAAAAGGCGTTATTCCCCTTATTCCGGCGCAAGGTTCTGTCGGGGCGTCCGGTGATCTTGCCCCCTTGGCCCATATGGCGGCCGTCATGATGGGCGAAGGTGAAGCCTTCTATAAGGGGGTGCGTATGGGGGGCGCGGAAGCTCTTGCAAAAGCAGGTCTTAGCCCCATTGCCCTAGGCCCTAAAGAAGGTCTTGCCTTGATCAACGGAACACAAACGTCCACTGCCTTGGCCTTGGTCGGCCTGTTTAAAGCATGGAATTGTGCGCAATCGGCTTTGGTCACGGGTGCCTTGTCAACGGATGCCGCAATGGGGTCTTCTGCCCCGTTTCATCCGGATATTCACACGTTGCGCGGACATCGCGGTCAAATTGATGCGGGGGAAACATTGCGCAATCTTATGAGTGGGTCACAAATTCGCGATGAACACCGCGATGACGATACACGTGTACAGGACCCTTATTGCATCCGTTGTCAGCCTCAAGTCATGGGGGCTGTTCTGGATCTTCTCAGACAAGCCGCACAAACTTTAGAAATAGAAGCCAATGCCGTCACTGATAACCCCCTCACCCTTAGTGACGGCACCATCGTGTCCGGCGGTAATTTTCATGCAGAACCGGTTGCCTTTGCCGCCGATCAAATCGCCATTGCGGTATCCGAAATCGGTGCCATTGCCCAGCGCCGCATTGCTTTGATGGTTGATCCCGCACTTAGTTTTGGCCTACCTGCCTTTTTATCGCCCAAACCGGGATTAAACTCAGGCCTGATGATTGCAGAGGTGACTTCGGCCGCCTTGATGTCTGAAAACAAACAAATGTCGCATCCTGCGTCTGTTGATTCCACCCCGACCTCAGCTAATCAGGAAGATCATGTCTCTATGGCCTGTCATGGCGCGCGTCGTCTGCTGCCCATGACAACCAATCTGGAACATATTTTAGGGATCGAAGCCATATGCGCCGCACAAGGCGTTGAATTTCGCACCCCCTTGGAAACAAGTGAACGTCTGAAAGCTGTTATCAAAAAAATTCGCTCAGAAATACCAGCCATTGTTGAAGATCGTTACTTGGCACCAGACCTTGAAACAGCGGCCATCTTACTTGGCAACGGAACCATGTGCACAGCGGCAGGCATGGATGTTTTGCCTGATTTAAAAATCAAATCATAATATTTTTCTGGAGATTAAAAAATGTCAAACCCCCGCCATAATATCCGCGAAGTTCGCGCCCCGCGTGGCCCTGAAATCAGTGCAAAATCATGGTTAACAGAAGCCCCCTTGCGCATGATGATGAACAACCTTGACCCAGACGTTGCAGAAAACCCGAACGAATTGGTGGTGTATGGTGGCATTGGTCGTTGCGCACGGACCTGGAAAGATTTTGATACCATCGCAGATGAATTGCGCAAGCTTGACTGTAACCAAACCCTTTTGGTGCAATCAGGTAAACCCGTTGGTGTCTTCACCACACATGAAGATGCGCCACGGGTCCTGATTGCAAACTCTAACCTTGTCCCCCATTGGGCGAACTGGGACCATTTCAACAAGCTGGATAAAGCCGGCCTGATGATGTATGGTCAAATGACCGCCGGATCATGGATTTACATCGGTTCTCAAGGTATCGTTCAGGGCACTTATGAAACATTTGTCGAAGCCGGGCGCCAACATTACGGTGGCAGCTTAAAGGGCAAATGGATTTTGACCGGCGGATTGGGCGGTATGGGTGGCGCCCAGCCCTTGGCAGCCGTCATGGCGGGTGCCTGCTGCCTTGCGGTTGAATGTAACCCTGACAGTATCGATTTCCGCCTACGTACACGTTATGTCGATGAGAAAACCGACAGTCTTGATGAAGCCCTAGCCTTAATCGAAAAGTGGACTGCCGCAGGTGACGCCAAATCCGTTGCACTGTTGGGCAATTGCGCCGACATTTTCCCCGAATTGGTCCGTCGAGGGATCAAACCGGACCTTGTGACGGATCAAACGTCGGCACATGACCCGATCAACGGTTACCTTCCCCAAGGCTGGACAATGTCAGAATGGTTGGAACGCCGCGAAAGTGACCCCAAACGTGTGGAACGAGAGGCCCGTGCCTCAATGAAAGTACAAGTCGCTGCAATGGTTGCTTTTTCAGAAAGTGGCATTCCCACAGTAGATTATGGCAATAACATCCGCCAAATGGCTTTCGAGGAAGGCTTGGAAAACGCCTTTTCTTTCCCCGGTTTTGTTCCAGCCTATATCCGGCCTCTTTTCTGCAAAGGGATCGGCCCCTTCCGTTGGGCCGCCTTGTCCGGTGATCCAGAAGACATCCGAAAAACAGATGTAAAAGTAAAAGAGCTTTTACCGGACAACAAACACCTTCATAACTGGTTAGATATGGCAGCCGAACGCATAGAATTTCAGGGTCTACCCGCCCGTATTTGCTGGGTTGGTCTAGGGGACCGTCATCGCCTTGGTCTCGCCTTTAACGAAATGGTTAAAAACGGCGAACTCTCCGCCCCGGTTGTTATTGGGCGTGACCATTTGGACTCAGGTTCTGTTGCCTCGCCCAACCGCGAAACAGAAGCCATGAAAGATGGATCAGACGCCGTTTCAGACTGGCCGCTTTTAAATGCCTTGCTCAATACGGCGTCCGGTGCGACATGGGTAAGCCTGCATCATGGCGGCGGTGTTGGTATGGGGTTTTCACAGCATTCGGGCGTCGTCATCTGTGCAGATGGAACAGACGAAGCCGCCAAACGACTTGAGCGCGTTTTATGGAATGACCCAGCCACCGGGGTTATGCGTCATGCCGATGCAGGATATGAAATTGCCAAAGAATGCGCACGCGAACATGAACTGAACCTGCCTGCTATTTTATAATGCATATAAAGCCCCGGCTAACATGTCGGGGCTTTACTGCGGAAAGGATATCAACCAATGAGCAAACAATTTACCTGGACCGGCAGGGTGGACCCTGAAGATGGCGAGTATGCCAAAAGGTGGCACCAAATTGTCACAACATCCCCTCAACCAGATAACTTTGCTTCCCTCATTGGTTTCCCTTGTGATTTGGGCGTAAGATGCAATAAGGGTCGGCCCGGCGCAGAACAGGGGCCCGATGCAATCCGCGCGACCTTGGCTAATCTGGCATGGCATGGCATGGACGGACACATCTATGATCGACAAAACACCCCTGTTGGTCTTGACCTTGCACAGGCACAAATCAAATTGGGCGAAGAAGTTGAACGCGCATTAAAAGAAGACACAAAAGTTGTTGTTCTCGGCGGGGGACATGAAACCGCAGTGGGCAGTTTCACCGGACTGCTCAATTATTTAAAAAAAGACACAAATGCCTCAATTGGCATCATCAATCTGGATGCGCATTTCGACTTGAGAAAACCCGGTAAAAATGGCATTTCCTCTGGCACTCCCTTTTATCAAATACATGAAATGTTAGAGCAACGCGGTCAAAAAATGAAATACCTTTGTCTTGGCATCTCTGAGACATCCAATACAAAAGCATTATTTGAACGCAGCCGGGAATGGGATGTCCAATATATGCTGGATACGGAAATTCGACCCCATATGCTCACTCAGGTCACAGACAAAATAGATCATTTTTTAGAAAGCTGTGATCATCTTTACTTAACCGTAGATCTCGACGTTTTACCCCATTGGCAAATGCCTAGCGTTAGCGCCCCGGCATCTTACGGGGTCAGCCTCGAAATAATCGAAGACATCATCATTCACCTTGCAACAAAACAGATCAAATGGTTACTTTCCGACCTCGTTGAATTTAACCCAAAATACGACATTGATCATCATGGGGCAAAAACCGCCGCCCGTTTATGCAATAAAATTATACGAGCGATGATCGGATCTGTTCGGTAAAAGTTATGATTAGTATCTCAAGTATTGGCAAGCTGCCGAAACCTCAAGTCACGTTGTTGTCAAAGTGGGATCAGAACGCAATTTTGGCGTTATGTTCGCTGACCTGTTTCGAGAATCCCGGACCAGTTGATAAACTACTTTTATCACTGGAAAGGAAATCTCATGAGGAAACGCAAAAGCCATTCAGACGAATTCAAAGCCTGTGCTGTTGCCTGAGTTTTGGAAGAGGGCGAAAAGCCGACTGCCGTAGCTCGCGATCTTGGCATATCTATCGGGCAATTGAAAACATGGCGACTTGAGCAGCAGGCCGCTGGTTCTGCCGAAGCGGTTGCCCATCAAAAAGCGGAAGCAGCTGAGTTGAAACGTCTACGCCAAGAAAACAAACGCCTTAACGAAGAAAACGAGATATTGCGAAAGGCATCGGCTTTTTTCGCACAATGGGCGGGGAAACAGTGATGGCAAAGCACGCTTTTATCTCTGCCCACAAAACGGCTCATTCCATCCGCTTCATGTGCTGCATCCTAGATGTTTCGACGTCATGGTTCCATGCTCGCTCCAAAACAGAAAAGGTTCGTCAAGCCAAGGCAGAAAGTGAGCTTGATCTCGTTACTGAAATCCGACGTGTCATCAGGGAAAATAGAAACTGTTACGGTCCGCTACGTGTTTTTCACAAGCTGGTACAGGAAGGTGTTGAATGTACAGCCTATATGGTTCGTAAGTTGATGAATTTGCACAACATTCGACAGAGGCACATTCGGCTATCGGATATAAAACGCCTCTGCAAGCCTGTCTGGAAATGACTATGAAGACAGCCTAACAAATGATCATCCTGGTCCGGGATTCTCGAAACAGGTCACAAACTTATTTACCGAAAAAACATTTCATTAACCTAAACCCAATACCGCGCCAATTTTAATTCTTTAATCATACTTAATAGCTAGCCAAAATTATAAACAACATACTGAGACCATATAGTCATCAACCATCATTGTCTTAAATAGTAAGCTTTGCGGGGGGCTTTTCTTTGAAGAAATCGTCTGATAAATCGTATCAGCTTGTGAGAAATCAACCCCGACCCCTTTTGCTTTTCCATAGGCCTCGTTCAAAGTCCAAAATTTATATGCACCTATTTCACTGCCTTTGAAGCTTGAATAGAGCTTATGAACCAATGTGGTTATATCTCTATTGGCTTTTATATGTTCCGAATCAATACCTACAGAACAATGGTCACTTAGGATTGCACAAACGAAATCATTTGAATGGCTGATAGATACCCATAATGCCTTTGATTGCAGGGAACTACGAATTAATGGCTTTCCATTTTCACCAACTATGATTTTTAGATCACTTTCAGTCGTTGCCCAAAAACAAGAATATAGCATCCTGACAAGGCAGCGTCCTGCGAGACTTTGGTTTTGGCGCTGTTTATTTTTGAATTTTAATGCGTGGTCATAATCTTCCTGTACGCACCATTCCTCAATAAACTCAAGGCTTTTCGGTTCAGAGAGATATAGGTGTGACATTTTTAACATGAAGTTTTTTTAACATGCTATTTAAAGATACAGAAACATATAAAATATCAGGCTTGACCAATACAGCTTAAACAGGTTTATTGTGTGCCCTAAAGTTATTATTTGGGGGTTTTTTATTATGAGTAGTTTCTTTAAACGCAGTGGGTTGGTCATTATTGCCTGTTTAATCCTCAGTGGTTGTTTTGGGCGCCTACAACCTGTTTATTCAGTTATGAGCCACCCTATACCTTCTACTGCTAAATCTATGTCTCTCAAGAAGATTAGTGACGTGATTGAACTTTCGGCAATGAATCGAAAATGGCTCGTTGAAAAACAATCTCCTGGATTGCTAAAGCTCACATTCAGAAAGAAAACACATGTCGCTGTTGTTGAAGTCAGCTTTGATCAGTCCAGTTATTCGATTAAATATCTAAATAGTGTCGATCTTTTATACAATGGCGGTAGTATCCATCGAAATTATAATCGTTGGGTTGCAAATTTAGAAAAAGACATTGAAATGAATTTGCAAAAATCAGCGATGAATCGATAACAAATGCCAGCTGCATTTAACGTCTCGAACTGGTCTGCTTGGGGGCCAGGTCTTGAAACCTACCAGAAATGGATGTCGTCACAGGATCTTTCAGAAACACTGAAAAAAAACGACGACGTACCGGATGTGAAAGACCTCCCCATGATGCTGCGCAGACGTTTGAGCCGTCTTGGACGCATGGTCATGCGCGTAACACATGATCTGGATGATATTAAAAATATCCCTATGGTTTTTTCTTCACGTTATGGAGAAAGTGCGCAAACCGTAAAAATGCTGCAGTCTTTATCGCAAAAGGAACCAATATCCCCTGCTCATTTCAGTATGTCAGTCCATAATGGATTAGCTGGCCTATTTTCAATCACATCCAAAAACATACAAGCCCATACGGCGGTTTCTGCCGGACCCGCTAGCTTCTGTAATGCTTTACTAGAAGCTGGCACCATGTCGCAGCTTAACCCAGAAACACCTGTCTTGTTGGTTCACTATGATGAACTACTACCAGATTTTTATGAGGGATTTAGTGATGAGACCGTCAAACCAATGGCTATGGCTTTAGTTATACGACAAAATGCTTCAGAACAGATTTCATATTCCGTATCCAAAACTGATGGAAATAGAAGCAAAGAGGATGCGGCTTTAAATTTTATGGATGGTTTCTTAAAGAAAAAGAAAAGCTGGTTTTGGAGTGACGGGCGCACTCAATGGAATTATCATCATGTTAAATAAACTCAATTATTTCCAGCGCTTGGTATTCACAGGTCTTGCCTTTGCCTCATTTAGCCTTGGAGGGCTATTGTTAACATTAACTGTTTTTCCGGCGATTTCCATTTTTTCAAAAACTGAAGAGAAACGTATTAGCCGTGCCCGAAAAATGATTCACCTCTGTTTTAGGTTCTTTGTCTGTATGCTGCGCATCACAGGAATTCTTAACTGTGATGTCTATGATCGAGAACGTTTAAAAGCAGGTAAGGGACGACTTATTATTGCAAACCACCCTACACTTCTGGATGTTGTTTTTTTGATTTCGATGCTACCGAAAGCTCAATGCATTGTGAAACATGAATTATGGGATAGTAAGTATCTTGGTGGTGTAATGAGAGCAGCAGGATATATTCGCAATGATGGAGACCCGGAAGCTTTATTTAAACAATGTAAACAAGCCATAAAACAAGGCCATGACATTGTAATCTTCCCTGAAGGAACACGAAGTGTTCCTGGGAAAGGCCTGAAATTTCAAAGAGGATTTGCCAATATTGCGGCCCTTGTGCCCTGCAATATACAACCCATTACAATCTCTTGCATACCGCCTAGTTTGGCTAAAGGACAAAAGTGGTATGAAATCCCGCCCACAAAAATGCAATTCAATTTTTGGGTTGAAGAACAACTGGACATTCAGACATATATAGGCCATCAACCCAGATCAAAAGTGGTTAGAAAGCTGACCCGAGATTTAGAACAACATTTCAGCGGAAAAGTCTCTCATGGATGAATTAGAACTCGAACTTAAAAAGCTCATCATAGAAGCTTTAAACTTGGAAGACCTGGAGCCAGAAGAGATTGAAAGTAGCGAACGCCTGTTTGTTGAAGGCCTTGGCCTGGATAGCATTGACGCCCTCGAATTAGGTATGGAAATTCAAAAGAAATACGGCATTAAAATTAATTCTGAGACTGAAAACATCAATAAACATTTTGCCTCTGTTGAGAACCTTGCAAAATTCATTTCATCTGAACGGGAGGGCTGAAATTGTGTTAAGCCGTGAAGAAATTTCAGATAAATTGAAAGAATACCTGCAAAACCTTTTTGAGGTTCCCGCAGAAGACATCACACCGGATGCCAAGCTATTTGAAGACCTTGACCTAGATAGTATTGATGCCGTTGACCTTGTTGTAAAATTACAGGAACTCACAGGTAAGAAAATTCCACCGGAAGAATTCAAAACCGTTCGTACCGTTAATGATATTGTTGAGCGTGTACACAGTCTTGTGTCCGAATAAGGCCAAATGAAACCGCCGTTCAAACTTAAACCGCTCATGGTTCTCGCCAGCGTTATTGGGGTGGCGTACCCGTTTGCGGTTTATTTCGGTCTTCAGTTTTTTACCCCTTTAGTCATCTCTATAGGATTAATGGTTTTCCTAGGCTTTCGCATCGTGCTGCAATGGCATGATAAAAAAGAAACCATACATATTGTTTCTTTAGGCCTAACCATTTGTGTTGCGGGAATACTCGCCTTTGTTGACACCATGTTGGCTGTAAAATCCTATCCCATCTCCTTATGTTTAAGCTTAGCTTTTGTCTTTGGATATTCCCTTCTTCATCCTCCCGCTATTATTGAGCGATTTGCCCGAATGGTGGAGCCTGACCTAAATGAAAGTGGTGTGCACTACACCCGTAATGTCACATTCATCTGGATCATTTTCTTTATCCTAAATGCCTGCATCTCACTTTGGACGGCTTTATATTCAGATTTGAAAACATGGACATTCTACAACGGGTTTTTATCTTACATCTTTATGGGCTGCCTTTTTGCAGTTGAGTTTGTTGTGCGCCAATTTGTGAAGAAAAAACATGTGGGAACACATTCATGATTTCTCTGTCTCAACTTCTACTCAACGATCTTGAAAACCAGATCACCAATGACATCTCCTTCGCACAATTTAAGAACGATGTTGCCCATAACGCCTCCCGACTTTCAGGCCAGAGCGTTATCTTATTCGAAGATAGCAGCTATACCTTTGCTGTGGGCCTCATGGCTGCTTTACATGCAGGGTGCAGGGTTTCTCTGCCGCCAAATGCACAGCCCGGAACATTAGAAAAACTGGACGGACATCGCCTTGTTCTTGAATTAGGAGAACAGACTGATTTTGACTTTCAGCCCCTTGATATAAACAACTGCATCCTTGATTTTTTCACATCAGGTTCAACAGGGGATGCAAAATGTATCCGTAAAAACTTACGCCAAATCGAGAATGAGATAACGGTACTTGAAGATACTTTTGGGGCACAGTTAAGAGGCTCAATCGCACTCGCGACTGTCTCTCACCAACATATCTACGGGATGTTATTTAAAGTCTTATGGCCCTTATCTGCAGGGCGCCCGTTTTATGATGAGATGTTTGAATATTGGGAAAGTCTCATTCCCCATATTTGTGAAGACAGCTTCATTATTTCTAGCCCCGCACATCTGACCCGGTATCCTGTATTAGACATTGAAGAATCACCAAAGATGATCTTTTCATCCGGTGGTCCGCTCCCCATTGAAGCAGCCATTGAGACACAGAAAATCCTCACAAAGACACCCATGGAAGTCTTTGGTAGTACAGAGACAGGCGGGATCGCTTATCGGCAACAAACCGATGAAGCCACTCCATGGACCCCCTTTAGCGCCATTGATGTTCGAAGCGATGATTATGGTGTTTTATCCATCCGTTCACCTTATCTTGAAAATGATCATTGGTACGAGATGAGTGATAAGGTTGAATTCCTCTCAAATGATAAGTTCCTGTTAAAAGGACGCATTGACCGGATCGTCAAAGTCGAAGGAAAACGTGTCTCCCTGCACGAGGTGGAAGCTATCGCCTTGCAGTCTCCCTATGTTAAAGAAGCTGCTGCCTTAATTGTGGATGATGAGAGACAGTCTTTATCTTGTGTCATTGTCCTAACCCCTGAAGGTCAGGTTCAACTGGATGCAATCGGTGAATTTCGCATGGGGCGTCTGTTACGAACAGAGATGCGCAATGACCTAGACCAAGCTGCCCTCCCCAGACGCTGGCGGTTCGTTGCAAAAATACCTGTGAATTCTCAAGGTAAACGCTTGATGGCTGACCTGCTTTCTTTATATTAGGTTTTATGCAAATGTGGAAAGAAAGCAAACAAGAACCGGATATTCTGGCAGAGCGTAACGAAGGCACGCTTATTGAACTAGACCTATGCCCGCGATCTGACCTTTTCCAGTTCCAAGGCCATTTCCCAGAACAACCGATCTTACCGGGTGTCGGGCAATTGGATTGGGCTGTCCGCTTTGCTACAGACCGTTTCTCTCTAACACAAACCATTGCTGAAATTACTCAACTGAAATTCCGTGATCTCATGTTGCCAGAGATGCAAATCACTTTGAAACTCGATCACCAGAAGGAAAAGAACAGAGTTGTGTTTTCTTATATCTCTGGTGAAAAGACCTTCTCCTCCGGCATTCTTAAGCTGTCTAACCAATGAGTGTTAAATTCTGCGCCATCGTCCCCAGCCACAATCATTATCTTGTCATAGAAAATGTTGTAAAAGGTTTGCGCGAGAAAGGCCTCCCCGTCTTTATCATTGATGATGGGAGTACGGACCCCACCAAATCAACCATTGCTGCCCTACATAACCCTGATGAAAATATTATCATTAAACGGTTTGATAAAAACCAAGGCAAGGGCTGTGCAGTCATTGAAGGATTTCGCATCGCTTATGAGGCAGGCTACAGCCACGCCGTTCAAGTTGATGCAGACGGACAACATGATGCATCTGCCCTTCCCAAGCTATTAGGGCTCGCAAAAGACCATCCTGAGGCCCTTATCTCAGGGCAACCCATTTATGATGAAACCATCCCGAAATCGCGTAAAATTGCCAGATGGTTCACTCATGTTTGGGTTTGGGTTGAGACACTTTCATTTCAAATTAAAGATAGCATGTGCGGTTATCGTGTTTATCCCCTCGCACAAAGCCTTGCAGTAGCTGATGAAGAAACAGTTGGTCAGCGCATGGATTTTGATACAGAAATCATGGTGCGCCTGTTTTGGCGTGGTACCCCTACCATCATGACGCCTGTGAAAGTCACCTATCCTGAAAACAACACCTCAAACTTTGATGTTGTGGCCGATAATATTCGTATTACAAAAATGCATACCCGTCTTGTTTTCAATATGCTGTTTCGTCTACCAAGCGTTTTGAAAAACCGCCCAAGAAAACCTCGCATTGCCTCCAGATGGGCCACGATAGATGAGCGTGGTATGACATGGGGGCTAAAATTCCTAGCCACTACTTATAAGGCCTTGGGCTATAATATTTGTTGGTGGGTCATGCAGCCTATCTTGTTATATTTTTTCTTAACAGGTGGAGTGCAACGCCAAGCCTCTAAGCGGTATTTTGAGAAGATATATGCCCAACAAGGTAGGAAAGATAAACCCGGATTTCTTCAATTATGGTCGCATACCCGGTCTTTTGGGCGCATGGCCTTGGATAAATTTTCAGCGTGGATGGGCAAGGTGGAAATCAACGATCTGATCATTCCGAATGAAAAAGAATTTGATCAAGTGATAGCTTCAAACAAAGGCGTTTTGGTTTTCACCTCTCATCTTGGCAATGTCGAAATTTGTCGTGCTTTGTCGAAAAGGCGCAGTAAAATTAAGATTACTGTCTTTGCCCATACCCAACATGCGGTTAAGTTTAATCAGATCCTTGCAGACTATAATCCTGATGCCGCTTTGGATGTTGTTCAGGTTAATGACATCGGACCGGCAACCGCCATAGAGCTTCAAGAACGCCTTGATCGCGGTGAATGGGTCGTGATTGCAGGTGATCGCACACCTGTTGAGGGGCAAAAACGTCTGTCATACATCCCATTTCTTGGTAAAGAAGCCCCTTTTTCTCAAGGCCCAATGATTTTAGCTTCCCTTTTGAAATGTCCGGTTTATTCTCTGCATTGTATGAAAGAAAGGGATAAGTTTCGTATCATTTTTGAAAAACTATCTGATCAAGTCATATTACCCCGCAAAACCCGTAACGAAGCATTAACTACAGAGATTACCAAATATGTACAAATTTTGGAGCGCAACTGTAGAGAATACCCATTACAGTGGTACAACTTTTTTGACTTTTGGGCTGAAGATCAATAAACCTAACAGCGAATAATTTTTAAAGAGAATAAAATGCTCCATATGCCTGTTATCACTTTTGGCGAAACGCCAGTTTCTATTGAAGACATCCATGCTCTGGCGATGGGGCGTGCTCAAGGTCAAGTTTCAGATGATCCTGCTTTTGTTGCCAAAATTTCAGCTGGCGCAGATTACTTAAGCGGCGTACTTGAGAAAACAGGGGTGCTTTATGGCATTACAACAGGGTATGGGGACAGCTGCACACGCGGCGTTCCAGAAGACCTTGTTCATGAACTTCCCATTCACCTGTCACGCTTTCACGGCGTGGGTCTCGGTAAAAATTTAAGCCCTGAGCAATCGCGTGCTGTTGTGGCTGTGCGTTTGGCCTCTCTGACAAAAGGCATGTCGGGTGTCTCCATGGACCTGATGAGACAGCTTGAACTACTCTTAGAACATGATATTGCGCCAATTATCCCTGAAGAAGGCTCTGTTGGGGCCAGTGGGGACTTAACCCCCCTTTCCTACGTTGCCGCTGTTCTTATTGGGGAGCGTGACGTTTTCTATAAGGGGGAACGTCGCAGCACAAAAGATGTTTATGAAGAACTTAACATCAAACCTTTGGTGATGCGTCCCAAAGAAGCCTTGGCGATTATGAATGGTACAGCTGTTATGACAGCCATGGCAGTTTTTGCATACCAACGCGCAGATTATCTTGCACGGCTGTGTTCTCGCCTCACAACCATGACCTCAATCGGCCTGCTTGGAAATCCTGAACATTTTGATGAAGTTCTATTCTCTGCAAAACCGCACCCCGGTCAGGCTGAAATTGCCAAACGTGTGCGCGAAGATTTGGATGGCGGTGTAAGTGATGAACCACTTCACCGACTGCAAGATCGATATTCTGTGCGTTGTGCCCCGCATGTGATCGGTGTGTTGCAAGATATGTTACCAACATTTAGACAAATTATTGAAACCGAGATCAACAGTGCCAATGACAATCCCATCATTGATGTAGAAAATGAACGTGTTCTTCATGGCGGTCATTTCTATGGCGGGCACATTGGTTTTGTTATGGATAGTTTGAAAAACCTTGTGGCGAACCTTGCTGACTTGGTTGATCGCCAAATGGCATCACTGGTGGATGTTAAATTCAATAACGGCCTGCCTTCTAATCTATCTGGTGCTGAGGGTGAACGCGCACCTATTAACCATGGTTTGAAAGCCTTACAAATCGGTGTATCAGCTTGGACAGCAGAAGCCTTGAAAAACACCATGCCCGCCAGTGTGTTTTCACGTTCTACAGAATGTCATAACCAAGACAAAGTCAGCATGGGCACCATTGCGGCACGTGATTGTCTGCGTGTTCTCGAATTAACAGAACAGGCCGTTGTTGGGCATATGCTGGCTTGCTGCCAATCCTTAAGACTACGCGTGCGCCAAGGTGAATTGTCATACGACAAACTCTCAACAGAAGTGGCTGAGTTCCAGAAATCTTTAGAAGCCGATATCCCGTTTGTTAATGAGGACGAACCTTTGGAAGGTGTTTTGAAGCTTTTATTAAACCGTATTTCAAACCAACATTGGTCCTTATACGAGTAAGCATATGATTTCTGCATCTGTTCAAATCCAAGCGCAATTTTACCATCTGGACCCTATGGAAGTGGTCTGGCATGGCAATTATGTTCGCTTCTTTGAACAAGCGCGCTGTGCACTGTTGGATAAGATTGACTATAACTATCCTCAGATGCGCGACAGTGGCTATATGTGGCCTGTTGTTGATATGCGAGTGAAATTTGTACGTCCTGTTACCTTCGCACAGAACATAAATGTGGAAGCCACCATAGCGGAATATGAAAACCGCCTCAAAATCAATTATCTGATCACAGATGTTGAAACAGGTGAGAAAATAACAAAAGGCTTTACCATTCAGGTCGCTGTTGATGGTGGAACTCAAGAAATGCTTTTTGAAAGCCCTGCCATCCTGTTTAAAAAGATTAAGGAGGCAACATGCGCTTCCTCATAATCATTGCTTTTCTTTTTATGTCTTCAATGACTCAAGCTCAAGAACGCCCCATCAAGCTGAAAGAAAACGAAGCGTTAAGTGGGACCTTTTCTCAAAAGAGATTTTTGTCCGGCTTTGGTCACCCCATTACATCTGAGGGTGAGTTTTATTTTGATAGAGCCCAAGGACTTGTCTGGAAGACCACAAGCCCTTTTGAGACAGAATTGCAGATTAACAAAACAGGTATGAGCCAAAGTGTTGACGGACAGGAAACCATACAGGTCTCAACAAACCAGTTCCCGGCTTTAAAAACATTACACGATGTTCTATCCCTATCAATGCAAGGCCAATGGGATATTCTGGAAGAAAAATTCGGGGCAAAGCTCACACCTCTTGAAACAGGTTGGTCCTTATCATTTCAAGCGCCAAAAGATGCCCCCTTCAAATCAATTTACCTTGAAGGCGCGAAACATCTAAAAAAACTGATCATTGTTAAGCCGGAAGATGACAAGGATGTGATTAACTTTAATAACCAAACCGTCTTACAGGTTAAGTAATGAGACGACTAGGGACAATCACATGGGCACTGATTCTCTTGCTCTGTCTTGTTATAATAGGGCTACGGTTTCAGAACACGCTTCCTATTGAAACAGACTTCTTGTCCTTGTTACCAGATGAGGAACAAAGCGAGTGGGTGCGACAAGCAAACTCTCTGATGAAAGAAGAAGTCACCCAGCGCATTGTCATTCTCGTAAAAGCTAAAGAGTTTGAAACCGCTAAATCATATGCGAATGAGCTTGTTAAGCAATTGGCACCGTTTGCTGATTTAAATAAACAGCAAGAACAAGTGGAAGGCTTAGGGAAAAATCTATTCAAATATCGTGCAAATCTTTTGTCCAATCAGGACCGTGCATGGCTGGAAAACGAACAAGCGGCTAAAGTGTCAAAACGCGCCTTAGCACAAATCATGTCCCCATTCGGGTTAAGTGATGCAAAATTAATTAAAGAAGACCCATATCTACTATTACCTGCCTACTTAGCTTCACGTCCAAAACTAAAAAAGAACTTCAAAACACAGGATGGATGGGACCTGATTGGGGAACACATCATCCTTATTTTTAATTTAAAGGGACAGGCCTTTAACCAGAGTTTTCAGGAAGATTTTATCACAGCTTATGAAAACTTAAAAACGCCAAACGGGATTGAGGTCTTGAAGACAGGGGCTGTCTTTTATGGACAAAGAGGGATTGAACAAGCCCAGAACGAAGCCACTTTAATTGGGGCTATCTCACTTTTAGGAATTATCTTACTTAATATTATTTTCTTCAGGAACATCCGTCCTATTCTGTTAAGCCTGTTGGCAATTTCCTCTGGCATCATCGGAGGTCTTGGGGTTTGCCTCCTGCTTTTTGGCAAACTTCATCTGATGGCCTTTATTTTCGGGGCGGGCCTTATTGGCATAGCGGTTGATTACACCTTCCATTATTGCTGCGATGGTCTGGGCGAAGAAAAATCTAACAGTGTTTTGCGAACCCAAAATATTGCACGCCCGCTGACATTTGGTGTCATAAGTTCTTCACTAGGTTTTCTCATTCTCGCAACAGCCCCCTTTCCCGGCTTGCAGCAGATTGCAATCTTTGCAACCGCAGGTCTTATCATGTCCTACCTGACTGTGATGTGTATCTATCCCCTGATTGATAAAAGCAAAGGCGTTATGCATTTTAAACGCTTGTGGGGTTTTGATCGCAACTGGAGCTTGATTATCGCAGGTATATCTGTTCTTGGGGCATTAGGCGGGGCAATGCTATTTCATACAGATGATGATGTGCGTCGCTTGCAAAGCCTGCCGCTTGATCTAAAAGCTGAAGAAGATCAAATTCGCAACATAACTGGGCTGGATAACGCCACACGCATTCTTCTTGTTCATGGGGAAAATGAACAAGATGTTTTGCAGTTAGAAGAAAATCTACTGCCTAAATTAGCTAATATCCAAGGCAAAGGTGACATTATTGGCTTTCAAGCCATGGCACAACTCATCCCTTCTATCAAAAAACAAAAAGAAAACCGTGATCTTGTCCAAAAGACCCTTCTAGGTGAAAAGCTCGATAAACATCTCAGCCATATTGGCATGACAAGGAAGAATGATATTTATGGCGAAGCTCTCTATTTAGACCCTGAAGGCTTTCTTCCCGAATTTCGACTTGCCCCATCGGTTCACATTATTCGCCTAAGCGGTGTGACAAACACAGAGGGGCTCATAGACCTAGCTTCAACTTATGAAAATGTTCGACTGGTCGATCAGGCAAAAAACATAAGTGAGACACTTGGCAAATACCGTAAACGCGCTATCCTTCTCATTGCTTTCTCCTGCCTACTTATATGGGCGTTCTTGGTGAGAAATTACGGCTTTAAAAACGCAAGTCTTATCTTGAGCGTTCCCATAAGTGCTGTTGTTCTAACACCCTTCATTGCGTCTATTTTTGGGGAAAGCTTTACTTTCTTCAATGCCATGGCTCTACTTCTCGTTTTGGCAATTGGATTGGATTATGCCCTTTTCAGTTTTGAAGCGAGTTCTGAGAAATACTCAGGTGCTATGATTGCCAATGGATTATCAGCAGCCTCAACAATAATGGCTTTTGGCCTATTGGCCTTAAGTGACATGTATGCCATTCATGCATTTGGCATGACCATATTGATCGGCATTTCAATTGCCTATGCCCTTGCCCCTTTAAGTCATATGAAAAACAAAAAGGTAAAAAGCCATGAATGAGATGTTTGATGTAGTCATTATTGGTGCCGGGCCAAGTGGAAGTGTAGCTGCAAGCTTATTAGCAAAGCATAACGTCAGTGTTCTTATGCTCGAAAAACTGGAATTTCCTCGTTTTATTATTGGGGAAAGCCTGTTGCCACAGTCCATGGAGTTTCTTGAAAAAGCAGATTTACTCCAAAGTGTTGTTGAACATGGGTTTCAGTTTAAAAATGGTGCGGCTTTTGGGTGTGCAGATCAAAGCAGCTTGATTGATTTCCGCCTGAAGTTCTCTGAAGGTTGGGGTACAACTTATCAAGTTCAACGTGCGCCCTTTGATCACCTGTTAGCAAAGAAAGCCGCGACTAAAGGAATTGACGTTCGATATAATCATGAAGTGATGGACATTGACCTATCACAAGATATATCACGCCTAAAAGTCAAGGATGCAGAAGGCAATGAGAGCGAAATCGAATGTAAGTTCATCTTAGATGCCAGTGGATACGGACGGGTTCTCCCTCGATTGTTAGACCTTGAACGTCCTTCCAGTTTCCCTGTGCGCAATGCCTTGTTTACACATATGAAAGACCAGCTTTGCACTAAGAAATTTGACCGTAACAAAATCCTTATAACCGTTCATCCAGAACAACATGACATCTGGTATTGGCTCATCCCATTCTCAGATGGAACATCATCTGTCGGTGTTGTAGTCCGTCCCGAAGTACTAGATAAATACAAAGGTGATAATTCCGAAAAGCTCTGGACGTTGTTAAGAGAAGCAAAAGAACTTGGCGCTTTACTTGATGATGCCGAAGAAATTCACCCTGTGGGTCAGCTCTCTGGGTATTCCTGTGATGTCTCAAACTTATGTTCAGATAAATATGCTTTGTTGGGAAATGCTGGGGAATTTCTGGACCCCGTCTTTTCTTCAGGCGTAACCATAGCCTTGAAGTCAGCTGATTTGGTGGTGCCCCCCTTACTCAAGCAGCTCAATGGAGAAGAAGTAGACTGGGAAAAAGAATATGCAAAGCCGTTAAAAATTGGCGTCACATGTTTTAAAACATTTGTGGAAAGCTGGTATGAAGGATCACTACAAAAGATCATTTTCAATCCACCTGAAGGAGATAATTCTATCAGAGATATGGTTATTTCTATTTTGGCGGGTTATGCGTGGGATGAAAAAAATCCGTTTGTTACCCAGCCTAAGAAATATCTAGAAATGGTGGCGGCCCAATGTCCATAAGAAACCTTATCATCTGTTGTGCTGTTATTATCCTTTCTAGCTGTGCAACCAAGTTTAAACCTGAAGGTAATGATTTTGGCAAATGGCAATTGCCCTTTGCCCCGGTGGAAGTAGTCCAGCTTTTAAAAGGCAACTATGGGGACAAAGAATTTGTCTTTCAAGTCGTCCTTAGTCTGCAGGAAGAACGTTTGTCCCTCATTGGATTAGATACCATGGGTCGTAGAGCTTTTACTGTGAAATGGGATAAGGATGGGATGCATAGTGAAAAAGCATCCTGGATGCCTGATCAGCTAAAAGGGGAACATATCCTCTATGACCTGATGCTGGCCTATTGGCCGCTTGAATCCCTAAACAGACCCTCAGATATTATTATTGAGGGGAAATATAAACGCCTTGTGACACACAATGGGGAAAACCGTGTCACAATTTCAAGACTGGATGGACATGACAGATGGCAAGGACGCTTGATTATTGAAAATCATCACAAGTCCTATCGTATTGAGGTCCAGTCTCAAAAAATAAAGGGGCCAAAATGACTTTATATTTAAACGCCCTTGGGATTGTGAACCCCCTTGGATGTGGAAAAGATCAAGTTGCGCAAAACCTGTTCGCAGGGTCACAAAATGGCCTGATAAAAAACGATACTTATATCCTGGACCAATCTGTGTATGTCGGGACAGTTAATACTGATTTACCCATCATCCCAGAGAACCTTTCTTTGCACAAAAGCGGAAATAACCAATTGGCCTTGATGGCTTTACAAGAGATTGAAACGGATATTCAAAAGTTTATCTCTGAATATGGTAATGATCGCATTGCCGTTGTTGTCGGAACAAGCACATCTGGAATTGGATCAAATGAACCCGCTATTGCTGAAAAAGTAAACACTGGGACATTCCCAACTGATTATGAATACCAACGTCAGGCCACCTCGGACCTCTCCCAATTCATTCAGGAATATCTGGATTTAAGTGGTCCAGCGATGACGGTCTCTACCGCTTGCACCTCAGGAGCCAAGGCTGTTGCTTCTGCTGCCAGGTGGATTGAAGCTGGCATCTGTGATGCAGCTATTGTTGGCGGTGCGGATAGCCTGTGCGGTCTGACCTTAAACGGATTTAATGCACTGGACTCACTTTCCAAAGGCAAGTGCCTTCCTTTTAGTGTAAATCGAGATGGCATTAATATTGGTGAAGGGGCGGCTTTATTCATCTTAAGCCGCAAGTCCGGCCCTGTTGAATTCTTTGGTTATGGCGAGACATCTGATGCCTATCATATCAGTGCGCCATCCCCTGAAGGGCTTGGAGCGATCAAAGCCATGGAATTGGCAAAAGGAGATCATGAAGTTGCCTATATTAACCTTCATGGAACGGCCACCCAATTAAACGATGCCATGGAAGCAAAAGCCGTAAATGAGCTTTTTGGGAATCATGTTTCATGCAGTTCAACAAAGTCTCTTACAGGACATATGCTTGGGGCTGCAGGTGCTAATGAACTCGGTTTTTTATGGCTGTCGCTTATTCATCAAAAACTTCCCCCACATGTTTGGGATGGAAAATCAGACGATGCCTTAGCCCAGCTAAAATTTGTGAAGCCTGATGATAAGTTAGAAACCGACGATAAGGTACTTTTAAGCAATTCATTTGCTTTTGGCGGAAACAATATCTGTTTAGCGGTGAAGAAAGCGAGACCGTTGTGAATTATGCCATTGAAGATTTAATAGCACATGACCACCCGATGATCTTAATCGATGATGTTATTTCTCATAATGATGAAATGATAGAAACCTCCCTTACGATTAATGAAGACACACCATTTATGTTTGATGGCAAGGTGCCTTGCTATGTTGCCGTTGAATATATGGCGCAATCCATTGCGGCCTATAGCGGGATTATCGCACGAGAAAAAGGCAAAGCCGTCCGTATTGGCTTTCTACTTGGGACACGCAAGCTTGAATTGTTAGGTGATGGTTTTCTCATTGGGGATCAGCTTAATATAGAGGCAAAAGCACTCTATAATGATGGGGAAATGGCCTCATTTGACTGCGTGACAAAAAAAGGCGAAAAAATAGTCGCAAAGGCACGCTTAAATGTATATCAACCAAGTAACGATAATTTAAAAATGGAGACAAAAGCCGATGGGTAGAACGGTTTTAGTCACAGGAGCCAGCAAGGGTATTGGTCAGGCGGTCGCGTTACGCCTTGCTAAGGATGGTTTTGATATTCTTGTTCATTATGGACGAGATCAAAATGGTGCTGAAGAAACGCTAACCAAAATTAATGAGCTAGGTGCCTCTGGTCGGACCATTTCATTTGATATTTCAAATCGTGAGCAATGTAAATCTACCTTAGAAGCCGACATAGAAGAAAACGGAGCTTATTATGGCGTGGTTCTGAATGCAGGCGTGACAAGTGACACTTCTTTTCCAGCTATGACAGATGAAGATTGGGATGGTGTCATTCATACCAACTTGGACGGTTTTTATAATGTGTTGCGCCCCTGCACCATGCCTATGGTCTCAGCAAGAAAAGGCGGACGTATTGTTGTCATGTCTTCCGTTTCAGGTGTCATGGGGAACCGAGGCCAAACAAATTATGCAGCCTCTAAAGCTGGATTAATCGGCGCTGCAAAATCCTTGGCCATTGAATTAGCTAAACGGAAAATTACAGTTAACAGCGTGGCTCCGGGGTTAATCGGTACGCAAATGACAGATGACTTGCCCATGGAAGAGATTAAAAAAGCCATTCCTATGCGTCGCGTTGGAACGCCTGAAGAAGTTGCAGGCACAGTCTCTTTCCTTTGTTCTGATGATGCAAGTTACATAACCAGACAAGTGATCTCGATTAACGGGGGAATGTTCTGATGCGTAGAGTCGTTGTGACAGGCATGAGCGGGGTAACTGCCCTTGGCAATGACTGGCCTACCATCCGAGAAGCCTTTAAAGAAGGACGTACGGGCATTCAACATATGGCTGATTGGGATCGTTATATTGATCTCAATACACGCCTAGCTGGGCCTGTTCAGGATTTTAATGTGGATAAACGCTATCCTCGTAAAAAATTACGCAGCATGGGTCCTGTTTCACGTATGGCTGTCTATGCAACCGAAATGGCGCTGACTAATGCAGGACTGATTGAAGATCGAAAGCTCTTTGATAGTGGTCGGATGGGCGTGTCTTATGGCTCTTCATTTGGTAGTACAAAACCCGTTGTGGCTTTTGCAGAACTCATGAGTGAAGGCACCATGCGCAATTTAACAGCCACCAGCTATGTTAAAATGATGAGCCATTCAGCGGCTGTAAACATTGGAGTCTTCTTTGGCTTAAAAGGCCGTATCATTCCAACATCAAGTGCATGTACGTCTGGCTCTCAAGGTATTGGATATGCCTATGAAGCCATCAAGTATGGCATGCAGGATGTGATGGTTGCAGGTGGTGCTGAAGAACTATGCCCATCCATGGCAGCTGTTTTTGATACACTTTATGCAACATCGGTTAAGAACGAAACTCCAGAATTATCTCCACGCCCCTTTGACAAAGACCGTGATGGCCTTGTGATTGGTGAAGGCGCTGGTAGTCTGATTTTAGAAGACTATGATCATGCGATCGCGCGCGGTGCCAGAATTTATGCTGAGATTGTTGGCTTCGGAACGAATTCTGATGGTGCGCATATCACACAACCAACAAAAGAGACTATGGAGCTTGCACTGCGTTCGTCCTTGAAAGACGCAAAGCTTGATGCAAGTGCCATTGATTATGTAAATGCTCATGGTACAGCAACAGACCGTGGTGATGTGGCAGAAAGTCATGCAACCCTTGCCGTTGTTGGTAATCAAACACCCATTCATTCCTTAAAAAGCTATTTTGGTCATAGTTTAGGGGCATGTGGTGTTATCGAAGCCTGGCTTGGCCTTGAGATGATGCGTGAAGGTTGGTTAACCCATACAGCTAATCTGGATAATCTTGACCCTGAATGTGCTGAACTAGATTACATCGTCAATGAAGGTCGCAATCTAGACATGGAATATATGATGTCTAACAACTTTGCTTTTGGGGGCATCAACACGTCCTTAATCTTCAAAAAAACGATTGATTAAATGGCTCTAAACTGTCTTTTAATTTCCATAAATACAGTAAAAACACCTTATGTGGTCCACCCTCTTGGAATGGCTCACATCGCAGGAGCTCTGAAACAAGATGGACACCATGTAAAACAATATGATGTTCTTGTTGAAGATGGAATCGAAGGTCTCCCTCCTGTCTTTGAAAAACACAAACCTGACGTAATCGGCATATCTATTCGGAATATTGATACGGTTGATAGTGCTGATCCTCAATTCTTCTTAAAAACAGCCCTTGAAACAATAAACCAGATCAAAAAATTCTCTGCTGTGCCAATCATTCTGGGCGGCGGTGCCTTCACACTGTTCCCAGAATTGATCCTGGAAGAACTTGGAGCTGATTACGGTATAACTGGTGAAGGTGAACAGACGGTTTGTAATCTCGTTAATCAGATTGAACAAGGGTGCGCACCAACAAAAGGGACAATCTTTCAAGGTACAGCAGCTTTAACAAATAAGTGGTTACCTGTTTCATATGATGAACGCATTACAGGATATTATCGCAGGCGGGGCGGCATGCTTAATGTTCAAACAAAGCGTGGTTGCCCCTTTAAATGTGATTATTGTTCTTACCCAACTCTTGAAGGAAATAAATTTCGCTATCGGGACCCAAAAGAAGTTGTGGATGAAATCGAACGATTAAAAAAAGACTACGGCTGCAAATATCTGTTTTTTACTGACTCAGTTTTCAACGACCATAAGGAACGTTATTTAGAGATTTGTGAAGAACTCATCCGAAGAGAAAACAAAACACCTTGGTGCGCTTATTTTCGCCCGTCATATTTAAACATCGATGCCATGAGCATTATGAAACGTTCCGGCCTTCATGCCATGGAATTCGGCACCGATGCCAGCAGTGATGCCACCTTAAAAGGGATGCATAAAGCCTTCCAAATGGAAGATGTATATCAAACGCATCAACTGGTTCGAGACTTTGATGTGCCATCAGCTCATTTTATCATTTTTGGCGGGCCGGAAGAAACGCCAGACACCCTCCACGAAGGTTTAGACAATCTGAAAAGACTAGAAGGCGCTGCTATTTTTGGGTTCAGCGGCATTCGAATTTTACCAAACGCACCTATCCAGAAACGGGCAATTAACGAAGGTCTCATCCAAAAAGAAGATGACCTGCTAGAACCTGTATTCTATTTCTCTTCAAAGATTGAACGTTCTTACATGGAAAATGAAATCAAAGAAGCTTGGTCTTTAGAACCAACAAAAATATTCCCTGTCTCTAACAGCCTGAACTCCATAGATGATATGCATAAAGCAGGTTTGATCGGTCCTCTTTGGGATAAGCTTTTATAACGTTTTTTACTCTGAGCCAGCCAGACGGTTTAACATGGCTTTGACGGCTGCCATTTGATTGCCTTTCTTGTTGTAATAATGATCACTGTCATAGCCCCACCAATCCCAGCACCCCTTTGGGTTCCCAGATAAATTCGATGACGTTTGAGGATAGAGAATAATTATTTTATTTGAATCCGCCCAGCGGTTATATCCTGCATTTTCGATATATTCCTTCCCAATGGTTGCGACATTCTGCTGGCAACCGTGAAAAACGATATGGACTTTGCACGTCTCACCTTTTTCACAAGCTTCTGGGATGAAGGCATAACCTTCGTCAGCAAGTGAATGACTCGTCGGATTTGCTAAGAATTCTCCTTGGTCAAAACCAATCACCTTGCCTCCCAGTTTTTCAGATGGGGTATTTAAAGCGCCATCATAAATATGTTTGAGTAAATTCCCTGCCTCATCATGATCGCATTTATTTATGTAAGGCAATTTCGATGCGGTTGAACAATCATTGCCATAGTTTTGAGTGATCATGGCATGACCAGCTGCGATATCGTTTACATACCGAATGTTTTCTTCTTCTACGCCAGCAGCTTGATAGAACTCTTTTATTTGATCACCAACTTTTTGATCTACGGTTTCATCCTTGGTGCCACTAAAGATATAAACCTTGTTACCTTTTAGGTTTGACAGATCATCAATCATCTTATTTGCAGCAACCTTATTTGCTTTGGCCGCCAATTCTTTGCCATCAGGAGAACCAGACAAGAACGACGGTTGCATGCATTTACCCAAGGCAGTCATGACTGAACCTTCTGCACAATTGAAAGGTCCAGCAGCAATAATTCCAGCTCCCTTAATAGTACTTGAATAGGCAACATGAAATTGGTCCGCCATATACCCACCTGCAGATAACCCTGATACAGATGTTTCTTTAAGATCAATTCTATAAGAAGGCAAAGGTTCTGCCGCTAAAGAGACCGTTGTAATCAACATAGATATAGCGATTAATGTTGTTGATAGAAATAGACTTCCACCCATCATCAACTTTTCCTTTTATGAGATATATAGACTTAAATGAACCAACTGGTATTTGAAGATCAGGGTATTTTATAGAGCTTTCCTAGCAAGTCACTTTAAATTATAAGCCATTACATTTTCACAACTATTGATATTGATTATTCCGACTGATAAAGGGCATAGTCTTCAGGAGCAGATAGCCTTTCTCATAGGAGTTTAAATTGAAACAGTTTTTCCGTTATTTTTCCCTTATTTTATGTATCGCTTATTTAGGAGCCTGTGCCCAAAAATTACCAGAAGAAGCACGTTATCCCAAATTTAGTAGCCCATTAACTACTGATCTGTCTGTCGCTGTAACTGATCATCGTGATTTCGTATTAAATGGCGATAAAGAACCTTGGTTTGAGGGAATTATGCATGGTGCTTTCGGTATCCCTGCGTCATTAAAAAGAAATGGACCAACTGAAGGGCGCCCTTTTGCATATTATCTATCGACTATGATCCAAACGTCATTGTCTAAGGCAGGAAGTAATGTGACAATTGTTGAATTGCCAAAAGGGGAAAGTCTCGAGGCCTCAATTCAAACACTTACAGACAAAGGATCATCTGGAATAATCGTGATAATGAAAAAATCCAGATATGCATTTTGGTTAAGTGCCGATTATCAATATGACTTCGAAGTTGCGATTGTCGATATTGAAGGGCGCATTAAAGTTCGAAAAACTTTTGCAAAATGGGATAAAGAAATTCCATTAAGCTCCACATATAATGTCTTCGATATGTTTACTGAAATATATACAAAACGACTTCAGGTCATTTTAGATGATCCAGAAATAAAAGCTGCCCTAACTAACGCTTGAACATTAAGAGAACTAGACAAAGGGGCAGAGATGATTAGCCCCTTTGTCTAAAGATAGATTATTTTTTTGTACTCCTAATTTCTGAATTTGCTTCCTGAACACTCTTCTTCCCGAAAAGAAGATCCATCATGCTAGCAATACGTTCTCGCCCATAGGATTGATAGTTTTCTTTGTGGATGGTGCGGATATTGGTCCGCAAAGCCAGATCATCTGGTTGGCGTTGGGACATAGGCCGTTTACACCAGTCGTAATAACCACTCGGACTGATATTGAAGGCTTTGCACAACAGATGAATCGGATGATCGGCCTTTTTTAATATCTCGCGTTCCTCCTTGAGAATGCGGTTTTCTTTGCGAAGACGGGCAAGCTCTTTATGCAGGTCATCGTGCGGACCTGACATCAAATCATCATGTTTATGCTGAGCCACCCATTTGTTAAGTGTAGACATGCCAAGACCAAGATCGGCAGCAACTTGTTTGCGAGACAAACCACTTGTCAAAGCAAGTTGGACGGCTTCGCGTCTAAATTCATCAGATGTTTCGAGACTCATTGGTTCCTCCTGTAAATCTCAGTTTAACAGAAGGTACTCTCCAGTTTAGTGCACCGGTCCAAACAAACATCGACCCAATTCAGCCCTTGACGATGTCCCGCCAAATTGGGTTTACTACTTTCTTCTGGGTTAATCTAAAAACGGTATAGCAGCATAAAATATTCACTCAAACATCTCACCTTAAATTCGCTGCCAAACTGTCCAAGAAAGCGGGACTCCTTCTAAAGAGAGTGGTGTCCGTCGCCATATAATTTGGGACATGTGAGTGCTTAAAATAACAGAGGGTTTTGGCTCATCATGTTGGTTGATTATGCCACGTGTTTTTTATGAAGCAAGCGGCGCTGTTTGATGGTTTTTAATTTAA
>NZ_JBLWXN010000018.1:0-32261 GCF_048267425.1 Terasakiella sp.
GAGCCCCTCAGGAGCAGCGCCCCGTCGGTGAAGCCGGGTTATAAAGACCTCAAACCACCCTGTAAACACCTTTTTTCGTTTTTTTGTCTTTTTTTTTCGCAGCCGCGAATAAAATCATAAAAAACGGCTGAAAACAGCCATTTATAGCGAGATGATTTTTCCCGAATTTTAGGCAAATAAAAAGGAGGTTGGTGCAGCGCACACAACCTCCTTGAGCATTTGGGAAGATATTAAAGTTTTTTAGCCATTCGTCCCCATGAATCCGGGCTCACAGAACTGACGTTTTGATTTGAGTTTTTGACAAAGGCTCGTCGCTGCGCCTTTACTATCCAGCGGGCCAGCCAGCAAACGATAGAAAACACCTTTTCCCGGACCAAGATTCACCTGAAGAATCTCGGAATCCAAATTACCCAGCAGATTTCGATGCGCCCGTTTCAACTGTGCCCAGCCGCGTGAGGCATCGCGTTCTGACTTATAAGACGCCAAGTGCACGGCAGGCTGCGGCCCACTCATTTTCTTCTTGGCGTTGGGTTGCATCGCCGTTGGGCTACCCCCCATCGTATTATTCGTCATCGCAGAACCCGCACCAGGTGGTACAGGCTGTAATCCTTTTTCAATGGCGTTACGTTCACGCGCATATTCATCAGATGAGATTAAACCTTCGGCTTGCAACCCTTCCAGGCGACGCACCGCATCTGCCGATGCCATCAACCCTTGTGGCGGAACAGCCGGATTTGCCAACACAAGCGGCGTTTCCGGCATCAAGGCATCCAGAATCATTTTACGTTCTGCTGCATGCTGTTCGATGGTAATCGCCCGCATCTCCAGTGCGCGTCCAATGGCACGCAGACGCCCTGCAATTTGCGCAGACGACGGAACCGGGCGATCCAGACCCGCTGCCGGCGGTTTTGAGGAAAGCGGAACCAACGCGCCCACATTTCGACTGCGGCGGACTTTAAATTCTTCCGGTGTAATCAAGCCCTGATCCAACAGGTCGCGCAAGGTGTTAAAGCGCGACACTATATTACGTGTTCCTTCATCCATGCCCATTTCAGGGATGGTGCCCGATTGCATTTCCATATCTGTTTGACGCAAAGCGGTTGTTCCGTTCATGGGGATTTGGCTATAGGTGCCCGAACCGGCTGTCATACCGTAGCCCGGTGCGCCTCCCATGTCGGCGGGTTTATCGACACCAGCCGCCCCATGTGCCAGATTACCGACAACATTGCCCGAATCAATCATGGACAGGTTCATGGTGGCAACTTCGGCCACATTACGCGGCGTTGCATCCGTCCAGATAATCACATTCAAGCTTTCATCAGGACGTTGCGCCAACACGGCTTCGTAAAGAGCGCGTGCGCGCGTCATTTGACCTGTATTTTGATAAATCATTGCCTTGCCCAGCAATGCGTAAACATTGCGCGGGTTCGCACCGAGAGCCTGATCAAAAAGAGCTTCTGCCGGGAGATAATTTCCTTTGACCAATTCAGCCAAGCCCCGATCTGATGCCGACGTACTTTCTGCCGTTTCTGAAAAATCGCTTCGTTCCCAGAATACGGGGTCAAGCATACTCCCGTCTTGAATGCCGCCACATGACGCCAACGTCAATCCGGCAGCAAAAAGCGCAGCGTAGCGTTTTGTCTTCCCAAACACGCCTTTATTCCTTTTGCCTGTGTCTTAAGGCTTTCGTCTTTACCCCATGCAAAAACCAGCCAGTTAAGACTCCTGATATAGATTCTCCCATAATCCTATGTGAATCCTAATTTTTCTTTAATGAAAACAAAAAGGATCAACGCCCGAATTCAGTATAAACTAATTTACTTTTTTTCTCAAAAATTGTTCGCATCCAAGATTTTGTTAACTTTTGACGTGCTAATATAACTTGCAGTATAGATTGACTGTATCAAATTCTTGAGGAAGCAAATGGCCAAATCACATATCCAACCGGGTGACCGGTTTGTCAAAGTGGGGCATCCGGACACCATTTGGATCGCCACACGCTTAATCGAACTCCCCAACCTGCCGGTGCATGTTCACCTTATGAACGCCCGTGACGACCTTGACATGCAGACCATGAGCGAAGTCGCTCTGGTTGATCGCAAGCTCTACAGACGGTTGCAAACACATTAAAATTTAAAAGCGAAGACAAAAACTAAAAAGCGGCCCTGATAATCAGCGCCGCTTTTTCTTTCATTTATTCCCTGACGTTTCGCACATCACTGAGGAAAGCCTCAATCTGTGCTTTCAAGGTTTCAAACTGGCACTCGAGATCATCCGCCTTGGACAAAACATTTTGCGCCGACTGACAGGATTGCTCAACCTCCCCTTTTAAGACGGCGATAAAGTCATCCACTTGCTGCACCGCCTGAGATGAACCGTCTATGTTTTGAGCAATATTACCTGTTGCTGCTGTTTGCTCTTCGACCGCAGAAGCAATTGAGGCATTAATCTGGTCAATTTCCGAAACCGTATCGGAAATATCCCCAATTCGTAAAACAGCATCCTGTGTTGCCGATTGAATGGCATCAATATATTGCTGAATTTCGTCCGTTGCCCGACCCGTCTGGCTGGCCAGGTTTTTAACCTCCCCCGCGACAACGGCAAATCCTTTACCGGCCTCCCCCGCGCGCGCGGCTTCAATCGTTGCATTTAAAGCCAGCAAATTGGTTTGTTCCGCAATACTGTTAATCAACCCCGCAGCCTGACCAATTTTTTCCGCCGCATCAGATAGCTTCTCAACAGAGGCTTGTGTGGCTTGTGTTTTTTCCACACCGTCTGTGGATTTGCGCGAAGACAAGTTCACCTGCTGACTGATTTCAGCAATAGAGGAGGCAAGTTGTTCTGCCAGTGCACTGACCTCCCCCATATTCGTTGCCGCATGAGACGAATTATGCGTTACATTTTCTGCACGTTCTAAAATTTGTTCTGTGGAACCATGAATATCTTGCGAAACTTTCCCCATAGAATGCAATGATCCCGACACATCCTGAACCAAATCACCGATATTTCGATCAAAGACTTCGATCAATGCTTTACGTTTTTGCGCCCGTTCACGTGACGCTTCACTTGCACGCACGGTTTCCTTCGCCAATTCCTCAACCTTAATCATGCTTTCCTTGAAAACGACAACTGCCTTAGCCATTCCACCAACTTCGTCCTGACGATCTGTCGCTGGAATTTCTACCCCTTTATCCCCATCGGCCAGACGAGACATCGCCTGTGTCATTTCGTTTATTGGTGAAAGAATACTGCGCCCTAAAAACAGCAATAAAATTCCGGATATACCCGCTGCAATCGCAAACCCGATTGACGTCACATAAGATGAAGCCGTCAATGAATCGTCGGCTTCCAGCGAGGAATGATCAAGTTGCTGTTGAATATTTTCCCCGATGGCACCGATATTGCGATCCAGTCGATCACCAATAAGGTCAACCACCAACCCAATTTTAGTAAGAGCACCGAAATTCACGACCCCTTTTTCCACCATTGGGCCAAACCCGGTATTTAAACCGGAAATAAGTTTATCTAAATCCTTGGTTATTAAATCGACCAAACGCTGAGACGTTTCATCCCGCGCATATTGTTTGAGCTTGTCATTATTGGAAAGCAGAAGTTTTCCATTCTCTGCCATGCTTTCAAAGAGATCTTTGTCAATTTCTTCATTCACAGCTGACAAGACCATTTTATTTGCCTGAGAAGTCACGATCAGGTTTTGACGACGTAAAAGGTTGAGAAAATCAATATCTCGACGCAGATTACTCGCCACCTGTGCCGTTTCTTGCGCTTTCGTATTGGTCCAAAGACCCGTCCCCCAGATAACTGAAAGCGCCATTAAAACAATTGCACAAATCAAAATGATTTTATTGCGAATTGTAAGGTTCATTGCATACTCCCGTACAGATCAATGCAAAGCTTCTGTTCATTTTCCATTGATAAAAAAAGCACTCCCTTTACTCAAAAAAGGAGCACGTTCTTTCTTTGCTTTATGTTTTGGCTTTGCTTGGGAGGGACTTTATCAAATAGCCGAGCAAACGAGTATGAAATAGTGCCCGTATTGTCTGTATTTCACACAGAAAAGCTCAATTTTTTGCCCCTAAGTAGATTTACGTGGTTTTGCGGGCGGAAACCCGCCAATCCACGAAAAACCATTTGGCGGATTTTCGCTCACCCTTCTGGGAGATTATAATTAAATTACATATTACATATGGAGAAACTGATCTCTCGACATTCGATTCGCACATCGCCTTAGTCGTTATTCAGCTCTTTAATCCAGATCTCATCCAAACAATAGCGCACGTTATCCATCGGGGATATGGCCACAATGATTTGTCCAAACGCATCTTGTAAGGCGCGGATGGCCTTCAAAACATCTTCAGATAAATCTCGTTCGGTCGTTTGACGTCCCATTGCGTACATTTTTTCAAAGGCCGCCTTCTTAATCTCGTTAAGCTGATCCGCCAGCGACAAAGCAGAAAGACACGGCGTTTGTTCAAGAAGGTTTTTCATGTCACTTAAAGCCTGCAAAATGATACGGCGCAGCTCAGCATTTTTAATATGGGAAAACTGGGCATTCGGCAAAGCTGAAGACATAAACCTTCCTAACTGTAAATAAGTGGGTGCAAACGGTTGCACAAAAAGCATTCTTATTGGATAAGTGAGCTTATGTCGAAAATAATCTTATTCAACAAGCCCTTTAACGTCTTGTGCCAGTTCAGCGATGACGGTATCGCCCATAAAACATTGGCCGATTATATCAATATACCCAATGTCTATGCTGCCGGAAGACTGGATAAAGACAGTGAAGGTTTATTGCTTTTAACAGGTGATGGGAAACTTCAGGCGCGTATCGCTCATCCCAAATTTAAACTCCCAAAAACATATTGGGTTCAGGTCGAAGGTGTACCTGATGAGCTTGCTTTGGACAAATTGCGAAACGGCGTCGTTTTAAAAGACGGAAAGACCCTACCCGCACAAGCTCGCATGATGGAAGAACCCGATATATTATGGGAACGTACCCCGCCGGTTCGCTTTCGTGCAAACATACCGACAAGCTGGATTGAACTTTCCATCAAAGAAGGAAAGAATCGCCAGGTTCGACGCATGACTGCGGCTGTCGGCTTTCCCACACTGCGCTTAATCAGATATGCGATCGGTCCTTGGACACTGGATAACATCCAAACTGGGGATTGCATTGAAAAGGATGTTTCACCGGGTGATCTTCCCGAAATCAAAACATCCCCCCGCCCTTATAAAAACAAACAACGCACACGCAAAAAACTACATAGAAAATAAACCTGAAAACCAGTATTCTACATAGAATACAAAAGGGGTCGAGAATGGCGCACACAGATAAAACAAAAAGAGAAAAAGAACGTTTCGTAGCCCTGTCTTTTTGCCGGGCCGATCTTCTGTTCGAATTAAACGACAACCGTGAAATTGAATTTGTTGCCGGGGCAACGCCCGTTCTATTGGGCAAAGATGCTCAGGAAATGACGACGACTCCCTTTAGTGATTACATTCATAAAGAAGATGTCAAACTCGTAAACGAACTTCTGGACACGGCCAGCAATAAAGGGCGTCTGGATGATGCCACCTTACACCTGAAAGGTCCCAAGGGCTTAAAATTACGGGTTTCTTTATCCGGTTATCGCGTTCCCGATTTTAATAATCATTTTTTCCTTGCCCTCAAGGTTGATCCTCATCGCGGTGGTTTCGGTAAAATTGAACCGCTTAAACGCGAAGAAGAAACCAACCTGTTAGAGACCGAATCTTTTGCACAGGCTGCCTCAGAACGCGTGACGTCCTTTATTCATGCTGGGGGGGATGCGCAAGTCTCCATGCTCAAAGTTAATCATCTGGATAAACTTTTGAATACGGTCGGCGCGACAGATAAACAAAAACTGTTGGGTGAAATCGGTTCGATCTTAAGCGAAAGCTCACTTGGCGGAGACACAGCGAGTCGTATTGACGACACCAGTTTCAGCTTTGCCCATGCCAGCGCAGTCGACACACAAGCCATCAATGAAAAAATCGAAGCCTTGGCCGCTCAAATCCATCCTGATGGCGATATGGTGCAGGCAATATCCAGCACATTGGACGTTGACGGGGCGGGTATGAGCGAAGATCAAGTTGCCCGCGCCCTGATCCATACCATGCAGCGCTTCTGTGAGAACAAAGGGTCCGTGCGTGAAAACGCTCTGTCTGATGTCTTGTCCGGTATGATGACCAATACCGTCAAAAATGTCGGTTTTATAAAAGAAGTCGCCAAAAATGTAGATTTCGACATTCATTTCATGCCGATTAATGACTTGAAACGCGGTTACGTCCATCATTTCGAAGGATTATTGCGTTTTAAAGGCGAACGTTCCAAAGAATCGCCTTATCATATGATCTGCTTGGCCGAAGAGGTCGGCATTATATGCGATCTGGATATGGCGGTTGTTAAAAAATCAATCGAACGGGTTCACCATTTCAGACAAACACATTTCTTACCCCCTCTCGCGATTAACCTGTCCGGCATTTCCTTGGGCAACGACAAGTTCATGCACACCCTGTACAATATGTTGAAAGATTCGCCGGAAATGTCAGGACATTTATTGTTTGAGATTACCGAGTCTGCACGTATTGAAGATTTGCCCAAGGTAAATCGTATCCTGCAATCCATCCGCAAACTGGACTTCGAAGTCTGTTTGGATGATTTTGGCGCAGGCGCAGCAAGCTTTGACTACCTGAATGGACTAGATGTCGATGTGGTCAAATTCGACGGGCCTGTTGTCAAGCGGGCTTACTCAACCGAAAAAGGCAATGATCTTTTACGGGCTATGTCCAACATGTGTCACGACCTGAATATCCATACCGTAGCGGAGATGGTAGAAGATGAGGCAATGGCAAAGCACATGCAAGACTGCGGCATCGACTTTGGACAAGGCTGGTTCTTTGGTAAACCCGATCCTGACCCCATTCAGTATGCAAGTAAATTTGCCCCGACATCAAAAGTACATCGCAAATAAACAGATATATTGCATCGCACAATATTGAGCAATTCCTTAGCACATACTCATGGCAATATATACAAGGAGATAAGTTATCCCTACTTCTAAAAGATAATAAAAAATCATTAAAAACAATAACTTAATATCTTTTTGCCTGCCTATTATTTAGGCATAGCTCAGAAAATCGCCCAGTTTTCAACCTATGTTGCGCTGCAGAAATGGTCGCTTTTGGTTTTTCCTTTGGAAAAGCCCCGGTTTTCTTTAGATAATTCTAAACTGGCACTACTTTTGCTCCTCTCTCCAAAAAAGACGGACAACGTCTGCAAAAATAAATTAAAAACGGAGAGTACCAATGACGGTATTAAAAAATGGACCAAAGGCGGTTCTATTTTCAGCTCTTCTCGCCGTCATCTACTTTTGCTCAGTCAAAAGCGGATGGGCAATGGAAGCTAAAGCGCTTGAAGAACGCCTGACTTTTCTTGAGAACGAACTTAATCAAAAACAATTAAATATCGACCATATCTGGACCATGATGGCGGCTTGCCTCGTCTTTTTCATGCAAGGCGGCTTTTTATTACTGGAAGCCGGGCTAGTGCGGTCTAAAAACTCAATTAACGTTGCACAAAAAAATATTGCAGACTTCATTCTTGCAACCGTCTGTTTTGGGGCGGTTGGCTTTATGATTATGTTTGGTGGTTCCATCGGTGGTCTGATCGGTTTTGATTGGGATTTATTTGCCTTTGACAAAGTTGAAGACTGGACCTTCACCTTCTTCGTATTCCAAGTCGTTTTCTGCGGTACAGCAGCCACGATTGTTTCTGGTGCCGTTGCTGAACGTATGAAATTTGGAGGTTACCTTGCGGTAACTCTTGTCATTTCCCTTCTGATCTATCCTGTATTCGGGCATTGGGCATGGGGGAACCTTCTGGTAACTGAGAATGAACCCTTCTTAGCCTCCCTCGGGTTCATTGATTTTGCCGGATCAACCGTTGTGCACTCTGTCGGTGGATGGGTTGCTTTGGCGGCTATTCTTGTCATCGGCCCTCGTATCGGGCGCTATGATGAAAATGGAAAGCCGGTTTCAATCAACGGTCACAGTCCGGTTCTTGCGACATTTGGCTGTATCATCCTCTGGATCGGCTGGATTGGCTTTAACGGTGGATCAACCACAGCAGGCACCCCTGCATTTGCCCATATCATTGCAAATACCATTATTTCCGGTGCTATTGGTGGCCTTGTCGGGCTTTTCCTCGGTCGGTTTGTGGATGGTCATTACCGTCCTGACCGTTCAATCAACGGCGTTCTTGGTGGCTTGGTCGGCATTACAGCCGGGTGTGATACCGTCAGCTTATGGGGGGCAATCTTCATTGGGGGTGGCAGTGCGGTCGTCGTTGTATTTGCCGCAGACTTCCTCGAAAAACGATTAAAAGCTGATGACGTTGTCGGTGCAGTTTCCGTTCACGGTGTTGCAGGTGCCTTTGGAACCATTGCCCTCGCCCTTGTCGCCCCAGCGGGTGCCTTTGAAGGTGGCATGTGGGCACAACTGGGCGTACAGAGCCTTGGTGTCGGTGTTGCCTTCCTCTGGGCTTTTGTTCTTCCCTTTTTCCTTTTTAAAATCATCGATAAGATGTTCAAAGGTGGCATGCGCGTCAGTGCTGAAGATGAGATGAATGGCCTCAACTTTGCTGAACATGCCGCAACAATGGGAGCCTCGCATGTCCTGCGGGAAATGGAACATGTCTTTGGCGGCACATCGGGGGAAGAGGAACCCCACGCAAATTTTATCGCAGCTGACGAGGCCGACGAAATTGCCTTTTATTTCAAACGTCTCATGGACCGTAACGCGTCTCTTGTCACCGGCATGCAAAAGACAACATCCATTTTGGTTCAAGCCTCACAAAACCTTACCCAAATGTCGACAAGCCTAAGCGCACAGGCAGAGCAAACACAATCGCGCGCTTTTGAATTGGAGAGCACAACACAAAACGTATCGGGCAATATGAATATTATGGCCACAGGTGTCGGTGAAGCAGGAACCCTTGCACAAGCGATTGCCAAAAATGCAGATGATATGTCCCTGACCGTTCAATCGGTTGCCAATGAAATCCGCAAAGTTATGGGAAGCATTGAAGAAATCTCAAACTCTACCGGGGAAACACAAAGCGTACTGAATAATGCCGTTGTCGAAGTCCGCCAAGGACGTGACAAGATGAAAGCGCTAGGTACTGCAGCACGCGACACAGGCCAAGTCCTGAGCTTAATCAGCGACATTGCCAATCAAACCAACATGCTGGCCTTAAATGCCACCATCGAAGCGGCCCGCAGTGGTCAAGCAGGAAAAGGGTTTGCGGTCGTCGCTGGGGAGGTCAAAAAACTTGCCGATCAAACCGCCAAAGCGATTGCGAATATCGAAACACGCGTTTTGAACATGCAAGCCGGTGCCAGTGATGCTGTTCAGGTTATGGAAAGAATCGCTGGATTGGTCGAGCATGTAAACGAAACTGCCGACGGCATTAACCTTGCGGTTGGCCGTCAAACATCTGCTGCCGATAAAATCACCGGACGTCTTAACAAGATGACCGACATGACATCTCACGTCGCAGCCGAGATCAACCGGGTTGCCACCAACACAAATGAGGCCTCTTATATGGCTGGTGATGCTGCCACACAGACGGGTAACTTGAATGACGGTATTCTCGATGTCAAACAAGCAGCCAGTCTCAGTCACAGCCAAGCCAGCAGCCTGAAAGCAGAAGCCGAACAAATTTCACGTTCAGCCCATGATCTGAATAAACTCGTTAACAGCCTGTCCTTACATAAACAGGCTCAGGAAGCCGCTGAATAATCATCATAAATGGCAAAAAACAAAAAGGACTTAGAGAGCAATCTCTAAGTCCTTTTGAATTGGTAGCTGGAGGCAGACTTGAACTGCCGACCTCGGCATTATGAGTGCCGCGCTCTAACCAGCTGAGCTATCCAGCCATCGTAGCCGTTTGGCTTCGAAGTGCGCGCTTTTTACGGCAGCACAGGGCAAGTGTCAAGCAACAAAGAGGATGTTTTTTAACTTTTTTTTGAAAGTCGTACAAATTGCAGGTCGACCCTTTAAAAACAGCCGCTATTTCCCTGAAAAATCAGGCAGCTTTCTGGATCCAACCACCACCGAGCATGCGTTCACCTTCATAGAAAACACAAGCTTGCCCCGGTGCAATACCGGCATAACCATCACGCAAAACCACACGGGCGGTACCGTCTTCGTTTGGGTAAACCGTTGCCGGTTGCGGGGGTTGCGCAGAACGGACCTTGACTTCAATCTCGCGTCCCTCAGCAGGCAGAGGTGTAAAGCCGATCCAGTTCAATTCGGCAATCGTCAATTCAAACTCCAGCAAGGCTTCTTGCGGACCGACAATGACTTGCTTTTTCTCTGCATCCAGTCGAATTACATATAAGGGGTCCGGCCATGCAATGCCCAATCCCCGGCGTTGACCGACCGTGTATTTGATGATCCCGTCATGTTTACCAACAACAGTTCCGTCCAAATGAACAATTTCCCCCGGTTCTAACGCGCCGGGGCGCAATTTTGCGACCACATCAACATATTTGCCTTCCGGGACAAAACAGATGTCCTGACTGTCGCTTTTGGAAGCAACCGACAAGCCATATTTTTTTGCCAAAGCCCGTGTTTCATCCTTGGACATATTCCCCAAAGGAAAGCGCACAAAGTCGGCCTGTTCCTGCGTCATCGTAAACATAAAATAGCTTTGGTCACGGCGATGGTCGGCCCCACGCAAAAGAATGGCACCTTGATCGGTCTTTTCCCATTGCACATAGTGACCTGTAACCAAAGCATCCCCGCCCAGATCTTTCGCCGTTTCCAACAAATCACGGAATTTAACGGTTTCATTGCATTTGACACAAGGAATTGGCGTTTCGCCCTGTACATAGGTTTCGGCGAAATAATCCATCACATCACGTTTGAAAACTTCTTCATAATCCAAAACGTAATGGGGAATACCTATTTGATCGGCCACGCGGCGTGCATCATAAATATCACGCCCTGCACAACAGGTATTAGGGCGGCAGACAGCCTCGCCGTGGTCATAGAGCTGTAACGTCACGCCAACAACGTCATAGCCCTGTTCTTTCAACATGGCGGCTGTTACAGAGCTATCAACGCCACCGGACATGGCAACAACAATGCGGGTATCTTCAGGGGCTTTATCAATAAATAGAGAGTTCATTTTCTTCAGAACTTAAAAACGTTTTCATAATCGCTGTTCGGGTCCAGCGTGCGCAGTGTTTTGGATTTGAATTCACGACGGTAAATCACCAAAACAACAAATAGGGTGACCGCAATAAAAATCCAAGGGTTCAAAAACCATGAAAGCGCGGCCATACCGAAATAGTACGTCCGCATTCCCCGGTTAAAAGTTTGCACAGCCAGAGCATTCACCCGTGCTGCACGTTCAGCAATTTGCTGCGCCTCTTTCGTTTTTGCAAATTCCGGTGATGGAAATGCCCCCATTACGATCAGCATGTAATTGAACTGACGCAACGCCCACGCAAACTTGAAAAAAGCGTATATAAAAATCGTACCCAAAGTCAGCAGCTTAATTTCCCACATGACTTTGGACGCTTTGGCAACATAGGTCAGGTCTTTGGTCAAATCCTGTATTTGTTCCAATGACCCAAAAATTGCCACAACCCCACCCAGCAAAAAAATAGCTGTTGAGGCAAATAACGAAATCGAACGGATCAATGTCGATAACAACGCCGCATCCGCCACACGGACTTCGCGATGTAAAGCTTGTTTCATCCATTCCAGACGATAGTCATACATGACCGTCATCAAACTGGGCCGTGTCTGGCTGAAGCGATCCGCCCACGACGTATAACCGACCCAAGCCAGCAAGAACCAACTCAAGGCAACAATATCCAGAAGGGTTACACCATACATAAATTGGACATTCATCGCCGAGGTCCTTTATTTACCTTGCGTCTAAAGCAAACGTCCCTGCAAAATAACAGGGACTGTTCACATTAATCTCGTTCATCCAACCATGCCATTTGAATGGCTTCGAGGACTTTTTCGTTACTTTTATCCGGATCATCTTCGAAATCATCCAGTTCTTGCACCCATTTCCATAAATCGGTGAAGCGCACAGACAGAATATCTACATCCGGGTGAGCATCTTCCAATTCAATGGCGATATCGTGAATATCTGACCAGCGCAATCCCATGAGACAATCTCCTCGTCCGATTAAAATTAACCGATATTACGTGTTTCCGCCGGCACATGCACCGTCAAACCGTCTAGGTCGTCAGACATGATAATCTGACATCCCAAACGAGACGTCTGTTGCAGGCCAAACGCCAAATCCAGCATATCTTCTTCTTCTTCAGATGCTTCATTCAACTTGTCGAACCATTCTTCATCGACAACCACATGGCACGTTGAACAAGCCAAAGAGCCTTCACACGCACCTTCAAGATCAATATCGTTCTTGTGTGCGATTTCCAAAACGGACAAACCGTTGGCGGCGTCTACTACTTTTTCAGAACCGTCAGGGTTAATGAAAGTCATTTTAGGCATGGTTTTCTTCTCTCTTTAAAAACTGCGTTGCAAGCCTTTTATCGACTTTGGTCAAGAAATCAAGACTCAATCGCGCTTTCCAGCTTCTCTACATTTACCCCGGTCAGGGCCTCTTCAATACCCTTATCCATACGACGCTGGGCAAAAACCTGTGTTTCACGATCCAATTCTTCAACCATCGCATTGATCGTGTGACGATCATCACCCGCAATTGTTTCGTCCAATTTATTCAAAACAACATTGATATGGGCGCGTTCATCTTCATTCAATAATTTACCATCGATATGGAGCGCAGAATAAACAGCTTCCATTACCCGTTTGGCTTCCACGCGGGCTTCCGTCAAAAGGCGCACTTCCATGTCTTCCTTGGCATGGACCATGCTGTCACGCAGCATATGGGCCATTTCTTCATCAGATAGACCGTAAGACGGCTTCACCGCAACTTCTTGAGAAACGCCTGTTGTGACTTCCTCTGCCCCGACAGTCAACAAACCGTCGGCATCCACACTAAAGGTCACACGGATACGTGCCGCCCCGGCGGTCATTGGTGGGATCCCTTTCAGAATAAAGCGGGCAAGGGACCGGTTCTGATCCACCATTTCACGTTCGCCTTGCAAAACGTGAATCGCCATTGCGCTTTGACCATCCTGATAAGTGGTAAATTCCTGTGCCTTAGCCACCGGGATCGGGGTATTGCGTGGAATAACCTTTTCTACAATTCCACCCATTGTCTCAATCCCTAGGCTCAAGGGTGTCACATCCAGCAACAGATTGTCAGAACCAACGGTCAAAGCCTCAGCCTGCAATGCGGCACCGACCGCAACAACTTCGTCCGGGTTGATATCGGATAACGGGGATTGACCAAAGAAGTCCCCCACCCGTTTGCGCACCAAAGGTACACGGGTCGATCCCCCGACTAGAACAATGCCTTTGACTTCGTCCGGGAAGGTATCGCCATCTTCCAGAACATTGCGGCAAATATCAATTGTGCGATCCACAAGTGGTGCCGCCAGTTCATCAAATTTTTCACGGGTAATCGTATGTTTTGAAGACTGACCATTAAATTCCAGTACAAAATCGCCACTGTCATTTTCCGTCAGGCATTCTTTCGCCATCCGTCCTGTAACCAGTGCGATTTTTACATCATCCGTCGTCAGTTTTTCTTCACCGAACTTTGCGCGGCGCTCCGTCAGGAAATATTCCAAGATGGCGTGATCAAAATCATCGCCGCCAAGGGACGCATCACCGCCCGTAGATTTAACCTGAAACACGCCTTTTTCCATACGCAATAACGAGATATCAAATGTCCCGCCACCAAGGTCATAAACAGCGTAAAGCCCTTCGGCCTCTTTATCCAAACCATAAGCCAACGCAGCGGCTGTCGGTTCGTTCACAAGGCGTAGAACCTGTAAACCAGCAAGCTTTGCGGCATCTTTGGTTGCCGTACGGGCCGCATCGTCAAAGTAAGCCGGTACAGTGATAACCGCCTTTTCAACCTTTTGCTTCAACTGATCTTCAGAACGTTCTTTCAAAGCGCGTAAAATATCAGCGGAAATTTCCACCGGCGTCAATTCTTTGCCCGAAACTTTAAGACGTACCATGCCTTCGCCTTCAATCACTTCAAAAGGCAGGGTTCCTGAAATCGATTTTACATCCTGAAGGCCGCGTCCCATCAATCGCTTAACGGATGAAATCACTGTTTCCGGGCGCATCAGCAAAAGCTGTTTGGCAAGTTGGCCCACAATAGCAGACCCATCCGGTGCGTAAGCCACAACAGAGGGCACAAGACCTGAGCCATTTTCATCGCGCAAAACTTCGGGCGTTTCGTCATTAGAGACGGCAACAACGGAATTGGTCGTGCCTAAATCAATTCCCACCGCCAAATCGCTGTCACCCGCATGGGGAAGTGGTGTTTCGCCGGGTTCGTGAATTTGTAGCAATACGGTTTCGATCATGGTCTTATTTCATTACCAAACGCGCTTTATGCTGGCGCGTTTCTTCCAAAAGTTTCGTCAAATATTTCAGGCGTAAGGCTAATTTACGAGCATCATCATATTGTTCTTGATCAAAAGCCTGCGCAATCGCACGTACACAATCGCGTACATCACGGCGCGCCTTATCGGATAATGCATTCACCGTATCAACGGTTTGTGCCTCCATCAAGGCTTCACGTGTTTCCATCGCTTCCATCAAGAGAACCGGATCATTCACCGTATGATCGTGGCTAATGCCCGTCATGCCATGTACACTCAACAAATAATCCGCGCGCTTAAGCGGATCTTTCAACACTTCGAAAGCTTCGTTCAAGCTAACAGCCTGCTGTTGAGACAGCGTCTTTTCCTTCGGTGTTTTGTTTGCAAACCGGTCCGGATGTAAATGACGTTGCAGTTCAAAATAGCTGCGTTCCAATCCGTCCACATCCAGACTATAAGCCTTTTGCAACCCGAAACGGGTGAAATGGTCAATATGGCCGGGCGGTTGAACCGCATGACAAGTTTCGCAAAACAAATCTCCACCACCGACCGGTCCTTTGCAGGACCAACAGGGATGAACACCGCTTTTGTCGTTTTTCAGCATCATCGTTTGGTTTGATACGTCCATAGTTCTAAACAATCGCCCTTGCGCACAGCATGCGAAACCTCTTTATAAAAGAGATCCCCGCATAAGGTGCGGGGATGGCTTCCTACCTTTTGCTTTTAAACGTGGAAAGATTCACCACAGCCACAACGCCCCTTTTCATTGGGGTTGGTGAAGACAAAGCCAGAGGCCATTTGCTCTTCAACAAAATCCATTTCGGTTCCGAAGATAAACATGGTTGCCTTCGGATCGATCATAATGGTGATATCGTCGGCTGCGTCGAACACTTCGTCAAACTCATTGACTTCATCGGCGAATTCCAGCGTGTAAGACAGGCCGGAACAGCCTTTTGTCCGTACACCGATACGTACACCTTTACTCGGTTTTCCGCGTCCTTCCATCAGAACGCGGATCCGATCCAGTGCTGCTTCGGTCACGCTAATTGGGGCGGGACGTCCAGTCATGGTTGGCGTCACTCCTTCGTGATTGATTTAGTCTTTATGTTTTGTTTTATAATCTTCAATTGCTGCTTTGATAGCATCTTCTGCCAACACAGAGCAATGAATCTTCACCGGAGGCAACGCCAGTTCTTCGGCAATATCTGTATTTTTGATATTGGACGCTTCATCCAGCGTCTTGCCTTTAACCCATTCCGTCACAAGTGAGCTGGACGCAATCGCAGAACCGCAACCGAATGTTTTAAACTTGGCATCTTCAATGATACCGTCCGAGCCGACTTTGATCTGCAAACGCATCACATCGCCACAGGCCGGCGCACCAACCAGACCGGTTCCAATTTCACCGGCCTCATTGTCCATTGAACCAACATTGCGCGGGTTTTCGTAGTGATCGACAACTTTATCGCTATAAGACATTTTCTTCTCCTTTAAACCACTTCAAAGGTGGCTGTCTTTCGAAATTAGTGTTCAGCCCATTGGATGGATTTAATATCAATACCTTGCTGAGCCATTTCATAAAGCGGGCTCATTTCACGCAAGCGTTTGACTTCTTTGATAATCCGATCCGTTGCATAATCGATTTCTTCCTGCGTGGAAAAACGACCAATACCCAGCCGCAAAGACGTATGGGCCAATTCTTCTTCAACACCGAGAGCACGCAGCACATAAGACGGTTCAAGCGAAGCCGACGTACAAGCCGACCCACTGGAAACGGCCAGATCCTTAATCCCCATCATCAAGCCTTCGCCTTCAACAAAAGCAAAGCTTACATTCAGGTTGGTGCACACGCGTTGTTCCAGATCGCCGTTGAGGTAAACCTCATCCAGTTCATTCTGGAAACGGTTCCACATATGCATTTGCAGTTTATGCAGGCGTTCGTTTTCGGTTGCCATTTCTTTCTTGGCAATTTCGCACGCCTTTCCCAAACCGACACACAGTGCTGGGGCAAGTGTACCAGAGCGCATGCCGCGTTCCTGACCACCACCATTAATCTGGGCAATGATACGCACGCGCGGACGACGGCGTACATAAAGCGCGCCCACACCCATCGGGCCATAAATTTTATGACCGGAAATAGACATCAAATCGATGTTCATTTCTTCCACGTCGAGTTCGATTTTACCAACAGCCTGTGCACAATCCGTATGGAAGAAGGTCTTGTTGGCACGGCACAGCGCGCCAATTTCTTTCAAGGGTTGAACAACGCCGATTTCGTTATTAACCCCCATGACAGACACCAGCAAGGTATTGTCCGTCATGGCCGCTTTCAATTCGTCCAGATCAATCAAACCGTTTTGTTGAACGCCAAGATAAGTGACCTCAAAGCCATCCTGTTCCATATGGCGACAGGTATCGAGAACACATTTATGTTCCGTCACAACTGTAATGATGTGATTGCGTTTATTTTTATAGAACGCGCCCACACCCTTAAGGGCCAGATTGTTCGATTCCGTCGCACCAGACGTGAAAATGATTTCTTTCGGATTGGCGTTGATGATGTCCGCAACTTGCTTGCGCGCCTCTTCAACAGCTTCCTCAGCTTCCCAACCATAGGCATGGTTACGTGAATGCGGGTTTCCGAATTTTTGAGTAAAATACGGCAACATCGCTTCTACGACGCGGGGGTCCGTCGGTGTTGTGGCTTGGTAATCCAAGTAAACCGGATGTTCCTGTGTATTTACGCCCATGTGGGCACTCCTTTTCTTCTTTTTCTTCAATCCAAAACTAAATGCCTTAAGCGGCATTACTCTTCGTCTGTTTGGCCTGTACGCGCTCTACCAATTTTTTCCAAGCTTGTACAAGCATTTCCACATCTTCTTTTGAACTATTCCATCCTAGTGAAACCCGAATGGCACAGTTCGCAACATCGTCTTCAATCTTCATCGCCTTGAGCACATGAGAGGCTTTCACCTTCCCACTGGAGCAGGCCGATCCGGCACTGACCATAACATTGGCAAGATCCAGCGCCATCACCTGACGATCACTAGGCATACCCACCAAGGCAAAATAGCTTGTATTGGGCAAACGTTGAACCTGATCACCAAAAACAACGCCACCGAGGTCTTTTACCTGTCGTTCCAAATCGTCCCGTAACGCTTGGATTTCAACAAAATTTACTTTTTCGCGGGCCGCCGCACCAAACCCAACGATACCGCTTAAGTTTTCAGTACCGCCGCGCATAGATCGTTCCTGACCACCACCTTTAAACATGGCGTCCAGTTTTAATCCCTCGCGCTTAATCAACGCCCCAACACCCTGTGGTCCGCCGATTTTGTGCGAAGACAAACTCGCAAAATCAAGATCCAGCGCCGAAATATCAAATTCACATTTCCCGGCCATCTGCACCGCATCACAATGCACCAACGCGCCGTACCGATGTGCAATTTCAACGATCTCGCCAATCGGTTCAATCACGCCGGTTTCATTATTTGCCGCGACCACACTCACTAACGTTGAACGATTATCTTCTTGCAGCGCGGCTTCCAAGGCATCTAAATCGACAATGCCGTTACCATCAACCGGCAGAATTTCCGCATCATCACGAACCTTCAACACAGCGGCATGTTCAACGGCTGAAACCAGCACACGTTCACATCCACTGCCTTTCAAGGCCAGCGTATCCGCCTCGGTCCCACCGCTGGTGAAAATCACCCAGTCACGCGGGACGTTCACAAGGTCTGCCACCGATTCACGCGCTTCTTCCATCATGGCACGTGCTTCACGCCCCAGACGATGCACAGAAGACGGGTTGCCGACATGGGCAATCGCCGTACTCATGGCATGTGCGACCGATGGAAACACCGGCGCTGTCGCGTTGTAATCCATATATGCAATACGTGACATGACTTTAATCTTTACTCTGCAGCCTCGACTTTGGCACGAACCGCCGCATTAAACAGGTTACTCGTCCCCAGCAGTCGTTTTTCAACGATATCTTCCAAAGAAACAGAACTGAGATACAGATAAATCTGGTTTCCCAATTCGGTCCAGAGATCATGTGTCAAACAACGGCTTTTGTTTTCACGACAGCCGTTGGGATTACCCGGTGTGCAGCGCGTTGCCGTAATCGGTTCATCCACGGAAATGATAATATCGGAAACACGCACTTCTGAACAATCGCGTGACAACAAATATCCACCACCGGGACCACGCACACTTTTAACCAAATCACCTTTGCGCAACTTGCCAAACAACTGTTCCAGATAGGACAGTGAAATCTCCTGACGTTCGGCGATATCCGCCAAAGACACTGGCGTTCCTTTGCTGTTGCAGGCCAGATCAACCATTGCCATCACGGCATAACGACCTTTAGTACTTAACTTCACGACAAAACTCCCTATTTACGCCCGCAGGAAACGACATCCAGTTTCTTTTCGGATTTATTTTCGACATCATCGCCTTCTAATTCTTCAACCCGATTCTTTAACGCATGAATTTCATTACGTAACATTTCAATGGTCCGTACCATCGGATCGGTCATACCGTCCGGCGTCCCATATGCACAGAAATCGCCATTGTCTTTCTTTTTGCGTCCCATCACCATCTTGGCCGGAATACCCACCATCGTGACACCCGGGGGAACATCTTCTAACACAACGGCATTGGCACCAATACGCGCCCCGGCACCGATAACATGCGGGCCGAGAACCTGTGCACCGGAACCCACAATCACACCGTCTTCCAGTGTGGGGTGGCGTTTACCTTCTTCCAGTGAGGTTCCACCCAATGTCACACCTTGATAAAGCATAACATCGTCGCCGACCTCAGCCGTTTCACCGATCACAACACCTGTACCGTGATCAATAAAGAAACGCCGACCGATCGTTGCACCGGGGTGAATTTCAATCCCTGAGAGAATTTTACCAACATGGGATAAAAAACGCCCCAGCAGGCGCCAGTCACGCAGCCACAAAGCATGCGAAACACGATAAAACATCAACGCGTGCAACCCCGGATAACAAAGGATAACTTCCAAGCGGGACTTCGCCGCAGGGTCGCGTTGGATGAATGAGTCGATGTCTTCTTTAAATCTTTTAAGCACGGCAGACCACGTTTTGCTAGTATCTTGATCCATTTTGCGCTATGAGAAGCGTCATTGATCTGATGACCGATTGACACTATGTCATAGCTTGTTGCTAGGGAATATAGAATGCCCGACTATTTTAGTCAAGTTTATGAAGAGCAGTTTTCTATATTTTTATGCAATACCCGCAAAAAGTAGTCGGATTTTTAATTTTTTATATTCTTACCTAAAGGATTCGTCTGAGAAAAATGCCTGAAGTCATTTTCAATGGACCTGAAGGTCGCCTCGAAGGGCGTTACCATCACAGCAACGACCCCAACGCACCCGTCGCACTTTTGCTCCATCCCCATCCCGAACAGGGTGGCACAATGAACAACCGTGTGACCTACACCTTGTTCAAAGCATTTAAGGAACGCGGCTTCTCTGTCTTGCGTTTCAATTTCCGCGGTGTTGGCCGTTCACAAGGTATTTTCGACAGCGGCATTGGTGAATTATCCGATGCGGCTGCGGCACTGGACTGGATGCAAACACACAACCCGAATGCCCGCATTTGTTGGGTTGGCGGTTTTTCGTTCGGCGCCTGGATCGGTATGCAACTGATGATGCGCCGCCCGGAAATCAACGGCTTTATCTCCGTTGCGCCGCCTGCAAACCTGTATGACTTTTCATTCCTTGCGCCTTGTCCGGCTTCAGGATTGGTCATTCATGGCGATGCCGATGATGTTGTACCGGAAGAATCGGTGCAAAAACTGGTGAACAAACTGGACAGCCAGAAAAACATCAGCATCAGCTACGAACGCATTTCAGAGGCAACGCACTATTTCAATAATGAAAGCGAAGCCGAACTGATCAAACAATTCGTCGGTGATTATCTTGACCGCCGCATTGTTGAGCTGGCTGCTGAATAATTAAGTCAGTACAGCAAAATAAAAATGGCCCTGCATTTCATGTGGGGCCTTTTTTTAACGTGCTTTATGCAGCGCCCCGCCGCTTATGGGTTTGGCAACACCGGTTGTGCCGGGAAAAGTAATCGCCAAACCTTCTGCACTGCGCGCTGCCAAATAAGCAAAGGCCTGTGCCTCAATCGCATCACCATTCCATCCGACTTGTTCTGCGGTTCGTACATCTGCGTATAAATAGGCACGGAACGCGCTCATCAACGATTTATTCAAACGTCCCCCACCGCAAACAATCCAGCAATTCGGCCAATCGGGAAATTCATCTTGTGCCTTGATAACTGACGCCACGCTAAAGGCCGCCAATGTTGCAGCCCCGTCTTCGACACTTAAATCATCCACCAGATCGAAGGCAAAAGATTTAAATTCATCCCGATCTAAGCTTTTAGGGGCAGGTCTTTGAAAATAAGGATGGCGAATAAAAGTGTTTACGCAGTCATCATGAATATCACCACGCGCCGCGATTATACCGTCTTCATCATACGGCTGCCCGGTATGACGCTTGACCCAATCATCAATCAACGCATTTCCCGGTCCTGTATCAAATGCCAGAAGTTCGCCATCACAACCAATCCATGTAACGTTACCAACCCCGCCCAAATTTAAAATGGCAATCGGTCCCTTCAGATCGTGTTGTTGCACCAAGGCACGATGAAACACAGGAACCAATGGTGCCCCCTGCCCACCTGCGCGCACATCGGCGCTGCGCAAATCATTCACCACATCAATTCCGACAGCGCGTGCCATATCCGCGCCATTTCCCAATTGTACGGTTAATCCGGCGGCTGGATCATGGAAGACCGTTTGTCCATGAAAACCGATTAGGTCAATGTCGGAACGTGCAAACCCTTCACCCTGCAAAAAGCGTTCAACCGCCTGAATATGGCGTTGCGTCACTTGTTCTTCTAAATCACCGAAATTGTCTTTACGCCCGAAACTGGCCTGAACATTTTCACGAAAGTCTTCATCATAGGGGTAGGTTTGAAACCCCAAGAGTTCCCCGACCTTGTCTCCATCGGTCTTAATCAACGCAACATCGATACCATCCAGTGACGTGCCGCTCATTAACCCCAAAACCAGTTTCACGATTGGTCACCCTTTATGTATTACTGAATAAGGCGTTACGTAATCCGTCAATAATATATTGCGAAGCCAGCGCCGCCAGTAGCACACCCAAAATACGTGAAAAAATACTTGAAACCGTTTGTCCCAATATCTTTTCCAACTTGTTCGACAGCATAAACAAAACGAGGCTGACCAGCAACACCGCCCCCGTAACAGCCAAAATTACGAATTGGCCTTCAAAATTCCCATCCTGACCTTCCATCAACAACATAATGGAGGTAATTGACCCCGGCCCTGCCAAAAAGGGGATGGCCAATGGAAAGACGGAAATATCTTCCATTTCGTGTTCTGCAACGATTTCTTCGGCATTTTCACTACGTCGGATCGTTCGCTTGCCAAAAACCATTTCCAGCCCGGTCAAAAACAACATGGCCCCGCCGGCAATGCGAAACGATGACATTTCAATCCCCAGCAGACCGAGAAACTCATGTCCAATCAAAGCGAAGAAAGCAAGGATACAGGCAGCAAAGAGAACGGCGCGTAACGCCATTTTACGACGATAAGCTGCTGTCGCCCCCGCACTTAACCCGATAAACATCGGCGTTAGGCCAATCGGGTCGATAATTACGAACATCGTAACGAAAGCCTGAAGAATAATATCCGTCATTTTTATATAGAGCACCCTTGTCGTTTTATGCTAAGTAGGCCCGCCTCATAGTAAAGTAAAGCGTTTTTCAGGAAAACCCAATCCATGACCAATTACAAATCCGATTTCATTCGCATTTTGTCAGAGCGCGGTTTTATCAACCAGTGCACAGACATTGAAGCCTTGGACGAAAAAGCCGCAAAAGAGGTTATTACAGCGTATATCGGGTTCGATTGTACGGCAACCAGCCTGCATATTGGCAGCCTTTTGCCGATTATGTTGCTGCGTTGGCTGCAAAAAACGGGGCATAAACCTGTTGTTCTTATGGGCGGCGGCACCACAAAAGTAGGTGACCCATCCGGTAAAGATGCCACCCGCCCTGTTATGACCGATGAATTTATCAGTAATAACATGGCCGGTATTAAAACCGTTTTCGACAAATACTTGAATTTTGGCGACGCTGGCACCGATGCCATCATGGTCAACAACGATGATTGGCTGTCCGGTTTATCCTATCTTGAATTCTTGCGCGATTTCGGTCGTCATTTCACCATCAATCGCATGATGAGTTTTGACAGCGTTCGCCTACGCCTTGATCGGGAACAACCGCTGACTTTCCTTGAATTTAACTACATGATCCTTCAGGCCTATGATTTCTATGAACTGAACAAACGCCACGGCCTATCCCTGCAAATGGGGGGATCAGACCAATGGGGCAACATCATCAACGGGGTTGAATTGACCCGTCGCGTATCCGGCAACGAAGTTTTCGGGCTGACCGTTCCCCTACTGACAACATCCAGTGGTCAGAAAATGGGAAAAACGGCAAACGGAGCCATCTGGTTAAACGACGATATGCTGTCGGCTTATGATTTCTGGCAGTACTGGCGCAACACTTCGGATGCCGATGTCGGTCGTTTCCTGAAATTGTTCACCGAACTTCCCCTTGATGAAATTGCCAAGCTGGAAGCCCTGCGAGGTCAGGAATTAAACGAAGCCAAGAAAATCCTCGCCCATGAAGTTACCAAACTTTGCCGTGGCGAAGAAGCAGCCCTGAATGCAGCGGAAACAGCCAAGAAAACCTTTGAAGAAGGTCAACTGGGCAAAGACCTGCCGACATTCGAAATTTCACAAAGTGATCTCAAAGACGGTATTCCAGCCTTTGATGCCATGCGTCGTGTTGAATTGGCAAAATCCGGCGGCGAAGCCCGTCGCGCGATTAAAGGCGGTGGTGCACGCCTCAATGACAATGCCATTAGTGACGAAAACCACATGATTACATTGGCAGACGCAAATGATGATGGATTAATCAAGCTGTCCTTTGGTAAAAAACGCCATGCTTTGATCAAACCGGTTTAAACCAGATAACCGTCTAAACATTTAAAAGGCTTCCTTCAAAATGAGGAAGCCTTTTTCTTTACTTTGCAGGAACAGCAACCGGGGGAGTATTGTCCCCATCCCCGATTTGGAAGATTTTGCGCAGCACACCGGGGGCAAGTGCACTGACAGGGTTCACACTGACATCGGCATCATCCAAATTGCCTTTAATGGTATAAGTCCAGGCAAACAAACCGCCACCTTTTTCCCCAGCAGAAAACAGATTACCCAAGATCGGCACATTGCCCAGCAACGAATTTAATCCATAAGCAGGCACAACCGTTCCTGAAATATCAGCCACCTTGGCAAAAGTGTAAATCTTGCCCGCCCATGTCAGGCCAAGTGAAATACCATTTGTACGGCCATCTTTGAATTCAATCACACCACCATCATACTTAAACGGTGACACCAACGAGGAAAACCCAATACCATCGCCCTGCAAGCTATCCAGTACACCGGTTAAGGCCGCGAGGCTTAAAAGTTTTGCCAATGCCGGAACCTTGGTAATGCGATAATCATTAATGCGAATACTTCCTACAAGGGGACGGCGCGGGGCATCATCATTAATCACCCCTTCGATGGTCAAATCCCCGCCTTTCATATCGTCAAACATGTCCAAGGCCCGCAGCAAAGCACCCGCATCACCCGTTTCCATTTTCAGTCTGCGGTTCTGTCCATCCGGTGACAAATCGATCATAAAGGGCTTTCCGCCACCAACCACGCCGCTGAGATGGGCTTGCGTCCAGATTTTACCATCCGAAGACAGCGCACCCGCCACCGTATCCAATGTATATTCGTCATCTAGCCAAACACGATCAAATCGACCGGAAAAAGTTCCGGGCAAATCCGTGTCTTTTTCCTCGTCCAACTGTGCGCTTTCACTATTTTGACGGCTGTTTTTCAGCACATGGGTCAGATCCAGACTTTCGCCCGTGATATCCAGCTCCCATCCCACACGTGGCGAATAAAGGATTGTGCCATTCGTAATATTTGTTTTGCCCGCCTGAAAGCGGGAAACCTGCATCGTCTGAATTTGTTTGCCTTGCGCATCCAGCGCAATTGATCCGGACGCTTTTAAATCCCCACTGGACACCGAGAAATAAGGCACACCAATTAAACGCTCGGCATTAAAATTAACCTTGGCATAGGCTTCCCCTTCCCCATCAGTTTCTTTTCGCCAATGAATAACAGGAATATCGATTTCGGCCCCTTTTAAATCAGCAAAGGCTTCCAAAATACCGATCCCGCCCCAATCTTCGGTAATGGTCGCATCCACATGAACAGGCCCATCGATAATCTTGTTGTTAAAGGGCGGAAAATCTAAGCGCAATTCCTTGATCCGTTGATCTTCGCTCACCACACCGTCCAATAAGAAACGACGTTTAAACAAAGTATTTTGCGTGAAATTTTCACGCCATTTCAAATCTGCAGGGATTGAGCCAAGGATAATTTTGCCTTCAACATCCATTCCTTTTTTGTCAACGACCAGATCAATCTCGCCTTTGCTGATATCTTCATCAAACATGACATCGTTAATTGCAATGTTCGACCCTTTGGCCTTGGCCTGCACATCGACACCATCCCAATCCAGATCATTCAACAACAGGAAAGACATCGTCATATCCGTTACCGCATCACCTGACGTTTTTTTAGGGGCTATCCCTAAAGCCTTGGCAAACCCCAACGGTTTATTATCAATAAAGGTCAATGTGTCGCGCAATGGCCCTGCCGCCGTCAAAGACAGATTAAGTCGTTGATCATATTCGTCCAAACCGACAATATCTATTTGCGCCTTTTTCAATTTGATGGTGTCGACTTCACCACTTGTAACCGTAATTTTAAAAGATTGATGATCGTATTTTGCCCAACCGTTAGCGTTTCTGACTTTGGGCATAGGCGATAAATAATCAACGCTCACGCCATCCATCTCCATATCGCCGAACACATGATGCAAAGTGATCTCACCTTTATCATTGGCACTTAGTGAAAGATTAATTCCTGCACGATGCACTATGCCGTCAGAAATATTACTGACAACCCAATCACGCGCATTGTCATTCAATCCACGAGGCCAATACCGATATAAATTGGATGGATTGACGTTGAGCAACTCCCCGACAAGATCGGTCGAACGGTCTGGACCATTTAAAACGCCCGCAAATGTACCTTTTAGGGTTCCGGTTGGACCTTCCCCTAAATCAAAATTCAATTCGTCCAATTGAAACTGGTCTAAACGCGCATCATATTCCCCGCTCAGACGTATAACTTCCATCGGGATATAGTCTTCAATCGGTTGGGGTAATTTCACCAATGTGCCCACCGGCAGCGCCAACATGGCTTCTTGAATACGAAGTTTGCCATCCAGATCTTCATAGGCGGCACGCAACGCCATTGTATCAATTGTCAGAGCTTGTTTCGCCGGTTCAGGCAGGATGATTTTCCCCTTCGTCGATTTCAAATCCGCAAAAAAGGAACGCACTTTCCAATCTGTGTCAAAAGCAGCATTCACTTTTCCTTCCAGATCAAATTGAAGTGGTTTAAGGGCATCCAATTCCGGCAATAACAGAGATAAATCCCCCACATTGAGGGTGCCAATATTTGCTTGAGTATCTAAAATTTCGGTCGTCAGGTTATAAGAGGCATTCAAATCGACTTTTGCAGGCTTTCCCCCAAGCAAAACTTCCAGCCCAATATCCATCACCATCGTTTCGCCGATACGTTCCAATTCAAAAGACGTATTGGGCGCAATCAAGCTGGTTTGGTTTTTGCGATCATTGTAATCAAGCGTTGCTTTACTCACGACCAGCTTTTTCAAAAAGCTGAACGGACGATTGGGATCTGGTGTTTTTCCGATAAAATCATCCAGTCGGAAAGCACGGTCTGCACGCACTGTCATGCCGTTGCCCAATTCAAAAGCAAACGTCCCATCGCCATGGCGCATCAAATTAATTTGTGGTTCAATCAATTCAATACTGCTGGGGGCAACGACGCCTTTCAATAACGCTTGCGCGCTTAAAGATAAGGATGCTTCAGGAACAGAAGCCAGACGGCGACCATCCCTTGTAAAAATACTCGCACCAACAATTTTAATATCAAGTGTGCGTTCCCACCCTTCCCAGCTCAGGACCGTATCTTTAATTTTAACCGTCATGCCACGGGTGTTGTGCGAAACAGCATCAAGAATGTAAGGGGTCAGTTGTGGCAAAGAAATAGGACCTTGCGACAACTTCCACGCAATCACAAGCGCGAGCAACGCAATCCCGGCAAGAACCGCGCTAACTATCTGGAGTGTATGTTTTAATGTCTTCCAGACCACCGAGCTTAATCCAATCCTTTTTCATACTTGATAAACAAATCCAGTTGGCGCACTGTTGCAAAAACAAGATGCTTACAGCTGGGGGAAATTATTATGACATCACTTTGGTACCAAACGGTTAACAGCCCTCTCCCACAGGCTTCTGATACAGAAAAAACAGATGTTGGTTTTCTTCACTGGCAAGAAGCCTGCGAGCGCATTGATGACACTGAACGCAAGGCGTTTGCAACCCATCTTATAAAAGATGAACAGGCACGCAAAATATTTTATGCTATTTTCGGCAACAGCCCATTCCTAACCCATTGTGTTTTAAAAGATATTTTATTCTTTTCCACCTTGATGCAAGAAGGGCCGGACAAGACCTTTAAACAGCTTATGTCAGACCTTACAGCCTTCTGGGAAACTCAACCCGAACGCGAAGCAATGGCCAAAGAGTTGCGAATCACCAAACGAAAAGCGGCCCTGACAATCGCTTTGGCTGATATTTGTCAGATATGGGATGTTTTTCAAGTTACCGACAACCTGACAACATTGGCCGAAACGTCCTTGGATTATGCCTGTGGGACACTTTTGCGCGAAGGCCATCAACGCGGGTATTTTAAATTACCCGACCCGGAAAACCATCCACAAAAAGGGTCAGGCTTGATCGTACTCGGCATGGGAAAGCTTGGGGGGCGCGAACTGAACTATTCCAGTGACGTGGATATTATTGTTCTTTTCGACACCGACGTTATTCAAACAGACGATCCGTGGGATTTACAAAAAAATATGGTGCGTCTGACCAAACAACTGGTGCAAATGATGGATGACCGCACCGCACATGGTTATGTTTTTCGCACAGATCTTCGTTTGCGCCCCGATCCCGGTTCCACCCCGTTGGCCATATCTGTTTTGGCGGCTGAAACTTATTATGAAAGTATTGGGCAAAACTGGGAACGCGCCGCCATGATCAAGGCCCGCCCGGTTGCTGGCGATATTGAGGCCGGTTACGCCTTCCTTGAAATTCTACGTCCCTATATGTGGCGCAAATATATGGATTTTGCGGCCATTCAGGACATTCATGCCATTAAACGCCAGATTAATGCGCATAAAGGCGGACATAACATTGCCCTGAACGGACATAATGTCAAATTGGGACATGGCGGCATTCGTGAAATTGAATTTTACGCCCAGACCCAACAACTTATCTGGGGGGGACGTAATCCTGACCTTCGGGTTGCCCCAACATGTAAAGCCTTACAGGCACTGGTTGATGCCGAACAGGTTGAGCAAGACGTGTGCGATAACCTGATTGAAAGCTACCAATACCTGCGCAAGGTCGAACATCGCATTCAGATGACCAATGACGAGCAAACCCATTCCATTCCCGAAGATGACGAGGCCGTAGAACATTTGGCAACCTTCCTTGGTTATGGAAACAAGGACAGTTTTGCCAAAGAATTCATCGCACATTTGGAACGGGTTGAAACCTATTATGCCGAACTGTTTGAAGAAAGCAGCGAAATAAACACCCACGCGGAAGAGACAGGCAATCTTGTCTTTACCGGCGGAGATGCCGATCCGGGTACCTTGCAATATCTACGCTCCATCGGTTTTGAAAACCCCGGTTTTGTCGACACAACTGTACGCGGTTGGCATCATGCCCGCTATCGCGCAACCCGAAGCCGACGATCGCGTGAAATTCTGACCGATTTGATGCCTGCTCTCCTCCATGCCCTTGCACAAACGGCAGAACCGGACACGGCCTTTCGCCATTTTGACGATTTCCTGAGCAAGCTTCCCGCAGGCGTACAACTGTTTTCCATGTTTCAGGTCAACCCACATCTTTTAGATTTGGTGGCCGAGGTTATGGGCGAAGCCCCGCGTCTGGCTGAACACCTCGCGCGTAACTCCACATTACTGGAATATGTTCTTACCCCCGATTTCTTTACCCCCCTTCCCGATGTCACTGAATTACGCGAGGATTTGCACAAAGTTCTGGAACAGGCCCGTGATTTTCAGGATGTTCTGGACCTGTCACGTCGATGGGCCAATGACCGCAAGTTTCAGGTCGGTGTGCAGACCTTGCGTCAAATTATTACGATTAAAGAGTCAGGACTGGCGCAAACCCATATTGCAGAAGCAATTATTCAGGAAATTCTGCCCTGCGTGATCGATGAGTTGGCCCAAAAACACGGCATTATCGAGCAAGGCGAAATTTGCATTATCGGTCTGGGCAAGGCAGGCAGTCGAGACATGACCGCAACCAGTGACCTTGATCTTGTTTTTATATATGAAGCACCAGAAGATTGTATCGGATCAAACGGCGAGCGCAGCCTGAGTACCGCACAATATTACGCACGCCTATCACAACGCTTTATCAATGCCCTGACCGCCCCCACCGGGGACGGTATGCTTTATGAAGTCGATATGCGTCTAAGACCATCGGGCAATTCCGGCCCAATTGCTTCCAGTCTGGACTCCTTTATCCGTTATCACAATGAAGCTGCCTGGACGTGGGAACACATGGCCCTGACCCGCGCACGTGTAATCAGCGGCGCGCCAACCCTCAGCGCCAAAGTTGAACAACACATTCAGGACGTTCTATGTCGACAACGTGACAATGATAAGCTTCTCTTTGATGTCGCAGATATGCGCAAAAGGATGGATAAAGAACATCACACGGATATCGTCTGGGACATCAAACAATATCGCGGTGGTATCGTCGACATTGATTTTATGGCGCAATATCTGCAACTACGTCATGCCTGCGATTATCCTGACATTCTGCAAAACAACACGATTGATGTTTTACATAAGGCCCGCGATTTGGAGATTATCGATGAAGCAATGGCCAATGATTTGATATCCGCTGTCGAATTATGGAACATCATTCAGGGCTACCTGCGCCTCACCGTTGCGGCTGAATTGAAAAAGAAAGACGGCGGTGATCTGCCTCATGCCTTAAAAGACGACCTTGTTCAAGCCTGCGGGGAACCCTCGTTCGATATGCTTTGTGAACGGATGAAAAATTCAGCAGATCTTGTTTTGAAACATTATAAACAATTGATCGATACCCCGGCATCGACTATCACTTTACAAGACGATAAACAATAAGGATCACGGACCATGACACTTGAAGTAGGCAGCCCAGCCCCCGATTTCACACTTCCGACCGATGGCAACGGCGAGCTCAGCCTCTCAAGCCTGCGCGGTAAAAAAGTTGTCCTCTATTTCTACCCAAAAGACAGCACGCCGGGCTGCACGACACAGGCCAAAGGTTTTCGTGATGAACGCGCGGCTTTTGAAGCTGAGAACTGCGTTATCATCGGGGCATCCAAAGATACCGTCAAACGCCATGACAACTTTAAAACCAAACAGGAATTGAACTTCCCGCTTGTGTCCGATGCAGAAAGCGACCTTTGCGAAACATACGGTGTTTGGCAGGAAAAAAAGATGTACGGCAAGACATTTATGGGGATTGTGCGCACAACATTCCTGATTGATGAAAACGGGATCATCAAAAAGATATGGCCCAAAGTAAAAGTCAAAGACCATATTGCAGAGGTCTTGGAAGCCGTTAAAACACTTTGAACTTTTTAGACTTTCATATAATGTTCTGATCAGTTGAGTATGGGGGATTACATCACATGGTTGGTAAAAAAAGCGATCTGGAAATTCAGGTCGAAAACGAGTTTTTAGAAGAAGCACGCGACATTATGAATCTGCTTGAAGTTCAACGCGAAAACCTGCGTTCGAACTTCAACAGCGACGACATGGCAAGACTACGCCGCAACGTCCAGCTATTAGGTGCTCAGGCCCATGCGGCCGATTTCGGTATCGTCAGTATGCTGTCACATCGTCTGGAAGATTATCTGGAACGGATCGACACAATGGCGGACCCGCATGGCGATAATGTCCGCATGTTTCTGGATAAAATTGAAGGGGCACTGGACGGCACCCTCGAAGTCGGCAAACCAAATGCGGGGGCCGAACTGGTACGCGAACTCCCGTCCACCAGTAAATTTGTCCACGAATTTGGTGATCTGGAAAAGAAAAATATCGAAGTTCTCGTCATCGTTCCCGACAAGGCCACAGGCCATATTGTTGAACGTGAAATGGCAGAATGCGGCTATCGCGTTTCATTTGCCAAATCATCGTTTAAGGGGTTTGAAATTGCCATTCGCACCCGCCCGGATATGGTTTTGGCCTCCGGTCAAATTGATGAACTGTCCGGCATCGATCTTGCCAACGCATTTTCTGCCATGCCGGCTTCCAAGGACATTCCTTTTGCCTTGCTAACCAGTAATGACTGGGGACATCCCAGCCTGAAAGCCCTGCCCCATTCTGTCGGGCTGGTGCGCAAAGGAAAACATTTTGGCGACGATATTGCTGATTGCTTGCGTCGTTTCCAGATCACATAATTCTGACAGCAGTTGCATGCTATAGGCAAAAAAAAGCGGCGGACACACTCGGAAAGGTCCGCCGTTTTTTTATCCATAAAGGGCAGTTCCTGATGACCTCAAGAACAATCAACCATTCGGTAACTGTCCCCCGAACTATGCGAACTAATGCCGAACTAATGCCCCGAACTAATCCGAAAAAAGAGTTGAAGTTTAGATAGTCAAATGATCGTACAAAATGAGAATAAGGTTTTCGATGTTTCTTTTGGACAATGGATCAATGCACTATTTTTCAATATAACTGCATCCGATGAAACTGGTCCTTGGAATGCTCATTTAGATTTTGAAGGGCAAAAAGAAGCTTTTTTTCACTTACTCCAAAAGTGGTTGGCAGAAAAAAAAATTCACCTACTTCCTCCTACGGAATATGTTATCTGGAATTGTCCAGAAAAGGAGAAATCGTTCCTTTTTTCTGTCAGGGGAGAGCCTCAATACGGTAGCTTTAGTGTACCAACTAAAAAAATAAAAGGTTATACGATTTGGAGTATTCCTCATGAAGAAATGATATTATATATTCGAGACCATTGGCCTAAAGATGTAACAGACGAAAACGACCTAAAGTTAATAGACTTTTTTTACGGCAGCTACTGTCCTAACATTATTTGGGTGGATTCTGAAAACGGAAACCTTGTCGCAAGTTAATGACCTTTAGTTCTTTAGTTCGGGTTTAGTTTTAGTTCGGGGGCTTTCGGGGGCTTTTAGTTCGTTAGTTCGAGGGTTAGTTCGAGGGACAGTTACCAATCTCTCGGTTTTGGTCCGGGCTTTTTAGGCAATAAAGGGCGGCCAAGCTGTTCCTCTAAGTTTTGAACAAAGTTGT
>NZ_JBLWXN010000019.1:0-20801 GCF_048267425.1 Terasakiella sp.
CACAATCGTTACCCAAAGCCGCCTCGCAAAAGGCGGCTTTGTCGTTACAAAATACCAACGCGGGGTGGAGCAGCCCGGTAGCTCGTCAGGCTCATAACCTGAAGGTCGTCAGTTCAAATCTGGCCCCCGCAACCACTAGAAGCCAATTAAGTCTCTGACTTAGTTGGCTTTTTTGCGTTCTGGGTCACCCAGTTTGACACGCTGAATCTCCCCTGTTACCATTACACATTCCTTACACATTTTACTGCTCCACTTGTGAAAGGCTTGTTATGACGGAAAAACACACCATTATGGGCGATAAAGTCCATGTATATCGCCGTGAGAATTCCAGATACTGGCAATGCTCAACTTTTATGGCTGGGAAAAACCATCGCACCAGTACCAAAGAAGAAAGCCTGTCTTGTGCCAAAGACTTTGCCGAGGATTGGTTCTTTAATCTCAGAGACAAAGACCGCCAAGGTCTGATCAAAAACGAAAAAACATTCAAGCAGGTCGCGGACCGTTTTGAACATGAATATGAGACCTCAACCCAAGGACAACGCAGCCCGAAATGGGTTGAAGGTCACAAAGCGCGGCTGAGGTTGCACCTCATTCCTTTTTTTGGAGACAAAGGCTTATCTGAGATCACGGCTGGCTTGGTGCAGGATTATCGTATGCATAGAACCGAGACAGCGAAAAAGCCTCCGGCAAGAAGTACGCTACATGATGAAATCGTAACCTTGCGCCAAGTGCTGAAAGTTGCCATCCGTTATAACTGGCTCGAACACCTGCCTGATATGTCTCAGCCCTATGGGGCGCAGGGCAAAGTGGTCCACCGTCCGTGGTTCAGTGGCAAGCAATATGAAAAGCTTTACAAAGCAACCAGACAGAATGCGAATGTGACGGGTGGCAGACATAAGAAGAGCGCGCAGGATTTACACGACATGGTTCTGTTTGCCGCGAACACTGGCTTACGCCCTGATGAACTGTTCAATATCGAACACAGAGACATTGAGATCGTGGAAGATCTCGACACTGACGAGACAATCCTTGTGATCGAAGTACGTGGCAAGCGGGGCGTAGGTTACTGTAAGTCTACTAAAAACGCTGTACGCCCCTATGAACGGGTCTGCCAACGGTCTGACTTTGAAGAAAATGACAAGGTCTTCCCCCACAATCACCTCAAGATGTTCAATCGCATCTTGGATGACCAAAACCTCAAGCTGGATCGTGACGGACAGAAGAGAACTTTATATAGCCTAAGACACACCTACATCTGCCTCCGCCTCATGGAAGGCGCAGATATCTACCAAATCGCCAAGAACTGCCGCACATCGGTCGAGATGATCGAAAAACACTACGCCGCCCACATTAAAAACACGCTCGATGCCAGCGCAATTAATGTGCGCAAGGTCAAGAAAAAGCCGAAGGGTCTTTCAGGCAAGAAAGACGCCACGGCTGAATATCTAAGATGACCCTCTTTAGAGCAAGCTGAGGGTCAAAGAATACTGAGTAAATGCCCCGCGCATTTACAAGATAAGGTATGGTTTAAGCAATTTGCAAAAATGATCACGCATCATTTGAAGCTAGGTTTTAGATTTCTTAGCTACACTTGAAATTGTATTATGTGCTTTTTCATTTTGAATGAGAGTGTTAATTTTTTCTTTTAATTTTGGAATGTTTGAGTAGCTACTAAGAGAACCTTTTGGTACATCAAACCTTTTAATCGCGATCATTTCTAAATATTTTCGCTGTATTTTGTCATTTTGCAGAATTATTTCAATATCTGCGAGTGGCATAATGGCGATATCTTTATCAAAAGGTAGTCCCTCAAACTTTGAACTCATGTCAACTGTTTGCGGAGGTTGTTCTACCGAGTTTGAAAATATTGTATTAAATGGCGTTTTTTCAATGAATTCTATTAGTTGTAGATACGTGTCTAAGATTTCTTTGTCAGCATTACAGGTGGACAAAGTTTTTAATTGATCCTTCATGACACGAATTGTTTTTTTAAGAGTTTGCTCTCTTCTTTTTAAAGACTTCATATGGCATCAACTCTTGTTTTGAGTTCCGAACAAATATCAGACATCATTCCGATAACTGTGTTATTAGCATTTTGCCCTGTGTAATTCCAGACAGGCCAACCTGCGTTTACGGCTTCTGGTACACCAATGTAATTAATTCCTTCTGTTTTCAGCACAGCATTCCGCCACTGACGACGTAATGCCCCAAGTTGTTCCGTATGAATATTCGTGAATCCAGATGCAGCGCGTCCAGCGGTTTTTACAAGGGTTGGAGCAATAGCTGCCATTCCGGTTCTCTCAACATAATTGCTTGGGCATTGTTCATAGGGGATACGAGCTGTATCTCTTAAGAAAATTAATTTATTGTCAATTTTTCTTTCAACAAGACCTTGAAAGTGCGTTACTCCCCTACTTGAAAGTTCATCAGGTATAACTGGGACGATATAGGAATTGCTGCATGAAAGAGCATTCTGACTAACAATTTTTGTCGCAGGAGGGCAGTCAAAAATCACATAATCATAATGTTTATTAGCCTCTATGTGATCTAACCAACTCGCCAATAAAGTACGCTTTTTCCAATCAGAAAGAATTACATTTCCATAATTGGTTGACGCTAAGTCAATTTCTGTTTCGTCTAATTCAAATTGCGCAGAAACAAAATCCAAGTTTGGATAAAGATTAAATCGTTGATCTCTTCTATAGAATGGGTTTTGGATAATGATTTCTGAGCCAGGAGTTGGAATGTCGGGATTGCAAAAAGCTTCGAACACACGATTGATAGTGTAACCACTATTAACATGTTGCTCCCAAATGTATTGTCTTAATACAACTAGTGAAAGACTTGATTGATGGTCTATATCAATTAATAAAACTTTATGGTTTTGTGCCAAATAACATGCAAAATGAAGAGAAAGGGTTGTTTTTCCAACGCCACCTTTAAAATTAATAATAGAAACTTTCTTCACGAGTTTTTCGCCTTTCATAAAGGTTGTGACCGATAAGTAAAACTATATCTTTTTACGGTTAAAAGTATATATAAAGTTTCTTAAGGTTGCTTTTAATGTAGCGGATGCTTCGCAATTTCCCCTCTTAAATGCTCGACCGTCGCCTTCAGATAAATCGAAGTTGTCGCAATGTCACTATGCCCCATCATTTTCTGAATGCTGAACAGGCCGCAGCCGCTTTGCAGCATAAGCGTTGCAAATGTATGACGTAGAACGTGGGCTGTAAAACTCACTTTGCTTAAAGTTCTCAGCTTTTCGATTAGCCGTTTAATCACATTGTCACCCATCTTGTCTTTGTCTTGGACTGAGGTGAAGAAATAGGGAGAATTCGGGTTCAGTTTTCGCCGTTCTGTCAGGTAGGTTTTTAATATCCGTATTGCCTGTGGGGCAAGCGGAATCAAGCGGTCTTTCTCCCCCTTTCCTCGACTGACAAATAGAGTTTGTGCTTCCAAGTCGATATGCGTGAGTTCGAGGTTATAGAGTTCGTTAAGGCGCACTCCTGTATAAAGAAAGCAGCCGATAATGGCGGTGGCTCTGGCGCGTTGAAAGCGGGTTGGATATTCCGCATTTTTAGCGTAAGTCAGCAGAAGTTGGGCTTCTTCCTGTGAAAGAGCTTTGGGAATACGTTGTGGCAATTTAGGCCGAGGAATGGACTTGGCGTGATTTTTAGAAATGAGTTCTTCAGCCACACACCAATCCAAAAAGGAACTGATTGCCTGTAGATGATTTCGAATGGTCTTTGCCGACCAGCCTCTTTCAGATTGCCCCTGTAAAAGCCAGTGTTCCAAATGGCGTTTACTGATTTGATTGGGATGATCAAGCGGATGGAACTGCATAAAGATATTGAAACAACTTGCCAGCCATTGAATGCCTCTTGGTGTTCGCCCCTTGAAGGTTTTGGAATACTGGCAAAATTGCCGATGGAGTTTGCGGATTTCTGACATAAACAAAAATTAGGAGGTAAATCCTGAGATTATCTCCTAATTCGAGTGCCTATCGGGCAATGCCCGATGGTCGGTTGTGCTATATGCGAATAGCCGTTTTTGGCTTTCTACTGCTTTTTGGTTGCGGAGGGTGGAATTGAACCACCGACCTACGGGTATGAGCCATAACACCGTTTTTTAAATCCTTGTTTTTGGCTTAATTAAGCGGCAAATCGCACGTTTTCGAATTTTTAGGAGATAAATCTCAGCGCCCATAGGGCGCCTGAATTTTATCGAACCCTCCTCCCAAAAAGCAAGGTCAAATGAGCTGGGCATTTTTCATGGTCTGCTGCATTTTTTGTGTGGAGATGGAAAGATAACGCTGTGTCGTCTTGATGCTTTCGTGTCCCATCTCTTCCTTGATGCAAAACAGATTGATCTCGGCTTCCAAACAAAGCTTGGCGTAGGTATGGCGTAGCATGTGCGGGGTGAAGTAAATGCCAGACGCAATCTGAATCTTGCGAACAATGTCCTGAACGTTCTTCACCGTGAGCGCCTTATCCGATTTGACACTGGCAAAGAAGGGCAAGCGCCGGGGCTTACCGCCTCTATGTTGGGCATATTCCTTCAGGCGCAGGATCAATTGCTGGGGCATATGCACCACGCGATCCTTATTGCCTTTACCTTGCAGAACGGTGATCTCGCCTGTGTGCAGGTTTACGTCCTCAAGGCGCAGGTTGAGAACTTCCTGAAGGCGCAATCCTGCCAAGATCATGATGGAAAGCAGAGCAACATTACGGGGGCGCTCAAGGGCGTAGCGCCAGTTCAGCCATTCAGTCGCATGAAGGATTGTTTTGACCTCTTCCCGGTTGATGGCTCGGGGAACGGGCTTGGGTAGTTTAGGCTTGGCAACCTGCACAATCGGATTGCTTGGCAGGTAGCCTTTTTTAACCGCCCAATCGAAATAGAATTTGAAATTCTGCCAGTGGTTTCGATAAGTCTTGGGCGACCAAGCCCGCTCCCCCATTTGTCGGGTGAGATAGTCTTCAAGAAGACTGGCGGTGCAGTCGCGCACATCTTCAACCTTGTTGGCGGTCATGAACATCATGAGCGTTGCAATGACCGCCTTATAAGTTTTGATTTTGTTTCCTCTGGCAATTAAGAAGTGGGATTTGAAGCCGCCGAAGGTGTCGCTGATCTTCATTAATATTCTGAAGCTAACAGTACTGTCATCACCCGTTCTGTGATCGTGGGATCAGCCGGGTCTTCGGAGGCGTATTGCAGGGATTTGTCATAATAATCCATCTTGAAATTAATGCGTTCCCCATCAACCGTGAGGGCGGCGAAGTCGTGTTCGCCGTATGGGTCGTTATCCTTGGTGAAGTTGGAAAATTCCCGAATGGCTTTGAAGATGTTTGTTCGGGTTTCCGTTGAGAGAGATTGAATGCCTTGGGTGATCATCACCCGACCGCCGATGCCTTCTTTACGAAGCAAATCATTAAGCTGTGCGATTTTGTTTGGAGTTTCCATAATTGTGAAAGTTAAGGGATGGAAAAATGATGCGTGATTACTGAAAGTTCACATCACGCAGGAGCTTATCGACGAAGAGCTTGTAATATCGTTTTCGTGATGCCTTTTTGTGTTTGATTTTGATGTAGCCACGTTTCTGTAAGCCTGCAATGGCGAGGTCTTGCAGATCAAGTTCAAGCGGGGCGTGGTGAAAGCGTTCTGCGAGGCTGAGATAGAAAGACCCGTCGGTGTGAAGCTTCTGCGCCTTGGCGGCTTCTGCATATTTATGGACGAGGTAGCCGAACATCACGGATTCATCCAGTGTGATCGGTTGGCGATGAAAGGAAAGTTTGGGCATGGCAAGTGCGTTAATGAATATTTGCCCTGAGTGTATGGGCAGGACGGTTGGAATTTGGTGGTAAAAGTCACTGGATTTAATCAGGACTTAATGGGGTTGGCATAAGGTTGGAAATATCCCCTAATTTTGTCCCCATGAATATCTTGATTGTTGAAGATCGACCTTCGGTCGCCCACGCCATCGCTCAATGTTTTGATAGCGTTGATCCTGTCAAAGGTGTGCAAATCGCCCATAACTTTGAGGCGGCAGCACTGAAAATGAACAAGACGCATTTTGACGTGTTCTTGCTCGATATAAATCTGGACGGCTCACGTAACGGGCTGGAACTATGCAAACATATTCGCCAGACCAACATCGAAAGCTATATTGTGGTGATCAGCGGCTTTATCCAAGATGAAATTCTGAATCAGCTTTATGCAGCCGGCGCAAACGACTTCATCCGCAAACCGTTTGTGCGCAAAGAAATCCGTCTCAAGGTCGTTCATTGGTGGAATTTCATCAAGGCAGGACGGACAAAGAAGCCCTGCCTTGAATATCACGATATGAGCTATGACCTTGAACGAAGCGTGTTCAAGATCGACGGCAAAACCATCCCCCTCACCAAGGCGTTAAGGCGGTTGCTCATTCTCTTTCTGCAAAGCCCCGAAACCATCATTCCCTATAGCCGCATCCAGCGAGAAATTTGGGGCGATCATGATACATGCCTGAAAAATCGGGATTTCAAAGGACGTATCTTTGAACTCAGAAAACGCCTTCCTGCCTCACATAAGGATTGGATCAAAAGCGAGGCTGGCGAGGGCTACGTGTTAAGCAGAGCGGATTAAAAATCCAGCTCTGCTTCATTGGCGATTTGATATGCTGTGTGCTCAAAAGCAAACCAAGCAAAAAAGTTTTTTAGGTCGTATTGAACCTCAATGGCACAGCCAGTTTCTTCTTCGAAAGACTGACGTAATTCTTCGATCTCATAATAGTATTGATCGTAGAAGGCATGAGTGTCTGAATAGTAAACCAACTCAGATACACAGCCAGAAATACAACCATAGTTGAGAATATCGGACAGGTAGGTTTCAGGTTCGTCGTGATCCATGATGATTTGCGCGATATGAGCTTTCATCGAATGAGGATAGTTCTGAATAATGTCATCAAGAACAGTGATAAGCCGGGATTGTTCTATTGCAGTTGTCATAATGAAAACGGATTAAGGAATAAGAACACCGCCCCAAAGCCCTCAGATAGAACGAAAAAGGCAAGAAGGAACTCGCAGAGGCAAATTCTTGTCCTTTTGAGTGCTGAGGGCAGGTTCGGCGTTGTTTGCTTCCGTAAGTTCGTTTATTTGGCAAATTCAGAAACAGCATGGCGAAACGAATGTTCTTGTTATGTTCTTGACTGGGCCGTCCCTATATGCCATATAGAACGAAGTCAACAGGAGAAGTGCGACCGAACGGTCTCTTCTCCTTTTTTCTTTTGAGCAAGCCGCTTCCGATTACTCGGAGGCGGCTTTTTTCGTTTTACCTCTATGAAATAAGGAGATTGAACATGGGAAGGTTTGATCAATGGAAAAACTTCTTCTCGGTTGGAAATACGATCAGCCAATCATCCAACACACAGCCCGATGATGTTTTGAAAACCAAATCAGCGTTGGCGCAAACAGGTGATTATAAAGTTCCTGATTTTGGCATTACCGATATTCCCGATATGGGGATGATTGATGGTTTGAAGAAGTTTCAGCAAAAGAACGGTCTGAAAGTCGATGGTGTTATGAAGCCGGGTGGACCCACTGAAGCCAAGATTGGTGAAACAATGGCAAATCAGGGCGTCTCCAACACTGACTTATTGGAGGCTGCGAAAACCAAACCGAAAGTGCCTAAAATTGACCCGTTGACAGGCTTGCCGGAAGTTAAAATGCCAAAGCTGAAGAAGCCAACCGCAAACATGTGGGAACAGGTAGCACAGCAGCAAAAGCCGAAAGCAAACCCTTGGTTCCAATCATCAAAGATTAAACCTGTGGAGGATGAATTTCATTCTGCCAACACCCGAACAATGGATGGTTTGTTGCAGTATTCCAAGAACGGTTCATTACCCGCCCTGTACGCTGACAGCCTAAAAAATGGCGATGAGAAAGCAGTTCATGAATATGCCAATTTCATGCAGCAGCTCAGTGATCGAAAGGGTGATCGCGTAGATGAATTTCATCAGGAAGTCATCTCTCGTTTACCTGAAAATGTGAAACAGGTTTTTGCACAGTTGGAGATGGACGTGGGCGGAAATGAAGCGCAGGTGGGAACGAATTCTGAGCCACAATTCTCTGAGCGGATCAAAGCACACTCAGCAGAAAATGTTCAACGGGGCAAAAATGCTGACGAACAATCTGAAAAAGGTCAAGGTGATCAAGTCGAAGAAAAAAAGAAAGGACCACTAGATGGGGAAGTAACACCTTGTTCGAAAAATGCTTCTATGATGGAAGCAGCTCGAAGTGGTCGAGATGGTGCCGAGCGCCAAATACGTCTGATCAAGACGGATCGCAAACGTGATGAAAAAGCTTTAGGAAGGGCTGAAGGTGATTTTCATCTGGCTGTTGCAGAACTCGGAGTGTCTCTAGCCACAGACGTTTTAACAGGTGCTTGGAAAACGATCCTGAAAGCTTTGGTGTCGGCAGGCGCAAACACTCTTGGTATCAATAAAGTGAAGCAAGCTTACACTAAATATGGAGAAATCCGATATAGATTGAAAAACTACGACAGCAACTTGGCCCCTCATGAGCGTGATTTTGAGAAGTATAAAAAGCGTCTAGCAGACTTGTATCAAGAGAGAAAAAAGCTTGGATGCTAGGTTTAAAAAGGCAGGGATGGAGTTTCTTTTGAAGCTTCATCCTCCATTGCAGAAATATCGCTTTTGCTCATGGATTGACTCAACCGAGCCAAATGCATGTCAACATCCAAGCCATTCTGTTTTGCTTTCAAATTCCAATAATAGGCAAACATTTTGGAGGCTCGGGTATTCTCTGTCTCATACATTTTAGCTAAAGATGCTTGTGCTTCGGGATGTTTGCCTTTTGCCGCGAAGATTAAAAACCGTTTCCGCTTGTCTAAATCGCCTTCGAATAATATTGCAGATAAAAAATAAGCCTGAATATTGCCTTCGTTTCTCAATCGAATGAGCCAAAACTCTGACAAAGTGTGTAGTCTGTCATCGGCTATAAATTTTTGAATTTCGTTTAGTTTTAGTTCAACATTTTCTTCCAGTGATTTTATAAATGCAAACTCACCTTCAAGAGCGCTTAGAAAATCGGGAGAATTTGGATACAAAACTTTTAAGTATTCTTTTAGCTCGGCACTTGTTTCTACGGTGGGGATTTCTTTGAGAAGGATGCCACGAATACCAGACAATGCCTGTTGTTTTTGCTGACTTGATTGAGCTTTCAGAAACAGCAAGTGAGACAAATTGAGAGCAAACATGCCATCAAGTTTTTCCTGTGACACCATCTGATAGTGTTGGATTGCCTTATCAATGTCTCGGGGGAGGCAGCGTCCCTTTTCATATAGGGATGCTTTCTGTGGGTAGGCTAAATTAGGGTCAATTTTGAGGAGATGTTCGAGTTTGACAAGTGCCAATTTACAATCATCGTTCATGATTGTTTTATTGAAGCTACTCCATAGCTTATCCGTCTCTTTATCTGCAAGTGCAGTTGTGGATAGTCCAACAACAAGAATTGCAATAATCACTCTATACATAATCTAAACCCAATAAGAAAATCCATTCTATACTGGCATATGAACAGATCAGAGGGAATATTCGATTTGCAATTTTTGGTGATTGCCTTGCTTGATGAATTAGGCGTTTGCTAAAATTGTTGATGCTACATTCAATATCAATTTTCAAACGGTATCCTAAGGGATACTTCGTCCATTTTTGGAAATTGATGAATGTAGCGTTCTCAATGAAGTATCCCTTAATTTGTCGTGCATGAAACAGCCGGAAAATTTATTGGAAGAAATTAATGCATCTCTCAGCATCATTCGTTTTCTTGCCGGGACAGTTGAAAACAGTTTTGAACCTGACGAGGTTTGTCTTTTTAAAAGTCAGGTCAATAAAACAGAAAAGAATGCAAAACAGCTTTGTCAGTTGGCACAAGAAAAATTAGGAAGCCGCAATTAGCTTCTGTGTTTGATATGCGCCTGTGCAATGAGGCACGGCATATCGGCACGTCAAAGCTCTTTGGTTTGCTTCCTCAATGTGGCTGAACAGAAAAACGCCCTGTGATTTGTAACATGCCCGGATGCTGAGTTTCTGAAGCATGTTAAGTGTGCGTTTTGCTGTATCGGTGATCACCACGACTTTAGCCCCTTTGAAGTGGTGAAATCTTGATCCAAGGCTTTGGATCGCCAGTTGCCAATGATCGAAGATATTTTGAATCTTCTCGATCTTGGTTGTTAGGTTGCTACGGATTTTCAGGTTCTGGGAATTGGCAACCTTGATCTTTGATCCCGTAACAATCGGCATAGTGCCTCGGTCAATTTCCAACAGGAAGAGATGTTCCAACCCTGTGTGGCGATTGCGCAGGATGAACAGGGCATCGTTTCTGACTTGTAGAATTTCCCCACTCGGCAAATCGGCTTTCAGGGTAATACCTTTACCGTTAGGTAGCTTTTTGAACTCAGGAAAAAAGCCAGCCAATTCAAAGTCTGGATTGCGAGATGCATCTTGTTCGAGGGCAATCCAATAATCAATGATAGCAATCCTATGGGCGTAATCAACGATCAAGCCGGGTGGGGCTTTGTATCTATATTCGCCTTCTATCAATCCTGTACTTTCGATGCGACTGAAGCCGGATTTGGTCAGGAAGATCATATCTCCCAGTTTGCCGAACCTGCCAAAATCGTAAGCGTAACTTTTGACAAAGCCTCTGTGTTTGAGTTTGGCAATGCCCTTATAGGCGCTATCTCGCCCCAAGCCCTGAAAACAGAGTTTATGAATTTGTGATACGGTCAGACTGACTTTTTCCTGAAGCTGAAACAGGATCGCCAAATCACGATGAGAAAGGCATGTTGCCATGAGGGTTGAAGTTAGAAGGTTTTGGCTTGGTGGGTAACGGAAGGTTTACTGCCTTCTCATACATGGGTGGTGGCGGTTTTTTGGTAATGCGTTTCAGCATGGCTTTGGTTTGATGGGGCTTGGCATAAGCATTGATAAACCAGCCACACCCGAAACCAGCCTTTTTGATAGAAAATCGTATTGGGAAATGTTTGTAAAAGGCTTCTTTATGCCCTGCCTTGATGTAAAAATGACCGGGCTTTAGTTTTGATAGTCGGGTGCGATTCTGAAGCCCTAAAATATCCGCCCCCTCCTTCATATCTTTCCATTTGAGCGAACCGTAAATCTTCACATTCGTATTGTTGATAATGGTTCGTTGAGCCGCAGGTGACATCCCCGTTTGTCCCAATTCATGGTGTGCCAGTGTGTAGCTCACGCCTGTCTTTCGCGCTCCTGTCAGGCATCGTTCTACGGTTTCATTCATGTAATATTGAGCTTCATCAAAATAGACGAAGAAGGGCTTGGGTTGTTCAGGCTGGTTCAATCGCTCGAAGGCATATTTTGCAAAGATGCTGTGAATGAGATTGCCGATGGTGACGGCTTCAAACGTTCCTAGTGTGGTCGTTGTCGCTTTGACGACCACATATTTCCCCTTAGCCAAGATTGATCGAAAATCAATGTCACAGGTCTTGGCGCACAGGCTTTCATACATTTTCTTGGGGATGACAAAGCTGTTCAAACGTCCTCGTAAAGTTTGCCGGGTTCGCTTCGCATCCCCAGCTAAAAAATCTTGCTGGAAATAATTCTGTAAGGGTGGTGTTGGCAGGTTCGGCAACAGGGCTTTGATTTGCGGCGTAGGAGTGTCTGATAGCAAATCTAGAATATCCAGAAAGCTTGCCTTTTCCATATAGAACCCGGCAATAAAGAGATTGCGCAGCATAATAAATTGAGCTTCCGTCATGGTGGGCTGCATATTGGTCGCGAAGGCGTTGGTGATGTCGCTGGCAAGCCCATTTATGAAGTGCTGCGGGTTGCTATCAGGCAAGGGCAGGGCAAAGAGGTTGAATGCTGGTGGATGGTGGTCAAAATCCAGTAACAGCAGTTTTGGATAAGCTTTGATAAACCGCTTGTTCGCTATCACTCGATCTGCCAATTCCCCATGAGGTTCAATCAGCAGGAAGCCCTGTTGTTTGCGGATGTTCTCATCGATGAAATATTCAATGGCACAGGACTTCCCCGATCCGGTCGCCCCCAGCATGTGCATGTGCTTTTTGCGTTTCTCATCCAGATCAAATTTTGAAAAGCTGAGGAAGTCAGTGATGATATTGCGAATAATTGTCGCCAAATAACTTCTTCCTAGACCTACAATATAAAGTGCAACCAATCCCAGCAGCGAGAAGGCCAGCACTGCCAAGCGCAATGGGAGAAGGATAAGTGATCTCATGCTGTTTCATTAAGTTGAGATCAACATAGCAGGTTTGAGAGGTCGAAAAATCTTTCCAATGGATTTTCCAACGCTGTTCCAATGCAGGGCGGATGCGTTGGAATAGCTTAGCGCTTGGTAAAGGGAATATTCCGTAATTTGAAACGCCGACTATTCAGGTTATTTTATTCTCGCTTAGGTGTCATTTATCTGATTATACTATTCATAAAGAATATTCATCTTTGCATGTGAGAACAAATGGAAGCAATTTTTACGATACTGTTTTTACTGCTCTGCCTTTTCATTTCTTGGAAGATATTGAAGAGGCTGTATCGCCTTGTTTCCGCAGGGTCGCGTATGGCCTATGATCACCGTGAGGATATTGCCTCAGGTGTGAGCGCGACGGGACGAACGGCGGGCAAAGTCGCTATGTTTCTTGGCAAAGTGGCGGCAAATGGAGCGCGCGCCACAGCAAAAATGACCGAAGAAGCCTTGCGGGAGCGCCGTCGTCAGGAAATCGTGAACCTGAATAACCTCGTTCAGCAATTGATTTACACCATGAGCCAAGTTGTTGAACCTTCTTTGCAAAACAGCAAACAGGCGTTGATGGCTGAAATCGTTGTTTTGGAAAGAGGCTTGGCGACGCAAAACCAGAATACGAACAGCGAACACTTTATCGTCAATCATATCTCTACGGGCAAGGAAATGGAGCGTTTGCATAAATCGGCAACGCACATTCAAAGCGAACTCAACCGTCTTTTGGGTCAGCAGGAGCAAATGCGCAGCGGTTCATCCCAAAGTGGGCAGCGTCACTATCATGAGCGCGAAGAAACAAGAGATGACAGCGCTTCCATGAATGGGGCAGAGCGCGAACTTTATGAAGCCTATAAAACCTTGGAAATTGACCCCGAAGCATCTGACGATGAGATCAAAAAGCAATATCGCCGTCTGCTCAAAATCTGGCACAGCGATAAGGCGGGCAACGATGCCGATTTGCTTGATTTAATGACCAAGAAGACACAGGAAATCAACAACGCTTACGACATTGTCAAAAAAGCGCGTGGGTTTAAATAGGAGGGCTGGATATGGCAGGTGGTTCGGTTCTAGGCGCAGCGGGAAAAGCATTTTTTCAAAAACTAGGTAGTAACAGCCATTTGCGTAAACTTGCCAAGATCACCGACCTTGATCCGATGAACCCGCAAGATCGCGACGAGATCGAATTGCTCTATCGCTATTTTGAAACAAACAGCCGATATATTGAGCGCGGGCATGAATGGGCTGTCTTGTTGCAGCACAAGTATGACAAGATCAAACGGGTCAAATCTGAAACTGCCTTGCGCCATCTTGAGCAAGAATTGCTGGAGGCCAATGCCCAGATTGAAACTTTGCAGGAAGAAAATGTACATCTGTGCAAAGATGCCCAAGACGTTGCGGCACTACGCACAAAGGTAAACGGGAATGAGCGTGATCTCAGTGATCTTCGCGCCCAGCTTGTGGCAAAAACGGCGGAAGTTACCGCATTGGAAAAACAGGTCGGTGAAGCCAAAGTGATGGAAGATCAGCTTGCTCAAGTGCGGACTGAATTGGAAGCTCAGACTTTTAAGGTCGATGCTTTGGAAAAGCAGATTGAGGAAAATGCCAAACAGGCACAAACGGGTGTCGCCGCCCTTTCCTTGGATGCCTACATCAAAGCATTTAAAACCCGCCTTGATGGCTTGACGGAGCAGGAATTTCAGAAGGCGCATTATCAGGAACTGCTTGAACTGTCTGTTGCATTGAACCGCGCCTTCATTGACAACGGCTTGCAACCGCCTTCGGAATTTATGGAAGTGCCGGAACATCTGCGCCATATCAATGCGACCGAAGCCATCCTTGATTATATGTCGCAAATCATTCAGCGCATCAAAAAGGATACCACGCTGGATGAGGAAGAAAAGGAAACCAAGCTTGCCCATTGGCGCGACATTTTTGAAAGGCAGGTTGCTGAACTCTTGGGGGATCAATGAAAAAGAAACCACCAAGTCTTTTTCAACGCGCAACCCCCAAACGCCCTGCACCTGTGCGCCTGTTTTCAGAGGAGGCCAGCAAGACGGCTGTCGGCACGGTAGCGGAGAATGAGCAGCGCCTTGTCTTGACGATGAAAGACCGCCAAGTTCATTCCCATATCGTGGGATCGACAGGTAGCGGTAAATCCAAGTTGATTGAGTACCTCATTCGCCAAGATATGAAAAACCCCAAATGTGGGTTGTGTTTGATCGATCCGCACGGGCAGCTTTATGACGATCTGGTTCATTATGTTTCTCACCGTCACCCGCGCTTGGCAAAACGGATTGTGCTGTTTAACCCGGCAGCCGATCTTGAACAGGTCTTGGGCTTCAATCCCATTCCGACCGATACGGATGATCTTGAGCCGACAGCCAATCAGTTGACCTCTTCCGTCCTCAAGGCGCTTGGGCAGGATAGCTCCATTGGGACACCGCGCATTTCACGCTGGTTGAAAAATATCTTCTACCCGCTGGTTGCCAATAAACTGACCTTGCTCGAAGCCTTTCCGTTTTTCAGCATTTACGATTCAAGCCGCCGCCAGGACATTTTGAAAACCATCTATAAGGAAACGGTTCTGGATGATTGGGTGAGCTTTGACAAGATGTCCCCACAGAAGCGCATAGAAACCATTGAAGGGGCGGCAAACCGTCTGGTGCATTTTCTGGAAAATAGGCGCATCCGCCATATGATCGGGCAAAGCGCTCATACTCTTGATCTGGGCGAGATCATGCGCGAGGGTAAAATCCTGTTGGTCAACCTGAATGGCGGCTTAAAAATCTCGCACGAAAGCACCCACCTGCTGGGCATCTTTTTGGTCAATGAACTGTTCCGATATGCCAAGCTGCGTAATCCCGATGATAAAACGCTCAAGCCGTTCCACGTCTATATTGATGAGTTTGGGCAGTATGTGACGCGCGATATTGCCCGTACCTTGGAAGAATGCCGCAAAAACAAGGTATTTATGACCTTGGCGCACCAGCATTTGTCGCAGTTAAAAACTGACGATGAACAGTTGTTCAACTCGGTACTCACCAACTGCAAGAACAAGTATGTTTTCGGCGGCTTGTCCAAGAAGGATGCGGAAATTATGGCGGATGCCATTGCGGCGGAATATCTTGATCCAACCGAGATCAAAGACGAGATTATTTCCACCAAAGTCCATCATGAGGAAGAGACCCGCACGGTTCTATCCCGTTCCCAATCGAGCGCCCAAAGTAACGCTGAAGGTGGTAATGAAAGTATTGGGGTAACGGATGGCACAAATCTGGGGCTGAATAAGGCGGAAAGCTTTGGGGTGGGGCAAAGTGATAGTGTGATGAACGCGACATCGCACATGGACGGGCGCAGCACAACGGATTCAACCAATAAAGGCGAAACAAATACCGATACGGTTGGGGACACACAAGGGACGGGGCAATCATCTGCGGACACGGTCGCACAAGGGCATAACCGAAATCACAGCGATACCGTCAGCGAAAGCGATAGTGAAAATTGGTCGAACACCGATACAACCACATACAACAACACATTTGCCCGGGCTAAAGGCGCATCCAGAGGCCATGGTGAAAGTAGACCTGAACGCGGTGAAGGTGGATCAAATAGTAAATCAAAGTCTCGCTTCGAAAACCAGTCAGAGAGCGTTTCAAGCGGGGGCAGCCATGCTGAAATGCGTGGTGGGTCACATAGCGATGGACGTTCCAGTACCGATAACTATGGGGAAAGTTATAATGAATCCCACATGGAAAGTACCAGCACTCATGCCAGCCAGCATTCATCAAAGGCGCATTCGGTGCAGGAAAGTTCCGGTCATGCCGAAACAACCAGTGAAGCCGACACGATAACCCGTAGTGAAGGGCATGGCGATAGTTCAAGCTACACAGTCCAAAACGCCCAAAATATCGGTGTTTCCCATAATGAAAGCCTTATGCAGGGAAGCTCTTGGAACAAGGCGGAGACTGTCACCGAAAGTTCAGGACAAAGCACCGTCCCCTTCTTGCGCCCGGTCGAATATCGGGAAGTGACTTCACGCACCTTTTGGTCATTGCAGGAACAGCACCACAAATGGCTGGCAGCAATCAAAAAACAAGATATGGGGCAGGCGTTTATCAAGATCGGTTCACAGATGCCGGTGCAGGTGGAAATTGATTATGTCTCCACTCCGTTTAAAAGTCCGCGCACTTCACCGGGCAAGGTAGATCGCTTTGTTCAGGACGTGTTTGCCAACCATGCCCATTACTACACGCCCTTGGCGGCAGTGCATGAAGAATATGAAAACCGACAACGTGCGCTCTTTTCCGATGGGGAAGCGATTATGTTTGATGAGATGCCGCGTTTGATTGAGCATGAAGAAGTAATTGAAGAACCTGAAACCGAGCCTGAAATCGAGAACCCGTTTAACGAATGAGCAACCCGTATTTACCCCTTGATGAGCGTCGCCAAGTCTCGTTCAAACTGACCGAACGGGATGTTGAGATATTAAAGGCCGTGAACCGTTATCGCTATATGCGCACGTCTCAGGTCTGGCATTTGATCTTCCCTGAAAACACAACCAATCAAGCCGCAGCACGTCGGTTGAAATATCTTTATCACAACGGCTTTCTTGGGCGCGTTCAACCTTTGATCCAACCCGGTCATGGCAGTGGCGAGATGGCTTATTATCTCGATAAAGCCGGACAGGATTTATTGCGTGATCATGACGAAGACGTTTTTCAATACGGCAAATCGGGGCAAGTCAAACGGGCGTTTTTGCAACATGCGCTGGATTTGTCTGAATTTCGCCTCTGCCTTGAAACCGCCCTACAGGGGCATGAGATTGTGGAACTGCATCGTTTCACCTGTGATTTTGAGGTCAAAGGCCACACGGATCGCGCCGTGGGCAATCGGCGGTATAAACTATACCATGAGGTCATTCATCCTCTGACTCGTGAGCGTTTTGTTGTTTACCCAGACGGTTTGATTATCCTGAAAGGCAAGGGCAAGTACGAACAGTTCCAGAAACTCTATTTTCTGGAAATAGATCGCGGCACCGAAGGTCTATCGCGTATCCGTGACAAGGTAATCGGTTATAACCTTTATCTTCGCGAAGTGGTCTATAAGAAATTTGGGGAGTTTGACGATTTTAAGGTGTTGCTGCAAACCAGTTCCTCAAAACGTGCCCAAAATATCCGCCGTTGTTTGACGGATCAGGAAGGAACGGACTTTGTCTGGATTACGTCTGTAGAGCAGGTCAATCGGGACAGCATTCTGACTTCCCCTATCTGGCAAAATCACCGACAGGAAGCAAAGGCATTGCTGAAAGGGTAGCAGCGTTGCCAAGACAGTCTTAGTCTGTGCTTAACTTGACAGGTACGGCTATGAGAGTTGTAACGGCTTAATCGGTGAGGAATTTGTCCAATGTTTTAATTTGTTCGTCAATATTATGTTCCCTTAATTTTGAGAAGTCTTCTGCGATTAGTTGGATGGGAGTTTTGTTTTTGGGGAGTGTTTGCATTACTCCCATTGAGTGAAAAACAAAATGCTGTCCTGCATTTGCCCAAAAATATGGAATATCACGTTTTTTGATGTCGTATATTTCGGTTGATAGAAGCGTTGGAGATATGTGATCAAGAAGTGATCCCGATTCCATAAAACGCGAGAGAATGTTCGTTTCCCAAGCCGTATAACCTTGCTCAATAGGCATATTTAACATATGGATTACTGAGGAGTAATGGCGCGTTTTCCTTGCTAGAACCCGAATTCTAAAATCATCAGCAACGTATGTATTTACAATGTGTTGTATCAAGCTAAGATTATTACAGAACCAGTTGAAGGCTGCTTTATAGCCCTTTATAACTTCATTTTTGAATAATTTGGGGTCTACTTTTTTTCCATTTATATCTGTAAACCGATTTGAGAAATCATAAATCGGCTTGCGATAATTGAGTTGGCCTTCTTGGTCAATAAATGGGGCAAATTCAAATATCGGTACATTTTCAGTATCTCCACCTCGCATAGCAGAGAGATGTTGGTTATGCCCTACCAAACCAGTGTTCAAAAGCCTTTCTGATGTATTGTAATTGCCGAAATGATAAAAAATACACTCTGGATCAATAATAATCGGTTTGTTACCGTCCATCACCAAATTTTCAACGTGAATATCGACCATACCGATGCAGAAGGCGACCGCTGTTAAAACTCCTAATGCAAACATTCCTTTTTTTAGAACTGATTTTTTTAGCGGAGAGTTATTGTCGATAAATGGAATAATGTACCATTCGTTGTTTTTATCGCTGTGAATGTTTGGAGGCGTAAGATCAATGTCGAGGTCACTGGAAAGTAGTAGCAAAATCTCACGTAACAGCAGATATGGTCGAGGATCAGCAAACTTGATTACTTTTTTCTCTTTTGCTGTTTCAATCAGAAAAGGTCTTTTACCCCCATTGTGAGAATCACCTGCCAGAAAACTAATTTTTTCTGGCAGGATGTCATTTAGCATCAGGATTTTATGAACGCGATTAACAACGTCATAAAGTTGTGGTAATCTGTGTTTATGAATGCTTTCAAAGTAGAAATCTGAATTCAGATGGCATAAATGATGTGCATTTCCTTCTGCGAAATTCTTTGAGAATTGCGTTGGGAAATAAAGGTTATCCAGTTCCTTTTGAAATACAGAGGCGCTGATGGAAAACATTTCATGCCTGTGTTTCATTTTTTGTGAAAGCTCTACTGCACGAGACGAGCTTATTTTTTGGGCGAATGCCGAATTTCTCGAGCACCCTTTCTTTGCCCTTGAAGGCCTCTGCATAAATCGAAGTGTGACTAAATCGTTCAACAATGCTTTGCACAAGCAAACTTCCAATCCCTTTGTTTTGCCAGTCGGGCATAACACATAATTCGGGTATCCAAGTGCAAATAGAATCATCACTTAAGGCTCTTGCTGCACCAATTAATTCTCCCCCTTTGAAAATGAAGAAGCCGAATGCGCCGGGAGCAAACATGCGATCTTTAAAATCTGGCTGGGAGTAAAAAGTTTCAGGTATTGTAAACCCCACGGAGTTATAGACCTTGGCAATCTCACTTGGAGAAATATCCTTTGGGGTTGTAACGACTGTGAATTGATCTTTTTGATCGGACATTGATTGCTCCATTATCCCCTGAATCAGGAAGATTTAACTAAGTGTAGAAAGAAAGGTCAGGCGATGTTATCGCAAGTTCCCGTTGCGCAGCATGTGTAACTTTCGGCAAATCGGTTGCCTGCGTTGTAAAAAGAACCGCTATTGTATTTGTCAAATTGATTGAACAAGCTATTTGAGTTCATGCGTGATTGATTCGTAAATTTTTCTTGTAGAGCTCTGTTCATTGCCTGTTCAGTCGGGCCGTTGGGTTTTATGATTGCGTCAACAATAAGGTTACGGTCTTTCTGGAATTTTTGAATTCCATTGAACATTGGGGTGTCCGGCCACTCTGTAAAACCATGCGCTGGAACTTCGTAATATCCTAACTGACTAAGTGTGCCTTTGGCTCCAAGCACATCGCGACCATTTACATTGTAGCTGGGCCCAAGTGTAGAACTGAAGTTAGACATTTTTGCCATTTTCATTTTCTCCTTAAAGGAAAGTTTACAACATTTGCAATGCCTTTACGAGCATATGCGATAATTAAATATTCACTAAACGTTCTCTTGTCAAGGCAATGAGGAAAAAAAACCTAAATTATGTATGGATCAAAAGTTTGATGCGCAATTGGATTTTTAGAAGCGAAGTCAGAAAAGGGAAAAGCCAGAGATCGAAAGATCGTCTGGCTTTTGGTTGAGGTTTAGTGACTCTCAAAAAGTCAAAGAAGGAGGAGCCGAAATAAGAAACCACTGAAGGCGACACCCTGAACAAAAAAGCCCAGAAGTCGCTTACCGATTTCCCGTTTCGTTGGCGTCCATCCGGGTGTCGATCTGCGTGTCGGCGTGAAGCTTGATCGCTTTTTCGGCACTTTTCGAAATTTCTTACGAAACTTCGACTTTTGCGGTTTCCAGCCTTTGGTAAGTCGGGGAGCTTTCATTTTCTAAGAAAGTTAAAGAAATAGAATAGCATCCATAACGTCCGACCTTGCCTTCATTCAACAAGACCGTAATCTCGTCATGAACTCGGCAAATCGCAAAGCTTCCCTTTTCATATCAAAACGTGAAACGAAAAAGGCGGCCTTGGTAACCTTACCCAAAAATATAGAACCATCGGGGCTGAGCTTCAAGGGTGGACAACGTCGTTCTGCCGGAAGGGAACCTTCCGGCATCATCATTTCCCAAACCTGTGGGCGTGGCTACGCTCCTCAGGTTTGTCCAATTTCGTGGCGGCGGGAGTGTCGGGGGCGCAGCGCCCTGACTTTCTTTCGTTGATGCTTGGCTGTCTCCCGTCATCCTCAGTGGGACAAATTAAGAGAGTTGCATAACAGAGGGTTTTGAGTTCATCGTAGAGACCGAAAGGGAACGAAGATGAAGTCAAAACCAAAGACCTCAAAAATCGAAGCGGACAAGAC
>NZ_JBLWXN010000020.1:0-20533 GCF_048267425.1 Terasakiella sp.
GCAGCTGTCAGCGTGGTTTTACCGTGGTCAACGTGGCCTACGGTACCAATGTTACAGTGCGGTTTATTACGTTCAAACTTTGCCTTAGCCATAACTAAGTAACTCCAATTAAAATTTAGGTAAGCTGGACCGGATTAACCGGCCAGCTTTTCTTTGATTTCTTCAGCAACGTTGTTCGGCACTTCTGAGTAGTGATCGAACTGCATAGTGAACTGTGCGCGGCCTTGAGACAAGGAACGCAGGTTGTTCACATAACCAAACATGTTGGCAAGCGGAACGTTGGCTGTAACGACACGAGCGATACCGCGTTGGTCCATAGAACCGACCTGACCACGACGGGAGTTCAGGTCACCGATGATGTCACCCATATATTCTTCAGGCGTAACAACTTCGACTTTCATCATAGGTTCAAGCAGTTTCGGTTTGGATTCTCTCATCGCCTGACGGAATGCAGCGCGGGCTGCAATTTCGAAGGCCAGAACAGAGGAGTCAACATCGTGATAAGCACCGTCAAACAGTTCTGCACGAACGCCGACAACCGGGAACCCGGCAATCGCACCAGCTTCCATAGAAGTTGAAAGACCTTTTTCAACACCCGGAACATATTCACGCGGTACGTTACCACCAACGATAGAGCTCTTGAATTCAAATTGCTCTTCGCCGTTTGCATCCATCGGTTCGAATTTGATCTGTACGCGCGCGTACTGACCAGAACCACCGGACTGTTTCTTGTGCGTGTAATCAACGGTCACTTCCTGACCGAAGGATTCACGATAAGCAACCTGCGGCGCACCGACGTTTGCTTCGACCTTGAATTCACGCTTCATACGATCAACAAGAATGTCGAGGTGCAATTCGCCCATACCGGAAATAACAGTTTGACCTGTCTCGTGGTCTGTCTTCACGCGGAAAGACGGATCTTCCGCAGCCAGACGAGCCAGAGCGATACCCATTTTTTCCTGGTCGGCTTTTGATTTCGGCTCAACAGCGATTTCGATAACCGGTTCCGGGAACTCCATACGTTCCAGAATAACCTGACTATCACTCGCGCACAGGGTATCCCCTGTTGTTGTGTCTTTCAAACCAACCAAGGCAACGATATCACCAGCAGCAGCTTCTTTGATTTCTTCCCGTTCCGCAGAATGCATCAACAGCATACGGCCGATACGTTCTTTTTTGCCTTTAACCGTGTTCATCACGTAAGAACCGGCTTCGAGTTTACCAGAGTAAATTCGGGCAAATGTCAGTGAACCAACGAACGGGTCGTTCATGATTTTGAAAGCCAGAGCAGAGAACGGCGCGTCAACAGAGTTCGGACGCGTGATTTCTTTTTCTGGGTCTTTCGCATCAACACCACGGATCGCAGAAATGTCGGTCGGAGCCGGCATATAATCGATTACAGCGTCGAGAAGCGGCTGAACGCCTTTGTTTTTAAAGGCAGTACCACACAGAACCGGTACAAACGCCAGACCAATTGTCCCTTTACGGATACATTTGATCAGTGTTTCTTCGTCCGGCTCGTTACCTTCGAGGTATGCTTCCATAGCATCGTCGTCTTGCTCAACAGCCGTTTCAACGAGACGCATACGGTATTCAGCAGCTTTGTCAGCGAGTTCAGCAGGAATATCCACATAATCGAATTGCGCACCGAGTTCTTCACCAGACCAGATAGCCGCTTTCATTTTGATCAAATCAACATGACCCGCATAGTCAGCTTCAGCACCGACCGGCAATTGCGTAACCAGCGGAACAGCACCGAGGCGATCAACGATCATATCTACACAACGGTAGAAATCTGCGCCCATACGGTCCATTTTGTTGACAAAACACATACGCGGTACGTTGTATTTGTCAGCCTGACGCCAAACAGTTTCAGATTGCGGTTCAACACCGGCAACGGAGTCAAACACACAAACCGCACCATCGAGTACACGCAAAGAACGCTCTACCTCAATGGTAAAGTCCACGTGACCGGGTGTGTCAATGATGTTTACACGGTGATCGCGCCAGAAAGTCGTGGTCGCAGCGGAAGTGATCGTGATCCCACGTTCTTGCTCCTGCTCCATCCAGTCCATGGTCGCGTTACCGTCGTGCACTTCACCAATCTTATAAGATTTACCGGTGTAGTACAGAATTCGTTCAGTAGTAGTCGTTTTACCTGCATCAATGTGAGCCATGATGCCGATATTACGATACTTCTCCAAAGGATATGATTTCGACATGAAAAATGTCCGTCCTTACCAGCGATAGTGAGAGAAGGCTTTGTTGGCTTCCGCCATACGGTGAGTGTCTTCACGTTTCTTAACGGCAGCACCACGGTTTTGTGCCGCGTCCAGCAATTCGCCAGTCAAACGGTCAGCCATAGTGTTTTCGCTACGCTTACGGGAAGCATCAATGATCCAGCGAATGGCAAGCGCCTGACGGCGTGTCGCACGAACTTCAACCGGAACCTGGTATGTAGCACCACCGACACGACGCGAACGTACTTCGACAGCAGGCTTAACATTTTCCAGAGCTTCATGGAATTGAGCAACCGGATCATTACCGGTTTTCTTTTCCATATTTTCCAAAGCACCATATACAATTTTCTCAGCGGCAGATTTTTTACCGTCGAGCATCAAACCGTTCATGAATTTGGTCAGTACGATATCACCGTACTTCGCATCAGGCAGAACGATACGCTTTTCAGCAGCGCGTCTACGAGACATATCCTATTCCCCTTATTTCGGACGCTTCGCGCCGTATTTAGAACGACGTTGGCGACGGTCTTGAAGACCTTGTGTATCCAAAGTACCGCGAATGATGTGGTAACGAACACCCGGCAAATCTTTTACACGGCCGCCGCGGATCATCACGACAGAGTGTTCTTGCAGGTTGTGACCTTCACCCGGGATGTAAGACGAAACTTCATAACCGTTAGTCAGGCGCACACGGGCAACCTTACGAAGGGCTGAGTTCGGCTTTTTGGGAGTAGTCGTATAGACGCGCGTACAAACGCCACGTTTTTGCGGACATGCTTCCATAGCAGGAACCATGTTACGAACCGGCTTCGCTTTACGCGATTTGCGGATCAATTGGTTAATAGTAGGCATAAGCAGTGTATTCCTTGACACACTCGCAACGGTACAGCGCGCTAAAACAACAAAAAACTAACGGTCTGGCTTCCCTTCCCGTCAGATAATTTCGGCGGATGCTATAACGTTCCTGTTACAACAATGTGAACCCTATCAAAAAAAAGATAGACTCCACCACTCAATAGGCGGGGCATCCTATGGATTTCTGAGGTTTTGTCAAGCAAAACTACATCACGGTACGCGCCTGCTTCATAAAACTGTTAATTTCGTCACAAAGCTTTTGAGACTCCTTCAACAGAACATCCGACTTTCTTTGCACTAAATGCGAGGCCTCGCCAGTCTCACGCGCGCCATCGGCAACATCTGAAATCTTAACATTCACATCTTGCGTACCATTGGCTGCCTGCTCAATACTCCGCGCAATTTCACTTGTCGCCGCCGTTTGTTCCTGAACGGCCGCCGCAACCGACTCATTGGATTGCGCGATATAATCGACCTGAGAGACAATTTTCTCGATACCATCCACGGTCTGTTGTGTCGCCTCCTGAATAGACTTGACCTGCGCTTCGATTTGGTCCGTCGCCAAAGATGTCTGGTTAGCAAGTTCTTTCACTTCTGTTGCAACGACAGCAAAACCTTTCCCGGCATCCCCTGCTCGCGCGGCTTCAATCGTCGCATTCAAAGCCAGCATGTTGGTTTGATTTGAAATTTCGCGAATAAGATTAACCACCGACGTAATTTGATCTGACGATGTTGATAAGTTTTGGACTTCTTGTGCAATCCGTTCACTGTCTGTTTGGGCAAGTAGCGTGATTTCTGAAGCCTTGCTCACTTGTTCGCTTATTTCATTAATTGATGCGCTCAACTCTTCCGATGCGGCAGAAACCGTCTGCGCATTTTGCGTCGCCCGTTCTGCAGCTTCTGCGACCTCTGTTGAATTCTGCGCTGTACATTCCGCAATACGTTCCATGCCGCGTGCTGCGTCTTCGACTTCTTCAGAAGTTTCACTCACTGTTGCAGAAACCTTTAGGACACCTTCTTCGAAGTGGTTCAATGTATCTGAAAAAACGTCAACCTTATGCCCCATAGCTTCAACGGCGCTATTCACCTTTTGACTGGCAACCTTATAATCACCTAACATCCCCTCCATGACAATTTTGCGCCAATATTTATTTTGCGCAACATGCTGGGTGCATGCCGAAGATTCCCGCATAAAAGCATCACAGCGATCAATAATATCATTCATCAGATACAGCAGCTCATTTACCCCGCCTTCACCGCGGATATCTGTAATCCGAACTTCGAAATCCCCTTGCAAAACCTGTCTGAGCTCATTAATCGCATGGTTAATTTGATCCTGCTTTACGAACATCTTAACCTCCCATCGACAAAATAAGGTGATTGTATTCCTTACCACTGCTTTCAATTAATTTGACCACCTCTGCCATTGCGGCATTCATCCCCTCTTTGGGAGATGCATAACTTTGCTCCAACTTCAAAAGGTTGTCATAAAGAGGAATAATGGATGAAGTAACGATTTCTTTATCCGGCACACGTCTGTTGCTGTGATAACCAACGATATTCCCGGACAAATCAAAGCTAGGGGTTACATGAGCTAAAACCCAATAATGATCACCGTTGACAGCACGGTTGATAACATAGGCAAAGACTTCTTGCCCTGTCGCGATTGTATCCCACAAAAATTTAAAAATGCAGCGTGGCATATGAGGGTGACGAATTACATTATGATTTTTTCCAACCACATCGCGTGCAGATATCCCTGCAATATGTGCAAATGTTCGGTTCGCGTAAGTAATAATCCCTTTTGTATCTGTTTTCGAAACAATGACATCATTTTTATCAAAAAAACGTTCTTTACCAGTTAGTTCTGGATTTCCATAGAGTCCCATATTTTTATCCCTGTTTACACAGATTTTTTTGTTCAATTAATTCACTCGTACTTGTATCTCAAGCATGTACATACAGAAGAAATGTCCGTAAGAACCAACACACTGTCTATTCTAATATATAAGACCCACAATCCAGAGTTGTCTATCCTCAATCTCTACGTTACATATTTTTTATATTTATTTCCTTCAAATAGGAAACAATTTTAAGTTTTCAACACTCCTCTTTTTCCCCGATCAACAGACCTGTTAAATATATTCTCTTGAAGCTGGTTTTATAGTCGTATTAATCTTCTCGAACAGATTAAAAAGCGTATATCAAAACTGACATAAAAAGAAAGGGTCCATACATGCCTTATCGGAGAAACATAATATACCTGTGTTTAACTCTGTCTTTTCTTCTCTCATTGTCTGCCTGTAACACTATGGAAGGTGTTGGTGAAGACGTGCAAAAGGCGGGGCAATGGATTGAAGAGAAAGCAAAAAAATAAACTCCAAACACCAGTATATAAACGAAAAAAGCCGGGCAGAACAAATCGTTCTACCCGGCTTTTTAGTGTTTAGCCTTTGCTTACTCAGCAGGCGCTAACGGTGCGTCTGATACACCTTCTGCACCTGGCAAAGCCGCTGCATGTGCAGCTTCTGCTTCAGCTTGTGCCGCCGCTGCTGCAGCTGCAGCCTGTTCGTGTTCCGGTACATAACCGGCTTCACGATCACGCTCAGCAGCAACCTGACGGATTTTGTTCATGTAAGCACCTGTCCCTGCCGGGATCAAACGACCCACGATGACGTTCTCTTTCAGGCCCAACAAGTAATCTTTCTTGCCGGAAACAGCAGCTTCGGTAAGAACGCGTGTTGTTTCCTGGAAAGACGCTGCAGAGATGAAAGATTGCGTTTGCAGAGAAGCTTTTGTGATACCAAGCAAGATCGGTTGCCCTGCAGCGATACGATCGCCACGTTCTTCCGCTTTCTTGTTTTCACGACGGAATTCAACACGATCCACTTGTTCCCCAACCAAGAAGGTTGTGTCACCCGGTTCGGTGATTTCCACTTTCTGCAACATCTGACGTGCAATGGTTTCAATGTGCTTATCGTTAATCATAACCCCTTGCAGACGGTAAACTTCCTGAATTTCTGCAATCAGGAACTCAGCCAGTGCCTCAACACCCTTAACACGCAGGATATCATGGGGAACCGGGCTACCATCCATCAACGGATCACCTTTACGAACGTAGTCACCTTCTTGAACAGAAATGTGCTTACCCTTGGGAACAAGGAATTCCATCGGTTCAGCATCATCACCTTCCGGTGTCACGACAATACGACGTTTGTTCTTGTAATCCTTACCGAAGGTAACACGACCATCAATATCAGAGATAATCGCGTGATCTTTCGGCTTACGGGCTTCGAACAATTCCGCAACCCGCGGCAGACCACCTGTAATGTCACGTGTCTTCGCAGATTCCCGCGGGATACGTGCCAAGGTGTCACCGGCGTGAACAACGTCGCCGTCGCTTACAGACAGAACCGCATCAACGGAAACGTAGTATTTCGCTTCGTTACCGCTTGCAAGGTTTTGAAGGTTGCCGTTTTCATCAACGATTGCCAAGTGCGGACGTAACTCAGCACCCGCCGGCAAGGATTTCCAATCCACGATAACTTTAGAAGCAATACCTGTTGCTTCGTCCGTTTGTTCGGCAATGGAAACACCATCCATAAGGTCAACATACTTCACAGTACCGTTGACTTCTGTCAGAACCGGCAGAGTGTGCGGATCCCATTCCGCCAGTTTCGTACCACGTTCGACCTTTTGCTTATCGGTTACGAACAGTTTGGCACCATACTGGATACGGTGACGGGCGCGCTCTTTACCTGCGTTGTCGATCAACAACATTTCGGTGTTACGGCTCATAACCGTATCAATACCGGAAGAGTTCTTAACCGTCTGGCAGCTGATCAATTGGATCGTACCATCGTGAGAAGTCTCAATGCTGTTTTGTTCGGCACCACGTTGCGCGGCCCCACCGATGTGGAACGTACGCATGGTCAACTGTGTCCCCGGCTCACCGATAGACTGGGCAGCGATAACGCCGACCGCTTCGCCACGGTTTACCTTCGTGTTACGGGCAAGGTCACGACCATAACATGTCGCACAAACACCGTTTTCAGCTTCACAGGTCAGAACGGAACGGATCTTGACGGTTTCAACACCGGCAGCCTCAATCATAGCGGCTTCTTCTTCCTCAATCAGGCCACCGGCCGGAAGGAGAACTTCGCCTGTTTCAGGATGCATGATGTCTTCGCCGGCAGAACGACCAAGGATGCGTTCATAAAGGCTGACGATTTCGTCGCCGCCATCCATAACCGCACGGGTCGTCAGACCGTTTTCTGTCCCGCAATCGTCTTCGAAGATGATGCAATCTTGTGCAACGTCAACCAGACGACGGGTCAAGTAACCAGAGTTCGCTGTTTTCAACGCCGTATCGGCAAGACCCTTACGGGCACCGTGTGTGGAGTTGAAGTACTCAAGAACGCTCAGGCCTTCTTTAAAGTTCGCGATAATCGGTGTTTCAATGATCTCACCAGACGGTTTCGCCATCAAACCACGCATACCGCCAAGCTGACGCATCTGAGCTGTAGAACCACGGGCACCAGAGTGCGCCATCATGTAAACGGAGTTGATCGGAACGCCCGGCTCAACACGGGAAATTTCCGCCATCATCTCGCTGGTCACCTGATCGTTACAGTGTGACCATGCATCGACAACTTTGTTGTATTTCTCACGCTGAGTAATCAAACCGTCCATATACTGACGTTCGAACTCTTTCACCGCATCTTTGGTTTCATCAACCAAACGGGCTTTGGCTTCCGGGATAACCATATCGTCTTTACCGAAGGAAATACCGGCTTTACAAGCCCATTTGAAACCGAGACCCATGATACGGTCACAGAAAATAACCGTCTCTTTCTGACCAACGTGGCGATACACTTCACCGATCACGTTAGAGACATCTTTCTTGGTCAACAACTTGTTGATCAAGGAGAACGGAACCTTCGGATCACGCGGCAACAATTCAGACAGCAACATGCGGCCCGGTGTCGTTTCCACACGTTCCACGATTTCGTTACCGTCCGCATCAATCGTGCGGTAACGACACGTTACTTTCGCATGCAGACTAACCGCATCGTTATCAAGTGCCTGGTGAATTTCACCCACACCGGAGAACGCCATGCCTTCGCCCTTCTCGCCTTCCAATTCCATGGAAAGATAATAGATACCGAGAACGATATCCTGAGACGGCACGATAATCGGCTTACCAGAGGCCGGTTGCAAGATGTTGTTTGTAGACATCATCAAGACACGGGCTTCAAGCTGTGCTTCCAAAGAAAGCGGTACGTGAACCGCCATTTGGTCACCGTCGAAGTCAGCGTTAAAGGCTGTACAAACAAGCGGGTGCAACTGGATCGCTTTACCTTCAACCAATGTCGGTTCGAACGCTTGAATGCCAAGACGGTGCAATGTCGGTGCACGGTTCAGCATAACCGGGTGTTCACGGATAACTTCTTCGAGGATATCCCAAACTTCCGGACGTTCTTTTTCCACCATACGTTTGGCCGCCTTAATGGTGGTTGCCATACCGTACAGTTCCAGTTTCGCATAGATAAACGGTTTGAACAGTTCCAGTGCCATTTTCTTCGGCAGACCGCACTGATGAAGCATCAGTTCCGGGCCAACCACGATAACGGAACGACCAGAATAATCGACGCGTTTACCCAACAGGTTTTGACGGAAACGACCTTGCTTCCCTTTCAGCATATCGGAAAGAGATTTCAACGGACGCTTGTTCGCACCTGTAATCGGACGTGAGCGACGGCTGTTATCAAACAACGCATCAACGGATTCCTGCAACATACGTTTTTCGTTACGTACGATGATTTCCGGAGCACGCAATTCGATCAGTCGTTTCAAACGGTTGTTACGGTTGATCACACGACGATAAAGATCGTTCAGATCAGACGTCGCAAAACGACCGCCATCCAACGGAACCAACGGACGCAATTCCGGCGGAATGACCGGAACGACTTCCAAGATCATCCATTCCGGACGAGAACCGGATTCCATGAAAGCTTCAACCAGCTTCAGACGCTTCACCAGCTTCTTACGCTTGGCTTCAGAATTGGTATCGCGCAGTTCTTGACGCAGATCTTCCAATTCGTCTTCCAGATGGATTTCAGCCAGCATATCGCGGATTGCTTCCGCACCGATACCGGCAGTAAAGGCATCCTGACCGTATTCTTCAACCGCATTTGTGTACTGTTCTTCGCTCAGCAATTCTTTTTGCTTCAGCGGAGTCAGACCCGGTTCGATCACAACGAAGTTCTCGAAATAGAGAACACGTTCCAGATCTTTCAGGGTCATATCCAGCAACAGGCCGATACGTGACGGCAGGGATTTCAAGAACCAGATATGCGCAACAGGCGCCGCCAGTTCAATATGGCCCATACGTTCACGACGGACTTTGGTCAAAGTTACTTCAACACCGCACTTTTCACAGACGATGCCTTTGTACTTCATGCGTTTATATTTACCGCACAAGCACTCGTAATCTTTGACCGGGCCGAAGATACGCGCACAGAACAAACCATCACGTTCCGGTTTGAACGTACGGTAGTTGATCGTTTCCGGCTTTTTAATTTCGCCGTAGGACCAAGAGCGGATTTTCTCCGGACTTGCGATATTGATTTGCAGATTATCGAACTGTTGAGCGCCGCTAACCTGCCCAAAGAATTTCATCAATTCCGACATATTAGTAATTCCCTTGGTTCATGTTGACGTTCAGGCCGAGAGCTTGCAGTTCTTTGACCAAGACGTTGAAGGATTCCGGAATACCGGCTTCGAAGGAGTCTTCACCACGTACGATCGCTTCGTAAACTTTCGTACGACCGGAAACGTCATCAGACTTAACCGTGAGCATTTCCTGCAAGGTGTAAGCCGCACCGTAAGCTTCCAGTGCCCACACTTCCATCTCACCGAAGCGCTGACCACCGAACTGGGCTTTACCACCCAACGGCTGTTGCGTGACCAAGCTGTACGGGCCGATAGAACGCGCGTGCAGTTTGTCATCAACCAAGTGGTGCAGTTTCAACATGTAGATGTAACCCACTGTAACCTGACGGTGGAACTGATCCCCCGTACGGCCGTCATACAGTGTGGATTGACCAGAAGAGGCATAACCCGCCATTTCCAAATGCTTGGAAATGTCATCCTGTGTCGCACCATCAAAGACCGGTGTTGCCATCGGGACACCCTTGCGCAGGTTACCTGCCAATTCGTCCACTTCAGCATCATCCATCTCGACAACATATTCGTTGTAGATGTCGTCGCCATACGCATATTGCAGCTTTTCACGAACACCGTCGTAAGCACCGCTACGCTTGGCAGCATCCAGTTGTTCACCAATTTGGCGACCCAGACCGGCAGCAGCCCAACCCAAATGCGTTTCAAGGATCTGACCAACGTTCATACGTGAAGGCACACCCAACGGGTTCAGTACGACATCAACCGGCGTACCGTCTTCAGAATACGGCATGTCTTCCATAGGAACGATGCGGGAGATAACCCCTTTGTTCCCGTGACGACCGGCCATTTTATCACCCGGTTGCAGCTTACGCTTGATCGCAACGAAGACTTTAACCATCTTCATCACGCCCGGCGGCAATTCATCACCACGTTGCAGTTTTTCAACTTTGTTTTCAAAGCGTTCCTGAACGGCAGAAATACCGTCGTCAAAGTGCTTTTTCAAAGACTCAACGTCAGACTGAACGGCATCATCTTCAACAGAAACATGAACCAACTGACCCGGATTAAATGCATCAAGCATTTCTTCGGTAATCGGCACACCTGTTTCCATACCATTCGGGCCGGCAACTGCGATTTGACCGACAACAGTCGATTTCATACGCGCAGCCAGGTTCCGTTCGTGAATTTTACGTTCGTCATCACGGTCTTTTGCAAGACGTTCGATTTCAGAGCGTTCAATTGCCAAAGCACGTTCGTCTTTTTCCACACCACGGCGGTTAAAGACGCGAACTTCAACAACAGTCCCCGTTGCACCCGGAGGCATACGCAAGGACGTATCACGCACATCAGAAGCTTTTTCACCAAAGATCGCACGCAGAAGTTTTTCTTCCGGTGTCATCGGGCTTTCGCCTTTCGGTGTCACTTTACCAACGAGAATATCGCCAGCTTTCACTTCCGCACCGATATAAACAATACCAGCTTCGTCGAGGTTCTTCAGCGCTTCTTCCCCAACGTTCGGGATATCGCGTGTGATTTCTTCCTGACCGAGTTTGGTATCACGGGCCATGACTTCAAATTCTTCCAAGTGAATGGAAGTAAAGACGTCATCACGAACGATACGTTCAGAAATCAGGATGGAATCCTCGAAGTTGTAACCGTTCCACGGCATAAAGGCCACGAGCACGTTACGACCCAACGCCAGATCACCAAGGTCTGTTGACGGACCATCCGCCAGAACTGTCCCGACATCAACCTTATCGCCAACTTTCACAAGCGGGCGTTGGTTGATACAGGTGTTTTGGTTGGAACGCTTGAATTTCTTCAACGTATAGATATCAACACCGACAGTCGACGCATCGTCACCTTCGGCACGAACCACGATACGGGTCGCATCAACGGTATCGATCACACCAGCACGTTTGGCCACAATGGCCGCGCCGGAATCGCGTGCAACAACTTCTTCCATGCCAGTACCGACCAACGGTGCATCTGCTTGCAGCAGCGGAACCGCCTGACGTTGCATGTTTGAACCCATCAAGGCACGGTTGGCGTCATCGTTTTCCAAGAACGGGATCATCGCTGCGGCGACAGAGACAATCTGTTTCGGGGAAACGTCGATCAAGGTGATATCTTCAGGACGGGCCATGATATATTCACCCGCCTGACGGCAAGACACCAGATCATCAACAAAACGACCGTTTTCATCCAAAGCCGCATTGGCCTGCGCCACGGTGTAACGACCTTCCTGCATAGCAGACAGATACATCACTTCATGGGTCACCTGACCGTTTTCAACTTTACAATACGGGCTTTCGATAAAGCCGTATTTGTTGACGCGGGCATAAGTGGACAACGAGTTGATCAAACCAATGTTCGGCCCCTCAGGGGTTTCAATCGGGCAGATACGACCATAGTGTGTCGGGTGTACGTCACGAACTTCGAAGCCCGCACGTTCACGCGTCAGACCACCCGGGCCCAAGGCTGACAGACGACGCTTGTGCGTAACTTCTGACAACGGGTTGGTTTGGTCCATAAACTGTGACAACTGCGAAGAACCGAAGAATTCACGAACCGCAGCCGCAGCCGGTTTCGCGTTGATCAGGTCGTGCGGCATAACTGTGTCAATATCCACAGATCCCATACGTTCCTTGATCGCACGTTCCATACGCAGCAGACCGATACGGTATTGGTTTTCCATCAATTCACCAACGGAGCGAACACGACGGTTCCCCAAGTGGTCAATATCGTCGATTTCGCCACGACCATCTTTCAATTCAACGAGGATACGCAGAACTTCCAGAATATCTTCGCGGCGCAATGTACGCAGCGTATCGGGCAAATCGTCAAAACCGAGACGCATGTTCATCTTCACACGACCAACAGCAGACAGGTCGTAACGTTCTTGATCAAAGAACAAGCTTTGGAACAACGCTTCTGCGGACTCAAGGGTCGGCGGTTCCCCCGGACGCATTACACGGTAAATATCAATCAGCGCTTCTTCGCGTGTAGAGTTTTTATCGACAGACAGCGTATTGCGCATATACGGACCAACGTTCACATGGTCGATAGACAGCAACGGCAATTCAGTCATGCCGGCATTTTCCAACTCTTCCAGCAATTCCGCTGTCAGCTCACCACCGGCTTCAACAAAGATTTCGCCGGTTTTCTCGTTCACCAAATCGGTGGCAACGAACTTACCAATCAATTCTTCGTTAGAGACCAGAATGTCTTTCACACCAGCTTCTGCCAATTTCTTGGCTTGACGCGGCGTTACTTTCTTACCGACGGTCAGAACAGTTTCGCCTGTTTTCGCATCGACAACATCGTGAAGCAGCTTAACGCCCTTCAAACGGTCTGCATCAAACGTGGTTTGCCACCCTTTTTTACCACGTGTATATTCCACGGTGGTGTAGAAGAAATTCAGAATATCTTCTGGAGACATACCAACGCGATCTTCCAGTGCAACATTTTCACCGGCATTGCGTTTGTTGGCTGTTTCGTCGTTATCCAGTGCCATCAACAATGTAGTGACGGGCAATTTACGGCGACGGTCGATACGAACATACAAAATGTCTTTCGCATCGAATTCAAAATCCAGCCAGGAACCGCGGTAAGGAATGATACGCGCTGCAAACAGGTATTTACCTGAGGAGTGCGTTTTACCTTTATCGTGGTCAAAGAACACACCGGGTGAACGGTGCATCTGAGAAACGATAACACGTTCCGTACCGTTGACAACGAACGTACCGTTTGATGTCATGAACGGCATATCGCCCATGTAAACATCTTGTTCTTTAATGTCGCGAACAGAGCGCGCACCGGTATCTTCGTCAACATCCCAAACGACCAAACGTAAGGTCATTTTCAACGGGGCAGAATACGTCATGCCACGTTGCTGACATTCTTCAACGTCGTATTTGGGTTCTTCAAATTCGTAAGACACATATTCCAGCGTGCCACGCTCGCTAAAGTCATTAATCGGGAAAACCGATTTAAAGACAGCTTCCAAACCGTTATCAATACGGTCTTGCGGCTTTACTTTGGCTTGCAGGAAATGTTCGTAGGAAGATTTTTGAACCTCGATCAGGTTCGGCATCGGGGCAACAGTCGGAATACGACCGAAGCTCTTACGGATACGCTTGCGGTTAATTAGCGGATTCGCCATTATTTTCCTCAAGTTATTTTCAGGTTGGACACCAATTGCACCTCGGGTCGCCGAATCCTCAATGCAACATCGTTCCATAAGCCCCCAAGACGGGGACAACTCCTTGACAGTTACCAACTTTATCGGCCACGGCGGGGCCTATCCGGGCGGGCAACACAGGATGCCTTCACCTGCGATACAGACAAAGACAGCCGGGCCGGATCGGATACATCAATCCAATCCAGCCCAGCGATTTGTTGTCCTGTTTATATAAGCTGGACAAAAAATGTAAAGAGAAAATCGTTTTTTTTTCTTTTATCTCATGTTGAAGACAAGCTTATCGCTCATCGCCTTCCCAAAATGGTCGATCCCCTTCGCGGGTCGCTTCCGCCCGAGATCTACCGATATCACGTAACAGACGGTCGTTAAGCTTGCGCAAGTTGCGACGCTCTTTTCCACGCTGACACCAAAGGGCAAAGCTGGATATTAGACGGGAAAAGACACGCCCCCTGTTCCCTCTAATTCTAATTTCAATAGAAATCGGCCATATTAAAGAATTAAAAGTGAATGGCTTGAAAGCAAAAAAGCGGCCCTCAAAAGGACCGCTTTCGCGAATTGCTCTATAAGCTATAAAGCTTATTTATCAAGCAAAGAACATTCGTTCTCTTCATCGATCTTGCCGGATTCAACGATCTTGATGATACGTGCATTCTCGGAACCCATCGGGCAACCGCATTTGTATTCGCCAGATGCTTCGTGAAGCTCGGCTTGACGCAGGTGCCATTGTGCAACTTTTCTGTGATCTGCAGCTAACATATTATCTTTTCCTCTATTCGGTAACACTGTGAACGCTATCCTTTTAGAGGAAGGGTTTTAAATAAACAAGTACCGAACTTAGAGAAATTCTATCTTTCTTCCCAACCCAGACACAAAGAAAAAGCGGCCTCTAAACAGAGACCGCTTTTTGCAAATTCTAAAGCAAGATGCTTTTTAGAAATTACTTCAGCTCGACAGTTGCGCCAGCTTCTTCCAATTTCTTTTTCAGCTCTTCAGCTTCGTCTTTGCCTACGCCTTCTTTAACCGGCTTCGGAGCACCTTCGACGAGCTCTTTAGCTTCTTTCAGGCCGAGACCTGTGATAGCGCGTACTTCTTTAATGACGTTGATTTTCTTGTCGCCAGCAGCAGCCAAGATGACGTCAAAGTCAGTTTTTTCTTCAGCAGCTTCAGCAGCCGGGCCAGCAGCAGCAGCTACAGCAACCGGAGCAGCAGCAGATACGCCCCATTTGTCTTCCAACAGTTTGGACAGCTCAGCAGCTTCCATAACAGTCAATGCAGAGAGGTCTTCAACCAACTTATCGAGGTCAGCCATTGTTCATAAACTCCTAGAACTTTAGTTCTGTAAAAATAAAAATCAAAACACGTAAGACTTACGCGTCGCTCGAGCCATAAGCGCCGAATACGCGAGCCAATTGGCCAGCCGGTGCTTGAGTAACAGCAGCCAACTTCTGAGCCGGAGCTTGAAGCAGGCCAACAAGTTTGCCGCGCAGCTCGTCCAGAGACGGCATGGAAGCCAAAGCTTTCACACCAGCCTGATCGAGCAGGTTTTCATCCATGCTACCGCCCAGAACAATGAGTTTTTCATTCTTCTTGGCAAATTCCATGGTCGCCTTAGCAGCAGCAACCGGATCTTCCGAATACGCAATCGCAGTCGGACCGGTCATAAGGTCGCTAAGACCTTCAAACTTGCTGTCAGCAAGAGCGAGACGTGTCAGACGGTTTTTCGTTACCTTGAAACCAGCACCAGCTTCGCGCATTTTGCCGCGTAACTCTTCCATTTGTGCCACTGTCAAACCACTATAGTGGGAAACAACGACGGTAGAGCTGTTTGCGAACACTTCGCGCATTTCTGCTACAAGTTCTTCTTTCTCGGTACGGTTCACTGATCGTCTCCGATACTTAGGACGAATGCCCGCGAAAGACAGACATAAGTCCGATGGACAAAGAGCAAAGGAAAAATTTCCCCTACCCGGTTCCACTGTCTCAAATTGTCACAGAAGGTCAGTTCAAGAGAGGCGCGCCCGATAAGGCGTACATCCTAATCTTTACTTCTGTCTATGAAGGCGATTTTTAAACGGGTAAAGCCCGCACCTTCAGTCTTGGACAGTCACGAAAGGTCTTTCACCTTTCGATCAACTCCCGTCCTTTCAATGAAAGGACGGAAGAATCTCTTTTTTGCTGAGGCGGCTTTTAACCGACCAGAGCAGCAATGTCAAGCTTAACGCCAGCACCCATTGTAGAGCTGATAGCAACGCCCTTCAAATAAGTCCCTTTTGCGCCAGTCGGCTTGGCTTTGTTAATGGCTTCAACAAAAGCTTTTACGTTCTCTGCGATTTGCTCTTCAGAGAAAGAAGCCTTGCCGATACCAGCGTGTACGATACCGGCTTTTTCAACACGGAACTGTACTTCACCGGCTTTTGCCGCTTTAACAGCGTCAGTAACGTTCGGTGTAACCGTACCCAGTTTCGGGTTCGGCATCAAACCGCGCGGACCGAGGACTTTACCCAAGCGACCAACAACAGCCATCATATCCGGCGTTGCAATCACACGGTCGAAGTTCATTTCGCCGTTTTGGATTTTTTCCATCAGGTCTTCCGCACCAACCAGGTCAGCACCAGCCGCTGTTGCTTCTTCAGCTTTCGCATCACGTGCGAAAACAGCAACGCGCATGGTTTTACCTGTACCGTGCGGCAAACCGACAACGCCGCGAACCATTTGGTCTGCGTGACGCGGGTCAACACCAAGGTTCACTGCGATTTCGATTGTTTCGTCAAATTTAGCTTTTGCGCCATCTTTAACGAGTTTAACTGCTTCAGCTACGCCGTAGTGCTTAAGAACATCTACGCCTTCGTAGGCAGCTTTGAGACGTTTACCAATTTTTGCCATCGTCCTACTCCACTACCTCTACGCCCATAGAACGTGCAGAACCAGCAAGCTGCTGAACAGCGGCTTCGATGGTTGAGCAGTTCATGTCTTTGATTTTCTCTTCCGCGATTTCAGCCAATTGCGCGTGTGTAATTTTCGCAATAAAGCCCTGACCCGGAGTTTGAGAACCTTTCTTCAGGCCCAGTTTCTTCAAAATGAAGAAAGATGCCGGCGGAAGTTTGGTTTCGAAAGTGAAAGTACGGTCTTGGTAAGCTGTAATCACAACAGGAATCGGTGTGCCCGGTTCCATTTTTTGTGTCGCAGCGTTGAACGCCTTACAGAATTCCATAATGTTCAGACCTGCCTGACCCAAAGCCGGACCCACGGGCGGGGACGGGTTTGCCTGGCCGGCAGCGATTTGCAGCTTAATGTAGCCTGCAACTTTTTTAGCCATAATAGACCTCAGTTTATATCGTTACTGGGTGCGTGGTCGGGCTATGACGGACCTCCCACACGATTATTTGCTTCACAGTTGGAAGCAAAACGCAGCGCCTTATACAGACGCTGCGCAAACTTGTCGAGTCAAAAACTCTAAATTTCTTAAGCTTTTTCCACTTGGTTGTATTCCAGCTCCACCGGGGTCGAACGACCAAAGATGGAAACAGACACTTTCAAGCGGGCTTTTTCTTCGTCAACATCTTCAACAAGGCCGTTGAAGGATGCAAACGGACCATCGATGACGCGAACTTCCTCGCCAATCTCGAAAGAGATACTGTTGCGCGGACGATCAACACCTTCTTCCACCTGATGAAGAATGCGATTGGCTTCTTCTTCAGTGATCGGTGCGGGTTTGCCCTGTGCGCCAAGGAAGTCCGTTACTTTTGCGGTGTTCTTCACCATGTTCCATGTTTCGTCGGTCAGCTGCATTTTCGCCAGAACATAGCCCGGGAAAAATTTGCGCTTCGCATTCACTTTGCTACCACGACGCATTTCAACGACCTCTTCGGTCGGAACGATGACTTGTTCGAAAAATTCGCTCAGGCCTTTTTTCTCAGCTTGTTCAAGGATGGATTGCGCCACCTTGTTTTCGAAGCCTGAATAGGCGTGGATAACGTACCAACGTGCTTGTGCCATAGGTCTTACCTCAGTTAAAGATGGCTTTTACCGCCGTAGACAAAATCTGATCGACAAGGAAAAAGAAAATTGCAGCAAAGAACACCATGACAAAAACCATGCCCGTTGAAACAAAAGTTTCTTTGCGGGTCGGCCACGTAATTTTCTTTGCTTCCTGACGAACTTCTTGGGCAAATTTCGCCGGTCCTGACTTCGCCATGCTACCAATCCTTAATATAAAAGTGGTGACGGATACGTCTCAATAAAATGGCAGGAGTGGAGGGACTCGAACCCCCGGCACTCGGTTTTGGAGACCGATGCTCTACCAACTGAGCTACACTCCTACAGTGTCCCATTCGGGATTACTCAATCGCTTTCAAGACCGTCAAGAACTTGAAGCGGGGCTCGTTATATAACCTGCCCTGCCCCCTTGCAAGCCCTAAAAGTCGATTTTTAAAACTTTTTTATGTCTATCATAAATGGTTCTCTCTGCATGCCGGAATTATTGAACTATTTCAAGCCATGCTATTATGGATAAAAACCGTTCATGTAATCCCAAAGCTGAACGCTTCACTTCAAATCAATCGAATTTTAAAGAAATAAAATACCCGATAAGGATATAAACAGATAATAAAGATGTCATGGCAATTAACGTATTACGAACAAAGAACGCATCCGCGGAAACCTTTTTGCGTGGACATAAAAAGAAATAAGGACAACAAGCAAACAATGCCGGAAGAGCAACCCACACAGGTAACAGCTCCCCTTTGTATGACCAACAGAGATAAATAAACAAAATTATAAAAATTAGTGAGCAAAGGAACGCTCCGAATAAAATGCGAACCTCCTGATCAGTTTTATCTGGCACTCTTCCTTCAAAAAGGTACCTTCCCAACCAAACACCTATAAACGCAGATCCGCCATTTACGATAATATCCAAATAACCAAAATAACGTTCCGGGTGAAACCCTTGTATAACTTCGTCGTGAAGGCCTAAAAATATTGCAAATGCCAAACTTGCCGACAGCAGCCCAAATGCACTGCTTAGACAAGGACGCAGCGCCCAACAACTTGCCAATGCGATAGCAATATATTCAGGCACATGTATCTTTTTTACGATAAAACGTTCATCGGGCAACCAAAATAAAAGGGCCAGGCCTCCCACAACCAATATCATCTGCACAGAAAAAAATCGGTGAAAAGTCAGCCCCAGTTTATATGCCCAAAAGACAATCCCACAGAAGATAAAAAGCGATACCGCCCCAATAATCCACTTTCCGTCTATGTGTTGTGATAAATACAGCCATGCACGCGCACCGTTTTGTGCACACAACATAATCGCAATAGGCAGTAACAATCTAGCAAGAGCAAACGGTTTCTCACAAAAACTCAAGATCATTCAACTCCAACACCCTCGATAGGCTGCGATAATCATTCGATCACAACAAGGCCATCGTCTTTAACCCTGACCCTAATAGAATATTTTCCTTCCGCATCGCCATAATGTTTAAACGAATAGACAAAAATGCGATCTACAGGCCTGTCTTCATATTCCAGCTTTAAATCATAACCGTCCTGCTGAAAAATTTCGGTTTGCATGGCAAAGCGACGCGCTAACCTTTCAGCATGATTAACAATATGCTGTTGCGCGTTTTGATCATAGGGTATTTCAGTGACATCATACTTTGTCATTAAAGCACTAGTCGGATCCATCAAATCGCGATTTACTGTTTCCTGATCAACAGGAACATAAATTTCATAGGCTGCATCTGTGAAAAAAACTTGTGTCTGGAAGCCCTCTTTTTTCGTCGCATATGTCGTATCGAAAAATTGTTGCAGCTCCTTTAATGAAGGCGCTTCGCCCGTTTTGTTTAAAATTTTCAAACGGAACTCTTTCCAGACAATCACCCCGTCATCCAGAACCAGCGATCCGTCCGTGCCAAATCCATTTTCAGGCGTACAGGTATGGCAAATTCCGATATGGTCAAACCATTTTCCTGCAGCTTGGGAAAACAAAATGCCCGCCTGCCCGTTCTGTTCTTCCAACATAACAACGTCATCGCCAACGATGTTAAACTTATATATGCCTGCCAGAACGACAAGCACACCGACCACGCCAACAAGTGCCATGAGGTTTCTTAACGCTGCAAATATTTTCATTTCAAAAACCTTGTTTAAAGCTCTTGTTCTATCATCTCTTTTATTTTTTGTGCCTTTTCAAAATGATTTAATTGATGGGTTTCTATCCACCAGGTCGCCGCTTCCATCAATGCTTCAGGATCATCGTTTTTATTGGCGAAGAAGGCGTAAAAAGACACACCCACACTCGGTCCTTTTTCATTAATTTTACGTGTGCAGATATTTATGATCTTCTCTCTTAATTCCTGTCTCATCATGCCTCCCGCTTGATCCATAATCAATACCCATAAAAAAGGCCTCCTGCACGTTGCAGGAGGCCCTTCTTCAAACCTTGTGAGAGGTCGATTAGTCGAGGATCGTGGACACAACGCCCGCGCCGACTGTACGGCCACCTTCACGGATCGCAAAACGCAGACCTTCGTCCATTGCAATC
>NZ_JBLWXN010000021.1:0-20138 GCF_048267425.1 Terasakiella sp.
AGTTTTGAACCTCCCGCACTTGGGGAGAATGAACTTTCAACAGATCTTCATACTCAACTGGATAATGTAATTGCAACCAATTGGGATTAAAGTCGTGTAGTTTTAAAACAAAGTAAGGTGGGAAAATTATGAGATTTTCCCACCATTTTTTTTGGTTATGCAACTCTCTTAATTTGTCCCACTAAGGCTGACGGGAGACAGTGTCGATCTGGACCTGCCCCCTAAAACTGGAGAGCACCTTCTGTTAAATTGAGATTTACAGGAGGAAATAATGAGTCTCAAAAAATCTGATGAATTTAAACGTGAAGCTGTCCAGCTTGCTTTAACAAGTGGATTGTCCCGCAAACAAGTTGCTGCCGATCTTGGCATTGGCATGTCCACGCTGAACAAATGGGTCGCCAAACATAAACATGATGATTTAATGTCAGGTCCGCATGATGACCTTCACAAGGAACTTGCCCGTCTTCGCAAAGAAAACCGCATTCTCAAGGAGGAACGGGAGATATTAAAAAAGGCGACGGCCTTCTTTGCGAGCCAAAAGCGATGAGGTTCAAGTTCATTGATGCGAAGAAGGCCAAACATCCGCTTCACCTGCTGTGCAAAGCCTTCAATGTCAGCCCAAGCGGTTATTATGATTGGTGTAAACGTCCTATGTCACAGCGGCAACGTGATGATCTGGTTTTATTGACCAACATCCGCACAATCCACAAAGAAACTTACCAATCTTATGGACGTAAACGCATGACTGATGAATTACGCGACCTCGGCTTTACAGTCAGTGAAAAACGTGTTGCCCGTTTGATGAAGGATAATAATATCAAAGTGATACGCACACATGCCTTCAAGAAAACGACCGACAGTGATCATAACTTCAATGTTGCACCAAACCTGTTGGATGGGGATTTTACAACAACGGGATCAAACCAGAAATGGGCGGGGGACATCAGTGGACCCGTTCCCTAAAACTGGAGAACACCTTTTGTCTAGTTGCGGTTTTGGTTAACATAGATAGAGGTATATAAGGCTTAATCTATATATGGCTGTATAAACTCAGTACATAAATATGGGACGCTCAGACAAAGTGCTGTTTTTTGCTTTCTGCTATCTTCTGCTAAGGAATTGCATGGAAGATAGAATAAATGGCGATCCAGCCAAAACGGCAGATATTTAGAAAAGCGGCTCTCGAGAGGTTATCTTCTCCTGAGCAATTGGATCGTCTTGTTCCGGTCTCCGACCCGTTGGGTTGGCTCGTCTTGATGACGCTTTTAAGTCTTCTTTTCTTTATTACCCTGTGGGGTGTCTTTGGAAAAATTCCGGAAGAAGTTAGCGGCCTTGGCATTTTGGTCAGTGAGGATGGACGTGTGCTTGATGCGATGAGCCAATCGCAGGGGACCGTTCTGAAGCTGAATGTTCAAGAAAATGACCTAGTCGAAAAAGGCCAGCTCATTGCTGTTATCGAACAGTCTAACTTGCATGATGAGCTGAAAAGCGCGTTTGAAACCTTAAAGGAACGCCGTGCAGAAAAAAGCCAAACCCAACAAATTTTTGAAAATGAATTCAAACTCAAAGAAGATAATTCTAATAAACAGACCGAGGCGCAAAACCAAATAGTAAAGGCCGCACGGCAGCGTTCTTCCTATCTGGCAGATACGTTGTCAAAACGGGAGACCTTGGCAGCGAAGGGTATTCTTCCGCGCGATAAGGTTGAGGAAATCAGAACAGAATTTAATATGGTTCAGCAAGATTTAAGTCAGGCGCAAAACCGGATTTTAGAACTGCAAGCTGAAAGCCTATCGTTACAATCGGAACATGCGAAAGAAATTACGCGTATTGATCAGCGTATTGCTCAAAGCAAACGGCGCATTCGCGAGATTAAATCTCAACTGGAATTGAACGGTGAGGTACTGGCCCCCGTTTCTGGCCGTGTGACAGAGCTTAAAGTCTTTGAAGGAAAAGTTGTTCAAGCGGGAGACGCACTCGTCAGTATCGCAACAGCGGGTACTGCACTTGAAGCTGTGTTATATATCCCAACAAAAGACGGGAAAAAAGTGTCTTCGGGGATGGAAGTCCGTATTTCTCCCTCAACGATAAAAAAAGAAGAATTTGGCACCATTATCGGTAAGGTTCAGGAAATTTCGGCCTTTCCGGCGACCAAGAGCGGGATGCTCACCGTTTTACAAAATGAAGAGTTGGTTAGTGAATATTCCCGAGATGGTGCGCCGTATGCTGCCCGGGTGATGTTGGTTCGTGACAACACGAGCAGTGGCTTTAAATGGACGTCCGGTACAGGGCCAAATGTTCTGATCTCTGCCGGGACGACATTGGAAGCAGAGGTAACGGTCATGGAGCAAGCGCCGATTAACCTGATTATACCTTTTGTGCGTAGACACACCGGCATTGGGTTTATAGCCGAAATTGGGGCTGACTGATGAGGGGAGTGCTAACACAAATTAAGCAAACCCTGAATGAGCGCAAACGTGTGCGTACGCCAACGATTATGCAAATGGGTGCTGTTGAATGTGGTGCGGCCTCCTTAGCAATGATTTTGGCTTATTATGGGGCGTGGATTTCTTTGGAAGAATTGCGTGTCACATGTGGGGTAACGCGCGATGGAAGTAAAGCGAGTAATCTCTTAAAAGGCGCACGGCGCTATGGCTTGTCGGCGAAAGGCTTTAAAAAGGATATTGATGGGTTATATGACTTACCCGTCCCATCGATTTTACATTGGAACTTCAAGCATTATGTCGTTTTTGAAGGTATCATTGGTGACAAGGTTTTTATCAATGACCCAGCTCATGGTCCGTTGAAGCTGGATATAAGTGAGTTGGAAGCTTGCTACACCGGGGTGGTTTTAGCCTTTGAACCAACGAGTGAATTTAAAAAAACAAAACGCCTACCGGGTATTGTTAGTGTCCTTTCAAATTTACTCACGGGATCCAGAAAAGCCGTCGCGTTTGTTCTGGTCAGCAGCATTGCTCTGGTGATCCCGGGGATCGCGATTGCAGGTTTTGCGAAGATATTTGTCGATCATATTTTAGTCTCTCAGAAAGAGGATTGGCTCGTCCCCTTAATCATAGGCATAACGATTGCTGCTATTTTGCGCGGTATTTTGACTTGGCTGCAGCAGAAGTATTTGCTCCGTATGGAAACCAAGTTATCGCTGTCGCTTGCCTCTACCTTTTTATGGCGCATGATACAGTTGCCGATCAGCTTCTTTCAGCAACGCCATGTTGGTGACCTGAGTGACAGAATGGCCGCCAATGATCGAGTGGCTACCCTTTTATCCGGACAACTGGCAACAAATGTGTTGAACCTGTCTACCGTCCTTTTTTATGGGTTAGCCATTGCGATTTTTGATATCTGGTTGGCCTTAGTCGCATTTTTGTTGGCGGGGGTCAATATTATTGCCCTAAAAGCGGTAGAGCGCCAACGCGAAGATGCGAGCCGCAGCTTGCTACAAGAAAGCGGCAAGTTGGCAGGAGCAACTGTTGCTGCCATTCGATCCGCTGAAACATTGAGAGCATCCGGCCTAGAAAATGAAGTTTTTAGTAAATGGGCAGGCTATCAGGCCAGCATGTTGTTCTCACAATTGAAATTGGGAAAGTCCTCTGCCGTTCTTTCTGCTGTACCTGTGTTGATGAACTCCCTGACCACGGCTTCTATCCTTGGGTTGGGCGGGCTCAGGGTCATGGACGGTAGTCTCTCTATTGGGGCGATTGTCGCGATCCAGTCTCTTATGCTTAGCTTTATGAAACCAATCGCGGCCTTGGTTAATCTGGGTGGACAAATTCAACGAATTAAGGGGGACTTGGCGAGGGTTGAAGATATTCGTGCCCATCCTGTTGAACGGATTTTAGGACCAGAAGAAACCCAAGGCTGGAAAGGTCCGGCGATTTTAAGCGGGGCGCTGGAAGTGCGGAATATCGAATATGGTTATAACCCGATGTCCGCCCCTTTGCTTAAAGATATTTCCCTCTCTCTCAAGCCGGGGTCCAGATTAGCCTTGGTTGGGGGGTCAGGTAGCGGTAAGTCAACGATTGGTCGACTTGTTGCCGGGGTTGTTGCCCCGTGGAAAGGAGAGATAACCATAGATGGTTGGGCCTTTGAAGATATCCCGCGTCAAATCCATTCTTCCTCTGTTGCGTATGTGGATCAGGATATCTTTCTTTTTGCGGGCAGTGTGCGTGACAACCTAACCTTATGGAATGACCATATCAGTGATTCCGCCCTGACACGTGCCTTGAAAGATGCCGCTATTTATGACGATATTATGGCCCGGTCCGGTCAGTATGAAAGCCTTGTTGACGAGGGGGGATTAAACTTTTCAGGTGGACAACGTCAACGCATTGAAATTGCACGTGCCCTCGTAAGTGATCCCAGTTTACTGGTTTTGGATGAAGCAACATCCGCGCTGGACCCCGCGACAGAAAAAATTATTGATGACAATTTACGCAGGCGTGGGTGCGCCTGTCTTATTATCGCTCATCGTTTATCAACTATTCGCGATTGTGATGAGATCATCGTTTTAAAGTACGGGCGCATTGTTGAACGCGGTTCTCATGATGATCTGATACAGCAAGATGGTGAATATAAACGCCTCATTGGCGCTGAGGGGTTGGCGTCATGACTCATGTTAACGCTCTGCATATTGATACGACAGAACTCGCCGGACACTATCGAAGCATTGGCGCGAATACACCCATTCTCTTAAATGATCTAAATAAGGTGACTTTTATCCAGGAGGGCAGCGTTGATGTATTTGCCATCCGTGTAAAAGAGGGTATCCCCTATGGACAGCGCCACCCCTTGTATCGCGCAGAAGCCGGTGAGATGCTGTTCGGCTTAGAAGATAAGAAAACAGGCTTTCAAGACGATTGTTTCAGTTTAATCGCTGTTGGCGTGACCGGAACGGAGGTGCTGGAAAATGTTTCTTTAGATAATTTTCAAAAGCAGAACCTTAAATTCCAAAGTGCCACGATCAATCGATTTATCGAAGGGTTATTTTCCCAATCCTTGCCAAAACGTCGCACAGAAATGATCACTCGTTTAGAGGCGGGGCGGAAAAGCGATTTATATAAAGACGTCGCGGCTTTTTCAGGTTCACGGGATCTGTTATGGGGATGCTGTGATGAAAAAGATCATCTTTGCTTGTTTGGACACACAAGATTGAGCGGGCACTGCTTGCCTTTATCCAATAGCTTGTGGCTGGAAACGAACAAACCCGTTCTGATTACCACAAAACAGACGGAAGACTTAATAAAGGGGGACGGGTTACGGTCTTTGCTTTTTGGTGTTATGTGCCTGTTTCAGCACTATATCAGCCAAAAAATTCAAGATTTGGAAGTTGCCTCACTTGCGCAACATCAGAAATTACAAAAATCAAATCGGGAAGCCATAGAAAATGCCGTTATGAATATGGCTGGCGTTATAAGGCCTGATTTGCAACGTGAACATGAACAATTACCTAGTGATGGCGCACTGCATATAGCGTTTTTAAAAGTTGCCAGATATTTAAAAATACCCACAGTCCAAACACCAAGACGATTGAAAAATACGAAAGGCCGCTATGGAGTTGATGACCTCGCCTTGATATATCGTCTTCGTACCCGAAAAGTTATTTTAACGCCGGGATGGACCCATCAGGATGTCGGCCCCCTGCTCGCCTATACGGAAGATACGCGCGAACCGATTGCACTGTTACCCACTTCAAAAGGGGGGTATGAGGCCTATAACCCCAAAACAAAAGAGTACCTTGCGTGCACGCAAGCCATGGAAGAAACAATCTATGGTGAAGCCGAGATGCTATACCGCCCCTTACCCGAAGGGATGCATACCTTAAAAGGACTTATCCGTTTTGTACTGCCTAGTATCGGTAGTGACCTTCGTATGCTTGCCTTAATGGGAATGTTTGGCGGTTTACTTGCAACCTTAACACCAATTTTAACAGGTGTTTTGATCGAAAGCACCTTTCCACGCGCAGATATGGGGCAACATATTCAGATCGTGTTGGCATTGGTGGTTGCTGCCCTTGGTGCGTGTAGTTTTGAAATTGTCAAAGCCATATCGCTGTTGCGTGCAGAAAGTCGCGTGGATTTACACCTGCAGGCCGCTTTATTTGATCGTCTGTTAAATCTGTCCCTTGTTTTCTTTAAAAAATATACAGCAGGTGATTTAACTGATCGGGTTTTGGGGATACAGACTATTCGCCAAGTTTTGACGGGTTCAACAGTGCAGGGGTTGTTGGGTGTATCCTTTTCTGTCCTGAGTTTGTTGCTCCTGTTTTATTATAACTGGAAGCTTGCCTTTGTTGCGATTGTCTTAGTGATCTGTTCCCTTAGTGTGACGGTATGGTTGGGCATGAGACAATTGAGTGAGGAGAGGAAACGCATCGCCCATCAAGGTGTGGCAGAAGGCTTTATTGTTCAGCTTCTCAGTGGGATTACAAAGCTGCGTATTGCCGGTGCGGAAACCCGGGCCTATGCCCGATGGGCACATTACTTTACCCAGCAGAAGAAACGTTTTTTTCAAGCTCAATATTTCACCAATTTACAAGATATCTTTCAAGCGGTTTTTCCCGTGCTGGCGACTGGTTTAATCTTTATTGCCGCAACCGTTTTTCTGGGGGATGACGCCATTCAATTACAGCTTGAAGCCATCGTGGACCCTGATGTTGAATTGGATAAAGGGGCTATGACGACGGGTGATTTTGTCGCTTTCAATGCTGCCTTTGGGCAATTTATGGCAGCTATGACAGCTTTGGTAACATCGCTCACCAAAAGCTTGAAAGTTATTCCATTATTTGAACGTGTCCATCCTTTGATAGAGGCGTCTAGTGAGACAGAACAAGAAGACAAAACATCAGACGAGCTAAATGGTGCCATTGAAGTTAGTCATCTCTCTTTTCGTTATGAGGAAGGCGGATCAAAGGTTTTAAATAATATCAACCTGTCCATTCAACCCAACGAGTTTGTCGCCCTTGTCGGCGCGTCGGGAAGTGGGAAGTCAACCCTTGTACGTTTGATGTTGGGGTTTGAAAAACCCAGCACAGGTGAAATCCTTTATGATGGCACACCCCTTAGCAATATAGAGTTGTCTTCTTTGAGAAGGCAGCTCAAGGTCGTGACGCAAAATGCTCATCTCACAACAGGCAGCATTCTAAGCAATATTGTCGGTCGAAGTTCTTTGACGATTGATGATGCGTGGCATGCTGCCAAATTGGCGGGCTTAGATAAAGATATCGAAGCCATGCCCATGGGGATGCATACGGTTTTGATGGAAGGTGTGAATACCTTATCGGGCGGACAGCGCCAAAGATTAATGATCGCAAGGGCGTTGGTTCATCGCCCGCGCATTTTGCTACTGGATGAACCAACCAGTGCCCTTGATAACACCTCACAAGAAATTGTCATGAATTCACTGACAAACCTAAATGCGACCCGCCTAGTGATCGCGCACAGGCTTTCAACCATTCAGCATGCAGATCGTATCCTTGTGATGGATGGCGGACAAATTGTCCAACAGGGGAGATATGACGAACTCGTAGGTGTTGACGGACTTTTTCGGGACCTCACCAAAAGACAACTCGTTTAGGAAATAGGCAAAGGAACTCTTTGATGCGCAAAGTTTTATTTATACTGGGGCAGCTCAGCGACAATGATACGGAATGGATGGCCCGCGCTGGTACTAAAAAGTCTATTTCCGATGGTGATGTTATCATTCAGGAAGGCGTGGGCAATCCTGATTTATTTATCCTACTTCAAGGCATTCTCAGAATTGAAGATGCCAAGATCGGTCCTATTGCGGAACTGGGTACCGGCGAAATTGTCGGGGAAATGTCTTTTGTCGATAATGCGCCACCATCTGCCAGTGTGATTGCCAAGGGCGATTGCATGGTATTGCAGCTTTCTCACGACCTGCTTGAAAGCAGAATTGAGGCAGATCCCTTTTTTGGGATGCGGCTTTATAAGGCTTTGTCTTTTTTTCTTGCAGATCGTCTGCGCGGAACGGTGCGGCGCTTTGGCTATGGTGAAGCGAATACCAATCTCGATTCAGATGAAATTCTAGCTGACGAGCTGGATGAAAATTTGCTGGATACAGTTTCTATCGCAGGGGATCGTTTTGATCGCATGCTCAAACAACTGGCCTCAGCAAAGACAGCATAAAAAAGGTTGGCAAAATCATAAAACCAACCAGTGAGGGATGAAAATGCTTTAACTTTAACGGAGTAAAACCATGAATGACAATGTCGTTGCACTATATAGCCACGTGCGTGGCAATGGCGAGTTGATGGACGAGCTATCACAAATTACTAACGAACAAGAACTAAGCACACGCGTTGTGCTTATGGGTAAAGAGCTAGGTTTTACCATTTCTGAAGAAGATGCTTTATGGGGGCTAACCCATATTGATGAATTTATTCAAGAAGCGGTAACAGGTGATGAGCTTTCAGATCTGGAACTTGAGCTTGTGTCTGCGGGGTCTTGCACGGGTTACAATGATAACCCTTGAAGGAGTAAAGTTATGAATAACAATATCCTTGCTTTTTACAGCCGCGTCCGTGGAAACGAGGCGTTGATGACTGAATTGGCACAAATTTCTTCACCCGAAGAATTGGGTACACGTGTTGTTCTCATGGGCAAAGAAATGGGAATTATCTTAACGCAAGATGATGTCATGTCCGGTTTGGAACATATCAATGAGGTTATTACACGCGCGGCAAACCCTGAAGAACTTTCAGATATGGAGCTGGAATTGATTGCTGCTGGAAGTGTCCACACCACGGGTACAGATGATGTCGCCCCGAAGTGTTAACCTGGAAAACCTAATTTAAAACGTGAGCTAAAGGCGCAGTCCTTAGGGCTATGCCTTTAGTTTTTTACGGCTAATAAAACGTTCATCCATCCATTCGGTGACAAAGGCTTGGCGCTTTTTCATGAAATTGATCATTTGGGTATTGTCGCCCAAGGTTTCATAAAGCGTCACAGATTTAGGGCCATAATGGGTAAATTGTAACTGACTGGCGTCAAAGATCCCGGCGATAAGCCAGCCTGCTTTCTGCAAGTTTTTTTGCACGAACCCAACCGTATAATGGTGATGTTTTTGATCTTCTGGTGTTTCTGCAAAAACCCAACCGACGACTTTGCCATGTTGACGCAAGGCTAGTGATAATAAAGGGTCGCTATATTGTTCGGCCTTGTGAAAATCCAAAACAGGGTTTGTCACTTCCTTCTTTGAAACGTCTTCTGCATCTGCACGGTCTTTTTGTGACATTTCATACCACGGACTGGACGAATAGCCGTTGCGCTTTAAACGCTTCATCATTGGCCCCCAGCTTTCAGCAAGTTTATTGGTACATTCTGCTAGCGCACCCAAGCGAAACTCGGCTAATTCAGCGGCCTCCCAACCATTATGAGCCAGTAATGTTTCAAACTGCCGGCGTGCGCGCGTACGGCTTGAATGAAAGGTGATGAGTTCTTTGGAGCCTGCTTGCTCAGATAAGGCCGTTATTTCTTTGAGTAGGGAGGAGGCGATACCACAACGACGATAAGCCTGATCAACAAAAATGGAAGAAAGCCGTGAAGAGGCCACGTGTTCCTCACTAAGGCGATTAATATGTTTTACGATGGCCAGCCCGACAGGTTTATCGCCGTCCCATGCCCCGGTTGCTTCCACCCAAGTCGGATCGGCCGAAGAACAAGTTAAAAGGTCCCGGTAACGAGGATAGGTCAGTTTTGTAAACTCAGGCGCAGGAAGACTTAGACGTTCAATCTTAATGTTCATAGAATTTACCTATAAAAAAGGACCAGAAGGGCTCATACCCAACCGTCAAGGAGAGCCGTACCTCTTTATCGACAAGTTTAATTTGTCGTTCCAAATGCAGTGGGATTGCATTTGTTGAACAAGGAGAGGAAGTGGTTTTGGCACGGACAAATTCTTTCTCGAAAAAGAGAACACCTGCTTGTGCATCTTTGATTTTATCAAATGTCAGGTTTTTATGGGGGGCCGTAAAACAATATAAATTGTCGCCCATTGGCTTTAATTGACCGGTTATGTCCAAACGGACCGGATGTTCGGCAAAACGAAGCCAGGCTATAGATAAAAATAGGCAGCAGGCGATAACGATTGCTCCCATATATTTGGGCCATGCAAACAGAAGAGTGGGCGCACTATTATCACCAAATACACCAACAAAAAACTTGAGGGCTTGTGTACGAAAGAGTTGTCGTTTTTTCGGTTTTAAGGAAGCCATATTAAATATCCATTGGATCATCAGCTAGTCTGGACGCATCATATCCTTGTGGACTGCCGGACCAGACGATTTGCCCATCTTGCATGTGAAAGACACGGTCGCTTGCTGCAATGGCACTTTCACGATGTGAAACCAGCAAGCAGCTCAAACCCAATGTGCGGATATTGGCGAATAATTCGGCCTGCATTTTTTCAGGTAAGGCGTTTGTTGATTCATCCAAAATCAACAACATGGGTTTGCGCACCAATCTTTGTGCAATCAATATTCTTTGTTTCTGTCCTGTTGAAATTCTTTCTGAATCGACAATGGATTGGATCCCCATCGGCATGGCATTCAGGTCGCGTTCCAACATTGCAAGGCGCGCTGCTTCGCGAATTTCGGGTAATGTATAATAGCTGTTGCCCATAATATGACCGCGAATGGTCTGGGCGACTTCCAACTGGTCATCCTGAAAAACGGCACCAACTTTTTCACGCCATGAAGAGAGATCAATTTCATCATCGCTGAGACCGCTTCGGATGATCTCGCCGTTTTCTATCGGATAAAAGCCCAACAGAACCCGCAGCAAAGTTGACTTTCCACAACCGGAATTTCCAACCAGCGTGACAATTTGTCCTGGTTCTACTGTTAGAGAAACATTTTTTAGGGTCGCAGATTTACTGTTCGGATAGGTATAGCTGACGCCTTTGATTTCAATTGGTGCAATTTTGTCGTCAAAAGTCTTGATCGGACGACGGGGTTCAATCTGTGCTTCCACAAGGGGTTTAAGCCTTTGGAAGAAAGGCTGTGTTTGGGCAAAGTCATTCAAGGCAGATAGACAGGCCTTCAGGCAGAAAGTCGCGGACATAAAAGCCAGCATAAGGGCTGAGACATGCGCGGGCCCATACGCATCCGTTCTAATCGTAAGGGCAGGCAGAAAGCCCAAGATCGCAAACCATAAAATTAAATCATTGAACTGATGGATGTTATTTTCAGCTTTGCGGCTTTTTTCGAGATGGAAAAGCTCTTTTAACCGCGCCTTTTTCCAGACTTCAAGCGCAGCCTTTTCTCGTCCACTCTGAATGAGCCGTGGTGCGCTTTTTAACAGTTCCAGCATGAATTCAACATTGTCGATGCGACGTGATAACTGGTCAGTTACTCCTGAAAGGCTTTGACGTGCGAGGTGCAGACTATAAAAAGTGAGTCCCCCTAACAGAGTAAGGTAGTAAATAAATAAAGATGGGGCAAGAACAGCAATGACACCAAGACCTGATATGACGCCTGCTCCCATGATAAGGCGGCGAAGAAACCCGCTTGATAAATAATCAAGAATATAAGGCAGGGCCCGCAGGCTTCGTGTCACAACATCCGGGCTATATTTATGAAAAAAGAAAGGCCGGATACGTGTCATATGTTGGTAAATAGCCTGTGTGGATAAGGTTTCAATACGTCCTTCCAGTCGGTGGATCGCAATAAGCTGGTAAGCTTGTATGAAGAGATAAAAAAGCCCAAGCCCTCCTAACGCCACTCCAAAAGCATAAATTGACTGTGTTTCACCAAAAAGAAGGATTTCATTGATGTAAACATAACCGGCGACAGGAAAAGTCAGCATCAAAAGAGACAGGGCGAGGCAGCTTATTATGGTAGCTCTGATATCATCAGCATTTTGATGAAAGCCATGGAAGAAGAAGCTAAATGGGGATTTTGGTTTGTTTTCAAACCCCTCATGCAACATGACGAATTGATCTTCCAGCTTTTCTATTTCTTTTGGGCCGAGAGGTATTTTTTGGTTTGTCGACGGGTCAACAACCTCAAACCGATTGTTTCGATCAGGTAAGATTGCAATGGGTTTACCTTCTTTTTTATCAAAACCGATAAGGGGACCATGATCCATTTGCCACCAGCTTGGGGAGATAAAACGCAAATACCGAAGGGGCAAGCCATTATAGCGCGCGAGAATTTCAAGGCATTCCAGATTTGTTTGTGTCGGTTTAAATGCAACAGGTGACGGAGGGAGGAGGACTTCCTTTTTTGTGAGAGCTTGACCGACGAGACAAAAGGTTGTGATTAAGTCCCTATGATGTCCTTTCTGCCTATTTCTTGGTCCATATTCTTCTTCATCCTCCAAGTAGGGAGAAACAGCAGAAACCTGTGAACTCTCAGCTTTTTCTTTTAGTTGAATTGTACCGTCAATAAGATGCACAACGCGATCACACCGATTTAAAGTGCTCTCGCGATGACTAATCATCAGAAGCGTAATAGCGCGGTCACGCAGATTTTGTCTTAATTTGGTTTCAAGGTCGCTGTCCAGACCATCTGTTGCTTCATCCAGAACGAGTATACGTGGGTTTCGCGCCAAGGCTCTTGCGATTTCAAGACGTTGTCGTTGACCGCCGCTAAAGTTTGCGCCTTGCGGCGCAACGATTGTGTCTAGTCCATCTGGGCAGTTTGCTAAACATTGGGTCAAGCAGGCATCCTTAATTGCGGCTTGAATATCTGCATCTGAAATATTCTCGTCCCATAGGGTAATGTTTTCACGCACTGTCCCCTTGATGAAATAGGGATGTTTGTTTACCCAGCCGATATGTTGCCTCAGTTGCTCGCGAGAAAGGGAAGTGGCTGCAAAGCCGTTAATATAAACCTGCCCGGTCCACGGTTGGTGCAGGCCGATTAAGGTTTCGGCTAAAGTTGATTTTCCGCCTCCTGACGGACCTGTAATACCCAGTTGTTCCCCCGACCTCACTGATAAGCTGACATCATGGAGCAGAGCCGGTTTCACCTTGGTAAAACCAAACGTGACTTGTTGCACACTCAAAGCCTCAAGAGCTTGGGGAGTAAATGAAAAGTCAGGGTTATCTAGGCGCATTTTCGGGGTTGGTTGATTTATCAGGTCATCAATGGGGGGCAGTTGTTGTTCTAGAAAAATCCATTGCCCTTGCAATTTAGCCAGAGCTTGAAACGGTTTATGCACTCCAAACGCAAGGCATAAACATGTAAACAAGGTCCCCATTTCACCCTCCAGCCAAGCGAATGAGGCAAAGACGGAAAGAACCAGTAAGAGTGTGAAAAAATCACTGCTCGCTTCTGCAAAGCTCCTGTATAGCCCCGATTTTTGTCGATCAAGCAATCTGTGGGAAAACGTCCCCATTTGATTTTTGAAAAAGGCTTGGTCGCCGCCACTTGTCTTAAAAGATTCAAAATTTTCAAGGGCCTGAGAAAGTTTGATCCATATTGTATTGTGAATTTCAATAAATCGGCGCGCCCATTTGTTTGCACGGCTGGACATAAGGCACAGAAATGATCCAAAGCAAACCGTGATCGCAATGGCTACAAAACCAACAACGGGATCGAGAAAATAAAAGCTACTCAGCAAAAGCAAAAGGCCTAAGCCATGAACGGTTGCCTCCAAAAACTCCTGCAGGAGCACTTGTGTAACACGTTCCTGTTTATAGATCCGTTGATGCAAAACTGAGGCAATGCGATAAACAAAGAAACCATAAGGCTGATTTAACAAATGGTTGGCAAGGTTTGGCAGGCGTTCTTTGAGAGTTTTGATTTCAAGGTTTAATGATTGTTTTGCGGATAGTTTCAGCAGGATAATTTGGGAAAATAGCGCCACGGATAGGCCCGCAAATGACACGCCGTACTCTGTGAGTGCCTCGCCTGATGGGCTGAAGAGCTGTGCTAAAAAATGTCCGGTAAAAAAGGCAAAAGCCACTTGGGGCAGATAAGAGAGGACGCCTAAAGCGAGACTTCCGGCAATTTGCCAGTGGTCTTTTCCTTTAAAAAAGTTTGCGACCCTGTTTTGGGTCTTCAGGTACACGCCACCTTCTTTAAATTCTTCGCTTTTGGTGATGGAAAGAGTAATGCCGCTAAAAATCTCATTGAACTTACTTTTATCCATGAGGATGCGTCCCGAAGACGGGTCGTTCAACCACACACCTTCATCCGTGATATCTTCGACCACAGTAAAATGGATAAAGTCCGTATAGACGATTAGAGGAAAGCCAAGCTCTTTGAGTTCTTCCGGCTCCCTACGTAAGACGCGAATGGGGAGCTTATAATGTTTTGCGACCCGGACCAAATCCGCAGCTGTAATACAATCTCTTGAAACACCTGAAACCAAACGCAATTCGTCAAGGCTGACGTGTCGGCCCCAATGGGACATAATCATTGCCATGGCGGCGAGGCCACATTCGGTGGTTTGCGTCTGATAATGTGTTGGAACTAAAATGCGGCTATTCACTGTTTTTCTGTTGAGCGTTTTGGAGTTAGACAAAAGGGCCATGGTCGCATTCTGTTTGATTTCGAAGAGAATGGCTTTATCTGTTGGTTCCAAATCCTTTGTCTGGTTATTTCAGGATGACTTCGTTCAAGGTGCCTGATTTAGGAAGACTATGAACCCATGCAGGAAGAAGGCAGCTTGCCTCTTCGGGGAGGCGAGAGTTTTTCAAACGGAAACCGTGTATCTCGCAACGTAAATCACGTGGTGAAATATGGAAACGCTCTTTGAAACTACGGCTAAAATGCGATTCACTTGAAAACCCGCATTGATAAGCAATGCTCCCTATTGTTAAGTGATCCATGCTGGACTGAGAGAGCAGGCGACGACTTTTTAACAAGCGTCTTTCCCAGACATAGCGTGCGACACCATTATAGGGCGCAAAAATTCGATAAATTTGTGTGCGCGATATACGGAAACGTTCCGTTAAACTATCTGCATTAATGGGTTCGTTGAGGTGTTTTTCAATATAACGCTGAATGCTTTTACCCACGGCCACGCTGACTTCGATTGAAGTTGCCTCATTTTGCCGGTTTTCTTGTAAAAGCCAGCCCTTCATCAAGCCAAATGTACCTTCAAGCATTGTGTTGGCTTGCGATAAATTCATCTCAGGTATGGTTTGCCAGAGAACCTTGAGATGCTCCCCTATAAATCGAACCATAGGATTTTCTGCGGATAGTTTTTTGCCATGCATTTTGGACAAAAGCTCAGACAATTCTGTTTGCAAAACACGTGGCAGAACAAGAGTTAGGTTTTTATATGTGGAGGTTTTTATGGCTGTTGGCTTATCCATATCAATGACTAACATATCGCCTGCACGGATGTCTTCTTCGTCTTGGGTCAACGCGCGACCTTCTAGATAGAGCTGAATGAGAATATGGTCCAGATCATCAGAGGCAATTCTTGAATTCTGACGTTCAAACAATTGGGGATCAGAACTGGTGATGCCTAAAACGGCTTCTCCTAGATGGCAAACCTGAATCTTCCCGTTAATATCTTTTTGTAATCGACTGCCATCTGTTGCCGAAAGATCAAAAAAGACCGACATATTTTCTTGCCAAGCCTCAAGGCGTTCCTTGGGGGCATAAGCTGATGTATCGAAATGAGCAATGGGAATGGTGCTCTGTGAAGAATGATCCGTCATCTCAATTCATGAAGTCACTTTATAGCTGTGTGCCGAAGGCTCTTCTTGAAGAAACTGATCAAGCAGGAAAGAAATTAACAAACACAGTAACAAAGCCAGCACATTATAAAAATTCCTATCTATAGCATTTAATCGTATTTCTGCTCATTAAGCACGCCATAGGTTTTATCATTACGTCCCAACTTTTTAGCATTACATTTTTTTGCTTTGTTTTTCATTTTCCCCATTGAATGGACTTGATAAATTAGCTTGTCGGAAACGGGCTGTTTTTCGCAAATCGTAGAGAAAAGGAAGAATGAAATGATCGATCAAGGATGCAAAGAATTTTACGGTGTCTTGCGTGGTCGACCTGCATTGATGGCTGAATTGATGCTCATTGACAACCGCCAAGACTTGAATGAAGCTGTCATCGAAATGGGAAAGCGTGAAGGTTTTATCCTCGACCCCGTTGCCGTTCGTATGACAACAAAAGAAGACTTTTTAGACCTTCTACAAAGCCCAGCAAATGATGACGAATTGACCGACGATGAATTGGAACTCATCGCTGCGGGCTTGCCGGTACCTTGTGGTGACACCTGATCAAATAAAGGCAGCGCTTAACATCTGTCCGGTTAATATGCAGATTGATGAACCTTTGTTTTGCAAGTTGACTTATCCTCGGTATGCGCGATGGTTTAATGGCGAGGAAAAGACACCTGATAATGTCCTTTCATCGGTTGTGTTGCTCGGCAATATGCCGATCGGTTTAGCGATTATAAAGTTGAAGAAAAAAGGGGCAGCACAGCTCCTTTCCATTATGGTTGTGGCAACCTTTCAACGAATGGGGATCGGCACGCTTCTTCTACAACATATGGAAGATCGTGCGCGGGCTGCAAAAATGACGCAGTTTGAAACCCATTACAGTGACAGGGTGGATAGAACCCCCGTTGTCTCTCTCTTGCAACATTGTGGTTGGTCGCAACCTGAACATCTTGAACATAGGATTTCAGCTTATTGTGATTGGCCCAAACGCATGGGGGCAAATTGGAAAGCAATGGTAAAACGCTGCTTGAGGAATGGCTTTTCGGCAACTCCATGGTTTGATATTTCTGAAAAAGAACGTGAAAAAGCCCTTTTGATGGAAACTGAACAAGTCAACCCAGATTGGCCTCGTTTTGCGTTATTTGAACCGGAGTCAAACCCGTTGTTGTCCGTCGCCCTTCGTCAATATGGGGAATTAGTGGGCTGGATACATTGCCAATCTATCCCTCAAGAAGGTTATCACCACTACGTCACGGGCTTTGTAACAAGAGAATTGCAACCGCGTGGCTGGTTGCTTGCGGGTATGGATATGATTGTTCTAAAGCAATGCGAGATTTATGGTCCAGAGAGCTTGTCTGTCTACGAAACCCCAGCTTCGTCACCCGGCATGCGTGCGATCATGGAAAAACATTTTAACGAAGCCTGTTTGTGGATGGATGATCGTTATTCCTGTCAGAAATTTTTAACAACCACGTAGGCGGTTAACCTCAAAGCTATATTGTGTTAGGTTGAAAAATAGCACAAAAGGTTATTAGATTAGATATTTGACCAAAATCCATTAAATAAGGTGATATGGCAGAGCATTTTAACATTTCACGCATTCCCGTTTCCCGTTTTGATACAAACGGATTGAGCCACAAGGATCGCTTTGAAACGTGGCAACAAAGTATTGGTGTTCTATTCGATGTCAGTCTAGATAAAAACCAGAGTGATCGCTCTTTCGATGCGTCTCTAACAACCTTTAACTTAAACTCTCTACTTATTGCCCATTGTGTTTCACGAAAACAGGCTTTTGAACGTTCTGCCTTAAAAGTTTCTCATGATGCGCTTGATCATTACTTGATCCAGATTTTTCTGCGCGGCCAGGTGAATTATGATAATCACGGCAAGCAATTGATCGCGAGACCGGGTGATGTCTGGGTCAATGACTTAACGACGGATTATTCAAGTTACATCAGTGATTATGAAAACCTTACCCTTGTCGTTCCTCGGGATTTAATCAGCAAAAAATTGTTGCACCCTGATAGCCAAGGCCAAAGGGTGATACAGGGCCATCAGCCTTTGGCGCGCTTGTTTAAGCAAATGATGTTTGGCCTATACGAGATGGCTCCGCAAATGACATTGCAAGAGGGCTCCTTGTCTATTTCACCTTTGTTGCGGATGACGGAAGGGTTGCTCAATAGTCATCAAAACAGTCTGCCTGAGGATTGTGACCGCATGACTATTGATCAGGCGATGCTCACAGGCCTTAAACGGTTTATACATGCCAACTTGCAAAATCCTAGTCTTACCCCTGACTATATTGTTCAGCATATGGGGGTTTCTCGCTCAGGTCTTTATCGTTTGTTTGAACCCTTTGGCGGCGTGGCAGCTTACATTCGGAATTACCGCTTAAAAAAAACGGTCCGTGAACTTGTGGACCCAACGATGAAAACGAAGCGAATTTATGAAATTGCACATGCTTGGGGATTCACGCGGGAGGGTGATTTTTCAAGAGCATTTCGCCGTGCCTATGGCCTCACCCCAAAAGAAGTCCGCAATTTGGGCGTTCTTTGCCCAAAAGGCGATAAAGGATTGAGAGGGAGCTTTGGAGATCGAAATTATGAAACTTGGCTACATAATTTGACGATAAGCTGAGAGTTTGACGGGAGCAGGTCTTGTCAGATTAAATTCACTAAATTGATGAAATACCCGCTCTCAGAAAGAAAAATCGGAACTATTTTCACCTTTTGTTCTCAGGTGTCTTGCGAAATCAATAGTTCAGGCTATTTCAACATTGAGTCAACAGGAGAGGTGTAAGTGCCCCCTCCTTCGTCTCGTCAGGATAACCCAAAGCGGCCCTTTCTTTTTCGCGAAAGAAGGGGCCGCTTTTTTATTGGAGAAAATTAAAATGGCAAAACTCAACAAAGCTTATGAGGAACGCGAAACCACGCGTCTGCGCGAACTGATGAAAGATCCCAGATATTGGAAGAAAAAAGATCCGGCCTATGTGGATATGGTCCGCCAAGGTTTTCAAAACCTCTATGATAATCCTCCGCCAGAAGCACTAGCGGCAGAAGGTAAAGCCGCCAATCAGATCGGAATTAACGGCCAAAATCATGGGCAAGATACGGTAGTTGCTCATGTCACGCCGGGTGAGATCGTCATTCCATTAAGTGCGCAGACGCCGCAGTTAATGGAATATCTTTCTCAAGCGTTAGGCGATGATATTCTGAAATACACGGTTGGTTCCGGGCACGAGCAGGAGAACCCGACCAGCGGCTTACCTGCTTTTGCAGATGGATATAAAGATCGCTTTGCCAACAATAGTAGCTACTATTTTGGAGGAGAGGATAAACCTTTTAAATGGCATTATGAGGACCGAGATGCCAAAAATGACTATCTGCCGGAGAATGTGAAAGATGCCCGGAAATTTGGCAGCCGGTGGGAAGAAATGCCTGCATGGCAAAACAAATTTCACGATAATGGCCGGGGGAAGCTAGAGCGTAAATTTGTGAATCCTGATGGGCGAGAAGCTATATATGATGGTGATACGGGCAAATTGGTTACAGACCCAAAACTACGAGGAACCTATAACTATACAAATGCTCCTCGTTGGGACACGGGCAATATGAATCAGAAAAAGATTGGAAGGTTCATTCGAGAAGGCATCGGCCATACCGTTAAGGATATCATTCCCTATACTTTGCTGGGCAATGATAGATAAAAAATAACTTAACCTTTTCATATTTGGGTTGAGCACGGGGTTACCCTGTGCTCAACTGCGCTTTAGAATGAAGGAGAAATGTTGTGCCAAAATCATTCAAGGTAAGTCTTATTTTTTGTGGAATTGCTCTTGTGTTTGGGCTTCTCAGTGGGCTTGAGCTTGGACTGAGAGTATTTGATATATGGCATAGTAGGATTTTTTTTCGTTTTTCAGGTTTGTTTACTTTTTTCTCATTAGCTTTAGCAACGCTTGTTAATACATGGAGCTTTATAAATTGCTTGAGAATCAATGAACCTGCATACGCGGTTAAAAATTTTCTTCTTTATTTTTTTCCAATTGGTGCTCTCTGGCTTCTGCTGGCTTTTATTGGCAGTAGTGTATGATTTCAAACATAGCTGAACTGGACCTGTACGGAAAAAGTGGAGTGTGTCTCCTGAGCTAATTATGTTGACTACAGGAGAATGGAAAAATGAACCCAACGGTCATCTATATGTAAAAGCTAATACTACAAGCATTTTTCTATATAGGTTGAATTGTATTTCTTTTTTTAGTAGGGGTTGTGTTTATGTTTTTGGGTACCCTTGTCGTGGTCTTGATTAGCCTTGTTGTAATAGGCCATGTTCCCGCCCTAACAGTATAATCTTATTTCCGGTTTCCTTGCATCAGGGCCATATAGAGTGTTTTCTATCCTAGACGACTTGAGGGGAAATAATGAATAAGGCTTTGATTCTTTCGGGAATTGTAAATGCACTTCTTT
>NZ_JBLWXN010000022.1:0-17554 GCF_048267425.1 Terasakiella sp.
CGCGGGGTGGAGCAGCCCGGTAGCTCGTCAGGCTCATAACCTGAAGGTCGTCAGTTCAAATCTGGCCCCCGCAACCAAAAACATAAAGTCTCGCCCAACGGGCGGGGCTTTTTGTTTTTTGATACGTGGGTGGCATATATGATCAGTAAGGAATAGCGCCAAGGCGCGCTATTCCGGAAGTTCGGCCGAAGGCAACGACGCAGCAAGCGTAGCGAGCGAGTACGATAAATCTGGCCCCCGCTCGACCTGATAAGAGCGATAAAATGACACCAAAACTATCTGCCCTGTTACCCGCCGAAATCTCCTTGGGTCATCAATAGGTAAACATCTATAAATCAGCTTATGAATGCTCGTGACGTTTATGGTACGATTTTATTTTCAAAATGTTCTGTAAAACTCTGTCACACTTTTATCTTCGCATCATTTTGATAAGACAGATATAATCGGTACCCATGAGTACTTCACAGCATATACTTGTCGTAGATGACAATAAAGAAATTCGAGATTTGGTCTCACGTTTTCTGACCAAAGATGGTTATCGTGTTTCAACAGCTGGTGACGGTCGGGAAATGAAGAAGATTATATCAGATGCCCGCATTGACTTGATCTTGTTGGACCTGATGTTGCCGGGTGATGACGGTTTGACCCTTTGTCGTGATATTAGGGCGGATTCCAATATTCCGATTATTATGTTGACCGCCAAAGGCGAAGAAATTGATCGGGTTATTGGTTTAGAAATGGGGGCAGATGATTATGTTCCCAAACCTTTTGGCACCCGCGAATTGCTTGCTCGTATCAAAGCTGTTTTGAGACGTTATCACGACGTCGGTATTCCCGCTGTATCTACTGATGCGCCCATCAATTATTTGTTTGATGACTGGAAGCTTGATACGTCAAAGAGAGAGCTTATTTCGATAGATAAAGTTGTGGTTCCCTTAAGTACAGGGGAGTTTACTTTGCTGATGGCCTTGGTGGAACGTCCACAACGAGTCCTTAACAGAGATCAGCTTCTGGATATTGCAAGGGGCAGAGCATCTGTCGCCTTTGATCGGAGCATTGATACACAAGTCAGCCGATTACGCCGTAAAATCGAAAAAGACCCCAAAGCTCCGGAACTCATTAAAACGGTTTGGGGTGGGGGCTATGTTTTCACGCCTGAAGTCACAAAAGAATGAGAAGATTCCTGCCTAAAACGCTGACGACACAAACCATTTGGGTGCTGCTGATTGGCCTCAGTGTTTCACACTTTTTGAGTATGGTGATTTATTCGGGGGATCGTACGGAATCACTTTCCATGCTTGGTGGACGCAACATGGCACAACGTATTGCCAGTGTTTCCCACGTCATTATTGAAACACCGCCTGAATGGCGAGGCCGCATTGTTGCGGCATTAAATGAACCAACGTTTCGGGTGTCTATAAGTCCTGAAAGCACATTGGTTAATGTGCAAAACGATGGTGAGCAGCTAACGCTGTTAAAACAATTCCTTCGTTTTAAAATTGGTTTACCGACCAATACGCCCTTGGCTGTACAATTATTTGAAACGCCACATGATGGTGGTTTTCTCGGGCAATTTCACCCCAATCAATGGATGCATATGCAAATGATGAGCGAAATGCACGGTATTTCTGCCCATCAATCCTTACGGGTATCTTTTACCTTACCTGATGGTAAGTGGTTAAATTTCGCAACCGATATTCCAGAAAGCAATCCGTTCTGGTCACCAACCTCCATCATGTCGCTTATTTCTATGGCTGTTGCTGTTATTGTTTTGTCGATTTGGGTTGTTCGACGGTTAACAGTTCCATTACGCACCTTTGCACAAGCGGCGAGAAGGTTGGGGAAGGATGTTAAAGCTGACCCGATGATCGTATCCGGGCCCCTGGAAGTGCAGGAAGCAGCCAGAGCCTTCAACGAAATGCAGGATCGTCTTCAGCGAATGATAGAAAACCGCACCCAAATGTTGGCTGCGATCTCTCATGATTTGCGCACGCCAATTACATTAATGCGCCTTCGCTCAGAATTAGTGGAGGATGAAACAGATCGTCAAAAGATGTTGGAAACTCTGGATGAAATGGAACATATGATTTCCCTGACCCTTGAGTTTGCAAAACAGGAAGCCGAAACGGAAGAACGCCGCAAAGTGGATATATCGGCCCTTGTTAGCAGCATTTGCGATGATCTGGAAGATGCAGGCAAGGAAGTGTTGTTTGACGATTGTGAGAAAATTCTGTTTGAATGCGCACCGGTCGGCATGAAACGCGTTGTTTCAAACCTGATTGAAAATGCTGTTAAATATGGAGAGGCTGCTCAAATCTCCGTCACGATGGATACTGACGCTCTGCAAATCATTGTTTGTGATAAAGGACCGGGTATTCCCGAGGATCAATTGAAGAAAGTTCTCCAGCCGTTTTATCGTTGCGAGGCATCACGTAACCGAGATACTGGAGGGGTAGGTCTTGGGTTGAGCATCGCGCAATCCATTGTGGAGGCCCATGGCGGAGAACTTATTCTGAGTAATCGAGAGGAAGGCGGGCTTGAGGCTAAGGTGATCCTTCCTCAATAATCGACCTTCCGGATTTTTTTGTTTCAGTCGCGCTTGCCCGCAGATTTCTTTTTAATCGGTTTGCCAAGATAGGTCGCGATCGCTTGGAGGTCTTCTTCGGTCATCTTGCCTGTGGTGTTGGTCACAACTTTTCCCATGGAACCGCCGAGGAAGTCACCTTTTGGTGTCATTCCCATTTGAAGGCTAAAAATGGTATCAGCATGACTCCAATTTGAGAACTCACTTCCATCTGAAATGAGTAGACTAGGTATTTTTTCACCTTCTGGGCTTTTTGGTTCCCCTGCCAGTAAATTATCCCTATCCAACCCACCGAGGAAATTGCGAGATGTATGGCATTCAACGCAATGACTGGGGCCGTTTACCAGATAGGCACCCCGGTTCCACATGGTGCTTTTTGAAGGATCTGGGCTAAAGGGGCTATCGTCAAAGAACAACTCTTTCCAGACGATCATGCCCTCACGAATATTGAAGGGGAAAGGAACATCGTGATTGGGTGTCGGCTCAGCTACTGCCTCAACGGTGTTGAGGTAAGCTTTTAAATCAATCAGGTCCTGTCTTTTCATTTTTGCATATGAGGTATAAGGAAAAGCAGGAAAGTAATGTGATCCGTCTGGGGCGACCCCTTGCGTCATGGCCTCAATGAATTGCTCAGTTGTCCATGCGCCAATGCCATATTTTTCATCAGATGTAATATTGGGAGTGTAGAATGTCCCGAATGGTGTGGGTAAGGCGACACCTCCCGCCAAATGTTGCCCTTTGTTTTTCTTATCCGTATGGCAGGAAACGCAGCCCCCGATATCCATCACATATTTCCCTCGTTTTATAGCGTCTTCGTCGTTGTTGTTGGCGATCGCACTTGAAGAGCTCATAAGGGCTAAGGCTAAAAAGCCTGATGCATAAGAATGTTTGGACATGGGGGCTCCTGGTTTTGTTGCTTAGTCTTTTTTAAGGCGGAAATCTGTATGGCAGGTGGAACAAATTTTTCCTGTTTTTGCAAATTGCATCATTACTGCGCGCTTATCACCAGAGGCAGCGACTTCAGCGAGTTTATTGGTTTCTGTTTCTAAACTTTTGCTCAACTGTGTAAAACGATCCCAATCCTCCCAGATAGCAGGCAGGGCTTCAGTCGGCTTATCCAATGAGCCTTTTGGGAACAGGTCGTTAACTTTGGTGGAATGCTCTGCTATGGATTTGGCAGATGATTCAATTGCAGCCGGGTCAAACTTGACTTCGCCTTTTACCATTGCTGCAACGGATTTCATGTTCTTGCCAATGGCGCTCATTAGATCCATACGCTCTTTAATAACGCCCATTGCCCCACCGTGGGCGAATACAACTGTTGTGGCTGAAACAGTTATGACAGCACTGAGAGTTAAAACTTTAGTTTTAAAAGATTTTTTTTTCATTTTAGGTCTTTCTATTTGAGGGATTACATTCCATGGGCTTTATAGCGAATACCATTCTGGCTTTGGACTTCACGAATAAAGTTAATGATATTTTCCATATCATATTGAGATACTTGAGGTTGAGCCGGCATGTTGCCGTAATTCCAGTGGTGGCTTGTGACGCCTGAAACAGCAGCACGATAAAAGGACTCATCACCGTGATGGCCAGGATTGTAAATATCGTGAATTAACGGTGGTCCTTGCTCAGAACCTGAACCGTTTTCACCATGGCAAGATTCACAATTCTTCGAAAATGTTCTTTTACCGTTTACCGCTTTTGCAGACAGTTTGGCGGGCATCTTGACATCTACGATGGCAGCATTACTTGAACCGGACATCATGTTATTGACGACAACACCGATACCACTCAAGAGCAGGCCGAAAATCAATATTTTAGGGATTTGTTGGGAAAAATTCATTTGTTTCTCTTTTTCTTACCGTATAGGGCTTAGTCTGTATGCGTTTCAGTAACAATAATCATCCGCTTCCTTTAATGCATGCAGCTCATATGTCGCGGTCCCTGACATGACAGACTATTGAAGTTCCAAAGGCTTTTCATATAGGCAACCAGATTTTCAGCATCTTCTCTTGTAAGATCCTGTTCTTTCCAAGCTATCATTCTTTCATTGCGTGGCGATCCATTCAAAATCGTCAATATCAACTGTTTATCTGAATGATGCCAAGCATGCATCGTATTGTTCAAAGAAGGAGCCAGTGGTAAACCGTTGTCATCAATGGCTGCGGGATCATCCGGGTTTTCACCAATGCCATTTTTTCCATGACAGGCAAGGCAGTTATCTTCGTAGAGTTGTTTACCTGCCTTTATACGTTTCGCAGAACTATATTGATGACCTTCAAAGCTGGCCCAGCTGTTACCGCTATCTTTACTGATCATCATGGCACCTGTATCTGACACACCGTAGATATGTTTGGGATTACGAGGGTCAATAGTGACGTTTAACAATGCGCGGTTCTGGAAAAATTTTGCCCCACGTTTCCACTTAAGGCTTTTTTCTGAAGAACTGATATATCCATAGTCATAGATAAATGCATGGATTTCCCCTTGCTTGGTCACTTCAAGGGAGACGACAGGTTTGTCTATTGGGCCAATATTTTTCCAGGTCTTGGCTCCGTCTTCACTTTTCAACAGACCATTGAATGTTCCTGCATAAACGGTCTGGGGATTTAGGGGGGAAACAGCAATTTCAAATATGCGTTCACCTTGGATCGGGCTGATCACTTGCCAAGTTTTACCGCCATCACGACTTGCCTGAATTGCTTCATCTACACCATAAAGAATACGTGGATTGATCGGACTGATGGTCATGGCATAAAAGGATGCTTTCCCTTTTGCGCCTTCACCGAGTTCCTGCCAATTGCGTCCGCCATCTTCTGTGCGAACAACGCCCATCTTTTCTGTCTTGCTGACATAGCCACTAGCAAACATGACATTTGGATTGTTTGGATGAGAAATCAGTTCCATAAAATAGCCGGGTGTTTTGTTTAATTTTTTGACTAGGCCGTTGTCACGTACCGTAAAGATGCCATGCGGTGTGGATACGGTGAATTTTTCTTGATCCTTTGGATTGAAAACGATCCCACTGACATCTTTCAGTTGATGAAGGTAAACATCTTGTTTCGGATTTTCTGCATAGACAGATGAAGCAATGAAAATGCCTACTGCCATGATTGATGCTATTTTGGCAAATGCCCTGTTATTCACGAGTTTTTTTCCCCACGTTCCTTTGGTTCAACATAATCGACCATGGTTTTGATACATTGGGGAACCTGTTCGATATCACAGCCAATTAGTTTGGCATATCCAAGTGTTTCGCTCATGGCCTCTCGCAGTTCCTCAAATGTTTTAATGACGATGGTACGTGCAATTGGTGAAATGCTTTACTTTGTGGAATTGCATTTTCAAATCACCTATCTCAGCGCCCTTTCGTGGAAGTTATTTTCACGAGAAGTCATGTCGTAAGTATGTCCGGAACACAGAAGAGCATGACAAAGTTTGACAATTGCCGGGTTTGACAAATTTTGTCACAAAATTCTCTTTTTACGGGTGTCGTGTTGGTTCATGGCATTGTTGTCTATTTTGATAAAGGCACTGATGGACCCGTGTACTGAAAATACCAAATCGTTGCTTGAGTTCTTTTATCGACAATGACTCTTCGGCAAGTTATCGCGCTTTGACAATTTCCTGAACGCGTCCCTACAAATCTTTCGATGCTGGATCAACAGCCTTTTCTTCATTTGTATTCTGGGGGAAGACATGTTCAGTTTGTCTTTCATTTTGGGTGATTAAAGGCAGAATATCTCGGTTAAATTGCTCAGAATTAATACTTCCCATATGCCGATATATGACCTGTCCGTTTGCGTTGATCACAAAAACTTCGGGGAGACCATAAACACCCCAGCTTGCAGCGACATCGCCATTTAGATCTGCGCCAATTTTTTTAAAAGGGTTACCATGTCTATCCAGCCAAAGGCGGACATCTTTGGGAGGATCTTTATAATTCAGACCATAAACTGGAATTTGTTGTTGTTGTGTTAGTTCTACAAGCACAGAATGGTTTTCCTGACATTCGTCACACCAAGATGCAAAAACGCTAATGAGTGAAATTTGGCCTGTAAAATCACCTGAATTCAAGCCGGACAGCTCCCCTTTAACAGGAGGAAGCGAAAAATCAGGAACGTTGGTTCCGATGGTTGAGGTGGTCTCTTTGGTGTTTAAGAAATTGTAACTGCCAAAGAGAACGACGATCAGAGCCAGAATGATCAAAACAGGTAGGTAGGTTACGACATATTTCTTATGTTTGATGTCTGCCTGTTTTGATACGTGGTGGTGAAGGTGAATGCTATGGTGGCTGCCCATGACAAACTCCTTTTGTAAAATTAAGAGGTGGTTTTAGGGATGCCGTGAGGGGTGGCGTTTTGTTGTTTGTTTTCTTTTTTGTCGTGCTCATGTGATCCATGACAGCTCTTGCCGGTCATTTTCATCATAAGGAAATGAACACCGATACAGGCGATTAACGGAGCTAATGCGGCCAAAGTACTTCCTTGTGCAATACCACTGGCAAACAGAAAATAAGCACCAACCATTGCAAGACAACAAATCAACATCATGCCCATGTGGGAACCAAAGAATGATTTGAGGTGTTTCATGTTAATCTCCGTTTTTAACAGGGGGAATGAAGGTAAAGGGAAATCACGAGAGGATCCTTTTTTCTCTCAGTTGATCAATTGCATTAAACATCAATTTCATTACGAGAGTTTGTCGAAGAGTAGGGTTGTCACAATTTGCAACAATTTTTTGTGTGATAGTTTCCTTCAATACATAAAAAACGAGCTGAGTAATCTCAGCTCGTTTTTATTCAAAATCTTGTCAATTTTACATCAATTGATTTTATAGTAGACTTTTTTGTCATCGTCATATGAATGATCTGCAGCCCATTCACTTTGTTCATGCGGCGCTTTTTGAACCATGTTGGTTCCATATTTAGGGTTGGGAACCTGAACAACCTTGAAATACGTTCCGTTATCATCAGGTGTATAACCAGGTTGTGGAGTGCTTGATGTTTTCGTTACGGTCATCATCTTGCTGTCAGGGTAATAGCCGGTATCTTCTTGCACGGTTTTTGTCCGTGTATATTGGTAGGGACCGTCATCATGCGAGAAACCGGGTTTCCATGTATTGGAATACTCGGTGACAGAACCGGCTTGGGCACCAAAAGAGATGGCTGTCGTTGCGAGAAGAGCGAGTGCAAAAAGTGAAGAGCGTTTCATAAGTTTTCCTCTTGTTAGGTTAGTATGTTTCGCTGAAGAGGAATATGGCGGACAGGCTTGTCAGTTGTTTGTCCTGATTGTGTCTTTTTGCAACAAAGACATCTTAAATTGAAACAAAATATTTCGATCTATCTATCTGACAAATAATAAACAAAAGAGGTGCTCGCTAAGCACCTCTTTTGATCATGTACAAAGAATGAAACGGCTTAATGAGCCATTTTAATCCCCATAATTTCATACATGCCGCTTTTGCCTTTACCTAAAGTAAAGTCTACTTTTTGACCAGCTTTGACGTTGCTAACATCAACACCTTCAGCAACTGTAAAATCCATTTTCATGGGAGGCCAGCCCAATTCTTTAATTTTTCCGTGAGCGATATTGATCTTGCCATCTTTAACGCCATTGACTGTGCCGGAGGCATGAATACCTTCCATTGTCATTTCATGGCCTTTCATTTCTTTTGTCATTTCATGGCCTTTCATTTCTTTCATAGTGTGCCCATCATCTGCCAACGCAGCAGTGCTTAGAAAGCCAATGCTTAAGGCAGCCAAAGCGATAGAGAGAAGTTTTTTCATTTAAGTTTTCCTTTTATGGAGTTGAATTAAGAGGTGATCAATCAAGAAGCCGCTTCTTGGGCTTCAAGTTTTTTGAACTGTTTTTCTGCCCGTTTCATCTGCGCGCGTTTCCACAACACAAACACAGCCGGGATGATGAGCAGAGCGAGGGCTGTGGCACTGATCATGCCGCCCACCATGGGGGCCGCGATGCGTCGCATGACTTCTGATCCTGTGCCGGTACCAAACATAATCGGGAGAAGCCCTGCAATAACGACAGAGAATGTCATCATAATGGGCCGGACACGTAATAACGCACCTTCAATGACCGACTTATCAAGGTCTTCCCGTGTGATCTGACGATCTGCGACACGATCCATTTGGCGGTCAAGAGCTTGGTTCAGGTAGACGAGCATCAATACTCCGATCTCGACCGCTACACCTGCCAAGGCAATAAAGCCCACACCGACAGCTACTGAAAAGTTGTATCCCAAAAGATAAAGAAGCCAGACACCTCCCACCAGAGCAAAGGGTAGTGTGCCCATGATGATGCCCACCTCAACCAGGTTTTTGAAATTGAGGAATAATAAGACAACGATAATGGCAATCGTCACAGGGACCACGATGGAAAGCTTCTGTTTGGCGCGTTCCATAAATTCATACTGACCTGACCAAGCAATAGAATACCCAGCAGGCAGCTTGATCTGATCGGCGACTGCCTGTTTTGCATCCACAACATAAGACCCGAGGTCTCGATCTGCAATATCGACATAGATCCAACCATTGAGACGGGCATTTTCTGAGCGGATCATACCCGGCCCACCGACCACTTTGACGTTCGCAACTTCTGCCAAGGGGATTTGTGCGCCACTTGGTGTTACAATTGGCAGGGTTTTAACCTGATCAACAGAATCACGCACATCACGTGGGTAACGTAAGTTGACAGGGTAGCGTTCACGGCCTTCCACCGTGCGTGTCACTGTCATTCCGCCGATAGCAGTTTTGACAACATCTTGAACATCTTGAATGTTCAGGCCGTAACGCGATGCCGCTGCACGATCAATATCGACGGTGACATATCGCCCACCTGTTACCCGTTCAGCATAAACAGAGGCTGTACCTTCGACATTCTTGATAACCTTTTCAATCTCTTCACTCACTTTGGCAATGACTTCAAGGTCAGGACCTGCAACTTTGATCCCGACGGGTGTTTTAATTCCTGTTGCCAGCATGTCGATCCGGTTTTTAATTGGCATGATCCAAGTATTGGTCAAGCTGGGTACATCGACGATTTGGTTTAGCTCTCGCTTCAAATCATCCGTCGTCAGACCTTCACGCCACTGGTCTTTCGGTTTTAGTTTGATCGTGGTTTCGATCATCGTGAGAGGGGCAGGGTCCGTCGCACTTTCTGCACGACCCGCTTTACCATAGACAGTTTCCACTTCTGGTATGGTCTTGATCAGCTTGTTTGTTTGCTGGACAACTTCATTGACCTTACCGACTGAAATGGCAGGGAATGCGCTGGGCATATAGAGCAAATCGCCTTCATCGAGTTCCGGCATAAATTCGCTGCCAAGATTTTTGAGAGGCCAGTAGGCACTTAAGGCCAAGGCCAGACAAACAACAATCAGCGTTTTTGGAAAACGAAGTGCGGTGTTGATAAAGGGGCGATACATGGCAATGAGTGCGCGATTGACCGGGTTTTTATGTTCATGCACCACATGACCCCGAATGAAGTATCCCATAAGGACAGGCACCAATGTGATCGACAAGATTGCTGCGGCTGCCATCGCATATGTTTTGGTAAATGCCAGTGGTGAAAATAAACGTCCTTCCTGTGCTTCTAGCGTGAAGACAGGTACAAAACTCAATGTAATGATCAAGAGAGAGAAAAATAAGGGAGCGCCAACTTCACTCGCTGCCTGTGAAATCACCCGCCAACGGTTCTCGTTATTAAGCTCGGTTTTCTCCATATGTTTGTGGACATTTTCGATCATCACAATGGCTGCATCCACCATAGCCCCAATGGCAATGGCAATGCCACCTAATGACATGATATTGGCATTAATCCCTTGCTGTCCCATAATGATGAAGGCAGCAATGATCCCCACGGGCAAACTTGCCACAATTACGAGGGCAGAGCGCACATGGAAGAGGAAGATCGCACAAACGAGGGCAACAACAATAAATTCCTCAATCAGTTTCTCTTGCAATGTTTCAACAGCACGTTCAATCAGGTTGGAACGGTCATAGGTTTCAACAATTTCCACCCCTTCCGGTAAACCTTTTTTAAGTTCTTCAATTTTGGCTTTTGCAGCTTCAATTGTGGTTAGGGCATTTTCCCCCCAACGCATGATGATAACGCCGCCGACAGCTTCGCCTTCACCGTTTAATTCCCCGATACCGCGACGTAGTTGTGGGCCAACACGGACATCTGCCACATCTCCCATTGTGATAGGGGTGCCGGTAGAAGTTGCTCCTAATGGAATTGATCGTAAATCTTCTTCAGATTGAATATAACCCGTTGCGCGGACCATATATTCAGCTTCTGCCATTTCGATGACAGAGCCACCGACTTCCTTGTTGCCATTTTGAATGGCCATGCGAACTTTGGCTAAGGGGATGTTGAAAGCGCGCAGTTTATCTGGATCAACGATAACCTGATATTGCTTCACCATCCCACCGATTGTCGCAACTTCAGAGACACCGGGGACAGTTTGAAGTTCGTATTTCAAAAACCAGTCTTGAATGGAGCGTAGTTGAGACAGGTCATGTTTACCGGTTTTATCAATCAGGGCGTATTGATAAACCCATCCCACACCCGTTGCATCCGGCCCCAAAGCCGCACGTGCTTCCGGTGGAAGGTTGGGCGCAACCTGACTGAGATATTCCAGCACCCGTGAACGAGCCCAGTAAAGATCTGTTCCATCCTCAAAAATTACATAAACATATGAATCACCGAAGAAGGAATAACCGCGGACATTTGTCGCACCGGGAACAGACAGCATAGCGGTTGTTAAGGGATAGGTGACCTGATCTTCCACAACTTGGGGGGCCTGACCGGGGTAACTGGTCTTGATGATCACTTGAACGTCGGAAAGATCCGGGATGGCATCCAGCGGTGTTTTCATCACCGTATAGGAACCCCAGCCAACAAATAGAAGTGTCAGTAAGATAACGATCAATCTGTTATTCACTGACCATTGAATAATATTGGAAATCATTGGGCGTGACCCTTTTCCAGTATTTCAACACTGCCCAGACCAAACATACCTTCGCCATCCTTGGCTAAGCCAAAGCGGATTTTGTACCCGGCTTTGAGGGCTGAAATATCAAAGTCTCCCAATTTGGTGAAATCCATTTCCATTTCCGGCCATCCAATTTCGGGAATGGGGGCGTGCTTCATATTGATGGTGCCACGATCAACAGAAACCGAATTGATCACACCTTCGCCATAGGCTTCAATTTTTGGGCTAGTCAGAGCCATGATTTTGGCAATACCCCACATACCTTCGGCATCTTGGGCTAATGTGATATGGACAGAATCATTTTCCTTAAGGCCATCCAACGATGCATTTTGCAGAAGTGTGAAGTCCATGGTCATCGCAGGCCATCCGATTGCGGGGATAGGCTCATGTGTCAGGTTGACCATACCGTGATCGGGCATAAGGGAATTGATTCTAGCCATTGTCGTTGGTGCAGCGGTTTCACCACTTTCTTCTTTTGCGTCTGTATCAGATAATCGTTGAATACTGGCGGAAAGACTGGCTTCTGAATCGATCAGGAATTGACCAGATGTTACCACCTTGTCATTTTCTGAAATGCCTTTGACGATTTCAATGCGCTGGTTGGCTTCAATGCCGCTGATAACTTCGACAGACTTGAAGCGGCCTTCTCCCAAGGCCAAGATCAAACGATCATGCTTGCCAGAACGGATAACAGCTTCACGTGGTACGGTAAGAACGCCATCTTTCCCCACACCGGAGATGCTGACTTTGGCATACATGTTTGGCTTCAATTCTTCATCCGGATTGTCGAATTTGAGACGTACTTTTAATGTACGGGCCTTGGCATCAAGCGTTGGGTAGATATATTCCACCCGACCTTTCCAATGTTTGCCCGGCGCATAAGACAGGCTCATAGAGGCTTCTTGTCCAACTTTTACAGCTTGGGCCTGATCTTCAAATACATCGGCGAGCAACCAGACGGATGACAGGTCAGCCAGCGTGAAAGTGCTTTGTTTTTGTGTGATGTACATACCATCACGTACATTCATGGCGGATACAACACCATCTTGTGGCGCGCGGATTTGGACTAAACGCTGGATTTTTCGTGTTTTCTTCAACTGGTCAATTTGATCTCGATTGAAATCAAGCGCACGTAAGCGCTCTGCTGAAGCAGAAATTAACCCTGTACGCCCTGTTTGTAAGGCTTGAAGAAACTCTGCCTGCGCGTTTGCAAGATCGGGGGAATAATATTCAAACAGCAATTGACCACGCTTTACCCGTTCCCCAACAGATTTAACGCCAAGATGTTCAATCCAGCCATCTGAACGCACATGGACCTGTTTAATCTTGCTTTCATCATAATCCAGATACCCCACTGTCTCAATATTCTGAGATAAGTCCAAACGTTCGACAGATGCCGTTCTGACACCAATGTTATTAACGACGGAAGGTTTGATCTTAATCGCGTTGCTATCGTCGTCGTTGTTTTCAGCTCCCTCATAGACAGGGATTAAGTCCATACCCATGGGGGATTTACCGGGCTTTTCGCTACGGAAGTTAGGGTCCATGGGGGCAACCCAATAGAGGATTTTCTTTTCCGCGCTGGCGCTACTTCCCATGCTACCTACTGAGCTATTTAAAATACCGGATTGCTGGAGGCCATACATACCGATTGCGCCCAATATTCCAGCGGATAGGGCAATCACAACTGTTTTCGAACTCACAGCGTTTCTCCTTGAAGGTATTGAAGGCGAGCAAGCGACTTTGAACTGTCTATTTGAAGACGCAGATGTTTAAGGCGGGCTTCCAGTTCAGCAACACGGGCGCGAACCAGTTCATCAAAATCGGATGCTTCATATTGATAGGCCGTAATCGCAGCCGACACATTGTCTTGGGCGCGTTTAAGAATTTGTGTTTCAAAGTTTTCAAGACGTTCTTGTGTGCGGGTATAATTTGCGATTTCAGACCGATATTCTTGCGTTAATTCCCGTAATTGCTCATTTGCACGAAGGCGTGCGGCAGCTGCTTGATGTTTGCTCGCGCTGAGTTTTCGGTCTTGGCGTTTCTCGGTAAAGAGGGGAATGCTCATTGTCAGTTTAAAGCTTACGAGGTCAGCACGTTCCTGTCCCATGGGTGTATCTTGTCTGTATCCATATGATGCACCGACACCGAATTTTGGTGCATAGTCAGCTTCTGCAAGTTTGACACGCTCTTTGGATGCCTCTTCTTGCTCATTGAACATTTTCAGAGAGGGGTGCTGTGTAAGTGCATCCAAGAAAGCTATTTCATTTAAGGGGAGATCCAATACAGGTAGGTCGTCAGGTAACGTTCTGGCATTTGCATTTTCACCAATCCATTTGCTGATGTTTGCTTTGGTAACATCAAGGTTTTTAAGAGCATCTAAGGATCGATCATCAAGAAGACTAGAAGCAAGTTCAGCTGCGAGAACTCTTTGCGCACTGATACGGCCCGAACTGTAACTTGCCTGCACAGACTTGATGTCATCTTCAACCAAATCTCTGTAATCTTCTAGAATCAGTAAAGCTTTTTTCCAATATAGGGCTTCTAGGTAAGATAGGCGTACAGCCTTAAGGGAAAGGAGTTTCCTTGTTGTCTCATTTGCTTGATCTACACGAGAAAGGGCTGATGCGATTTCAGATTTGGCATCAAGCGCACTGAAATTTGGGATTTGTTGTGTGATGCCGACCTGAAACTGGGTCATGGCTTCCTGGTCGGTATTAAAGGTATCAGTGGGCAGATTTAAGGCCCCAAGACTGATCATAGGGTCGGGAAGTTGTCCTTCTGCAATAGCAAGCTCTTCTTGAGCTTTTGAATTGCTCTGAAATTGCTTTGATAAGGGGTCCGCTGCCAGAGTAAGGTTTTCCGCTTCTGAGAGACTGAGCTCCTGAGCGAAAACGACGGTACTAAAAAGGGACAACGTAAGAAAGCTCACGCTTAAGGTACGTAATTTTCTCATTTGTACGCACCCTTTTGAAATCTATAGCCGACCGACATTCTTTATCCTTTCATTCATCATTGTTTGGCAGTGCAAAATTTTAGTTGAGATGAATGTGAAGAAAAAATGTGACTAATGTTTTTCAATGACTAGGGTAGTTTGTGCCAAATTGTGACAAACTTTGACCAAATCCTGCAAGCCAGTTTCTCCCTTCTAAAGCCGCACAAAAAAAGAAGCCCACAATCCTGTAGGCTTCTTCACTGTTAACCTTATTTATCGCCTGAAGGATTATTCAGACATATGAGGTGCAGAGTTCATCATATAGCCACCGCCATAATTCCCACCACAGGGCATATCTGCAAATGTTGGGGTAGATTTGAAAATTTCAGCTTGTTCTGCTGTCAAGACTTTCAAGAGGGCAGCTTCAGCTGTTTCAAGGGCCTTTGCATCTTCGCTGTGGGCATCCCACATGCTTTTCATATAATTCTGACGATCTTCGAAGCTCATTTCATGCATGGTTTGTGGATCCATACTTTCATGTTGGGTTTCAAAGTTTTCTTCTGTGGTTTTTAACGTATTGATATAAGCTGTCCATGCAGGAATTTGCTCATCTGTGAGTTTGAGCTTTGTTTTCAGCTCGTCAGTCGTAAGCGGTTTGACCTGCATATATTGGCTCATATGGCCATAGCCGCCTCCCATCATCATGCCCATCATACCGCCGCCCATCCGTTGCCCATTTTGTGGACCATGTGCAAAAGCGCTGTAAGAAGCTACGGCGACAATAGCAAGTGCTGCTACGGACGAAATCAAAAAAGTGCGTTTCATTTTAACTTCCCCTATTTTGAAATGATAGAGCCCTAAGCTCCTTATATTCTTAATATTATAATACGGTAATGTAACGAGCATGTGTCTGAAAACATTAAAGTTGTGACAAAGTTTGTCATTTCCCTTTTTTGTGTTCTATTGAGACTTTTCTTGTTCGCTCACCTTGGTCTGGAACTCCAACTGTTTCTCTTTCCAGGACGTTTTGATATAGGCAAGGGCTGCCCAGATTTTTTCATCTGATAAGCTTTTTGAGAAAGGCTGCATGGCGCTTTTAAAATCTTTTCCGGCAATCGCCTGACCGCCTTCCTTAACGTATTTGAATAAGAGCTGATCGCCATGGTGCCATGTATGACCATCGCCATTATGAGGAGGGGCATATAGGGTCCCATCTTCTTTTGTGCGCTTCCAATCCGGGTCTTCCCCTTCAAAGTTTACCCCATGACAGGAGGCACAATTTTGATCATACACCTGTTTGCCAAGCGCGACTTGATGGGTGTTTTTAGGATCAGCTCCACCGACTGCACCTGCGAACTGGAAATAACTAAACGTTGCCACACCGACGCTAAATAGGGCCGCAATAGAAACTGCGAGAGCATTTTTATTCATATCTTTTCTTATCCAATCTGGAGAATATTATTTGCTTTGACAGTGTAGGGCGGGACAGCAAGGTTGCGCGGCGCAGGTCCTTTCCTGATTCGCCCTGATTGATCATAATGGGAACCATGGCAAAGACAAAACCACCCTCCCCAGTCACCTCTTGGGTCTCCCTCTTTTTGCCCCATCGGGATGCATCCCAAGTGAGTGCAAACCCCAATGGCAACAAGCCATTGCGCTTTTTGTACACGGTCTTCATCTGTTTGAGGATCACGTAAATCCTCAGTTTTTTCAGAACGAATTTTCTGCACGGTGTTTTCACTTCTGTACTCAATGAAAACAGGTTTTCCCCGCCAAACCACTGTAATACGCTGGCCCTCTTCAATAGGAGAAATATCAACCTCAGTCGTTGCCAAAGCGGCAACATCTTTAGCAGGCATCGTGGAGTCAATGAACGGCCAAAGGGCAAGGCCGTACCAGAAAGACCAACCGCGGTTGTACCCAGCAACAAAATATCCCGACGCTTAGGCTGTGAAACTATTGTGCTCACATGACTATCTCCTTCTGACTTTCTACTGACGGCTTTTTAAAGATAGCGTAGACGATCAAGCCAACTCCGATCACAATCATAGGAGCGGAAAGCCACTGCCCCATAGTGGAACCTCCCGCTAAAAAGCCAATTTGAACGTCCGGTTGGCGAAATAATTCAACAAATGAGCGTGCTAAGCCGTAGCCGATCAAAAATATCCCGGTTGACAACCCTCGACGTTCCCGCACAGCGGAAAATCGCACCAGAATATTTAGAATGGCAAAAAGCAATAGACCTTCCAGCGCGGCCTCATAGCGTTGGCTCGGATGTCTGGGGGCTTCTTCCCCGTTCGGAAAAACCACACCCCAGGCAACATCCGTAACACGACCGTAAAGTTCACCATTGATAAAGTTTGCGACCCGACCAAACAACAAGCCAATAGGCGCTGCGGTTGCCACCAAATCTGCAAGAAGCATAACTTCAATCTTTTTCTTACGGGCGTATAGGTAGGTCGCAACGACCACACCCAAAAAGCCAGCATGAAAGGACATGCCACCCTTCCACACTTGTAAGATTGCCATTGGATTGCTGGCGTAATAATCCAGATTATAGAACAGAACGTAACCGCCCCGACCACCGATGATGACACCGACAATAGCCCAGAACAGGAAACCATCCACGTTCTCTGATGTAATGGCATGCTTGAAACGACCACACATGCATTTAATGTAGGCCCAGCCCAACATCAAACCGGCAATATAGGCAAGCGCATACCAGCGAATGGCAAAGGGTCCAATTTGAATAAGGGCAGGATCAATATCAGGAAAAGACATCTTTGCTCTCCTCCTTAAGTGCTTACCAGCAACTTGCCTCGATACATGCCCATTTGACAGGTGAATTCAAACTCTCCGGTCTGGCTTGGTGTAAAATCAATGTTGATTTCTTTGCCTTCAGGGAGCTTTTCACTTTTTTCAAAATCAGGCAAAACGACCATTTCAGAACAGGAGGCATTTTCTTCGCGTCTAAAAGTCAATCGAACAGGGATGCCTTTTTTGACCGAAATGGTGTC
>NZ_JBLWXN010000023.1:0-13704 GCF_048267425.1 Terasakiella sp.
ATAGACGAGACCCTGTTGTTCATCTTCAATGGAGTCACGCGATAGGCTGAGTACGTCGCCTTCAATCGTTCCATATTCGGTGAAGGGGAAGCTATCGACTTCAGTACAGGTCCATTATGCCAAGCAGCTCTCGTCCTTCTCAAACACGTTTTATGGGGAACGGGGACTGATTGCGCTCCGACTGGCAGCTTTGCAGAACGAGCAAAAAACAGCGCAGCTTCTCCTTCAAAACCATCAGCTTTCTGAAGGGCTCTCCCAAATCGTCTCGGATGTGACGCGATCTTCGCGTCAGGCGGTTTCGGTTTCAGCTGCTGAGGCGACACAGATCGGCCAGGTGATGACACAGGTCACTTGGGGGGTGGTGATTGCCAGCGTGATCATTAGTCTTTTGTTGATCTTTTTGTTTGTAATTAGGCATTTAAATCGTCGTTTGAAACGATTGAGCCAGTCAATGGATGACCTTTCAAAAGGTAATCTGGATGTGAAGGTCGAAGATACTTCAAGCGATGCAATTGGTCGGATGGCCCGAAGTCTAGAGGTTTTCAGGCAAAGTGCCCTTCAAGTGGAAGCCTTGACGCGCGAAAAAGAAGAAAATGACCGCCGCTTGGAAACCGAGAAAAAAGCGAGCTTGATTAAAATATGTCCAATGATTTTGAAAATCAGGTCGGGCACATTCTGGAAGATGTGATGCGGGCCGGGCAGGGGGCTTGTACGGATGCGTCCTCCCTTATCAAGTTATCGGACTTGACACAAGCGCAGGCAAATCATGTCTCAACTGCTTCGGAGCAGGCAAAAACAGATGTCCAGATGGTGGCGAGTGCCAGTGAGGAATTGTCGGCCTCTATTCGTTCAATTGAACAAAATATGGATTTGTCCAAGGTCGTGTTTGAAAATGCATTGCAGGCCTCAGAAAAATCGACCCATCGCATTAAAAGTCTGGAAGAAGTGGGGGAACAGGTGGCTTCTGTCATCGGTTTGATTAGTGACATTGCGGAACAAACGAACTTGCTTGCCCTAAACGCGACGATTGAAGCACAGCGGGCGGGTGATCAGGGCAAAGGGTTTGGCGTGGTGGCGTTGGAAGTGAAGAAACTTGCTGAACAAACATCCACGGCGACGGAACAGATTACGGCGCAAATCAGCCAGATGAGAGAGGCTACCCACCAAGCCGTTCAGGCGATCGGGGAGAGTACCGAGCTACTGTCACAGATTAATCAGATCAATGAAAACACGGTTCACGCCATCCGGGAACAATCCTCCGCCACCGATGAAATCGCTTCTAGTGTGGTCAGTGCCTCGCGTGGGACGGAAAAAGTAAATGGGCATATTGTCGATGTTTTGTCAGCGGCACAAGACACCAACCAATCTGCCCTGAGGGTTGGAACCACCAGTAAAAACGTCGTCCACCAATCTGAAGCACTCCGCAAAGCCGTCAGCACTTTCCTTGGAAACCTAACTGGAAATACATAGTCGGTTGATGCAGGTGCTCCTCTCCTGTAATCCAAATATAGCGTATTAGCGACATTGTGTTTTGTTGTTAAAACCGACTTGCGTTGAGTTGGCTGATGTCGGTCCGGTTTTCTTCACCGCACAGGATGTTCGCCACGACCTCTCCGCAGGCAGGGCCGAGTTGGAAGCCGTGGGCACAGAAGCCGAAGCAGTGATAAAAATCATCAGGATGCGACAGGCTGGGGCCGATGATGGGTGCGCCGTCCGGTGTTTTGCCTTCCAGTCCACACCATGTGCGTACAATATTGACGTTTTTGATGTGGGGAAACAGGTCAAGGGCGGTATCTGCCAGACCTGCAAGCGTGGGGAGCGACGCAATGCCGCGGTTTTCAGCTTGTCGCACTTTCCCACGATACCCGCCACCAATGATCAAGGTGCCGTTGCGCATCTGTTTAAAGGACAGAACACGTCCACTTAAGCCCAAAACGGGCGTTAGAAAATAGGGGAGGCGCTGGGTCACCATGATCTGCGGCGCAATGGTTTCAAGGGGCAGGCTGTCACCGACCAAGGCAGCAAGTTCGGCCCCCCACGCCCCGGCACAGTTGATGACTATGCTGGCTTTAAAATCGTGATTTTGTGTTTGAATATGCCAAAGCCCATCCTTTTTTTCAAGGTGGCGGACTTCCTGATTTGAATGATAGGTGGCCCCGGCACGTTGGGCGGCTTCAAAGAAACCAATGGTCGATTGATAGGGGAGGGCAAACCCGTCGCCTTGACAGATAATCCCGCCCGCCAGCGTGCAATTGATATCTGGTAGACGGTTTTTGAGTTCGCGCGTTGAGATCATCTTTTCATGGTTATAGCCGAGGTCGCGTAGGGCGCGCACGTTGCTTTCGCAATCTGTAAGTTCTGCCTCATTCTCCGCAATGCGGATTTGATCGACGGCTTGAAAACCACCATCTGTGCCGATTAATTTTTTAAGATCATGCCAAAGCTCCGCACTACGCAGGGAGAGCGGGACTTCGCGCAGATCACGCCCTAAACGGCGCACGCCCCCGGCGTTGACGCCGGAGGAATGGCGAGAGGGGCTGTCTTTTTCCAGCACACAAACTCGCTTTCCCTTTTTGGCTAAATGGAAAGCGATGCTGTTGCCATGAATACCGGCACCAATAATGAGAAAATCATATTGCATGGCTTAGGTCTCTAGCATGAGGGTTTGTTGAGCGAGGCGACGGATTTTTTCTTCGTCCACTGCAATCCCTAGCCCCGGTTTATCGTTGGGCATAATGGTGCCATTGTGGATTTGGCTATGAAGGTCTGTAAAATCATCGGACATACGCAAGACCGACATATAGGCATGACCCAAACTTGTGTTGAGATGTGGGAGCGTTTGCCCCAGTTGCAGGCTGGCAGCTTGGGTGATGCCAAACTCCAGCATGGAGTTCATCAATACGGGCTTGTGGGCAGCAAACGCGATATCAGCGAGGCATTTTGTTTTTGTGATCCCACCGTTTTTGCTGACCTTCAGGCTGAAAAGATCGACACAATCGTTGCGAACCAGCTCGATCATTTCTTCCTTTCCGGACAAAGATTCATCGGCAGACACCATGAAAGAGGCGTTTTCTTTAACGGATTTCAGGTCATGGGTAAGGTGCTTTCTGACGGGTTGTTCCAGCAGGATCAACGGTGTTTGGTTCGCATATTGGGTAAACAGCAAACTGTCTTTTAAGGACCAGCCCTGATTGGCATCTACGACAAGGGCAAGATCGTCGCCAAAATGGTCATAGAGCGTTTCCAGGCGCGTGATTTCTTGCGCGATGGGGCTGTTACCCATTTTAAGCATGAAAGATTGAAAACCTTGGGCCTGTTTTTCTTCAATAAGGGGAAGGTCGTCTTGTGCCGTTCCATTCCCCAAGGGCCAGAGAAGGGGGATCTGATCATGGATACGACCACCTAAGAGCTGACTTGCGGGGATGTTCAGGCATTTACCGCAGAGATCGTAAAGGGCCATGTCCACAGCGCCTTTTGCCATATAGTTTAATGGTAAAAGAGCATCCATCAGTTCGTTATGGGCGCGGATGGTTTGGGGGAAGGACCCGATAAGTTTTGGTGCAAAATAATCCCGTATGGCACTGATGATACTTTGCGGTGTCTCTTCCGTAAAAGGTGTGTGCGGATCGGCCTCACCATAGCCGACGGTACCGTCTTCCAGTGTAACTTTAAGGGTGATGACGTCGGCGGTGGCTTTAATACCATAAAGGCGCGACAGCTTATAGGGCTTCGCCAGCGGTATTTGCAGGTGAAACAGTTCAAATGTAGCGATGGGGCTGAAGAGGGACATGGCCTAAGCGTCTTTTTGATCGAGAGTATTGAGGGAAGCGACTTCACTTAAGCGCAAGGGCTTGAGAGGCGGGCGAATACGGTAGTACCCAAGCTTATCTGGTGTGGTCTTTTGCGCATGGGCCAAAATTTCAACAACGCTGAGGCCACAGTATCGCCCTTGACACGGGCCCATGCCTGCGCGGGTGAAGGACTTAAGCTGGTTGGGACCGCTGCATCCGATATCTGCGGATCGTTTAATGTCTTTTACTGTGGTTTCTTCACAGCGACAAACAACCACATCCTCATCATCAGGGCGCAGCCATTTGGGCTTGAATAAGGTATTGATGAAGGGGCGAACGGCTTGTTCGGCTTTTAGCTTTTTGCGGATGGGGGCAGCCTGTTTCAACAAATCGCTTTCGGGTAGCTTTCCCATCAAAACGCTGATCTTCAAAGCACTGAGGGTGGCGCTATACTGGCTGCCCAAGGCACCGATGATCCCGGCGCCATCACCTGCGACAAAGATGTTTTGATTGCTGGATTGCCCCCAATCATCGGTGGTCGGGTGCCAGCATCGTAAAGACTCATCCCATTGATGATCCAGATTGAGTTGCCTTGAGATTTGGATATTGGGCACCACACCTTGATGCAAAAGCACAGTATCACAAGCCAGCGTATGGGATTTGCCGTCTTTGTGGTAAGTGATCTGTTCTAAGGCAGTATCACCGGACATTTCGATCTTTTCAACACCCGTAATGTGAGGGATACCCAGTTTTTTGAGGCTGAACTTGATCTCCATGCCTTTTTTCAGCAAGCTCCTGTTGCTTAAGGCGGGGAGGAGAGAGGGCAGCGCGTTAACATGGTCTTTGGTGGTCGTGCTATCCAGCAATGCCTTGATCTGACATCCCGCTTTTGCCAGTTGTTGGGCAACAAGCAACAGCAAGGGGCCGCATCCGGCAAGGACAACGTCACCGGAAGGGACAATACCATCACGTTTCATGGCGACTTGGGCGGCACCTGCGCCCATGACACCAGCAAGGGTCCAGCCTTTAACGGGGGTCGGACGCTCCAGTGCACCAGTGGCAACAACCACATAATCGGCTTTGATGAATTGGGCTTTGCCATCAAAGCTAAAATAGACCGTGCCGTCTTCATCAATTTGCCAGATGACACAGTGGGAGTGATGCGTGATCTGCGGGTGGTCCAAGTCTTTAATTAAGTCCGCCCCTTTAAAATAATCGCTGCCCAGCAGGTCTTTAAAATCAGCGGGCATGTGCTGGTTTGCTGTTAGGTTTCGGTAAATCTGCCCGCCTGCTTGGGGTTGTTCATCAATCAGGGTGACGCAAATGTCGTGCTGCGCCAGTGTGCGGGCGCAGGCCATGCCTGCGGCACCGGCGCCGATAACCACAACGGTTTGTTTACTCATGGTCCGAGCCTTGTTTTTCGTTGATATGTTGGGTTTTAATTTGCATGCCGTCGCGGACATAAGTTGCACAGCCCTGTACGTCCTGTAGGTCGTCGATGGTGAGCAAGCAGTCATAGCAAGTGCCCATCATGCAAAAGGGCAGACGCTTTTGCTGTTTAACGGGGGTGGTGCGAAACTCTTTTTTACCCTGACGCAGCAAGGCTGAGGCAACCGTCTCGTTTTGAAAGGCGGACAAGGGCGCTCCATTAAAATAAATGGTGACGGTTTGATTCGTATTTGGCCGAACGAGCTTGAACATATGGATTAATCCTTATTGGAACCGGTTATAGTGAAAACTGTCGAGTTCACGCGGTTTTTCGTTATTGTTTAAAATCCAGTTGGTAATCTGGTGGAAATGGTTGGGCGCCAGTGTCACCGCACTGTGGGAGATCAGAACATAGCTGTTGGGGTGGCTTTCTGACTCGCAATAGACGGGATAGCTGTCGGGCGTGAGGACGCGAAGCCCCGCCCAGGTACGCACAAGGTTGAGGGATTTAAAATCCGGGAAAGAGGCAATGGCACGTTCTGCTAATTTTTGGGACAGGCCGGCGACACTGGTGTCGTTGAACCCGAAATCGTTTTTGGTTGCCCCCAATATGATAGACCCTTCGGCATTTTGCTTGATGCCGCTTAAGGGGTAGGGGATGACTTGTTTTGTGCGTCCCAAAGCAAGGATTTGTCCATGTTCTGCGCGCAATTCCAGTGGGATGCCGACCTGACGGGCAAGGGGGACACTGTGGTTTCCGGCGGTGATAATCAGCTTGGGCGTCTGATAGACATCGCTTTGGGTTTTAACAGTGTAAATCTTGTTTTTTTCATCATAGGTGATCTTGAGGGCTTTTTGGTTGGCGTGGTACTGGCCACCATATTTGATCATCAGTTGATGCAGCGCTTTTAGGAGATAGAGCGGGTTTAGGTCGGCATCTTCTTCGCAATAACTTGCACCAAGGACACGGTCGCCGAGCTTGAAATCAGGGAAGAGAGCTTGAGTTTCTTTTCTGTTGAGAAAGGAAATGGTTGGCGTGTCATAGCCTTCCTGTTCGATTGTGCCGAGGTGTTTTTTTCGTTCTTGAACTTCTTTGTCCCCATGCAAAAGGACAAGGCCGCCTTTATGGCGCAAGTGAAGGTCGTAGCCCGTTTCTTCTTGTAAAAAATCATTGAAGTCTTTTTTCCAACGCATTGAGGCTTGAAGGGTCCAGGAGACATAATCGGGCATGCCGACCCCTTTACCTTGCACCCAGATCAAACCGAAGTTGGAGCGTGAGGCGCGAAAGGCGAGGTCGCCTTCATCAAGCATAATGACTTGCTTGTTTTTCATGGCGAGCGACGAGGCAACGGCACTGCCCATAAGGCCGCCGCCAACCACTAAAAAATCGCTAAGATTAGCCATCGTTCTAATTTTCCTTGAAACATCATGCCTGTATTAAAATGATGCCCAAGGATATGGAGAAGAAGGACTTAACGTCAAAGATAATTCAGTGATTTATATATAACTAAATATTATACAACTTAATGCGATATGATCTGATCAAAGTGTGCCATACGTTCGGCATGGACGGTTTGGTAAATATCCATGAAGTCCCGTGCATTGCGTGACATAATCCGGCTTTGGGGATAGACGATGGCGAAACCGATTTTAATATCGGGTTTGAATGGGCGGATATCGATTTTATCCATCCAGTCTTGCAGGTTATCAAAGAAGTAAAGGATGGATGCGCCTGTCCCTTTGGCAACGAGGGAGCAGACGGTTTCGATATTTCTGACTTCAATGCGCGATTTGTGATTGTTGACTTCTTGAAAAGATTTGTCGATCACGTGGCGAATTTCTGACCCCAAGGGAAAGGTGATCATATTTTCGTCTTCAAGGTCGCGTGCAGTGATATAGTCTTTATCAGACAGGCGATGACCTTTGGGCAGGATGCAATAGCACGGCATGTTGGTCAGGACTTTTTTACCCAAGGCCTTGTCCGGGCAAGGTAACGTAATAAAGCCAAGGTCGAAACCTTGATAGGTGAGCCATTCAAGGACGCGCTGTTTGGGGCGTGTTTCCCACAAAATATCGACTTTTGGATGGGCGCGCTTAAAGCGGGCGACGCTTTCACACAGGATATCCCCGCTCATGGATGGCATGGCGAGGATGCGTAAGACCCCGATATTGTTGTTGCTGAGGTAAGTCGCTGTCTGGCGGATCTGTTCTAGTCCGACAAAGGAACGTTCAACCTCGATCAACAGTTCTTCTGCTTCGGCGGTGGGAACCAGCCTGCCTTGTATGCGGTCAAACAGACGGAGCTTGGTTTCAGCCTCCAAGTCGGAAATCAGGCGGCTGACAGCAGGTTGGGAGATATTCATCATGTCAGCAGCGCCGCCGACTGTCTTAACTTCCATAAGAGCGTGAAAAGCTTCAACTTGGCGGATGGTAATTCTCACAACGAGCCTCTATCTAATAAGAATACAACTACGGGGATGGTATATAATATTTAGTTATATGTGAATATAAAAAACGTATTTGAGATTATGTTTTAGCTGTGTAACTTTTGTTTCATAAATAAATGCAACAGATACTAAATGAGCTTAAGCAGGAGATGTAATGAAGAAGTTTGTGACGAAGACGGTTTCTTCTTTAGCGGTGCTGGCTGCAATGACAGCCGCACAGGTCGAAGCGAAAGAAGTTAAAACCATCAATATGGCTTATGGTTCCGCCAATGCCGGTAGTCTGGACCCCCATTTTTCGACAAAAAGTCAGGATAAAAACATCTTCGGGATGATGTTTAATGGTCTGGTCCGCTTTAAGCCGGGCGACACCAACCCGGCAAATATTGAAGCCGATCTGTCGGAAAGCTGGACATCCAGCCCGGACGGTTTGGTCTGGACGTTCAAACTGCGCAAAGGGGTACAGTTCCACGCAGGTTTTGGCGAAATGACGGCTGAAGATGTGGTATACTCCCTGAACCGTGCCAAAGACCCGAAAACATCTGCTGTTGCCAGTGACTATAAGTCCTTTAAAGAAGTAAAGGCGCTGGACCCGTACACCGTTGAAATTACGCTGAATAACCCAGTGCCAAGCCTGTTGGGATTGGTTGCAAACTATCACGGCGGTAATGTGGTTTCTAAAAAAGCGGACATGGAAGGGGACTTTAAAACCCATCCGGTCGGCACTGGTCCGTTTGCCTTTGTTGAATTTAAAAGCAAGCAATATGTGAAGTTGGCAGCCCACAAAGACTATTTCCGGGGTGCGCCGCAGGTGGACGAAATCGTTTATAGTTACGTCCCTGTCAATACATCTCGTGAACTGGCCTTTAAAAAAGGCACACTGGATGCGTTCTCCGGCACACGTGAGGAACGCTGGGTGAACCGTATGTCGCGCAATAAAAATATCAATATTGCCGTGTTTTCGCCGGGGGAGCTGCGGACCCTTCACTTGAACACAAAGTCAGGTCCGTTGGCGGATGTGCGCGTGCGCCGTGCCATTGCTCATGCCATCGACCGGACAGCCATTACGCAAATTATCGGTAATTCAGTGACCCGTCCCAATACATCGGTTATTCCTGTTGGATATTTGGGACACACGCAGAAAGTCCCGCAATATGAACATGATCTGGATAAAGCGAAAGCCCTGTTAAGCGAAGCTGGCTATGCTGACGGTGTCACGCTAGAGATCATCATCACGAAAAACGAAGCTTTGCTGAAGCCCATGCAAATTGTGCAAGCGCAATTGGCAAAGGCGAATATCAACCTGGTGATGAATGTGGTTGAGCATCCGGCGTTTCACGCGCAAATCCGAAAAGACTTAAGCCCGATGGTCCTTTATGGGGCGGCCCGTTTTCCGGTTGCGGATACGTATTTGACACAGTTTTATGAGTCCAAAAGCACGGTTGGCGCCCCGACAGGCGTGACTAACTTCTCCCACTGTGATGTTGCGGACGATGAAATTCAAAAAGCGCGTGTTGAAACAGATCAGCAAAAGCAGCTGGACTATTGGAAGACCGCGCAAATTAAGATTTCTGAGAATGTCTGTTCCGTGCCGTTGTTTGAACAAATGCAGGTCTGGGGTATCTCCCAGGACATTGACTTCGGCTACGAATTTAATGGTTCTGTCAGCCTCGGCCCGATGTTCAACGAACTGACCACGAAGAAGTAGAAAGAGTTTCCCAAAGATGCTTGTCTTTACCTTAAAGCGCCTGCTGGCTTCCATACCAACGCTCTTTGCCGTCCTTACCGTTATTTTTGTCTTGGTAAGGATTGTACCCGGCGACCCGGCTTTGGCCGTGTTAGGGGACAGTGCAAGCGAAGAAGTCATTCAGGAATTTCGTAAATCCATTGGGATTGATAAGCCTCTTTGGGAACAATATCTGGTCTTTATGGGAGATGTCCTCCAAGGGGATTTGGGGACATCAATGGCGACCAGTAAAACGGTGGTCGAAGAGGTGTCCAACGTGTTGCCTTACACGCTAGAACTGACGGTTGCCTCAATTATTATCGGTGTGGTCTTTGGGATCCCGCTTGGTATTTTCTCCGCCATTTATCGAAATCACTTTTTTGATTATCTGGCGCGGATGATCTCCCTGTTGGGGCTGAGTTTTCCGGCCTTTTACATTTCCATTCTGTTTATGATTTACCTGTCGGTTGAATGGGATTGGTTCCCGGTCTTTAGTGAATATATTCCGTGGTCTGATCCGTTAACACGTCTATATCACCTCACGTTACCTGCCTTAAGTCTGGGGGTGATTATGATCGGCTATGTGGCGCGCACCAGTCGTTCGTCCATGCTGGAAGTGTTGGGCGAAGATTATATCCGAACTGCTAAATCCAAAGGATTGCCCCGCAATATGGTGGTTTTCAAACACGGATTTAGAAATGCTTTAATCCCGATCTTAACCCTGACCGGCCTGTACCTTGGCCTTCTGATGGGCAACTCCGTGTTAACTGAGATTGTGTTTAATCGCCCCGGTCTGGGAGGCTTGATCGTGGGATCGCTGGAAAGCCGGGATTACACCATGCTTCAGGGGTTGATCGTGACCTATGCCTTCTTCATCGTTTTGGCCAACCTGATTACTGATATTTCCTATGGTCTGGTAGATCCGCGAGTAAAAAACAATGATTAATACCCTTGCCCTAAATGTAAAAACCGCAACGGTTTCGACCTACCAGATCCTCAAAAGCAGCAAGCTTACCTGGATCGGGACCATCATCTTCGCGATTGTCACCTTGATGGCGATCTTTGCCCCGTACCTCACACCTTATGATCCTATTTCTCAAGACCCGTTGGCTGTGTTGCAGGAACCATCGGCTCTTCATTGGATGGGGACGGATAGTTATGGACGGGATGTCTGGACCCGAATGCTGTACGGTGCGCGCATTTCCCTGTTTATCAGTGTGGTTGCTGTTGTGGCGGCGATGATTATCGGGGGTGCCTTGGGAATTGTTGCCGGATATTATGGTGGACGTGTGGATATGATGATCATGCGTGTCATGGATATTATGTTGTCGTTCCCGACACTTATCATGGGGCTGATCGTGGTGGCGATGTTGGGCGCGTCCATGACCAATCTGGTGATCGCGATTGCGCTGACGGTTATCCCCAAGTTCGCCCGTGTCGCCCGTGCGCCCACCTTGTCTGTAAAAAAACGTGAAAATATTGAGGCTTGTTACGCCCTTGGGTATTCAGATATCCGCATTATGGTCTTTCATATTTTACCGAACGTCTTTGGCGAGGTGCTAGTAATCGGGTCTTTGTGGATTGCAACCGCCATTCGGATCGAAGCGTCCCTGAGCTTTATCGGTCTGGGGATCAAGCCGCCGACCCCGACTTGGGGCGGGATCATCCGCGAGGGGTTTAACAATTTCCTTGATGCCCCGTGGATTGCCACCTACGCCGGTTTGGCAGTGTTGGTTGTCGTCTTCTCTTTGAATTTGATCGGTGATGGTGTTCGTGATGCCGTCGACCCTAAGCTGCGAGGTGAATAAGAATGACTGAACCGGTCTTCTCCGTAAAAGATTTATCCATTTCGTTTAAGTTAAACGGTAAATGGTGTCAGGCGACGCAAAACGTCACTTTTGACCTGATGGAAAATGAAACGCTCTGTATTGTCGGTGAGTCAGGCTGTGGCAAATCCATTACGGCCATGAGCTGTCTGGGTCTGTTGCCAAAAAAGAAGAATATCCATATCGAAGGACAGGTGCTTTACAAAGGCGTCAACCTGCTGGAATTGACGGAAAAAGAACTGAATGACTATCGCGGCGATGATTTGTCCATGATCTTTCAGGAGCCGATGACCTCCCTTAACCCCGTTTTGACGGTGGGGGAGCAAATCACGGAAAGTTTGCTTGTTCATAAATCCATGACTAAAGCACAAGCGCGCGAAGTTGGGATTGAGCTGTTAAATAAGGTGAAAATCCCGGAAGCGGAAAAACGTTTCTCCCAATATCCGCACCAGTTCAGTGGGGGGATGCGTCAGCGGGTGATGATTGCGATTGCCTTGGCCTGTAAACCATCTGTTTTGTTTGCGGATGAACCGACAACGGCGCTGGATGTGACCATTCAGGCGCAGGTTCTACATCTGTTAAAGGAACTGCGCAGCGAAACCAAAATGTCCATGGTGATGATAACCCATGACATGGGCGTGGTGGCTGCTGTCGCGGATAAAGTGTTGGTTATGTACGGCGGTCAGGTGATTGAAAATAGTACCTGTAAGGACCTGTTTGACGCGCCGAACCATCCCTACACCAAAGCTTTGCTAAATGCGATTCCAAGGCCGGATCGTCATGTCGACCATTTGACCTCTATTCCCGGTCAGGTGCCAACCTTGACAGAGATGCCAAGCGGCTGTCGTTTTTCGACGCGCTGTGAGTTGGTCAACGATAAATGCGCCATGATCCCGGATATGAGCATGGTCACGGGGCAGCAGTCCCATCGTTATGGCTGTTGGAATGTGTAGGAGGCCCTGAGAATGCAGACACAAGATGAAATCATCCTTGATGTAAAAAAGATCAATAAAACATTTCACAGCAAAAAAGGTTTTATAAATCCCGAAATTTTGAAAGTGCGTGCGGTCAATGACGTCAGCTTTCAGGTTAAAAAAGGTGAAGTCTTTGGTATCGTCGGGGAGTCAGGTTGCGGCAAATCGACCATTGGCAAATGTATCATGGACCTGATTGCGATTGATGACGGGGAAATGACCTTTAAAGGCAAAGATCTACGTAACTTGTCTAAGGAAGATCGCGCGCAAGTAAAGCAGGATTTACAAATCATTTTTCAGGACCCCTATTCCTCCCTAAACCCGCGTAAACGCATCGGTCCGACCTTGATGGAACCGTTGCTGGTGTACAAAATCGCTAAAGATAAAGAGATGGCGGAAGAGATCGTTCAAGGTATCTTCAAGGAAGTCGGTTTACCTGAACAAGCGTTTTGGAAGTTCCCGCATGAATTTAGCGGCGGGCAGCGCCAACGGATCGCGATTGCACGTTCCCTGATCCTTAATCCCGATCTGATTGTTGCGGATGAGGCGGTCTCTGCCCTTGATGTATCGATTCAGGCGCAAATTCTGTTGTTGCTTAAAAACCTGAAACAACAACGTGACCTGAGTTACATCTTTATCTCTCATGATATGGGGGTGATCCGGTATTTTTGTGATCGTGTGGCGGTGGCCTATCTGGGGCAGATCGTCGAAATCCAGTCTGTGCCGGAAATTTTTGAACATCCCGCCCATCCCTATACCAAAACGTTGAAGGAAGCCTCGCCGGTACCATCATACGATCCCGACAGGACTTTCAATGTGTTGGAAGGCGAGCTCCCATCGCCGTCCAACCTTCCCAGCGGCTGCTATTTTCATGGTCGCTGTCCCAAAGCAACTGAACACTGTACCAAGGTGATGCCGGAACTGACACCCTACAAAGACGGTATGGTCCGGTGTCACCACCCAGAATAAAGGATAAAAAATGATCGAACGTTTCCACACAACCGAACGCCGCAGCAAAATCGTTAAACATAACGGTGTTGCTTACCTTTGTGGGCAAGTCGGTGAGGGTGAGACTATCACCGAACAAACTGAAGAATGTATCCGTCGCATTGAAGCGTTGTTGGAAGAAGCAGGGTCTTCACCGGATCGCATCTTGCAAGCGGTGATCTGGCTGTCGGATATGAAGCATTTTCAGGGCATGAACGCGGTGTGGGATGCATGGGTCCCAGAAGGGCACGCCCCAGCCAGAGCCTGTGGGGAGGCCAAGCTGGCCCGTGAAGCTTTAATGGTTGAAATCATCATTACGGCTGCTTGTGATTAAGGCTCTAAAGCGCTTTCCAAGTCTCTTAAAAGGCCTCGCTTTGGCGGGGCCTTTTTTTGTGAGCGAAGATTAGGAGGAGTGGAGTTGTGAAGCTTGATAGAGTGGCAAGAAGGAAGAGTGTCCGTCGCCATATAATTTGGGACATGTGAGTGCTTAAAATAACAGAGGGTTTTGGCTCATCATGTTGGTTGATT
>NZ_JBLWXN010000024.1:0-9849 GCF_048267425.1 Terasakiella sp.
AGCACGTTCGGAATGGAGATAGCGCCTGCCAACCAGAATTTTTTCATCAAGGTCTGGTATTCAGCCAGCTTTTCAGCCTCTTCCTTTTGCAAGGATTCCTCGCTGTCATCACGGGGCTCTACGGCAGAATATCCGGCTTCTTTGATCACTTGTCGAATAGCAGAGACTGAGACGATATCAGAATCAAACCCAATTTCCACTGTCGAAGCCGCAAAATTAACACTGGCTGTGTGAATCCCTTTTTGGGCGAGCAATGCCTCTTCAATAGTTGCAACGCAGGAGGCGCAGCCCATCCCCTTAAGACCTAACCGTACAGATGAAATAGACGGCGAAACCTCGTTTTTATGATGATGGGCATGTAACATGATGACCTCCTCTTTCTTCGTCAATTAGACGCATACAGACCTGACCAGAATTCAATGAAGTCGTGGTCAAACTCAGCCGTATGTCGTTTCAACCAAGCGTTAATTTCATTTGCGACAGCCACATTGTCATATTCGCTGCATTTGTTTCTTTTTTGGATGTTTTTCAACCGTCTCAACAAATCACGATGATCGTTTTTATGTTCTTGGTATGCACTATATCCAGACAGACGTATAAGCACCTCTTCACGTTCAAAGTTTCGCTCCATAAAACGAATAACATCGCTTAAACGCGGGCATGCCTGATGACCTTCATGACAAATGACTTCAGGGTCAAACAATTGGCGGGTTAAATATTCAAGGCATTCTTTATTGGCATGAATAAAACGAATACCTTTTGTATGAACGTCTTGAAGTCTCATCCTACCAAATCCTTTTTCTTTTGAAGATAGTCATCGCGTGAAATTTCACCCTTAGCGTATTTTTCCCCTAAAGCGGAAAGTGCCGGGTCTTGGGACCTCTCGCTTCTTATCATCCGATAAAGACCAATAATCAGAGCAATTACCAACAGAAGGAAAAACAAGGAGACAAACCCGTGCATCCCCCAAAAGCTGAACCAGCTTCCATCACCGTACATGGCATGATGGGACCAACCTGAATTCCACATGACTTCCTCCATTATTCCTTCGATGCTTAACTGGTCATCTGCTGCTTCAACGACAATTTAGCGCCATCAATGTTGCTGGAGTATGTCTCCGAATAGGGGGAATAGTTACAAAGCTTGACGGGTAGGAGTTTTGATAAACTTTGTCACAAACTAAATTGATATGGGTGAAGTAAAATTACTTTAATCTCTGCTATTCTTGATCTAATGTGATGTTGGAGCTGAAACGCACAGCTCTGGGGCTTAGTAACCTCCACACTAGCGGTCAGTATCGACCGTAATGATACCTTCTTGACCTCCATGGTCGGGGAGCCTTTGGCGTATGTCCAGGTTCTCCGAACTAAAGGCCATTGGGACCATCTAGTGTTGGTTTACTAACTCCCCGATCACCAGAGATCAATTGAGCATATCCTTTGCGGGGGCGTACCGCGAGGGCTCTGGCTCAGTAGGGGGAATAGATAATGTTAAATCAAATAAATAAGCCGAAATTACCAGCCCGCATGTTGTTTGTTGGCTTTGTTCTCGTGATTATTTCTGGCACAACTGAAGCTGGTGTGTTTGACAAAATTGGGTCGCTGTTTGGCGGTAGTGGTTCTGACGTGTTTGAGGTGACGATCAAGGCCAAGGCCGCTTTGGATATTGCTGAGGCGAGAAGCAATGGCGATTTATTAAATTCCAAATTTCGTTGTGATCTTCGCAAATCGAAGCAGCGAGTTTGTACTTATAAAAATATGCTTAGGGTTCGTGGCAAATTCAGCCCTCGCAGTGAAAGCACCTTTTATGATTTTGTGATTGCTGGGTATGAGCGCGAACCAAATTTGCATGATGTATATTTTGTTATGCATGAGGATTGGGCCAGGGTTTACAATTTTTCTCTGACGAAAAATAAGCCGTTCACTTTTCGTTATGGCGATCTACCGATTGAAAAGACCGAGGCAATATCTGCGACGTTTGAGCAGAAGGGGATAACGCTTGTTGAGTTAGATATTTCTATCCGGGAAATCGATCCAGACGATTAATTTAGGGCCACGGTAGTTTTGGATAAAGCCACAACTGATTGGCAAGAAGCCACAAGACTTTTTGCTGAGGCCACAGCGGTTTTGATAAAAGCCACAGGGCATTTTTGCAAAAACACGCGAAAAACACAGGTCATATTCAAAAACAAAATTGCAGAATTATTGAAAAACAACAGGTTACATAAATTACATAGTCTTCAATTCTTTTGCAGGATTAGCGAAATGTATGACAGACATTCTTGTTTTTTGCTGATAGCCTTCTTTTATGGTTTTTGATGATGAAGAATATATGCGCGTAAAAGGCGGTTTCGTTAATCTGGAAGATGAACGCCTGATGAAGCGGTTTTTCGCCAAATCGGGTCGTCCTTCTAGTGGTTTTGCGCGATCACGCCGGGCCGCATGTATTCGCTATAATAATTATAGAAATTATGTTGGCGATCAGGGCAAGTGTGAAGCTGTTGTCAAAGTGATCTCTGCTAAAAAATCGGTGAGCTCGGTTTGGGCTTTGGTCAAATATATTTTGCGGGAAGACGAAACTGAAAGTATTGAACCTTATGATCAATTCGGTCTGCCAACTGACAAGGAGGCAATCGAAAAGTGGCAATTGCGAACTGATAGGGAAAACCTGAGAAAAGATGGGACTTGGCGTAATAATCAGGCATGGCACTTGGTCTGTTCTATTCAGAAAGAACATGATGCGAAAATAACTGATACAAAGCTGAAACTGGAATGCGCGGTTCGGTGTTTTGTTGCCGAAAATTTTGCTCAACACTATTTCCATGTGATATGGGCAATCCATGAGGATACGGAAGATCACCCCCATGCCCATCTTGTCATTAAAGCAAAACCTGAACGGGGGAACCGACTGCATTTTGACCGAACAGGCGAGGTAATTGACATTCTGCGAGATAGTTTTGCAAAGCACTTGCAAAAAGTGGGGCTTGATTATGTGGCGACAAGACGGGAAGATCGGCATCATATCAGAAGAAAGATTTTGTCGGATGAACTGCCTTTGCGATCCTCTTTTCCAACGGGTGGATATCGTATCGAAGGGCCAATTCTTTTACAATTAGCTCAAGCTGTTATGCCGCAAAAGAGGACGTGGCGACGGTTTAAGAAACAGGAAATCTTTACAGCCCCAGAACTGTTTATGCAGATGTACCGAGAACCTGAAACAGCATACAAGAATTGGCTTTGGCTCATTCAACATCCAAATTGTGAAGGACGCAGGCGCAAAGGGCATCGTTTCGGGATCTGGTTGCTTGTTACCCAGCCTGAAATCATAGGGAAACTCGTTGAAAACGCGTTTAGGCCGCAAACTAGTCAAGAAGTCGTGGGTGCTTTTCAGGGTATACCGCTTGCTCCATGGCCTCAGAACTGGCAGCCAACGTTAAAGCGGGTTGCCAGTAAGAAAAACGATAAAGAGAAAATGCTGGCATCCTTGTCGCGGATGTTCCAAAATGGGGTTTCTGATCGCGCAATGCGTCTTGATATTATGCAAAATGAATGGGGAAATTTGGTGTTTGACTTGCGCCAAGCTCGCCAGAAACAAAGAGAAAGACAGGGCCCTGTGAAATCTCCTCAACGAGGCGGCTGGAGCCAATGAGGTTTTAGCTCATCCAGCTGCGAATTCTTTGCTCTATCCTCTCAATCAAGTTGCGGATTTGATATTTATCCGGTGCCGAGTTCATGTATAGAAGGTTGAACAGCATGTTAATTTGCATGATTACTTCATCTGTCTGTTCCTTTACTAAGCAGGGAATTTGGGTCGTCGGGTTATTTGCGTTCCAAAGAGCCGATTTGCGGATGTAGCTCGACAGTGATTTCATATCTGCTTCTTTTACCGCTTTTCGCAAAGTTTCCTGTTCTTCGGGGGTTAGGCGAATACTGATAACAATAGTTCTTTGTGTCATGCTTTTTCCTTTCAAAGCACGTCTGAAAAGTGAGTTTCAAATCCAACTCATGCAAAGAATTGGCTTAAGTGCTCATGGGGTGATATTGAATGCACTATGATTAGGAAAGAGGGGATGCTTGAACAGACATTAGCTGCTTCAAGCTGATTTTCGGGTGTTTACCTGTCGTCGAAGGTATTCTCAAGTCGACCACCGCTTAATAACCATTCGAATAAATCGCGTCTGAAATATCGAACGATTCTTAGCTCCTGACCATGAACGCGTGGGCGTAGAAAATGCGGACCGCCACCACGACTTCTGTAGCGAGCTAAACTATCAACGGAAACCCCAGTTAGTCGGGAAGCTTCTTCAGCTGATACTGCGGAGTCAAGCCAGGTTGGGTCTCGTTCTAACAACAATTTTAGAAAAGGGTATTTCTCAATTAATTCATCATTCAGCATAATGCTATCCATTCTAGTTTTTGATATGGAAAGCATAAAAAATATAAAGGTGAGGCCTCAATTTTTCTTAGCTCTGGAGCTGGAAATTAAAATTTTTTTACTTTATATATTTTTGATTTTATTCTATTTTTTCTTAATATATTAGCATAAATTTCTTCGCAATGCTTACTGTAGCCCCCTTCGGTTTTTTGGTAGTTTAAGAAAACTTTTATTTTGCGAGCAAGTTGACCTTTGGGATGCTCAGCCGTTAATGGAATGATCCCTCTTTTGCAAAGAATGTTTAGCGCAGCTTCCACATGTGGTCGGATGGGGTTAGTCCTATCCCCTTTCAGACGTTCTTCACTTTTTAAGGCGGCATACGTTTGGGATAATGGTTCAAGATCCATAAAGGTAATGAAACGCATTTTTACAGAGTCATGTATGATGAGATACTTTGCGAGGTTGTGATAGTCAGGAGCTTGCTCCTGAAAGGAAGTTTCAGACCATTTTTTCATTCCGCTTGCAACAATTTGGCAAGCGTTTTCCAATTTGATTTTTTTTTGTATTTCACTTGCATTGTTGGTATTGCGGTAATGTGCGGCATTGGCCTCTACTATTAGCTGTTCAAAACGATTTAGGCATTTACTTGCGTTCGATGGTTTGGAAGAAATAGAAAGATATATGTGATAGAGTAAACATGAACGTGTTAAGGGAAATAGGTCCGATTTTTGCGTCTTTAACCGTCCATCAATATGAATATGCTTTTTAGTTAAAGGTTGTTTTTTTCGTTTATTTTTGAAAAATGAAAAATTACTTAATGAGGTCAATATTATATTTTTTCTGTTAGTCGTTTGTTTTTTTATTGGCTCGAGAAGTAGGCTAAAAGGTCCATCATACTTAATGATATCATCTATAAGTGATGCAAAGAAAATGATTTCATGATCTGTATGGGCGACGCTATCGACATCTTTAAAGATGTTAGAATGGTTCTCCAAAAAGGATATGAAAAAAAGATCAATTATCGCTTTTTTACTGTATTGTGGGTTTTTTTCGACTAGGCGTGTCGCAAAGTGATCTAATGTATCAATATAGGGGTGCGTCATTTGTTCTTACCTTTTGTTGTTTGGTAAAATTCTTCCCGTGTAATCGCGTATCGTGGGATATCGCTCGGAGCTCTGATAGGATAGGCTTTGAAGTCTCCTCCTAACGGGACCCATGTCGGAAAATACGGTTCAAGGGCTTTTTCAACGGCTTGGTTAAAAGCTGTTTTTTCATCTACAGTTGCGACAACCGTATTCAGAAAGGGAGTTTGCGAATAGGTAATGTCTGGGGTGATGTGCCGCATGCGAAGCAACTCTTCCGCCGCCCAGCTGACACAACGAAAGCCTTTTGGGTTCCACCAATAGCTTTCCCGGGCAATGAGAGCGATCTGATAGGCATAGTGTTTTGTGCCAAGTTGATCAGGATCGTACTCGCGACTTGACCAACTTACGGGAACGTCATTTCGTTCAAAAAAAGCTCCTATGCTTTCGGGTTTCTCTGAAATCCGAAGATAAAGCTCTGCAATATGTTTAGCTTTATTTGCCAGACTTTCTTTCTTTTTACGGGATTGGCACATCATTCAAAATAGCCAAAGTCTAAGATTGTCGCGATTGCTTTGAAGGCGGCTTATATCCAGATAGTTGAGTTCAGGTTCTCGTGTAAGGTCTGGGAGTTCGACCACTTGGGTTTCAAAGGCAGGAGTGACGACAAAAAAGGAGAAATTGCGAAATTCAGCCCTGAACTGTGTATATTCAGGTCGGACCAGCTTATGTCCTTGTGTCGGGTAAGACTTCAAAATATAGGAAGGCGGGTTGACGCTGCCTGTATTGAGAATATGATTTCTCGCATTAATCATCTGCATCAGCCTTTTTTTGGTTTTGTTCCAATACGGCACCCACAACGATGGCCGCTTGATCAATCGGTGTTTGGGCAAGATGAGCATATCGTGCTGTGGTTTGCGGGCTTGAGTGACCGAGTAATCCACCAATCATTGGAAGAGAAAGACCGGCCCCTGCTGCGGCGCTGGCGAAGCTGTGTCTCAGGTCGTGAATGCGAACATCATCAAGGTTGGCTTCTTTGCGCACCCTGCGCCAAGGCTTTTGTAAATTAACCAAATGACATCCCTCTTCCTTGCCAACAATCACATAAGGATTACCGGGAACAGGGGAAAGATTCTCTAAAAGGAACTGAGCTTGATTAACCAAGGGCACAGCCTTGATACCTTTGCGATCCGTCTTATGACGATCAAGTAATAACCGACGATGCGTCAAATCGACCATACGCCATTGTAGGGTGAGGATTTCGCTCAAGCGACAGCCTGTCAGTATAAGGAGACGAATGGCAGCAGCCTGATAAGTACCGATTAGCCCTAACCGTTCTTGTTCATCCAGCGTTTGAAAGAGGGTGCGATATTCCTTTGATGATAAAAAACGATTACGTTTGTTTTCGCGGTACACTTTCAGAGGAGCTGCCGGATTGGTGTTCGGGGGAATAATGCCCCATTGCTCCCCTTTATTAAAAATGGACTTGAGCAAACCCAAAGTGCGGTTAGCGTTGTATGGCGTGTCTTTCAGGCTTTTGTGGTAAGCGGCAACGTCTTGAGTGGAAAGTTCCAGAACTCGGTATTTACCAAATTTGGGTAAGATAAACTTATCCAGAAGCCAGCGATGGGCTTGCATGGTGCTTTCCTTACAACGACCCTCGCAATGATCATTCATATAGCGTTCTGCGAGTTCTTCAACTGTGGCACTTGATCGGTTTTCTTTGCGCTTTTCTGCCGGGTCACCACCCAGAGCGATTTCACTTTTAAGCCGACGTGCTTCTTTGCGGGCTTGATCTAATGTGATGTCACCCAATCGACCAATAGAATAACGACGCATGCGTCCAAACTGATTGCGATACTGGATCATAAAGGTCTTGGTGCCGTTGGCTTTCACTCGAACGCCAAAACCGGGCTGGGCATCATCCCATACCAAGAGATCCTTGTCATTTGTGCTCAGTTCACGTAACACTGTTTTGGTAATTCTCATGGGTTTACCTCATTTTGCGGATGTAAATAATTCATGAGCTGTTTAATTGTATGTATTACACATAACTTAATTGTTTGTGCGTAGTCAATGTTTTTGTGTGAAATACACATAGCGAGGTTTTGTGAAGGGGTATGAACTGAGAGCAGCCAAGGGTTTGCTTGACTGGACAACAGAAGACTTGGCGTTTTCGTGCGGCCTCGCGGCTCAAGCTTTGCAACGGGTTGAAACTGAAACGCCACTTGAAATCATAAATAGGGATTTAAGTCTTTCTGCCTCACGGGAATATTTGATCCGGGAAGCATTGATGTGGGCAGGAGTTCGTTTCACAAGTGGGGAAAGGGGAAATGTTGCTGTTTCCCTTGAACCTTGGGCGAGTGTCGAGCGCCCTTTTAAAATTCAAGTATTCCCAGTCAGTCGGTCTGAAGAGGCATATCCAAGGAATTCATTTGTCCGATATGGGTGGTTTGAGCCGGTTCTTAGAACCTTTATGGGCTCTAAGGCAAGAGCAAGGAACCTTGATGGGGTGAACGCTACGGAAATATTTCCTGGAATTGTCAACTTGCCTAATGAACCTGATGTTTATAATACAAGTAACTTAGACATGAACAGTAGAGTGGATTTTGTCATCCGCTCTCTCAATCATGCGACTGCAACATACAGAAGACCTTTCTATAAACCCCGATATTCCCATTGGTTCCGTTCGCAAAGAATGGATGTGAATGAGTTACCGGTAACTTATCTTGAGATTGACTTGGAAGAGTACAAAGCATGTGACTTGTATTCATTCAGCACCGTTTGGAATGAGGATGATAGAACATGGGAGTTGTCATCTGATCCTGTTCATTTGTGTTATATAAAAGAAGAACAGATTAATTCCAGTCTTTCCAATTCTGAAATTATGGGGAAGTTAATAGATCACCCTCATGCAAAATCTTTTTGGGAAAAGAACGTTTTACCCATTGAAGGTTTCTTTTGGCATTACAGAAGATTAACCGAAGGAGAAAATACCAGTTTCTGGAACCCTGATTTCTGTAATAGGGACCGATCTTTTATGGCAAAAATTCATCCCAGATTATCTCCGATTATGCGGGTTAGGGCGGGGTAATATAGATAATGAGCGACCTCTATATCCACTGTACGGCAAAGCTTGCCAAGGTAATGAAAGTGAAACTCCAGCCAGCTCCTGAAGTCGAGAAAGTTGTTCCTTTAAATTGTTGGTACGCCAACGTTCTAAAAATTGGGTTACCGTTGGATATCGTTCTTTATACCCATGCAACGACTTTGTATTCGCTGGTTCACCCGTTTGATCGACGTGATGCCGCTGATTACACTATGGATGTTTTCACTCAACGTTTAAATGAAATTCTCGGACGTTCTATTGCAACAGGCTATGATTATAAATTCTGTAAAACGGCTTCACGAAAGGTATTGGGATGCATGAATGAACTCGCTTTCGAATTGGAAATCCGTGCGCGTGATATGTGGGAAAGTGGGGAGGGCGTTGAGCTTGAGAAACTGGAAGGTTGCTTGAATAAGGGGCTGATTGCTGGGGTTCGTCCAGCAGATGAATTTGAACAATTGGTTCAGGGATCAGAGCAGAAAGTGCCTTATCTGCGTATTGTGAAGTAGGTTGGATTAAATCTTCTTGTAGACAGAAGGACGTAGTCCGCAGACTATGCCGGATACGGGCAAGCAAATCAGTAAGACTTTTGCCTTGCTGATTTGCTTTCAGCCGCTATTACGGCCATGTCATCGATTTTTCTCTTATTTATCGTCTGTACATGAGGTAATTACCGCCATTTGTGTGAACAACATTTTCATGGCTGTCACACTCAATATCGACGCCATAAGCCTGAAACTCTTCCCATTTCACTTGAGAAAGCTCCTTTAGGCAAAACTCCTTTATATTGGATACGATTCCATCCAGTTTTGCTTGTTCCTTCATGTCTTCGGTATGGAAAAATAATATTATTCCTAGTAGGTTATCTTTGCTGTTGAAAGCACACATGGCAACATCGTGAAGGTAATCACGATATTTACTTCGAAGTTTTTGCCCTAGGTCAGACCTTATGTGTTCTTTAATTTCGTATCTATTAGTCGTCATTTATATGCCTCCCATAATCCGTCATCCCGTTTCCCAAAGCTAAATTCTTTGTCAGCTAAATATTCTACTTCTTGTTCAAAAAATGACTTTTTTGGAGCCGTTTCCAGTTCCAGTTCAGTTCCAGTTCGGGGGTAGTTGACGGTAGTTCGGGGGACTCCGTAGTTCGGGGGTTGCGAGTTCGGTGGAGTTCGGACGAGTTCGGGGCGAGTTCGGGGGACCTGCGAGTTCGGGGGACAGTTACCGAATTACTTGCCTAAGCTTTTCATACCTCTTTCAGAAAATGAAGGAGAGCACTATGGC
>NZ_JBLWXN010000025.1:0-8607 GCF_048267425.1 Terasakiella sp.
CATACGCATCATGGATGGCAGTAGTCACATCTGCATCGTCGATTTCGATGGCATTTAACACCGCCGTTAATACCGCCTCAACGTCGGATAACGATGTTCCTGCTACAATGCTCTTGTGACCGTTGATGGCTACCGTCTGTGATGAATATTTCAACGTGACATAATACTGGCCTTCGTGCTGCCACCACCATGGACGTAACGGAACGTCGAGGTAATGCTCTTTGCCGCCATTGTAACGACGGCGTTTTAGTATATAGGCTTCGCCTTGTTGAGCCAATTTACATGCGTCTATTTGCTGTGTTAGCGAGTTCTCGAAAACATCAACGGGGTCACGACGTGGTGTTGTAGATAATGGTTTTGTTTGGTTTGAAAAGATGAGTGAAATCATTAAAAAGCATCCTTGGTCATTACATCAAATGCTAACTTACAAATCATATTTGTCAAATTTGGTGCTGGTTTGCAACTACATGAAAAGCTCTGCAAAAAGTCAAATGTAGAGTCCATTCAATAACTTCCGTGCAAATTATCATGGTGAGTTTTCATGACTTGAAACTATACTCGCGATTTCCTATTCCTGCTTTTTTTTGAGAGAATCCAAAACATAAACAAATAGGAATTAATTGAAGCTTTATTCCTATTTCCCAATCAATATGTAGCTGAACTTCAAAAAACATTTCAAATGGGTTATGTGAGTAAAAGCCGATGTATGGAACATGCGGAAGTAAACAGATGACGTCCACGTCGGTCAAGAATGGCTCGGTATGTAAAATACACAACGACCCCGTTGAAAAAACAACGAGGTCGCAGAAATAGCAGAATAGCAAATCGCAATTACGATGTTATTGTCGAACTCGGAAGAAATCAGGCTTGGTATCCAGCAAATTCAGCAAATTCATGCCTTCTTCGCAGTCATTGAACCAAACTTCGATATTTACATAGTCCTTCCACATGCGGAGCATGTCAGAACAGAACTGGTCCATGTCATTGCTGTGCATTAATGATGAAACGGCTACAGATGACATATGCGGTAATAAGTCCAACAGTCGATCAAGTCGTGCTGCGTCCAAATCAATACCGAGGCAATATTTGAAGTCATCGAAGTTTGGCTTTTTTGATGGCGTAAAAGCATTGAGACTGGTCATATCATTTGCTCCTCAAACGAATTCGTTATTGTATTGAAGGTAAGGTCGATACTTCGGGCTTCTGACAGACCGACAGAGATTACACAGTCCCAAATGATCGCAGTGATACCGTCAGATTCGAACTGGGCAAAAGGTCTGTTCTGCAACGCCTCAACCGTTCCCTCACCAAACCCGTTTTGAATGATAATGTGACCCACGACTTCAAGCTTATATATTGGGAAAACATCATCGCCCGTTTTTCTTATTTTTAGATCAGTTGCGAAGATGTGGTGTTCATTGCAAACAATCTTCGGGCAAAATAATTGGTTGGGAATGTAGCATTGCGGAATCGTGCCGGATATCTTTACCGGCAGGACAGTCAGACAGGTCATGCCAACACCTCGCTGTGAATGCGAGTGATGTAAGTCTCTAGGCAATTACGCAAATCACCATCGGTTGTCTCCGCTAAACATTCCTGTAAATAGCCGAACAGACTGTTGTAGGCGTCCCTGCTGGGTTCATGGCAGCTATATCGCAAACTCGCCATGTAGGAGCGGCTTTTACCCATTTTTCTGCTCATGTCAGCAGCATCAGCCAAGTAATAATTAGCACGCAGGAATTCGAATACTTCCTCATGCAAAGGTAAGTTTTCAACTTTGATTATCATCGAAATCTCCATGGTTGTTAATTCATCATGGCTATTTATCAATGTTGAACTCAGATGTTGTTCATCCCGGATAAATAAAGGGGAACATCAGTAAAGGAAACCAACATGAGATGTCGCGAAATTACCTACGAACAAGAACAACCCACACCACCACTAGAACAGGTCTACCAGTTCAGTATTGTGATCTTAGCTCGGAGTGCGACCCGGCTGTCGCCATTTAGAATGGACAAAGTTGAAGTCCATTTTCCATGCCTGAACGCAATTGTTGGGAATGTGCGACAATTGATGTTGAAAGGGCTTGGGGACACCAGCCAGCTACTTCATGTTGTCGTTGACGTCGCGATCTTTCATACGGATGAGATGCAAGCCATGAATGAAATTCTGTCGGCCCCAACGGTTGATATTATTGGTGTTGATGGCACGCTCAATTTAGCTGAACCGCAGATCAGCTTGGTCGGAAATGGGGGCGAGTGGATTTAGTTCCGAGGAAATCGAAAAATAGCAAATCGCATTTGCATGCCGGATAAAACCTGCTAAAGAAAACCATGGTAAAAATAGGTGTGGTTTACTTTAGCATGATTGGTCATAAAATCCGACAATTTCGGAAAGAGCTTGCAATCAGTCAGGCGACCTTGGCGACAGAAATATCGATAACAGTAGAGGCTATTCGCAATATCGAAAATGACATCGGTAGCCTCCAAACGCTGCAAACTGTTTTGAGTGGTCTTGGATTGGAATTGACGGGATTGCCACTGGTTGAAAGGTTGGGCGAACAACTCAAGTCAATCCGACGGAGCCGCAAGTATTCGCAACGACATGTTTGCGAAATGACGGGCCTGACCCAGCCAACATTGATTAATCTGGAAAAAGGTCGCGGCCGATTGTCGTCATTTTATGCGGTGCTGACGTTCTATAAAACATCCTTGTCCGTGCGAAAACAACGGCGGTTGCACTATAAACAAGGGGCTACAAACTCTTGGAATACATCAAAAGACTTCCTTGAAAAAATTTATGCAGTGATCCCGGTGTTCGACCTCGACCCCGCGACCAACGCAGATAGTTATGTGGTTGCTGAAACCCACTTTTACGAAGAACATGACGGCCTGAAACAGCCTTGGAACGCCAAGAATGTTTATCTAAATCCGCCTTATTCAACGCTGGGAACGTGGGTTGCAAAGGCCCATGAGGAATTTTATAACGGCAATGCCGAAACCATCGTCGCTTTGCTGCCGTGCCGAACGAACACCGAGTATTTTCATACACTGATCACGCCATCTGCTGACGTGTTGTTCATCCAGAAACGTCTACGATTTGGTGAAGCACGCCAGCAGGCCCCTTTTGCGTCTATGCTGGTGGTTTGGTCACGGACGAACATCATTGATGAGTTCGCTAAAGTCATCACCGGAACCATTCTCCGTAAACATGAAATCGCAGCCGTAGCCGAATAGCAACTGCATCAAATGCTCATTTGATTCCAATTTTACAGTTCAGTTTTTCATTTTCTATTTCATTACTTAAACGAGTTTATGCTACCTTTCCTGCACCTGAATAATGTGAAGAAAAAACAGAGGATTGGGCGTGGAACTTTCCGAAACGGACGTCGAAACAAAAATCATCATTCCGGCACTGAAAAAGGCCGGATGGGACATCAAGACGCAGATCAAGCAGCAGACACCGCTAACCGATGGTCGCATCGTCGTGCGGGGCAATATGACTGCTCGTGGCCCGAAGAAGTTCGCCGATATTGTCCTCTATCACAAAGCCAACATCCCGCTCGCCTGCATCGAAGTCAAAAAACAGAAATTCTCTGTCGGTAAAGGCATGCAGCAGGCCCTTGGCTATCTGGAATGCCGGGAACTGCTGGACGTGCCATTTGCATTTTCAACCAACGGCAAAAGCTTTCTGTTTCACGATAAAACCCTGTCATCGGGCAAGCTGGAAAGCGAGCTTGGGATTGACCAGTTCCCGTCCCCGCAAGACCTCTGGGCGAAATACAAGGCCCATAAAGGGATCGCAGATGATGCTGCCGATATTGTGGAGCAGGATTATTATGACGATGGTTCTGGCAAAGCCCCGCGTTATTACCAATCGCTCGCCATCAACAAGACGGTAGAGGCCATTGCAAACGCTCAGGACCGTATCCTGCTGGTCATGGCGACCGGGACAGGCAAAACCTATACCGCCTTCCAGATCATCTGGCGTCTTTGGAAGTCCAAGACCAAGAAACGCATCTTGTTTTTGGCAGATCGCAATATCTTGGTGGACCAAACGAAGCAGCAGGATTTCTCCCCCTTTGGCGATAAAATGACCAAAATCCAGAAACGGATGGTCGATAAGTCTTACGAGATTTATCTGTCGCTCTATCAGGCCGCAACAGGCAGTGAAGAAGAAAAGAAAATCTTCAAACAATTCTCCCCCGATTTCTTCGATCTGATCATCATTGATGAATGCCATCGTGGCTCGGCGTCGGAAGCATCTGCTTGGCGTGAGATTTTGGATCATTTTAGCTCGGCCACCCACATCGGCCTGACAGCAACGCCGAAGGAAACTAAAGACGTTTCCAACATCGCCTACTTCGGTGATCCGATTTACACCTACTCACTGAAACAGGGCATCAATGATGGCTTTTTGGCCCCTTACAAGGTTATCAAGTTCGATTTGGACAAAGACCTAGAAGGCTTCACCCCCGAAGAAGGCCAGCTTGATAAAAACGGCAATCTGATTGAGCAACGCACCTATAACCAGCGGGATTTTGACCGCACATTGGTGTTGGAGCAACGCACCGAACTTGTTGCCCAGAAGGTTGTTGAATATCTCAAACAGACCAACCCGTTTGATAAAACCATCATCTTCTGTGAAGACATCGACCACGCTGAACGCATGCGTCAGGCGATCGCAAACGTCTGCCCGGACCGTATGGCCGAAAGCACCCGCTATGTTATGCGAATTACAGGCGACAGCCCCGAAGGTAAGGCCGAACTTGGCAATTTCATCCATCCGGAAGAACGCTATCCGGTGATCGCGACCACCTCCAAGCTGATGACCACAGGCGTTGATGCCAAGACCTGCAAGCTGATTGTGCTTGATCAACGCATCCAGTCCATGACTGAGTTCAAACAGATCATTGGGCGTGGCACGCGGGTGAATGAGGAATTCGGAAAACGATATTTTACCATCATGGATTTCAAAAAAGCGACCGAGCTTTTCTATGATCCCAAGTTCGACGGCATCCCCGAACAGATCATTGATGGGGAGACATGGACGCCAACGGGCGAGACACCCGATGACGACAGCACGGTTGAAATCGAGGGTGAAGACATTCCGGTTGATGATCTGGACTGGGAAGAAGACGAGACCGGAACCGACGACGGGGAGGACACAGGCGGCAGCGACGGTGAAGGCCGCACCAAATATTACGTCAATAACGTCGCGGTCGAAGTCGTTGGTCGCCGGATTGAATATCTTGATGCGGATAACAACCTGATCACCGAAAGCTTGGAAGATTACACCCGCAAGAGCGTGATGAAGCAATTTGCCTCCCTTGATGATTTCCTCAAACGTTGGAATGAGGCGGAGAAAAAATCCGCTATCATCGAAGAACTCACGGCCCAAGGCATCATCCTTGATGCCCTGCGTGCCGAAATCCCGAATGGGGAGTCTATGGGGGCGTTCGATCTGATCTGTCACGTCGCCTACGGCCAACCACCGCTCACACGTCGTGAGAGGGCGGAGAACGTCAAGAAGCGTAATTATTTCGCTCGATACGAAGATAAAGCCCGTGCCGTCTTAGAAGGACTGCTGGACAAATATGCAGACCAAGGGCTAAACACCTTGGAAGATCGTCGGGTGTTGCAACTCCACCCGCTCAACTCATTCGGCTCCCCGGTGGAGATTATTCGTGATGTGTTTGGCGGTAAGGACAACTACGCCCATGCGATTATTGAATTAGAACAAGAAATTTTCAAGCAAGGCTAATAATTTATGGGTAACGTTTCCGGGATCATCAAATCCATCCAAGACATCATGCGTAAAGACGTGGGCGTAGATGGGGATGCCCAACGCATCGGGCAATTGGTCTGGATGTTCTTCCTGAAAATCGTTGATGACCGGGAAGCCGAGCAGGAATTGCTGGATGATGATTTCCAATCTCCCCTGCCGGACCGTCTGCGGTGGTGCAACTGGGCCAAAGATAGCGAGGGGATAACGGGCGACGAGCTTCAAAACTTCGTGGATACGGACCTGTTCCCCACCCTGACCGAGCTACCGACCACCGCTGGGCCGCAGGCCGTGGTGATCCGCAATGTCTTTCAGGATGCCTACAACTACATGAAGTCCGGCACGTTGATGCGTCAGGTCATCAACAAGATTAACGAGATCGATTTTAACAGCACCGAAGATCGCCATATGTTCGGCGACATCTATGAGCAAATCCTCAAAGACTTGCAATCGGCTGGCAACGCTGGTGAATTCTATACCCCACGGGCGGTGACCCAGTTCATGGTCGATATGGTGGACCCGCAACTCGATGATAAAGTGCTTGATCCGGCATGCGGCACAGGCGGGTTTCTGGCCTGTGCGATTGATCATAAACGCCGGAAATATGAAAAAAGTGCCGAGGACCGCACCACCATCAATGGTTCCATCTATGGGGTGGAAAAAAAGGCCCTGCCGCACTTGCTCGCCACCACCAACATGATCCTGCATGGGATCGACGTGCCGACCAACATTCGCCACGATAATACGCTGAATAAATCCTACAGTGATTATGGCCCCAAAGACCGCGTCGAAGTCATCCTGACCAACCCGCCCTTTGGCGGCATGGAAGAAGACGGCATCGAAAATAATTTCCCCGCCACATTCAGAACGCGGGAAACCGCCGATCTGTTTTTGGTGCTGATCATCAATCTGTTGAAAAAAGATGGTCGGGCCGCCGTGGTCCTGCCCGATGGCACGCTTTTTGGCGAAGGTATCAAGACCCGCATCAAGGAAAAATTGCTCAGCGAATGTAATCTCCATACCATCGTGCGGCTGCCCAATGGCGTGTTCAACCCTTATACGGGCATTAAAACCAACATCCTGTTCTTCGATAAAGGCACGAAGACCGAGAGCGTCTGGTATTACGAACATCCCTACCCGGAAGGCGTCAAAAGCTACAACAAAACCAAGCCCATGCGGATTGAGGAATTCGAACCGGAAAAAGCATGGTGGAATAACCGCACCGAGAACGAATTCGCATGGCAGGTTCCGGTTCAGCAGATCATCGACAATAACTACAACCTCGATATTTCAAACCCGAATGTGGTGGATGCCGAACATACGCCACCGTCTGTCCTGTTGAAGAAGTTTGAGGCAAACCAAGAAGCGATGATGAAGACACAGGCCCAGTTGAAAGCCATCCTCGCCGAAGCCCTGAGCAACGGCGATGGAGTGTAATCACCATGGATAAGGACATCTTCTTCACCCAGTTCGGACATCTGGCACAGGGGCCGGGTGGGATTAAAAAACTGCGGGATTTGATTTTGCAATTAGCGGTTCAGGGGAAGTTGGTTGAACAGGACCCAGATGATGAGCCTGCAAGCTTATTATTTGAGCGAATTGCAGCGTATCGAGATGATTTAATTCGTCAAAAAAAAATACGCAAAGCCCAACCATTTTCAGAGGTCGAAGACGGAGAAAAATACTTCTCTATACCAGCAAAATGGAGATGGTGTCGATTTGGTGAATTAGGTGATTGGGGTGCTGGTGCAACTCCAAACCGGAAGCAATCAACATTTTATGGCGGAACAATTCCTTGGTTTAAATCTGGTGAATTGACTGGTGGTGTTATTACCAGTTCCGAAGAAACCGTTACAGAAGAAGCACTCCAAAAATCGTCATTGCGTGTGAATATGCCCGGTGATGTGATGGTTGCCATGTATGGTGCCACAATTGGTAAAACTGCCGTTGCAGGTATTGAATGCACAACCAATCAGGCAGTGTGTGCTTGCACACCGTTTGATGGTGTTTTCAATGAATATCTCCACATAGGCTTAAAAGCATATCGACCTATTTTTACAGACCAAGGTGCTGGTGGAGCACAGCCAAACATTTCAAGGGTAAAAATTATCCATACCCCATTTCCTATCCCCCCACTGACCGAGCAAAAGAGGATTGTGGCGAAGGTGGATGAATTGATGGGGGTGTGTGATGAACTGGAAGCCCAACAGAACGAGCACGTGGCCCTGAAACGCGACTGCGTGGCCTCGACCCTACATCACCTGACAGAAGCAGCTGACGCAGCCGATATCAACACCAATTGGTCTATCACTCAAAACAACTTCCAAAACTGGTTCAACGACCCCCAAACCGTCAAAACCCTACGTGCCACCATCCTCCAACTCGCCGTCCAAGGCAAACTCGTCCCCCAAGACCCAAACGATGAACCCGCCAGTGTTTTGTTGGAGAAGGTTTCGGATGAAAAAGAGAAGTTGATTGAAGCGAAGGTTATTAAAAAGCAAAAACCGCTGCCGGAAATCAACCTTCGGGATGAACCGTGTAATCTGCCGAGGGATTGGAAATGGGTCCGCTTTGGTGATTTGTTTATGTCATCAGAATATGGAACATCTGAAAAGGCAATGGCTACGGAAAGTTCAGGGGTGCCTGTTTATGCAATGGGGCATATTCAAAACCGAGAACTGATGGACGGAAAATTCAAATATTTGAAGTATGAATCCGATAGTTTGCCAAAGTTATATTTGAAGCACAAAGACCTCTTATTCAACCGAACCAACAGTTATGAATTGGTGGGTAAGACTGCCATATATTGGGGGAATGATGATG